>JAEBFB010000018.1:0-165932 GCA_049998335.1 Streptomyces sp. cmx-10-19
CCACGAGGGCCTTTCTGTCGGTGTTGACGTCGCAATCCACACCGAACCGGAAGGCCCTCACCCGTTCAAGATCCCTCAGCCGAGATCTGACTCACCCGTCCACAACCTCCCCGGACAGAACATCTAGTGCCGCATCAAGCAACGTTCGCCCTGTAGTGAGGGACGTGGCCGCAAGAGGGAGAAAGCCACGCCAATTCCGAAGGCCGGACGCGACATTGCTACCGAAACGGTCATGAGGTCAGCGGTTGCCGTCTGTGGAGCCAGCGGAGCTGGGTTCGAGGACTGTGGGACTGGCGGTGGTATGCGTGGTGAGGTTTTCGCCGTCCTGGGTCGCTTAGCGGGCTCTCGCAGAGGCGCGGAGCTGTTCGGTCAGCCGCTCGAGTTCGGCCGCCGCGGCAGGCGAGGGGTCGTTGAGTCCGCTGCGCACGGCCGTCGGGCTCTTCAGGAAGCGCCGGAGCACGGCCACGAGGAGCTCTTGCGGCAGAGCCCGCAACGCGGCGAACGCGCGAGGTACCGGCGGCGTCTCCATCGAGGCGAGGTTCTGCCGCATGAGGTGGAGCATGCCGCGGACCGCGTCCGGGTCGCCGGCCAGCGCTACCGGGCCGCCCGCCGCGTGTACCGCCTGTCCGAGCGGCACCTCGAATGCGGCGTGCGTCCTGAGCCAGGCGTCCATCTGCGGCTCGGCCCTGGCGTTGATCCCGGCGGTACGGAACGTCTCCACGATCCGTTCCAGTCGCGGGGTGGTGCGGCCGTCGGGCTCGCCGATCGGCATCGCGACCCGACGGGTGATGAAACTGCTCTTGCGGTAGCGGATCACGTCGCCGTCCATCGTGCCGCCCGTCGTGGGGAAGCCGAGCAGCACCCGTTCGTGGCCGATCACCGCGCCCAGCGTCTCCGGGCCGGCTGCCCAGTTGAGCAGGAACAGCACATCACCTTGGACGCCGGCGAGTGATTCCAGCACCGCGTCCACCTGGTGAGTGCGGACGAAGACGGTGATCAGGTCGTACTCGCTGTCCGGGTGCTCGATCACCGGTACCGGTACCCGCCTGACAGCTGGGCTGTCTCCCTCGGCGAGCTGCACGCCGTGCCGGCGCAGGGCGGTCAGGCGCCCACCCCGGGCGAGGAGCGAGACGTCGTGGCCGGCCTCGTGCATGCGGGCGGCGAACAGGCTGCCGCAAACCCCGGCGCCGTACACGAGCAGCTTCATGACAGCCTTCTTTCATACGTTCGATTTAATCATACGTTCGTTTCATTCAAACATATGTAGAGTCCCTCGTGTGGCGACCCCAGACACCCGCACCCAGCTCCTCGACGCGGCCGAGCACCTCTTCGCCCAGCACGGATACCGCGGCACCTCGGTCCGCGCGATCACCAAACTCGCCGGCGCGAACCTGGCCGCCGTCGGCTACCACTTCGGGTCGAAGGCGGAGCTGATGGCCGCGGTCGCCCGCCGCGTGATCGAGCCCATCAACGCTGCCCAGTGCGCCAGGCTCGACAAATTGCTCGCCCGGACCCCCGACCCACCGGTCAGCGAACTGGTGGAGGCATTCGCGGGGCCGCTGTTCGACGAGATGTCGGCCGGCGACGAGGGCGGCGCCCGGACGTCCCGGCTGATCGTGACGATCCTCAGCGACCCGGCCGAGGAGGCGCGCAGCTGGACCGGCCCGGGCGAGGACACGGTCCGCGAGCGCTACCTTGCAGCCTTCGCGCGCGTGATGCCGGGCCTTTCCCCGGAGGAGCTGTGGTTCCGGATACGGGGGATCCTTGCCGTGACGGCCGTCGACCGCCTCGAGGTCCACCAGCAGCCCTCCCCAGGCTGCACGTCCCCGGTAGCGGGCCAGGCGGCCCGGCGATGGGCGATCACGTTCCTGACGGCAGCGATGAGTGCGCCACCGACCCGGACCTGACGACCCAAGACAGACGCCGGCGGCGCGGGTCAGGCGGCGTTCACCCTGTGGACGAGGGCAGTGAGGCACTTGTCGGCGGCGTTCTTGTTCCGCCAGATGATGTAGCGGCGGATCATGCTGCCCTGTTCCTTGTGGGTGGCGTGGTCGGTTCCGTTGAGGGCGAAGTAGCGCAGGGCGCTGAACTGGGCCTCGATGCGGTTGAGCCAGGAGCTGTTAGTCGGGGTGTAGGCGATCTCGACGTTGTTCGCGGCGGCCCAGTTGCCGACTCGTTGACACCTCTTCGTGGTCAGGTGCGGGGAGAAGTTGTCACAGACGATCGCGATCCGCACTGATGGCGGGTAGAGGGTGCGCAAGTAGCGGCAGATCTCCAGGAACTGGGTGCGCTTCTTGACCGGCTTGATGTGGCCGTAGAGCTTGTCCTTGCCCAGGTCGTAGGCGGCGAACAGGTGCCGCACTCCGTCGTAGCGGTTGTAGGTCGCCCGCCGTCTGCGACGTGGCTCACGGTCGGGGTCCTTGTGCTTGCCGCCGCGTCCGGCCCACTGTCGGCCGGGATGAGGCATCAGATTGAGCGGCCCGAACTCGTCCATGCAGAGGATGACTTCGGGCTCGTCGCCCTCGGGTATGACCTCGCCGTCGGCGATCGCGTAGAGGTGCTCGACCCGCGCCACCTTAATGGCGTAGTCCGGATCGCGGGAGGTCTTCCAGGTCTTCAGGCGTTGAAACGAGACGCCTTCCTCGCGGAGCAGGATGCGCAGGCCCTCGTGGCTGATGTCGTCGACCACCCCTCTTCGCCACCGGCATGCCCTGCGCGGACAGCAACACCGTCTGGGCCCGCCGCCAGGTCACCACCGATCCGGTGCCCCTGCGGATGATCCGCAGCAGCCGCCGGCCCTCGGCATCATCGATCTCACGTACCCGTACTCGTTCCGCCACCCGCACACCGTGACCGCCGCCCGGCATCCAGCTCAGGACCCCGGACGGTGCGTCACATCACAACAGGGCAAACGTGCACTGCTACGGCACTAGCGGTCGGCGGCCAGGCCGTGCAGCTTGTCGGGGTTGCGGATGATGTACACGGCCTGGATGCGGCCGTCGGCGATCTCGATCTGGAAGACGGAGTCGGGCTTGCCCGCCGAGAGGGCCAGGATGGCCGGGCCGCCGTTGATCTCCACGAAGCGGTGGGAGAAGTTCGGGATGCCCTTGCGCGCGGCGCCGTCCAGGAAGCGGGCCACCTTGTCGGCGCTCTCCAGCACCCGCAGCGGCGCCTTGGACTTGCCGCCGCTGTCGCCGACCAGCCGGACGTCCGGCGCGAGCAGTTCCATCAGCGCGGCGAGGTCGCCGCCGGCCGCCGCGGCGAGGAAGCGTTCGGTGAGGTCGCGGCGCTGGGCGGGGTCGACGTCGTAGCGGGGCCGCCGTTCCTCGACGTGCTTGCGGGCGCGGGCGGCGAGCTGGCGTACGGCGGGCTCGCCGCGGTCCAGCATGGCGGCGATCTCGGCGTACGGGTAGCCGAACGCCTCCCGGAGCACGAACACCGCGCGCTCCAGCGGCGAGAGCGACTCCAGGACGACGAGGACGGCGAGGGAGACGGAGTCGGCGAGGACGGCCCGCTCGGCGGTGTCCGGGGCGGCGTCGCCGAAGTCGGTGACGTAGGGCTCGGGCAGCCACGGGCCGACGTAGGTCTCGCCGCGCGCCTTGATCTGGCGCAGCCGGTCGATGGCGACGCGGGTGGTGACGCGCACCAGGTAGCCGCGGGGCTCGCGCACGGCGGACCGGTCGGCGCCGGACCAGCGCAGCCACGCCTCCTGGACCACGTCCTCCGCGTCGGCGAGCCGGCCGAGCATGCGGTAGGCGACGCCCAGCAGGACGGGGCGGTGCTCTTCGAAGACGTCGGTGGCGGTTTCGGTGGTCACCGCTCCATCCCAGCGGACGCGCCCGGCGGTGTCCAGGCGGCACGGGTCTCTCACCGCCGAGCACGGCCCGCACGACCTCGCCCTCGCCTACGCGCGCGTGGGGACCGGCGAACCGCTGCTCCTGCTGCACGGCATCGGCCATCACCGGCAGGCCTGGGACCCGGTGGTCGACATCCTCGCGACCGAGCGGGACGTCATAGCCGTGGACCTGCCCGGGTTCGGCGAGTCGGCACCGCTGCCGCACGGGCTGCCGCGCGACCTGCCGACGACGACGGCGGTGCTCGCCGCCTTCTGCGCGGCCTTCGGCCTGGACCGGCCGCACGTGGCGGGCAACTCGCTGGGCGGCCTGCTGGCCCTGGAACTCGGCCGGCACCGACTGGTGCGGTCGGTGACGGCCCTGTCCCCCGCCGGTTTCTGGACCCGGCCCGAGCGGCGCTACGCCTTCGGCGTCCTCGCGGGCATGCACCGCACCGCGCGGAGCCTGCCGCTCCCCCTGGTCGAGCGGCTGTCCCGTACGGCGGTCGGCCGTACCGCGCTGACCAGCACGATCTACGCCCGCCCCGCCCGGCGCGCCCCCGAGGCGGTGCTCGCCGAGACGCTGGCCCTCGCGCACGCCGAGGGGTTCGCCGAGACGCTGCGGGCGGGGCGGAGCGTGCTGTGCACCGACGACGTGCCCGGCGTCCCCGTCGCCGTGGCATGGGGCGGCAAGGACCGCCTGCTCCTCCCCCGCCAGGGCGTCCGCGCCGGGCAAACCGTCCCGCGCGCCCGGCTGGTACGGCTGGCGGGCTGCGGTCACGTCCCCATGAACGACTACCCGGCACTGGTCTCGCGCGTCCTGCTGGACGGCAGCCGTACTCAGGAGGCCAGCACCCGCAGCACCTCCTTCAGCACGGTCGGGTTGTAGGGCATGTTCACGTGCGCCGTACGGTCCTCGGGGTCGAGGTCCTGCAGGACGATGTTCTCGACGTGCCGCCCCTCGGCGGGTTCGAGCGCGCAGGAGGTGTACGGGGTGACCACGTCGTCGTAGCGGGTGGCGATGACCGTGTGCCGGACGCCCTCCGTGGTCTCGCCGAGGTCGGCCAGCTCGCGCTGGAAGGGATGGTCGTGCTGCAGTTGCGGCCAGGCGGGCACGACCTCCCCGACGGCGCCCCGTTCGAGGATCTCGACGGCTCCGGGGATCTGGCGCGCGAGGTTCAGCAGGCCCTGGGCGGTGACGCCGTGGTTGCTGGGCGCGATGCCGATGAAGTGGTGGACCTTGGGCCCGCCGCCCAGGGCGTTGAGGTAGTAGCGCGGCATCATGCCGCCCTGGGAGAAGCCGACGAGGTCGACCTGCCGGGCCCCTGTGCGGCGCAGCACCTCCTCGACGAAGTCGGCGAGCTGGCGGGCGGAGTGCTTGATGTCGCCGAGACCGAAGATCACGGGGTTGCCGTGCCGGCCGTAGTCGAGGCGGAAGACGCGGTGGCCGTGACCGCGCAGCAGTGGCGCGGCGGAGGTCCAGGTGTAGCCGCGGTTGCCGAAGGTGCCGTGCACGAGGACCACGGGACGCGGATGCTCCTCGGTGGCCGGCACGTTCCAGTCGTCCTCCCCGGCCTGTACGTCGACGGCGGCGACGGCCTGGGCCAGGCCGGCCTGGCCGACGCCGGTCAGCCGGTGCGGCGCTTCGGTGAGGCTCGTGGTGACGTCCTCGTCGTTGACCCCGGGGATGTGGAGGTTCGGGAAACTCACGACGCTCTCCCTGTCGTCGGAACGACCGTCGCAACGGTCGCCGGGATGATCGCTCTGGGGCCGGGTGAGCCATCGGGATCGCCGACGGGTTCACACCGACGTCCCAGTCTCGCGTCCATCGAATCGGGCCCCCATCCCTCACCCGAGGGAAAGAATTCCCTCCTTCGGGTCAGTAGGGTTCGCCCTTTCGAATGGGCCGTACGGTCAGCAGGCGGAGGGAGGTGCGCAGCACCCGCACGTACCGGCTCTCGGTGACCGGGTGGTCCACCCGGCCCGTCAGGGCCTGTTCGGCGCAGTCGAGGCCCCGGTCGAACACCGCGTCGTGCACCGGCCGGACGATCAGCGCCCAGGCCAGCCAGCGCACGCCGTACGGGCGGACGACGAGGGTGTGGCGCAGGGTGGTGCGTCCGTCGTCGAGGGGTTCGACGCTGAACTCGTGGAAGCCCTCGAAGCCGCGCGGGCCGGTGAACCGGAACCGCACCCACCGGCCGGGCACATAGTGGCTCACCACGTACCGCACCGGCCCGTGGCCGCCGCGGACGCCGACGGCGAGGGGCCGCTCGAAGCGCACCGGGGGCCAGTCGGGGGGCCAGAGGCGGTCGGTCTCACCGCCGAGGGAGTCGATCAGCGCACCGACGCACTCGGGCGGGGCGGGCAGGGGGCGCTCATGCACGTTCAGTACCGCGATCACGGAGTGCAGCCTGCCCCCGTGTCTCCTCGCGCTCAACTCCGCCCCCTCGCGCGCCCGGAGCGCGCCGGTCGTGCCGCGCGCCGCCGCCCGTACGCCAACGCGCCATACCGGTAGGGCCGTTGGGCATGGGGGTGCGGTGGCGTCCGAGCGTAAGGAGGGATGAGAAGGACACCGCCGTACGGCGCACAGGAAGGGGGTGCGGTCATGGCCGCAGGGTCGGAGGTGCCCGGGGCCGGTGAGGACGGGGCGAGACGGCCCGGCGTCCCGCCCGAGGCGCTGCCCGCCGCGTGGCGGCCCCTGCTCGGGCGTCCCGCGCTGGCGGAACTGATCGGGCACCCCTTGGTGGGGGCCGCCCTCACGGAGCTGCGCCGGCTGCCGCCGCGGATCGCCCTGCACTCGCTGCGCGTCTTCCTGCTCGCCGACGCTCTCGCGCGGACCCGGGGCACGGCCCACGACCGGGCCGGGCTGCTGGCCGCGGCGGCGTTCCACGACGCGGGGCTGGTCGGGCGGACGCCGCTGGGACGCGGCGGATTCCCGGGCCTGGGGGCCGAGTTGCTCGACCGCTTCCTGGCCCGGCACGGCGTGGACGCGGGCCGGCGCGGAGCACTGACCGAGGCGGTGCGCGCGCACATGCGGCCGTTCCCGGCGCGGGACGCGGGGCCCGAGGCGCGGCTGCTGCACTTCGGCGCGTGGCTCGACGTCACCGGGCGCGGTGGGCGTCTGGTGCCGGGCGACCGGCGGCTGCTGTCCGAGCTGGCGCCCACCCCGTGGTTCGCCGTGTCCTTCTCCGCCCGGGTCGCCGCCTGCGGGCTGCGCCGGGTGCTGCCGGGCCCTCCGGTCACCCGCCGGTGACCGGGGCCGCCGGGCGACTCGCTCTACCCGTCGCGAAAGGAACCGCAGACATGCAAGAGGACCAGCGTGTTTTCGATGTCGCCATCGTCGGTGGCGGCATCGGCGGGACGATGCTGGGGGCCGTGCTCGCCCGCCACGGGGTGCGCGTGCTGCTGCTGGAGGGCAGCGGCCACCCCCGCTTCGCCATCGGAGAGTCCACCGTCCCCGAGACCACGTTCGGCCTGCGGGTACTGGCCCGCCGCTACGACGTCCCGGAGATCGAGCACCTCGCCACCAACGGGGCGCTGCGCCGCCATGTGTCGTCCAACTGCGGGGTGAAGCGGAACTTCAGCTTCGTCTACCACCGCGAGGGCGAACCGACCCGGCCCGACGAGTGCACCCAGTACCCGACCTGGGGACCGCCGCTCGGCCCGGACTCGCACTTCTTCCGGCAGGACGTGGACGCCTACATGTTCCACGTCGCCGTGTCCTACGGCGTCACCGCGTACACCCACACCCTCGTGGACGACGTGAAGTTCGAGGAGGACGGCGCGACGCTGGTGACCCGCGACCGGGGCAGCTTCCGGGCCTCGTACGTGGTCGACGCGGGCGGGATGCGGGCGGTGCTGCCGGAGCGGCTGGGGCTTCGGCAGGAGCCGCCGTACCGGACGCGGTCGCGCACCATCTTCACGCACATGGTGGACGTGCGGCCCTTCGACACCGTGGCGCCGCCGCGCGCACAGCACGGCATGCCCAGCCCGTTCAGCCAGGGCACGCTGCACCACATGTTCCGGGGCGGGTGGCTGTGGGTCATCCCGTTCGACAACCAGACGACGAGCACGAGCGGGCTGTGCAGCGTCGGCGTCAACCTCGATCTCGACCTCTACCCCCGCCCGGACGACGTCCCGGCCGAGGACGAGTTCTGGCAGCACGTACACCGGTTCCCCAGCGTGGCGCGGCAGTTCGAGCGGGCGCGGGCGGTGCGGCCGTACGTGTCGACGGACCGGACCCAGTTCGCCTCGCAGAAGGTGGTGGGCGACCGCTGGTGCCTGCTGCCGCACGCCAGCGACTTCATCGACCCGCTCTTCTCCAGCGGCCTCGCGGTCACCGTGATGGCCCTCAACGCGCTGGGGCACCGGCTGATCGACGCGGTGCGCCAGGACGACTTCGACACCGCCCGGTTCGCCTACCTGGACCACTGGACCAAGCGCATGTTCCGGTTCTACGACGACCTCGTCTCGTGCAGCTACATCTCCTTCGACGACTTCGACCTGTGGAACGCCTGGAACCGGGTGTGGACCATCACCACGCTGTACGGGACCAACGCGCAGAACCAAGCCGCGGTGCGGTTCGAGAAGACGCGCGACCCCGCCAGCTTCGACGCGCTGGAGCTGCCGCCGTACCGGGGCCTCCAGGGCGTCGACAACCCGTGGGTGGAGCGCCTCTTCGACCAGGCCCGCGACGCCGTACTGGCCTACCGGGACGGCCAGTCGACGAAGGAGGCGACGATCGAGCGCGTCTACGGGCTGCTGCGCGAGAGCGAGCTGTGCCCGGCGGTGTGGGGCACCCTCGACCCCGAGGACCGCTGCCCGGCCGGGGTGTTCACGCTGTGGCCGCTGATGAGGATCCTGCTGTGGGGCAAGTACCGCTCGCCGCGGCACGTCCGCGGGTCCTACTTCACCGGCGGCGCGCGGATGGTGGGCCGCGAGGCGCTCCAGGCGTACGCCACCGAGCTGCGCAGCGGCGGCTCCCAGGTCCACCAGACCGCGCGGGACATGTGGTTCAACTGGAACCGCGACTGGGCCCGCCGGCCGGCGCCGCGGAAATGACACGGCCGCCCGGCGCCACCGCTGGAGGCATATATTCCGGTTTGCCGCTCCAAGGGCTCGGGTAGGAAAACCACAGGGCCGACAAATAGAAAATCGGCCGCGAATCTCCCTGCTCGATCCGAGAGACAACGGGCTGCCATCCACAATGGTGCGACATTCCACCTTCCCATTGCCCGCTGCATGCTCCTGGGAAGACATCTTCCAGCATCAGGACCGCCTCATGCGGCTGGTCCGCCGACGACTGCCGAGTTTCCAGGACGCCGAGGACTGCGTCCAGGAGACGATGGCCCGCGCAGCCGCCCACGCCACGTTGGACAGGAACCGGCTCGGCGCCTTTCTGACGTCCGTGGCACTCCGGCTCTGCGTCGACTTCTACCGCGACATGGACCGCCGCAGCAGGCTCCTGCAGCGCGCGGCGCCCCTGGACGCCTCCGGCACCACCGAGGAGGACGTCTGCGACGCGGACTTCGGACGCTGGCTGCTGAGCCAGGTGCGACATCTGCGGGGGCGGGAGCAGGAGGTCATACTCGCCCGCGCCAAGGGGATCTCCACCGCGGAATTCGCCCGCATGCACAACATCTCCGTCAAGGCGGCCGAGGCCGCTTTCACCCGGGGCCGCGCACGACTGAAGACCGCGTGCGCGAAATCCCTGGAGGGATCCGTCCGGTAATCCGGAAGCCCTAGCACCTCTCCTCGGCGGAATATCGAGGAGAAGATCCAGGAAAAAGACAAGGAAAACAGAAAGGGACGACACCCATGTCCAGGGACAGGAATCTGCAGGACATTCTCAAGGACCTCGTCGGCGATATGGCCGACAGTGGGAAGGAGGCGTTCGACGACATTCTCGACCGCCCGGAACGGCCCGGCTGCCCCACCCCCGAAGACCCCGTGCAGACCCTCGCCAAGCTGCCCGCGCACACGCTGGCGGCACTGGCCGGCGCCGTCAATCCGGGGACGGCGCTGGCGGGTGCCGCCCATCCGCTGGCGGCACTCGCGGGCGCCGCCGGCAGTCCGCTGGCGGTGCTCGGCCCGGGGACCGCGAGCCAGCTCGCGCACCTCGCCCAGACCGGGCAGAACCCGCTGGCCGCCCTCACCGGCGCGGCGAGCGCGGCCGGCCCGCTCGCCGGGCTCGGTGGGGCGGGCAACCCCCTGGCCGCCCTCACCGGCGCCGCGAGCGCGGCCGGTCCCCTCGCCGCGCTCGGTGGGGCGGGCAACCCCCTGGCCGCGCTGGGCGGCGCCGCCAATCCGCTGGCCGCGGCCGGCGGGGCGGCCGGTGCCCTGGGCGGGCTCGGCCAGCTCGCCGGCGGCCTCGGGCAGGCGGCCGGCGGGGTCGGGGACCTGATGGCCCTGCCGACCCAGCTCACCCAGCTGCTCCAGGTCCTCCCCAAGCTCATCGAGGCGCTCCAGGGGCTGCAGAACCTCACCAGCCTGCCGGCCCAGGGCAAGCCGTCCCCGGCCGAGAGCTGACCGGCTCCGCCCGCGCCGGCCGCGCACCCCGCTCCCGAACCGAGGAGGAACACTCACGATGACGTCCGTCGTCGGCGACCGGCTGCGCCTCGTGGTCAAGGTCCTGGGCAGTCTCGTCGCCGACGAGGTCGGACAGGCGACGCGGCTGCGCAGACGCACCGGCACCCGGTTCCCGGCGGCGGGCGCCGACGCCCCCGCCGGGGCCGACCGGCGCCGGGCCCAGGCGGTCCGGCACGCCCTGGAGAGCCTCGGCCCCTTCTACGTGAAGCTCGGTCAGATCCTGTCCGCCCGGCCCGACATGGTGCCGGAGTCGATCCGCGAGGAGTTGCAGGACCTGCACGACCAGGTGGACGTGCAGCCGTTCTCGGTGTTCGAGCCGGTGCTCGCACAGGACCTCGGACCCGACTGGAAGCTGCGCTTCGACGACGTCGAGACCGTCGCCCCGCTCGGCGCGGCGTCCCTCGCCCAGGTCTACCGGGTGACCCTGCCCGGCGGACGCCCGGCCGTGGTCAAGATCCAGCGGCCCGGCATCCGCGAGGGCGTCCTCGCCGACATGGCCCTGATGCGCCGGGCGTCGAAGATCGTCGCCCGGGTCGCGCCCCGGTTCAACGAGGTCATCGACCTGGAGGCGATGCTCGGCTCCGTCTTCGACGCGATGGAACCGGAGCTGGACTTCAACGGCGAGGCCCGCAACATGGACGAGGCCCGCGAGCACATCCGGCCCTTCCGCTCGCTGGAGGTCCCCCGGGTGCTGCACGCCAGCCCCCGGGTCCTGGTGCAGTCGCTGGCCGACGGCGCCTCGGTCCGGCGCATCGACCGGGCGCACTTCACGGACGGCGAGCGAATCGAGATCGGCAAGGACCTGCTGCGTTTCATGTACCACGGGTACTTCGTCCACCGCTTCTTCCACGCCGACCCGCACGCGGGCAACGTCTTCGCCACGCCGGGCGGGCCCGCGACGCTGATCGACTGGGGGATGGTGGGGCGCCTGGACCGGCGTACGAGCCTGCAACTGCTGCCGCTGTTCATGACCTTGGCGCAGAACGACGGCGCCGGGCTCGCCCAGCACTGGGCGGCGATGGGCCGGCTGACGCCGTGGGCCAACATGCCGGCGTTCACCGCCGACATGGCCGCCTTCGTGCCCAAGGTCTCCCACCTGCCGCTGGAGGACATGAACTTCGGGGTCTCGCTGACCACCGTGCTGGCCAAGGCGACCAAACGGGGCATCGGTTCGCCGCCGGCCGTCTCTCTGCTCGGCAAGTCCTTCGCCAACCTGGACGGTTCGGTGCGCTGCCTCGCCCCCGAGATCACGCTGCCGGAGGTGTTCCAGGGCGAGGTGCCCAAGATCCTCTTCGCGCTTGGAGGGGAGTTCCTCGGCCGCAACCAGCTCGCCCGTACTTCGATGGAGCTGCTCCTCACCGCCGTCACCGGCCCCGACCAGGCGCGCGGGGTGCTGTCCGACCTCGCCAACCGGCAGTTCGCGCTCAACGTGCATGAGCCGCGGACGCCGCCCGCGAGGGGCGGCCAGCGTCCCACCCGGCCCTCCGGGGGCCTGCTGGCGCTGGGGGCGCTGGCGGTGCTGCTGAGCCGCCGCCGGTCGCCCTGAAGGACGTCGAGCACCGCCCCTCACCCGATCCCACCGATACGGAGACTCCCTTGCCGGACACCCCAGGTCCCCTCTCGGACACCCCAGGTCCCCTCTCCTCCCCCGCGCCGGGCGGTCCGTTGCCGGACGGGCTCGGCCGGGTCGCCCTCTGGACGGCGGCCGCGCACGCCGCCGAGTACGGCCGGTCCGCGCCGTTCGTCCGCGATCCGTGGGCCGCCGAGTTCCTGCGCGCGGCCGGCTTCACCGGCGGTCCGCCGGGCGACGGGCCGCTCGGGCGGCTGCTGCCCGACTGGGCGGTGGTGCGCACCCGCTTCTACGACGAGTATCTGACCGGCGCGGCGCGCGCGGGCTGCCGGCAGGTGGTGCTGCTCGGAGCCGGTCTCGACACGCGTGCCTTCCGGCTCGACTGGCCGACCGGGACGCATGTCTTCGAGGTCGGGGAGCCGGCGCTGCTGGCCTTCAAGGAGCATGTGCTGGACGGGACGCCGCCGTCCTGCGGGCGCCGAAGCACCGTCGGCGCGGACCCCGCCGGGCCGGACTGGGGCGGCGAGCTGCTCGCGGCCGGCCTCGACCCGCGCCGCCCGACCGCGTGGCTGTGCGAGACGGACCTCTACCACCTGCCGCCGGAGACCGTGGAGTCCCTCGTCGGCACGATGACGGAACTCTCCGCGCCCGGCAGCACGTTCGGCGCCGAGTGCGTCAACGCCGGGGCCGCGTCCACGTCGTTCGTGGCGCCGTTCCTGGAGGCGCTCGCCACCACCGGGATCTCCTGGCGCTGGCAGCTCACCGACGCGGAGGGCTGGTGGGCGGAGCACGGCTGGGAGGCGCGGCCGGCCGACCTGCTGACGCTGCCGTACGTGGTCCAGCGGTTGGCACCGTATCTGCCATTGCTGTCGGAGGCGGCGGCGAATGCGGTGTTCCTGGTGACGGGCACGCTGGCCGCGCCCCGCTGAGGCGAACGGCAGGGCAGGGGCCCCGGACTGTCGCGGTCCGGGGCCCCTGCCTGCCGTCTCCGGTGCTACGCCCGCTCCAGCTCCAGCAGCGCGGCCAGCCACAGGTCGGGGAGTTCGCCGGCCGTGGCGAGGGTCTCGTCGTGGATGACGGCGAGGCAGGCGGTGTCGTGCTGGCTGGTGAGGGTGGTGAGGCAGCGGACGCCGGCGCCGAGTCCGGAGTAGACGACGCACCGGCGGGCGGTGCTGCCCTGGTGGACGAGGGCGCTGCCGAAGTCGACGCTGCTCACGGGGCCGGCGACGGAGCGGCCGTTGACCATGCGGGTGCCGACGCGGGCGCCGACCTCGCGCGGGCCGGACATCAGCAGCCGCAGGGCCTCGCGTCGGCGGTCGGTGCGCAGGCGTTCGGTGCGGGCCAGGATCCGGGTGAGGGCGTGCCGGGGCGAGGGGGCGTCGCAGGGCAGCAGGACGCGGGCGACGACGAAGCGGTTGCCGGGGGCGTACTGATCGGCGGCGTTCCGTACCGACATGGGGATCGCGACCGGCAGGGGCGGGTGGGTGGTGCCGGTGCCCTTGCGGTGCCAGGCGCCGACGGCGTGGGCGAGGGCGGCGAGGAACACGTCGTTGACCGTGGCGCCGTGGGCCCGGCCGACGGCGCGCAGGCGCGCGATCGGGACGACGGCCTGGCACATGCCCGTCGCCGCCCCCGCCGTCCACGGGTCCGCGCCGGGCAGGTCGAAGGCGGGCTTGTCGGTGTGCCGGAAGGAGGCGGCCACGTCGGCGAGGGCGCCGGTGAGGCCGCCGGGGCGGGGCGGGCGGGGGCGGTGCGGGGGCGGGCCGCCCCGGGGGTCGTCGTCGAGCAGGGCGCGGGCGGTGTGCGCGGCGCCGACGCCGTCCTGGAGGGTGTGGTCGGTGCGGTAGCACAGGCTGTGGCCGCCGGCCGGGCCGTGGACCAGCCACACGTCCCACGGCGGGCGGTCGTCCCCGTTCATGGGCCGCGACAGCATCAGCCGGCCGGCTCCGGCGCCGTCGTCGTCGCCGGGCAGCCGGACCTCGTGCACGTGCCGTTCGACGTCGATCCTCTCGACGCGGACGAACGTCCGGCTCTGCCGCGCGAGACGGTAGCGCAACGCCGGGATCTGGTGGGCGCGTTCGGCGACGCGGGCGCGTACGGAGTCCAGGGTCGGGGCGGGTCCGGAGAACCCGAACAGGAACCCGGCCGGGAGGGGTCTGCCGCGCAGGGCCAGATGGTAGGCCAGGTCGGCGGTGCCGAGGGGCAACGACGCGGGGAGTGCCCCGTCGGTACCGGGGCGAGGGTGACGCATCGGGAACCTCTCTGTCGGGTACGGGGGCCAGGCTGCCGCGCCGGACACGCCGCCGGCACGCTTGGCGCGCGGGGCGCCTTGGGGCGTCCAGGTCGGCGTACGGCACGGATCGGGCGAGGCTGCGGACGGGCGGGGCTGCGGACGGGCGGGGCTGCGGACGGGCGGGGCTGCGGACGGGCGGGGCTGCGGGCGGGGACGTCCGGGGCGCGGCAGCGGTGCCGAGGCAGCGGCTCGGTGCCAGAGCTCTCACGGATCTGCCGGGGGTGGGGCGGGGCTGCCCCGCCCCGACTTGCCGTCAGCACGCGAGGCGCGCGGCGCGGGAACGGTGCCAGGGCCGGGGATCGGCGCCGGCGCCTCTCTGATCTGTCGGGGCAGGGCAGAGCAGGACCGCCGCGCCGGGCGCGCGGCGTGTCCGAGCAGGCGCGCGCCGCACGGCCCGGCCGGGGCGGCGGACAGGGTGGTCCGGGGCCCGTGAGCGGTGCCAGGGAGGGGTCGGCGCCGGAGCCCTCGCCCATCTGCCAGG
This sequence comes from Streptomyces sp. cmx-10-19, assembly GCA_049998335.1. Lineage (GTDB taxonomy): Bacteria > Actinomycetota > Actinomycetes > Streptomycetales > Streptomycetaceae > Streptomyces. The sequence goes on from JAEBFB010000018.1 coordinate 14,765, forward strand.
TGCGGGCACGGCTGCCGCACCGGGCGCGCGGCGCGTCCGCGTAAGCACGCCGCCGGAACCGGCGAGGGCCGCGGGACCAGAAGGCCCGGGGCTCGCGGACGGTGCCAGGGCAGGGGCTCGGCGCAAGGGCTCTCTCCGATATGTCGGCTGCGGGCGAGGCTGCCGCGCCGGACGCGCGGTCAGCACGACGGGCGCGCGGCACGCCCGAGAGCGTCCGCGTCAGCACGCAGCAGGGGCGGGGCGCGGCCGCGAACGGAAAGGCCCGGGACGCGGGAGCGGCGCCGGAGTCCTCGGCGGTCTGTCGGGGGCGGGCGCGGCTGCCGCGCCCCGACGTGCCGTCAGCACGATCGGCGTGCTGTGTGCCCGAGGGTGTCCACGTAGGCGCGCAGCAGGGGTCGGGCGGGGCCGCGGACGGGGAGGCTCGGGGCTCGGGAGCGGTGCCAGGGGAGCGGGGCGGTGGCGGGGGACTCGCCGAGGAGGGCGGTGGCTACGTGGGCGCCGTGGGCGACGGAGAGGGCGAGGCCGTGTCCGCCGCAGCCGCCGATGTACCAGACGTCGGGGTGGCCCTGGACCGGCCCGACGACGGGCAGGTCGTCGCCGGTCATGCCGATCCGGCCGGACCAGCGGTGGGTGACGCCGACCCCGGCGAGGTCGGGGTGCAGGATCCGCAGCCGGCGCTCCAGGCGGGCCCAGGCGCGTTCCCGGCGGGCCTGGAGGCGTGCGGTGCCGAGTCCGGCCGGGACCGTGGCGGTGCCGCCGCCCGCCACCAGGCGCCGGTCGGGCAGCAGCCGGAAGTACGGCGCGAGGGGTACGGCGTCCACGACGGCGTGCCCGGTGCGCCCGCCGAGCGTCTCGTACGCCGGCGTACTGAGCGGCTCGGTGGCGACGGCGTACACCTCCAGCGGGACGACGGTGCCGACGGGCAGGTCCAGGGCCTGGGCGGCGGAGTTGACGGCGAGGACGGCCTGGCCGGCGTAGAGCCTGCCGTGCGGCAGGACCAGCTCGGGGCCGACCAGGTCGCCGGGGCGCAGCGCCAGCAAGGGGCTGCGGCCGTAGAACCGCACCCCCTTGTCGGCGCAGGCGCGGGCCAGCGCGCGGGTCAGGGCGGCCGGGTCGAGCGTGGCGGCGGGCTCGTAGAGGAGCGCGGCGCGGTACGGCACCCCGACGCGGTCGCGGACGCCGGCCGGGGTGAGGACGGGAACGTCCACGCCCAGGGCGCGGTAGGCGCGGGCCTGCCGGGCGAGGGCGCCGAGTCCGGCGGGCGAACCCGCGGCCACGAGCTGCCCGCCCCGCCGCACCCCGCCGGGCACGTCGAGCCGGACGCACAGGTCGAGCACGTCCCGTACCGCCTGCTCGCCGGCCCGGTGCATACGCCGTGCCGTCCGCGCCCCGAACCTCCGCACCGCCCGGTCCACGGCGGGCCCGGCGCGGGGCCCCAGCAGCCCGGTTCCCCGCCCGCTGGCCCCGGCCGCCGGCCCCTCGGCGTCCACCACGACCACGTCGAGCCCGGGCGCCCGCTCCGCGAGGTGGTACGCGCACGACAGCCCCGCCAGCCCCGCCCCGACGACGACCACGTCCGCGGTCACGATCCCGTGCAACTGAGGCTGCGGCGGCACCTCGCCCGCGTCCACCGCCCAGCACGGCACACCGGCGGCCGCCTCGCCGACCACCGCCTCGCCGGTCATCGGGCGGCGCCCGGAGGCGGGGCGGCGGGGGCCCGTCCGGGTGCCCACGGGCGGGGCTCGGGTGTGGGCGCGAGGACCACCGGCTCCGACGCGTGACGAGCGGCGACGGCCTCGGCCCCGTCGGCGCCGGGCTCACCGCTCGGACCGGCGGCGACCGCATCCGCCCCCGCCCGAGGGGCGTCCACCCCGGGGTGCCCGGCTGACGGCCCACCGGCGGTCGCCGAGCCCTGCTCGAAGTCGGGAACGCCCCGCACCGGCGGCCTCTCCACCTCGCCGGGCGCCGGCCCGCGGCCTGCGGAGTCGCTCTCCGGGGCGGACCCTGCGGCCCCGGGCTTCGGCTCGCACCCGCCGGCGTCGCCCTGCTCAAGCGCGGAGTCACGCTCCGATCCGGACCTGGTGACCACCGGCTTCGGCTCGGCGCCGGAGGTACACGGCACTGACCGTCTGCCGGCCAGGGACGACTCCTGCCCGTGGCCGGGCGCGCCCCGCACCGGCAGGCTCCCCGGCACGGCGGGAGCCGGCCCGGCGCCGGTCGTGTCAGGGCGCGGCCCCGCCAGGACCAGCACCGGCCGGGTCCCGGTGGCCTCCGGCGTAGGCATGGGACGGGGCGCGGCGGGGGCGTCCGTGACGGTCAGGCCGGCGAAGTGGCGGTCGTGCCACAGCAATGGGCGACCCGTGCCGACGTGGACCGCCGCGATGCGGCCGATGACGAGGTGGTGGTCGCCGTAGGGGTGGACGGCCTCGGTGAGGCAGACCGACCAGGCGAGGGTGCCGGTCAGGACGGGGACGCCGAGGATCTGGCGCGGGTCGGTGCCGGCGAAGCGGTCGGCGGCGGGGGTGGTCGGGGAGGCGAAGCGGGCCGCCAGGTCGCGTTGGTCCTCGCGCAGCAGGTGGACGGCGAAGGCGCGCCGTGCCAGGACGGCGGCGAGGGTGCGGGAGCCGTCGCGCAGGCAGGCCAGGAGCAGGGGCGGCCGGGCGGAGAGGGAGGTGACGGCGGAGACCGTCATGCCGAGCGGGCCGTCCTCGCCGCGGGCGGTCACCACGGTCACCCCGGCGGCGAGCTTGGCGTACAGGCCGAGGCAGCGGGTGGCGCCCGGCCCGGGTTCCTCGTGCAGGGGTTCCGCCCGCGCCGTCTCAGCCACGAGCCGCAGCCGCGCGTTCATCGATCACCTCCGCGCCCGCCAGGCCCCGCAGCACTCGCGCGATGTTCGTCCGTACCGTCGACTCGGCGACCGGGTCGAGGATCTCGGCCAGCGAGGGGATGCCGAGGTCGAAGGCGGCGGTGAAGACGACGAGCGTGCCGCCGTCCCGCGCCTCGCAGCGCCAGCTCCCCTCGAAGGTCTGGAAGTCGCCGCTGAGCTGCTCGAAGGCGAGGGAGTACGTCGCCGGCGCGTACGTGTCCCGCTCCCGCCACCGCATCAGGCCGCCCCGGAACTCGACGGTCCAGTCCGAGACCGTGGAGCCGTCCGGCAGCGGCGGCTCCACGGCCACCTCGCGGAAGACGTCGCTGTACTCGGGGTAGCGGCCGAAGTCGCTGATGCGGTGGTAGACCTCGTCGGGTGCCAGTCCGTCGGCGAGGGCGTGCAGGACCACGTGGCGCATGGGTCGTTCGGTTCCTTCCGGAAGGGATGGCTGACAGGGGGGAGGCGGGGAGGTCACGCCGTCATTCGGCCCGCCGTACCGCGCAGGGCCTCGGTGAGAGTGGTGAGGAACAAATCGAGCGCGCTGTCCCCGACCACGGCCGGCGGCGTCAGGCGCAGCACCCGCGTGGAGTTGAGGGAGTGGTTGACGAGCACGCCGCGGGCGATGAGTTCGAGGAGCAGTTCACCGACCGCCTGTTCCTCGGCGAACTCGATGCCGATCAGCAGCCCCCTGCCGCGCACCTCGCGGACCAGGCCGCCCTCGTAGGGGGCGCACACGGCCCGTACGTCGGCCAGGACGCGCGCCCCGAGCGCCGCCGAGCGGCCCACGGTGTCCTCGTCCTCCATCGCCCGTACGGTGGCGAGCGCGGCGGCGCAGGCGAGCGGCGAGGCGCCGAAGGTGGAGGTGTGCAGGTAGGGGTCGCGGCTGAAGGGGCCGTACGCTTCGGCGGTGGCGATCATCGCCGCGATCGGGACCACCCCGCCGCTGAGCCCCTTGCCGGCGAGCAGGATGTCGGGCCGTACGTCCTCGGCGTCCACGCCCCACCAGGTGCCGAGGCGCCCCATGCCGGTCTGGATCTCGTCCACCACGAGCAGGGCGCCGTACGTGCGGCACAGCGCGCGCACCTGGCGGAGGTAGCCGGGGCGGGGGATGCGGACGCCGCCCTCGCCCTGGACGGGTTCGACGACGACGCAGGCCCGGTCGGGGCGGGCGGCCAGGGCCTGTTCGAGGTCGGCCGGATCGTCGTAGGCGATCTGCGTGACGTCGGGGAGGAGGGGCTGGAACGGTGTCTGGTAGGTGGCGTTGGCGGTGACGCTGAGGGCGCCGAGGGTCTTGCCGTGGAAGCCGCCGCGGGTGGTGATCAGCGAGGTGCGTCCGTGGGCGCGGGCCAGTTTCAGCGCGGCCTCGGTGGCTTCGGCGCCGGAGTTGACGAAGTGGACGTAGTCGAGGCCGGGCGGGGTGTGCGCGGCGAGGGCCTGGGCGGCGCGGGCGGCGACGGGTTCGAGGAAGACGCGGCTGGCCAGCGGGTGGGTGTCGATCTGCCGGTGCACGGCCGCGACGACGGCCGGGTGGCGGTGGCCCAGGAGGAAGACGCCGTAGCCTCCGAAGTCCAGGAAGCGGCGGCCGTCGTCGGTGTGGATCCAGGGTCCCTCGGAGCGGACCTCGGCCATGCCGCCCATGACCCGGCCCATGACGGCGCGGCCGGAGCCGATGTGCTTGAGGTAGAGGTCGACGACGTCGGTGGCGGCGGTCCGTCCGGGCCGGGTGGCCGACGGGGTGGCCGGGGGTGACACCGTCATCAGGCCACCTCCGTCGCGCTCGCCGTCGCCGCGTACGCGCGGTGGCGGCTGAGGACGCCGGAGCGCTCCACGGCCCAGTGCTCCAGGTTGCGGACCAGTGCCGCGCGGAGGTCGGCGCGGGTGAGGCCGGTGCCGCAGTGCGGGGTGCCGAGGGAGGAGTCGAAGGGCAGTTCGCGCTGGAAGACCAGGAGCAGTTCGGCGTAGTGGTGGAAGCGCTGCCGGACGGACGCGGACAGCGAGGTGCCCTCCAGCATCGGCAGCAGCAGCCGGTGCACGGCCTCGACGGGGATGAGCCGGGGCCGCAGCGGCCGGGGCAGTCCGTGGCGGACGGCGAACTCCGCGCAGGTGTCGGCGATCTCGCTGAGCGCGGGCGCCTGGGTGCCGGCGGTGAGCCAGTACTCGCCGCTGCCGACACCGCCCCGGATCAGGTCGCCGACGGCCCGGGTGACGTAGTCCTGCGGGATCATGTCGATGCGCGCCTCGGGGGCGCCGGGCAGCACCGGCACCTGGCCGAGGACCATCGCGCCGAGCGTCTTGGTGAGGCCCTGCCGGCCCGCGATGTGCCCGGTGGCGGAGTGGCCCATGACGACGGAGGGCCGCACGATCGCGCCGGGCACCCCGGACTCGCGGGTCAGCTGCTCGGCCCTGGCCTTGGAGTCGAGGTAGGCGGCGGCGCCCGGGAAGCGCTCCCGGTCCTCCTCGGACGGTGTGTTGGCGACGAAGGCGGTACTGACCAGGTAGAACGGCGCGTCGGCGCGGGCGGCGAGGTCGAGCATCGTCTCCGGACCGAGGGTGTTGGTCCGCTCGATCTCCTGGGGCGGGGTACGCCAGTTGGTCTGGGCGGCGGAGTGCAGCACCACGTCGACCCGCAGGGCGAGTTCGTACCAGGCGCGGGCGCTCAGGCCGAGCCGCGGGGCGAGCAGGTCGCCCTCGATCTCCCGCACGCGCGGGTCGTGCAGGGGCCGGGCGCGGCGCAGGCAGAGCAGGTCGTGGTCGGGCGCGAGTTCGTCGATCAGGGCGCGTCCGAGCACTCCGGAGCCGCCGGTGAGCAGCAGGGTGGGACGCGTGGTGCGGTGCGGCATGACGGGCCTTCCTCGACGGTTCGGTGCGGCCGTGGCGCGTGGGGTCGTCGTCGGTCCCTCACGCGAGGGCGAGCGGGCCGTCGGCCAGGTAGGCGCCGAACGGGCCGGTCATCCGGGAGCGCGACGGCGGATGCAGGGACAGTCCGTTGGCGGAGGCGGCCAGGTGGCCGACCTCGTCGGAGGTCATGAAGTTCAGCCCGCCGAGCAGTTCCACCGCGCGGGGGACGATCCGGGCGAGGGCGTCCTGGACGCCGTAGCGCACGCAGAGGGCCTGGGCGAGGGCCGCCTCGTCCAGGTCGCCGGCGTCGACGCGGCGGGCGACGCCCTCGGCGGTGGCCATGGCGGCCTCGGTCTCCACGAAGAGCCGGACGCGTTCGTGGTCGGGGACGCGGTCGTTGAGCAGGACCCGCTCCACTAGGGCGCTCGCGGCGCCGAGGTAGCTGCCGGTCATCAGCATCTGGAACCAGATCAGCCCGGCGGTCTGGAGGTCGTCCAGCCGCTCGCCGGAGGTGGTGGCGGTGCGCAGGACGAGTTCCGGCGGGACGAGGACGTCGGTGAGCGTGACCTGCTCGCTCTCGGCCCCGGCCAGGAACGCGCTGGACCAGAAGCCGCTGACGCTCAGGCCCTCGCTGTCGGCGGGCACGAGGGCGACGGCGAGTTCGTCGCCGCACCCGTCCTCGCGCGGGATCACGACGCCCGCGGTGAGCACGTCCATCGAACGGGCCAGGCTGCAAGGCCGTTTGACGCCGTTGATCCGGATGCCGTCGGCGGTCGCGGTGGCGGTCATCGACGGGTCGAGGATGCCGGCGCCGGGGCGGCCCTCGGCGAAACCCGACGCGACGATGCGGTTGGTCGAGGCGACGCCCTCGATCAGCATCCACTCCAGTCCGTCGCCGAGTCCGCCGAGGCCGACCAGGGTGGCGAGGGAGAAGTGGTGCATGGTGGTGGCCACGGCCAGCGACGGCGAGCGGCTGCCGATGGCCCGCTGGACGCGCAGCGCGTCCAGGGCGGTGGCGCCGCGCCCCTGGTGGGACTCGGGGACGAGCAGCCCGGGGCCGCCGCTGTCCCGGAAGTGCCGGATGCCGGGGCTGCCCGGCCGCTCCAGCTCCATCGGCGGGATCTCGCGCAGGGCGGGGTCCAGGTCGGGGAGCAGCTTGGCGAGGGTGGCGCGCTCACGTTCGAGGAATCTCATGGGCGTGGGGTCCTCCTGGGTGGGGTGGGTGGGGCGGTGGTGGGTGGGGCGGTGGTGGGTCTCTTCGGCTTCGTCGGCCACTTCACAGCGCGTTGGTGGCGCGCAGCAGTTGCCATACGGCGCCGGGGCGGGGCCGACCGCGGAAGGCGATGTACTCCGGGAGGACCGCGTGCGGGGCCCATTTCTGCTTGTACTCGAGCTGGGAGGCCGCCGGGTAGACGGCGTCGCCGTGCTCGGCCAGCAGGCGGGTGAAGCGGGAGAACAGGCGGCTGGCGCCCGGCAGTTCGTGGTTCGGGTCGAGTCCTGTGAACGGGGTGAATCCGAAGTGCAGCCAGTGGGCGCCGTCGGCGGTGAGCCGTTCCATCGCGGTGGCGTTGAGCGCCTCCATCACGCCGGGCGGCGCCTCGGGGTGGCGCCGGCTGAGGTCGTGCAGCATGCCGGGGCGGCTGCCGTAGACCGGGGCGTAGTTGACGTAGCCGACCACCTCGCCGTCGATCCGGCCGACGAACAGGCGCCGGTGCTTCTGGAGTTCGCCGGTGCGCTGGCCGACGAGGAACCGCAGCTCCTTGACGTGCCGGCCCTTCTGCCGCAGCCAGCGCTGGTCGATCCGGTCCAGCTCGGCGCGGTCGCGGTCGTCGCCGGCCGTGGACTCGGTGACCTCCAGGCCGGCCCGCCGGGCGCGCGAGATCTTGTTCCGCAGCCGCACGAACCGCGAGCCGCGCAGCGTGAAACGGCTCAGATCGACGGCGTACGACGCCCCGACCTGGTTGACCGTGAAGCCGTGTGCGGCGTACAACTCGGCGTCCTCGCGCTGGAGTTGTACGGCGACCAGCCGGCGTCCGGTGTGCGCGGCGAAGGCGTCCAGCAGGGGTGCGCGGTGTTCGGGTGCCGCGAAGGGGCCGCCGAATTGCAGGACGTGGCGTCCGGAGGTGCGATAGGCGCAGACTCCCTCGAACCGGTGATCCCGGAAGTAGTTGTTCCCGCTGTTGAGGGCGAGAAAGGAACTGGGGTTGTCGCTGTGCGCGGCCAGTGTGTCAAGCACGGACGGCATCGGCGTCCTCCACGGAATTCCGCGCCGCCGGAACCTCGCCCGAGCGCGCCGCCGAATGATATCTCTGCTCGAATTCGCGGAAGGCCGGGTCGGTTTCCGGTTCGAAGGCGACACCGAAGGGCTTCATGGAGTTCCCGAAGAGCGCCCGGTCGCCCATGAGATGGATCGGGAGGGCCAGCAGCGCCCATTCCGGCCGCACGAACAGCGCCCAGGCCCCAGCCAGTACACCCGCCGTGACCAGGCTGTGCATGGTGTTGTAGGCCACGTAGTACCCGCGCGGGACGCGTCTTTCCGGATGGCGCCGGAAGGCGAGCGCGCCGGGCAGATATCCGACGAGATCGATCACCGCGAAGAGCGGTATGAAAACGGCCCAGCGGATGTCCGAGAGATGCTGGTAGGCGAGTACGAGCGAGACGGCGAGAAATCCCAGCCATTCGAGTCGGGAGAGAGCGAAGGTGACCTTCGTCTCGAAACGGTTCTTGGCGTCCACGGGCGCTCCTGGATGTGCGCGTACGATTCGGGGCCCGGCCGTCGCCCTGCCCCCTCGCTGTGGTCTGTCACCCCGCTTTACGCGCTCGGGGGTCCAACCCCTCGTAAAGTGGAGGCGTTTGGGAAGACGTGACCTTCGGGGGACCTGTTTCATGACGTCAGCGCCGACCGAGCCCGGCGGGCGGTCCGCCGCCTGGGAGCTGCTGCTGCCCGCCGCCTCGGCACCGGCCCGCGCGCGTGGCCGTGCTCTTCAGGCGGCCCTGCGGGACGCGGTCCGCTCCGGCCGGCTCGCCCCGGGCACCCGGCTGCCGTCCAGCCGGGACCTCGCGGCCGACCTCGGCGTGTCGCGGGGGCTGGTGACGGAGGCGTACGAGCAGTTGACGGCCGAGGGCTATCTGCGCAGCGGGCGGGGCGCGGGGACCTGGGTGGGTGACGCCGCGCGGGCGGCGCGTCCGCGCGCGCGTGACCTCGCCCCGCGCTCCCCGGGCGAGCGGGCCGACTTCGTGCCGGGCACGCCGGACCTGTCGCTGTTCCCGCGGTCGGCGTGGGCGGCGGCGGGAAGGGGGGTACTGGCGGAGCTGCCGCACGAGGGGCTCGGCTATCCCGACCCGCGCGGCCTGCCCCGGCTGCGGACGGCCCTCGCGGAACTGCTGGCGCGGCGGCGGGGGGTGGCGGCGGACCCGGAGCGGCTCGTGGTGGTCTCCGGGGTGGCGCAGGCGACGGCGCTGCTCGCGGAGGTGCTGCACGCGCGCGGGATGCGCACCGCCGGTGTCGAGGACCCCGGCAGCCCCCAGCACTCCGACCTGTACGCCTCGGCGGGCATCCGCGCGGTGCCGCTGCCCCTGGACGCCGAGGGCCTCGCGGTGGGACCTCTGCGCAGGTCGGGCGTACGGCTGGTGGTGACGACGCCGGCCCACCAGTTCCCCACGGGGATCGCGTACTCGGCGCGTCGGCGGGCCGAGCTGCTGGACTGGGCGCGGTCGGTGGACGGCCTGCTCCTGGAGGACGACTACGACGGGGACTTCCGCTACGACCGCGCCCCCGTGGGCGCCCTCCAGGGGCTCGATCCGGAACGCGTCGCCTATACGGGCTCGGTCAGCAAGTCCCTCGCGCCGGGGCTGCGGCTGGGCTGGCTGCTGGTGCCGGACTGGCTGGCGGACGACGTCGTGGAGCGCAAACGCACCACGGACCTCGGGCATCCCACCCTCGACCAGGCACTCTTCGCCCGCTTCGTGGAACGCGGCGACTACGACCGCCAACTGCGCCTGTGCCAGCGGGCCTACCGCGAACGCCGGGACGCCCTGGTCGCCGCCCTGGAGGAGCACTTCCCCGGCTCCCGGGTCTCCGGCATAGCCGCCGGCCTCCACGCCATCGCCACCCTCCCCGAACGGTACGGCCCCCAGCACCACTTCCTCCAGCGGGCGACGGAGGCGGGGGTGGCGGTGCGCTCGCTGGCCCAGTACGGCCACAAGGACGCACCGCGCGACCCCGCTGCCGACGAAGCGCGGGTACGCCTGGTCCTCGGGTACGCGCACCTCACACCGGGCCGGATCCGGGCGGGGGTGCGGCTGATGGCGGCCGCCGCCGACTGAGCGACCGGGAGTCGGCCCACGACCCGTGAGTGGCCCCGGCCCGTTCCCCCGCCCGGTGAGTGACCGGCCCCGGTCGGTTGTTCATGTGGAGTTTCCGCGTGTGCCGTGCCGGGACAGTAGGTCTGACTGCGCACCCTGGCCGGCACCCCGGCCGGTTCCCTTTTCTGGAGGCGCGTTCATGACACACCGTCCGTTGCCCGGTCGCCGTAGCGTGCTGCGCGGCTCGCTCGCCGCCTCGGCGGCTCTGACCCTGCCCACCGCTCTCGGGGCGGCACCGGCGTTCGCCCGTTCCGGCCGGCCGGGGGCGGCCTGGGGCGTGCAGACCGGGGACGTGAGCGCGCACTCCGGTCTGGTGTGGACGCGGTCCGACCGGCCGGCCCGGATGGTCGTCGAGACGTCGGCGACCGAGTCGTTCCGCAATCCGCGCCGCTGGCACGGCCCCCTGCTCGGCCCCGGCACCGACTTCACCGGCACGACCGCCCTCCACGGCCTCCCGGCGGGCGAGCAGATCCACTACCGCGTGCTCCTCGCCGACCCCGACGACCCGCGCCGCACCGGCGAACCGGTGACCGGCACGTTCCGCACGGTGCCGGCGCGCCGGCGCGACGGCGTGCGCTTCGTCTGGTCCGGCGACCTGGCGGGCCAGGGCTGGGGCATCAACCCCGACCTCGGCGGCTACCGCATCTACGACGCGATGGGCGCCCTGGACCCGGACTTCTTCCTGTGCAGCGGCGACAACATCTACGCCGACGGTCCCATCGCCGCGACGGCCGCCCTCCCGGACGGCTCCACCTGGCGGAACATCACGACCGAGGAGAAGTCCAAGGTCGCCGAGACGCTCGCCGAGTTCCGCGGCAACTTCCGGTACAACCTGCTCGACGAGAACCTGCGGCGCTTCAACGCGCGGGTGCCGTCGATCATCCAGTGGGACGACCACGAGGTCCGCAACAACTGGTACCCCGGCCAGACCATAGCCGAGACGGACGCCCGCTACACCGAGAAGAGCGTCGACGTACTCGCCTCCCGCGCGCGGCGCGCGTTCTCCGAGTACTTCCCGATCTCCACCCTGCGCCCCGGCGCGCGTGAGGGGCGCGTGCACCGGGTGCTGCACCAGGGCCCGCTGCTGGACGTGTTCGTCCTGGACATGCGGACGTACCGCAACGCCAACTCCCCCGACGACCAGAAGACCGACCCGCAGGGCATCCTCGGCCGCGAGCAGCTGGAGTGGCTCAAGCGGGAGCTGGCGCGCTCGCGGGCGGTGTGGAAGGTGATCGCGGCCGACATGCCGATCGGCCTGGTCGTGCCCGACGCCACCGAGGGCGCCCCCAACATCGAGGCGGTCGCGCAGGGCGACCCGGGCGCGCCGCTGGGCCGGGAGCTCCAGATCGCCGAGCTGCTGCGGTTCGTCAAGCATCGGCGCATCACCGGCACGGTGTGGCTGACGGCCGACGTGCACCACACCTCTGCCCAGCACTACCAGCCCTCGCGGGCCGCGTTCACCGACTTCGAACCGTTCTGGGAGTTCGTGTCCGGGCCGCTCAACGCGGGCGCGTTCCCGGCGAGCGACCTGGACGGCACCTTCGGTCCCGAGCGGGTCTTCGTGAAGGCGCCGACCGCGTCGAACGTGTCGCCCGCGGGCGGCTACCAGTTCTTCGGCGAGGTCGACATCGACGGCGATAGCGCCGAGCTGACGGTGCGTCTGCGCGAGCAGGACGGCACCGTCCTGTTCACGAAGGTGCTCAGGCCGGGGCGGGTCGGCCAGTAGTCCCGTACCCTGTCGGGCAAGCCGCGCACCGGCGTCATCCCCCGGTGCGCGGCGCGCGCGCCATCCGCGGCTCCCCGTTCGGCGAACTCACCGCCGCATCATTCCGTTTGCGCAGGTCAGAGCGATTTTCAGTGGTCGCCTCTACGGTTTTTCCATGACGCGATCCTTGCAGGCCGTGGCCTATCGACGACCCTCCGTGCTGAAATCCGCCGCGGGCGGTCAGCGCCTGGGGCTGGAGACCTCCCAGGGGGCGACTCCCGCCGGTTCCGTGGACCATCCGCGGTTCTTCGCGGGGTTCCTGACGTCTCCGCAGGAGGCGTCGTCGGCGCTGCTCGCGGTGGCCGACGTGGCCGCCGCGCGGTACTACCAGCCCCAGTTGCGCGCCTCGCTGGACCCGGTGGTGACGGGCAACGGCGACCGGCTGCGCTTCGAGTCCTTCTCCGGCTGCGGCGGGGTGTACGCCCGCCTGGACGTGCTGGAGGCGGGCCTCGACGGCGGCGAGAGAGGGCACGGCACGACGAACGTCGACGTCAACGACCCGCTGCGCGAGGCCCTGTCCCGGATCGGCGCCGACGACCCGCTGCATCTGCGGGTCGGCCCCGAGGAACTGGCGGTGACCACACTGGACGGCCCGGTGGTGGAGAAGAAGGTGCCGCTGCCCGACCGGTGGCTGCGCGGTTTCGCCGAGGCCCAGGTCGTCGCGGCCGGCTTCGACCTGCGGGCCGAGCTGGACGCCGCCGAGGCGGTCCGCTTCCTGCGCGGGCTGCCCCGGGGCGGCGGGCGGGCGGCGAGCGGCCCCCGCTGGGTCGTGCCCTCGGGGCGCACCCTGCGGCCGACGATCCGCGCGGTGCCCGGCGCCGTCTGCCTGCCCGGCCCGGAGCGGCTGGTCGCGCTGCGCCGCGTCCTGCGCCACGCCACCGCCCTGCGCCTCTACGGCCCCCTGGTCGCCCCGGGTGCCGCCGCCACGGCCTCCGCCTGGGAGATCCTCCTGCCCGGCATGCGGCTCACCCTCACCCTGTCCCCGGACGCGGCGCGCGGGTTCTCCGGGGAGGGCGGCGTCCTCGACGCGCTCGCCACCGACGAGGCAGCCGCCGACGCCGAGCTGATCTCGGTGCTGCTCGCCTGGGAGCCGCGCATCGACACGGCCGACCTGGCCGCCGCCTCGGGGCTCACCAGGAAGCGGGTGCGCGCGGCCCTGGTCCGCCTCGGCACGTCGGGGCGGGTCGGGTACGACACGGCGGAGGCGGCCTACTTCCACCGGGAGCTGCCGTACGACGCGGAGCGCGGGGAGCGGCACAACCCCCGGCTGCGCTCGGCCCGCGCCCTCGTGGCGCGGGGTGCCGTGGCTCTGGACGGCGCGATCGGCACGGTCACGGCCGAGGACGGCCATGTGCACCGGGTGCGCGAGGCGGAGGGCGTCCTGACGTGCAGCTGCGTGTGGTGGGCCACGTACCGGGGCGGACGCGGGCCGTGCAAGCACGCGCTGGCGGTACGGATGGCACGGCGGGGCGCCACGGCGACCCTGGCAACGGTTCGGATCGAGGGGGACGCGTGATGAGTGCGACGACGACGGTGACCAAGGCGGGCGCGCTGCTGGCGGCGGTGCGGGCGGCGGACCGGCGCGGCTCGTCGCGGCTGGTGACCCAGGCCCGGAGGCTGCGCGACGCGCTGGCCCGGGAGGCGGTCGCCGCCTGACCTCTTACCCGTCCGTCCGGGGAGCGCGCGACTTGTAAAAAGTGCAACGAATGTCCCGGAAGCCTTCTTTACCCATCGGTCACAGGGCGTTCGTGATCACGCAACACCGTTCCTTCACAGTGGCTGCATGAGTCGAGACATGTCTGACGTGACGGATGCAGTGACGCACCTCGTCCACAACGGCCCCACCGTGCCGGCCATGCTGCTGGCCTCGGTGGCGGCCCTGATCGCCACCGCCGGTTTCCACACCTGGCGGTCACGCCGCCACGGTCACGCGCCACCGGCCGGTGATACCGGCGACCGGCCGCCGACCCTCGTGCGGCCGGTCGGGGAGACGGCGACGGCCACGGCGACGGGAGGGGACACGGCACCGGCATCGGCGGGTTCCGTTCCCGACGGCGAGGAGAGCGCGCTGTGGCGGATGCGGACCACGGTGCGGGACGCGCCGGGGTCGCTGGCCGCTCTGTGCGGGGCGCTGGCCGAACGGCGGGTCGACATCCTGAGTCTCCAGACCCACCCGCTGGCCGACGGCACCGTGGACGAGTTCCTGCTCCGTACCCCGGGCGAGCTGACCGGGTCGGAGCTGGCGGCCCTGGTGACGGCGGCGGGCGGCGCCGACACCTGGACGGAGCGCGCGGACGCGCACGACCTGGTGGACGCGCCGACCCGGGTCCTGGGCCTCGCGGCCCGCACCGCCCTGGACGCGGCGGAACTGCCGCTGGCGCTGCGCCAGTTGCTGGGCCGGTGCACGATCCGCTCGGTGCCCGCGCCGAAGGGCGGCCGGGGCGCCGTCGACGTACCGCCGGACGGCGTGATGGAGGACACCGTGCTGCGGCTGCGGGCGCCGGAGGGCGGCATGATCAGTGTGGAGCGGGCCTATCTGCCGTTCACCCCGGCCGAGTTCGCGCGGGCGCGGGCGCTGGTCGAGCTGGACGGGCTGCTCGGTCCGCGCGTCCCGCGCGCCCGGGACGTGCTGACGCTGCCGGAAGGGAGCGACATCACGGTCCGCCGGGCCGACACCCGGGACGTGCCGGCGGCGAAGGAGATGCACGAGCGGTGCTCGGCGCGGACGCTGAGCATGCGGTACCACGGTCCGGTCGGGGACGCGGACCGCTATCTGAACCACCTCCTCAGCCCGCGCTACGGCCGCACCCTCGCCGTGCAGACCGCCTCCGGGCGGATCGTCGGGCTCGGTCATCTGCTGTGGGACGGCGACGAGACGGAGGTCGCGCTGCTCGTCGAGGACGCGTGGCAGCGCCGGGGCATCGGCGCCGAACTCCTCGGCCGGCTGGTCGCGATGGCGGCCGAGACGGGCTGCGAGAGCGTGTACGCGGTCACACAGGCGTCCAACACCGGCATGGTCGCCGCGATGCGCGGCCTGGGCCTCCCCCTCGACTACCAGATCGAGGAGGGCACCCTGGTCGTCACCGCCCGCCTGACCCCGGCGGTGCCGTCCTCCGCGGGGCTGCCGCAGGGGGAGTCCATCGGCAGGGAGTGACCGAAGCGCCCCCGGGAGCGGCTCAGCGCCGCTCCCCCAGCGCCCGGTCAAGGTCGGCCCACAGGTCGTCGACGTCCTCCAGGCCGACGGACAGCCGTAGCAGCCGGTCGCCGATCCCGGCGTCGCGCCGGTCGGCGGCGCCGACGACGCGGTGGCTGATGGAGGCGGGGTGCTGGATGAGCGTGTCGACGCTGCCGAGGCTCACCGCGGGGGTGATCAGACCGACCCGGCGGATCACCTCGTGCGGGTCGCCGTGGACCTCGAAGGAGACCGTCGCGCCGCCGATCCGCGGGTAGTGCACACGGGCCACCCGGGGGTCGGCGGCCAGGCGCCCGGCGAGGTCGGCGGCGTTGGCGGAGGCGGCCCGGACCCGTACGGGCAGGGTCGACAGTCCTCGCAGCAGCAGATAGCCGGCCAGCGGATGGAGCACGCCGCCGGTGGCGAAGCGCGCCTGCCGCAGCCGCCCCGCGAACTTCTCGCCGCAGGCCACCACGCCGGCCAGCACGTCCCCGTGGCCGCCGAGGTACGTGGTGGCGCTGTGCAGCACCAGCCGGGCCCCGTGCTCGGCGGGGCGCTGGAGGACGGGCGTGGCGAAGGTGCTGTCCACCAGCAGCGGCACCGATCGACCGCGACCCCGTCCCTCTCCGATGCCGTACGCCCCGTCGGCCGGGCCCTGGCCACCGAGGCCGTGCACGCCGACCGCGGCGACCTCGCCGGCCGGGGGCTGCACGCCCCGCCCATCGACCTGTCCACGACCTACCCGCTGCGGCACGTGGTCGCCGTCCGGCCCCTGTACGGCTGCAGCGACCATCTGCTGACCGCCGGGCTCCTGGGGACCGAGGTCACCTGGATCGACCCGGCGGGCGTCGCGGACGCGCTGCGCCCGGACACCGGGCTGGTGCTCGTGTAGTCGCCGGCCAACCCGACGCTGGCCGAGGTCGACCTGCGGGCCGTCACCCACGCCTGCGGCGCGGTCGTGCGCGCGGAATGCATGAGGCGAAGGGTGAACACCGAACGGGCTGCGGAGGGCGGAGGCCGTGTTACGTTCGGCCGATGGTCGATTCCGTCGTGCTCGATCCGGTGGACCTCCGTCTGCTGCGGCTGCTCCAGAACGACGGCCGGGCCACGTACCGGGATCTCGCCGCTCAGGTCGGGGCGGCGCCGTCGACCTGTCTGGACCGGGTGGCGCGGCTGCGGCGGGCCGGGGTGATCCTCGGGCCCCGGCTGGAACTGGACCCGGCGAAACTGGGCCGGGGGCTCCAGGCGCTGCTGTCGGTGCGGGTGCGCCCTCACCGGCGGGAGCTGGTCGGCCCGTTCGTGGAGCGCATCCGGGCGCTGCCCGAGTCCCGTACCGCCTTCCATCTCACGGCCCCGACGACTGTCTCGTCCACGTCGCGGTCGCGGACATGAGCGACCTCAGCGGCTGGTCCTGGACGAGTTCACGTCCCGGCGGGAGGTGGCGCGGGTGGAGACGCGGCTGATCTTCCAGCAGTGGGAGTGCGGTCCGCTGCTGCCGCCCGACTCCCCCAGGACCACGCCCTGAGCGAAATCCGGCCGCCCCGGACGGGCGGCCCGGCGAACCGGGCTGACGCGGCACCGGTATCCGTATGAGGATGTTCGCATGTCAGAGACCAAGAGCCCGCTGCCCCGCCAGGTCGCCGACGCCTACGTCGACGACCTCATCGCCCTCGACCCGGTGACCGGTACCTATCTCGGCGACCCCGGGAGTTCCGGCCGTCTGCCCGACTTCTCGCCCGCCGGGCAGGAGGCCCTCGCGGAGCTGGCGCGGAACACGCTGGCCCTGCTGGACGAGGCCGAGCGCCGGCCCGGCGGCGACAGCGACGTGGAGCGGCGCTGCGCGCGGCTGCTGCGCGAGCGGCTGACGGCCGAACTGGCCGTGCACGAGGCCGAGGAGGGCCTGCGCCAGGTCGGCAACATGGGCACCCCGGCCCACGCGGTCCGCGAGGTCTTCTCGCTCACCCCGACGCGGACGGACGAGGACTGGGGGCGCGTCGCCGAGCGGCTGCGCGCGGTGCCGGCGGCGCTCGCCGGTTACCGCGACTCCCTGGCCACGGGCCTGGAACGCGGGTTGTTCGCGGGGCCGCGGCCGACCGCCACCTTCGTCGAGCAGCTCGGCGAGTGGGCGGACACGGGTGAGGGGCGCGGCTGGTTCGAGGACTTCGCCGCGGACGGCCCCGAGGCGCTGCGCGCGGAGCTGGACGAGGCGGCGCGGACCGCGACCGGTGCCGTGGTGGAGCTGCGGGACTGGGTCCGGGACGTGTACGCCCCGGCGATCGAGGGCGCTCCGGACACGGTGGGCCGCGAGCGGTACGCCCGCTGGTCGCGCTACTACAACGGCACGGACCTCGACCTGGACGAGGCGTACGCGTACGGCTGGGCCGAGTACCACCGGCTGCTCGCGGAGATGAAGCGGGAGGCGGAGAAGATCCTGCCGGGCGCCGGGACGCCGTGGGTGGCGCTGGCGCACCTGGACGAGCACGGCCGGCACATCGAGGGCGTGGACGAGGTCCGCGACTGGCTCCAGGGCCTGATGGACCAGGCGATCGAGCAGTTGGACGGCACGCACTTCGAACTCGCCGAGCGGGTACGGCGGGTGGAGTCCCGCATCGCGCCGCCCGGCAGCGCGGCGGCGCCGTACTACACGTCCCCGTCGGAGGACTTCTCCCGTCCCGGCCGCACCTGGCTGCCGACGATGGGTGAGACCCGCTTCCCGGTGTACGACCTGGTGTCGACCTGGTACCACGAGGGCGTCCCCGGTCACCACCTCCAGCTCGCGCAGTGGGCGCACGTCGCCGAGAGCCTCTCCCGCTACCAGGCGTCCGTCGGCCTGGTCAGCGCCAACGCCGAGGGCTGGGCGCTGTACGCGGAGCGGCTGATGGACGAGCTGGGCTATCTCACGGACGCCGAGCAGCGGCTCGGTTACCTGGACGCGCAGATGATGCGGGCGGCGCGGGTCATCGTGGACATCGGCATGCACCTGGAGCTGGAGATCCCGGCGGACTCGCCGTTCCACCCGGGCGAGCGGTGGACGCCGAAGCTGGCGCAGGAGTTCTTCGGCGCGCACAGCAGCCGCCCGGCGGACTTCGTGGAGAGCGAGCTGACCCGGTACCTGACGATCCCGGGCCAGGCGATCGGCTACAAGCTCGGTGAGCGGGCCTGGCTGCTGGGCCGGGAGAAGGCCCGCGAGCGGCACGGTGACGCCTTCGACCTGAAGGCGTGGCACATGGCGGCCCTCTCCCAGGGCTCCCTCGGCCTGGACGACCTGGTGGAGGAACTCTCCCTCCTCTAGGGCCCGTTCGCCCAGGGGGCGTTCAGCGCCGGAAGCCGCCCTCCGAGGCGATGACCTGTCCGGTGACCCTTCCCCAGCTCTCAAACTTCGTTCGAGCCGGGGAGGCCCCTATCGCCTCGTCCGTGGCGAGCCACGCGATGAGGCGGGCCGGGTCGTCCGGCAGCCCCCACCGGCCGCCGGGGAAGCGCGCGGCGACGGCCGCGTGGGTCTCGCCGGTGGCGTAACCGGTGTCCACGGGGCCGGGGTTGACGGCGTTCACGGTGACGGCGTACTCGGCGAGCGTGGTCGACAGGGAGCGGGTGATCGAGGCGAGGGCGCCCTTCTGGAGCGCGTAGGCGATCTCGCCGGGCATGCCGCCCGCGATGTCCTGCCCGGAGGTCATCAGCACGACGCGTCCGCCGGGCGTGCGGGGCGGCAGCGCGGCGCGCGAGCGGGCGTAGGCCTGGACGAGGAGCAGGACGGAGCGGGTGTCGACCTGCCAGTGGGCGTCGAGCACGGCGGCGTCGATCGCGTCGAGGGTGCCGTCGGTGCCGTTGAGGGCGTGGTTGGCGACCAGGATGTCGAGGCGGCCGCCGAGTGCCTCGGCGGCGGTGGCGAGGAGCCGGGCGGGTTCGGCGGGGTCGGCGAGGTCGCCGGGGCCCGCGTGCACGGTGGCGTCGGGGTCGCCGAGCGCGGCGCGCACGGAGGCGACCACGTCCTCGACGCGGTCGGCGCCCCAGGGGAGCGCGGCGTCGTGCGGCACGTGGTGGTGCAGGTGGACACTCGCCCCGTACGCGGCGAGCCGCCGGGCGACACCGTGCCCGATGCCGTCGAGCCGACTGGCCCCGGTGACGAGGGCGGTACGGCCGCGCAGCGGCAGGGGGTCGCGACGCAGATCTTCGGGGCCGGGCTGCGGAAGTCGGGGCATGCGGCCCGTGATGGGCGGCCGGGAGCCTGCTCGCACGCCGATTTCCACGACCCGGCGATCGGCGTCGTCCTGTGACTCATGAGGGCGCCCAGACCCTCCACCCTGTGACTGGCGCCCCCAGCCCACCCCCGCGGCCTCATGGCGACGGCCCCGAACCCAGCCGCACGCCGACTTCCACGCGCCCCGGCGGGCGGCCCGAGCCCCGAGCCCCGATCCCCTACGCCAACTCCTCTGTCCCTACCGGCCCGTGAGCTGCCGTACCTGCACGACGTGGAACCAGGTCTCGGGGCCCGGGCGGACCTCTGCCGTGCGTACCGTGTACCGGCCCGGCGCGAGGGCGACCCGTGTGCGGCCGGTGCGGGCGGAGGCTGTGCCGGGCCAGGCGGCGTCGAAGAGGAGGACCGGGCCCGGCACGTGCCAGGAGACCTCGGGCCCCCACTCGGCGCCGTCGAGGCCGGCGGCGACACCGGCCAGCACCTCGGCCTCGGAGTCGGCGGCGCACCAGCGGACGAAGGCGCCGTGGTCGGGGAGCCAGGCGGTGGAGGCGGGTTCGTCGCCGAGGACGAGGGCGGTGGAGTCGCCGACCGGGAGGAGCCCGACCTGGCCGTCGACCTCGCAGGCCCGGTCGTAGTCGGAGTCCGTCTCCTCGCCGTCGGCGCCGGTCCAGAACGGCAGGACCGTCTCCGGCACCGCGATGAGCGGACCCCCGCCCGACTCGACCCACTCCACCGTGCCCGGCTCCGCGTTTCGCACCATGCGGCAGAACCTACACCGCCGTTCAGCAGCCGCAGTCGTCCGCGGCCACGGGAGCGGTCAGGGCGTCGGCGGGACGGCGTTCGGTGCCCTGCCAGGTCTCGAACGCGAAGCCCTCGCGCGCCCAGTACTCGAAGCCGCCGAGCATCTCCTTGACCTGGTAGCCGAGTTCGGCCAGTGCGAGGCAGGCGCGCGCGGCGCCGTTGCACCCGGGGCCCCAGCAGTACGCCACGACCGGAACGGCGGGGTCGAGGAGTCCGGCGGCCTGCTCGGGGACGAGGGCGGCGGGCAGGTGGACGGCGCCGGGGACGTGCCCCTGGTCCCAGGACTCGGTGGAGCGGCAGTCCACGAGCACGAACCCCGCCTCGCCGCCGGCCGCGAGCGCGGCGGCCACATCGGAGACGTCGGTGTGGAAGGCGAGGCTCGCCCGGAAGTGGGCGGCGGCCTCGGCGGGGGCGGCGGGGGCGACCCGCAGGACGGGGTTGGCGGCGGTCGCCGTGGCGGTGGCGGCAGTGCCCATGTGGTCCGGCCTCTCTGAGTGCTTCAGACGGGTGATGGTGTTCCGGTCCTGAATCTACGGTCGGCGGGCCAGGCCCTGAAGGGCGTTTCCCCGGTGCCCGGCTTGTTCCGCCGGGGATTCCCTGCTACATATCCGCCATGACCACGTATTCCCCGGACGCCACCGACTGGCTCATTCTGGACGCCCTCCAGCGGGACGGGCGGGCGAGCTTCGCCGAGCTGGCCCGTGCCGTGTCGATGTCCGCGAGTGCGGTGACCGAGCGGGTGCGGCGGCTGGAGGAGGCCGGGGTCATCGGCGGGTACACGGCGGTCGTCGACCCCGAGCGGCTGGGGCTGCCGATCCTGGCCTTCGTACGGCTGCGCTACCCGGTGGCGAACTACAAGCCGTTCCACGACCTCGTCGCCGTCACGCCCGAGATCCTGGAGGCGCACCACGTCACGGGCGACGACTGCTTCGTCATCAAGGTCGCCGCCCGTTCGATGCGGCACCTGGAGGCGGTGTCCGGCCGGATCGCCGCCCTGGGTTCGGTCACCACGAGCGTCGTCTACTCCTCACCGCTCCCCCGCCGCCCCCTGGGCCGCTCCGCCGACTGAACCGCCGGCGACGGCGCCTCAGCCCGCGCCGCGCTGCCGCAGTACCGACCCCGTCCGCCCCTTCACGACCTCCAGTTGGGCGTGGACGCGGCGGCGCAGGTCGGCGACGTGGCTGACGATGCCGACGCTGCGGTCCCGCTCGCGCAGGGAGTCGAGGACGTCGAGGACCTCGTCGAGGGTCTGGTCGTCGAGGCTGCCGAAGCCCTCGTCGATGAAGAGGGTGTCCAGGCGGACCCCGCCCGCCTCGTCGGTGACCACGTCGGCGAGGCTGAGCGCGAGGGCGAGGGAGGCGAAGAAGGTCTCGCCGCCGGACAGCGTGGCCGTGTCGCGTTCGCGGCCGGTCCAGGCGTCGACCACGTGCAGACCGAGGCCGCTGCGGCCGCGTCCGGTGCGGTCGTCGGAGTGGACGAGGGTGTAGCGGCCGGAGGACATCCGCGTCAGGCGTGCCGTCGCCGCCGCGGCGACCTGTTCGAGCCGGGCGGCCAGGACGTACGACTCCAGCCGCATCCGGCGTTCGTTGTCCGCCGAGGTGCCGGCGGTGAGCGAGGCGAGGCGGGCGACGCGGGAGTGCTCCTCGCGCAGCGGCGCCAGTTCGCGCACCGAGGCGGTGGCGTGGGCGGACAGCCGGTCCAGGTCGGCGCAGCGCCGGGCGGCGGCGTCGCGCTCGGAGGCGGCCTCGCGCAGCCGGCGGCCCGCGTCGGCGGCGGCGCGTTCGGCTCCGGCGAGGTCGGCGGCCGGGCGCCGGGCCGCGTCGGCGGTGTCGGACTCGGCGAGGACCGCGCGGACCGCCGACTCCTCCGACTGCCAGGCGTCGAGACGCCGTTGCAGCTCGCGGTGGCCGCTGTCGTCGAGCAGGGCCGCCGCCGCGTCCTCGGGGGTGCTGAACCCGGCACGGAAGGCGGCGTCGGCGAGGCGGGCGTCGGCGTCCTTGAGCCGGCGTGCGGTGTCCTCGGCGGTACGGACGGCGTCGGCGGCTTCCGTGAGCAGCGCGGCCCGGCGCTCCAGTTGCGCGGCGCGCGCGGCCACGCTCTCGGCGGCGCCCCTGGCCCGCGCCAACTCCTCCTCCAGCGCGCTCTGTTCGTTCTCCAGCCGTTCCCGGCCCGCGACCCAGGAGGCGGCGCGTACGGCGGCCTGCTGCTGGGCGGCGACCCGCCGCTCGCGCTCGTCCTCCGCGCGGCGCAGCCTCTCCTGCGCCGGGTGCAGCCCGGAGGCGGTCGCGCGCTCGCGCGCGTACTCCCGCTCCAGTTCCTCGGCCGCCTCGGCGAGGTGCGCGGCGGGCGCGTCCCCGGCCTCCGCCGTGGCGGCCGCCAGCGCCTCCCGTGCGGCGCCCAGGCGCCGTTCGGCGTCCGCGCGCAGCCGTTCGGCCTCCTGGTGGGCGGCGAGGGCGCTCTCCTCCGCGTCGCGGTCGACGTGCCCGGCGATCTTCCGTGCGGGGGCGGGGTGTTCGGTGGCTCCGCAGACGGCGCAGGGGGTGCCGTCGGTGAGGCCGGCGGCGAGTTCGGCGGCGATGCCGGTCAGCCGCTGCTCCTTGAGGTCGAGCCAGTGGGCTCGGGCCTCGACGGCCTGTTCGGCGAGGGCGAGGGCCGTCCGCCGGGCCTCCTCGGTCTCGCCGGTGAGCCGGTCCCGCCTCCGGGCCGCGTCCAGCCGTCGCCGGGCCGGGTCGCGATGTACGGCGAGCTGCTCGGCGCGGGTCGCGGCCTCGCGGGCCTCGTCCACGCGGGTCTGGAGCGCCTCGCGGGCGGTCTCCCAGCCGGCCAGCCAGGTCTCGGCCTCGTGCAGGACGTCGGCGTCGGCGCGTTCCTGGCGGTCGAGTCCGTCCCGTTCCCCGACCAGTGCGGCGAGGCGCCGTTCGGCGCGGCGGGCCGACTCCAGGCCGCCCAGCTCCTCGGCGGCCCGGCGGGCTTCGGCGGCGAGCCCGGCGGCACCGGCGTCGGCGAGGCGCTCGGGGAGCCGGGCCCGTGCGCGGGCCTCCGCGTCCGCCGCGCGCCGGTGGTCGGCGTCGGCGGTGTCCCGCAACTCCAGTGCGGGGGCGACCGCTTCGGCCTTGCGGGCCCGCTCCATGCGCTCCTGGGCGGCGCGGTGGGCGTCGGCCCGTTCCGCCAGCCGCGCGGCCCGCTCGCGGGCCTCGGCGAACCGCCGCTGGAGCCGGTCCAGTTCGCGGACGTCCGCGAGGCCGCGTTCGGCGGCGCTCTGCGCGGCCTCGGCGGCGGTGAGCCGGCAGTCGGCGAGGGTGAGCAGTTCGCGGGCCGCGCTGCGGGCGACGGCTGCGGCACCGAGGACGGCCTCGGCGAGGCCGGGTTCGCCCGGTGCCAGCTCGGGCAGCTCCATCAGGGCGCCGGCGGCCTGCTGCATCCGGTGGGCGTCGGCCAGCAGCGTGGCGTCCCCCTCGCGCACCCGGGCCTCGGTGGCCCGGCGCCGTTCGGCGAGGCGCTTCTCGACCTCGGCGAAGCGCCGGGTGTCGAAGAGCCGCCCGAGGAGCTTGCCCCGGGCCTCCGCGTCGGCGCGCAGGAACCGCGCGAACTCGCCCTGGGGCAACAGCACGACCTGGCAGAACTGCTCGCGGCTCATGCCGAGCAGCTGGGTGATCTCCTCGCCGATCTCCTGGTGGGAACGGCTGAGGTCCTTCCACTTCCCGGCCGTCGCGTCGTACTCGCGCAGCCGGGTCTGGGCCTTGTCGACGGTGGTGCCGACACCGATCTTCTTGGGCCGCGCCCAGGGCGGCTGCCGGGTGATCTCCAATCGCCGTCCCGTGACGGTGAGCTCGAGGCGCACCTCGGTGCGGGT
Source organism: Streptomyces sp. cmx-10-19 (assembly GCA_049998335.1). GTDB lineage: Bacteria > Actinomycetota > Actinomycetes > Streptomycetales > Streptomycetaceae > Streptomyces. Next base: position 38,623 of record JAEBFB010000018.1, read on the forward strand.
GCCTGCGGCCGAGTGGTCGCTGCGCAGGCTCATGCCCTGGCCGGCGCCGCTCTGCCGGGCGCCCGGGACCGAGCCGTACAGGGCGTAGCAGACGGCGTCGAGGACGGAGGTCTTGCCGGCGCCGGTGGGGCCGTGCAGGAGGAAGAGTCCGGCCGCCGACAGTTGGTCGAAGTCGACGCTCTGCGCGGCGCCGAAGGGCCCGAAGGCGGTGAGGTCGAGCCGGTGCAGCCTCACCGGGCCACCTCCCCGACGGTGTCGTCGGCGCGGACGGCGTCGAAGGCGTCCCGCAGCACGTGCTGTTCGTGGCCGTCGGGTCCGGCGCCGCGTACGTGGGTCACGAAGTCCTCGGCGATCTGCTGGTCGCTGCGGCCGGCGAGGCGGCGGGCGTACGACACGGACGGTTCGTCCGGTGCCCGCTCGGGGTCGAAGACCAGGCTGAGCGTGTGCGGGAAGCGTGCGGTGAGCCGGGCCATCGGCTCGCCGGGGCGCACCGGGTCGGTGAGGGTCGCCTCGACCCACGCCTCCTCGTGGACGGCCAGCCCGGGGTCGGCGAGCAGGTCCGCGAGGGTGCCCCGGAGCCGGGCCAGGGCGCGGGGCACGGGGCAGTCGACGGATTCGGCGGTGACGGAGCCGTCGGCGCCGAGGTCGACGAGCCACATGCTCTTGCGGTGCCGGTGCTCGGAGAAGGAGTACGGCAGCGGGGAGCCGGAGTAGCGGACGCGCTCGGTGAGGGTCTGGCTGCCGTGCAGGTGGCCCAGCGCCGCGTAGTCGACGCCGTCGAAGACGCCGGAGGGCACGGCGGCGACCCCGCCGACGGTGATGTCCCGTTCGCTGTCGCTCTGCTCGCCGCCGACGACGAAGGCGTGCGCGAGGACGACGGACCGGGTGCCGCCCGCCCGGGCGGCGAGGTCGGCGCGGACCCGCTCCATCGCGGCGCCGAGCACGGCCTCGTGCCCGGCCTTCTCCACCCCGAACTCGGCCTTCACCAGGGCAGGTTCGAGGTAGGGAAGCCCGTAGAAGGCGACGTCCCCGTGGTCGTCCGCCAGTACCACCGGGGTGCCGCATCCGGCCGGGTCGGTGCGCAGGTGGATGCCCGCGCGGTCGATGAGTCCGGCGCCCACGCCCAGGCGGCGGGCGGAGTCGTGGTTGCCGGAGATCATCACGGTGGGCACGCCCAGGTCCGCGAGGCGGTGCAGGGCGTCGTCGAAAAGCCCGACGGCGGCCAGCGGCGGCACGGCCCGGTCGTAGACGTCCCCCGACACGACCACGGCGTCCACGCCGCGCTCACGCACGGTGGCGACGAGGTGATCGATGAACTTGGCCTGGGCGCCGAGCATGTTCACCCGGTGGAACGACCGCCCGAGATGCCAGTCGGAGGTGTGCAGAATCCTCACTCCGCCGCTCCGCCCCGCATGTCCGCCCTCATTCCGCCCCTGGACCCGGCACGGTCCTCGTCATCGGCCCGGACCACGCTAACGCCCTCCGGCCTCCGGTTTCACACGGAACTCAGTCTGCCATCGCCGTACGGCCCGCCGGACCGGGGCGCCCCCTGCGGCGCACGAGCGGCCGTGGGAGCCCCGGCGGGCCGCTCCTCCCCGGCCTCCCGGTCCGTCCGGGCGAAGGCGGCGACGAGGAGGTACTGCGCCACGATGAACGTCACCGTCACCGTCACCGCCACCGGACGCCCGGGGACGTCCACGTCGGCCGCGCCCTGGCCCACCAGCAGGTCGGAGACGAGGGACACCGCCCCGCCCCAGGCCGCCGCCGTGCCCAGCACCCGCGCGAAGGGCCGCCGTGAGCACCAGGGCCAGGCTCCACAGCGCGACGAGCGGGATCATCGGCCCGCCCAGCAAGGGGGCCTGGGCGGCGTCGGCGGCGGCCCAGGCGCCGAGGCGGCCGGCGAGCGTCCGCGGCCTGGCGCACGGCCGGATCCCCGCGACCGCGGTGGTCAACTGGTGGGAGCAGATCGGTCGTTGTCGCGGGGTGATGGTGTCGTGGGGTAACGGTGTCGCGCGGTGATGGTGTCGCGCGGTGTCACGGCCGGACGGTCACGCGTCCCCGTACGCCTCGCCGCCGAGGGCGAACCCGGCCGTGCCCGCCGTGGCGTCCGCCAGCCAGCCGCGGAAGGCGTCCACGTCGGCCTCGGGCAGGCCGATCTCGATCGCGACGTCCTCGGCGTAGCGCACGTCGCGCACCTCGCGCCCGGCCGTGCGCAGGTCGTTCTGGAGCTTGCCGGCCCGCTGGTGGTCGACGGTCACGGTGGCCAGCCGGAACCGGCGCCGGGTGAGGGTGCCGAGGTCGTCCAGCGCCTCGCCGACCGCGCCGCCGTACGCGCGGATGAGACCGCCCGCGCCGAGCTTGACGCCGCCGTAGTAGCGGGTGACGACGGCGACGACGTACCGCATGTCGCGGCGCAGCAGCATCTGGAGCATCGGGACGCCGGCGGTGCCGCCGGGTTCGCCGTCGTCGCTGGCCCTCTGTACGGCGGCGTCGGCTCCGATGACGTACGCCCAGCAGTGGTGGCCGGCGTCGGCGTGCTCCTTGCGCACGCCCGCGATGAACGCCTGGGCCTCCTGCTCGGTGGCGGCCGGGGCGAGGGCGCACAGGAAACGCGAGCGGTTGATCTCGGTCTCATGCACGCCCGCGTGGGCGACGGTGCGGTACTCGTCCTGCATCCGGCCAGCCTATGCGTACCGCCGGCGCGGCCGGGGGCGGGGAATCGGCGCGGGCCGCCGACGGTTGTGCCGGGGAGACGGTCCGGCACCCGGGCCGGACGGAACACGAGCGCGAGGAGGCCGCGGTGTACGGCGACGAGGCGAGCGTCCGCAGGATTCTCACGGAGCTGGGTGACACCTGGGCCGTGGTGGGGCTGTCGAACAACCGGCAGCGCGCGGCATACGGCGTCGCCGAGGTGCTCCGGCGCTTCGGCAAGCGGGTCGTGCCCGTGCACCCCAAGGCGGAGCCGGTCCACGGCGAGCAGGGGTACGCGTCCCTCGCGGACATCCCCTTCGACGTGGACGTGGTCGACGTCTTCGTCAACAGCGAGCTGGCCGGGCCGGTCGCCGACGAGGCGGTGGCGAAGGGCGCGCGAGCGGTCTGGTTCCAGCTCGGGGTGGTCGACGAGGCCGCGTACGAGCGGACCCGGGCGGCGGGCCTGGAGATGGTGATGGACCGCTGCCCCGCGATCGAAATCCCGCGCCTGGGCTGACCGCGCCTGGGCTGACCCGGCGGGTACGCCGCTCACCGCGCGGCGGCGGGGTCGGAGTCGATGACGACGACGCGCGCCCAGTCGGGCGGCGCGTCCCGCACGTACTCGGGATCGTCCTCGTCCCAGGAGCGGCGTGCCCGTTCGCGGGGGAAAAGGCCGACCACCGTCCGGCAGGCCGGCCGGGTGGGGGGCCAGGGTGTCTGCCCGTCGGTGAGGACCACCACGGCGTCCGGCGCGGGACGCGTCCGCAGGGCCCTGGCGAAGCCGGCGCGCAGGTCGGTGCCGCCCCCGCCGACCAGCGGGATGCCCTCGGCCCGGCACAGGGTGTGCGCGACCCGGGCCGCCGCGTCGCACGGCACGACGCTGACCAGGTCGCGCCGGCCGCCGACGGCGCGGACGATCGCGGCGACCTCCAGGAGCGCGCTGCCCAGTTCGGCGTCGCTGACCGACCCGGAGGTGTCGATCACCACGGCGACGCGGGGCGGGCGGCGGCGCAGGCTCGGCAGCACGACCCCGGGCGTCCCGGCCGAGCGCCGGGACGGCCTGCCGTACGAGTAGTCCTCGCCGGCGCCGCCGGACGAGGTCGCCGAACGGACCGCCGCGCCGAGCAACTCCCGCCAGGGCTGCGGCGGATGGACCACCTCCTGCGCCCATCGCCGCCACTGCTTCGACGCGTTCCCGGGGCGGGCCCGGATGCCACGGGCGACCCGGAAGCGCACCGCGTCCCGCTCCTGTTCGCTGAGCCCGTCCGCGCCGTCCGGACCTAGGTCCCACTCCCGGCCGAGCCCGTCGGCGCCGCTGCCGCAGTCCAGCCAGGCCATGCCCTCGGTGAGCTTCCCGAGCCGGAACCTGCGCAGGTACTCCTCCATGAGCTGTCCCGGGCCCAGGCGCAGCATCTCCGGTACGACCGCGCCCTCGGGGCGCACCAGCCCGTCCCCGAACGCGTCGTCGTTGATCTCGCAGTCGGCGGCGATGTTCATCCGCAGCCGCTCCGCCGGGCCGGTCAGCCCGTGCTCCCGCGCGAACCGGTCGCCGCGCCCGTGATGGTCCCGCAGCAGATGCGACGCCTCGTGCACCCACACCCCGGCGAGTTCCTCCACCGGCGTGCGCGCCACGAACCCCGGCGAGACGTAGCACCGCCAGTACCGGTCGACCGCCATCGTCGGCACCCGCCACGAGGCCACCACCCGCAACGCGAACAACGCGGTGGCGAGATAGGGCCGAACGCGCACGGCGTGCAGCCGCGCGGCGAAGAGCTTGTCACGGTCGAGGCCGGGCGGGGGCGGCTCCGGGTCCCGCAGGGACGGCGCGGAGTCCCGCAGGGACGGCGCGAAGTCACGCAGGGACGGCGCGGAGTCCCGCAGGGACGGCGCGGAGTCCCGCAGGGACGGCGCGAAGTCACGCAGGGACGGCGCGGAGTCCCGCAGGGACGGCGCGAAGTCACGCGGGGACGGCGCGGAGTCACGCGGGGAAACATCCTGGGCCCGAGCGGGCGTGGTCCGGGGACGGGCGGACTGCGCCTCGCCCGGCGCGGATTCGCCTCCGGCCCGCACAGGCCCCGCCTGCGACCCGGCGGGCGGCGTCTCCGTCTGGGTGGGCGCCTCAGTCTCGCCCTTGGTCGGCGGCTGCCCGGCGGGGAGGGCCGCCGCCCCCCGCGTAACGCCGCTCATCGCCCCGTCCCCGCCGAGCCCGCGATGCGTGCCGCCGCGCGGTCGGCGCGGCGGGTGAGGGACAGGACGCCGCCGAGCCGTTCGATCGTGGCCGGGACGTCCCAGTCCTGTCGCCGCAGGCCGGCGAGCGTCGTCGCGGGGACGACCACGATGTCGGGGGCGCCGATCTCCAGGGCGCGGGCGAGGAGCGCCCAGGCCGCGTCCCACCTCGCCCGGTCGGGCCGTTCGCGTACGGCGGCCACCACCGCGTCCAGCACGGCCTGGCGCAGGTCGCCCCGCTCGGGCAGCTCGGCGCCGGCCGGGTCGGCGAGCAGGGTCTCGGGGTCGGGGAGGTCCATCCGGTCGAGGCCGGCCATCAGTTCCAGCCCCGGCCCGTCCCCGACGGTCCCCCGCACCAGCAGGGAGAGCACCTCCCTGGAGGAGCCGGCCGCGGTCGCGAAGGCGATGAGGGCCAGCGTCATCTCCCAGCTTCGGGGTGACGGCCACGCCCCGCCCCGCCGGGTCCCGCCGTCGGGCAGCCGGTGCACGAGCCCCGGCCGTGCGGTGAGGAACTCGCACACCGCGCGGCGCGCGTAGCCCACGGCGTCCGCCAGGGCCGCCGGGTCGAGACGCGGCAGGGTCGCCCGGGGCCAGGTCCCGCCGAGGCCCCCGACGACGACGTCGTGGTCGTGGGTCCACTGGAGGTGGACGAAGCGGTTGGCCAGCGGCGGGCTAAGCTCCCAGCCGTCGGCCGCCGAGGACCGGGGGTTGGCGGCGGCCACGATCCGGACGCCGGGCGGTAGCCGCAGCGCGCCGACGCGCCGCTCCAGGACGAGGCGGAGCAGCGCGGCCTGGACGGCCGGCGGGGCGGTGGACAGCTCGTCGAGGAACAGCAGCCCCCGCCCGGCCCGTACCAGCCGCACCGCCCAGTCCGGCGGCGCCATCGGGACGCCCTGCTCGGCGGGGTCGTCGCCGACGACGGGCAGCCCGGAGAAGTCGGACGGCTCGTGCACGCTGGCGATGACGGTGGTCAGCGGGAGGTCGAGGGCGGCGGCGAGCTGGGTGAGGGCCGCGGTCTTGCCGATCCCCGGTTCCCCCCACAGCAGAACGGGGAGGTCGGCGGCGACGGCCAGGGTGAGGGCCTCCAGCTGCGGGTCGGGGCGAGGTTCGGTGGCCGACTCGCGCAGGAGCGCCAACAGGTCGTCGGCGACGTCGAGTTCGGAGGGCGGGGTGGTGGTGTCCGTGGGCATGGTCAGCGTCATTATTCGATCACCTGGAAGTGAGTAGGGTGGTGGGACATGGGAAGCGCGCGGGCGTTCCCGGTCAGGCGCGGGTGGCGTGGCGTGGGCGGGAGCGGCCCGTGCGGGGGCGGTGCGGGTCGGGGCCGCCGCTCCCCGGCGGGGGTTCCGCGAGGCCCGCGCGGAACAGGCCGTGGGCGACCCGTCGGGCCGCAGCGGCCTCCAGTTCGTCCCGCAGGGCGCCGTCGCGCAGGTGCGCTCCGGGGCCCAGCAGGTCCTCGACCACGGCCAGGGCGCCGGTGAGGTCGCCGTGACGGAGGCGTTCGCGGATGCCGGGGAGGCACTCGGGGCTCCGGTGCGCCTGGTCGATGGCCTGGAGGCAGGGCAGCGGCGTGCCGGCGAGGGCGGCGAGGAGTTCCTCGCGGCGGGTCTCGACCGGGTCGTGGTCGAGGGCGGTGAGCACGCCGCCGACCAGGCCGATCCGGTGCCGGGCACCCCGGCATGCGACGACGCGGGGCCCGGCCGCCGGGACCGGTTCCCGGTACGCGGCCGGCTCGTGCCCCGGTACCAGCGCCGGGGCGACCAGCGGATGCAGCCGGCCCGCGTCGATCAGGCCGGCGCGCAGCAGTTCCAGGTCGGGGAGGACCCAGGTCGCCGCGTCGGGCAGCACCGGCAGCGCGGACCCGGTGCCGCGCGGGGGCGCCGCGGCGATCCGCAGGGCGGGCGGCCCGGTGCCGTCCCGGTCGTCATCCGCGTCCGCGGCCAGTTCCAGTACGAGCCGCTGCCCGGTCCCGAGCCGTACGAGGACCGCACGGGCATCGGCGCCGTCCCCCGCCCGGCCCTCGGCGCGGAGCAGCAGCCCGGCCTCGGCCGCCCACCGGGCGACGGCGCCGTGCCCTTCGTCCGTCGGCGCCCCGGACGGGGGCGGCAGATCGGCACCCGACCGCACCCGCAGCTCGGCGGTGCGGCGCGCGTCCCACAGATGGCGGTGCAGATCCAGCCGGAACCGTCGGCCGGGCCGGGGGTGCGGATACCGGGCGGCGCCGGTGTCCGGGCCGGCGGCGTCCCACAGGGCCAGGCTCATCCGCTGGCCGCCGTCGGCCCAGGCGGGCGGGGTCCGCACCACGAGGTGCACGGAGCCCCGGTCCGGGTGGGCGTACCGGGCCAGGGTGAGCGTCAGTCCGGGGCGCAGCAGCCCGTCGGGCGCGATGCGCGGCATGTGCCAGCGCAGCAGATCGGGGGCGAGGTGGCGCAGGTCGGCCCTCAGCCGGGCCGCCAGGTCGCGGCCGTGGGTACGGGCCGCGGAACGCGGGTCGAGGTCGACGTCGACGGCCGCCGCGGCGCAGGCGCCGGCCCAGTCGCCGGCACGGCGGCGGGCGGTGGCGGTCTCGATCATGGAGGGCGGCACGGCGAACTCGCGCACGCGCTGCCAGCGGGAGAGACGGGAGTCGGAGGCTCCGTTCGCGACGTGGGTGAGCATCAGCACTCACCTTGCGCGGACGGGTCCCCCAATCTGCCGAGAGGAGGTGTGGTCATCGCGGGGAGCTTAGCGCCGACGTTCGCGGGCGGCGAGGGGTTTTCCGACGGGGCCGGGGGCGTCGGCCTCAGTCGTGCAACGGCCGGTCGCCCAGGCGGTGGTCGGCCACGTTCAGCGCCTCGTCGACCAGGCGGCGCAGATGCCCGTCGCGCAGCGCGTACACGACCCGGCGCCCTTCCTTGCGGGTGCTCACCAGGCCCGCGAGCCGCAGCCGGGCCAGGTGCTGGCTGACCGCGGGCCGGGCGGCTCCGCATGCCTCGGTGAGGGTGGTGACGTCGGCCTCGCCACCGGTCAGGGCGTGCAGCAGGGTCAGGCGGGTGCGGTCGCCGAGCAGGGCGAGGACCTCGGCGGCGAGCGCGAACTGCTCCTCGCCGGGGGTGCGCGGGTGCGTATCGTCCGCAGGTGACAGGTGCATGCGTGCGCTCATACGCACATAATGGTGCCGTGGACGGGGAAACGTCCACCCGTACGGCGCCGGACCACCGGAAGGGGCCCCATGAGCGACCCGCACCGGCACGACCACCCTCACGACGACGAGCACGCGCACGGGCATCACCACCACCCCTCCCCCACCACCCCGTGGCGGCGCCTCACGCACCGCCTCACCCCCCACTCCCACGAGACCGCGGACAAGCTCGACCCCGCGCTGGAGTCCTCCGCGCGGGGCCTGCGTGCCCTGTGGGTGTCGCTGGCGGTGCTGGGCGTGACGGCGCTGGCGCAGGCGGCCGTGGTGGTGGTCTCCGGGTCGGTGGCGCTGCTCGGCGACACGGTGCACAACGCCGCCGACGCGCTGACCGCCGTACCGCTCGGTGTCGCCTTCGTCCTGGGCCGGCGCGCGGCGACCCGGCGCTTCACGTACGGGTTCGGGCGGGCGGAGGACCTGGCCGGCATCGTGATCGTGCTGACGATCTCCGCGTCGGCGGTCCTGACGGCGTGGCCGGCGGTGGACCGGCTGCTGGACCCGCGTCCGGTCGCCCACGTCCCGGCGGTCGCGGTGGCCGCGCTGGTGGGCTTCGCCGGCAACGAGTGGGTGGCCCGGCACCGGATCCGCGTGGGCCGGGAGATCGGGTCGGCCGCACTGGTCGCCGACGGGCTGCACGCCCGCACCGACGGCTACACGTCCCTGGCGGTGCTGCTGGGCGCGGGCGGAACGGCCCTGGGCTGGCAACTCGCCGACCCGGTCGTGGGGTTGGCGATCACGGCCGCGATCGTGCTGGTGCTGCGGGACGCGGCGCGCGAGGTCTTCCGGCGCCTGATGGACGCCGTCGACCCGGCACTGGTGGAGCGGGCCGAACGCGCCCTGGCGGAGGTGCCCGGCGTGCGCGGGGTGGGCGAGCTGCGGCTGCGCTGGATCGGCCACCGGCTGCGCGCCGAGGTGGCCCTGGTGGTCGACGGCGAGGCAACGGTCCGCGCGGCCCACCACATCGCCGTCGCCGCCGAACACACCCTGCTGCACACGATCCCCCGCCTCTCCGCCGCCCTGGTCCACACCGACCCGTCCCCGACCCCGGCCGAAACAGACCCGCATCTGGCGCTCGCCCACCACACAGCCACGTAGCGGGTCAGGCAACGCCCAGCCCGTGGAACCGCCCCACCCGACCGCACCAGCACTCGCCCACCACACCCGGGACGACGGCGGTCAGGCGCCGCAAGCCGGCCTCTCCCGGAGCAAGAGCCCCGGCCGTCCCGGCACTCCGGCCCCTCGCGAGCCCGGCCGCCCGCACCTGCCGCCCCACCACTACGGGGGCGACCGGTCGGGCGCCGCCGAACCCGTTCACAACCGCCCCACCCGACCGCACCGGCACTCGCCCACCACGCCGGGCCGTGAGGGGTCAGGCGACGGCCACGCCCAGCCCCTCCAGCACCACCGCGCCCGGCAGTTCGCCGAAGGCCTTGCCCGGCACCAGGAGCTTGCCGCGGCGGCGGCCGCTGCCGACGAGGACGTAGGGCACGTCGACGACGGCCGCGTCGACCAGGACGGGCCAGTCGGCGGGCAGGCCGACGGGGGTGATGCCGCCGTACTCCATGCCGGTCTCGCCGGTCGCGGTGTCCATCGGCGCGAAGGACGCCTTGCGCGCGCCCAGGTGCCGGCGGACCACGCCGTTGACGTCGACGCGGGTGGTGGAGAGCGCCACGCAGGCGACGAGCGTCGTGTCGCCGCCCCGCTTGCCGCCGACGACCACGCAGTTCGCGGACCGCTCCAGCAGGTCGCGGCCGTAGTGCTCGACGAAGGTCGCGGTGTCGGCCCACTGCGGGTCGGTGTCGACGTAGAGGATCTGGTCGGCGGGCACGGAACCGCTCCAGCGGCGTACGGCGTCGGCGACCGGGGCGGTCAGCTCGTCGAGGCAGTCCGGTGCGGGCCTGGCGCTGTCGAAGTTCCCGATGGGTGCGTGCATGACGGCACGCTAGCAACAGCGAGCGGCGCGGCCGGCGGCCGTCTCAGCGGACGGGCGGCACCGACACCGCCATGTACATCTGCGTCGGCCGCTCGCCCTCGTTGCCGTAGGTGTGCGGGGCGTCGGCCGCGAAGGAGGCGCTCGCGCCGGTCGGGACGCGGTACGGCACCCCGTCGACGGTGAGGGTCAGTTCGCCGGCCGTGACGTGCACCAGCTCGACCGTGCCGGCGGGGTGCGGGTCGGACGGGCTGCCCTCGCCCGGCATCAGCCGCCACTCCCACAGCTCCAGCGGCCCCGGTGCCTCCGCCCCGGCGAGCAGCCGGCTGAAGCTGCCGGCGTCGGTGTGCCAGAGCCGAACCATCTCGTCGGCGGGGACGACGCGGACGGCGGGGGCCTGTCCGTCGTCGAGGAGCGTGGTGATGCTGATGCCGAGCGCGTCGCCGATCTTCACCACCGTGCCGAGGCTGGGGTTGGTGCGGGCCTGCTCGATCTGGATGAGCATGCCCCGGCTGACTCCGGCCCGCGCGGCCAGCGTCTCCAGGGTGAAGCCGCGTTCGGTGCGCCGGCGCCTGACGTTGCGCGCCAGGGACTGGGTCAGCAGGTCGAGGTCCGCCACGTTCCGTCTTCCGTCGCCTTGAAGGTCCACCGCACTGTACTCAGACCCGCACCCGGGCGGCCGCTCAGCTCTCGGTCGCCGGCTCCGCCAGCCCGCCCGCCGGCCGCTCGTCCAGTGCGGCGAGCCGCGCCACCGCCTCGGCGTCCAGCTTCGACAGTTCCCACAGCTGGCCCGGCGTCACCCCGTCGGGGATCGGCACCGGCGCCGGGGTCCGCAGCGGCGGCTGCCAGCCCTCGGCGGGCGTCCAGCGCCGTACGACGCGGGCGGGGGCGCCCGCCACCACGGCGTGGTCGGGGACCGTGCCCCGGACCACGGCACCGGCGGCCACGACCACGTTCCGCCCGATCCGGGCGCCGGGCAGGATCACCGCGCCGGTGCCGATCCAGCAGCCGGTGCCGATCTCGACCGGGTCCATCCGGGGCCACTGCTTGCCGATGGGCTGGTGCGGGTCGTCGTAGGAGTGGTTGGTGGAGGTGACGTAGACGTACGGGCCGAAGTAGCAGTCGCCGCCGATGGTGACCGTGGTGTCCGCGATGACATGGCTGCCGCGGCCGAGGACGACGCCGTCGCCGATGCGCAGGATCGGCTCGGGACCGAGGTCGAGGTCGGGCATGAGCCCGGCGGTCAGGGTGACCTGCTCGCCGATGACGCAGTGCGCGCCGACGTGGATCCAGGGCTCGCCGAAGACCGTGCCGAGCGGGAAGGCGAGCCGGGTGCCCGTGCCCAGCGCGCCGAAGCGGAAGCGTCCCGGGTGGGCGGCGGTCACGGAGCCGGTGCGCTGCACCCAGGCCCAGCCCGTGTGGACGGCCCGCTGCGCGAGGCGGCTCCGCCAGGACGAGAACGTGTTCTTGCGCTTGGGCACCCGCTCACGGTAGTCGGCGGGCGCGCGGGCCAGGACCGCACCGTGCTGTGATCTTCACCCCACCGGGTGACGTACGGTGCCGTACACCTCCCGGGGCACCCCCGGGACCTCACCCGGGGCACCCGGGACCTCACCCGAGCAGGAGGCGAAGATGACGCGGAAGGCGTTGATCAGGGGCATCGGCGGCAGGGAACCGAAGGTGGACGGGGCGGCCTTCGTGGCGCCCACGTCCTCGGTGATCGGGGACGTGACCCTGCACGCCGGCGCGAGCGTCTGGTACGGGGCGGTGCTGCGCGGCGACGTCGAGCGGATCTCCGTCGGCGCGGACAGCAACGTCCAGGACAACTGCACGCTCCACGCCGACCCCGGCTTCCCCGTCAGCGTCGGCGAGCGGGTCTCCATCGGGCACAACGCCGTGGTGCACGGGGCGACCGTCGAGGACGACTGCCTCATCGGCATGGGCGCCACCGTGCTCAACGGCGCGGTGATCGGCGCGGGGTCGCTGGTCGCGGCGCAGGCGCTGGTCCCGCAGGGGATGCGGGTGCCGCCGGGGTCGCTGGTGGCGGGGGTCCCGGCGAAGGTGCGGCGGGAGCTGACGGAGGAGGAGCGCCAGGGGGTCACGCTCAACGGGACGATGTACGCGGCGCTGGCCGGACAGCACGAAGCGCTCCGCGACTGAGCGGGCGGGGGGCCGGGGGGCGAGGGGCGGGAGGTGTGCCGGGTGCGGGGCCGCGGTGGTTGCTCGCGCCGTCCTCCGCGCCCCTCGCGCGGGCGCTCAGTCCCCGGCGGTCACCGGCTCGGTCGGCTCGGCCGGCTCCGCCTGAACCTTGCCCGCCCTGCGCCTGACGATCAGCAGCGACGCGACGCCGATCAGGACCGCCACCACCAGGCCCAGCCAGGAGAAGCGCTTGAGCCAGGACTCGGCGACGACGCCGACATAGTAGATGACCGCGGTGGTGCCGCCCGCCCAGACCACGCCGCCGAGGACGTTGGCGATCAGGAACTTCCAGTACGGCATCCGCAGCACACCGGCGAGCGGGCCCGCGAAGATGCGCAGCAGGGCGATGAAGCGGCCGAAGAAGACGGCCCACATGCCCCACTTCTGGAAGGAGCGCTCGGCGGTCGCGATATGCCCCTCGCCGAAGTGTTTGGGGAACTTTCTGCCGAGCCAGGCCAGCAGCGGCCGGCCGCCCTTGCGGCCGATGGCGTACCCGATGGAGTCGCCGACCACCGCGCCCGCGGTCGCGCAGGCGCCGAGGATGACCGGGTCGATGCCGCCGTGCTGCGAGGACAGCAGCGCGGCCGAGACCAGGATGATCTCGCCGGGCAACGGGATGCCGAGGCTCTCCAGACCGATGACCAGTCCGACCACGGCGTAGACGGCCGCCGCGGGCACCGTGTCGAGCCACTCCTGTACGTGCAACGCCCCGCCCTCCGCTTCGCGTAGCCGCTGTGCGTTCCGGGGTGGGTCGCACGCCGCTTCCGGGGCCGCCTCGATCGAGGCGACCCCGGAAGCCTACCGGGTCGCGGCCGGTCAGCCGTTGGGGCGCAGGGTCCAGGTGACGGTCATCTCACCGGTCACCGCGCCGTCCTCGCGCCGGATGGCGACGCTCACCGGGAACTCGGGGCGGCTGCCGGCGTCCAGTTCGGCGACGACCTCGGCGGCGGGGCGGCCGAGGGTGGCGGTGGCGGTGACCGGGCCGAGGGCGATCTTCTTGAAGGCGATCTCCGCGTTGACCGGCAGCGGCACCGCCCGGGAGAGCTGGTCGCCGAAGGCGGCCAGCACGATCGCGCCGCTGGCGGACTCGCCCAGCGTGAACATGGCTCCGGCGTGCGGTCCGCCGACGTGGTTGCGGTACTCGCTCCGGTCCGGCAGGGCCAGCACCGCCTTCTCCGGAGTGGTCTCCAGGTACTCGAGGTTCAGGGTCCTGACCATCGGCACCGTGGCGGCGAGCAACTCGCCGATGGACATCTGATCTGCGCTCATGCCCGAAGGTTACCCATGAGTAGCAACGAGGGCCAGCCCCGAGCGGCACCCGGATGCCACCCGGGCCCTACGCGGGCGGCGTCCCGGCGGGACCGCGCGGCGGCCGCCGTATGCCGTCCGCCCTTGTGGCCAGGAGAGCGGTCACCACCCGGTGGACCGGACCCGCGGCAGCCCGACCCGCACCTCCAGCCCGGCTGTCGGCAGCACCCGCCGTACGCGGACCGACAGCCGCCCGCCGCGCCCTGGAACGCCCCCACCGTGCCGTCCTGGATGCTCCAGGGTTCATCCGGATGTTCCCGGACCGTTTTCGGTACGTCCCTGACAATGCCCGGTGACCGAATCGTGTCCTGGGCGGCACTAGGGTGACTGCACATGTGGCCAGGACAGCAGCCGCCCGGGGGCGAGCAGAACCCGCAGGACAATCCGTACCAGCAGCCGGGGTACCAGCAGCCGAATCCGTACCAGCAGCCCGGCTACCAGCAACAGCCCGGATACCCGCAGCAGCCGGGCCCGTACGGGCAGCAGCCGTGGAGCAGCCCGCAGACGGCGGGGACGCCGCAGCCGGCCGGTGCCCCGCAGCCGTCGCCGGGCGGAGGCGGCGACGGCGGCGGGAACCGGACGAAGCTGGTCGCGATCATCGCGTCCCTCGCGGTGGTGGTGACGGCGGGTGTGACCGGGTTCCTGGTGCTCGGCGGCGACAAGGACGACCAGGCCGACGACGGCAAGGACCCGAAGCCGACCGCGACGGCGACCGCCCCGGAGTCCTCGTCCCCGTCCGCGGATCCGAGCGCGTCCGGCTCCGACGACAACCCGCGCGGCGGCGAGGGGGTGAAGGCGACCGTCGAGGGCTGGAAGGTCGTCGCCAACCCGCGCTTCGGCACGATGTTCGACGTGCCGGCCGAGTGGGAGCTCGACAGCACGGACACCAGCGTCGGCTTCGAGTGGGAGGAGAAGGGCAAGACCGAGCGCACCACGGTCACCGCCCCCGCCTATCTGAAGTCCGAGTGGTGCACGGCCGACGAGAACAAGGACGGCCGCAAGGAGAGCACCGCCCTCGCCACCGCCGGCACCCGGGGCGAGAGCGGCGCCAAGAACACCGACATGGCGGCCGAGACACGGGTGCCGTGGTGGATCTACGGCGGTTACACCGAGCCGGACAAGAAGAGCGTGAAGTACGGCAAGCCGAAGCCCTACACCACAGCGTCCGGCATCAAGGGCAGCGTCATCACCGCGTACTCGCAGGGCACGCCCCGCAAGGGGAAGTGCGACACCGAGGGCAAGGCGACCACCTTCGCCTTCAAGAACAGCGCGGGCGATTTCGTCACCTGGAACCTGTACGGGGCCAAGGGCGTCAAGGACGAGATCCCGGAGGCGACGGTGCAGAAGATCCTGAGCACGGTACGCCTCACCGACGAACCGCCGACGGAGTGAGCCCCCGCCCCCACCACTGTTTTCTCAGCCGATGCCGAACGCCCCGGCGGGCGGCTCCGGCGAGCCGACCGCGTCCCGGTCCTCCACCGGCCGCGCGTCGCCGATGAACTTCCGCAGCGCGGGACCGTGTTCGACCCGGGCGGGGAAGGCGTCGGCGGCGGTGCGCCGGGCCAGCGCCGGGATGTCGAGGGGCCGGTGGGCGGCGACGAGGACGGCGTTGCCGAAGCGGCGGCCGCGCAGCACGGCCGGTTCGGCGATCAGCGCCAGCTCCTCGAAGAGCGTGGCGAATCCGGCCAGTTGGCCGCGCAGGAAGCCGAACGGCGCCGCGTCGGCCAGGTTGGCCACGTACACGCCGTCGGCGCGCAGGACGCGGGCGGCCTCGCGGGCGTAGCCGACGGAGGTGAGGTGCGCGGGCACGCGTGAGCCCCCGAAGACGTCGGCGACCAGGACGTCGGCCGAGTCGCCGGGGGCGCTTTCCAGCCACTCGCGGGCGTCGGCGCCGTGCGCGGTGATGCCGGCTCCCTCGGGCAGCGGCAGATGCTCGGCGACGACGTCCAGCAGCCCCCGGTCGGCCTCCACGACGTCCTGCCGGGAGCCGGGCCGGGTCGCGGCCACGTACCGGGGCAGCGTGAACGCCCCGCCTCCCAGGTGCAGGACGTCCACCGCCCGCCCCGGCTCGGCGACCGTGTCGAGCACGTGCCCGAGCCGCCGCGTGTACTCGAACTCCAGGTACTCCGGCTCGTCCAGATCCACGTACGACTGCGGCGCCCCGTCCACGGTGAGCAGCCAGGCCCGCCGCCGGTCGACGTCCGGCATGAGCTTGACGGCACCGAGGTCGGTGACGCGGCTGACGGGTATGGCTTCGTTCACCCCTCCATTGTCGGGCACCGTCATGTCACGACCCGGTGAAGGATGTTCACACCTCGTTCACATGCGGTCTGCGGTATTCAAATCTTCCATCTGGGGGGTCTCGCGCCGTTCAACCAGCCGCCGCCTGCTCAGCCGCCGTTCCCCGGGCCGCCTCCCGGCATGCCACCCGGTCCGCGTGATCCCCAGGCGGATGGCCCGAAGTGGGCCGGGAAGCGGCACGCCGGCCGAGGAGGCCGCCGCGGGCGAGGTCGTGTTCGAGGTGTGGGGGTCGGCCCCCGCGGGCGTCGGCATCGACTACGGCTCCGACAGCGACAGCGACAGCGACAGCCGGTCCGGTGCCGGCCTGCCGATGACGAAGACGCTGAAGCTGGACGACGAGGCCCTGTACTACCAGGTGAACGCGCAGTGGATGGGCGGTGGGGACATCAACTGCTCGGTCACGGTGGAAGGTGGGACGAGGAAGGGCCGCGCGTCCGGCGACCACAACATCTGCTCGGCCCAGTTGAGCGGCGGCTTCCTCGGCGGCTGGGAGTGACCTTGAGCACCACCCGGGCGGCGGACCCCGGCGCCACGTCCGGAAACGGCCGGGCTGTGACGCTCGTGCGACGCACCATACGGCGATCACACACATATGTCGGTTAGTGTCACCGGATGCTCGATGCCACCACCCGCTCTGGGGGCACCGCCTCGGTCTCTCCCCGGGCCACCGCAACGGACATCGCTCTCGCCGCCGCCGGCGGACCGGTCGCCCCGACCGGTCTCGCCGCCCGCGTGACGAGAGTGCTGCTCTCCCCGTGGTCCCGGCTCTCCCTGCTCGTCGTCCTGCTGGCCTCGGCCGCGACGGCGGTCGTCCTGTTCCAGCCGCAGCGACTGCTGACGGACGGCTGGCCGCCGCAGCTCGGGGGCGCCGCGGCGGCGGTCGCCTACGCGGTCGCGTACGGGCTGTGCACCGTCGCCTTCGTGCCGCGCCCACTGCTGAACCTGGCCGCCGGCGCCCTGTTCGGCTCGCAGCTGGGGCTCGCCTCGGCGCTGGCCGGGACGGTGCTCGGCGCGGGCATCGCCTTCTGCCTGGGCCGGATCCTGGGCCAGGAGGCGCTGCGTCCGCTGCTGCGCGGCAAGTGGCTCAAGGCCGCGGACGGGCAGCTGAGCCGGCACGGGTTCCGCTCGATGCTGGCGGCGCGGCTGTTCCCCGGGGTGCCGTTCGCCGCCGCCAACTACTGCGCGGCCGTCTCCCGCATGGGCCTGCTGCCCTTCCTGCTGGCTACGGCGCTCGGCTCGATCCCCAACACCGCCGCCTACGTCGTCGCCGGCGCCCGCGCCTCCACGCCCACGTCGCCGGCCTTCCTGATCGCGATGGCCTGCATCGCCCTGCCGGGCCTGGCGGGCGCGGTCGTGGCCTGGAGGAAACGGCACCGGCTGCGCGGGCACTGAGGGGGCCTCAGACGGCTTCCAGGATCATCGCGTTGGCGAGGCCGCCCGCCTCGCACATGGTCTGCAGGGCGTAGCGAGCGCCGCGTTCGTACATGGCGTGGACGAGGGTGGTGGTCAGCCGGGTGCCGCTCGCGCCGAGCGGGTGGCCCAGCGCGATCGCCCCGCCGTGCACGTTGACCTTGGCGAGGTCGGCGCCGGTCTCCTGCCGCCAGGCCAGGACGACGCTCGCGAACGCCTCGTTGACCTCGAACAGGTCGATGTCGTCCAGGGAGAGCGACGCCCTGCGCAGCACCTTCTCGGTGGCCGGTATCACGCCCGTGAGCATCAGCAGCGGGTCGGAGCCGGTGACGGCGAAGCTGTGCAGCCGCGCGAGCGGGCGCAGTCCGAGCCGGGCCGCGGTCTCGCTCGACGTGATGAGGACGGCCGAGGCGCCGTCGTTGAGCGGGCTGGCGTTGCCCGCGGTGACGTTCCACTCGATCTGCGGGAACCGGTCGGCGAAGGCCGGGTCGTGGTACGCGGACCGGAGCCCGGCGAGGACCTCGACGCTGCTGCCGGGGCGTACGCACTCGTCGCGGGAGACGCCGTCCAGGGGCGCGATCTCGGCGTCGAAGCGGCCGGAATCCCAGGCGGCGGCGGCCTTGTGGTGGGAGGAGGCGGCGAACTCGTCCATCCGCTCCCGGGTCAGCGACCACTTGGCGGCGATCAGTTCGGCACTGATGCCCTGCGGGACGAGGCCCTCGGGGTAGCGGGCGGCGACGCCGGGGCCGAAGGGGTCGGCGCCGGGCGGCACGTTCGACCACATCGGCACCCGGCTCATCGACTCGACCCCGCAGGCGACGACGAGGTCGTACGCCCCCGCCATGACACCCTGCGCGGCGAAGTGGACGGCCTGCTGGGAGGAGCCGCACTGGCGGTCCACCGTGGTCGCGGGCACCGACTCGGGGAAGCCCGCCGACAGCAGGGCGTAGCGGGTGGTATTCATGGCCTGCTCGCCGACCTGGTCGACGGTGCCGCCGATGACGTCGTCGATCAGCGCCGGGTCGACGCCGGACCGCTCGACGAGGGTGCGCAGCGTGTGCGCGAGGAGTTCCACGGGGTGGACGTGGGCGAGGGAGCCGTTCGGCCTGCCCTTGCCCATCGGGGTACGTACGGCTTCGACGACGACTGCGTCACGCATGGTGCGGGCCTCCGGTTGCCGGCGACTGCCAGGGAAGGGGACGGAGCGAGTGAGTTGGAAATCTGGATTTACTATAGCCGGGCGAGTTGGAGAAACAAACCCTCCCCTAGACTGAGGGCATGGCCGCCGCCCCCAAGAACCCCCGCCCCTGCTCGATCGCCGACACCCTGGCGCTCGTCGGGGAGAAGTACTCCCTGCTCGTCCTGCGCGAGGTCTGCCTCGGCAACGGCCGCTTCGACCAGCTGGTGCGCAACATCGGCGCCCCGCGCGACATCCTCGCCACCCGGCTGCGGCGCCTCGTCGACGCCGGGATCCTCACCCGGCAGCCGTACAGCGAGCGCCCGCAGCGCTTCGAGTACCGGCCGACACGGGCCGGGCTGGAGCTGGAGCCGGTGCTGCTGACCCTCATGGCCTGGGGCGACCGGCACCTGCACGCGGACGGCGACCGCCCGATGGTCCTGGAGCACGCCTGCGGCAACGAACTGGTCCCCGAGGTCACCTGCCGGGCCTGCGGCGACACCGTCCGCCACGAGGACCTGACCTCGCATCCGCAGGTTCCCGGATGGACGGTGACCGGCCCCGCAGCGGCGTAGGGGCCCGCTCCACCCCTGTGGGGGGTACTTCATTTCGGGGCGCTACGCTGCCCCTCGGCGCGCCTGATCCTGATCACCGCGGACGGCGGTTCGGCGTGCCCGTCGCCCTTTTTCTCGATCGGCACTTGGACTCCGTAACCTCATGTCTTGGTTTGAATCCCTCGTCCTCGGACTCGTCCAGGGGCTGACCGAGTTCCTCCCCGTGTCCTCCAGCGCGCACCTGCGCCTGGCGGCGGCGTTCGCCGGCTGGCACGACCCGGGCGCGGCCTTCACCGCGATCACGCAGATCGGCACCGAGGCAGCGGTGCTCATCTACTTCCGCAAGGACATCGGGCGGATCATCTCCGCGTGGACCCGCTCGCTCACCGACAAGTCGATGCGCCACGACCCCGACGCGCGCATGGGCTGGCTGGTGATCGTCGGCTCGATCCCGATCGGCGTGCTCGGCCTGACCCTCAAGGACCAGATCGAGGGCCCCTTCCGCGACCTGCGGATCACCGCGACGATGCTCGTCGTCGTCGGCGTGGTCATAGGCGTCGCCGACCGGATGGCCGCCCGCGACGAGCAGGGCGGCCGGCACCGCGCGCCGCAGCAGCGCAAGGAGCTGAAGGACCTGGGCGTACGGGACGGCCTGATCTACGGCCTGTGCCAGGCGATGGCCCTGGTCCCCGGCGTCTCCCGGTCCGGCGCGACCATCAGCGGCGGCCTCTTCATGGGCTACCGGCGCGAGGCCGCCGCGCGGTACTCGTTCCTCCTCGCGATCCCGGCGGTGCTCGCCTCGGGCGGGTTCGAGCTGAAGGACGCGATGGAGAGCGACCACGTCTCCTGGGGCCCGACGCTCTTCGCGACGGTCATCGCCTTCGTGAGCGGATATGTCGTGATCGCGTGGTTCATGAAGTTCATCAGCACCAAGTCGTTCATGCCGTTCGTCTGGTACCGCATCGCGCTCGGCATCGTCATCATTGTGCTGGTCAGCGTGGGTGTGCTGAGTCCTCATGCGGCCGAATCCGGCGGCTGAGCCAGGGCCGCACAGGTAGCGCTATCCAGCATTTCCTAGCGCCTGATTGCAGCACCACGCCATGATCATCTCCCACTTGTCTCCCACTCATCTCCCACCGGGGAGGCGGGATACGCCCCACCAGGACGTGTGTGTCCGCAAAGTAGGGGATGACGCGGAAGGGCCCGCACGGCCGTGCGGGCCCTTCCGTACAGAGGGTGGAGCGAGTCAGCTGAGGTTCATGTCCGGCCTAGTACTCCAGTGCGGTTTCGTGATCTATCCAGCGGATTCGTCGGCGGATCGTCGTCGGTAGTGGCTGCGTCGGGCTGTGGCCTGGTGTCGTCTGCGCCAGGTGGACCAGTGCAGCAGCCTGGCCACGGACATGGTCGGCGGGGTGAAGACGGTGGCGAGCAGGTGGCGGATCTCCGGGACGGTCAGTGTGATCGGCTCGCGACTGCGGGTGGGGTGGTGGGGGTCGTTGGGTCGCTCGGGGGCCGCGCTGGCGGCGAGGGCGGCCAGGAAGGCCAGAGCGAGCATGGCGAGGGTGATGTGCCGGTGCCAGGCGGTCCAGTTGCGGACCTGGTAGTGGTCGAGACCGACCTGGCCCTTGGCGGCCTGGAAGCACTCCTCGATGCTCCAGCGGACACCGGCGACGCGGACCAGTTCGGACAGGGGCACTTCGATGGGTGACCAGCACAGATAGAAGGCGAGTTCGCCGGTGGACCGGTTGCGGCGGACGAGCAGGTGCCGGTGGCTGCCAGTGCCGATGTGGACCCAGGCCCAGTCGTAGTACCGCGGGCCTTTCGCGCCGGCTCCGGCGCTGTGCCGCTGCCAGGCAGAGGCGGGCAGCCGACCGGTGACAGTATCCGCGCGGATGGGCGTGCGGCCGTGGTTGATCCTCACCCGCATCGAGCAGGCAACGGCCAGGACGTAGCCGACGCCGCGCGACTCGAGGGCGGCGCGGAGTTGGGGGTCCTGACCGTAGGCTTCGTCGCCGGTCACCCAGGGGGCGGTGATCCCGGCATCCAGCGCGGCGCTGATTCTGCTGCCAGGCGTGGCTTGGTGGCGAACTGAACGTCGTCGGGTATTCCGGCCGCGCTGCGACGTTCGGAATTAGTGCACCAGGAGTCCGGGAGGTAGAGCCGTCGGTCGATCAGGGCCCGGCCCCGGCTGGTGGCCAGGGCGAGGAACACGCCGACCTGGGCGTTCTCGATGCGTCCCGGGGTGCCGGTGTACTGCCTCTGCACTCCCGCCGAGGACCGGCCCTTCTTCAGGAAGCCGGTCTCGTCGACCACGAGAACGCCGCCGTCGGCGCCGAGGTGTTCGACGGCGTAGGCACGCAGGTCGTCGCGGACGGCATCGGCGTCCCACCGGGCGTAGCGCAGTAGGCGCTGCATCGGTCCGGGCCGGGCATGGCCGGCCTGTTCCGCCAGTTGTCAGCAGTTCTTCCGCTCGACGCTCGACAGTAGTCCGAGCAGGTAGGCGCGGGCCGTGGCCCGAGGTTCAACTCGCCCGAACTGGCCCGCGATCCGGTCCATGACCTGGTCGAACATCGCCCGCCAACGGGCAGGATCTACGCTATGCCGTGCGGCCACCGCACGATCTTCAGGAGTCCACACAACCCCCGATGGTCACGCGGTGGCCGTACCCGTTCCCCACCGGGTCCGCGACAAGGTCGCGAACCCGGACTGAAGTATCAGGAGTGATCGAACAAAGTGGCTACGCTCTGCGGTGCTTCCCGGCCGAAGAAGATCTCCAGGTTCTTCGCCGAGCGGCTGGCGACCTCGCTACTACGCAGGAACAGCCGCTCTTCGTAGGCGGTGAGCGCGACCTCGATGTCAGGTTGCTCAACCAGCTTGCTCGCCAGGTCAGCGCCGTCGTACATGGCGAGGTTCGCACCCTCGCCGGCGAAGGGTGACATCAGATGCGCGGCGTCGCCGACGAGCGTCACGCCGGGCACCCTGTCCCATGTGAGGCCCACGGGCAGGGCATAGATGGGTCGGAGCCACGGTTCCGCGTCGCTCTGGGTCACGAAGGCGGTAAGCAGCGGCGACCAGCCATCGAACTCGTCGGCAATATGACGCAGGCCCGCGGACGGGTCGCCGAAGTCGATCGACCTCATCCACCCCTCGGGCTTGTTCAGCGCCACGTATCCGCGCACATGCCCGTCGGCGTAGCGATGGGCGATGATGCCTTTGCCCGGCGCGACCGCCATCAGCGTGCCGCCGCCGATCGCGGCCACGCTCGCCCGACAGTCCTGGCCGCCCGGGGCGAGGGCGATCTCGATGAAGCAGGTTCCGCTGTAGAGAGGCTTGGCGGGGGTGAGCAGCGGACGCACCTTCGACCAGGCACCGTCCGCGCCGATGACGATGTCCGCGCGCGTGGCGGAACCTTCCGCGAAGGTGAGGTCGTAGCCGCCCTCCACACGGTGCCGGACCGAGGCGAGCTTGTGACCCCACCTGATCGTCCCGGGCGCCAGCGAGTCGATGAGCAGGCGCCTGAGTTCGCCACGGTCCACCTCTGGACGGGCCGAACCGGGGTCCGCAGGCATGTCGAACAGGATCGTGCCGTGGCGGTCGACCACGCGCTTGGCGTCCTCGCCCGGGCGGATTAGAGTGAGGAACTCGTCGTAGAGACCGGCTGCGCGAAGCGCGACCTGTCCGGTCTCTACGTGAATGTCGAGCAGGCCGCCCTGCGCACGGGTCGTAGCCGAAGCCTCACCCTCGTAGATCGTCGCGGCGACACCGTGAGCCTGAAGCACCCGGGCGAGCGTCAGTCCGCCCAGTCCCGCTCCGACAATGACGGTGGTCTTCTGCATGCTGCGCTCCTCTGTCGCGCCGACACGCGTCGGCGATGGTCAGCGCCGAAGGCGGACGGGACGTCCGATCTCGGCAAGGAGACGCTCACCGATCAGAACCATCTGCATCGATGTACGGGCGATGTCCGGCGGGTTGGCCCGCGGAACATCGTTTTTCGCGACCTTGTGACTATAACTCGGCATCAGGTGAGGCAGTGGGCCTCCTGGCACCGGCACATCACGCTCGCCATGCTTGCCCTGGCCTTCCTGGCCGCCCTCGCCGCCGACGCGGCCCCCGACCGGCCCGATGACGCACACCACTTTGACCACAGCCTCGATCCAATAACGCTGACCGTGCTGGAGATCCGCCGTCTCTTCGGTGCATCTGCAAGCCGCCTGCCGTGACCGTGGCCAAACTGCTGCACTGGTCCAGCTGGCGTCGGCGCCACCAGGCAACAGCCCGACGCAGCCACTACCGACGACGAACCCCCCGACGAATCCGCCGGGTAGATCACGAAACCAGACTGGAGTACTAGGCCGCGAACCTCGCCACGAGGAAACGCAGCCGCTCGTCCACCGTGTCCCAAGCATCGCCGGTGAGGTCGTCCAGTGCAGCGGCGGCAGTGAGGATGAGCTGGCCGAGGCGCGCCTCCACGTCCTCCCACGTGTGCGTGATCTCGACTGCCTCACCGCGCGGGCCGGTGCCCAGCGCGCCGTACACGGCGGTGGCGATGGCGCCCATGTCGCCGCTGATCGCGAGGACCTGGAGGCGCCGGATGCCCCCGGCCGCCGTGGTCTCCTCCTCCACGCGGCCCTGGAGCTGCTGCTCCACCACGGTTGCGCCATCCCCGCTCACGCTGTCCAGGGCGACCGCGGCCGTCACGGCCGTTTTCGCGTTATTTCCCACGGGGTGATCGAGCCGATGGCCTACCCGTCCGGCGCCGGTCCGCCGGCAGGTGGCGATGCGCGGCCGGCCGGGACGCGGCATCCGCGTCCCGGGTGCGGACTGCCGTTCCAGGCGCGCGAGCCGCGGGGCGTCTGTCCCCTTTCAGCCGCGGGGCCGGGGCCATTTCTCCCGTAGCCACGCCAGGTCGGTCTCGGCGCGGATGCGGGCCGCTTGCTCACGGGTGAACACCGCGTTCGTCTTGGTCAGGACCAGGGTGTAGGGGCGTCCCTGACGCCGGGTGGTGTGGGACACGGGCAGGCCGACCAGATCGATACGGCTGTGGATGTGGCGGCGCCGGTCCTTCGCGAGCGGCCAATCCATGACCCGACGGGTGCGGGAGGTGAGGAAGGCGTCGAGGTCGGGGCAGAGGCCGCAGCCGGACCGGCAGGTACCGGCCGGGGTGAGTGACCAGTCGTCCGCCGCGCGTACGGGGCGAGTGACGGCCGCGGTGAGCCGGGCCTCGCAGTGGTCGGCGAGCGTCTGGAAGGCGTGTGCCGCGGGTACCCCGTCTCGTACGGTCGTCGGTCGGTGGGCCGCGGTGCGCAGGGCCGGGAGCAGGCATTCCAGGGCGGTGTCCGGCAGGCCGCGCAGCGCGGTGACGATCGTGTCGGCGGTTTTCCGGTCGCACGCCTGCAGGATGCGGGCCAAGGGAGCTCCCAGCCGTTCCATGCCCGCGCGGCGCTCCGCCTCGCGGCCCACGTCGAGCCAGCCGGTGAGCTGCTGCTCGGCCGCTTGCCACACACCCTCCACCAGCGGTGCCGCCACCGCGTCTCCGTCACCGTCAGCGGTCCGCAGCGCGGCACAGAGGCCGGGCAGAGACTCGAGCCACGCTGCGCGATCCGCCCCGGTGTACGCGGCGACCGGGCCGAACCAGCTGCCGACGGCCTCGCGCGACCACGTCCGCCCGTACCGTGCGGCCGCTTCCGCGAGATCGGGGACGTGTCGCTCGCCCAGGGTCTCCACCCCGAAGGGCGCAAGGAGCATCGCGGCGGTGTCCGCTTCCTCCAGTCCCACCGCGACGTGCAGGGCGGCAGTGAAGAGTGGAGCGGCCGCTTCGCCCGAACCGCGATGCTTCCAGATCGGGGCGAGCGACCGGGCGAGCGTACGCGCCAGCTCCAACTCCCCGGTGTCCAGGTGGCCCTGGAGTTCTCGCAGGGCTCCCTCGGAGCCGGCCTCGGCGCGTGCCGCGAACGAGCGTTGCCGGGGCCAGAGCACCACTGCGGCCCGCCGGTACCAGCGGTCCAGGGTGTTGCCGTAGTTGCCCATGTAGCCCTCGTACTCGGACTGGTAGGGCGTGAGGTCCTTGTTCTCGGTGGTGGCGCACACCTCGGCGTAAGAGAGGGGCAGGGAGATCTGCTCACCGTCGGCGCTGTCGGGGCGGGTCCACCATTCGAGGGTGATCTCGTCGTCGATCAGGTCGCCCAGCTCGTAGTCGGAGAAGTCGCCACTGCGGCGGCGCTCGGCCCCGGGCTCCCCGTCGGGGTCGAGGAGGCACTCACCCTCGCACTCCTCGTCCTCGCAACCGTCGAAGTGCTCGACATCGCCGTAGTAGTCGTAGCGGTCGTAAGGCGGTACGGCGTCCCAAGTCTCCTTCACCTCGGCCAATGCGAGGACCGCCTCGCAGCCTGCCTGCCCGGCGGCCTGGCGGAGCCGGGTGGCACGCGTGGCGTCGGCACCCTTGAGGCGGTCCCAGTCCAGGCCACGCTGGGTGTACTCGTGGTCGAGAAGGTACACGAGGCGGTTCGGGGGCGCCATTTTCTGGCGGCCGTAGGCGTAGCGCTCTTCGGCCGG
Organism: Streptomyces sp. cmx-10-19; assembly: GCA_049998335.1. Classification (GTDB taxonomy): domain Bacteria; phylum Actinomycetota; class Actinomycetes; order Streptomycetales; family Streptomycetaceae; genus Streptomyces. The sequence continues at coordinate 64,149 of JAEBFB010000018.1, forward strand.
CTCGGTGAAGTGTTCGGTCAGGCAGTGGGCCAGGTCGGCGGCCGGGCCACCGCCGTCCTCGCCGGCCGGGCGGGTGCGTTCGGCGAGGAGGTTCATGGTGAGGGTGACGCGGTAGCCGGACTTGACGGGCTTGACCTCGTGCAGGCAGTCCGTGTAGAAGGCAGCGAAGGTCAGCTTCTCCCGGGACGCCTGGTGGACGACGCTCCGGCCGGCGTGGGAGACGACGAGTTCGCCGCCGGTGTGGTGCGAGGGCAGCGAGACCACCAAGGTGCCCACCATGGAGTCGTCCTTCTCGGAGTCCTGGTGCGGCAGGAAGAACTGGCCCTTGCCGTAGACGAGCAGCGCGTGCGGTTCAGCCCGCAGGACGGTGGTGGGCGGCAGACCGAGCGCGGTACGGACGCCGTCGAGGACGCCGCTCAGGGTGCGGTCCCAGTCGGGGCCGCCCAGGGTGATCCGGTCCGGGGTGATCTCCCAGGTATCGCGCACGCTGGTGTCGGCCAGGGTCTGCTCACCGCGGCCGAAGCGGGCCTGCCGGGCCTGCGCGATCAGCTTCTTGGTGACCGGAGCGCGCAACGGCAGGGGCAGCGCCCCGACGCCGTCGACCTCGATCCGCAGCGCGCGGGCGGACATCTCGATGCGGGTGCTGAAGTCCCCGCATCGCTCCGAGGCATCGAGCAGCTTCGCCAGTTGCTTGCGTGCTCCGTGTCCCATGGTGTTTCGTTCCCCTGATCGGCAGCGTGCCATTCCCTGTGTCCCGGAAAACCCTAGCGCTGCTGGAAGTCCCTGTTCTCAGATGGCAGAACGGCCTTGACATTCGGGGCACCCGCGCAGGTTCAGGGAAGGCCCGGGACCGGTGGGGCGTTCAGCGGGGTGATCAAGGGGGCGGTTCTGTTCCCTGTGGAGATCGACCTCAGCCGGATCTTAGGCGGTACCCCATCCCGGTGCCTACGCGCGGGGATGTCGTGCGGCGAGCTCTCTGAGCGGCCGCGCCGACGAACAGCCCGGCTTGCGGCGGCGGAAATCCCGGATCGCCAAGGACGACTGACGGGCGCCAGCGCCACCAGTCGTGCGAGCCGCACCTCTGGCCGGCTGCTCACGTCATCGTCCGTCGCGCCGTTCCGGTCCGTCGGGGCTCCATCCCTTGAGGTATGGCTTCAGTTCCGCCGGCGTGGGCTCACGCGTGTGCGGCATTCCTGGAAGCCGGGTCAATGAGCACTGTGCATCGTGAAGTTGCTGGTCACGGGCCTGGTGTGCGTAGGGTTCGGGATGCTCGTGCTGGTGGCGGACGGATGACTTCGGCGAAGATCGTCGGTCAGCGGGCGACTTCCCGGTTCGTCAGCACCAGCAGGGCCCGCACGAGGAACGCGCCGCCGGGGGAGCGTGAGTGCAGGGCTTTTCGCAAGGCTCGTGCCTCATACCGGGGGCATTTCACTGCAGGAAGGCTACGACGGGCGCGGGGAGAAGATCCCGCAGATCGGTGATCTGAACGTGGGCGGCATGGGTCGCGGTGAACTGGGCGACGGACATGCTCGGCGGGCCGAAGACCGTGGTGAAGGTCCGCAGTGCCCCTGGGGTGCGGTCCAGGGCCCAGGCCGCGGTTGAAGTGCTGGTGGTCAGGAAGCGGCGGGGCTCGGGGCCGATCACGAACAGCTCTGCCCGGCGGCCGGAGGTGTCGGCGGCGAGCATCACGAGGTCCTTGAAGGTCTGGCGCTTGCGCATGGCGTCCGCGCCGCGCCAACGAGCGAGCTTGAACTCCGCGATGCGCCGGTCCGTCTCCACGTCGTACGGGCGGCTCGGGTCATTGCCAGCGCCGAGGGAGGGGCGGACGGTGATGTGCTCTCCTTCCCCGAGGATGTGGGGCAGTACGAGGAGGATGCCGCAGGCGTGGATCAAGTCGTTGATCCGGCCCAGGCTCTCGCGGACCGTGAGCGCTGAGGCAAGCAGCTCCGGAACGACGTGGCCGTCCTCCGCGACCCGCATGACATCTATCCCGTCGGCGCCCTTCAATCGGTGCTCCAGCGAGGCCAGGGTCTGAGTGAGCGGCTGGCGGCTCAGGAAGTCAGCGAGGACCCCCACGGCGGTGCTCAGCCGCTCTGCTTCTTCACGGTCCGGGTGTCCTGAGGAGGTGTCCATGACGGACAGTCTGGTGCTCCTCTCGCAGAAGCATGAGGCCTGCCCCGAGTCACAGTGCGCGGGGGTCCCGCTTGTTGCCTTGGACGCGGACCATGATCACGGTTCATGAGCGGGGCGGCGGGGCCCAACGTGCCCGATGTGGCCAAGAACAGGGGAAGCCCTCGTTCTCCGTCAACCCCGCCATGATTACCTCCGCACGCGCTCACGACTGCTTCGGGAGATCCCGCCCGATCGTGTACTCCTGGAAACCCACGGCCCTTTCACCCGCCACCACGGCAGGCCGAGCCGCCCGTCCGACCTCCCCGCTCTCCTGCCACGGCTGGCCGCCTTGTGGTCCTTGGACGAGGACGGGGCCCGGCGCCGGCTGAACACCAATCAAGCGGTGTTCTTTCCGCCGCCAACCCCGTCCTGAAGGGGGCCGGGCCGACTCGTCGTTGATGCCGACGGCCGCGTCGACGGCTTGGTCGAACAAGTTCTCGCCGAGCTCGGGGTGGAGGGTGCCCGCGATGCCGGCGCTCCGGCCAGGAGCTCCAGGCGGTCCGCGGCGTCGTATCCGTCGTCGCGGGCGGACGTAGCGGACGTGCGGGCCGCCGAAGGAGCCGCGGACGTGTGCGGCCGATGTCGGTGTCCACGGAAGAAGCGGCGGGTCTCGGCAGCGAGTTCGACCTGGTCGCGGCCCGCTCCTGGCACCCCTGCGGCATCCTCTGGGTCGTCACCGAGATCGACCGCGGAGCTGGAGCTGCCACCCGCCCTTGAACGCAACCCCATATATAGAGCATCCGTTCGCTCGAAGAACATTCATGCGTGACTGATAGTGCATTGTCAGTGACGTGCTGTATACCGATCGGCTGTGAGTACTACTCAGGAAGCCGCCAGATTCGCTGGCCATGCGCCCACTCAGTCCGCCGCACCGGAGTCGCCAGGCGACTGTCCATCGGCGGAGGGGACAGTGGAGTCACCAGACGTCGTGCTCGCCAGCGGAACGGGCCTGCGGAGCTCAGCGGACGACTACGTGACGGTGGAGTTGCTGTGTGCTGCCTTGGCGAGGATCCGGCTCGGTCGGCAGCAGGCGGATGCCGGGCACTTCGGGTCTGCTGAAGCACACAGTCCATTGCCTCGCGCCTGGCGTGACGCCCGGGGGCGGTTGTGGTGGAAGGCGCAGGTGCTGGGGTCGGACTGGCCTGGCAACGACCTTGAGCTGTTCGAGTGGTGCCGTCGCCCGCTGGGGTCCTGGCCCGTTCCGCTCTCCCTCGCCGACGGTGATCTCGAAGCCGTCCTGCTGGTCCAGGATGAGCTGTCAGAGTTCGCCGAGCAGGCAGCCGATATGGTCCGGCACGCAGACGTCGAGGCGGAGTTGGTTCAAAACCAGACCTTCGCGGCGCTGATGTCGTGCGCTCGGATGAACGGTGACGACGAGGAGGCTGTCCAGCGAATCTACTGCCGCCTGCGGCGCCTGCTGATCGATCGCCCCGTGCTGAACGACCGCGACGTCCACGCATTGACTCGAGAGCTGCCGAAGGCGGACGCCGACAGCGACTCGTACCTCACGAAGTTCGTGCGCACCGCGTACATCCTCCATCCGGTCGAGAGTCCGGGGAAGGTCCGGCTGAGTCGCTGTCGGGAGTGCCGCAACCCGGTCGACGACGGGACGAGCGGCTGCGGCACTCCAGGGTGCGACGGAAGGCCAGAGCGGTTCGAGGTGGCGTGTCTGGGCGGGTACTGGACCCAGCACAGGGCGACCCGTCAGTTCTTCCACGACCCTGGACTGCTCGAAGGGCGGCTGCTGGACCGGCTCGCCGAACTGCCGGCGGACCGGGTTCGGGCTGAGCCGTGGCCGTGTCTGGACGCCTGGGACGCGGCGTTGATCTTCGAACCGGTGAGCGCCGTCGGGGGGAGGGAATGCTGGGCGATCGACGCGAAGGACTGTGCGAGCCCCACCCTCCTCGCCAGGGGGTTCCGCAGCGATCCCCGTGTGCCGGCGCGTCGGCGCATCATCGTCGTCCCGATGCACCGCCTCCAGACACCTGGCTACCTCACGGATCTGGAACGCGAGCTCCAGGGCCGGGCCGCCGGAGTCGAAGTCCTCGATGAGAAGGCATTCCTGCGGCAAGTCCGCATCCGCGCGACCAAGGTGGGAGGCGCACGATGAGGGACACCCGTTCCTGGAGCACCTCGCTGGTGAAGGAGCTGGACGACGAGTGCGTCCGGCCGATGCTCGGCCCGCTCAAGCCGTGGGAGCTGTGTGCCCTCGAACTGGGGCTGTCGTTCCTGGCCGATCACATGCCGGGGCGGGGCATCGGCGCTCTGTGGCCCGTGCTCGCCGGGTACCTGCGGTTGGACCCGGTGCTCGACCCGCAGATCCGGACTCTGCGTGAGCTGATGGGCCCGGTTACCAAGACCGGGACGATGCGGGAGAAGCTCGACCACTACGTAAAGCTCCCCGCCCAGGTGCGCGGGTTCGAGCCAGGCGACATGGCGGGGCACAAGGCTGAACTGTCGACGGTGTTCAGCCGGCGCCCTTCCCCGTACGCCGCGGCACGCCATGACGTCTACCGGCAGAAGCTTCAGGAAGCCGCCCCCTACAAGGCGGGGAACGGCTATCGGCCGGCGCCGCCTGGTTCGACGTGCTCTTTCGAGCGAACTGACGGCAGCTGGGAAAAGATCCGTATCCCTGAGACGTTCGTCCCTGCGCCGGCCCCGCCCGAGCTGGCGGCGACGGCCTTCCGAACACGGGAGCCGATTCCTCTCACCATGGAGGATTTCAAGCGGGCTGCCGCCGAGATGGACGAGCTCCTGGTCGCTCACCCGGAGATCGAAAACCGGAACTTCGTCAAGCGGCTGAAGCAGATGGAGGCCCTGCTGGCCGACCATGCGGGAGGGTGCCTCCTGGAGCAGCCACAGGAGATGGTCATCGACGGTCTGTGGCACGTGGTGGGCCTGATGAACAGCGGAAAGTCCACACTGCTGGACATGATTGCCTACATCGTTGCCCAGCGCGGGGGCAAGGTGGGCTTCGTGCTCGCCTCGGGTAGCGACATGTACGCCAAGGTCACCTTCCTGCAGGCGCTCGGCATCAACACTGTCCCCATCTTCGGACGGACCCGGGAGGGAGTCCACAAGGACCGCTACTGGCGCTCCCTCCTCCACGACGGCGCTACCACCTTTCCCACCGGGGCCGATGCTGGAGCAGCGTTCGCCGACGACCAGTGCTACGTGGAGGAGCTGCGCCTGACCAGCAGGAGCGACCGGGCTCCGCTCCCGAGGGAGGAGCGGCCGTGCAGGGGCAAGCTCTTCGTGGACGGCCAGCGCGGGCGCCGGGACTGCCCGATCCTTTCGCGATGCCCTGCCCACGCAGCGGCTCGCCATGTGGCCGATGCCCAGGTGTGGGTGACCACGGCTGCCGGCCTGGCTTCCACGATGATGCCGCAGTCCCAGATCGAGGTCCGCGTCGCCGAAGCGGCCCAGCATCACCTGGCCGTTCTCCTGCTGGACGAGGCCGACACCGTGCAGCAGCAGTTCGACGACCGATTCCTGCTGCACGAGATTCTCTCCCAACCCGGCCGGGGCTGGAGCCATCGCGTGGGGGATCGGATCGGACAGCACTTGGAGCACTCGTGGTTCCTCGTCCTGCGGGACCCCGAGGTGACGGCGGGCGAAAAGCACTTCCGGCGCCACGACCAGGCGCTGACGGAGCTCTACCGGCTGATGATCGACCCGGGAGCCGACCACCTGCGCGCGATCATCGCCAAGGGACCGTTCACCGGATACAGCCTCCTGCGGCGCCTGTCCCGAAGCCTCCATGGCCTCGGCGAGCGCAACGACTTCGCCCGCAAGGCGGAACTGGAGGAAGCCGCCGACCGGTACTTCAAAGAGAACTTCGAGCCGCTGGTCACCGCCCCCTTCCAGGTGCCCGCAGAGAACTGGGCCGAGCTGATCGAGACCATGACAGCGGCCCACGACACTCCCCTGTCGGCGCAGGAGGCCGCCGAGGCGTGGATCGCGGCCCATCTGCCGGTACTCGACGGCATCACGGCCCGGGGCACGGCGGCGGAACTCGCGCAGCTGCTGCAGGGCGGCTTGTGGGCCGCGCGCATCACCACATCGTTCTTCGAGGTCGCCCAGCGTCTGCCGGCCATCAGCCCGTCGCAGATCGGTGACGGCGACGACTTCTGGAGCCGCCAGCCGCCCCGCGACCTGATGTCCTTCGTGCCCGAACAGGCCGCGGGCAATCTGATGGCACTGCAGTGGCAGCCCAACCCCGCCGGCGACAGCGGGTCCTTCAGCATCCTGTGGTTGCGTGGTGTGGGCCGGTGGCTGCTGTATCACCTCCATGACCTCCTGGAGGCCGAAGGGATCCAGGGGCCTAACGTCGTCCTGGCCTCCGCCACCAGCTGGATGCCCGCCTCGCCCCGCTTCCACCTCGACGTCACCCCGAACCTGGTCCTGCGCGAACCCGAGAAGGCCAGGGCGGCGCTGCTGGAAAGCAAGATGTTCTTCCGTCCGCCGCGCTACCGCGACGGCCGCCCGGTCTTCACCTCGGGCACCGGAGGTAACCCGACCCTCCACGCGCACGCCCTGTGCGCGTCCGCCGAGTGGATCTGCAATCCCGCCCCCGGTGCGCGGGAGTCGCTGCTCCAGCAGGCCCGTCAGCGTCTTGCCTCCGACCGTCAGCAGGTCCTGTTCACCGTGCAGAGCACGCGGGACGCTCAAACCGTCGCCGACTACATCAACCAGAAGACCCCGTACACGGCCCTCCATGTCATCCGCGACGACGATCCGCCCACCCGCCACAGCATCCCCCGGCGGCGTCTTGCCACCTTCGCCGCCTCCGGTGCCGACATCCTCGTGGCAGCCGAAGGCGCTGTTCAACGCGGCCACAACATCCTCAACGCCCGCCGCGTCGCGGCCCTCGGCGCCGTGTTCTACCTGGCCCGGATCCATCCGCCCGCCGACGACGCGACCTTCCCGCTCTCGCTCCTCAGCCGCGAGGCGATGCGCCGTCTTCGAAATCCTGCCGACGTCACTCTTGACCACGCCGATCCGGTTGACCTCGCGCGCAAGCTCCGCGGCAGCGAGCGTCGCCGCTGGCAGCGACGGGTGGGCGAGCCCGTCCTGTTCACCCGGCTCACCGACCCCATCGAGCACGCCGCGTTCGTCGGCAACTTTCTCGTTCCCCTCCACCAGACCCTCGGCCGTGGCATCCGCGGCAACGAGCCCGTGCTGGTCTACCTCTGCGACGCGGCCTTCGCCCCCCGCACCGCGAACCTCGACGAAACCGCCCCGGACACCGCCCGTACCAGCGTGATCGTCGCCGCGCAGCAGCTCCTGCACGGTTGGCTCACCGACCCCGGCCCCGCAGCCACGGCCTCCGAGCGGCTCGAGCACGAACTCGCCAAGGCCTGTTGGGGCCTGGCTTCCCATCTTCTCGACAACATCGACTGGGGTCACCGCTGATGCCCGCCTACCGCAGCACCCAAGCCACCGTCCTCACCTTCACATCGGAAGCCACCTGGCCCGTCACCGGCTATCGAACGACCTGCCCGCCGGGGATGCTCGCCCTCCTGGAGAGGGCGTGGGATACCCGGCCCGGCCGTCGCCCCCGCGGCGGGCCCGACTACCTGCCCACCCGCTCGCTGAGGGACCTGCTCACCCTCATCGACCCCGACATCACCTCCGTACAGACGAATCCCCGCGATCCCGCATGGCTCCGGGCCCGGACCGAGGTCGACCCGGACCTCCTTCTGATCGCTCTGTCGGCATGGGCCTCGGCCCGCGTGGCACCCCACATGCCCGACACCGACTGGTACAGCCAACTCGAAGGCGCCGGCCAACTGGAGTGGATCCCCGAGGAACTCGACCTCGCCCGCCACGACCTTCATGCCAACGGCACCGCCAACCCCCCGAGCCACGTCTTCAACCTCCTGCCCAGCCTCGTCGCCGAGCACCTCACCAGCAACGGGCTCCAACTTCTAGGACACCACCGCGACCTGCGGCTCGGTCCCACGCGCGCAGACGGCCGCCGTACCCTGCACCTCGGCGCACCCGAGACCCTCACCGACACAGACGGCTCGGCCGGAGCCAGTGTGGACGTCCTGACCTTCCACCTCGAGACAGTGCCCGGCGTCCCCGAAGTCCACCTCCACGTAGACCTGAACATGACACGCCTCGCGACGCGCCCAGTCGAGTACATCCCCCGCCGCGGATTCAGCGACCCGACCGCCAGCGTCCTCCTGTCCGCCAAGGAAGGATTCGTCCACCGCCGCGAGCGGCCCATGCTCCTGCAGAGCGGAGTCACCATCCAGCGGCGCGGGGAGAGCAGCACCTGGATCTGGGAGCCGGGCGTCGCCGAGATCCTCGCTCGCCTCACCCACCACCAGCCACCCAGCCTCGACCAACTGCGCACCGCGCCCGGCGACGCGGCAGCCCAGCCCTTCGCCGCCCACCTCGTCCACAGCACCGGCATGACCTACCGCTGCCCCGACAAGGACGGCGCCCCGCCAGTGCGCTCGGTCCACGACCACCCCGTCGGCCACGGTTACCAGCCCCGCGACCACATGGAGGTCCTCACCCGGGTCGCCCACCAGCTGGAGGAGAAGGGGCTGGCTCCGCTCGCGCCCACGCCCAAGGCCCGGACCCGCGCCAAGGCGCTCCTGCCTCTGGAGCTGCCCGACGCCCCTACCTACGAAATCGAGGTATGGGTGTCCTCCGACCGGACCTGGCAGGGCCTGCAAGTCGCTGCCGCCGCGAAGCTCGGCCTGGCCCCCGGCCGATCCACAGCGACTTCCGCCGGCTTCACGGGGCCGATCAACGTCACGCTCTACCGCTGCGACCCCCGGGACCTGACCGCCGGCCTTCCCCGTTCCACCAACCCCGACAAGGCCGCGCGACGCGCCGAGTACGAAAGGAGCGAGACCGAGCGCGCCACGAGGATCGCCGAAGCCTTCCCCCGCCTCGCCGAACCCATCGCCTGCATCGTGGAGATGGAAGGAGCCGCCTACTTCTCACGAACGCGCCAAGGCGATCCAAAGAAGCTCTTCAAGAAGACCCTCCCGGCTCTCCGCCGGAACGTCCAGTGCCTTCGCCCGATCGCCCCGGCCAACCCCAATCCCGGCAAAGCCGCCCTCACCAAGCGCTTCGCCGACACCGACTTCGCCACGAGCGACATCGAACGCGCCGCCGCCGCCTTCAACGACGCGCTCCGCCAGGCCGGCCACCTGCCCAAGATCGCCGTACCCCAGGGCATCGACGGCGCCTTCGAACTGATCACGGTCTGGCTCGTCCCGGCGGGCGAACGGATGATCGTGCCCATCCTCATCCGGCAGCACACCCACGAAGAGCCCACCGCACAGCTCATGCCCACGCCCGGCAGCCCGACCGAGCACCCCATGCCGCTGACCGCACTTCCCGAGGCGCTGACCGCCGGCCGCGGACGCGTAGCCACCCGCACCTCACGCGCGGCCCTCGCCGAGTTCATCACCGGCGCCCTGGCCCTCGACTCCACAGCCGACCGGCTCCTGCTCGTACGCCGCGCGCGGACGAGCGATCGGGAGATCTGGCCGTGGCTGCAGGACAGCCGGATCGCCTTCGACCAGCTGGTCCTGCCAGGGGTCGGCATGATCGACCCCGCTGTGACTCCGGCGATCCGAAAGCCCGGCGACCAGCCCGGCCTGCGAATCATCCGGCTCCGGGAACGAAGCGACCGCGACGCGGTCCCCCGGTCCTTCGGAGTCACCGAGGAGCTGGTCAGGACCGGCGAGGAATCGGAAGAGCTGGTTCCTGTGACGAGGTACGGGCGGTTCTCCGGGGTCGTCCAGGTCGGAGAACGCGCGTTCTGGGGCATCAACCCCCGCTCGGCCCAGAACCAGACCGCGCTCGGCGTCACCAAGCTCGACCCGGCCGAACCGGGCAACCGAACCAAGACCTGCTCCAACCCGACTTCCCTGGAGATCGTGCCCGCGTTCCTCCAAGACGGAGACAACCCCGCCGACTGGGCAATGTATGTCCACGCCCAGCGACGTCTCCACGCCCACACGACGATCGCCACCACCTGGCCAGCCATCGCCCACCTCGCCGAACTGATGGAGGAGTACATCCTGTAATCAGCGCGGCGCACATGACGGCGCTCGGGCAGCTCCCACACGGCCGGGCTGAGAGGGTGTCAGCCCGGCTGGAGCCCCTGTAGGACCTGCTCCGCCAGTCTCCGTGCGGGAACCCGACGCGGGTCCGCGGGATCGGCGTAGGGGCCGAGGGTTCACGGTGACGAACAACGTCATCAGCTTGCCGATCTTCTCGCGCGCCGCCATTCGGCCCGTTCCCGTCCAAATCGTTCGGGACGGCCACGCACGGTGCGCTCGATCCGCGCTCTCATCCTGTGTCTGGCGAGGGAGAATCCCGGGTGGGGGTATCGGCGCATCCACGGTGAGCTGCTCGTCCTGGGCGTGCAGGTGGCCGCCTCCACCGTGTGGGAGATCTGAAGGATGGCGGGATCGACCCGGCACCCGAACGCGGCGTAACGACCTGGGCCGGCTTCCTGCGCTCCCAGGCCGATGCCCTGCTGGCCTGCGACTTCTTCGAGACCATCACTCTGTCCGGGACGCGGCTGTACGTGATCGCGGTGATCGGGCACGTCGGCCGACGCATCCGCGTCCTGGGCGCGACGGCGCACCCGACCGCCTCCTGGGCGGCGCAGGCGCCCGACCACTGCACGCTCTGCCCCCACCGATCACCGCTTCGGAGCAGCTCACCCACCTCGACATACGCCGACGTGACCGCCTCGGCGGCATCCACGAGTACCGACATGCAGCCTGACCTGCACGGACGAGATCCTCGGTAGGGACAGGGAGCAGTTCACCGAACGCGACCGCACCGGGCAGCGGGCACGGAGCGCGAACTGCGGGAGGATCAGGCGGCCTTGAGGCGCGCCGCGATCGTCAGTGCGCGCTGCGCCCGGCCAGCGGTCATAACCCAGTCCAGGTCGCCCGCCGTCGTGGGCGGGGGCCAAGAAAGTCACGAGGGTTGGCGTACGCCTGACCGTGGTTCCGGGGGCGAGGTAACGGGCGCTCTGCCGCCTCATAGCTGGTCGAGAGACGCGACCCCGGCTGCCATGGCCTTCTGGGCACCGGAGGCCAGGCTACCTGGGGCGCCGATGCGGCCCAGGGCGTCCCACTGCTCGGGGGTGACCAGAACATCGATCTTGGCCCGGCCGTAGGTAGCACCGGTAAGGTCGTCCAGCGCGGCGACGGCCGTGGAAGCCGACGGGTTCGCGGATTCCTGAGGCCCTGTCGCGCCGAACTCTGAGGTGTCGGAGCTCTTCAGGGCGAAGAGACCAACGGGTTCCCGTTTTCAAGATGGAGACATACCAGCTGATCCGCTCGTTGCCAGACGGGCTTCGCGCAACGGGAAAAGTTCGATGCATCAGGCGATTGGGCGACCTAGCATCGCGGGCATGGCAACACCCCTTCCGCTGATGGTCTATCTCGACCTCAACCACTGGTATGCCCTCGGAGACGCACTCGCGGGCAACCCGCAGAACCCCGACCACGTCATGGCTCTGAAGCAGTTCCAGGGCCATGTCGAGCGGGGAGAGGTCATATTTCCCCTCTCGACCGTGCACTACATGGAGTTGACCGAGAATCCCCGCGACGCTCACCGCGAGCGGGCGGCGGACGCGATGGCCTTGTTGTCCAGGTTCGTGACCATGGCACCCGGGTCTAAGATCGTCGATGAGGAACTGGCGCTGGAGCTCAACCGCCGGCTCGGCCGCCCCGCCTTCCCCAAGAAGGTGACGAAATTCGGTATCGGCGTGGGGTTCGCGTTCGGCGAGGCCAAGCGGATGGTGCTGAACGGAATCACGGAGGAGAACCGCCAAGAGCTGGAGACCCGCCTGGGGATGTCAGTGTCGGAGTTCGAGGCCTCGGCGAACGCGACCACCGAGTACTGGGTCCTGAGGGGGCCACCCGGGACTCTTCGGTCCGCGATCCCGGATTATGACCCCTATGCGGCCCGGCGCGTCGCGGACGATCAGCTCGCCAGTTTCAGCGTCATGATCAACACACTGCGCACCGTCCCGGAAATCGCTAAGCGATCGATGGACGCCATCGTCGCCCGCCAGCTCAGCTTCGACATCATCGACAACTACACCCGCGCGCTCATGAGCGCCGGCTTCGTGAAGCAGGGTCCGTTTCACAGCCGGGACGATCTCACGAGTTTCCTGATGGCGCTTCCGTCCCGCAAGGTCGTCACGATGATGCACTTCCACTATCTCAAGGACGTGCACCGGAACTGGACGATCAACGATCTGCGCGACATAGCCGCGCTGTCGATCGCGATTCCGTACTGCGACGTGGTCGTCACGGATAAGAAGGCGTGGGACACCGCGGTCAACCGTTCCCATCTCGACAAGGAGTTCAACACTCCGATCTTCAGCAGCCTCACCGACCTCGCGAAGCACCTGACAGTCTGATCGTCCTGTGTTCTCCGGCGGCATGCCGCCGGAGACCAGCGCTGGTCAGGCCTGTGTTGGGTCCTGTTTAAAGCGGTGCGGATGATGAGCCGCTTGGAGATACTTCATTGCGGTTGCATCGCCGAAGCCCCGCGCAAGACACCGATGAGATGCGTCAATGCACCAGCCGGGACACGCATCGGCCTCCACCAAGACCCTTGACGGCCTCACACGAGTACGCCCAGTCCCCGACGCGGAACAGCGGCGCGGGAGCGGTCAGCCGGTTCGCCATCAGTACCTCGATCACCTGGCCGTGCGTCAGGTCCGCCCGCGAATGCGGTGGCCGCAGCCCGTCGACGATCCCCGCGACGTCCAGCCGACGCAGAAACTCGGCAGCGACAGGCAGAGCGCCCAGGCGCTTGGCCACCACGGACTCCATCACGACCTCCACGCGAGGGCGTTCCGTCCGCCCGGACGACACTCCGGGCCGTCTACGAGACGGTCCTCAAACCAAGCGGTTGGCTGCGGCGACTGCGGGTCGGGCAAGGGCGGCAGAGCTCGACCTGGTTCCTCGGCGACGGCAGCCAACCCCAAAGCTCCTGCTCCCGCTCTCCCGACTCAGGGCGGCGTCAACCTGAAAGACCGACAGCGAACTTCCGGGCTTCCTGCCCCTCAGGAGCGGACAGGCCGTTCTCAGACCTCCCGGGGATCTTGCTGGTCGAGCGCGGCCAGCACGCGAGCCGGATCGTCGATCAGATCGAACAGCCCGCTGGTCCGTCGCGCCCACTGCTCTGGATCCTCTCCCTCCGCGAACGCCGCAGCCGACGCGAACTGGTCCTGGAGGTTGACCGGCAGTCTGCCAGCCAGGAACGCACCGAGCTTTCGGCCCAGGACGGCTCGCGACGAAGACGGCCGCATGAAGCGGGCCAGCTTGCCGGTCGCCGGGACGACGGTGCCGCTCACGCCCTCGAGAGCCGCGACGGCATCGCGCACCCAGCCGCCATCCCAGGCGTCGGGGAGCGGAACAGCGATCCGCTGAACGCTGGCGATCGCGTCCCTCCCCAGCGCGAGCGAGAGCCCTCCCGGATCCTCGTGGAAGTTCAGGTAGCGGGCGACGTCGACGCCCGGCGAGCAGACCTCGTCGAGCACGACGTCGCCGACGAAGTTGCTGGGGTCGACGAGCCACCCCTCCCGCACCACGACGGATGGCTTCAGACGGACCCGATACAGATAGAACTGGCTGCGCTGGTCCGCCTGGTCGCGGATCCGACGCAGCATGTTGTGGACAGCGGCCTCGTACGTACCGACGTGGAGGGCCTTCGCCCGCTGGCGCGCGGCCCACGCGGAAACCCGCTGCTCTCCGCCCATCCTCCTGCGGGTCTCGGGAGTCAAGACGGCTGCCGGGTCGAAGTGCCGCGTCGGCCAGTCCGGCTGCGTGCTCGTGTGGTACCAGGAGAACTGCGCGACCCTCTCGTCGTCGAGCGCCGGGTCACCGGAGTCGAGCGTCACCCGAGGCGAGTCCTCGTGCCCGCAAGCCGTGCCGCAGCCGGGGCAGGTCTCCTTCACCTGCTCCCACCGATTGATCCAGTCCAGATCGACGACGAAGCGACGGCCGCAGCCGCCGCACAGCATCTGCCGGTCGCGCGAGAAGTCGATTTGCCGTTCCACGGCACCATTCTCCGGGAGCGTCCGACGGAGAACCAGCCTCAGCCGAGGTCTCGAAGCTGCCGGAACTCCGCTTCCGCGGTATCTGCTTCGTCGCGGAGCAGGCAGACGATCTGCTCCGCGGACCTGCTGGGATCCTCGGAGCGCAGCTCAGCAGCGCAGCGAACGCCGTACCACTTGCCCGCGAAGGCCATCTCGGCGTTGAGCAGGGACTCCATGGCAGCGAGAGAACTGCTCATGCTTCAATCCAACGGGCGGATGCGCCTGATGCGACGAGACCCCGGCAGATTCGGCTGGGTCTCGTCGCGCTCCGAGGATCCGTTACCTACAAGACGTTCGCCGTCTTTACGCTCGTGTTGCTGACCGGCACGTCGATCCGGTCCCGAGCGACGACGACCCCGTCCTTGACGACGTAGCACTCGACGACGTGCTCGCCCTTGAAGTCCGAGTGCTCGATGCGGACCCCGCGCTTGCTCGAGTCGACGATCTGGCCGCGGATCTTGTCCCGCCGCTCGGCTTCCGGACCACGATTGAGCACCTTCCACTTCAGCGTGTAGGGCTCCCCGACCGAGCAACTGGTGACCACGAACCTCAAACTCTTGTCGGCCTTGAGCAGGATCCCGCCGCGACGCATCGTGCGGAGCCAGGTCGGACGCCATCCGGCCTGCGTGACCTCGCAGTCGATGGACACGGTCTCGGACACGTCGACCGGGAACTCGTCCTCGATGAACTCCTCGGTGTCCTTGAACGACCGGGACGACTCGCTCGCGCTCTTCGCCAACGGCACCGACGTGCCGAAGACCTCGCGCCACTTCTTGTTGGCGGACGTCTTGCCTTCGTCCGCGATCGCCTCGAGGCATCGGTTGTACGCCTTCTTCGCCTTCGGCTGGAACTTCGCCTTGACGTGGACCCGCTGCCGGCTGCCCAGCGCCAGGTAGTACTCCTGCTCTGGCTGATCTTTGAGGAATGCGAAGAAGTCGCGGGCCATGAGGTCGAACGAGCCTGTGCCCGCTGCGTCGTAGTCGTTGGTCTGGTCGAAAAAGTTGTAGACGAGGGTGTCGATGAGCAGGCCGCCCATGTTCACGCCGTTCGCGTTCTTCCATGCCCGTGCCATCCGGGCGAGGTGGCGCATGTTCGTCGAGGTGCGGTCTTTGCACTCCTTGGTCGCGGCGATCTCCTCGCGCGGCTTGGTGACCTTCCAGCCCTCAGCCTTCGTGTCCGGGTAGTCGAAGCTGCCGTCGGCGTTCTCGAATGTCGGCTGGACCTCGAACTTGAAGGCGTTGGACGTGAACCGCACTCGGACGACACACTGGTCGACGCGGATCTCCGTGTTCTTGTACCGCGCCTTGAGGTCGTCCCGAACCCTCTCGAGAATCCTCCGCGGGCCGGTGTCCCCGTCGTAGCTCGACCGGATCCCGGGCGGGAGGATGAAGATCATGTCGAGGTCGGACACGCCCTTGATCGCGGTGTGCCGGCCGAACGATCCGACCATCAGCTTGTAGTCGGTGCAGCCGTCCTTGTCGCGGAAGTCCTTGTTGAGCGCCTTCGTGATCTCGTCCCGGCGTGAGGCGACCGTCGTGGCCGTCTCTCCGACCTTCAGGTTCTTGAGCAGCGTTTCGAAGATCTCTGAGGTCTTCATCGTGATGCCTCGCCTTCGCCGAGCCGGAGCGCCTCCGGGAGGAAGAGGTCGATCTCGCGCGAGGTGAACGTCATCTCCTCGTTGTTCTGCAACCCGCCCTGGGCGCGCGCGAACGCCCTGCTGCTCGTCCTGGGCGCGTCGGCGTACGCGTCGCGTGCGGCCTGCTGCAGCTCGTCCCGCCGCTCTCGGCCCTCCGCGCCGGAGACGGTGCCGGACATCAGGTCGGCGATGAGGGAGATGTAGGACTCCCGGACGTCCCACAGCTGAGAGGCGATGCCGCGGTGGGCCTCGGACTCCTCCTCGAACTTGAAGGTCTTCGTCCCAAGGCTCATCCAGCTGACCAGGAGCGCGATAGAAGACGTCGCGAGGCTCGTCAGCACTGCGTTGCCGAGCAGGCCGACCACCGCGGCGAGGAAGGTGCCCGAGCCGATCGCGGTGAGAGCAATGAGGACGCCCTGCTGCCACCGGTGCTTGGTGAAGCAGATGTCCGCCTGCTTCTCATGGGTCTTGTGGCTGTAGACCACGCGCCCGAAGGCCTCTCGCATCTGCGCCAGAAGGTACGGGTCGCGGTCAGGCACCGCGTCGCTCTCGGGTGTCAATTCGTTCCTACTCGGTCGAGGGCTCCTGGACATGCGCCTGAAAGTCAGTTGCACACCTTCTGAGTATGGCGGCGACCACTGACACTCCGACCGACTCGAGCTACCTCCCGTTCAGGCCGCGCTCGATCCGACCCGCCCTGCGGCCCTCTCCTGCTTCGCGCAGGTAGCGAAGAGCGGTGGACACGATGCCGCGGAGCCGCTCGCCCTCCTCCTCCGCGGCGGCCCCGCGAGGCTCCCGACTCCAGGCCCGGCGAGAGCGAGGCTCGTTGCCCATTCGCGCAGGAGGTTGTGGCGATGGCGTCCTCCCGGCTCGAAGGCCTCGGCCTTCAGCTCCTCCTCCTCGCCGCACAGGCCGAGCTTCCGCGCTTGGCACCGGCTTCGTCAGTCATGGGTGGGCATGGCAGCGCTGCTGCGGGCAGACGAAGACCAGTCGTCCTGAGCGAAACCGACGCGTTCGGCTGACGAGTCGAGAGCGGCTCGTACTTGAGGAAGGAGGCAACTGTTGGGTTCATCAGCTGCAGCAGGCGACACAGCCGAGAACAGCAGCGATGTACCACGGTCAGTTCGACACTTGGCACGCACGACCGTGAGCGTAGAGCCCGCCGACAACCAGAGCGCCTCGCGAACACGATGACCGCGCCACCCGGCCTCTCCGGTCGTACTCGAGGACCTCCGGAAGGCGGGAGCCGCCAAGGCCGACGGCGCGCCTCCTCTGCCACAGTCGCAAGTCGACCGGATCGTCACCATCCTGCGCCGGGCAGGCTCTCAGGCCAGTGCACCTCGTGGACACGGAGCGCCACACCGGACGGCTGCGGGCCGTGGGAGCGGTACTCGGCACCGGCGGCACGGGGTGCGGTCACCCTCCTCTCGCGTTCGCGCTCCCAGTCCCCGGTCGCGGCAGCCACACAGCGATCATCCCCATCGGATGCGCGCTCACCGACGATGTGCGACGCTGCGAAGCGCGCCTACTTCGTCTCGTTCGGGTGGCTCGTGTGCACCTGCTCCAGGAAGACCGTGCGCTCGTGGACGTAGAACCAGATGCGCGCGGTGCCCTTCGCAGTCGGTTTGTGCTGCCACCGCTCATGGGTCGCGCCGCCACGCTCGATGACGCCGAGCTCACCCTTGAGCCGATAGTTCGTCGGCGTCGTGGACAGTGGCGTCCGCGTGAGGAAGTCCCAGGTCTCCGTCATGGAGTTGCGGATCGTCGCGACGAGGTCGCGCCAACCCTTCTGCGCGTCGGCTGTGGCGAAGCGGATCTCGTACTCGATCTTCTTCGGAGGGCGAGGAACCAGCTCGCCCTTCCTGGCGGCCGCCACGGCTACGGACGCTCCACGGTCTCATCGTCGTCGAACCACTCCAGACCGGCGCTGCCGCTGCTGAGCCCGGCCGCGACGGCCGTGGCCGTCTCCTTCCAGGAGGTCAGCTCTGCGATCGCGAGGTGCGGCTGGTCGGTGGCGAACGACGCGCGCGCCGCATCGACGAGGTCCTGCGCGCAGGACTCCCGGTCGGCCGGCGACAGCGCGAGCATCCAAGGGAAGGCCTTGGACATCCGCTCGGCGAGCGAGCCGCGGTCGTCGAGGGTGACGGTGATGAGCTGCGCGGCAAAGTTCAGCAAGCGGGCACGGCCCTCGGCCTCGCGCTGCGACATCAGGACCAGAGCCTCGCCGTCGCGCCGGGTCACCGTCACGGGGTGGTCCTCGGCCTCGGCGAAGACCTCGGCGGAGTGCTTGCTCAGGTCCGAGGAGCGCCGAGTCGCCACGGGGAGGTCTGCTGCGATGGTCATGGATCCATAGTATTCGGAACGTATTCGGAAGTCTAGTGGAGGCCGCAGAGTGCGTGCGCCAGACTCGACCTCCGGACGCGGTCCGATGCCAGGTCTCAGCCTTCCTTGATGCTTGAGTCAGACCCGAACTCACAGCCGGTCGATCGTCGAGACGGGGCGCGCACTTACAGAGCTGCTTACCTTGCGCCTGCCGAAAAACTCATCCGTCCTGGTGGGGGCTGGTATACGGGTGGTGTCGAGCGGGGGGCGTACCCCCACAGGACCGCCCACCTGGCCGCCACACCCGCAGACGCTGTCGGCGGTGGCCTGCCGCGGACAGCCGCACTAGCATCAGGTGGCCGGGCGACGACGCCCGGTCCTATGCGTCCGCGGGGTGGGGGAACGTGCAGCGCTCAGTGGTTTCGTCCATGGCACCGGAGTGCGCGAGGAGTCGTACAACAAGACGTTCGCCACGGTGCGTTCAGAGTTAGCGGGGCTGCAACCCGGGGCCGAAGTGCGGGGCTGCTTCTGGGGTCGCGAGGCTGGCGCGGGGCTGGCGCTTGAGGGCGCGAGCATCCCCGGCTACACCGACTCCGGCGGCGGGCGCAAAGAGGACGAGGACGTGGCCGTCTGGGGCGTGCTCTACCAAGACCCGGGCTACGAACTGCGTCTACTGGGCCTTCGTCCCGCCGTCGCCTCGGGAATGGGGCGTGGACAGAGCCCAGCGCAGAAGCTGCTCGACGAACTCTCCGGCTACGTCGTGTCTCCCCGTGTACGAGACGCCTTCGCGGAACACGGGCTGGACAGCGCCCTCGACCGCGCGGTGCGGACGGTCGCCGAGTCACCGGAGCTGCGGGACGCCGCGGCCACGGCAGACGAAGGCGGCTATGAGCACCGGCACGCATTCGTCCGAGCCGTCGTCGCCGCGACGCTTGCAGAGGCAGCGGACCAGGGCGTCGACTCCCTCGAAGGCCTCCAGCGGGACGCCTTGCTCTCGCTGATCAGCGCTGAGCTGCGGACGAAGGGGCGCACGCTGGGGGGAACGGTAGCCAAGGCCGCCGCCACCCCCACACTGCTCGCGCTGACCAGGCACGCACGGCGGCGGCGAGGCAAGCACAACGACGACCTCATCTTGCCTGCGGTCGGCGACATCCTGCGTTACCAGGCCCGCGGGCACGCCCTGCGTCAGCTGATCAAGCGCACCATCGAGCACGCCCCCGGAGACGCAGTCACCGTGATCGCCCACAGCCTGGGCGGAGTGGCCTGCGTGGACCTCATGGTGCAGGAGGAGGTCGACCGGGTCGACCAGCTGATCACCGTCGGCTCCCAGGCTCCGTTCTTCTACGAGGCAGGTGCCCTGGTCTCACTCGAACACCCGCACCCGCTTCCCAGGCACTTCCCCCAGCGCTGGCTCAATATCTACGATCGCCGCGACCTACTGTCGTTCCGGGCCGCGCAGGTCTTCTCCACCATCGCTACCGATCACGAGGTCGACAACCGGCAGCCGTTCCCCTTCGCGCACAGCGCCTATTGGTCCAACCACAAGGTCTGGGACGCAGTCGGCACATGGCTCAGCTGAACGCCGTCGACGACCCGGCACGTGTCCACGCCGTGGTTGTCGGACTCGAACGGTACCCCCGGAACCCCGACTGGGATCTGCCCGGCGCTGTGGACGACGCCCTGCGCTTCTACAGATGGCTGCGCAAAGGCGGTGTGCCTGAGGCGAACATCCAGCTCCTGCTGGCCCCTGGAGAGGACAGCCGGTGTCGGCTCGAACCTCTGACCGAGTCCGGTGAACTGACCTGGCAGCCGGCCTGGCAGCGGGGCCAGCTCATGGATGCTTTCACCACCGGCCTCGACGGGCGCAGCGGCGATCTGCTCTATGTCTTCTGGGGCAGCCATGGCGTTCTGGCGCAGGGGGACCGGCGTTTGCTGCTCTGTCCCGAGGCTACCCCGAACGACAAGCGCTGCATCAATACAGCCAACCTGCTTGAGTACCTCCAGCGCGACGATCTGGACGGCTTCGGACAGCAGGTGCTGCTCTTCGACGCATGCGCGACTTTCCTGGAGCACCATCACCACCCGACGGGACCCGCGATCGCCGACTTCCCCACGGTTCGCCGGCGTGGTGTCCAGCAGTTCGCCTTGTGCGCGGCCGCCGCCGGCCAGGTCGCGGAGAACGACGCCGCCCTGAGCAGCGGGGTCTTCTCTCACGCCGTACTCGACTGGCTGGAGGCGAACTCCGTCGACTTGCGACCGGATCTGACCGCTCTCCTCACCCATGTCAAGGGACGGACACCCGAGTTGCAGACTCCGGTCAGTATCGAGATCCGTAGTCTGGACGGCTCCCGGGAAGAGCTGGTGTCACCATGCCGCGCTCCGCTGCCGGCGTCGACCGGCCGGAGCCAGCTCGTCCTCGTTCTGCACGGCGTACTCAGGGACGAGGATCTGCGGACCCGGTGCGTCGAACACCTCGCCACGCACTGCCCGCAGGTGCAGCTCGGGCCATGTCCCACCGATGAGCAGATCGCCCACGCGCTGCTCACGGTGGAACGGGCCATGGCCGCCGTCGTAGAGGTGGTAGGCATACAAGACCGGAGGTCGGCCGACCAGTTGCTGGCGCTGGGCCGCAGCCACGGGGCGCCCGGCCTGCTGTCCCCCTTGGAGTACGCCTCACTGGAGGAACTGCTCGGCCGGCCCCCGGCACTGCCGCCGATGGCCCATGTAATCGCCGCTGTACGGGACGCACAGCCTTTCGCCGAGGCATGGTTGCCGCCGACCGTGGAGGGCGGCGCGCACAGACCCACCGTCGCTCACCTCATGGCGTGCGTGGAGCACTTCGAGGAATACACAGGCGGGCAGAGCGTGGCGCACCCGGGAACACAGCTGGTTCCTGCGGTCATCCGCTTCACCGAATTGCTCGCCGCGCTCACCCCCCAAGTCTGCGGGGAACTGCGCGAGTGGGCAGACCGGGTGGCCCGCAGACTGGGGGTCGAGGAAGCCGGTCTGGCAGAGCGGCGCGCCGACGCGCTGACGTGGTGTAGCTCGCTTGGCACAGCCAGCGGCCGACCGCGTGTCGTAGCGCTGCTGGACGCGGAGCCACCAAACCGCAGCGTCCTCGGCGGCGGTGACGGCGGCGAACGCTTCACCTGTGCGCTGTGGACCCACACGGGTTCGGGCGACCTCGCACCGGCCGCCGCGCAAAGCGCGGAACCCCTCTCACCACGGGAAGTGGTGCGCAGCATCGCGCAGACGGTGTCGCGGCTGCGCGATGCCACCGGCGAGACCGCGCTCGTCGAGATCCTGCTGCAGCCGGACGCCGTGCAGCTGCCAGTCGACGCCTGGAACGGCTCAGACGACGGGGACCTGCGGCCCACCCTGTTAGGTGTGGAGTGGGAAACTGTGCTGCGCGCTCTGCCCCTGGCCTCCGACGATCGCGAGGAGCAGCGCCGGGCCGCACTGGAGCGCCGCTGGGCGGGGCGGCACGACAATACGGTGATCTACCTCGACGACCGGCACGCCGAGGGATACGCGGCGTACGGGGCATTAATGGACGACATCTGCGCGGCCCGTGCCGTGGTGCGGGCCGGACCGGGAGGCCGGGAGCGGCTGGTCCAGGCAGCGCTTCAACTCGGCTGTCCGGTCGTGCTGTGGGACCGGCAGGCAACAGGTCCGGTCCCGGACACTTACTTCGCCCCCTTGCAGCCACAGGCGGCCGTGGAGTCGTTGCCTGAGCGTGTTCGGAGCTACCGGGCCAAAACCTGCGCGGACCCCATCGCCCACCCCGTACGCCCCGCCGTACTGCTGGAAGCCGCAGACCGGCCGCTGCCGCCCGTACTGTCGCTCACCGAACTGTCCGAACCGACCGGTTCCTCCGATTCCGAAGAGGCGAGTCCCCGATGACGCATCAGCCCGAGACGGATACTTCCACGGCTACCGGCTCCGCCGCAGATGACGAGGGCTGGCGCATCTTCCGAGGAGATGGCCTGCGGCACAGCGTCACGATTCCTGAGGCTCCGCCCTGGCGGCGGTTCGGAAGCATGGGATACGGCACCACACCGGGTGAGTCCCCCTACGTGATCGGCCACGAGGAGACGGACGTCATCAACGCCGCTATCCACCTGCGCCGGCCGCTGCTCGTCACCGGACACCCCGGCACCGGCAAGTCCTCGCTCGCGGCCGCCATCGCGCACGAACTGGATCTGGGCCCGGTACTGCACTGGCCGGTTAACAGCCGGTCCACGCTCCATGAGGCGCTCTACCGTTACGACGCCATCGGACGGCTGCAGCAGAGCGGCCTCAACCGGAGTCCGGGGGAGGTCGGGCCCGACATCGGCTCATTCCTACGGCTGGGCCCGGTAGGCACCGCGTTCGTTGCTACGCAGGGCCCCCGAGTACTGCTCGTCGACGAGCTGGACAAGGGCGACATCGACCTGCCGAACGACCTCCTCACCATCTTCGAAGAAGGCACCTTCGAGATCCCGGAAGTGTCCAGACTGCCCGAGAACCAAGCCGACATCGACGTCCTCACCGCTGATCCGCACCAGCGGGCGAGGGTACACAGGGGGATGGTGCGCTGCACCGAGTTCCCCCTCGTCGTCATCACCAGCAACGGCGAACGAGACTTCCCCCCGGCATTCCGCCGCCGCTGCCTGCCCCTGCACCTCGGCGACCCGGACAAGGAGCGTCTGGAGAAGATCATCGAAAGCCACCTCGGGCCGGACGCTCTCGCTGACGCCGGTGATCTGGTACAGGCGTTCCTGGCCCAGCGAGCCATCGGGGAACTCGCCACCGACCAGCTCCTCAACGCCGTGTTCCTGCGCCACGGCGGTGCCCGGCTGGACGGCGGCGGTCTGCTGAGGACGGTTCTGCACCGGCTCAACGCGGACGGCTGAGACGTGTTCGCAGAACTGCGGAGGATCCTGGCAAGCACCGAGCTGCCCATGGAGCCGGAAGACTTTCTGGACGTCCTCTGGCTCGCAGCACACGTCCCGTCCGGCCCGGCGGCGCCCCTGACCCGCTATGCCAGGAGCACAACGGACCCGCAGGCACCGAGCACCGCCCCCGCCCTGTCAGACACTCTCTCGGAGCCGGGCCCGCAAGATCTTCCCAGGGCAGGGGCTGATCAGCTGACAGCGCAAGCAGAGGCCGCCCAACAACCCCGCCTCGCAGTGCTCTCCGGCCCCGCCGCCGGAACACCGGCCGGGGCCCTGCGGACCCCAGGTGACCGGGCCCTCGGCCGGACCCTGCCGCTCGGCAGAGCGCTGCGTCCTCTGAAGCGGCGCGTCCCGAGCCGACAGCACAGCGAGGTCGACGAAGTGGCGACGGCCGACCTCCAGGCCGACACCCGCAGTCCGCAGCTTGCGCTGCGTGCCCAGACGGAGCGATGGCTTCGGCTGGCCCTGATCATCGACGGCGGCACGTCCATGCTCCTGTGGGAGCGCCAGTGCGCCGAACTCAAGGGGCTCCTCGAACGCAGTGGAGCCTTCCGCCAGGTGGAGATCCACCAGATCCGCTACACCACCGAGGAGGCCGGAGTCAGACTAGGGCGCCCGTGGAACACCACCATGGCGACCCGACCGACCGAGTGCGTCACGGACGCCTCCGGACGCACCATGGTGCTGGTGGTGACCGACGGCGCGGCGGCCGCCTGGCGCGACGGACGGATCCGACCCGTACTCGAAGGATGGGCCCGCAACGGTCCCACCGCCGTGATCCACACCCTCCCCCGTCGACTGTGGGCGGGCTCCGGCGTACGGGCGGACACCTGGCAGGTCACCTCACCCCGCCCGGGCGTGCCGAACAGCGCCTGGACAGTGACGGACCAGGTACTCCCCCCGAGTGTCGCCCCGCCTCCGCCCGTTCCCATCCCCGTACTGGACCTCACCCCGACCGGCTTCTCGACCTGGGCCGCCGTGAACACCATGGTCGGGCGCCCCATGCCGGTACGCCTGTGGTCACCCCACCGGCCCCAGACACCTGCTGGCAAGCCCAGCCGCGTCTCCGTCCGGGACTTCGGCCGCGCCGCCTCGCCCGAAGCGGTGCGCCTGGCCGCGCACCTGGCCGCCATGGCTCCCGTCACCGTGCCCGTGATGCAACTCGTCCACTCCTGCCTCCACCAGCGGCAGGGGGCCGCACCGCTGGCCGAGGTCCTCCTGGGCGGACTGATGCAACCCCTTCTGCCATCCGGGGACGCGCAGTTCACCGGCCGCCACCAGTTGTTCGACTTCACAGCCGAAGCAAAGGATCTGCTGCTCGACGCCGTCCCCACCACCGAACTCCTCGACTGCAGTCGGCGGGTGGGAGAGCGCATCGAGTCCCTGATCGGCCACTCCTCGGACTTCCCCGCGTGGCCCCTGGGCCCGGACGACCAAGTGACCGCCACACCGTTCGCCTACCTCGGGCCCGCGCTGCAGGCACGCCTGGGACTGGCGAACCCCGAAACCAACAACACTGCCTCCGACAGAGCTGTGCTGTCCCCGACCACCGGGGAACCCTCCGCCGAGCCTGCGTTCGCATGGGTGTCGAACGACGGACTGGACGAATCCCTGGAGATGTTGTCCGAAGACCTAGGCATTGCCACAGACTCCGGCGAAACGGATATTCCTCGCTGGGATTCCGTCATGAATCTAGTGGACACGGTCGCAGAGCGCCGCGGCGAGCCGCCCGCCGACGTGAGACCCCGTCTACGCGCGCAGTATGTGGAATCGCTGCTGCACCTGTGCCCTTCGGAAGTCCAAGCCGCTTTCGCCCGAGTGCGCAGCACCCCACAGGACACGGACCTTCTGCTTCTCCACTTGCTTCTCTACGTCCACGCCCGGCCTGACGGCTCGCGAATGACGGAGACGGAGATTGCCGAGGATCTATCACATTTCCTCGATGGGCGGGGACTCCACCTAGACCGTGAACGTCGGCTCGGCCCGGAGGACACACGTCGGTTCGACCTGCTCTGGCACATCGACGGCCGGTACTACCCAGTGGAGTTCAAACGGACCGGAACGCCCTTCTCTTGGAAAGCGGCTTTCACACAGACCGAGCACCATCTGGGGATGTCGGGCGATTCCTTTGTCGCAGGTTTCGTTGTGGCCGTGGACGATGACGAAAAGCCTGCCGGGCCAGCACCGCTCGAGGAATGCGTCATCGGCTACACGCCGCCGTCCCATCCCGACAGGATGATCACCGGTCTGCGTTTCCAAAATGGTGCGGCGCCAGCGATCCACAGGGTGTGCATCGCCGTCGACACCGTGGGATTCGCGGCGATGACCGCGGCTTCACGACAGTCATGGCACGAGAATCTCGATGGTGCTCTTCGCCATGCGATACAAGCGGCGGGAGTCGAGCCTGACGCGTGCGTCCGCCACGACCAAGGCGATGGCGTCCTCATCCTCCTGCCCCCAGGGGCAGACGAAACAAGGGCTGTACCTCAATTTGCCGAGGGCCTCGCCCAAGCACTGCGACACGCCCTTGAACAAGGGCACACCATGCGGGTGAGAGTCGCGATGGACACAGGAGCAGTCTCTACGGAGAGGAACGGTTTGGCAGGGGAAACCGTGATCCGCGTCAGTCGGCTCGTCGACTCAGCTGCACTGCGGGAGTCGCACTCCGAGTACGCGCTCCTCGTCTCCGAGACCCTCTACGAGGGGGTGCCGGCCTTCCACGGACGCTTCCAACGCGTGAAAGTAGAACGCAAGAACTTTCAGGCCTGGGCCTGGCTGCTGTCAGACCCGTCCGAACGCTCCCGCCCCTCGGCCCCGTCCCACTCGAACACAGTCCTGGCAGACGAAGCTTTGTCAGTGGGTGACCATAGCCTGGCGAGACGGGAACCGCAGAGAGGCACACCCATGAACGCCAGTTACTACCGGAGCCAACTGGACAGGAAAACCAAGGCTCGCGCTGACGCGGAGAAGAAGGTCGGAGAGTCCCGCAAAAAGGAAGCCGACAAACGCGCGAAGGCCACGAAGGAGAAGGCGGCCGCTGCCAAGGCGAGCAGCCAGAGCACCGTCAACAGCAAGCTGCGCGCCGCCCAGCGGTACGAGAACGAAGCCAACAAGGCGGGCCAGGACGCCAGCACGTGGAGCGCCAAGGTGGGCAAGCTCTCCAAGGAGGCAGCTGACCTGTCGGCCAAGCTGGCGAAGGCGGAACAGACTGAGCGGGCAGCCGCGGAGAAGGCTCGCCAGCGTGAGCAGCAGAAGACGGAGCGGCGTGCCGCGGCTGAGCAGCAGAAGATCGAGAGCCGCCTGACGGCGACGGAGGGCGAGGTGCGCACGGTGATGAGGGAACTGCGGGCCCCGAAGCCGGAGAAACTGCGGGTGCTGCTCCTGGCGGCCGCTTCCGCCGGTGACCTGCGAGTCGGCCAGGAGCAGCAGAGGATTCGTGCGGCCGTGCAGAGTGCCACCCATCGCGACCTTGTCGACCTGGATCTCCACCCGGCCGCGACGGCGGACGTCTTCCTGGACGCGCTGACCCGGTTCCGTCCCCACGTCGTGCACTTCTCCGGTCACAGCACGCAGGACCTGATCGCTTTCGAGAAAGGCGAGGACGGTTTCCACGAAGGTGCCATCGTCAGCGCCGGCGCCTTCGCCCGGGCCATCGCCGCCGTGGACGACAAGCCGCTGCTGGTCCTGCTCAACTCCTGCCACTCCGCAGCCCAGACCGGGAAGCTGGTCGACACAGTGCCGTTCGCCATCGGCATGTCCGACAGCATCGGCGATGTCGACGCCATCACCTATGCCGCCCGGTTCTACGCCGCCGTCGCCGACGGGCAGTCCGTCCAGGCCGCCCACCTCCTCAGTCGGGCGGCCATCGAAATGAACGGCCTGCTCGACCGCGACCTGCCGACCCTGTCCTGTGCTGCGGACGTCGACCCCAGCGCTACGAAGCTGGTGACGCCGCCTCCGGAGTAGGTGGGTTGAGCACGGCATCGCGTGCATGAGCAGCTATTTTCCTGCGGATACGCGAGCGGGCCCGGACCAACTGGTCCGGCCCCGCGCATCTCCTCCAGAAACCCGGTGCGCCCCATTCCCGCCCGCGCGTACGCTGGCCGTGCCGCAGGCGTGACCACTTCCCCGCCCGGCACAACCCCTGAAGGACTTCACGTGGGCACGTCATTCCCCTTCCTGCAGGACTGGATGGACAGGGCCCCGCAGGGGCACCCGTTGCGCGACTACTTCGATCTGGCCAGCGGGAACGGCGGCACCGACAGCGTCGCCTCCGCCATCGTCACAGCCTTCGATAACATCATCGGGACCTTGGAGAAGGCGAAGCCCGAGCGGCTTGCCGGCATACGCCACGACTTCCGTGCTGCCGCGACCACCAACGACCTGCTGATCCCGCGGGCGGAGATGGTGGCTGGCGCCAAGCTCGCCCGCGCCGGGATCCCCTTCGACTTCGGCCGGCGCAACGGCGCCACCGAGCCGGAACTGACGCTGCGCGACATGAACCTCGCCATCGAGGTCAAGGCCCGCCGCCTGGACGGTCTGCAGGACCTGCGCGACGAACTCCAGGCTGCGCTCGCCGACATCACCCCGTCGGTCCTCGTGGATCTCAGGACCGACTCCCAGCCCCTCGTGATCAAGAAGGCCGAGCGGGACAAGGTGGTCGAAGAGACCGTCCAGCGGGCGCGCAGCCAGAACTACGGCACCGCAGTGACCACCGTGGATCAGCCCTGGTCGGCCCGCAAGCGCCTCCTGATCCACGTCGGGCTCTACCGGGCGGCCGACCTCACGGAGGGATCGCGGATCATCGTCACCGGCGGCTTCTGGGGCGCGGAACCAGGCCGGCATATGACGGACGTGGAGGACCAGGTGATGGCCGTGCTGGAGGACAAGCAGAAGCTCCGCCAGGCCAACACCCGGCCCACCATCCTCCTCTTCGACGCCGCCCGCACCGGCATGGCGTGGGTCCGCTCCGAACAGGTCTGGGCGCAGCGTCTGGCGATACGGCTGCCCGAGACCACCCCATTTGTGGGGGCTGCTGTGATGACACCGAAGCTCGACGATCCCGACGTGGGCATCTCCCTGGGGATGCGCGAGAACCTGTCTCCCCAGGACCGCGCCGCGGAAGACGACCTTGCCCGCCGCCTCGGGCTCACCGGAGTGTGACGCGGCTGGCACCGCTGCCCTAATCGAGACGACGAGACACCGTTGAACCGAACAACGTGTAGATGACCATCCACCTCCCCGCAGATACGCGAGCGAACCCCTGACCAACGGTTCCACGGGGTTGCGCGCTTCAGTTAGCGAGTTGGCGACTGGAGTGGGTCGACGGCTCGAGTGAGCTCGCGTGACTCAGTGGTGGCTCGTCCAGCCGCCCAGCCGCCTTGTCCTTGGCGTTCCCATGCCTCGCCTGCGCCGTTCAGGCTGGTGCGGGTGGCGGCAAGTGCATGGCGCGGATTTAGAGTCTGCTCCACACCGGCGATGGTCAGACGCCAGAAATCCCAGCCGTCGATCTTGTTGCTGCCGGTCGCGGCCCTGGCGGCGGTGGTCGGGGTGCGCCAGGGGCGGCCCAGGACGTTGATCTGGCCCTCGTGGTTAAGGACTGCCCGGTGGACCTTCTTCTCGTGCCGGCCGGTGAGGGTGATGCCGGCCTTCAGGTCGTCCGGGTCCAGATGTTCCAGCAGGTCTTGCAGGTCGACTCGGGAACGTGCCGGGTCGACGGCGGGTGTGGGCGTCGCTGCGGTGGTGGGCGCGGCGGCGGGCCGGTCGCAGGCGAGCTGCAGGGCCAGGGCCATGGCGGCTGCCGAGCTGTATGGCGCCTTGGTTCTCACCTTGTCGTCGATCAGCTGCTGGATGTCGGTCTTGTCACCGTAGCGGGCGAGCACGCCGACCGCCCGCATGAGGCGGCTGCGGAGCGGGACGAGGTGGGAGTCGTTGAGCGCGAGGATCCGTATGGTTTCGTCGGCGCGGCACAGGCCGCGTTTCGTTTCGGCCGGCGAGTAGGGGGTGTTGCTGCGCCGGGCGTAGTTGGCGCTGTCGAAGCCGAGCAGGTCGGGGTCGCTGTGGTGGGCTGGGTCCAGGAGCAGCGGCTGTTCGCGGTCCAGGTCGTCGGCTGACGTGCGGGCGCGGGTTCCGCCTACGAGCGGGAACTGGCTGCCCTTGGCGCGGCCTTCTCGGACACCGTTGTAGCGGGCTCCGCCGCTGTTGGAGTGTCTGCAGGCGATGCCGTCGTTCGACACGTCGCAGGCCAGCCACCAGTGACCCGGGTGGCCGGGCACGTCGCGTACTGGGCACCGAAGATCTCGGCTCCCGCACCGAACCCGTCTGCTCCGGGAACACGGCCACGGGAGGAAGATCCGGGGGCGCTCTGGATGAGGTCTCCCGGCCGTCAGGCGCGCAGCAGGGTGACGGTGCGCCCGGAGGGCGTGGTCTGCTGCGAGAAGGCGGTGCGCTCGTGGACCGGGGCTGCCTGCGGGCGGGTGTCGAAGACGACGAGGGTGCCCGTGGACAGCTCCATGCGGTCCAGGTAGTCGTCCAGCTGTGCCAGCCCCTCGGCGAGGGGGTCGGTGCGGCCCTGGCGCCACACCTTCAGCTCCAGCGCCTCGCGCTGCACCGCCCGCGAACCGTCGGCAGCGGTGTACGGCTGGCGAATCAGCAGGCCCACGCGCCGCCGGCCGACCCCGTACTCCCGGTCGATGAAACCCGCCCCGTTCACGATCCGGTGCAGGTAGGCCATCATCACCAGCTGTGCTGCGGCCTCCGGGTAGGTCGAGGCGGTGGCCAGGATCTCGCCGTTCTCCCGCCAGAACTCGGCGAAGGAGCACAGCAGCTTGTCCATGTCGATCCGGCCGTCCGGCAACCGGAAGCTGCTCGGGGCGGCGACGACCTGGCCCTCCGTGTTGTTCCCCAGGACCCGGACAATGACCTCCTGGTAGATCGGATTGGCCACCCGCACCGGCGCGTCCGGAGCGACCAGCCCCAGGTCGCGCACGTACGCCAGATCGTCGTCGTACGTGTCCGTCGGCAGGAGCAGCTCGCCCGCGATCACCGGCTGGATCACCCGCCGCACCCGGCCCTCGCCCAACCTGGCGGCCAGCGAGTCCAGATGCGTCGCACGCGCCAGGATCAGCCGCTCCTTCGCCTCCTCCATGTGCTCGGCCGTGATCGGCGTGTCCGACGGCACCCCCATCTCCTCGACGACCTCCCGGGCCAGCGCGTTGACCAGCCACGGCTGTCCCTGGGTAAAGCTGAAGGCACGTTCCAGCGCATCCACCGTGAAATCCTGGCCCGTCTGCGTGGTGTGCTGCCCGTACAGCTCGGCGACCTCGGCCTCGGTGAAGTCGCCCAACCGCAGCGACGCCACCTTGATGTTGAACGGACTCGACGGACCAAGGCGCCCCGGATCCCCGCCCGAGGCCGCCTTGTAGTCACGCACATCCCGCAGCCCGCACAGCACCACCGCATGCGGGAAGCCGCCACGGCTGACGGTGAAGCCATCGCGCAACTGGCGCAGCACGCTGCGCAGGCTCTCCCCCCGCAGCGCGTCGATCTCGTCGAAGAACAGCACCAGCGGACGCGGACAGCGCGGCACCCACTCAGCCAGCCCCCGCGTGAGCCGGGACCCGGGCACCGCGTCGGGCCAGGAGGCGCAGGGGCGCGAGCCCATCAGCAAGCCCAGCGGCCGCTGGGGCGCGGTGACCGCTGGAGCGCCTCCAGCGGTCACCAGGGCATGCAGGTCGCGGCACAGCTCTTCACGTGCCGATCAGCTCATCCGGAGCACCGCTGTCGCCCCAGTCGGCCTCATGCATCCTGCCCTTGCCGAAGATCTCATCCGGGCTGGTGAGCGACCGGGGCGCGCACTGCGGCCAGTGCCTTGTTGGACAGTTTGGCCGCGGGTCAGGGGCCGGTTCCCCGCGACCACGAACGCCGGAAAGCGGCTGTACCTGCTTCGTCACGGCGGCAAGGAGTGGTTGGACGAAGATCGACACAGTCGCATCGCCGTGGAGACCCGCATGGGCCGCGAGGTCGCCGGCGTGGATGGTCTCTACTCGCACGTTGCCCTGGCCATGGAGCAGGAGATTGCCGATTCGCTGCAAAGCGGGTGGCTGCGCCGTTCGTGGTCGGCGAGGGAGGGCACTGGAAAGGCGCCATCTCCCAGCGCCCTACCATTCGATCTTGAAAAGTGGTGGAAACCAGCAGGTCAAAGCCGCTCAGGACACGTCGACATAGTTTCGTTCATGAAGTTCATCTCCACGAAGAGCTTCATGCCGTTCGTCTGGTACCGCATCGCCCTCGGCATCCTCATCATCGCCCTGGTCACGATGGGGGTCCTCAGCCCGCACGCCGCGGAGTCGGCCGGCTGACGGACGCCGTCTGTGTAGCCGTCCGGTAGCGCAGTGTCAGTGCTAACCCCTAGGCTGTCCGCATGTCCCCCGATTACGTGACCCCTGGTTCCGCGCGTTCGGCCGCGGAGCTGAACGATCAGATCCGCGCTCTGTGGCGGCGCGCGGGCGGGACCCTGTCGGCTCAGGAGCGGGTGGAGTACGAGTTGCTGGTGGTCGAGTGGGCGAACGCGATCCGGGGCGAGGTCATCGAGGCGGCCTGAGCACGCGGCCACCCCGAGACCGCCTGGCCACCCGCTCCCTGCCTCCCCCTCCCCGTCTCCCCGTCTCCCCGTCAGCGCCCGCCCGCCACCCGCAGCACCGCCCCCGTCGTGTACGACGCCTCGGGCGACAGCAGCCAGGAGATGGCCGCCGCGATCTCCTCCGCCCGTCCCGCCCGCCCCATCGGCACCGCCGCCCCTATCCGCCGCGCCCGGTCCGCGTCGCCCGCCGCCGCGTGCATCTCGGTGTCGATCACCCCGGGCGCGACCCCGTTGACCCGGACCCCGTCCCCGCCCAGCTCCTTGGCCAGGCCCAGCGTGAGCGCGTCCACGCCCGCCTTGGTCGCCGCGTAGTGGACGTAGTCCCCCGCACCGCCGAGGGTCGCGGCGCCCGAGGACACGTTCACGATCGCGCCGCTCCCCCGCGCCGTCATCAGCCGCGCGGCGCGCCGGGCGCACAGCAGCGTGCCCAGCAGGTTGACGTCGAGGACCCGGCGCAGGGTGTCCGTGTCGGTGTCGGCGAGGCGCCCGAGCGGACCGGTCACGGCCGCGTTGTTCACCAGGCCCGTCACCGGCCCCAGCTCCTCGGCGGCGTCGAAGAGCCGGTCGACGTCGGCCTCCACCGAGGTGTCCCCGCGCACCGCGACCGCGCGCCCGCCCGCCTCACGCACCCCCGCGACGACCGCCCCGGCCGCCGCCGCGTCCCGCGCGTAGCCCACGACGACGTCGTGGCCGTCGGCCGCGAGCCGCAGACAGGTCGCGGCGCCGATGCCCCGGCTGCCACCGGTGACGACGGTGAGGGGACGCGGCATGAGGTACCTCCGGCGGAAGATCGGGAGTCGACGGGCAAGGCGAGGAGATCGATCGGGCCGACCAAATTGATCGATCATCGATCACCCTAGGCGAGAGGACGCGCCCTGCCCAGATCTCCTGCACCCCGAGCACCCCGTGTGATCAACTGACTCCGCCCTCGTCGCAAGCGCACACTGTAGGCAAGGCTGGGTAGGGAGCCGCCCATGAAGACGCTCGGCCACTGGCTCGCCTCCCCCTGGCGCCGCTCGGCCCTCGCCGCGCTCGCCGGGGCGCTGCCCGTGCTCGCCTTCCCGGGACCCGCCCTGTGGTGGTGGGCCTGGGTGGCGCTGGTCCCCTGGATCCTGCTGGCCCGCACCGCGCCCACCGCGAGACGGGCGGCGTACGACGGGTGGAGCGGCGGGTTCGGGTTCGTGCTGGCGATGCACCACTGGCTGCTGCCGAGCCTCAACGTGTTCACGTTCGTCATCGCCGCGCTGCTCGGCGCGCTGTGGGTGCCGTGGGGTGTGCTGGTGCGCCGGCTGCTGGGCGGGGCGCCCTCGGCGGGCCGGGTCGCGGCGGCGCTGCCGGTGCTGCCGTCGGGCTGGCTGCTGGCGGAGCTGGTCCGCTCCTGGCAGGGGCTCGGCGGGCCCTGGGGCATGCTCGGCGCCAGTCAGTGGCAGGTGGCCCCGGCGCTGCGGCTCGCCTCGGTGGGCGGGGTGTGGCTGCTGAGCTTCCTGGTGGTGGCCGCCAACGTCGCCGTGGCCGCGCTGGTCGCCCTGCGCCGGGCCCGGGTGCCCGCACTCGCCGGGCTCGTCGCGGGCGCCGCCGCCACCTCGGCGGTGTGGGTCTGGTCCCCGCGGCCCGACGCCGGCCAGCGCGCCGCGATCGCCGTCGTACAGCCGGGCATCGTCGCCGGGGCGGCCAGTGCCGACCGGCGCTTCGACCGCGAGGAGGAGCTGACCCGGCGCCTGGCCGGCCGAGATCTCGACCTGGTCGTCTGGGGTGAGAGCAGCGTCGGCTACGACCTGAGCGACCGCCCCGACCTGGCCCGCCGGCTCACCGCGCTGTCCCGGGAGACCGGCGCGGACATCCTGGTCAACGTGGACGCCCGGCGCTCCGACAAGCCCGGCATCTACAAGAGTTCGGTGCTCGTCGGCCCCGACGGCCCGACCGGCGACCGGTACGACAAGATGCGGCTGGTCCCCTTCGGCGAGTACGTGCCCGCCCGTTCCCTGCTCGGCTGGGCCACCTCCGTCGGCAAGGCGGCGGGCGAGGACCGCAGGCGGGGCACCGAGCAGGTGGTGATGGACGTCGGGGACGGGCTGCGGATCGGGCCGATGGTGTGCTTCGAGAGCGCCTTCCCCGACATGAGCCGCGCCCTGGCCGCCGACGGCGCCGAGGTACTGCTCGCCCAGTCCTCGACATCGACCTTCCAGGACACCTGGGCGCCCGCGCAGCACGCCTCGCTCGCCGCGCTGCGCGCCGCCGAGACCGGCCGCCCGATGGTGCACGCCACGCTGACCGGTGTCTCCGCCGTCTACGACGCGAGCGGCGCGCCGATCGGCCCCCGCCTCGGCACCGACACGAGCGCGTCCGGGGTGTACGAGGTCCCGGTCACCCACGGCACCACGCCGTACGTCCGGTACGGGGACTGGACGGTGCACGCGGCGCTGCTGGTCCTGGCGGCCTGGGTGGCCGGCGAGGGCGTGCGGGCCCTGCGGCTCAGGCGGGACGCTCGGCCACCGCGCGTACCACCCGCTCGCACAGCTCATGGGTCTCCAGCGCGTCCCGGGCGCTGAGGAGTTCACCGGCGCGCACCGCGTCGAGGAAGGCGAGCACCGCCTGTTCGATGCCGCGCTGGCGGGCCACCGGGACCCAGTCGCCGCGCCGCCGGACGGTGGGCTGGCCCTTGTGGTCGACGACCTCGGCGAGGTTGACGACCTGGCGCTTGGTGTCCTGGCCGGAGACCTCCAGGATCTCCTCCGCCGAGCCGCTGAGCCGGTTCATGACGCCGAGCGCGGTGAAGCCGTCGCCGGCGAGCTGGAGGACGACGTGGTGGAGCAGGCCGTCCTGGACGCGGGCGCGCACGGTCACGTCGTCCACCGGACCGGGGACCAGGAAGCGCAGGGTGTCGACGACGTGGATGAAGTCGTCGAGGATCATCGTGCGGGGTTCCTCGGGCAGGCCCGTGCGGTTCTTCTGCATCAGGATCAGCTCGCGCGGGTGCTCGGAGCACTGCGCGTAGCCGGGGGCGTGGCGGCGGTTGAAGCCGACGGCGAGGCTGGTGCGGCGCTCCTCGGCGAGGGCCACCAGGCGTTCGGAGTCGGCGAGTTCGTACGCGAGCGGCTTGTCCACGTAGGTGGGGACGCCGGCCTCCAGGAGCCGGGTGACGAGCTGCGGGTGGACGTCGGTCGGCGCGTGCACGAACGCGGCGTCGAGGCCCGCGGCGAGCAGGGAGCCGAGGTCGGTGTGGCGCTGTGCGGCCGGCAGGTGCAGCCCGTCGGCGACCCGGGCGAGGGTGGCGGGGGTGCGGGTCAGGAGGTGGAGTTCGACGCCGGGCAGGTGCGCGAGCACGGGGAGGTAGGCCTTCTGCGCGATGTCGCCGAGTCCGATGCAGCCGACCTTCACGGGATGTGCTCCTTCTGCGTTCGCCGGGCGGGGTCCGTCGGGAAGCATACGGGGGTGCGGGGGCGGCGTGGTTGCGGCGTGGGCGGCGTGGGAGCGGGCCGAAAGCCCTGGTGGACCGAGGGGCGGTGGGTGAGGATGGCGGCATGACGACCGAACGACGCGAACCCCCTGTCGACGCCGACGAACGCGCCATGCTGGAGGGCTGGGTGGAGTACCACCGGCAGACCCTCGCGTGGAAGTGCGAGGGCCTGACCGACGAGCAGTTGCGGACGGCCGCCGTGTCGCCGTCGACGCTGTCCCTGATGGGGCTGGTGCGGCACATGACCGAGGTGGAGCGCAGCTGGTACCGCAGGGTGCTGGCGGGCGAGGACGCCGGCCCCCTCTACTACAGCGACGCCGACCCGGACGGCGACTTCCGGGTGACCGAGGCGGACACCTGGCCCGAGGTGTACGCCGCCTGGCAGGCCGAGATCGAGGCGGCCCGGCGCAACGCGGCCGGCGTCCCCCTCGGCGAGCCGACCCGGGGCAGGCACCTGCGCACCGGCGAGCGGTACACCCTGCGCTGGATCCACTCCCACATGATCGAGGAGTACGCCCGGCACAACGGGCACGCCGACCTGATCCGGGAGACCCTGGACGGCGCGACCGGCGACTGACGTCACCCTCGGGTGCCCGGCGGGCCTCCGTACGGGGCCTGAGATCACCCGTGCGGGGCAACCTCCGCTCGTCCGGCTCCGTGGCGCGGGCCCGAACCAGCAGAGTGGCGCGGGTGCATCGAACGACGACCACCGCAACGCTCCTGGTGACCGTGGCTGTCTCGGTCCTGACCGGCTGTACGACGGTCCCCGGGCCGACCCCGGCCGGCCCCGCGGCGGGCGGCGCCCGCTCCTCCGCGCCGCGCCCCGGGGGCCCCGCCGAGCCCCGCGCCGTCCAGGCCCCCGCCCGCGAGGCCCTGGAGATGATCGCCCCGGACCCGACCCCGGACCACCCCTCGGGAACCCCGCGCCCTACACCCCCGACGGCGGCCCCATCCCCGGCCGAACCGCCCCCCACCGACACCCGACCCGCCCCGGCCCGCCCCCGCGCACATCCCGAGACACCGGAGCGCACCCGGGAACGGCGTCGTCCGAAGCCCCCCGAGGCGCCCCGGACGACCGGCGGAGGCACCGGCGGGAACGCGGACGTGTGCTCCCTCGGCAAGCGGTACGGCGGCTGGCACCCAGGCAGCCCCGAGTCCCGCATCTGCGAACAGGCATACGGCCACTGAGGCCCGCGCCGGCGACCAGCGGCGGCAACGCCCTGCGGCGCCTTCACGGCGAAGCCGCCCAGGGCACCGCGCCTGTCGTCCGGGTCATGGCCGCTGGCGGGGCGGTTTCCAGGGGCCGTCGGGGCGGTCGGGGCTGTGTTCGGTGCGGTCGGCGGCGGTCAGGCGGCGGTCCAGGCGGGTGATCGCCGCGCGCAGCCCCTCTCCGTACCGGTCGGGGGCCAGTGAGTCGGCCGCCGTGCGGGCGCGTCGCAGGTGCAGCCGGGCGGCGTCGCGGTCGCCGAGGCGCTCGTAGTCGGCGGCAAGGTTCAGATGGAGCGAGGGGGCCAGGGCGCGGGCGGCGGTCCCCGTGAGTTCCTCCGCCGCCGTCAACGCCCGCAGGTCCCAGGCCAGTTCGTCCCCGGGATCGTCCTGGGTGTCGGCCAGGTAGTGGGCGAGGGTGCAGCGGTGGAGGGCGTCGCCGTGTTCGCCGATCTCCGCCCACAGGCCGAGGAAGCGGTGGCGGGCCTCCTCGCGGTCGCCCGCGTGGTGCAGCATGACGACCTGACCGATCCGTGTCAGCACGGCGTCCGGCGCCGCCTGCTCCTGTCCCTTGGCCACCGCGTCCTCCGTGCCCTCGTCGGCTGTCCCGACCGACGCTAACCGCACGCGCCCGCGAACCCGGTCAGGCGGCACCGCGACGCGCGCGGGGCGGCAGGAGCCGCACCACCGGCTCGCACCACCGCCCGGGTCGCCCGGTCAGCCCAGGTCGGGGAGGGTCCAGTCGATCGGCTCGTGGCCCTGCCGCGCGACCGCCTCGTTGATCTGCGTGAACGGCTTGGAGCCGAAGAACTTCTTCGCGGACAGCGGCGAGGGGTGCGCGCCCTTGACCACCGCGTGCCGGGACTCGTCGATCAGGGGCAGCTTCTTCTGCGCGTAGTTCCCCCACAGCACGAAGACCGCCGGGTCGGGCCGCCCCGCCACCGCGCGGATCACCGCGTCGGTGAACAGCTCCCAGCCGCGGCCCTTGTGCGAGTTGGCCTCGCCGGCCCGCACCGTGAGCACCGCGTTGAGCAGCAGGACGCCCTGCTCGGCCCACGGCATCAGATAGCCGTTGTCCGGGATGGGGACGTCCAGCTCCGCGTGCAGCTCCTTGTAGATGTTGCGCAGGGACGGCGGGATCTTCACCCCGGGCCGCACCGAGAAGCACAGCCCGTGCCCCTGCCCCTCGCCGTGGTACGGGTCCTGCCCGAGGACCAGCACCTTCACCCGGTCGTACGGCGTGGCCTCCAGCGCGGCGAAGACCTCTTCCCGCGGCGGGTACACCGGGCCCTTCGCCCGCTCCTCCTCGACGAACTCCGTCAGCTCCTTGAAATAGGGCTCCTGGAGCTCGCCGCCCAGCACCTCGCGCCAGGACTCGGGCAGCATGGCGATGTCGGTCACGTCAACTTCCTTACGCAGTGCGGTCGCTTTCCACTGCCCACGAACCTACCGGCGACCACTGACAATCGGCAGGGCTACCAACTGGTCTTGCGGTGCAGCTGCCACATCATCATGATCGTCGACGGGTCCATGGCCTGCTCCGCGCCCGAGATGTCCCTACTCGCGGCGACGTACTGCTTGCCCTGCCACAGCGGCACCAGCCGGGCGTCGTCCACCAGGATGTCCTGCGCCCGCTCGAACTCCTGCTCCACGTCGGCGCGGTCGCTCACCCGGCGGGAGCGCGGCAGCAGCTGACCGGTGATCTCCGGCGCCGGGTAGGGCGTACCGAGGGCGTTCTGCTCGCCGACGAAGGGGGCGATGAAGTTCTCCGCGTCCGGGAAGTCCGGGGACCAGCCGCGCCCGAACACCGGGTACTCGCCCTTCTGGTAGCCGGCGACGTACGTCTTCCAGGGGCGGCTCTTGAGGGTGACCCGGAACAGGCCGGAGGCGTCGAGCTGGCGCTTGATCTCCTGGAACTCCTCGCCCGTCTCGGAGCCGTAGCGGTCGTTGGTGTACCAGAGGGTGAGCGGGACGGCCTCGGTGATGCCGGCTTTGGTGAGTATCCGGCGGGCCTTGGGGACGCTCGGGTCGCCGTAGTCGTCGAAGAAGCCGGTGGTGTGGCCGGTCAGGCCCTTGGGGACCATCGAGAACAGCGGGTCGACGGTGTCCTGGTAGATCTTGTGGCTGATCGCCGCCCGGTCGATGACCTGGGCGACGGCCTGGCGCACCGCCTTGCGGCCCGCCCACGGGTCCTCGGGGTTGAAGACCAGGTAGCTGATCTCCGTGCCGCTGCCCTCGACCAGGGTGAGGCCCTCGTCCTGCTGGGCCTTGCTCTGGAGGGTGATGACGTCGTCGGCCGCGAGTCCGCGGTAGGTCACCTGGATGTCGCCGGCGCGCAGCGCCTTGACCATGCCGGCGGAGTCCTTGAAGTAGCGGATGGTCACCGCCTCGTTCCGGCGCTCGGCGAAGCCCTTGTAGCGTTCGTTGCGTACGAGTTCGGCCCGCTCGCCGTCCTTGTAGGTGCGCAGGGTGTAGGGGCCGGAGCCGACGACCTCGCCGTCCTCGCGCAGGGCGTCGGCCGGGTAGCCGCCGGGGTCGACGAGGGACATGGCGGGTGTGGCGAGGACGAACGGGAAGGTGGCGTCGGGCTTGTTGAGGTGGAAGACCACCTCGCGCTCGCTGGGCACCTGGACGCGTTCGAGGCTGCCGAGCAGGCCGGCGGGGCCGCTGTTGACGTCGATGTCCTTGATGCGGTCGATCGAGTGCTTGACGGCCTGGGCGTCGAGGGCGTCCCCGTTGGAGAAGGTGAGGCCCTTGCGCAGCTCGCAGCGGTACACCTGGTTCCCGGCGTCGGTGAACGCGCATCTCTGGGCGGCGTCGGGCTGGGGCGTGGTCGCGCCGTTGGGGTAGCTGAGGAGCGTCTGGTAGATGTTGCGGAACAGCTCCCAGGAGCCGTCCCAGGAGGCGGCGGGATCGAGGGTGCTCGGGGCGCTGGTCGTTCCCACGACGATGGGTCCGTCGTCCGGCGAGGGCTCGGACGAGAGGATGCCGCATCCGGTGACCAGCGACGATATGGACACGATGGCCGCGACCCGGCGCTGGCCTCGGTGTCGGTTGAACACGCGCACGCTCCTCGATCTGCCGTACCAAGGGTCGGCAGACCATACCGCAGCGCCACGCCGCCTGAACCCCGTTCTGAACAGGGGTTTTGATCA
Source organism: Streptomyces sp. cmx-10-19 (assembly GCA_049998335.1). Classification (GTDB taxonomy): domain Bacteria; phylum Actinomycetota; class Actinomycetes; order Streptomycetales; family Streptomycetaceae; genus Streptomyces. Next base: position 103,784 of record JAEBFB010000018.1, read on the forward strand.
TTTTCGGGATGACTACGTTGTCATCACCGTCCGGTCCCGGACGGCGGACACGGGCGCCGTTGCGGGTGAACGGCGCCCGTACCGGGGCGACCTGCGGCGGGGCGGCGGCAACCCCGTCAGGCGACGCCCGCGTTGAGGAAGATGCCGCCGTCGACCACGAGGGTCTGACCGGTGACCCAGTCGGACTGGTCCGAGGTGAGGAACGCGGCGGCGCCCCCGATGTCGGAGGGCACGCCCAGCCGGCCCAGCGGGTAGCCCGCGGCGGCCTCCTCCTCGCGGCCCTCGTACAGGGCGGCGGCGAACTTGGTCTTCACGACGGCCGGGGCGATGGCGTTGACGCGGACCCTGGGCGCGAACTCGTGGGCGAGCTGCGCGGTGAGGTTGATCAGCGCGGCCTTGCTGACGCCGTACGCGGCGATGAAGGGCGAGGGTGAGAGGCCAGCGACGGAGGCGATGTTGACGATCGCGCCGCCGTTGTCCTTCTGCCAGGCGTGCCAGGTGCGCTGGGCGAAGCCGAGCGCCGAGATCACGTTGGTCTCGAAGACCTTGCGCGCCACGTTGAGGTCCAGGTCGGCGATCGGCCCGAACACCGGGTTGGTACCGGCGTTGTTGACGAGGAAGTCGACGCGGCCGAAGGCCTCCATCACGCGCTCGACGGCGACGGCCTGGTGGGCCTCGTCGTGCGCCTTGCCCGCGACGCCGATGACCCGGTCGGAGCCGAGCTTCTCGACGGCCTCCTCCAGGGCGTCCTCGTTGCGGCCGGTGATGCAGACGCGGTCACCGCGCGCGATCAGGGCCTCGGCGACGCCGTAGCCGATACCGCGGCTGGCGCCGGTGACCAGGGCGACCTTGCCCGAGAGTTCCACAGCAGTCATGTCCCGGTCTTCCTAGTCGAGCGGTCCGCCGGCCACGTACAGGACCTGGCCGGAGACGAAGCCGGCCGCGTCGCCGGTGAAGAAGGCGATGGCGTTGGCGATGTCGGCGGGCTCGCCGACGCGCGCGACCGGGATCTGGGTGGCGGCGGCGGCCTTGAAGTCGTCGAAGCCCATGCCGACGCGGTCGGCGGTGGCCTTGGTCATCTCGGTGGCGATGAAGCCGGGGGCGACGGCGTTGGCGGTGACGCCGAACTTGCCCAGCTCCTTGGCGAGGGTCTTGGTGAAGCCCTGGAGACCGGCCTTGGCGGCGGAGTAGTTGACCTGGCCGCGGTTGCCGAGCGCGGAGGAGGAGGACAGGTTGACGATGCGGCCGAAGCCTGCGTCCACCATGTGCTTCTGGCAGGCCCGGGACATCAGGAAGGCGCCGCGCAGGTGCACGTTCATGACGGTGTCCCAGTCGGAGACGCTCATCTTGAACAGCAGGTTGTCGCGCAGCACGCCCGCGTTGTTGACGAGGACGGTCGGGGCGCCCAGCTCCTCGGTGATCCGCGCGACGGCGGCCTCGACCTGCGCCTCGTCGGAGACGTCGCAGCCGACCGCGATCGCCTTGCCACCGGCCGCGGTGATCGTCTCGACGGTGTCCTTGCAGGCGGCCTCGTCGAGGTCGATGACGGCGACGGCTCGGCCCTCGGCGGCCAGGCGTACGGCGGTGGCGGCACCGATGCCGCGCGCGGCTCCGGTGACTACGGCGACCCGCTGCTCAGTGGTGGACATTGCTGCTTCTCCTCGTCCTGGGGGTGCGGCCCTTGCGGAGCGCGGCGAGGCGCCCTGAGTGAGCGACCGCTTAGTACCTTCCGCAGACGTGACGCTAGAAGGCCCGGCACCCGGTGTCAACGGGACACCGGCCGGTGTGATCCATTACCTGCGTCCCCGGCCGCGACACCCGGCCCCGGTCCCCCGATCGGCCCAACGCTGCGGGCCCCCGGCGCCGCCCGCCCCTAGCGTCGAAGCGCGAACCACTCGTGGACCACCCGTGGCAGAAAGGAGGCGTCCATGCGCCGCAGCACCGGTGCCGCAGCCGTGACCGTCGCGCTCACCGCGATCGTGCCGCTGTCCGACCCCGCCCTCGCCCTCGCCCAGGACGGCGACACACCGGGGACCCAACTCCCCACGATCTCGGCCACGTCCCGGCCCCGCCCCGAGGCCACCCCGCCCCTTCCCCCGCCCTCCCCCGTCGCCCCCACCCTCGGCACCCAGGGCGGCCTGGGCAGCACGTCGACCGGCCCGACAGCCCTGGACATCGGCCTCGGCCTCGCCTGCGTCCTCAGCGCCGCGTTCGCCACGGGGTACGTGGTGCGGCGCCGGCGGGTCTGACGGGCGGAGGGGGCGCGGGGCCGCAGGGCGAACCCCCTCGGAGTACCGCGCGGAGACGGAGCTGGGCCGGCACGACGGGTCGTCCGCAGCCGACGCGGCCCGCCCGCCCGGTGGACAAGGGCGAGGACAGACGCCGTGTGCGTCCGCACCGCGCGGGCAGACCCGCGGCCGACCGCGGCCCGCCCCCAGCGGCTCGGACCAAGCACGGACGGCGGCCTGTACACACGCGACCCGCGCGGAGCACCCTGCGGCCGACGCGGCCCGTCCGCCCCGTGGACCAGGGCGCGGAGTCCCTCGCAACCGCCCCCCTCCCCCCGCCCTGTGCCGGTGCACGACCGCGCACGAGGGCCGCCGCAGCAGCCGGCCCCGCACGCCCGGTCACGGTGGCGGAGCACGGGGCCGGGACTCCGTGCTCGCGGCGCGGCCACGCGCGGGGGCGGTCCGCGCCGGAGGACAGCCCCCGCACCGGCCCGACACCTCACCGAGCCCCGCACGGCCGGCGGCCGACTGCTACCGGACCAGCAGCTCCAGCAGCCGTTCCGTCTCCGCCTCCGGGTCGGTCGTGAGGCCGGTGTGGACCGGGCCGGGCTGGACGATGGTGGAGCGGGGGGCGATCAGCCAGCGGAAGCGGCGGCCGGGGTCGTCCTCGGCGGCCTGGCCCGCGGCGGCCCCGCCCGCGCAGACCCCCTCCACCGCATGCAGCGCCGCGCGTACGCCGGGAAGGTCGACGTCCGGGTCGAGGGCCAGCAGCCGGTTCTCGTCGAGGTGGGTGCGCGCGCCGACGTAGGACTTGGCGCGGCAGTACAGCAGGACGCCCGCGTTGACGCACTCGCCGCGCTCGACGCGGGGCACGACGCGGACGAGCGCGTACTCGAAGACGTGGCGGTCGGTCACCGGTCCCCCTCGGCGCGCCGCGGGGCCCCGGTACCCGTGACGCGTTCGTGGATCGTGGCGGCGCGGGCGAGCAGGGGCCGGGCGTAGGCCCGCCGCAGGTCGTCGGGGGTGGTGAAGCCGGGCTCGCCGAGCAGCCAGACGTCGGGGATCTCGGCGGTGACCTCGGCGAGGAGTTCCTCGGTGACCAAAGGCGCGAGCGCGGCGGCGGCCGCTTCGACGTCCGGCGCGAAGCGTGCGAGGGCGTGGTCGGCGGCGGCGTAGGGGCGGGCGGCGGAGGTCTCGGCGCCGGGCCAGTTGTGATGCCAGATGAGGGTCGCGCCGTGGTCGATGAGCCAGGTCTCGCCGCGCAGGCGCAGCAGGTTGGGGTTGCGCCAGGACCGGTCGACGTTGTTGACGAGCGCGTCGAACCAGACGATCCGCCCGGCCTCCTCGGCGCTCACCTCGAAGGCGAGCGGGTCGAAGCCGAGGGCGCCGGAGAGGAAGTCCATGCCGAGGTTGGTGCCGCCGCTGGACTTGAGCAGGTCCTGCACCTGGGGGTCGGGTTCGCCGAGGCCGAGGACCGGGTCGAGGTCGACGGTGACCAGGCGCGGGACGCGGAAGCCCAGCCGGCGGGCCAGCTCGCCGCTGACGACCTCGGCGACGAGCGTCTTGCGGCCCTGGCCCGCGCCGGTGAACTTCAGCACGTACGTGCCGAGGTCGTCGGCCTCGACGAGCCCCGGCAGCGACCCGCCCTCACGCAACGGCGTGACGTAGCGGGTCGCGGTCACCTCTTGCAGCACTTTCCCGACTCCTCAACAGCCGTCGACGGCCGCCGGCCTCTTGCTTCCGGCCTCGACGGACACGGGGCCAGCATAGTGACCAAGGGTGATCGCAGCTGAGGAGCGCCGGGTCACGCGACCGTCCGCGACCCCGTCACCGTCCGGACGGTGGGCCGTCCACGTTCAGCCGGGCCCCGATGCCCTCCAGGACGCAGTCGAGGCCGGTCTCGAACTGCCAGCGCGCGTCGTCCTTGCGGGCCGCCTCTTCGAGATAGCGCTCGTATCGCGGGTAGCGGCCGGTCCCGATCAACCACCGCATCTGCGGGGCCAGTCCGGCGCGCGCCTCCTCGTGGCTGGACCAGCCCTTCGCCTGCAGCATCTGGTTCAGGCCGATCTCCGCGTCGACGGCGCCCCGGACGTACGAGGTGACGGTGTTGTAGACCGCCATGGAGGTGTCGGCGTCGAGCCGGTTGCCGGCGAGGGCGGTCAGCGCACCCTCCAGCACCGCCAGTTGGTTCGGGGTGGGTCCGCACCAGTCGACTCTCGACATCCACGGGTGCCTCAGCATCACGTCGCGAAGACGCAGGGCGAGAGTCCGGGTGACCTGCCGCCAGCCGGCTTCTCCGGAGGGCAACTCCAGTTCTCCGTGCACGTGGTCGACCATCAGCTCCAGGAGCTCGTCCTTGCCGGTGACGTAGCGGTAGGCGGCCATGGGAGCGACACCCAGCGCGGCGGCCAGGCGCCGCATCGTGACGGCGTCGAGGCCCTCGCCGTCGGCGATGCCCACGGCCGCCTCCGCGATCCGTTCCGGGCCAAGGGGCGTGCGGGGGGCCGGCGCCGGGCGCTCGAGCCGCTGCCACAGCGGGAGCGCCTCCCGCTCGTCGCTCTTGTCCTGCCTGTCCCCAGCAACCATCGGCGGGACTCCTTCCTGGGTGCGCCGTGCGGAGCGCACGGCGTAACGGTGTGTACGACGTACCGTCAGTAGACGCCGTACACTTTCGTGTGTACAGTGTACTTACCGGATGCGTTGAACGTAACACAGTGGAGGTTTCCCACATGACCGACTCCAAGAGCGCCCCCCTGCAGGTCGCGGTGATCATCGGCAGCACGCGGAACGGGAGGTTCGGCCCGGTCGTCGCCGACTGGCTGATCTCCCACATCGCCGAGCGCGACGACATGGCGGCGGACCGCGTCGACCTGCTGGAGACGCCCCTGCCGACGCAGTTCCCGGCCTTCGGCGAGGCGCCTTCCGCAGAGGTCGAGGCGATGGTCGGCGCGGTGGCCCCCCGGCTGGCCGCGGCCGACGCCTTCGTCATGGTGACGCCGGAGTACAACCACAGCTTCCCGGCCGCGCTGAAGAACGCCATCGACTGGCACAACGAGCAGTGGCACGCCAAGCCGGTCGGCTTCGTGTCGTACGGCGGCATCGCCGGCGGTCTGCGGGCGGTCGAGCAACTGCGGCTCGTCATGGCCGAGATGCACGCCGTCACGATCCGCAACACGGTCAGTTTCCACAACTACGGCGGTCTCTTCGACGCCGATGGCAGGACCACCGACCCCGCGTCCGACGTGGCGGCCAAGAGCATGCTCGACCAGTTGGCCTGGTGGGGCCAGAGCCTGCGCGACGCCAAGCGGACCCGGCCGTACGCCGTCTGATCACCCGTAGAGCGAAACACCGAGCGCGCCCTGGGGGCAGCGATGAACGACCACCCGGCCGGGACCACCGCACCCGTCCGTGCACCCTTACCCCGCCTCGGCGTCTTCGGGCTGATGCTCGGCATCGTCCTGGCGACGCTCGACGGGCAGATCATCAGCACCGCGCTCCCCACGGTCGTCGGGGAGCTGGGGGGCCTGAACCACTTCTCCTGGGTGGTGACGGTGTACCTGCTCGCGATGTCGGCGTCCACACCGATCTGGGGCAAACTGGGCGACCTGTACGGCCGCAAGGGCGCCTACATGTCCTCCGTGGCCCTCTTCCTGGCCGGCTCGATCCTCTGCGGCATGGCGCAGGACATGATCCAGCTCATCCTGTTCCGTGCCCTCCAGGGGCTCGGCGCGGGCGGTCTGATGGTGGGGGCGCTGTCGGTCATCGGCGTCCTGGTCGCTCCGGAGGAGAGGGGCCGCGTCCAGTCGATCATCGGTGTGATGCTCCCGGTGGCCTTCGTCGGCGGCCCTCTGCTCGGCGGATTCATCACCGACCACATGAACTGGCGCTGGACCTTCTACGTGAACGTCCCCGTCGGCGCGGTCGCGCTGCTGGCGGTCGCGCGCGGCGTCGACCTGCGCACGGAACGCGCCAAGGGCCGGATCGACTACCTTGGCGCGCTCCTGCTCACCGTGGCCATTCTCGCCCTCACCCTCATGGCCACCTGGGCCGGCGGCAGGTACCCCTGGCTGTCGCGGCAGGTCGTCGGCCTCGGGGTGGTGGCCCTGTTGTCCCTGGCCTGGTTCGTCCGGGTGGAACGGCGGGCCGACGAGCCGGTCACGCCTCCCCGGCTGTTCCGCAGCCGTGAGTTCACCCTCGCCCAGATCCTCTCTTTCCTGGCCGGCGCGGTCATGATCTCCGTCATCAACTATCTCCCGCAGTACATGCAGTTCGTCCAGGGCGCCTCGTCCACGGTCAGCGGCATGCTGATCCTGCCGATGATGCTCGGGATGCTGGTCGCGCAACTGACCGCGGGGCGGTTGATGGACCGGGGCGGCTGGGACCGCATCCTGCCCGTCACCGGCAGCGCGGTCATGGTCGTCGGCGCGCTGGCCCTGCTCCTGCTCGGCACCGACACCCCGGTCGCGCTCGCCTCCGGGCTCACCCTGGTCATGGGGGCCGGCGTCGGCATCCTGATGCAGAGCACCCTGCTCGCGACGATGAACAACGCCGACGCGAAGGACATGGGTGCCGCGTCCGGGACGGTCACCCTCACCCGCACCATCGGGGGATCGCTGGGAGTCGCGGTACTCGGGGCCGTGCAGGCCGACCGCCTGAGCGAGTCGCTGGTGGGGCGCCTCGGCCCCGGCGCGGAGCAACGCCTCACCGGCGGAGGCGAGTTCACCCCCGACCTGCTGAAGAGCATGCCCGCTGCCGTCCGCGACGGCTTCGAGGCGGCCGTCACCAGCGGCCTGCGCGGAGTCGTCGTGGGCGCGGCGCTCCTGTCCCTCGTCGCGTTCGTCACGACGTGGTTCATCCGCGCCACCCCCGACGGCACGCCGTCGCCCGACGGCAGCCCGTCCCCGACCAGCGACGCGGCCACCGGCTCGAACCAGGGCTCGGGCGCCGACTCCGACTCCGGCTCCGGCTCCGGCTCCGGCGAGGACCAGGCAGCCGCAGGATCGCCGCCCTCCCGCTGACCGTCCCGGCCCACCGCGTACGCGAGCACGCGCCCCCTCCGCACCCGTCCGTGCCCCTCCATGCCCGCCGCCGCCGAACGCCGCGCCCGCGGCCGGCGTCGGCCCCACCGAAGGCGAACGATCCGATGCCCACTGCCGCCGCCGAACGCGCCAGGTCCGTCCTGCTGCGCCCCCTGTCACTCGGCAGCCTCTCGCTGCCCAACCGCATCGTCATGGCACCGATGACCCGTGAGCACTCCCCCGACGGCGTCCCCGGCCCCGACGTGGCCCGGTACTACGGACGCCGCGCGGCGGGCGGCGTCGGCCTGATCATCACCGAGGGCACGTACGTCGGCCACGAGTCGGCGGGCAGCAGCGCCCGCGTCCCCCGCTTCCACGGCACCGAGGCCCTGGCGGGCTGGTCCGCGGTGGCGGACGAGGTCCACCGGTCCGGCGGCAGGATCGTACCGCAGCTGTGGCACACGGGCATGGACCGCGCCGTCGGCGCCCCGCCGGTCCCCGGCGCTCCCCGGATCGGCCCCTCGGGCATCTCCCTGGACGGCTCCGAACATGGCGTGACCATGACCCAGGCGGACATCGACCAGGTGATCGCTGCCTTCGCCACGGCGGCCGCCCAGGCGGAGGCCCTCGGCTTCGACGGCGTCGAGATCCACGGCGGCCACGGCTACCTCGTCGACCAGTTCCTCTGGTCCCGCACCAACCGGCGCACCGACGCGTACGGCGGTGACACGGCCTCGCGCGCCCGCTTCGCCGCGGAGCTGGTCGAAGCCTGCCGGGAAGCCGTCTCCCCGGACTTCCCGATCCTCTTCCGCCTGTCCCAGTGGAAGGTCGACCACTATCAGGCGAGGATCGCCGAGACGCCCCAGGAGCTGGAGGTCATCCTCGGCCGGCTGAGCGGCCGGCGCCGACGCCTTCCACTGCTCCACCCACCGCTTCCACGTCCCCGAGTTCGAAGGTTCCGGCCTCAACCTCGCGGGATGGGCCAAGAAGCTCTCCGGCAAACCCTCGATCAGCGTCGGGTCCGTCGGCTTCGACAACGAGTTCCTTCAGGCGTTCCAGGGGCAGCAGGCCAATCTCACCGGCATCGACGGGCTGCTGGAGCGCATGGAACGGGACGAGTTCGATCTCGTGGCGGTGGGACGCGGCATCCTGGCCAACCCGGACTGGCCGGCGAAGATCCTCGACGACCGCTGGGACGAACTCCGGACCTTCCACGTCGGCCTGCTCGGCACCCTGCACTGACCCGGCCCCGTCCCGGCCCGCTCCCCCACGCCGGCCCGCTCCCCCACGCGCCGGCGTGGGGGAGCGGGCCGCGGCCCCTCAGCCGGAGGCCGCGTTCATCAGGTCCAGCACGCTCTGCTGGCACCCGTAGCCGATCGTGCCGCTGCCCCCGCTCCAGTGCGGCCCGTACTGGTCGAGCGCGTTGCGGTTGCGGTCGTAGGCGCTGTTCGCCCAGCGGGTGAGGGCCGCGGAGTACGGGCGGTCGGAGAGCCGGCGGTTGAGGACGCCGAGGCCGCGTACGTAGGCGCCCTTGAAGCTCGGGCCGTCCCCGGTGCAGGTGTCGCCCTCGCCGGGCTCGCGCAGGACGCCGTTCGTCTGGAGCCGGACGGAGGACGCGTCGGCGAGGCCGCGGGCGGTGGTCAGCAGGCTCGCGTCGCCGGTGGCCCTGGAGAACTCGGTCAGCGCGCCCAGGATGACGCCCTGGTTGTAGGTCCAGGTGGTCTGGCCGTTGTTGGCGCAGTTCTCGCTCAGGCCGTCGTTGATCAGGCGGTCACCGTTGATCATGCCGCTGTTGCGGAACCAGTTCCATTCCGCCCGCGCCCGCTCCAGGTAGACCGTGTCGCCCGGGATACGGTTGTGCAGGGCCGAAGTGAGGTGGAGGAACAGCTCGTTGGTGATGGCGTTCTTGTAGTTGCCGTTCGTGCTCCACCGCACCCCGCCGCCGCAGGTGCTGTTCCAGTTGGCGTACATGTGGTCCGCGTCGACGCGCGCGGTGTCGAGGTAGCGCCGGTCCCCGGTGAGGTCGTAGGCGGCGATCCAGGCGAGGCCCCACCAGCCGGTGTCGTCGAGGTACTCGTTGCGGAACTGCCCGCCCTGCGCGTTGATGTTCCTGTTGTACGTGTCGGCGATGGCGTACGTGTAGCTGCCCATGCCGCTGATCCGGATATTGTCGATGATCGTGGTCAGCGCGTTCGCGCCGGTCCACCAGCCGTCGCCGCCGAAGAGCTTGGTGCCCCGGTCGTACGACATCATCAGGGCGGTCGCCGCAGCGGTGCTCCGGCTGCCCGCGTTCCAGGTGGTGCGCGCCCAGGGCGTGCAGGCGATGGCGCCGCCGGCCGGCTGCCCGCAGGCCCGCAGCGCCCCGACGCCCTGGGCACCCCAGTCGTCGACGTTGTACATCTGTGTGCGCCAACCCCGTCCGCCGGAGGGCACGGCGGTGTCGCCGAGGCGGCTGTCCGCGCTCCAGGTGCGGCCGCCGTCCATCGAGCGGTCCAGCCAGACCCGGTCACCGGCGGCGCCGTTGTCGATGGACGCCCAGCCCATCGCGTCGGCGTCGTCGAAGTGCAGGGCGATCGAGCGCGAGGCGACGGTGGCGGTGACCGGGACCCGGTCGCCGGGGCTCAGCGACGGGTCGCGCGCGTCGCAGTACTTGTTGCACACGACCGCCGCCGGTGCGGCGGGCGCCGTGGCTGCCGCCGCCGGGCCGGCCGCGAGCTCGCCGGACACAAGGGCGGACAACGTTGTCACAGTCGTACAGAGCACGGCCGACGTGGATCTCGCTGGCTTCATGGTGGGGGCTCCTGAACGTCTGGTCAGGCGGTGGGGGGCACTCTGCCGACTGGAGGAGAGCGCTCTCTGAACGTAGCCACGGGGCATGGGCACGTCAACAGATCGGACAGCCCCGAACAAGGCGACATCCCCGTTCCCGTTTTATTGACAGCTCCCGCCACGGCGGTCTGATGTGGATGCTTTCGCGAGCCCAGTCGTCCCGCGAACCGCCCCTCACACGCGCCTCTCTGACGACCCGTCACCCCGCCACGGCCACCCTCGGTCACGCCCCCGCGACGTGGCGGGCCCGTGCGCGCCCGGGGCGCGTCCTCCCCTCCCCACGACACGTGGAACCGCACCGATGAAACGATGGCGCATCCCCCTGACCTTCTGCTTCCCGCTGCTGGGACTGACCGCACCCACCTCCCCGGGCGCGCAGGCCGCCCCCGCGCCGCAGGCCGCCCCGGCCGCACAAGCCGCCGTCTCCCACCCCGCGTCGCTGGTCGACCCCCTGCTCGGCACCTCGCACGAGGGCAACACCTTCCCGGGCGCCGACGCGCCGTTCGGGACGGTGCAGTGGGGCCCCGACACCCCCTCGCGTCCGCCGGGCGGTTTCTACGCCTACTCCGACAACGTAGTCACAGGCTTCAGCCTCAACCACATCTCCGGTCCGGGCTGCGGCGTCCCTCGGTGACGTCCCGATCCTGCCGACCACGGGTGCCGTGGACGGCACCGCGTCGGTGGGCTTCTCGCACGCCAACGAGTCGGCGGACGCGGGGGCCTACTCGGTCAAGCTCGGCAACGGTGTCACCACCGAGCTGACCGCCACACCCCGCTCGGGCATGGCCCGCTTCACGTTCCCGGCGACCGACCGGGCGAACCTGCTGTTCAAGATGGCATCCGGGCGGGGCAGCGACCTCCACTTCGACCGGGTGAGCAGCACCGAGATCAGCGGGTATCTCACCAACGGCTTCTTCTGCGCGTCCAGCCCGACCTACACCGTCCACTTCAGCATGGTCTTCGACCGCCCGATGACCTCCAACGGCACGTTCGACGGCGGCACTTCGGTCACCTTCGACACCAGGAGCAACCGGGTCGTCCAGGCGAAGGTCGGCCTGTCCCACGTCTCCGTCGCGGGCGCCGAGGGGAACCGCACGGCCGAGAACCCCGGCTGGGACTTCAACGCCACACGGGCCGCGACCCGCACGTCGTGGAACGACCTGCTGGGCCGGGTCGCGATCACCGGCGGGACCGCGGACCAGCAGGAGATCTTCTACACCGCGCTCTACCACGCGCTGCTCCACCCCAACCTGCTCAGCGACAGCGACGGCACGTACGTGGGCTTCGACCGGAAGGTCCACACCGTCGGCGGCGACCAGAAGGCCCGGTACGGCACCTTCTCCGGCTGGGACATCTACCGCACCCAGGCGCAGCCGCACGCGCTGGTGGCACCCCAGCAGGCGAGCGACGCCGCCCAGTCCCTGGTCAACGCCTACGCGGAGGGCGGCTTCCTGCCCAAGTGGTCGCTGGACTCGGCGGAGACGCAGGTGATGAACGGCGACCCCGGGCCCGCCGTCATCGCGGACTACCACGCCTTCGGCGCGCGGAACTTCGACACGGCGGCGGCCAGGAACGCGATGGTCCAGCAGGGCACCACGGCCAACCCCCTTCGGATGGGCCTGGACCTCCAGACCAGGTACGGCTACCTGCCCTCGGACGGCACGTATCCGCGTGACTTCCACGGTTCGGTGGCGACCCTGCTGAGTACGGCGCCCAGGACTTCGCGACCGCCGCGTTCGCCGGCGCGCTGGGGGACACGGGCACGCGGGACCAGTTCGCCAACCGGGCGCAGGACTGGCGCAACGCCTTCAACACGGCCACCGGCTTCATGCAGCCGAGGCTCGCCGACGGCTCCTGGCGGGCGGGGTTCGACCCCACGAGCAGCGACCAGTTCGTGGAGGGCACGTCCTGGCAGTACACGGGCGCGGTGCCGCACAACATCCGGGGGCTGGCCGACGATGGGCTGCAGCGCGAAGCTGGCCGCGTATCTGGACAGCGTGCTCTCCGACATCCGCGGGGCGGGCGGTGCGCACGCGGACCTGCGCGACGAGCCGTCCATCGAACTGCCCTGGGAGTACGACTACATCGGGCAGCCGTGGAACACGCAGGCCAAGGTCTGCCAGGTGCAGAACGAGCTGTGGTCGGCCTCGGCCGGCGACTGGGGCGTGGGCAACGACGACCTGGGCACGATGAGCGCCTGGTACGTGTGGTCGGCGATGGGCTTCTACCCCATGACGCCGGGGACGGCCGATCTGGCCCTGGCAGCCCGCTGTTCACCCATGTGACCGTCACGCTCGGCAACGGCAGCTAGATGGCCGTCGACGCCCCGGAGGCGGCGACGAACGCGCCGTACGTGCAGAGCGCCACCCTCAACGGCGCGAACGGGAACAACGCCTACCTGCCGCCGTCGTTCGTGACCGACGGCGGGACGCTCACGATGGACCTGGGTACGAGCGCGAACACCAACTGGGCCACCGCCGCCTCGTCCGCTCCCCCGTCGTACGGCGGCAACGGCGGTCCCAGGCCGCCAGGGCCGCAGCCGGTGCCGACCGGGCCGGTGCGGTCCGGGATCGCCGGGAAGTGCGTGGAGCGGACCACGGTTCGTCGGCCGACGGGACCCGTGTCCAGCTCTGGTCGTGCAACGGCTCCGCCGCCCAGGAGTTCGCGCTGACGCCGGAGGGCGCCCTGCGCGGTCTCGGCACATGCCTGGACCTCTCCGGCACCGGGGACCACGCGCTGGTGAGCCTGTGGACCTGCACCGGCGGCGGCGACCCGAAGTGGACGTACAACGCCACCACGCAGGCACTGGTGAACCCGCGTTCCGGCCGCTACCTGGACGTGCCCGAGTCCACAACGAACGACGGCACCCAGTTGCAGATCTTCGACTGCAACGCCACCGCCGCCCAACGCTGGACGCTGCCGTCCTGAACGCGGGGGTGGCGCCGCGGCCTGCTGTCCGCGGCGGCACCCCTGTGTGCGCGGCCCGGGGGCCGGTCGTGCGGTCAGGTGCCGTAGACCTGCAGCTCGTACAGGGAGATCCCGTACGGGGTCGCCCTCGCCTGGCCCAGTACCCGCACGTAGCGGCCGGTGCCGCGGACGTCGAGGGTGTCGGTGCCGCCGTCACCGGTGGTGGTGGTGTACAGGTCGGTCCATGTCCCGAAGTTCGGGTCGTCGGAGATCTGCACCCGGTATCCGCGGGCGTGGGCCGCCTCCCAGCGGAGGATCACGCGGTCGACGGTGCGCGCGGAGCCGAGGTCGACGTTGATCCACTGGTTGTCCTGGAAGGCGCTGGCCCAGCGGGAGTCGAGGTCGCCGTCCACGGCCCTGTCAGGGGTGAGGCCGCCGTTCTCCGAGGAGGAGGCCGTGGCGTTCCTGCCCTGGGAGAGCAGGGTGCCGTTGCCGCCGCCGGTGTCGGTGGTGACGGACAGGGCGGTGGAGGCGGCCGAGGTGTTGCCTGCCGCGTCGTGGGCGCGGACGGCGTAGCTGTAGGCGGTGCCGGCGGTCAGGCCGGTGTCGGTGTAGGTCGTGCCGGACGGGCTCGCGACGCGGACGCCGTCGCGGTAGAGGCTGTACCCCGTGACGCCGACGGCGTCGGTCGAGGCGTTCCACTTGAGGGAGACGCTGGTGGTGGTCTTCCCCGTACTGGTCAGCCCGCCCGGGACGCTCGGGGGTGTGGTGTCGCCGCCGCCGGCGGACGCGGTGGTGACGGACAGGGCGGTGGAGGCGGCCGAGGTGTTGCCCGCCGCGTCCTTGGCGCGGACGGTGTAGGAGTAGGCGGTGGCCGCGGTCAGGCCGGTGTCGGTGTAGGTGGGGGTGGTGGCGGTGCCGACCTTGGTGGTGCCCCGGTAGACGTCGTAGCCGGTGACGCCCACGTTGTCGGTGGCCGCCGTCCAGGCCAGGGTGACGGTGGTGGCGGTCTTGGCGGTGGCCGTCAGTCCGCCGGGCACGGAGGGGGCCTGCGTGTCCCGGACCGGCGGCTCGCCTCCGTAGAGGTCGGCGAGGCTGATGCCCGTGGTGCTGTTCGCGCCGCCGAGCTTGACCTGGTGGTCGAGGCTGACGAACTTGCCGCCGCTCTGCCACAGGGCCGGCTTGAGCAGGGCGTACTTGGCCTCGTCCCAGGTCTCCCAGTCGTTCAGGAGCAAGCCGCCGGTGTCACCGGAGTTGGGGTTGAGGCACCAGAAGGTCTGGTGGATCCTGTTCTCGGCGATCAGGTCGCGCAGCGCCGTCATCCACTTCTGGTTCGGGCCGTTGTCGAGGAAGCCGCCCCATTCGCCGATGAGCAGCGGTGAGGTGTTCTCCTTGTGCAGGTAGAGCCAGTTGGGGTCCCAGACGTCCCGCTCCAGGGTGGTGCGGTTCCAGTCGCCCTGGAACCAGGGCTGCTGGTAGACGAGGGGCCCGTAGTCGTGCGGCGAGTACACCAACTGGTCCTGGTCGGTTCCCAGGTCGACGGGGTGGTCCTTGGCGCCGCGGAGGTTTCCGCCCCACCAGTTGAAGTGGTAGTCCGCCTCGGCGGTGGACGACCAGGACCTGCCGGCCTTCGGGTAGATCTCGATGCCCTCGCACAGCACGAGCACCTTCGGGTTGACGGCCAGAATGCGGCGTCCGGCGGTCTGGCAGGCGTACTTGAAGTTGTCCTGGCCGGTCGAGCCGTCCCACTTGGCGCGCGGGGACTCGGTCTGCTTGCCGTGCGGCTCGTTCTTGACGTCCATCGCGACGATGGTGTCGTCGCTCTTGTAGCGGTCGGTGATCCACTCCCAGGCGGAGTAGAACTGCTCGGTGGTGATCGCGCCCTTCCACCACACCGGGTGGATGTGACCGGAGTTGTCGGCCTCGGCGCTGTGCACGTCCAGCATCACCTTGATGCCGTAGCTCTCGCACAGGGCGAGCCAGTGGTCGAAGACCTGAAGGGTCGTCAGGTTTGTCAACTCGGGGTTGGCGTAGGTGTTCACGCCGCTGGGGACCGCCGCCTGGCCGTTCTTCCACTCCAGCAGGAGCTGGGTGGAGATCGGCACCCGGACGATGTTGATGCCCCGGTCGGCCATCGACTTGGTGATCCTGGTGATGTTGCCGGACCACAGGCCGTGGAAGACCCGCTCGGTGGCGTTGAAGCCGAACCAGTTGGTGCCGGTGAGCCAGACCTTGTTGCCGTCCTCGTCGACGATCTGGTTGCCCGAGGTGTGCAGCCAGTCCCCGCCGCCGGCGGCGGCCGCGGCCTTGGTGCGGGCGGAGGCCGGGGTGGACGGCGGCGAGACGTTGCCGGCCGCGTCGCGGGCGCGGACGGTGTAGCTGTAGGCGGTGTCGGCGGTGAGGCCGGAGTCGGTGTAGACGGTGCCGGTGACGGGCGCGGAGTTCACCTTGTTGGCGCCCCGGTACACGTCGTAGCCGGTGACGCCGGTGTTGTCCGTCGAGGCGCTCCAGGTCAGGGAGACCGAGGTGGTCGTGGTGCCGCTGGCCGTGAGCGCTCCCGGTGCCGTCGGCGCCTGGGTGTCGGTGCCGCTGCCCGAGGTGTCGGTGGTGACGGCCACGGCCGCCGACGCGGGCGAGGTGTTGCCGGCCGCGTCGCGGGCCCGGACCGTGTAGCTGTAGGCGGTGGCCGCTGTGAGGCCGGAGTCGGCGTAGACCGTGCCGGTCACGGGCGCGGAGTTCACCTTCGTGGCGCCCCGGTACACGTCGTAGCCGGTGACGCCGATGTTGTCGGTCGCCGCCGTCCAGGACAGGGAGACGCTGGTCGCGGTCTTGCCGGTGCTCCTCAGACCGGTCGGCGCGGTGGGCGCCTCGGCGTCACCGGCGCCGTCGGTCGCCGGGACGGCCGGGTAGGCGTTCTTCACCAGCATCTCGAACTGCTTGTCGAACCAGTGCCCGGCGAGCGGGGCGTCCGGCAGCGCGCCCGTCTTCGCGCCGCCCGCGTTGGGCACCGAGTAGGCGGGGTCGCACATCGGGTCCTGCCGCTTGCCCTCGTCGTTAGGGATGTCCTTGCTCGCCCCGTCCGACTCGCCCGGCGGCTTCACCCACACGAAGGCGTCGATGTGCGAGTCGGGGTATCCCTGCGGGCTCGCCTGCGGCGGTGCGCCGAGGCCCGCACCGGAGGTGTTGCACCACAGCCCGCGGTGTGCCCGGCGGTCGACCTTCGACTCGCTGACATAGGTGTCCAGCGCGGTGCTGGTGGACTCCTTGCCGGGCCGGTCGGCGCCGCCCCAGCCGTTGCGGGAGGTGTCGACGAGCATGCCGGTCGACGCCGGCCAGCCCTGGGCCACCAGCGCCTTGTGGATCGCGGCGGTGAAGTCCGACTCGTCGAAGTTGCCGTTCCACTCGTAGTACCTGCCGCTCTTGACCGGCTGGCCGCCCACCTGCTTCAGCGGGTCGGCCAGGTAAGGCTCGGCGATCGGCGTGTAGTTGGAGACGTTGGTGATCAGCCCGTCCACGCTCGCGAGGCCGGCCGTGGTGCCCTTGGCGACGTCCGTGTAGAGCTGGGTGGTCCTGGCCAGGTTGTCGTCCCAGCCCAGCCAGCCGGAGTGGGCGAAGTCGAGGTAGGTGTACACGTTCGGGACCGCGTGCAGCCTGTTCAGCGCGTACCGCACGGCCTCGACCTGGATGCCGCTCTGCTGCGCCGCCTGGCACTCCGGGTCGCCCAGGTTGGTCACGAGGTTCGGCAGGCCGTCGGGCTCGATGACCGTGGTGATGCGGATGTCCGCGTACTTCGGGTCGCGGAAGACCTCCGTGATCGGGTCGATGTAGTCGCTCTTGTAGCGGGCCAGTCCGGCCGCCGTCAGCGGCAGTTCGCCGCTGGAGGCGAGGGCGGCGCAGTCCCGGCCGGGCAGGTCGTAGACGACGATGCTCGCGGTGATCGGCTGCCCCGGCTTCTTCTGGGCGAGGGCCAGGTCGAGGTGGTCGCGCAGGCTCTTGCGGCCGGCGTTGCCCCCACCGCCCTGGATGGCGGCGATCCGGTCCAGCCACACGGCGGTGGGATACGTCTTCACCGTCCGCATCTTCGACTGGAGCACGGGGTCGGTGGTCCTGGCGATCGTGCCGTCGACCAGTCCGGCGTAGTCCGGGTTGACGTACGCGCTCGCCCCGGCGAAGGGGTTGTCGACGTGGGCCTCCGCCGCGGCGGCGACCGGCGCCGGGGTGTCGGAGGGCCCGGCCGGCAGCGCCAGGGCGGCGGTGACGGTGACGGAGGCGGTGACCGCGGCGAACGCGGCCACCGTGCGGGGTCTCTTCCCGAACAGGCGCATGGAGATCCTTCCGGCGTACGGCGAGAGGTGCGGGTGGAGTGCGGGTGGGCTGCGAGTACGGGTGACCTCGTGGGAGCGCTCCCAAAGCCGGAGTATGGACCGCCTAAGCTGTCAGGTACACGACCGGTTCCGGACGGATTCCCGAGGGACGTATCGGGGCGCGAAGCGGTGTTCGCGGGACCGGAGGCCCGGCGGGGTCCGCCGGGAAGCGGGCGGTCAGCGCGGGGAACGGGTACGCGCCACCGCCGCCGGCACCCCCGGCGCGCGGCCGTCGCCGAGGCGGCGGGAGTGGCCGGTTGGCGTAGGGCACGCTTCTCGGCGGAGGGCGCGTTTCCCGGCGGAGGACGCGTTTCCCGGCGAACGGCAAGCGGAAGGCGCGGAGCAGGTGCCGGTCCCTGCTCCGCGCCGGCCTTTCCGTGCGGCCCGGTCGACTCACCACCGGGGCCCGCTCAGGTCAGGTCACCGTCCACTTCTGCGACGCGCGTCCGTCGCACTGGTTGATGATCAGCTGGGTGCCGTCCGCCGCGCTGCCGCCGGTGGTGTCGAGGCAGACGCCGCGGCTGCGGATCGTGCCGTCGGACTGCACCGACCAGTCCTGGTTGGCGCCGCCGGTGCAGTCCCACAGCTGGACCCTGGTGCCGTTGGCCGTGCCCCAGGCGTCCACGTCGAGGCACTTGCCCAGCGACCGCAGGGTGGCGCCGGTGGCCGTCCACTTCTGGTTGTCGCCGTTGTTGCAGCCCCACAGCTGCACCTTGGCGCCGTTGGCCGCGCTCTGGCCGTTGACGTCGACGCACTTGCCGCCGACTCCCCTGATCTGCTGGGGAGTCGAGGTGCCGCCGTCGCCGACGCCCTTGCCGACGAAGTTCACCGCGTCGATGTCGTACGAGTTGTCCGAGGTCGTCTTGAAGACCAGGTACAGCTCGGTCGTCCCGGTGGGCCGGGTGACGTTGACCGCCGGCGTGTTCTGGTAGGTGTCCCAGCCGCCGGTGCTCGGGACCGGCACCGTGGCGATCAGCGCGCCGGTCGGCGAGCCGGCGCGCAGTTCGACCGAGCCGCCGCCCGTGGGCGAGGAGAGCCTGAGCGAGACCTGGTCGATGCCGGTGAGGTTGACCGGGGAGTAGGTGACCCAGTCGTTGTTGCTGACGTCGCCGAGCCGGGCGCCGGACTCGGCGCCGCCCTGGGAGACGACCCGGATGCCGGACTGGCGGTTGTAGAACTCGGCCTGCTTGTGCTTGGGCTGGAGCACCGCCTTGGCGCTCCCGGCCAGGGCGGGCACACCGGTGGCGCCCTTGTCGGTGTAGCTGGAGGCGGCGACGTAGGACACGTTCAGGTCGGCGTGCCCGGCGTCGGTCTGCGGCACGATGGTGCCCGAGCAGCCGGTGATGGCGTCGGTGTCGTGCGCGTGCTCGTCATGCCCGAGCGAGGGCACCGTCCTGACCTTGGTGCAGTCGATGGTGCCGTCCTCCGGGTCGGTGACGTTCACCATGTACGGGATCCGGTCGCCCCAGTCGTACATGCCGCCGTCGGGCAGCGAGAGCCTGACGGTCGGGGCCGTGTTGCCGGAGGTCACGGTGACGTTGGCGGTGCCGGTGCGGCCGCCGGTGTCGGTGACGGTGAGCTGGGCGGTGAACTGCCCCCTCCCCGAGTAGGTGTGCGTCGGGTTCGCCTGGGTGGAGGTCGTGCCGTCGCCGAACTCCCAGCGGTAGGTGATCGTGCCGCCCTCGGGGTCGTGCGAACCGGCGCTGGAGAACTGCACGTTCAACGGCGAGGACCCGGACGCCGGGGTCGCGGCGGCCCTGGCGAGCGGACGCCTGTCACCGGCGCTGTAGTCGATGCGGTAGAGGCCGGAGTCGGGGTTGTCCCGGCCGAAGCCGCTCCCCCACTCCAGCAGGTACATCGCCCCGTCGGGGCCGAACTTCATGTCCATCGGGGACTTGAAGCTCAGGTCGGACAGGAAGTTGTTGATCTTGAGCAGCTTGCCGTCGCCGTCCAGCCGGAACTCGTAGAGCCGGTTGCGCGACCACTCGCCGAAGAACGGGGTCTTGTCGAAGTAGGCCGGGAACTTGGTCTCCGACGGGTTGGCCGGGTCGTAGTGGTAGACGGGGAAGGCGGCGGGCGCCTCTCCGCCGTTGCCCATCTCCGGGAACTTGTTGCCGTTGGCGCCGTTTCCGTACCAGACGTCGGCCTTCTTGGCCGCCGGGAGGTTGGTGATGCCGGTGTTGTTGGGCGAGTTGTTGACCGGGGCGTCGCAGTTGAAGTTGGGGCCGGACTGGCCGGTGGCGTAGTTGTAGTCCCGGTAGGGGATGTTGTCGCCGACGCAGTACGGCCAGCCGTAGAAGCCGGGCTGCTTGATGATGTTCCACTCGACGGTCGCCGCCGGTCCCCGGTTGGCGTTGTCGGAACCCGCGTCCGCCGCGTAGTCGGCGGCGTACAGGGTGCCGTCGGCCGGGTCGACGGAGAAGCGGAACGGGTTGCGGAAGCCCATCGCGTAGATCTCGGGCCTGGTCCTGGCCGTGCCCGGCGCGAACATGTTGCCCGACGGGACGGTGTAGGTGCCGTTGGACTCGGGGTGGATGCGCAGGATCTTGCCGCGCAGGTCGTTGCTGTTGGCCGAGGTGCGCTGGACGTCGTTGTCGGCGTGTCCGGGGCGCTCGTCGATCGGGGCGTACCCGTCGGAGCGGAACGGCTCGGTGTCGTCGCCGGTGCCTATGTAGAGGTTGCCGTTCGGTCCGAAGGTGATGTAGCCGCCGGTGTGGCCCGGTTCCGGGGACTGGCGCGACGAGGGGACCTTCATGACGATCTGCTCGCTGGCCTTGTCGATGGTGTCGCCGTTCACGGTGAACCGGGACACGCGCGCGATGTCCTCGGTGCCGCCGGCCGGCGAGTACATCAGGTAGATCCAGCGGTTGGTGGCGAAGTTCGGGTCGAGGGCGAGGCCCGTGAGCCCGTCCTCACCGCCGGTGTAGACGTCGATCGTGGCGGCGGTGACGATGTCGCCGGAGGCCGGCTTGTGCACCTTCACCTTGCCGCCGTACTCGGCGTAGAACACCCGGCCGTCACGGGCGACGTCCAGGGCCGCCGGGCCCACGGTGTTCTCGTCCAGCGGGACCTTCTCGTAGTCGGCCCACGTCGTCGGACCGCAGTCGGACGGCACCTTGCCGCCCGCGGACTCGACACCGCCCACGATGTGGTTGCGGAAGTTCGGGTCGGTGTAGCTGGCGTTGTCGTGGCCCATGGCGGTGGCCCACACGCTGCCGCCCTCGGCGTCCCGGCACCAGGTGATGGGGTGGTCGGGCCCCATCGCCTCGCTGCCCGGGTCGTACGTGGTCTCGTCGGCGGTGACCAGTACGTGCACGTCGCCGCGCGGGTTCGGGTCGAAGTTGTACCACTCCTCCGTGCGCTGCCACCGGTCGGGAAGGTGCGCGGTGGAGGGGTGGACGCGGTCGGCGACCTTGGCGGTGCCCTGGAGGCTGCCGGGCGAGTGGGCGGGCATGTGGGCGCCGCCGTTGATCAGGTTGTCCCACCAGGGGAAGTCGTTCTCGATGCCCATGTCGAGGGTGTTGTGGACGGCCGCGATGCCGCCGCCGTTGTGCACGTAGTTCTGCACGGCCTGGCGCTGGGCGTCGGTCGTCCAGACCATGCCGGACGTCTGGACCATCGCGATCACGTCGTACTCGGCGAGGTCGGCGTCGTTGAAGACGGCCGAGTCCTCGCTCTTGGTCAGCTCCCACCCGCGCTGGGCCGCCACCTGGTCGAACATGGTGATGGCGGCGGGGATGGAGCCGTGCCGGTAGGCGCCCGGCGCGGTCTTGGTGAACAGGAGGACGTGGAATCCCTCCGGGTGGGCGTGGGCGGCCGGCGCGGACAGGCCGGCCACGAGGAGGGCCGAGCTGACTAAGCTCAGCACCCATCTCGCGGTTCTGGATCTCATGAGCGGCTCCTGCGGTCGTGGTTCGGGCAGGGGTGAGCCGGCGCCCGCGGGACGCCGTGCTCTCGTACATCGCGGTGCTCTTGGTACGTCGCGCAGTTCTTCGTACGTCGCGCTGCTGTTCGTACGTCGCGCTGCTGTTCGTACGTCGCGCTCTACGTACGCCGTGCGTGGAACACGAGCGCCCGACCGGTGCTAGACCGGCCGCGCGCTCGAACTCGCGGGGCGGCGCTGGGCCTCACGGAGGAAGGCCAGGCCCCGGGTGGCGAGGGCGTCCTGGCTCGGGGCGAGCGGC
The DNA here is from genome assembly GCA_049998335.1 of Streptomyces sp. cmx-10-19. Taxonomy (GTDB): domain Bacteria; phylum Actinomycetota; class Actinomycetes; order Streptomycetales; family Streptomycetaceae; genus Streptomyces. Next base: position 125,314 of record JAEBFB010000018.1, read on the forward strand.
CGCCAGATGGAGGCGGCGACCGCGATGGTCTCGTTGTGCGCCGTGAACGACTCGATGCACAGCGGCCCTCGGTGGCCCTCGTCGTCCAGGGCGTCGAGGAAGCCCGCCCAGTCCAGGTGGTCGTCGCCCGGCGCGCCCCGGTCGTTGGCGCACACCTGGACGTGGGCGATGCGGCCCGTGGCCCGGCGTACGGCGTCGGGCAGCGAGCGTTCCTCGATGTTCTGGTGGTACGTGTCGAGGGCGACGCCGATGGCCTCGGCGGGCAGCCCCTCCAGCGCCGCCACCGTCTGGGCGACGGTGTTGAAGAGGCTGGTCTCGTACCGGTTGAGCGGCTCGACGGCGATGCGGACACCGGCCCCGGCGGCGTGCTCGACGACCGGCGCGATGTTCTCCCGCCACTCCTCGTACGCCGCCGCCCGCTCGGTGTCGTCCATCCGCCAGGTGCGGCCGACCGCCGCGTAGACCGGACCGGCGACGACGGGGGCGCCGATCCGGGCGGCCGCGTCGACGCACCGCCGCAGGTAGTCCTGGCTGGAGCGGACCACGGCGGGCTCGGCGCGGACGAGGTCGCGTCCCGGCGGCATCACCGCCATCACCCCGGCGGGGGCGAGGCCCTGGTCGTCCAGGAGCTTGGCGGCGGTGGCGGGCTCCCAGTCGCCGGGCTGCTCCAGCGGGAGTTCGGCGCAGTCGAAGCCCCACGCGGCCAGCCTCGGCAGCACCTCGGCGAGGGCCTCGTCGGTGATCGGCGAGTGCCAGATCCAGGGGTTGGCACCGATCGGGCGCCGTACTGCGGGGCTCACTTGCCGCCCCAGTCACCCGGGTAGCCGGGCAGCTTCTCGCAGCCGCAGGCGCCGTAGTGCAGGGGCGGCATGCCCTCCTTGTAGTACTGGTCGAAGTTCTCGTCGGTGACGACCGGCTGCGGCAGGGTCCACTGCTTGGGGACCTCCTGGCCGCCCAGGATGCGCAGCGCGGCGATCACGGGCGTGCGCCACTGGAAGGTCGGGTAGGCCGGGGCGATGGCGGTGAGGTCCTTGTCCTTCCACGCCTGGAGGAAGTCCTGCTGGTCCTCGCCGGTGATCGGCGGCACGTCCTTGCCGGCGTCCTCGAACGCCTCGACGGCCGCGACGGCGGTGGCGCCGGAGTCCATCCACACCCCGTCGATGTCGCCGTGGCGGGAGAGGGCGTCGGCGACGATGGACTTGGTCTTGGAGGGGTCGCCCTCGGTGAACTTGACCTCGGCGACGTCGAGTCCGGCCGCCTCGAAGGCCTTCTGCGCGGCCGCCCAGCGGTTCTCCAGGACGTCCACGCCGGGTGAGATGCGCAGCGCGACGATCTTGCCGCCCTTGTCCACCTTGTCGACGAGGAAGTCGGCCGCGGCGGCGCCGTAGGCGTAGCCGCCGATCGGACTGATGAAGGTGACGGAGCAGTCGGTCTGCACGCCCCGGTCGAAGACGATCACGGGGAGCTTGCCGCACGCTTCCTGCACGGCGGGGGTGAGGGTGGCGGTGGTGTTGGGCGAAACGATCAGCGCGTCGCAGTCCTGGCCGGCCAGTTCCTGGATGTCGGAGATCTGCTTGTCGTCCTTGCCCTGGGCGTCCAGGACGGTGAAGTCGGTGATCTCGTCGTGCAGTTCCACCTCCGCCTGCATGCCCTTGAGGCCCACCTGCCGCCAGGGGTTGAAGACGCCGGCGTTGGAGAAGCAGAGGTGGACGTCCTTGGCGCCGCCCTTCTTGGCGTACTTCGACGTGTCGGTCATCTGCGGTTCCAGCATCTGCTCCCACGGCTTGTCCGCGGGGCCCTCCGGGGTGGCCTCGGCGAGGGCGAGCTGGCGGTCGTAGTCGGCCTGGTCGAAGAACTTCGCGTCCTCACCGCTCTTCTGGGACTGCTCGGAGGTGCTCGCGCCGCCGCCGTCGGCCGGGTCGTCCTCGGGCACGTCGGAGGAGCAGGAGGACAGCAGTGCCGCGGCCAGCAGGGCGGCGAGGGGGGCGGCCAGGCGAGCGGTGCCGCCGAGTCTGCCGGTACGAGGTGCGCGGCTCATGAGGAGGTGCCTCCGGAGGGTTGTGAACGGTGACGGCGCAGGCGGCCGAGTCCCGGACGCCCGGTGGCTCCGAGGCCGACGGCCGCGATGACGATGACGCCCTGGACGGTGGACTCCAGCGCGCCGGACACGCCCTGGAGGTTGAGCAGCGTGAACAGCGCCTGGAGGGAGAAGGCCCCGGCCATGGCGGCGACGACCGAGCCGCGGCCTCCGCCGAGCAGGACCCCGCCGAGCACGACGGCGGTGATGGCCTCGAACTCCAGCCCGCGGCCGGCCTGGGCGGAGACGCCGGAGAAACCGGCGACCAGCACCGCCGCCAGCGCGGCGGCCGTGCCCGAGAGGACGAACGCGAGGGTGCGGACCCGGGGGACGCGGACACCCGCCAGGTGCGCGGCGTTCTCGCTGTCCCCGGTGGCGATGAGGGTCCGGCCGAAGTCGGAGCGCATCAGCCACACGGCGGCGGCGCCGACCACGAGGCAGGCGGGCACGGCCCAGGGCAGCCAGCCCCCCGCGGTGCCCCGGCCGAACTCCCGGAAGCTCTGCGGGAGTACGCCCTGCGGGGAGCCGCCGGTCCAGTAGAAGACGGCGCCTTCGAGGATGAGCATCATGCCGAGGGTGGTGATGAAGGACGGCACCCGCAGCCGGGTGGAGATCAGCCCGTTGGCCAGTCCCACCACCGCCCCGGCGGCCAGCAGTCCGGCGGTGACGAGCAGCCAGTGGGCGTCCGGGTAGGAGCCGTAGAACTCGGCGCCCGCCACCACCCCGGCGGTGACCACGGCGCCGACGGAGAGGTCGAAGCCGCCGGAGACGATGACGAGGTACTGCCCGGCGGCGAGGATCACCAGCGGGGCGGCGCGTTTGACGAAGGCGAGGAAGCTGTCGGGTTCGTAGAAGCCGGGGTCGGTGATCGCCAGAGCGGCGAGCAGGACGACGAGGAGCGCGTAGACGGGGGCGCCGGTGCCCAGGCGCCGCACCGCGCGTACGGCGGGGTTCGGGGTGGGTGTCTCGGTCTTGGGCGGCGTGATGGTGGTCATGCGGTCCGCTCCTGACCCGGGACGGCCGGCGTCCCGCCTTCTCGCGCCGGTCCCCGGCCGGTGCGGCGCGGCCGTTTCGCGGCCCGGTCCGCGCGGGGTCGGGCGTAGAGGGCGACGGCGGCGATGATGACGACGCCTCGGACGACGTTCTTGAAGAACGGGTCGACGGAGAGCTGGTTGAAGATGCTGTCCAGCACGGAGAGGACGAGGACGCCGCCGAGGGTGCCGGTCACGCCGCCGCGTCCGCCCGCGAGGGCCGTGCCGCCGAGGACGACGGCGGCGATGGACTCCAGGTCGTAGCGGGCGTCCGTGCCCGCCCAGGGGGCGCCCGCGCCGAGCCGTGCGGCGAGGAACAGGGCGGCGGCACCGACGCACAGGGAGCACAGGACGTGCGCGAGGATCACGGCGCCTCCGGTGCGGACCCCGGAGAGCCGGGCGGCGTGCTCGTCGCCGCCGGTGGCGTACATGTGGTGGCCGAGGCGGGTGCGGCGGGTGATGAGCCAGGCGACGACGGCGACCGCGATCAGCAGCAGGACGGAGACGGGCACGAAGCCGATGCGGTCGTAGCCCAGGCGCCGGAAGGAGGCGGGGACGTGGCCGGCGGGGCCGGTGTAGGCGTCCTCGATGTAGCCCCGCAGGATGAACGCCATGCCGAGGGTCGCGATGAAGGCGTTGACCTTCAGCCCGGTGACGATGAGCCCGTTGGCGACGCCGACTGCGGCGGACAGCGCGAGGACCGCCAGGACCGCGGTGAGGACACTGCCGCTCTGCATCATCTCGGCGGCGACCAGGGTGCCCAGGCTGACGAGGTAGGCGACGGACAGGTCCAGGGACCCGGCGACGATCACGACGGACTGGCCGACCGCGACCAGGCCGAGGGCGACCGAGTTCTGGAGGATGCCGGTGACGGTGGCCTGTGTCATGAAGTCGCCGCCGTCGGCGGTCACGACGATCCAGCCGACGAGGGTGACCGCGAGGGCGGCCAGCCACACGGCCACCACCGGGTCGCCGAAGCGGACCCGGGCCGGCGGATTCGGTCTGCGGACCGCGACGGGGGCCGCGGAGCCGCCGGGGACGGCCGTCATGCGGCGCTCCCCTCGTGGGAACCGGCGCTCTCGCCGGTCGCGAGGCGCATGACGTCCTCCTCGGTGGCGCCCGCGGGCAGTTCGCCCACCAGCGCGCCGTCGGACATCACCAGGATCCGGTCGCTCATCCCGATCAGCTCGGGCAGTTCGGAGGAGACGATGAGCACGGCGAGGCCCTCCCGGGCGAGTTCGCGCACGAGCGTGTGGATCGCGGACTTGGCGCCGACGTCCACGCCGCGGGTCGGTTCGTCGAACAGCAGCACCCGGGGGCGGGCGGCGAGCCACTTGGCGATGACGACCTTCTGCTGGTTGCCCCCGGAGAGGTAGCGCACCTCCTGGTCCTGGCCCCGGGAGCGCAGCGCGACCCGTTCGAGGAGCGAGCCGACCTCCCGGGTGCCGACTCCGGAGACGGCCCGGGTGACGAGCAGGGCGTTGTCGCGCACGGACTGGCGCAGGGCCAGGCCCTCGGCCTTGCGGTCCTCGGTGACCAGCGCGATGCCGCCGCGGATCGCCTGCCGGGGGCTGCCGGGCCGCAGCGGGCGGCCGGTGACGGTCATCGCGCCGCGGGTGAAGGGCGCGGCGCCGAACAGGGCCCGCACCAGCGAGGTGCGGCCCGAGCCCTGGAGCCCGGCGACGCCGGTGACCTCGCCGGCGCGCAGGGTCAGCCCGATACTGGTGAGGCGGTCGTTGCCGGCGTCGGTGACGGTCAGGAGCGGCTCGCCGATCTCCTCGGGTTCGGCGCGGGGCGGGTAGTAGGAGCGCAGTTCGCGGCCGACCATCGCCCGGACCACCTCGTCGGGGGTGGTGTCGGCGGTGGTGAGGGAGGCGACCTTGCGGCCGTCCTTGAGCACCGTGATGCGCCGGGAGAGGTCGAAGACCTCGCGCAGGCGGTGGCTGATGTAGAGGATGCCGATGCCCCGGTCGGCGAGCCGGCGGATCAGGGCGTAGAGCAGTTCCACCTCGTGGTCGGCGAGCGGCGCGGTGGGCTCGTCCATGACGAGGACCCGTACGTCGGAGGCGGCCAGCGCCTTGACGATCTCGACGGTCTGCTGCCGGGCCACCGACAACTCCCCGACCTGTGTACGGGGGTCGATCCCGGTCTCGTCGATCTCGGCGAGGAGTTCGGCGGTACGCCGCTCCATCGCCCGCCGGTCGACCAGTCCCCGGCGCACCGGTTCCCGGCCGAGGAAGACGTTCTCGGCGACGGTGCGGTGCGGGAGGAGGGCGAACTCCTGGTGGATCAGGGCGATTCCGGCGGCCTGTGCCTGCACGGGGTGGGTGAAGGCGCGCGGGGTGCCGTCGAGGGTGATGGTGCCCTCGTCCGGGGTGTACTCCCCGGCGAGCACCTTCATCAGCGTGGACTTGCCCGCGCCGTTCTCCCCGACCAGCGCGTGGACCTCGCCCGGTTCCAGGTCGAGCGACACCCCGTGTAACACACGCGCCCCGAGAAAGCTCTTCGAGACACTGCTCATCGTCAGCATGTTCGGCAGGATTGCGACCCGACTTTGCCCTGTCAATACATGAAGCAAGGGTGTTTATAACGTCAGAGCTATCACTTTGCTCGATTGTCGAACAAAGCATGGTCCGAAGGCGGCGCGATCTTTATGGTTGCTACTGTGAACGCACATTTCTCCTCGCCGCCCCCGCCGTCGAACCCCAGCCCCGCGCCGAGTTCGCCCCCGGGCCAGACGCCCGGCGAGGTGCTCGCGCTGATCAGTTCGGGCGTCGCCGTGACGCGTGCCGAGATCGCCCGGCGTACCGGACTTGCCCGTTCCACCGTCTCCCACCGCGTCGACGCGCTGATCGCCCACGGCTTCGTCGACGAGGACGCCGAGGCGCCCTCCACCGGCGGCCGTCCGCCGCGCCGGCTCTCGCTGCGCACCCACGGGCACGCCATCGCCGGTGTCGACATCGGCGCCTCGCACTGCCGGGTGGCGCTGCTGGACATCAGCGGCGCCCTGCTCGCGGTCCGCGAGGACCCGCTGACCATCGCGGACGGGCCCGACGCCGTCCTCGCCCACGTGGAACGGACCCTGCACACGCTGCTGGAAACGGCCGACGGGACGTCCTCGCGGGCGATGCGGGCGATCGGGGTCGGGGTGCCGGGGCCGGTGGAGTTCTCCACCGGCCGGCCGGTGGACCCGCCGATCATGCCGGGCTGGCACCACCACCCCATCCCCGAGTTCTTCGCGGAGCGCTTCGGCGTGCGGGCGCTGGTCGACAACGACGTCAACGTCATGGCGCTGGCCGAGCAGCGCCGCGCCTTCTCGGACGCGCTGCACCTGCTGTACCTGAAGGTCGGTACGGGCATCGGCTGCGGCATCGTCGCCGACGGCCGCATCCACCGGGGGGCGCAGGGCTCCGCCGGGGACATCGGGCACATCCGGGTCGGCGAGCGGGACGAGCCGTGCCGGTGCGGCAACTCCGGGTGCCTGGAGGCGCTGGCGGGGGGTGCCGCGCTGGCCGCGCGGCTGCGGGAGCTGGGTCTTGAGGCTGACGGGAGCCTGGACATCGTGCGGCTGGTGCGGGAGGGGAACCGTGAGGCCGTGCGGATGGTGCGGGAGGCCGGGCGGGCGGTGGGCGAGGTGCTGTCGGGGCTGGTGAACTTCTTCAACCCGGAGACGGTCGTCGTCGGGGGCGCGCTCGCGGCCGTGCACGACCAGCTCCTCGCGGGCGTACGCGAGGCGGTCTACCGACGGTCCCACCCGCTCGCCACCCACGTGCTGCGGATCGAGCCGAGCCGCATCGGCGAGAACGCGGGCGCGGTCGGTGCGGGCATCCTGGCGATCGAGCACGCGCTCTCCCCGGCACAGGTCGACCGCACCCTGGCGACGGAGGCCACGGCGGTGTGAGCGACCCCGAAGTCCCTTTTCCAGAAGGGGACGTGCACTCTTCCGACCACGGACTTACGCCCTTGCGACCGCCGACTCGTCACCATCCTCGGCACGGACTGAACGGCCCGCGCCACGGGGCCGTACCTCTCGGTGGATCACCAGGCGTCCACCCGGAAGGGAACCCCGCATGACCAGCGCATCCTTTCAGCCCGCCCAGCCCGTCCAGTCCGCCCAGCCCGTCCAGCGCGTCCAGTCCGCCCAGGCCGGTAGGCCCGGTCGGCCCACGACAGGGCCCGCGCGCCGTACCGTCGTCGCGGCCGCCGGGGCGGTGGGGCTCTCCGTCGCGCTGGCCGCCTGCGGAGGCTCGGACGACGACGCGTCGGGCGGAACGGCCGAAGCGGCCGACGGCGGCGCCCGGTTGGCGGCGACCGCCGACATCCCCGAGGGCGGCGGCAAGGTCTTCGCCGACCGAAAAGTGGTGGTCACCCAGCCCGTCGCCGGCGACTTCAAGGCGTTCTCCGCCACCTGCACACATCAGGGCTGCGCGGTGCAGAGCGTCTCCGACGGCGTGATCAAGTGCCCCTGTCACCACAGCAGTTTCTCGATCACCGACGGCAGTGTGCAGGGCGGCCCCGCGACGAAGCCGCTGCCCGCCGTGGAGATCTCGGTCAGCGGAGACGCGATCCGGCTGGCCGGCTGAGCGTGACCGTCCGACAGTGCCGGGACCGGCGGCTCAGTCCCCCGGCGCCACCGCCCGCGCGGTCGCCCGCAGCGCCTCCACCGCCGCCCGGATCGACGGTCGGCGGTCGGCGTCCGCGCGCCAGACCACGTACACGTGCCGCCGCATCCGCTGCTTGAGCGGCACGGTGACGACGTCGGCGGGCATCGGGTGCCGCCCGAGCAGCGGGGCGATGCAGACGCCGAGCCCCGCCGCGACCAGCCCCAGTTGGGTGTGGGTCTCGGCGGCACGGTGGCCGACGATCGGCTCGATGCCCTTGGAGCGCAGGGTGAACATCAGCCACTCGTGGCAGAACTCCCCCTCGCCCCAGGTGATCCACTCGTCCTCGGCGAACTCGGCGAGGTCCACGGCGTCCCGCCCCGCGAGCCGGTGGCCGGCCGGCGTCGCCACGTCGGCGGGGTCGTCCAGCAGCGGCGCCTTGACCAGCCCGTCGGGCAGCGGCATCGGCTTGTTGTACCAGTCGAGGACGACGGCCAGGTCGAGGTCGCCGCGCACCACCCCGTTGACGCCCCGCTCCGGTTCCAGCTCGCTGGAGCGCAGGCGCAGCGCCGGGTGCTCGGCGCGCAGGGCGGCCAGCGCGGCGGGGAAGAGGCCGCGGGCGGCCGTCGGAAACGCCGAGAGCCGCAGCTCGCCCGCCACCTGACCGCGCTGAGCCTCCAGGTCGGCCTGGGCCAGCTCGACCTGGGAGAGGATGCGGGCCGCGTGCTCGGCGAGCAGCCGCCCGGCGTCGGTGAGCCGGACGCCGCGCCCGTTCTTGGCGAGCAGCCGCTGTCCGGCCTCGCGCTCCAGCTTGGCCAACTGCTGGGAGACGGCGGAGGTGGTGATGTGCAGTCCGGCGGCGGCGCCGCTCACCGACCCGTGTCGAGCCAGGGCATCGAGGGTACGCAGGCGCTCCAGGTTCAGCATGGCGGCCAGCATAGGGGGGACGTTTAAGCGATGCTAAGAGATACCCCATCCGAAATCTCGATTGTGCTACGGCGACGGCCTGCACCATCGTTAGCCGCATGAGCAGCCGTACCGTGTCCTCCCCCGTCGTCCGCCGCGTCCTCGACTGGCGGCTCCGCTTCGGCGTCCTGTCCCTGATCTGGGGCTTCAGCTTCCTCTTCATGAAGGTGGGCACGGAGAGCTTCGCCCCGTTCCAGGTCACGCTGGGGCGGCTGGCGTTCGGTACGGCGGTGGTGGCCGCGGCGATGGCGGTGAAGCGGGAGCGGCTGCCGCGCGGGGCGCGGACGTGGCTGCATCTGGCGGTGGCGGGGCTGCTGCTGAACGCGCTGCCGTTCTCCCTGTTCGCCTTCTCGGAGCTGACGATCCCGTCTTCCCTGGCGGGCATCTGCAACGCGACCTCGCCGCTGTGGGGCATGGCCCTGTCGCTGGTCGCCCTCTCGGAGGACCGGCCGACGCGGCGCCGGGTGGCGGGGCTCGGCATCGGTTTCCTGGGGGTGCTGACGGTGCTGGGCGTCTGGCAGGGCTTTCACGGCCTGGACGTCACGGGCACGGCGCTGGCACTGCTGGCCTCGCTCAGCTATCCGGTCGGCTGGATCTACGTCCGGCGCACGCTCGCCGGGTCCAGCCACTCCCACCTCTCGCTGACCGGGGCGCAGTTGTCCCTCGCCACGCTGCAACTGGCCGTGGTGACGCCCCTGTTCACCTCGGTGCCGTCGGGTCTCCCGGTCCTGCCCCTGCTGTCGGTCGCGGCGCTGGGCGTCCTCGGCACCGGACTCGCCTTCCTGATCCAGTACGACCTGGTCGCCGAGGTCGGTCCGACGACGGCCCAGATGGTCACGTACTTCACCCCGGTCATCGCCACGGCCGCCGGCGTCGCCCTGCTGGGCGAGTCCCTGTCCTGGTCCACCCCGGTCGGCGCGGCCATCGTCCTGGCGGGAGCGGCCCTGACCCAGTCCCGCCCCAGAAGGACACCGATCACCACCGCAGCCCCAGCACCCGCACCCGCACCCGCACCCGCACCCGCACCCGCACGGGAACCGTCCCACCGGACACCGAAGGGCGAGCGCGCCATGCCCTAGGGCCGGTCTGACGTCCCGTCCGCCCCGCGCCCTGCCCACCGGACACGGACACCGGACGGAGAACGTGTCAGGCCCAGGGCCGGCCCGGCCGGCGTCACACAGAGCTCCGCAACCGCCCCTCCCCCGGCCCCACCGCCCGCGCGACCGCGTCGGCCAGGGGGCCGAGGTCGTCCTCCGTCAGTGTCGAGACGGTGATCCGGATGCCGGGCGGCGCGCTCAGCCGGAAGCGGGCGCCGGGGGCCACCGCCCACCCCGCGTGCAGCAGCCGGGCCACGGCCCCGGTCTCGTCCGGCACCGGGACCCAGACGTTCATGCCGCTGCGCCCGTACCCCGCGACCCCCCGCTCGGCCAGCGCGCCGAGCAGCGCGTCCCGGCGTCGCCCGTACGCCCCCGCCACCACCCGCGCGTCGACCACGCCGTCCGCCCACAGCCGGGCCACGGCCCGCTGGGTGATGCGGCTGACCCAGCCGGGGCCGAGCCGCTGCCGCCCGCGCACCCGGTCGAGGGTGACGGGGTCGCCGGTGAGCACGGCGAGCCGCAGGTCGGGCCCGCACGCCTTGGCGGCCGAGCGGACGAAGGCCCAACGGTGGGTCGTCCCGGCGAGGGGGTGCAGGGGCAGGTCGACGATGCGGTGGCCGTGGTCGTCCTCGATGAGCAGCGTCTCGGGGTGGTCGCGCAGCACGGACCGCAGGGCACGCGCGCGCCGGGCGCTCACCGCCGCCCCCGTCGGGTTCTGCGCGCGGTCGGTGACGACCAGGGCGCGGGCGCCGGCCTCCAGCACCCGGCGCACGTCGTCGGGCAGCGGTCCCTCGTCGTCCAGGGCGACGGGGGCGGTGCGCAGACCGAGCGCGGGGACGAGGTCGAGGAGGCTGCCCCAGCCCGGGTCCTCGACGGCGACGGTGTCGCCGGGTCTGAGGTGGGCGGCCAGCACCCGCTCCATCGCGTCCAGGGATCCGGAGGTGACGGCGACCGGTCCGGCCGGCACCGCGTCCGCGTCCAGTTCGGCCTGGGCGACGTCGGCCAGCTCCGGGTCCACGGGCTCCTGCCCGTACATCACCGGCTCCCGGTCGCCCCGCGCGGCCGCCTCGGCGAACACCGGCCCCAACGCGGGCAGCAGCGCCGGGTCGGGATTGCCGTCGGAGAGGTCGCGCACGCCCTCGGGGGCCTCGACCCGGAGGAACTCCCGCCCGGTGGTGGCCGGTCTGGAGCGCACCCGGCTGCCCCGCCGCCCGGCCGTCTCGATCACCCCCCGCTCGCGCAGGGTGCGGTAGGCGGCGGCCACGGTGTTCGGATTGACCCCCAGCCGCTCCGCCAGCTCCCGCATCGGCGGCAGCGCCTCCCCCGGCCGCAGCTCGCCCGAGCCCACCGCCCGCTCCACGCTCGCGGAAATCTCCGCTGCGCCCCGCCCTGTGATCCGATACTCTCCTAGCACAAAGCCAAGTATGCACTAGTACAAAGGGGAGCACCATGCAGGGGACCACGGGGACACAGCCGCCGACCCGGCCCGCCACCACCTACCCGCCGACCGACCGCACCGTCCCCACCCGCTCCCCGGACCGCGCGTCGTACGACAAGGAGCTGGTGCACGCGATACTGGACGAGGGCTACGTCTGCCACCTCGGCTTCGTCCGCGACGGCGCCCCGGTGGTCCTGCCGACGCTCTACGGCCGGGTCGGCGAGCGGCTCTACGTGCACGGCTCGACGGGCTCGCGCCCCCTGCGGATGACGGGCGCCACCGCTGACCCGGGGCTGCCGGTGTGCCTGACGGTGACGCACGTGGACGCGTTGGTCCTGGCCCGCTCCGCCTTCCACCACTCCATCAACTACCGGTCGGTGGTGGTGCACGGCACGGCGTACGAGGTGACGGACCCCGAGGAGCGGCGCACGGCCCTGGACGCACTGGTCGACCACGTCGTCCCGGGCCGCTCCCGCGACTCCCGGCCGGCCAACAAGAAGGAACTGGCCGCCACCGCCGTCATCCGCCTCGACCTGACCGAGGTCTCCGCCAAGTGCCGCACCGGCGGCGTCAGCGACGAACCGGAGGACCTCGCCCTCCCCCACTGGGCGGGCCTGCTCCCGCTGCGCAAGGGGTACGAGGCGCCGGTCGGCGACCCGGACCTCGCCTCCGGCACCGGCGTGCCCGGCTACCTGACGGCCCTCTGACACCGGAGGCGACGGCGGCGGCAGGCTCTACACCGGCGCGGGCCGGGTCCGGGCCTGCCGGGTCTCCGCGACCGCGAGGCCCGCGACCGACCCCAGCATCAGCAGGGTGCCGGCCAGGGTCGCCGCCGTGAGGTGCTCCCCGAGCAGCAGCACGGCGAAGGCCGCCGCGCTGACCGGCTCCAGGAGCATGATCACGGAGACGGTGGCGGACCGGACGACGGCCGCGCCGGCGAAGTAGAGCCCGTAGGCGAGGGCGGTCGGCACGGCGGCGACGTAGGCCAGCAGCCACAGGAGCCGGGCCGGCTCGGCGGTGTGCGGCACCAGGCCCTCGGCGAGGGCGAGCGGCAGCAGGCACAGACTGGTGACGGCGAACGCGCCGACCGACGTACTGCCGGCGTCCGCCCCGCCGTCCCGCCCCCACCAGCGGGTGAGCAGCGTCATCACGGAGTAGCCGGCCGCGGACAGCAGCGCGAGCAGCACCCCGGCCGGGCGGACGCTCGTCCCGCCGCCACCGAGGAGGAGCACACCGAGCCCGGCGAGCGCGCCGACGACGGCGGTGACGCCCCCGAGGCCCAGGTGCTCGCCGAGGGCGAAGCGCGCGCCGAGCGCGATCAGCACGGGTCCGGCGCCGAGGGTGACGACGGTGGCCACGGCGAGTCCGGTGGACTGCACCGCGGCGAAGTAGGCCGTCTGGAACACCGCGAGCCCGAGGCCGGTGACGAGCGCCCGCCCCGCCTTGCGGGCTCGCGGCTGCGGGACGGCGCTGCGCACGCGCGGGCGCAGGGGGCGGGCGGCGAGCAGCAGGACGAGTCCGGCGGCGCAGCGCCAGAAGGACAGGGCGACGGGCCCCAGGTCACTGGCCCGGTAGACGAGGGAGGCGGCGGCACCGGCGGTGCCCCAGGCGATCCCGGCGACGATCAGATAGAGGAGGCCACGCCCGACGGGCAGGCCGGTTCCGGCATTCGACACGAGTTCTCTCCGCAGACGCGCGCGAGGCGCGGACGTGGGGAGCGGCCCCGGAGACGACCGGGGACGCGGGGACCTACGTCTGCGGGCAGCACCGTCCGGCCCGGCGACCGTGCGCCGGGCTGGTCACATGGGCCCGCCGTCAGGCGGCCGGAGGCGGGAGGACGAGTGCGTCGGCATGCATGATCCGCACCCTAGGCCGCCGCGCCCCGCCCGGACAACTCCCGTTCGGCTCCGCCGCCCGCCATCGGCCCGTCGGGGCCCGGTCCGGGCGTGGCCGACTGGGCGATGAAGGCACCGGCGAGGACCACGGCGCCGCCGAAGATCTGCGGGGCGGAGAGGTGCTCGCCCAGCAGCACCCACGCCAGGACGGTGGCAATGACCGCTTCGAGGCAGGCCACGACCCCGGCGACCTGCGGGGAGAGCCGGCGCACGCTGACCACGCCGGTGACGTAGGCGAGGACCGTGGCCAGGAACACGATCCAGGCGAGCAGCAGGAAAGCGGCGACCGGGGTGCCGTTCATGGGGGCGGTGTGGGCGAGGACGGACCAGTCCATCGACCAGGGCCGGGCGACGGCGGTGAGCACGGCGGCCCCGACGAGCAGGCCGTACGCGATGACGCCGAGCGGGTCGGGCGCCTCCTCGCCGGCCTCGCCGCCGGGGTCGGACAGGACGAAATAGCCGACCTGGCAGCAGGCGGCTCCGAGCGCGAGCAGCAGCCCGAGGGCGTCGAAGCCCAGCCCCGACCAGACCTCGACGACGCAGGCGAGCCCGCCGACCGCGAGGACCACGCCGAGCGCCGCCGCCCGGGTCACCGGGCGGCGCTGCACGAACCGCACCCAGCCGAGCACCAGCGCGGGCGCCAGGTACTCGACCAGCAGCGCGACGCCCACGGGGATGCGGGAGATCGCGGCGAAGTAGCAGGCCTGCACCCCGGCCACGCCGAGCAGGCCGAACCCGGCGAGGAGGCCGGGGCGGCGGCGCGGCAGCGCGCGGTGGCGCACGGCGAACGGCAGCATCACCAGGGCGGCGCCGGCCACCCGCAGCCAGACCACGTGGAGCGGGTCGAGTCCCGCCTCGATCAGGGGCTTGGCCGCGACTCCGGAGCCACCGAAGGCGAGTGCGGAGACGAGGGCCAGGCCGAGACCGGCTCCTCGGCCGTGGCTGCCGCGCGCGCTGTCAGACGTATGCACCGGCACATGATGACAGGCTCCGACAGGAGCTTCACTTCGGGTGACACCTGTCTCAGCAGGCGGGACACGTCAGTCCGCGAGGGTCCGGTCGACTCAGGGCGTCGCCTCGAAGAACCGGTCCACGCGGTCGAGCACCTCGCGCGGCTCGACGGCGGCCCGGGCCAGCACCTCCACCGCGCGCGCCTGCGAGTCGGCGACGAGGGCGGCGAGCAGATCGGCCCCGCACACCTGCCCGGCCCAGCCCGCCTGTCGGGCCGCCGCCCAGCCCCCCTGTCCGGCCGCCCAGCCCGCCTGTCCGGCCGCCGCCCAGCCCGCCTGTCCGGCCCCGCGCCGCGCGGCCCGCGCACAGGCCGCCTCGACGGCCGCCGCGGCCAGCGGCGAGTACCCGGCGGCCCCGCTCACGGCAGGCACGGCACCGGAGTCCTCGACGGCGCCGCGCCACCGCAGCCCGTAGCCGATGCTGCGCTGCACGAGATAGCCGAGCAGCCGCGCGAGCAGCGGCCCGTCCCCGAGGAGCGCGCGGGCCTCGGCGTCGCTGTCCAGCAGCGAGTGCAGCAGATGGGCCGTGTCGATCTGCCGGTCCCCGTCCCGCACGGCTCTGCGGCGGGCGCCGGAGACGGCCGCCGCCACTTCCGCGCTGAACCGGGCGTCCAGGTCGACGCCCTCCGACTGCCGGGGGATACGGGATTGCACATCTCCCAGCTCACCAGTCCCGGGCGGCCGGGTCATCCCCGAGGGGGAGCATTTCGGCATCCCGCACAAAGGGGACCCGGCCGGCCGGAATCTCCTCCTTGGGGAGGAGATCAAGCCGTTTCGCCCCGGGAGGCGCGCGCCGCCTTGCCACGCGCCCCGGGGGCAACCCGAACGCGGCGTCGGGGGTCCGACCCGGGCATGAGGATCGCGTCCTGGCTCGTGTCCCTGCCCGCGGTCGACGGCATGCGGTACGTGTACCGGGTGTACGCCCGGCACAGGCACTGCTCGCCGACCTGTTCTGGGAGGCGTGGCACTGCCATGACGAGAGCGCCCCGCCGCGCGCGTGGGACGTGTTCGACGCGGCGCAGATACGCCGCGTCGACTGAACGCACCGGCTGGGTCAGTCCTCGTCGGCGAGGATCAGGTACAGCTTCTTGCGGGCGTCGCCGATGACGGCGAGCGCCTTCTCGCGCTGCTCCTTGCTGCCGGTCTTCCAGACCTGCCCGAACGCCTCCATCAGACCGAACCCGGCCTGCCGGATGTCGTTCAGCGCCTCCCAGTCGACGCCCTTCGATGCCTCTTCCCAGGGCGCCTCGGCCCCTTCCTCGGCCGCGGTGCGGCCCGTCTCCGTGAGGGCGAAGAGCCTCTTGCCGCCCTCGCTCTCGCTGGCGATCAGGCCCTCGTCCTCCAGCAGTTGGAGGGTCGGGTACACCGAACCCGGGCTGGGCTTCCACGCCCCGCCGCTGCGCTCGGCGATCTCCTGGATCATCTCGTAGCCGTGCATCGGCCGTTCCTTCAGCAGGGCCAGGATCGACGCCCGCACGTCTCCGCGCCGCGCCCTCCCCCTGGGACCGCCGCGCCCGCGACCGCCCCAGGGCCCGCCATGCCCGAATCCCGGTCCGAAGGGCCCACCGGGTCCGCCCGGTCCGAAGGGCCCACCGGGTCCGCCCGGCCCGAAGGGCCCGAAGGCGGCCCGCCGCCCGTCGAACTCCCCGCGCCCGAAGGGCCCGCCTTCACCGCCTCCGTGACGGTGTCCACCGTGTCCGTGCTCATGCTCGTATCCGTGCGCACGCATGGTCATCACTCCACTCAGTCGTTGATCTGTCGCGTATCTTCCACGATGCCTCAACGATATATCGGAACATATCGAGGAGCAACCCTCGCATACGCGGAACACGCGGTGCTGCGACGCGGAGGGGGCCGGCGATAGCGTGGTCCCGTGACGGCTGAGGACGAGGCGCTGGTCGGCGGCACGGTGAACGCGGGCGCGGTCCTCCGCCGGGGGGACGTGGTGGAGCGACCGGCGCCGTGCAACGCCCGCGCCCTCCATGCCCATCTCCGTGCGCTGAGGGAGCACGGTTTCGAAGCGGCACCCATCCCTGTGGGTCTCCCTGCCGATGGCCGCGAGCAGCTGACCTTCATCCCCGGCGACGTGCCCCTGTCGCCGTTCCCGGACTGGGCAATGACAAGTTCTGCCCTCGCGTCGGTGGGGAGCCTGCTGCGGCGTCTGCATGAGACCAGCGCGGCCGTGGCGCTCGACACCAGTGCCGAGTGGCCCTCGGACCTCGCCGACCCGGAGGGGGAACGATGGTGTGCCACAACGACGTCTCACCGGACAACGTCGTCATCCGCGCCGACCGTGCCTCGGCCCTGATCGATCTCGACCTGGCCGCCCCGGGCCGCGCCCTGTGGGACGTCGCCATGACCGCCAGCTACTGGGTACCCATGCTCGACCCCGAGTCCGCGGCCGCTCTCTATCCCCCCGAGCTGGACGCGGCCGCACGGCTGCGGATCCTCGCCGACGGCTACGGCCTACCGGCGGGTGACCGCGCCGCATTGCCCGGCGTCATCGAGCAGGCCACGGAAGCCTGCCGGGCCTTCGTCGCCCGCCGCGTGGCCGACGGGGACCCCGCCCACCTCCAGGCACTGGCCGAGCGTGGCGGCTGGGAACGCTGGGACCGCGTACAGACCTGGCTGCCGGCCCACCGCCAGACGTTCGCAGCCGCCCTGCTGAGCTGACTGGCCCGGACGTCCGCAAAATTCCGTGTCCGAAGATCACGCGGGCGGCAGACTGCACCCATGACCCCACCAGACCCGAAGACCGACCTCCGCTTCTACCTCCAGTCCGCCCGCGACGCCCTGCTCTGGAAGCTCGAAGGGCTCCCGGAGTACGAGGTCCGCCGCCCGCTGACGCCGACCGGAACCAATCTCCTGGGCCTGGTGAAGCACGTGGCCGGCGTGGAGCTGGGCTACCTCGGCGACACCTTCGGACGGCCGTCCGGCGTGCCACTGCCCTGGCTCGACGAGGGTGCCGAGCCCAACGCGGACATGTGGGCCACCGCCGACGAGTCACGCGAGTACGTCGTCGGGCTGTACCGCAGCGCATGGGGGCACGCGGACGCGACGATCGACGCGCTCGCGCTGGACACGGTCGGCAGGGTCCCGTGGTGGCCGAGCGGAAAGGACGAGGTGACGCTCCACCATGCCGTGGTACGCGTGATCGCCGACACCCACCGCCACGCCGGCCACGCCGACATCCTCCGCGAACTCACGGACGGAGCCGTGGGGATGCGGTCGGACAACGACAGCATGCCGCCGGGCGACCGGACATGGTGGGAGGACTATCGGGCCCGGCTAGAGCACGCGGCCCGGGAAGCCGACGGGAACGCTTGACCGCGCCCCGGGCTCCTGCGGAGTCGGATCACCCGTATGTCCAGGGCGGGGGCTCGGCAGTAGGTCCGGCTGCCAGATGACCCGGTTCGGATGGACGTGCGCGGTCGGAGCCAGTTGGTACGAGCCGGCTGTGGAGTCCGCCGGGACCACCCAGCCCACCCCCTGGTAGGCGAGGGAGACCGTCCGCCGGGGAGCGGAGCACGTGGCCGGGTCCGTGACGAACGTTCCCCTGGCCGGCACGGTCCCCGCATACGCGCCCGTGGCCCGCGGGCACGCGTGGAGCCGCCGGTGCCGGGCGTACTGGACCCGCACCGTGACACCGACCGGGCGCGGCCCCGGGTTGGTCACCTTGACGGCGAACGCCACGTCGTCGTCGGTGACGCGGGCGCACACCCGCCGGACGGTCGGTTCGGGCCCCGTGAACGGCACGCTGCACCGGTTGTCCTCCCCGAGCGTCCCGGACGGGGCGGGTGCGGGCACACCCGACGGCGCCGCCCCGGCCCGGACCGGCACAGCCGGCTGGGGACCGGTCGTTCCCCGTACCGGACCGCCGCGCCGACGACCCCCAGGACGCCCAGCGCGATACCGCCCCCGAGCACGGCCGCCCGCCCCCACTGCCTCCGCCACCACCGCCCGCCGTACCGCGACGCCTCGCCGTCCACCCCGTCGACCTCGCCCACCCCCGGCCCCGGCCCCGGCCTCTACCTCTACCTCTGCCTCTGCCTCTGCCTCTGCCTCTGCCTCTGCCTCCCACGCGGCCTCCGGAGCCCGTACGCCGTCCAGACCCACCGCACCCCCCGCGTCCTCCGGACCGTCACCGGCGACCGGCCCCGTCCGCACCTGCTCCTCCTGGACGGACCCGGCCGGTCCAGCGGTACCCGCCCGCTCGTACCGGCTCCGTCTCTGCGCCCGGTGGGCCTGTTCGCGCCACCTCTGCCACCGCTCGTGCTCGTCGGCGTCGACCTCGAACACGTCGGCCAGCGCACGCAGCACGGCGACCGCCGGCAGCGCGGTCTCCGCCGGTCTGAGACAGCGGCTCAGGACCGTGTCACCGATCCCCCGCACCTTCTGTCCACGCAGCAAGGTCCTCAGCCGGTGCTCGACGCTCTGCCGCTTCAACCTCGAACTCCCGCGCTCCGGCGTCGGCGAGCGTAGCGAGGAAGACCGGAGGGGCCCTCTCACCGCGCACCCCGGAAAGGGTTCACCCTGAGTGCTCCCATCGCACGGACGACGCGGTCCACGACCGCCTGCCTCGTGTGCTGACGTCCGCCGCCCCGCTGACCGCCCTCACCCCCGCGGCGCAGGCCCAAGCGCCCGCGTCCACCGCGGTGACCAGGGCGGGAGCAGCCGGCAGGGTGTACCTGAACGAGGGCACCACCGGCCGTGGCCGGCTGCCCGACGGCACCTACACGGTCGGCTCGCACACGCGCACGTACGACGGCCGGCAGATCAAGGGTTACGCCATCCGCCTGGCCGACAAGCGCTGCTCCAGGCGGCAAGGGGCGCTGGCGCACCCAGCTCTTCATCCACAGCGAGATGAACCGCGACGGCACGCAGGGCAGCAGCGAGCGACGCCGGTGAACCGACAAGAACCCCAACGCCTACCTCTCCAACGGCTGCATCACGATGCACCCCGAGGAGATCGAGAGGCTGTTCCGTCTGCTGGACCGCGTCGGCTGGCCGAAGAGCCCGAAGGTCGTCGGCTGATCGACCCGGCCGGTCCTCGGCGAAGCGTTCCGGAACCAGGCCAGTCCTCGCGGATTGGCCTTGGCCCGCCGTCGGCGTGAGCGTCTAGCGTCGGGGCATGCGCATCCTCATCGTCGACGCCTTCACCGACCGGCCCTTCGCCGGCAACCCCGCCGGCGTCCTGCTCCTCGACGCCGCCTTCCCGGACGACGACCGCCTCCAGCGGATCGCCCTGGAGGTCAACCACGCCGAGACCGCGTTCGCCCACCCCCTGCCCGGGGGCGGCGAGGCCGACTGGGCGCTGCGGTGGTTCACCCCCGCCACCGAGGTCGCGCTCTGCGGACACGCGACGCTCGCCGCGGCCCACGTCCTGCACACCACCGGCGCCCACCGCGGCCCGGTGCGGTTCGCCACCCGCAGCGGCGTGCTGGTCGCGACGCCGGAGGAGGACGGGTCGTTCACCCTGGACTTCCCGACCTCACCGCTCACCCCGGCCGAGATCCCGGCGGGCGTCGCCGAGGCCCTGGGCGCCGCACCGCTCACCGTCATGGACACCGGCGCGAACATCCGGGACCTGGTGGTCGAGGTCGCCGACGAGAAGACCGTCCGCGCGCTGACCCCGGACCACCGGGCACTGGCCGCCTACGCCGAGCGCGGCGTCATCGCGACCGCCCGCGCCGAGGACCCGGCACGCGGCTACGACTTCGTCTCCCGCTGCTTCTTCTCCAACGTCGGCATCGACGAGGACGCGGTCACCGGCAGCGCCCACACCGCGCTGGCGCCCTTCTGGTCCGAGCGCCTGGGCCGCACCGACCTCACCGGCCTCCAGGCATCCCCCCGCTCCGGCCTGGTCCGCACCCGGCTGCGCGGCGAGCGCACGCTGCTCGGCGGCAGCGCGGTGACGGTGATCGACGGCGAGCTGCTGGTCTGAGCGGGCGCGGGGGCCGCACGGACCGCACCGCCCCGCAGGCCCCGCACAGCTCACGCCGTGCAGGCCCCCGCCCACCTCACGCCGTCGGCAGCCAGTCCACCTTCCCCGCCAGCAGCGCATAGCCCACGAACGCCCCGATGTCGAGCAGCGAGTGCGCCACCACCAGCGGCCCCACCCGGCCCCAACGGCGGTACAGGTGGACGAAGACCACGCCCATCACCATGTTGCCGATGAAGCCGCCGATGCCCTGGTAGAGGTGGTACGACCCGCGCAGCACCGAACTGGCGGCGAGCGACCGGCCCCGGCTCCAGCCCATCTGGTCCAGCCGCCGCAGCAGGTAGCCGACGACGATGACCTCCTCCAGGACGGAGTTCTGCACCGCGGAGAGGATCAGGACGGGGTACTTCCACCACACCTCGGGCAGCGCCTCGGGCACCACGGTGAGGTTGAAACCGAGGCCCCGCGCGGCCAGGTAGAAGGCGATGCCGGTACTGCCGATGACGGCGGCGACGACGGCCCCGCGGCCCAGGTCGGGCCAGGGCCGGGTGCGGTCGAAGCCGAGGGTCCGCAGGCCGTGCCCCTCGCGCAGCAGGAAGTGCGCGACGAGGGCGACCGGGACGAGGGCGGTGGTGATGCCGAAGAGCTGCCAGGCCAGGTCCAGCCAGGGCCGGCCGGGCGCGGCGGAGGCGTTGAGGGTGGCGGCCTGGTCCTTGAGACCGCCGGGCCGGGTGAGCGAGCCGATGAAGCTGATGAGGGCGGA
Source organism: Streptomyces sp. cmx-10-19 (assembly GCA_049998335.1). Classification (GTDB taxonomy): domain Bacteria; phylum Actinomycetota; class Actinomycetes; order Streptomycetales; family Streptomycetaceae; genus Streptomyces. The sequence goes on from JAEBFB010000018.1 coordinate 146,133, forward strand.
CACCCCGCTCGCGCCCAGCGACAGCGCCAGGACGAGCAGCGTCTCGTCCCGCAGGATCCGCCGCGAGGGCCGCTCCTCGGGTACGGCCGCCCCGGGACCTGGCTGCTGAGTGACCGAATCGTCCACCGGACCCGCCTCCGCCATGCGCACCTGCCTCCAGCTGGGACGTCACAGCTTGCCCGATCACCCTGGACCGGCGCGCGCCGGGGGCGCCTCCCGACCGACGGGCACACAGCCGGGCGAGGCAGCCGCGCGCTCGGTCCGGCAGCCGGCCGACACACGGCCCGGCGAGACGGCCGGACGCCCGAACCCGGCAGACGACCGGCACGCCAGCCGACCGCTCCTGACGGCAACACCTGCGCCGCACGGCCCGGTCAAGCAGCCCACGCCACCCCGGCGGCGCGGCCGGCTCCCAGCCCGACGACGCACCCCGGCGCCCCTCCGACGACGCCCACCGACGACACACCCGGCGGCACGCCCCACGCTCACCCCAGCGGCGCAGGCTCCGGCAGCCCCACCGGCCACAGATGCACCGGCTCCCCCGCCCGCATCAGCTCCACGTACCGCCGGGTCGTCGCCGCGAGCGCGTCGTCCCGGGACAGGCCCGCCTCCAGCGCACGGTGGAAGGTGGCCGCCTGCCAGGACGCCCCGTTGACCCGGCGCCGGCACCGCTCCTCGATCACCCCGAGGTACAGGTCCCGGTCGGCGGGTTCCACGCCCCACGCGTCCAGCCCGGCCGCGGCCAGCGGCAGCAGTTCGTCGCGTACGAGGACCGCGGCGTCGACCTCGCCGGTGCCGCCGAGCCGCCCGCGCCGGGGCCACTCGAAGCGGGCGTCGATGCCGTACCGGCACGCGGCCTCGAAGTTGGCGGCGGCGGCCTGGAACGGCATCCGGGTCCACACCGGCCGGGGTTCGTCGGCGAGGGCGCGGACGGCGCCGTAGTAGAAGGCCGCGTTGGCGATGACGTCGGTGACGGTGGGCCCGGCGGGCAGGACGCGGTTCTCCACCCGCAGGTGGGGGACGCCGTCGGCGATGTCGTATACGGGCCGGTTCCAGCGGTAGATCGTGCCGTTGTGCAGGACGAGTTCGGACAGGGACGGCACGCCCCCCGCGTCCAGGACCTCCAGCGGGTCCTCGTCGTCGCAGATCGGCAGCAGCGCCGGGAAGTAGCGCCGGTTCTCCTCGAACAGGTCGTACGCCGAGGTCACCCACCGCTCCCCGAACCAGGTGCGCGGCCGGACCCCTTGGGCCTGCAGCTCGGGCGGGCGCGTGTCGGTGGACTGCTGGAACAGCGGGGGCCGCGACTCCCGCCACAGCTCGCGGCCGAAGAGGAAGGGCGCGTTGGCACCGAGCGCGATCTGCGCGGCGGTGACCGCCTGGGCCGCGTTCCACACGTCGGCGAAGCGGTCCGGGGTGACCTGGAGGTGCAGCTGCACCGAGGTGCAGGCGGCTTCGGGCGCGATGGACTTGGACGTGCAGGTCAGCCGCTCGACGCCCTCGATGTCGAGGGTGAAGTCCTCGCCGCGCGCGGCCGTGATCTGGTCGTTGAGCAGGGCGTACCGGTCGACGGCGGAGAGGTTCGAGGAGACCAGGTCGTCCCGGTCGAGGGTCGGCAGAATGCCGATCATCGCGATTCCCGCGTCGACCTCGCCCGCCTTGCGGTCCGCATATGCCAGTGACGTGCGGATCTCCTCGGCGAGCCGGTCGAAAACCCGGCCGCCCAGCCGATGGGGAGCGATGTTGACTTCCAGGTTGAACATGGCGAGTTCTGTTTGGAAGTCGCGGCTGGCGATCCGCTCCAGGACTTGCGCATTCAACATTTTCGGCATCCCGTCGTCACCGACGAGATTCAATTCGATCTCCAGCCCCATCAGGTTCTTCGGCCGGTCGAACCGCTTCTCCGCCAGAAGCCGCTCCAGTCCCGTCAGGCACCGCTGGACCTTCTCGCGGTAGCGCTGGCGATCGGACAGGTCGAACTGACCTGCCACGACCTTCTCCCCCATGGAAGAGTCCCTTCTCGGAGCGGTGAGTCGGATGTCCGGCCGCCGGTGGCCGGTCCGGTGGAATGATGCCCAGCCGAAGCGATCGATAACGTCCCCACACCGGCCCGGCAGCCGCTACGCTGTGCCGATGTGACCGGTGGCACATTCACCGGGCATGGCGCGCGGAGCAGTTACCGAGCCGGTAACTCATGAAAAACGCCGACGACAAATGGCCGACCGCTTGGTGAACATTCCCCGAGGTCATCGTCGTACACCCACCCTGGAATCCGGAGGATTCCCACAAATCGACGGCCGAATGCAACCTTGTACTGGTTGCCCGAATCGGCTAGCCGAAACACAGTCTCAACACATGTCGTATAAACTCCGCGGACAAGGCAGTGGACCGGCGCCCACGGTCGATGGATCCTGCCGTCGGGCGGAGGCACGACGGACATCACCCTTTTCTCGCTCTTCCCGGGTCCCGACCCCTGCCTTCCCAGCCACATGAGCCGACGGACAGCGTCGTCCGGCCCGCCCCGCCCTCGCGCCACCGTGCCTTCGAATGAGAGGCGACCCACCATGCCCCTGCGTGTCCCCCCGGCCCCCGCGCCCGCCCTGCGTTCCGTCCTCAGCGCCCTCTCCTCGCCCACCGCGGTCCGCGAGGCCCGGACTCCGGCCCTGCTCGGCGCCCAGGGGCCGCTGACACCCGAACTGCCGCTGCCCGTGCACGTCCTGGACCGCATCACGGCGGAGGGCGTGACGGAGACGCGGCTGACCGGGTGGCGGTTCCTCATCCGCAGCGGCGACCGGGCGGTGGCGGCGGCCGAGACCATGCTGACCCCCGACGGCTGGGCCTTCTCGCACTTCTTCGAGGGCCCCTACGTCGCCTCGACCGAGCGCGCCCTGCGCCAGGCCGAGTCGGTGGCCCACTCCCACCAGCCGCGCCTGCTGTCGCTCCCCGGGCTCTACATGCTGACGCTGTGGCTGCACGGCGACTGCGCCGCGGACCCCGGAGTCGGCCACCCCGTCGCCACCGACCTCCTGGTACCGCTGGCGCCGGCGCCGCCCGGCATCGCGGCCCACCGCCCGCACCGGGTCGCCGAACTGCTCCCGGTCCTCACGCACCGGGTGACACCGGCCCGGCTGATGGGCTCGCCCGCCTGACCCCGCAACGCCCGCCCCCGCCACACCGCCCGCCCCCGACGCCACCACCCACCCGCGCGGACTAGCCTCATCCGGCCATGCCGAACCACCCGAAGTGACAGGGCGGTTGGTTTGAACCGTCCGCGCGGGTGACGCGTCTTCAACCTGTGAGAAGCGGTGCTGCGAAATACCTGCGGATCGACGTCCGTGGGGCAACACTGGGTCCGGACCGACTCAGACAACGGGGGCGGCCATGAACGACGTTTCACGCCGCGGGACAGACACCACGACGAACGCGCCCATCACCACAGACCGCATCACCACAGACCGAAAGACCCCACTCATGTGCGAGCATCAGCCACCGTGCCCCTCGGCCACCTCCGCCGACCGGGAATCCGCCCGTCTCGTGGCGCACCACCCGGAGCAGGGGTGGAGCCTGCTGTGCAACGGAGTCGTCCTCTTCGAGGACACCGGTGAGCTGCTGCCGGACGGCCGGGCGATCGCCCCGCACCGCCCGGTCGGCAAGGGCCTGATCGCCGCCGCCTGAGCACGGACCGCAGGGACGCCCGGCGCCCCGCCCGACACCTGGGGCCGGCCCGCAGCCACCGCTGCGCACCGGCCCCGACGCGCGCCCGCAGGCACCCGGCGCTCTCCGATGGTCAGCCCCGCGAAACCAGCTCCCGCAGCCCGATGTTCAGCTCCAGGACGTTCACCCGCGGCTCCCCCATGAACCCGGGCGCGCGCCCCTCGACGTGCCCGGCGAGGACGAGATAGCCCAGCAGGGCGACGGCCACGACCAGGCCGACGACGTTCTCGGCGGTCACAGCTTCGTCACCCCCTTGGCGACGAGAGCCACCAGCGCGAAGACCGCGATCATGGTGACGACGAAGGCCGTGTCGGCCATCGTGAACTCCTGGGGTGAGATCGGTGTGCGACTAGGACGTTTCGAGGAAAAAGCCTGCGCCTACCGGATACGACCACCGTTGACGGGTCCCATACGGTGATCTGTACGCCTTTGACGGCTCTCTTACGGAGTTGCCCGTGAGACGGGCTACGCCTTACGTCCGAACCTGCGGCGCGGCCCCCGCACGACGACCTCGCCGAAGCTCATCTCGCCGGTGATCTCCACCCGCAGGTCGACGGGCACGCCGGTGTCGGCGGTCCGCGCCGTCTTGACCTTGGCGTAGTGCGCCACGAGCCCGTCGGTGTCGACGACGATGCCGGGCCGGGTGACCAGCTTCAGCGACCCGCCGCGCAGGTCGAGGTCGATGCGCAGGGTGTCGTGGGTGAGCACGGCCCGGGTCAGGTCGAGGGTCACCTCGCCCCAGGCCGACCGGATCTCCATCCGCCGGGGCACCACCCAGCCCTCACCGCGCCGGGTGGCCGCCCCCTCCTGCTCGATACGGACGACGTCTTTGGCCTCGGCGGCGGCAGGCCCCCGCGGGACGGCGGGCAGGTCGGCCGTGAGGGCGGCCAGCTCGCCCAGGGTGCGCGCGACGAGCGCGGCGCCGACCCGCTCGTCCAGTTCCTCGTGGGTGAGGCGTCCGTCGCCCGCGGCGGCGCTCAGGGCGTCCACGACCCGGTCCCGGTCCTCGTGGGAGGCCCGCAGCACCGACGTGTCGCCGTCTCCGGAGGGCTGCACCGTCATCGTTCCACCCCGTTCTCCCCGGGGCGTCCCGTGAACGCCCCTCCGCCGCGCCAGGCTAACGCCCCGCCGCGCCGTCCCCGGCGGACCGACGCCCGCCCCCGGTGACGCGAACCCGCGCATACCCGGCACTTCGCCCGCCCCGGGCTACCGTGCCCGCATGAGCGTGAGCATCCGCAACCGCTCCCCGGCACCGTCACCGCCGTCACCCCCGGCGAGGCGATGGCGACCGTCGGCGTCCGCCTCCCGGGCGGCCAGGACCTCACCGCGGCCATCACCCGGGACGCCGCCGAGGACCTCGCCCTCGCCCCCGGGACGCCCGTACGGGCCCTGGTGAAGGCGACGGAGGTCGCCCTGGCCACCGGCCGCGTCGAGGGCCTGTCCATCCGCAACCGGCTCCCCGGCACCGTCACCGCCGTCACCACCGGCGCCGCGACGGCCACGGTCCGGATCGCCGTCGAGGGCGCCGAACTGACCGCCGCGATCACCCGCCACGCCGCCGACGACCTGGACCTGTCCCCCGGCGTCCCGGTCGTCGCCCTGATCAAGTCGACGGAGGTCTCCCTCACGACCGGCTGAGACGACGCCTTCCACGAGAACGAGAGGCCCCGCCCGAGCCGGTCGACAGCCTGGGCGGAGCCTCTCGTCACACTTCTACGACGCGCTCAGTCCTCGTACGCGTCCAGTGGAGGGCAGGAGCAGACGAGGTTCCGGTCGCCGTAGGCCTGGTCGATCCGGCGCACCGGCGGCCAGTACTTGTCGGCGGCGGACACCCCGGCCGGGAAGACGGCCTCCTCGCGGGTGTACGCGTGCTCCCAGTCGCCGCCGAGCGCGGCGGCGGTGTGCGGGGCGCCCCGCAGCGGGTTGTCGTCGGCGGGCCAGTCACCCGTGCCGACCTTCTCGATCTCCGCGCGGATGGCGATCATCGCCTCGCAGAACCGGTCCAGCTCGGCCAGGTCCTCGGACTCGGTCGGCTCGATCATCAGCGTGCCGGCCACCGGGAAGGACATCGTCGGCGCGTGGAAGCCGTAGTCGATCAGCCGCTTGGCGACGTCGTCGACGCTCACGCCGGTCGCCTTGGTCAGCGGGCGCAGGTCGATGATGCACTCGTGCGCGACCAGCCCGCCGGGGCCGGTGTAGAGCACCGGGAAGTGCGGCTCCAGGCGCTTGGCGATGTAGTTGGCGGACAGCACGGCCACCTGCGTGGCCCGCTTGAGCCCCTCGCCGCCCATCAGCCGCACGTACGACCAGGAGATCGGCAGGATGCCCGCCGAGCCCCAGGGCGCCGCCGAGATCGGCCCGACCCCGGTCTGCGGCCCGGCCGCGGGCTGCAGCGGGTGGTTCGGCAGATACGGCGCCAGGTGCGACCGCACGGCCACGGGGCCGACGCCGGGACCGCCGCCCCCGTGCGGGATGCAGAAGGTCTTGTGCAGGTTCAGGTGGGAGACGTCACCGCCGAAGTGGCCGGGCTTGGCGAGGCCGACCAGGGCGTTGAGGTTGGCGCCGTCCACGTAGACCTGGCCGCCCGCGTCGTGGACCTGGGCGCAGATCTCGGCGACGTGCTCCTCGAAGACGCCGTGCGTCGAGGGGTAGGTGATCATCAGCACGGCCAGCTGGTCGCGGTGCTGCTCGATCTTGGCCCGCAGGTCCTCGACGTCGATCTCGCCGTCCTCGGCGGTCTTGACCACGACGACCTTCATCCCGGCCATGACGGCGCTGGCGGCGTTGGTGCCGTGCGCGGAGGACGGGATGAGGCACACGGTGCGCTGCTCGTCGCCGTTGGCCCGGTGGTAGCCGCGTACGGCGAGCAGGCCGGCGAACTCGCCCTGGGAGCCGGCGTTGGGCTGGAGCGAGACCTTGTCGTACCCGGTGACCTCGGCGAGCCGCTCCTCCAGCTCACGGATGAGGGTGAGGTAGCCCTGCGCCTGCTCGGCGGGCGCGAAGGGGTGCAGCGCCCCGAACTCGGGCCAGGTGACCGGCTCCATCTCGGTGGTCGCGTTGAGCTTCATGGTGCAGGAGCCCAGCGGGATCATGCCGCGGTCCAGCGCGTAGTCCCGGTCGGCGAGGCGGCGCAGGTAGCGCAGCATCGCGGTCTCGGAGCGGTGCTGGTGGAAGACCGGGTGGGTCAGGAAGTCGTCGGTGCGCAGCAGCGCCTCGGGCAGCGCCTCGCCGGCCGCCGCGTCCAGCGCCTCGATGTCGCCCTCGACGCCGAAGGCGTGCCAGACGCCGTCGGCCTGGGCGCGGGTGGTGGTCTCGTCGCAGGCGAAGGAGACGTGGTCGGCGTCGACCAGGCGCAGGTTGACCCCGCCTGCGCGAGCGGCCTGAACGACGTCGGCGGCCTTGCCGGGCACCCGCGTGGTGACCGTGTCGAAGTAGGCGCCGTGCACGATCTCGACACCGCCGGCGGCGAGGCCCGCGGCGATGACGGTGGCGTAGCGGTGGGTGCGGCGGGCGATGGCCCGCAGGCCCTCGGGGCCGTGGTGGACGGCGTACATGCCGGCCATGACGGCGAGCAGCACCTGCGCGGTGCAGATGTTGCTGGTGGCCTTCTCGCGGCGGATGTGCTGCTCGCGGGTCTGGAGGGCGAGGCGGTAGGCCTTGTTGCCGTCGGCGTCGACGGAGACGCCGACCAGGCGGCCGGGGAGGCTGCGCGCGAACTTCTCGTGCACCGCCATGTAGCCGGCGTGCGGCCCGCCGAAGCCCATCGGCACGCCGAAGCGCTGGGTGGTGCCGACCGCGATGTCTGCGCCCAGCTCGCCGGGCGAGGTGATCAGGGTGAGGGCGAGCAGGTCGGCGGCGACGGTGACGAGGGCGCCCAGCTCGTGCGCCCTCTCGATGACCGGCTTGATGTCGCGGACGGCACCGGAGGCGCCGGGGTACTGGATCAGCACGCCGTTGATCTCGCGCTCGGCGACCTCGGCGGGGATGCCGTCGCTCAGATCGGCGACGACGACCTCGAGACCGGTCGGCTCGGCGCGGGTGCGGATCACGGCGATGGTCTGCGGCAGGGCGTCCGCGTCGACCAGGAAGAGGCCCTTCTTGTTCTTGCCCATGCGCCGGGACAGGGCCATCGCCTCGGCGGCGGCGGTGCCCTCGTCCAGCAGCGAGGCGCCGGAGGTGGGCAGTCCGGTCAGCTCGGCGACCATCGTCTGGAAGTTCAGCAGGGCCTCCAGACGGCCCTGGGAGATCTCCGGCTGGTACGGCGTGTAGGCCGTGTACCAGGACGGGTTCTCCATGACGTTGCGCAGGATGACCGGCGGCGTGAAGGTGCCGTAGTAGCCGAGGCCGATCATGGAGTCGAGGACCTGGTTGCGGTCGGCCAGGGAGCGCAGCTCGGCCAGTACCTCGGCCTCGGAGCGGGCGCCCGGCAGGTCCAGGCGGTCGGCGTTCTTGATCACATCGGGCACCGCGGCGGCCGTCAGCTCGTCGAGCGAACCGTAACCGACCTGCGCGAGCATCTTGGCCCGGGCCTCGTGGTCGGGGCCGATGTGGCGCTGCTCGAACGGCATGGCCCGTTCGAGGGCGGAGAGCGGGATGCGTTGGGCGGTCATTGCGGAGGCCTCCTGGTCTGACGACCTTCGAGGGGCACCACGGCACGGGTACCCGGACGGCCTCCCCCTCTGTCATCTCGACCTGAGAGCTTCACCGGGGCGGCCCGAAGACCTTCCCAGCTTTCACCGTCGGTGAGAGCGGAAGCCGTCGACACCCGCTCTGCTTTCCAGAGTGACCTCGTCCGTGCGGTACGTGGGCCTGAGAGATTCCGGGGAGGATTTGCTCCTTCGGCGCCTCCGATGGTCTCCGGAGGACTCTCCCGCGCGGGGTCAGCAGCCGTTTGCCAGCGTACCAGCGAGCCGCCGCACGGACCTTCGAGTGGCCGACCCGCCTTCTGTGCCCTTTTGTAGTACTTACGGATGTTTCGGCGGCTGGTGTGCGAGCCCAGTGCGACCAAGTGGAGGGCCCCGTGCGTACTGACATCGATCCGCGGAACCTGATCGGCCGCAAGGCGTTCGACCGCGACGGCACGAGGATCGGCACCGTGGACGAGGTCTATCTCGACGACGCCACCGGCGTCCCGGAGTGGGCGGCGATACGCACGGGCCTCTTCAGCCGCGACGCCTTCGTCCCCCTGGAGCCCAGCGAACTGGTCGAGGGCACCCTGCGCGTCCCCTTCGACCGCGCCCTGATCAAGGAGGCCCCCGACTTCGGCGTCGGCCGCCACCTCTCCCCGGAGCAGGAGCTCCAGCTCTACCACCACTACGGCCTCGATGTCGCCGCCCCGGCCTCGCCCCCGCCGGACCACGACTTCGGCAGACTGGCCGGCACGGGCAACGACGACGCCTGACGCCGCATAGGGCCGCATCGCCGAAGCCCCTTCCCGCAAGCGCGAACCGTAGGAGTCCCGGGGCAGCCGCACCTCCCAGGCGGCGGGCGCGGGCCCGGTGACGACGTGGGTGGCGCGGACGTGTCGCCGCCCAATGACCGGGGAGTCGTCGCCCAAGACCGGGGAGTCGTCGCCGCCCCCTTCCCGGCCACGTGGTGCACAGCGGGCGGGCCCAGCACCCCCGGGCGGACACCGCCACCCGCACCTGGACGGCCTGCTCCCGCCCCGTCCCCTCCCCACGCCCACTGCGGCGAACAGCAGGCCGCTCCCAAACCGGCCACCGGACCTACCGGCCCGCCTCCGCACCGACCTCCGTGGCGCCCTCGGCCTCCCCCGCCCCGCCCCCCTCCCCCGGTCCCCGCCCGTCGCTCGCGACCAGCGGCAGCGGCTCCGCCGGGGTCAGCTCCGGGTCGTCCACCGGGAACGTCCGCACCCGCCCGGTCTCCGAGTACGGCGTCTCGAACCGCACCGTGACCCGTCCGAGCCCGCTGCCCTGCACCCACCCGTGCCCGTACTCGGAGTGCCGCACGTCGTGCCCCGCCGGCCACCGGCGCTCGGCGGGCGCGGGGCTGTGCCGCTCCTCGGGTTCGGCCTCGGGCTCCTCCGCCAGGTCCTCGACCCCGGCCGCCTGCGCGAACAGGTCCTCCTGCGTGTAGTCGGCGAGCCCGCTGACCCCGACCCCGAGCAGCCGTACGCCGCCCGTGGTGTCCACCGAGTCCAGCAGCCGGGCGGCAGCCTCCCGGATCACCGCCGGGTCGTCGGTGGGCCCGCGCAGCGTCTCGGAGCGCGTCAGCGTGGAGAAGTCGTACCGCCGGACCTTGAGCACGATGGTGCGCCCCGACAGCCCCGACCCGCGCAGCCGCCGCACGCACCGGTCGGCCAGCCGCCCCACCTCGACGCCGACCCGCACCCGGTCGTGGATGTCCACGTCGTAGGTGTCCTCGACCGACACCGACTTGGTCTCCCGCTCGGCCACCACGGGCCGCTCGTCGCGCGCCAGGGCCATCGCGTACAGCCCGTGTCCGTGCGCCTTGCCCACCAGCCGCACCAGCTCGTCCTCGCCCGCCTCGGCGATCTCGCCGACCGTGGTGATCCCGGCCCGCCGCAGATGGTCGCCGGTCGCCGGACCCACCCCGGGCAGCGTCCGCACGGACATCGGCTCCAGCATGGCCCGCTCGGTCCCCGGCGGGATCAGCACCAGCCCGTCGGGCTTGGCCTCCTCGGAGGCGATCTTCGCCAGCATCTTGGACGCGGCCAGCCCCACCGACCCGGTCAGGCCGGTGACCGTGCGGATGTCGGCGCGCAGCCTGACCCCCGCCAGCCGCGCCGAGTCCGCGTCCCAGGCCCTCCCGCCCGCCTCCAGGTCTACGAAGGCCTCGTCCAGGCTCAGCGGCTCCACCAGCGGCGACAGCTCGCGCAGCAGCCGCATCACCTGCTCGCTGATCGACCGGTACAGCTCGAAGCGCGGCACCAGGTACGCGGCGTGCGGCGCCAGCCGCCGGGCCTGGCCCATCGGCATCGCCGAGTGCACGCCGAAGACCCGCGCCTCGTAGGAACAGGTGGCGACGACCCCGCGCGGCCCGAGGCCCCCCACGATCACGGCCTTCCCCCGCAGGCTCGGCTTGGACGCCTGCTCCACCGAGGCGAAGAAGGCATCCATGTCGAGATGCAGGATCGTGGGCGCGTTTCTCACATCTCCGATGCTGCCCTACGCCACTGACAACGCCCGCCCGGCCGGGCCCGCGGGCCCTGACCGGGCCCCGTACACCGCCGCTCAGACCGCCCGGTTGCGGCGCCGCGCCAGCTCGTCCGCGGGGTTGTGCCCGACCAGCGTCTCGCCGGTGTCGACGCGCTCTCCGTGCAGTTGGGAGAGCGCGCTCTCGACGTCCCGCCACACCACGCCCACGGCGATCCCGAAGATGCCCTGACCGCCCTGGAGCAGCGCGTGCACCTCGTCGGGCGACGTGCACTCGTAGACCGTGGCGCCGTCGCTCATCAGCGTCATCCGCTCCAGGTCGCGGAAGCCGCGCTCCCGCAGGTGCTGGACGGTGGTGCGGATGTTCTGGAGCGACACCCCGGTGTCGAGGAACCGCTTGACGATCTTCAGCACGACCACGTCGCGGAAGCTGTACAGGCGCTGGGTCCCGGACCCGTGCGCGGGCCGCACACTGGGCTCGACGAGGCCGGTACGGGCCCAGTAGTCGAGCTGCCGGTAGGTGATACCGGCGGCCGCGCAGGCCGTCGGCCCGCGGTAGCCGATCTGCTCGGACGCCATCGACGTCGCCCCTCCGCTGCTCGGCACGGCAGCCGGTCGCTGCGGAGCCGGTTCGGCCACGCCACCGTGCTGGGGATATCCCCCGCTCGCACGGAACCTGGGGCCGGGGGGAGGGTACGGACCGCTCGCCCCGAGACTGCGCCCGGGGCCACCCCCAGCCGTACCGCCGCCGCTGATTCTCACGCCGACCTCCGTCCTTGACCTGCCTCCTCGAAGGTAGGCAGTCACCAAGGGTGCGTCAACGATCGCCACACTCGGCACGCCGAGTGATAATCACCCTAAGAGTGGTTTCCCGTGTCCCGTTCCGGGGAAAGGCTAGCCGAATGTGCCCGGACCGAGGCCGTACGACGGCCGGCACGGCCGCGGCCCGCAGGTCACTGGTTGCTGGTGCCGAAGTCCTCGGGCGAGATCTGGTCGAGGAACTCGCGGAACTTCTCCACCTCGTCCTCCTGCTCGTCCGGGATGGCGATGCCGGCGTCGTCGAGCACCGTGTCACTGCCGTAGATCGGCGTACCGGTGCGCAGGGCCAGCGCTATGGCGTCGGAGGGCCTGGCGCTCACCTCGACGCCGCTCGCGAAGACCAGCTCGGCGTAGAAGACCCCGTCGCGCAGGTCGGTGATGCGCACCTCGGTCAGCTCCTGTCCGACCGCCTCCAGCACGTCCTTGAACAGGTCGTGGGTCAGCGGCCGCGCGGGAGCCATGCCCTGCTGGGCGAAGGCGATCGCCGTCGCTTCCCCCGGTCCGATCCAGATGGGAAGGTAACGGTCGCCTCCCACCTCGCGCAGCAGCACGATCGGTTGGTTGGAGGGCATCTCGACCCGGACACCTACGACATCGAGCTCGTTCACACAGCAACCCTAGGCCGTGCCCGGGACGTTTGGGTAGTCGGGCCGGGATCGGGTGGGCGATCCGGGTCCCGGAAGGGGCCCGTGGGGGCCCGTTCTCAGGGCAGCCGCACCCCGAGGGCGGTCTGCACCAGCGCCGCGTGCAGCCGGACCGCGAGGTCCGCCAGTTCCCTGGTGCGCGCCTCCGCGTGGGCCCTGGTCTGCGGGTTGCGGTGCCGCTTGAGCGGGGCCACCACCTGGTCCACCAGCCCGGCCTCCCGGTCGGCGGCCGCCTTCATCACCCGCAGGTGCCGCGGCTCGATCCCGAACCGCCCCAGTTGCACCACCAGCGACGCCACGGTGACCGTCTCGGCGTCGTACGCCCCGTCGGGCAGCGGAGCCAGCAGCCCGTAGGACTCCCACTCCTTCAGTTCCTGGTCACCGATCCCGGCGGCGGCGAGCAGCTCGTCCCGCCCGATCCGGGTTACAGTCGGCCCCTCGGCGGGCTCCGGTACGCCCTCCCCGTCCCGCTGCCGGCCGACCGTCGGCGGGGACTCGGTCTCGCCCCGCTCCACGGCGTCCAGATGCTCGCGGATCACCTTCAGCGGCAGATAGTGGTCCCGCTGCATCCGCAGCACCTGGGCGAGCCGCTGGACGTCATGGGCGCTGAACTTGCGGTACCCGGCCGGGGTCCGCCGCGGCTCGACGAGGCCCTCCGACTCCAGGAAACGGATCTTGGAGATGGTGATGTCGGGGAACTCGTCACGCAGCGCGTTCAGCACCGCGCCGATGCTCATCAGCCCACTGTCCGTGGCGACGGCGTCGTGCCCGACGCCGCCGCTCGGTGTTTGAAGCATGGACCTTCCCTGGACGTTCCCCGGGCCGGGGGCCCGGGGGCGGGTCAGTAACCCCGCTGGCTCGCGTAGAACACCAGCCGGTACTTGCCGATCTGCACCTCGTCACCGTTCGACAGGGCGACCTGGTCGATGCGCTCCCGGTTGACGTACGTGCCGTTCAGGCTGCCGACGTCGGCGACCGTGAACGAACCGTCCTGGGCGCGTCGGAACTCCACGTGCCGGCGGGAGACCGTCACGTCGTCCAGGAAGATGTCGCTCTGCGGGTGGCGTCCGGCGGTGGTCAGCTCGCCGTCCAGCAGGAAGCGGCTGCCCGAGTTCGGTCCCCGGCGCACGACCAGCAGCGCGGAGCCCAGCGGCAGCGCGTCCACGGCCGCCTGCGCCTCCGGGGAGAGCGAGGGCATCGCCGTCTGACCGGTGGCCTCGGCGTCGTACGCCTCCAGGCCGGAGATGGAGATCGTGGACGTGGTCTCGGAGGCACGCTCCGGGACCGCACCCGGGCGCAGCGGCGCGCCGCAGTTGGAGCAGAAGCGGCTGTTCTCCGCGTTGCGGTTGCCGCACCTCGTACAGACCAGGGCCGACATGGACGGATCCTCCTGCCGCGGCTGCCCCGCCGGGGCGTTCGACGCGTACGGACCGGAGTGGTAGCCGCCGCCCGCACCCGGGCCCGACGGCTGGCCGAAACCTATGCCGCCGGCCTGTGCGGGGTCAACGGACGACGCGCCCTGACCACCGGAAAGGTCACCGCCCGGGCCGCCCACCTGGTCCCGGTACATCGGGCGGCGGCCCTCCGCGTCAGGCTGGGCGCGATGGCGGGCGGTCGCGTTGTCGCTGCCCTCTCGCGCACTTTTGCCGAACAACTTCGCAAACAACTTCACGGGCGATTCCCCTTGACCGAAACAGACCCGCCCGTGGGGCAGGACGAACCCTGACTGACCGTACTGGCCGACCCGGACACCTTCACAACGTCCGTCTCCACCAGACAGTTTCCACCACGCACCACCCAATCGGTGCGCCGACCCCCCGCAACCTCATGCCCTCGCCGGACGACCGTCATGCACCGCCCGTTCACTGGGAGGACGACCGAGCGTAGTCAGGCCGCTTCGCCGCTCGCAAGGCGTCCACAACGATCTTGGTCGACCGCTCAACCGTAACGGTGGCCTGTTCCTTCTCCAGAGTCTGCACCACGCCTCCAGGAATGTTGAGAGCCGGTTCGAGGTCCTGCGGCTTGCCGATGACCTGGAAACGATAGGGCGCGTTGATCTTGTTCCCGTCGACGCTCACAGACTTGTCGGAGTCCGTGAGATAGGTGCCGGCGACGACCCGCACCCCGTTCACCTGGATCGCCTCCGCGCCCGCCGCGCGCAGTTCCTGGATGGCGTCGAGCAGCATGTCCGCCTCGACCGTCCCCTTCGTGTCCTCGACCGTCACCGTGATGCCGGGCCCCTGCGCGGCCACGGTGCCCGCCAGGATGCCGAGTTGCCGTTCCTTCTCGAGCGTCTGCTTGCGAGCCTCCTCGGCCTGGTCGGAGCTGTTCTCCAGCTCGTCGCGCTGCTTCTCGAGACCCTGCTTCTCGTCTTCAAGACGCTGAGTGCGGTCGTCCAGTTCATCGAGGATGCGGACAAGATCTTCCTGCCGGGCACCACGCAGCGCGCCGTCGCTCTCACTGTTCGACGCCACCTGGACGGCGAGGCCGAAACCGAGGCCGAACAGCAGCAGCGCGACGATGAGTTGGGCCCGGGTCAGCCGCGGCGGCCACAGCCCCTTCAGCAGCCGCTGCCTGCCGGTAACCCCCGCCGGAGCCCGGCGCTCCGCCTCCGTGTCACCGGCGGCCGGGGACGGCGGCACCTCGTCGGGCAGTTCCCTGCGCAGCCGGTTCGCGGGACGCTCCTCGTGGTCGCTCATGGCCTCACGCCCGGAAGACGTGGCGACGGATCGCCGCCGCGTTGGAGAAGATGCGGATGCCGAGGACGACCACGACACCGGTGGACAGCTGGGCGCCGACGCCCAACTTGTCGCCCAGGAAGACGATCAGCGCGGCCACGACCACGTTCGACAGGAACGACACCACGAAGACCTTGTCGTCGAAGATGCCGTCGAGCATGGCCCGCAGGCCACCGAAGACGGCGTCCAGCGCCGCCACGACGGCGATCGGAAGATACGGCTCCACGGCCGCCGGCACCTCGGGCCGGACCAACAGTCCGGCCACGACTCCCACGACGAGGCCCAGTACGGCGATCACGATGTGCCCTTCTCGGTTATCGGTTGTGCGGTACGTACGGTCACACTCGGTGCGGCCGGCAGCTTGAGGTCGTCCGCGACGGAGAGGGCGGTGCGGATGCCGTAGCTCTCCTGGAGGGCATGCAGGTACAGCCCGTCGGCGCTGTCCTGGAAGGTGCTGCTGAGCTGCTTGCCGTCCCCCACCGCGAGCACCGTGTACGGCGGCACCAGCGGCCTGTTGTCGACCAGTATCGCGTCCCCCGCGGCCCTGATCGCCGACAGCGCGGTCAGGCGCTGCCCGTTGATGGAGACCGCCTCGGCGCCCGACTCCCACAGCCCGTTGACCACGCGCTGCATGTCCCGGTCCCGGACGCGTCCGGTGTCGTTGAAGCCGGAGCTGCCGCGCGGCTGCCCGTCACCGCCCGTGTCCCCGCCCTTGGCATCGTCCACCACGAGCTTGACGCCCGGGCCGTGCACCTCGACGGCGCCGGACAGGACGCCCACCAGGTCGGACCGGTCGCCGTCGCCGCTCTTCTCCAGCGCCTCGCGCTGGCGGGCACTCACGTCGTCGCGGAGTTCGTCGACACTCTTCTCCAGCTTGTCGGCCGCCGAGGTCTCCCCCTCGATGCGGTCGACGAGTTCCTCGCGCTCCTTGGCGACCACGGGCGCGGCGACCCGGGCCTGCGCGGCGCCGACGGTGACGACCAGGGCGGCCAGCACGAGACCGGCGGCCAGTCCGAGCCTGGCCCGCAGGGTCTTCGGCATCCCGCCGGAGCCCTCGGCCCTCCTCCGCGCGGCGGCCTCGGCGTATCCGTCGTCGAGGCTGTGGTCCATCACATTGGTCAGCAATGACATGGACGCGTCCGGACGCGCGGGCCGCGTGGATGTGCTCCGAACGGGGGGTTGTTGCGGCATGCCGCACATCGTCGCACGCCGCCGCCACTACCTCCGAACGGCCCCACCGGCGTGCCGGACAGGCCCCCTTGGAGACACTTGTCCGGCACGCACGCGTGCGGTGGGTTTTACCGGCCCGCGCTGTCCACGACGGCGGACCACTCGTCCAGCAGCGCCTGCGCGGAGGCGTCGTCGGGACCCTCGGCCCACAGGTGCGTGACCGCCTCGGCGGGGTCGGGCAGCACCATCACCCATCGCCCGTCGGTCTCCACCACGCGGACACCGTCCGTGGTGTCCACGAAGCGGTCTCCGGCCTCCTCGACGACCCGCCGCATGACCAGGCCCTTGACGGCCCACGGGGTCGCCAGATCGCGTTTGAGCACGTGCGCGCGCGGAATCCGCGCGTCGATCTGGCTGAGCGTGAGCTGCGTCCGCGCGACCAGCCCGATCAGCCGCACGAAGGCCGCCGTGCCGTCGTAGACGCTGCTGAACTCCGGGACGATGAAGCCGCCCTTGCCGTCGCCGCCGAAGATCGCCCCTTCCTCGCCCCCGACCCTGGTCAGGTCGTCGGGAGAGGTGGTCGTCCATTCCACCTGTGTGCCGTGGTACGCGGCGACCTGCTCGGCGATCCTGGTGGTCGTCACCGGCAGCGCCACCCGGCCGCTGCGCCGCTCGGCGGCGATCAGGTCGAGCAGCACCAGCAGCGCCCGGTCGTCCTCGATGATCCTGCCCTTCTCGTCGACGAGCGAGAGCCGCTCACCGACCGGGTCGAACCGCACGCCGAACGCGGCCCGCGAGGACGCCACGATCTCCCCGAGCCGCACCAGCCCCGAGCGCCGCATGTCGGCGGACTCGGTCGGCCGGGACTCGTCGAGCCCGGGATTGATCGTCAGCGAGTCGACGCCGAGCTTGCCCAGCAGGCTGGGCAGGACCAGCCCCGCACTGCCGTTGGAGGCGTCCACGACCACCTTGAGCCCGGACTCCGCGATTCCGGTGATGTCGACGTTCCGCAGCAGCGACCCTGTGTACGAGTCGAACACGCTGGACGGGAAGTGCAGGTCCCCGATCTCACCGGGGAACGCCCGCCGGTACTCCTGCCGCGCGAACACCCGGTCCAGCTTCCGCTGGCTGCCCTGAGACAGGTCGGCGCCCTGGCTGTCGAAGAACATGATGTCGACGGAGTCCGGCACACCGAGCGTGGTCCGGATCATGATCCCGCCGGCACTGCCCCGCGCCGTCTGCTGCCGCGCCACGGGCAGCGGTACGTTCTCCAGGTCGCGTACGTCGATGGCGCTGGCCTGCAACGCGGAGATCACCGCCCGCTTGAGCGCGCGGGCGCCTCGGGAGTGGTCGCGGGCCGTGGTGACGGTGGAGCCCTTTTTCAGGGTCGTCGCGTAGGCACCGGCCAGCCGCACGGCGAGTTCCGGTGTGATCTCCACGTTGAGGATGCCGGAGACGCCGCGGGCGCCGAACAGATGCGCCTGTCCTCTGGACTCCCAGATCACCGACGTGTTGACGAAGGCGCCGGCCTCGATGGTCTTGAACGGGTAGACCCGCACATTGCCCTGAACGATCGATTCTTCACCGATCAGGCACTCGTCGCCGATGACGGCGCCGTCCTCGATCCGCGCGGCCCGCATGATGTCGGTGTTCTTGCCGACGACGCAGCCCCGCAGATTGCTGTGCGGCCCGACGTACACGTTGTCGGCCACGACCGCCTTGTGCAGGAAGGCACCGCTCTTGACGACGACGTTGGAGCCGACGACGGTGTGTTCCCGGATCTCGGCGCCGGCCTCCACCTTGGCGTAGTCGCCGATGTAGAGCGGCCCTCGGAGCACCGCGTCGGGGTGCACCTCGGCGCCCTCGGCGACCCAGACGCCGGGCGAGATCTCGAATCCGTCGATGTCGACGTCGACCTTGCGCTCAAGGACGTCGGCCTGGGCCTTCACATAACTCTCGTGGGTGCCGACGTCCTCCCAGTAGCCCTCGGCGACATAGCCGTAGACGGGCTTGCCTTCCTTCATCAGCTGCGGGAAGACATCACCGGACCAGTCCACGGGCACATCGGGGTCGACGTAGTCGAAGACCTCGGGCTCCATGACGTAGATACCGGTGTTCACGGTGTCGGAGAAGACCTGGCCCCAGGTCGGCTTCTCCAGGAAGCGCTCGACCTTGCCCTCTTCGTCGACGATCGTGATGCCGAATTCCAGCGGGTTGGGCACGCGTGTCAGACACACGGTGACCAGCGCGCCCTTTTCCTTGTGGAAACTGATCAGGTCGGTGAGGTCGAAGTCAGTGAGGGCGTCACCGGAAATAACGAGGAAGGCGTCGTCCTTCAACGCCTCCTCGGCGTTCTTGACGCTTCCCGCGGTACCGAGTGGCTTCTCCTCATTGGCATAGGTCAGCTCCATGCCGAGCTCTTCGCCGTCACCGAAGTAGTTCTTGACCAGGGAGGCCAGGAACTGCACGGTGACGACGGTCTCGTTGAGCCCATGCCTTTTCAACAGTCGCAGCACGTGCTCCATGATCGGCCGGTTGGCCACCGGCAGGAGCGGCTTGGGCATGCTCGAGGTCATGGGACGAAGGCGGGTGCCTTCGCCTCCAGCCATCACGACGGCCTTCATGTCGGAAGCGTCCTCCTCAAGAGACGACGGTTAAGCCGACTTCCCCCGTCCAGGGTCCCGCACTTTTCCAGCGCGGGCCATCCGGCCACTGGGGCCGCACCATCTGGGGAGTTCAATCGGCCGTGGTGTCCGCACGGACCAAGCGGCGGACCTGCACCACGTAGAGAACACCTGCCCACCAGTACAGGGTT
Organism: Streptomyces sp. cmx-10-19; assembly: GCA_049998335.1. Classification (GTDB taxonomy): domain Bacteria; phylum Actinomycetota; class Actinomycetes; order Streptomycetales; family Streptomycetaceae; genus Streptomyces. Next base: position 165,166 of record JAEBFB010000018.1, read on the forward strand.
GTACCCCATCCGGCGAACGCCCATCCGAAAACTGCCGCGAGTGACGCGATCCACCCGCTGCCGTCACTCAGCAGTAGCAGGGGGAAGGCGTACATGAGGTTGAAGGTGGCGGCCTTGCCGAGGAAGTTCACCTGCGGCGGCGGATAGCCGTGGCGCCGGAGGATGCCCACCATCACGAGCAGCATGGCTTCGCGTGCGAGCAGTACCAGGGTCAACCAGAGCGGGAGGATCTCCCGCCAGGTGAGGCCCACCAGCGTCGAGAGAATGTAGAGCCGGTCGGCGGCGGGGTCCAGGAGCCGGCCGAGGCTGCTGATCTGGTTCCAGCGGCGTGCCAGTTTCCCGTCGAGGTAGTCGCTGATCCCGCTCAGCGCCAGGACCAGCAGCGCCCATCCGTCGCTCTTCGGGCCGCCGAACTCGGGCCGCAGGATCAACCACAGGAAGAGGGGCACACCGACGAGGCGCGCCATGCTGAGGATGTTCGGGATGGTGAGGACCCGGTCGGTCTGCACGCGGGTCTCCTGGACCTCCACGCGGGAGCCTCCTGGGGTGAAACGAGCCAATGATGCCCACTGACCCTACCTCAACACAAAAAGCTCTGGCTCTCGGGCTTGCATGCCCAAGAGCCAGAGCTCTAAGAGGAGTTCGGCGGTGTCCTACTCTCCCACAGGGTCCCCCCTGCAGTACCATCGGCGCTGTAAGGCTTAGCTTCCGGGTTCGGAATGTAACCGGGCGTTTCCCTAACGCTATGACCACCGAAACACTATGAA
>JAEBFB010000019.1:0-140406 GCA_049998335.1 Streptomyces sp. cmx-10-19
GGGGGGGGGGCGGGGGGGGCGGCGGGGGGGGGGGGGGGGGGGGGGGGGGGTGGGGGGGGGGGGGGGGGGCCCCCCCCCCCACCACCCTCAACGCTCTTCCTCGTCGTCTTTCCTCTTCCCGTCGTCTCTCAGGTGAGTGGGGGTCCCGGTTCGGGGCTGGGGACGGGCTCGGGGCCCGGCGGGATGGGGGACGGGGACGGCTCGGGCGGACCCGGCATCGGCTGCGGGCCGGGACCCGGGGGCTGCGGGCCGGGACCAGGGGGTTGCGGTGTCGGCTGCGGGCCCGGTGGCTGCGGCGGAGGCGTGGGTTCCGGGCCGGGGCCGGGGGGCGAGGCCGGGTCCGGGGCGGGGTGCGGGGGCTCCGGGTCCGGACCGGGTGCGGGTCCAGGAGTGGGCCCGGGCGGTACGGGATCCGGATACGGGTTGGTCATGGCGCTGTCCTCCGGCCAGTCGGGCGAGGTCGGCTCTGGACCTGTGTCCCCCGCCTACCCGGCACCCGCCTCTCCACTCACCCCGCGCGTGACGCCCCGGGCACCAGGCGGCCCAGGACTCGCTACGCGGGACGCCCCGCCGCAGCCGCCGCGGCCGCGAGCCCCGGCGCCGGGCTGGCCAGCACCGGCACCGGGGTCCGTACCGCTTCCCGGGCGGGCGCCATCGAGGCCTGCGCCAGGACGATCACGTCGGCGTCCCGCACGGAGTCGGCCGCCGCGGCCACCGCCCGTGCATAGCCCGCCCCGTCACCGGCCTCGAACCGCGCCCAGGCGCCGTCGACCAGGAGGGTCCGCACGTGGACGGTTCGCGCGACGCGGAGGGCCTCCTCACGGACGAGCCGCACGGTCGGCGCGAGGGTGCTCTCCAGCGCGGCGAGGACGACGACGCGGGGGCCGGTGGCCACCGCGGCGGCGGCCATCGGCCGGTCGACCCGCAGGACCGGCACTCCGGCTCCGGGGGCGGCCGCCTCGGCGACCCCGCCGATGGTCGAGCAGGTGCACAGCACGGCCCTCGCCCCCTCCCCCACGGCCCGCCGCACCACGGCCGCGACGGCGTCCGTGACCGCGTCGGTCCCGTCGCGCCGGGCCCGTTCCAGCAGCCCGGGGTCGACATGGTGCCGCAGTTCCAGCCCGGGGTGGGCGGCGTCCCGCAGGGCGTCGAAGACCGGTACGTGGACGGGCGAGGTGTGCAGCAGTGCCAGCACGCGCGCTTCGGCCGCCCCGCTCAGAAGCGTCCGGGGTGGGCGACCAGCCACTCCTTCGCCGCGCGCAGCAGCTCGGGGTCGGCGGCGGGCGCCTCGTCGGGGTGGCGCTCGGCCCACTTCACGACGTACGGGCACAGCGGGGCGACGGTGACGCCCTCGCGTGCGGCGAGGAGGTACAGCTCGCGCGCCAGCGAACCGGCGATGCCGTGGCCCTCGTAGGCCGGTTCGACGATCGTGTGGACGGGGACGAGGGCGCGCTCGGGAGCCTCCAGGGCGAAGTACTCGATGTGGCCGACGACCTCGTCGCCCTGGACCGCCTCCAGCCGGCCGGCGGCCCGGTCGTCACGGATCTCGATGTCGCTCACGGCACGCTCCTCGTCCCCGGGGGATCGGTGAAGGATCAGTACGTCAGGCCGACACGGCCTGGGGGCTGCGCTCCTGGTCCGAGCCCGGTACCGGCTCGGAGGGGTCGGCGCCCAGGGCGACGATACGGTTGTCCCCGTCCACATGCACCACCCGGGGCCGCAATGACCGCGCCTCGGCATCGGTGACCTGCGCGTAGCTGATGATGATCACCAGATCGCCGGGGTGCACGAGATGAGCCGCGGCCCCGTTGATCCCGATCACCCCGGACCCGCGCTCGCCCTCGATCACGTAGGTCTCCAGCCGGGCCCCGTTGGTGATGTCCACGATGTGCACCAGCTCACCGGGCAGCAGATCGGCGGCGTCCAGCAACTCGGCGTCGATGGTCACCGAGCCGACGTAGTGCAGGTCGGCCTGGGTGACGGTGGCACGGTGGATCTTGGACTTGAACATGGTGCGCAGCATCGGGGGCTCCCAGAAGTAGGCTCCCTGCCTGCGTTTGGGCAGGTCAAGGGCTGTTTGCCTACTTTACAACGAGTCGTGTGTCCAGGCGTCAGTGATGACCGTCACGTGGCTGCCTCGACCACTTCTGACGGCTCCCCGCGACGGGGCCGGACTCCCCGGTGCCGGTGATGTTCTTCCGCTACGACGGGTGCGACATCGACTTCTCCACCGAGGCGGCCGTCGGCATCGCCGTGAAGCCCGCGCGGCACGGCGGGCTCGGCTTCGCCGAGTGGGTCACCGGTCCCGACGTCGGGACCGGCCAGCGCCGGACGACCGCGCGGGGGGCGAACGACTCCGTCGGAGTCGGCCTGGCGCTCGACGCGCCGGCTCCCCGGCAGACGGCCCACTCCAGCGGCCGACGCCTCGGCTCGCTCACTCCGTACTCCCACGCTCGGCGCCGCCTGGCGCTCCACCCCGAGCCGGACCGACCTGCCGAACGCCGGCACGACGCACCGCCCGCGCGGCATCGCCCTCCAGGTCGGCAACGGACGTACGGCGGACGGCCCGCGCTCCCCCTCGAAGCCGGTCCGGACCGTTCAGTGGGACGTGATGACCAACGGGTCGCCGCGACCGCCGCCGTCTCGGAGTACGCCCGCGGGATCGTCCGCTCCGCTTTTCCCGGCGCGGACGCGGAGGCCCTGGCCACCACGGTGTGGGCCCCCGACCACGGCCTGGAGTTCCTGCACCCGGACGGCAAGCTCGACGCCCCCGGCCCCGAGGGCCGTCGCCGTCCAGGTCGAGTCCGCCGTCCAGGCGCTGTTCGACGACTCCCCCGCGCTGTCGCGGACGGCGGGCGCGCAGGCCGTCCGTCAGTTGGCGTCGACCAGGTCGTGTGCCGGTACGGTCACCGTCCGCTTGTCCGGCTTTCCGCCGAGGACGATCTTCCGCAGGGCACTGTTGTTGTCGAGGTTCGTCTCCTTGAGGCGCTTCTCCGGGTTGGCCAGCACCTGGATGTAGTAGGTGCCGTTGGGCACGTCGGTGATGTCGAAGGACTGGCCCGGCAGGTCCTGCGAGTAGGTGTCGCCGGAGCCGACGTCGAGCACCTCGCGGACGGAGATCGAGTTCTCCTGGCCGCAGGCGGTGGACAGATCGGTGTTGAACGGGTGCCAGTTGGCGTTCTTCACCGTGTAGTCGATGGCGTCGGTGTTGGCCAGGCAGAATGCCTCCTTGCCGCTGCGCACGGCCTCCTTCTTGTCCGCCTTCAGCAGCCGGTAGCTGGCGAAGTCGGTGAAGTGCCAGTGGACATGGCCGGGACGCGGGTCCCACTCCATCGTGCCGGTCGGGGTGTAGCCGACCTGCTCGCCCTTGGCGTCGTAGAAGTACTGGTAGGCGTCCATCGTGGCCTTGCCGGGCGAGCGGAAGCCGTCGACGACGAGCTGGGCCGGGCCGGCGTTCCACACGTTGGCGCTGAAGGCCAGGTGGTCCTTGCCGGGGATGTCCTTGTCGCCGTCGCTGACGATGATCCCGTAGGCGGGCAGCGAGCGCAGGTCGGGCTTGGGGACGTCGGGGACGGAGGGCATTCCGGCGGGCCGCTTCGAAAGCGGTGTGAGCGCGGGTGCCTTGCGGGAGCCGTCGGTCTGGCCGCCGGTGTCGCCGACCGGCGCCGAGCGGGCGCTCCGCTGCTTCTTCAGCGCCCACGGCAGGGCGGGCGGCGCCGCCTTCAGCGGTCCGTGGCCCACGTTGTACGAGGGTCCGGCGCCGCTGGTGACGGGCGCGGCGGCCTGGGCGGGCGTGGGGGCGTGTCCGGGTCCGTGTCCGGGGTGCGCGGAGGCGGGTGCCTGCGGGGCCGTGTGGCCGGCGTGCTTGCCGGCGGCGCGGGCGGTGGCCGGTTCCGTGGCGGGGGCGGGCTCCTCGTCGTCCCAGCTCCGCTCCTCCACCGTCACCTTGACCGTGGCCGGCTTGTCGGCGATGCCGAAGAGGTCGCGGTATTTCCGGTCGACGCCGACCTTGGCGGTGTAGGTGCCGGCGGCCAGGGTGACCGGTTCGCTGTAGGAGCCGCTGTAGGTGTTGGCGGCCCAGCCCTTCTCGACGCCCCAGACGGAGCCGAGGGTGAAGGGGTTGGTGGGGCAGCTCTCCGGATAGTGCGAGGTGGCGGGGGCGTCGGGCCGTACCCGGCCGCTGGCGTTGTTCGGGCAGAAGTCCTCGGTCCGGTCGAGGACCTTCTTGCCCTTCTTGTCGGTGAGGGTGATCCGTACGAAGCCGGGCAGTCCGGAGAAGTCCTTCACCGTGCCCTTGGGCAGCGGCCTGGAGGTGGCCCTGCCGCCCTCGTACACGGTCTGGGAGACGGTGACCGGATCCCTGTAGGACCGGCGCGTCACCTTCAGCTCCAGGGGCGCCCCCTCGGCCGTGAGGTAGGTGCCGAGGTCGAGGTAGACGCCCGGCTCCTCCTTCCACGAGGTGAGCGTGAGCGAGCCGGTCGCGGCGATGAGGCCCAGCTCGGGGCGGCTCGCCGACTTCGCCGGTCCCGGTGCGGCGGCCACGAGTCCGGCCGTCACCGCCAGGGCGGCGACGGCCGTGGTGCCGGCGAGCAGCGGGCGCCGCGGCCGGATGGTGCGCTTGGTGGTCATCGTTTCCCTCGTTCTGCGGATGCTTCGGCCGTGTACTGCCTGTGTCCGCGCTGTGAGAGGAGCGGACCGGGCTACCCGGTTGTCCGGAAGGGGGAAACGGTGGGACGTTGGCCGGATAGTGACGTCGTGGGCGAAATCAGGCGGCGGGAATTACGCCGAAGTGGCGGACTTCGTACGCCTGTTCGCGGCCTCTTCGGCAGGCCCGCCGGGCACGGACTTGCCGGCGAAGACCCACCGGTTGCCCTCCAGCGCGTCGTTCGGCTCGGGCAGCGGGCCGCGGCCGTGCCGGTGGGTGAACTCGAAGGGGGTGTGGACGGTGGTGGTCCAGCCCTTGTCCTCCAGGTCGGCGGCGGAGTCGGGCCGCGGGTCCGCGCTGAAGAGGGCGAGCAGGTCGATGCCGATCTGGTGGTGTGTGGCGGTGTAGAGCGGGCTGTCGCGGTACTCCAGGAGGTCCTTCTCCAGCTTGACCTCGTAGGCGAGGGCGCTGCCCGGAGCGCTCAGCCGGTCCACGGCGCTGACGAGATACGTCTCGGCGGCGTGCGGCAGATAGAACAGCAGCCCCTCGGCGAGCCACACGGTGGGGGCCGCCGGGTCGAAGCCGGCGCCGGTGAGGGCGCCGACCCAGTCTGCGCGCAGGTCGACGGGGACCGGCACGCGGGCCGTGGTGGGCTCGGCCGCGAGGGTGCCGAGCACCTGGTGCTTGAAGGCCAGTACGCCGTCCCGGTCGATCTCGTAGACCACGCATCCGGGCGGCCAGTCGAGCCGGAAGGCCCGGGTGTCCAACCCGGCGCCGAGCAGCACCACTTGGCGGGTGCCGCCGGTGTGCGCGGAGCGGAGGAGGAAGTCGTCGAGGACCCGGGTGCGCAGCCCGAAGTAGCGTGCGAACCGCCCCCACAGCGGGTTCGCGTCCCCGTCGGTCACGTCGCGCGGGTGCAGGGGCCAGCCGGCGGAGGCCGGGGCGGCGCGGACGAAGTGCTCGGCGTAGACGTCCTGGGCGAGGCTGTCGGGGCGGTGGGTCTCCAGGGCCCTGGCCGCCGCGACCAGCAGCGCGGTGACGCCGATGCCGCCTTCGACGCCTTCCACGCCGGGGTCCCGCCGTACGGTGTCGACCATGTGTGCTCCTCACTACTGCGGGATCAGGACGGGTTTGACGACGCTGCCCGCGTCGCAGTCGCGTTCGGCCTCGTTGATGTCGGCGAGCGGATAGGTGCGGATCAGCTGGTCGAAGGGGAACCGTCCGGCCTGCCACAGGGCGGTCAGCCGGGGGATCAGCAGCCCGGGGACGGCGTCGCCCTCGCAGAGGTGGGAGACGCGGCGGCCCCGGTCGAGGGTGCCGGATTCGAGCGGCAGCGGGGTGTGGAGGCGGGCCACCAGGCCGAGGTGGCCGGTGGGGCGCAGGGAGCGCAGCGCCTCGTTGATCAGTGCCGCGGAGCCGGTGGTGTCGAGGGCGTAGCGGGCTCCGCCGCCGGTCAGCCGCCGGATGCGGGCGGGCAGGTCGGCCGTGCCGCCGTGCAGCGCTGCGGCGCCGTACCGCTCGGCGAGGGCGAGCCGGCCGGGATGCCGGTCGACGGCGACGGTGACCGCGCCCGCCGCCGTGGCCGCCATCACCGCGGCCAGGCCCACGGCGCCCGCGCCGAACACCGCGAGGGTGTCGCCGGGCCCGGCGCGGAAGGTGTTGAGGACGGCTCCGGCGCCGGTGAGGAAGCCGCAGCCGAGGGGCCCGAGCAGTTCGAGGGGCAGGGCCGGGTCGACCCGTACGGCGTTGCGGGCCGGGACCAGCGCGTAGGCGGCGAAGGACGACTGGCCGAACCAGCGGGGCGCCAGCCGGCCCCCGCCCGCGTCGGTGAAGCGCCCGGCGTCCTCCTTGCGCCCGCCGAAGAGGTTGAGCGCGGCGAAGGAGTCGCAGTAGGCCGGGGCGGCGCCCAGGCAGCTGGGACAGCGGCCGCAGGAGTCGAAGCTCAGCACGACGTGGTCGCCGACGCGCAGCCCGGTGTCCGGGCCGCCCGTGTCCACCACGGCTCCCGCGCCCTCGTGGCCGAGGACGGCCGGCAGCGGGGAGCGCCCCGCCGAGCGCCGGACGGCGAGGTCGGTGCGGCACATGCCGCAGCCCGCGATCCGGACCAGGATCTCGCCCTCGTCGGGGCCGTCGGTGAGCCGCACCTCCTCGATCGCGAACGGTTCCCCGTACCCGCGCAGGACCGCCGCGTCGAACTTCACGGCACCTCCTCGGGGCGGTGGACGACGAAGGGCTGGAGGTTGCCGTAGAGGCCCCAGGGTCCGCCCGCGACGCCGACGCCGCTGTCCTTGGTCCCGGCGAAGGGCTGGGCGAGGGAGAGTTCGGCGTGGTGGTTGATCCACGCCGTCCCGCACTCCAGCCGGTCGGCGACGGCGGCGGCCCGGTCGAGGTCGGCCCCCCACACCGAGCCGCCGAGCCCGAACCCGGTCCCGTTGACCGCCGCGAGGGCCTCCTCCAGGCGCTCGTACGCCATTACGGGCAGCACCGGGCCGAACTGCTCGCCCGTGACCAGCGGTTGGCCGGCCGGTACGTCGGTCAGAACGGTCGGGGCGAAGAAGTGGCCCGGTCCGTCGGGGCGCCGGCCCCCGGCGGCGGCTCGGGCACCGGCGGCGAGCGCCTGGGCCGTGTACCGCTCGACGCGGGCCAGTTGGGGGCCGTTGTTGAGGGGGCCGAGTTGCGTCCCGGGGTCGAGTCCGGGCCCGACGACGGTGGTCCTGGCGAGGTGGGCGAGGGCCTCGACCACCTGGGAGTGGAGCCGGGCCGGCGCGTAGACGCGCTTGACCGCCATGCAGACCTGCCCGCAGTTGCGGAACGCCGCCCAGAACAGCCGCTCCGCGATCCGCTCCACGTCGACGTCGTCGAGCAGCAACGCGGCGTCGTTGCCGCCCAGTTCCAGGGTGACCCGGGCCAGCGAGGCCGCCGCGCCCCGGGCGACGGTCCGTCCGGTGGACACCGAACCGGTGAAGGTGACGTGGCGGATCCCCGGGTGCGAGGCGAGGCGGGCGCCGAGGGGTTCGCGGCCGGTGACGACGGTCAGGACGTCCTTCGGCAGGACGCCGGCGAGGACGGTCGCCAGCAGCCGGGTGGCGAGGGGGGTGTAGGGGGAGGGTTTGAGGATCACGGGGTTGCCCGCGGCCAGCGCCGGCGCGAGCTTCGCCGACGCGAGCTGGAGCGGGAAGTTCCATGGGACGATGGCGGCGACGGGCCCGACCGGCCGCCACCGGATCTCGCTGCGCACCGGCCGCCCGTCGGTGATCGGGCGCGTCTTCGGGGTCAGTGAGGCGAAGTAGCGCAGGCGTGCGGCCGTGCGGGCGACCTCGGCGTGCGACTCTGCCAGGGGCTTGCCCTGTTCGCGGGTGAGCAGCGGGGCCAGTTCGGCCCCGGCCGCCTCGACGGCGTCGGCCGCGGCGAGCAGTGCGGCGGTGCGGGCGGCGGGGTCGGCACGCCAGCCGGGCCAGGCGGCGTGGGCCCGCTCCACCACGCCGTCCAGTTCGTCCGGCCGCTGGTCGGGGGCCTCACCGCACACCTCTCCCGTCGCCGGGTCGGTGACGGCGAAGTGCCCGTGGGAGGTCGGGGGCGCGCCTCGGGTGCGCCGCGCCGGTATGGCGGCGGTCACCGGGCGGCGGCAGCGGCCGCGTGTTCCTGGACGTGCCGGTCCATCTCGGCCCGGAAGGCGGCGACCAGGTGCGGCTGGATCCGGCCGGCGTTGCGGTCGCCGCCCTCGCAGACGGCGCCGCGCACGCCGACGATGTCCGTCCCGATGCGGGCCAGTTCGCCCAGGTCGGCGGCCTTGACGCTGCCGGCGAGCGCGGCGAGGAGACCGGCGTCGTGGGCGCGGCGCACGAACTCCTCGCACACGTCGGGCGGTACGTGGTCGAAGAGCCGCGACCCGTCCTTGACGGCGGTGTCGAGCATGGCGGCGTCGGAGCCGGAGCGGTGGGCGATGTCGGGCAGGGCGAGCGGGTTGACGCAGCCGATGCGGTGCGCGTCGGCGTAGCCCGAGGCGACGACGAACGCGTCCGGCCGGTAGTCCTTGACCGCGCGGACGACGCCCCGCATGACGTCGACGGCCTGCTCGGGCGTGGTGCAGCCGTACAGCCCGACCTTGATGTACGTGGCGCCGGAGACGGCCGCGCCGAGCGCCGCCTGCGCCACCGTGCCGGGCTTGTACGGCACGTCCCCGACGGTGGCCGACACCGGCTTGTCGGCCGGCACGGCCGCACGGATCTCCCTGATGACCCACGGGTGGTTCGCGCCGAGCGACCCCTCGTCGGGCTTCTTGACGTCGACGATGTCCAGGTGTGCGGCGGCCTTGGCGCAGTCGAGCGCTTCCTCGACACCGTCCGGAGAGATGAGAAGCAACACGGTGGAACCCTTCCCCTGCATGTCCCACCTGCCGAGGAGCAGGTGTGCGGATTCGCCTGGTTCACGTGCGGTCCGCACATCATTTCCGCGGCGCCGGTCCCCCGGCAGAGCGCGCGGAGTGCCGAAAGGGTCACTGACCCGCCCGCCCCACGCCGGGCGCAACGCGCCGTCTGCGCGGAGGCGGCGGTGCGTGGTCGTCGGGCAGGGAGCGCCGGGCCGGCGAGGGGAGGGGGCTGCGGGCGGGCGAGAGGCGGGGCTGCGGGCGGGCGAGGGTGGGGGCGCGCCGGGCCCGGCGCGGGCAGGGGTGCGGCGGCTCACTCCTCCCCTACGGGTGCCGGTGTGTGCGTGATGCCGTTGACGAGGACGTCGAAGCCCCAGCGGAACCGCTCCTCGGGGTGCCGCCGATCAGTGCGGGCATGTGCGCGGCGATCGCCGGGTGCGTGGTCGCGCTCGCGGCGCCCAGCGTGTGCACGGTGGCGTTCCAGTGGTCGTCGGCGGCGGGGTCGTGCTCGCGCGTCGTCTGCTCGGCGGCGGTGGCCGTCGCGCTCCGGAGCAGCTTGTCCACCCCCCAGGCCGCCTGTTCACGGGAGGCCCCGCCACGGGAGAGCAGGCCGAGGGCGCGCTCCACCAGGCGCAGGTGGTTCTCCCCGCTCGGGCGGGCCACCAGCGCGGACCGCGCGAGCTGCGGGTAGGCGAGCAGCACGAGGGTGTACGACGTCATCAGCGCGGAGCGGCTCCCGCCAGTCCCCGCCGCCTTCGTCCTCCGCCAGGTCGACCTCGCCGGGCAGCGCGTCGAGTACGGCCGCGTGCAGGGCGGCGGTGTGGGCGACGTGGACGTACAGCGAAGCCGGGCCGGTGTCCAGTTCCTGGGCGAGGCGGCGCATCGTGACCTTCTCCAGCCCCTCGCTCCGCATGATCTCCAGAGCGGTCTGCACGATCCACTGCCGGGAGAGGGCTGGCTTGGCCGGGCGGTCCCTGCGGCTGATCGGTTCTCTTCTGACGGTCACGCTCCCGATCGTGACGAACATGTTCGCCACGAGGCCCGGAACGCCGTCGGCTCGCGTGCGGCCTCGGGCCGGTCGGCCGGAGGCCGGGTCCGAAGAGCCCTTTCCCGGGGGCCGTCGGCGGGCCAGGCTGGAAGGTGGAGAGCCGGAGGTGAGCACGATGCGGAGGAGCCGAGTCGGACGGCGGCCGCTGTGGCGCTTTCGCCGCAATCCGCTGCGCCGCCGCGAGGACGTGCTGGAGGCGTGGGTCCTGCTGGTCGCCTGGCTGGCCGTCGTGGTGGCCGGTCCTTTCGTCGCCGTGCTGAGCGCCGAGATGACCGCGCACACGGCCGCCCAGCGGCGCGCGGAGCGGCAGCCGGCCACCGCCACGCTGCTGACGGACGTACCGCACGGAGACCTGGGCAGCGGGTCGGCGGGCGGGCGGGTCTCCGCGCCCGTGAGCTGGACCGACGCGGACGGCACGCGGCACACCGGCAAGACCCTGGTGGACGGCGGGCAGCCGGCCGGCGCCCGGGTGGAGGTGTGGACGGACCGGCAGGACCGGCTCACGACCGCGCCGCCGAGCGCCACGCAGGCCGGGGTCGACGCCGCGTTCATGGGGGCGGCCTCGTACGTCGCCGTCGTCGCGGGCGCCGCCGCCGGATACTACGGCGTGCGGCTCGTCCTCGACCGGCGGCGGCTGCGCGCCTGGGACGCGGAGTGGCAGAACCTCGGTCCGCGGTGGGGGCGTACGGCCGGCTGAGACGTGCCGCGAGGCGCCGGCCGGTCCCCCGCTGGGCCGTCCGGCGCCTCGCACGGTCCCGGCCGCGGGGTGACGCTGGAAGGGACAGCAGCCTCCGAGCCGAGGAGACGGGCGTCGAGGCGCGGCATGTGTACGAGTTCGCGGAGGGCCGGCGCGAGGACCAGGACCCGGTCCCCGGGGCGTACGGTGCGCACGTCGTCGCCGGTCTCGCCGACCTCGCCGACGGCGTCGTGGCCGAGGACGGTGCCGGGCCGCACCCCGGGGACGTCTCCTCTCAGGATGTGCAGGTCCGTGCCGCAGATGGTGACGGCGTCCACCCGGATGGCGGCGTCGGTGGGCTCTCCGAGGCCCGGGTCGGGGATGTCCTCCCACGCGGACCGGCCCGGTCCGTGGACCGCATGTCCCTTCATCGCGATGCTCGCCCTCTCTGCTCTCGCCCTCCGCTCTCGTCCTGTGCCGGGGAGCCCGCCGGGTCGACAGGAATCACCCTGTATATCCGGACTGACCCGCCCGCCGGGACGGCGCGTGGGCCGGTCGGCCCCGGGTCGGAGACCGCCCCCTCCCGCCTTCGGCGCGAGCGCGGTGCCATGCTGGTGAGGGCGGCGGACGGCGACCGCGCCGCCGGCCTCGGAAGCGAGGAGGTGGGTGCCATGTGCACCGGGAACCGTTCGGAACGAAGCGGTGCGGACCCGCGGACCGAAACCGTCAGGGTGCCGGTCGGCCGGACACACCTGGCCGCACACCTCACCCTGCCGGCGCCCGCCCGCGCCGTGGTGGTCTTCGCACGCTGCTCGGAGGCCGGGCGGCCCTGTCCCCGCGACGCACACGCCGCCGCCCGCCTGCACCGGGCCGGGATCGGCACGCTCCGGCTCGACCTGCTGACCGGGCCGGAATGCGGCGACCGGCACAACCACTTCGACGGCGTGCTGCTGGCCCGGCGCCTGGAGGCCGCGACCCGCTGGCTGCGCCGGGAGACCGGCCTGCCCGTCGGCTATGTCGGCGCCGGCGCCGGCACACCCGCCGCGCTGCGGGCCGCCGCGGCGGACGGCGACGTCGGGGCCGTCGTCGCCCTGGGCGGCCGTCCGGAGCTGGCCGGTCCCGCGGCGCTGTCGCGGGTGCGGGCGCCGGTCCTGCTCGTCTCGGGCGGCCTCGACCCGTGCGGCGCCGCCCTCGCCCGTCTCGCCGCCGACTGGCTCCGCTGCCCGCACGAGGTGACCGTCGTCCCCCACACCACCGGCGACCTGGCCGGCCCGGAAGCGGACGACCGGATCGCGGGGCTGATCCACCACTGGTTCACCGACCCCTCCCCCAGCCCGCGGGGATAGGGCGCGCCCGTGGAACGGATCTTGGTGGTCGGCGTGACCGGTGCGGGCAAGTCCACGCTCGCACGGGCGCTGGGCGGCCGGCTCGGGGTGCCGTACCACGAGATGGACGCGCTGTATTTCGACGGCCCGGGGTGGGCGGTCAAATGCGGGGCTGGTCGAGGACGTGGCGCGGCTCGCGGCCGGGCCGCGCTGGATCGTGGACTCGCTCGGGTATCCGGACGTGCGTGACCTGTTGTGGGAGCGGGCCGACACGGTGGTGTGGCTGGACTATCCGAGGCGGGTCGTCATGCCGCGTGTGCTGGGCCGTTCCCGGGGTGGACCGTCCGCTCGCCGAAGAGGGGCACGTCGGCGCGCGGCGCGGTGCGCAGGGTACCGGGCGGTCCACGGCACCATCGGGCTCTGGTGGCGGCATCCGCTCACCGGTGTCCGGCCGCTCGACACAAGCCGCGCGGCCTCACGGAGGAGTGGGAGCGCGGGCTGCGGGCCGTGGCGCACACCCCGGGCGGCGAGGTCGCCGTGTACGTCGCCCACCTGCCGTCGGTCCGGATCGGCGCGGGCGGAGTCGCGTCGTCCCGGCGCGACGAGCACGCGGTGCTGCTGGGCGACGCGGTCGCGGCGGAGGACGTGCGCCGGGTAGTGCTGCTGGGCGATCTCAACGGCACCGTCCACGACCGGGCGCTCGAACCGCTGACCTTTCGGCTGGACGTCGCCGAGCGGGGCGTCGTCCTCAGTTTCCCGGCCTCGTTCCCGGCGGCGGGGATCGACCAGGTGATGGCCCGCTGCTTGACCGTCGCCGGCGTCCGCACCCTGCCGGCCACCGGCAGCGACCCACCTCCCGGTCCTCGCGCGGATCACGGTCGGCCGACCCGGGCGAGCAAGCCGCTTGCGGTGCTTGCGTTAGCCTTTCGCTGTGACGCGACGACTTGCTCAGGTGGCGAAGAAGGTTGGGGTCAGCGAGGCCACGGTCAGCCGGGTCCTCAACGGCAAGCCGGGGGTCTCCGAGGGGACCCGGCAGTCCGTGCTGAGCGCCCTGGACGTGCTCGGATACGAGCGGCCCACCCAGCTCAGAGGCGAGCGCGCCCGTCTGGTCGGACTGGTCCTGCCGGAGCTGCAGAACCCGATCTTCCCGGCGTTCGCCGAGGTCATCGGCGGCGCCCTCGCCCAGCAGGGGCTCACCCCGGTGCTGTGCACGCAGACCAAGGGCGGCGTCTCCGAAGCCGACTACGTCGACCTGCTCCTCCAGCAGCAGGTCTCCGGCGTCGTCTTCGCCGGCGGCCTGTTCGCCCAGGCCGACGCCCCGCACGACCACTACCGGCTCCTCGCGGAGCGCAACATCCCCGTCGTGCTGATCAACGCCTCCATCGAGAACCTCGACTTCCCCTGCATCGCCTGCGACGACGCCGTGGCCGTGAAGCAGTCCTGGCGGCACCTGGAGTCCCTCGGTCACGAGCGGATCGGCCTGGTGCTCGGCCCCTCCGACCACATCCCCTCCCGGCGGAAGCTGGCCGCCGCCCGTGAGGCGGCCGAGGCCTCGGGCACGGAGCTGTCCGACGCCTTCGTGGAGCGCGCCATGTTCTCCCTGGAGGGCGGCCAGGCCGCCGCCACCCGACTCCTGGAGCGCGAGGTCACCGGCATCATCTGCGCCAGCGACCCCCTCGCCCTCGGCGCCGTACGCGCCGCCCGCAGACGAGGACTCCACGTCCCCCGCGACGTCTCCGTCGTCGGCTACGACGACTCCGCCTTCATGACCTGCACCGAGCCCCCGCTCACCACCGTGCGCCAACCCATCGAATCCATGGGACGCGCCGCCGTCGACCTCCTCTGCGCCCAGATCCAGGGCACCGAAGTCCCGCACGGCGAGCTGCTCTTCGAACCGGAACTCGTCGTCCGGGGCTCCACGGCCCAGCCGACGGCCCGGTAGCAGGCCGAGCGTACCGTCCCGCCCTGTAGGAACACGCAATCTGCTTGCGTGAATTGCCGTCTGCTTGCGGTCGTCCGACGCAGGCGATGAAAGTCCCAGCTCCGAGGGGTCGCTCGGGGCTCACGCATGCCCAGTGCCGCGCAACTCCCCCACTGTGGGGCCGAGTTCGCCCTGTTCCGGCTGTGGACGACTGGACAGTTCTCTGCAACTCTCTGAGCGCTCAACGTAAATGGCGAAGAACATTGAGCGTCTACCTGATGAGCGCATCCGCATGAGCCGTGCCTCGTCGCCGTCGGGCGCGAGGCGGAGATCGGGGACAGATGAGAAACCGGAAGAGGAGACCGCGGCTGCTGAGTGCCGCGGTCGCCACCAGTCTCCTGGTGCTGGGAGGTCCGCTGCTGTCGGCGACGGCGGCGGGCGGTCCCGACATCGCCGTGGGGGACGCCGCATCGGCGAGCAGTGCGCACGCCGAGTACGGGGCCGCCAACGTCACCGACGGCAACCAGGCTTCGTACTGGCAGAGCGGCGGTGGCAGTCTGCCCCAGTGGGTGCAGGCCGACCTCGGCACCACGGAACGGATCGACGAGGTCGTCCTGAAGCTGCCCGCCGGCTGGGAGCGCCGCGACCAGACGCTCGCCGTGCAGGGCAGCGCCGACGGCACCAGCTTCAGCACCCTGAAGAGTTCCGCCACCTACCGCTTCGACCCGGGCTCGGCCAACACGGTCACCGTGACCTTCCCGGCGACGCAGGCCCGGTTCGTGCGGGTGGACGTCACCGCCAACACCGGCTGGCAGGCCGCCCAGTTGTCGGAGCTGGAGGTGCACGCGGCCGGTGAGTCGTCCGTGAACCTCGCGGCCGGTCGCACGCTGACGGCGAGCAGTTCCACGGGGGCGTACACCCCGGGCAACGGCAACGACGGCAACAAGGCGACGTACTGGGAGAGCGCCGACAACGCGCTGCCGCAGTGGATCCAGGCCGACCTCGGCTCCTCGCGCCGCGTGAACCGGGTGGTCCTGCGGCTGCCGGACGGCTGGGAGAGCCGCAGCCAGACGCTGAAGATCCAGGGCAGCGAGAACGGTTCGGCCTTCACCGACCTGACCGCCGCCAAGGCGTACACCTTCGACGCGGCGGGCGGCCGGTCTGCCACGGTCACCTTCGACGCGACCACCACCCGCTATGTGCGCGTGGTGGTCACGGCGAACAGTGTCCAGCCGGCCGCGCAGGTCTCCGAACTGGAGATCTACGGCCCGGAGACGGGTGACACACAGGCGCCCACCGCCCCGACGGACCTGGCGTTCACCGAGCCCGCGACCGGCCAGGTCCGGCTGACCTGGCGCGCGGCCTCGGACGACACGGCCGTCACCGGGTACGACGTGTACGCGGGCGGCGAGCTGCTGACCACGGTCGCCGGGAACGTCACCACGTACACCGACACCCGGCCGGCCGACGCGACGGTCACCTACTACGTGCGGGCCAGGGACGCGGCCGGCAACCAGTCGGCCGACAGCAACTCCGTGACCCGCCGCGGCGCCACCGGCGACACGCAGGCGCCGACCGCGCCCGCGAACCTGGCGATCACCGTGCCGGCCGCCGGTCAGATCAGACTGACCTGGACCGCCTCGACGGACGACAAGGGCGTCGCGGGGTACGACCTCTACGCCAACGGGCAGCTCCGCAAGTCCGTCGCCGGTGACGTGACCACGTACACCGACACGCAGCCCGCCTCGGCGACGGTGACCTACCGCGTCCGGGCGAAGGACGCGGCCGGCAACCAGTCGGGCGACAGCAACGCGGTGACCCGCAACGGCACCGGGGGCGGCGGTTCGAACCTGGCCGTCGGCAAGCCGATCAGCGCCTCCTCCGCCATCCACACCTTCGTCGCGGCCAACGCGAACGACAACAGCACGGCGACCTACTGGGAGGGCGCGGCGGGCAGCTACCCGAACACGCTCACCCTGTCCCTGGGCGCGAACGCGGACATCGGCTCGGTCGTCCTCAAGCTGAATCCGGACAGCGCCTGGTCCAGGCGCACCCAGAACATCCAGGTGCTCGGACGGACCCAGGACGGCGGCGAGTTCACCAGCCTGGTGGCCGCGAAGGACTACGTCTTCGACCCGGCGAGCGGCGGCAACACCGTCACCGTGCCGGTCGACGCGCGCGCCGCCGACGTGCGGCTGAGGTTCGCCTCCAACTCCGGTTCGCCGGCGGGGCAGCTCGCCGAGTTCCAGGTAATCGGCACCCCCGCGCCCAACCCGGACCTGGAGGTGACGAACCTGACCACCGCGCCCGCCTCGCCCGTCGAGTCGGACGAGATCACCGTCTCCGCCACGGTCCGCAACAGCGGCCCGGCCCCCGCACCGGCCAGCGCGGTCGCCCTGCGCCTCGGTGGCACCAAGGTCGGCACCGCCCAGGTCGGCACCCTCCAGCCGGGTGCGCAGACCACGGTCAGCGCCTCCATCGGGACCCGTGACGCGGGCTCGTACGAGCTGAGCGCGGTCGCCGACGACGGTGACAAGGTCGTCGAGCAGAACGAGACCGACAACACCTACACGCGGCAGGCTCCGCTGGTCGTCAGGCCGGTCCAGAGCTCCGACCTGGTGGCCGCCGCGGTCACCACCTCGCCGTCCAGCCCGGCCGCCGGGGACGACGTGGCCTTCGAGGTCGCGCTGAGGAACCAGGGCAGCCAGGACTCCGCGGGCGGCGCGCACGCGGTGACACTGGCCCTGCTCGACGCCAAGGGCGCCACCGTCAAGACGCTGACCGGCTCCCACTCCGGTGTCATCGCCGCGGGCTCCACCAGCCCCGCGGTGAGCCTCGGCACCTGGAAGGCGGCCAACGGCTCCCACACCGTGAAGGTGACGGTCGCCGACGACGCGAACGAGCTGCCGGTCAAGCGGGAGAACAACACCTCCACGCAGCCGCTGTTCGTCGGTCGCGGCGCCAACATGCCGTACGACATGTACGAGGCGGAGGACGGCACGGTCGGCGGCGGTGCCACGGTGCTCGGCCCCAACCGGACCGTCGGCGACCTCGCGGGCGAGGCCTCCGGGCGCAAGGCGGTCCAGCTGGACCGGCCCGGTGAGTACGTCGAGTTCACCACGAGGACGGCCACCAACACGCTGGTCACCCGCTTCTCCATCCCGGACGCCCCGGGTGGCGGCGGCATCGACGCCACCATCGACGTGTACGTCGACGGCGTGCTGAAGAAGGCCCTGCCGCTCACGTCGAAGTTCGCCTGGCTGTACGGCGCCGAGACCGGCCCCGGCAACGACCCGGGTTCGGGCGCCCCGCGCCACATCTACGACGAGGCGCACGTCCTGCTGGGCGAGACCGTCCCGGCCGGCAGCAGGATCCGGCTCCAGAAGGACGCCGCGAACACCTCGAACTACGCGATCGACTTCGTGAACCTGGAGCAGGTCGCCCAGGTGCCCGACCCGGACCCGGCCGCGTACGCGGTGCCGGCCGGATTCACGCAGCAGGACGTGCAGAACGCGCTGGACCGGGTCCGCATGGACACCACCGGGAAGTTGGTCGGCGTCTACCTGCCGCCGGGCGACTACCAGACGTCGAGCAAGTTCCAGGTGTACGGCAAGGCCGTGAAGGTGGTCGGCGCCGGTCCGTGGTTCACCCGGTTCCACGCGCCCTCCACGCAGGACAACACCGACATCGGCTTCCGGGCCGACGCGACCGCGAAGGGCTCGTCGTTCGCGAACCTCGCCTACTTCGGCAACTACACGTCCCGCATCGACGGGCCGGGCAAGGTGTTCGACTTCGCCAACGTGTCGGACATCGTGATCGACAACATCTGGAACGAGCACATGATCTGCCTCTACTGGGGCGCGAACAGCGACCGGATCACGATCAAGAACTCCCGGATCCGGAACCTGTTCGCCGACGGGATCAACATGACCAACGGCTCGACGGACAACCTCGTCACCAACAGCGACGCCCGCGCGACCGGTGACGACAGCTTCGCCCTGTTCTCGGCGATCGACGCCGGCGGCGCGGACATGAAGAACAACCTCTACGAGAACCTGTCGTCGACGCTGACCTGGCGGGCCGCGGGTCTGGCCGTCTACGGCGGCTACAGCAACACCTTCCGCAACATCCACATCGCGGACACCCTGGTCTACTCGGGTGTCACCATCAGCTCGCTGGACTTCGGCTACCCGATGAACGGCTTCGGCACCGATCCGACGACCTTCGAGAACATCTCGATCGTCCGGGCCGGCGGGCACTTCTGGGGCACGCAGACGTTCCCGGGCATCTGGGTCTTCTCGGCGTCCAAGGTGTTCCAGGGCATCCGGGTCGACGACGTCGACATCGTCGACCCGACCTACAGCGGCATCATGTTCCAGACCAACTACGTGGGAGGCCAGCCGCAGTTCCCGATCAAGGACACGGTCTTCACCGACGTGTCCGTCACGGGCGCCCGCAAGAGCGGGGACGCCTTCGACGCCAAGTCCGGTTTCGGTGTCTGGGCCAACGAGCAGCCCGAGTCGGGGCAGGGCCCGGCGGTCGGTGAGGTCACCTTCAACGGGCTGAAGCTCAGCGACAACGCGGTGGACATCCGCAACACGACCTCCACCTTCAAGATCGTCCGCAACCCGTAGACAGGCTCCGGCCTCGTCATACTGTTCGACGCCTGGCGCAAGCCTCTTGCGGGGCTTGCGCTAGTCTTGCGTATGTGACGCGACGACTTGCTCAGGTGGCGAAAAAGGTTGGGGTCAGCGAGGCCACGGTCAGCCGGGTCCTCAACGGGAAACCGGGGGTCTCCGAGGGGACCCGGCAGTCCGTGCTGAGCGCCCTGGACGTGCTCGGATACGAGCGGCCCACCCAGCTCAGAGGCGAGCGCGCCCGTCTGGTCGGACTGGTGCTGCCGGAGCTGCAGAACCCGATCTTCCCGGCGTTCGCCGAGGTCATCGGCGGCGCCCTCGCCCAGCAGGGGCTCACCCCGGTGCTGTGCACGCAGACCAAGGGCGGCGTCTCCGAAGCCGATTACGTCGACCTGCTCCTCCAGCAGCAGGTGTCGGGGGTGGTCTTCGCGGGCGGTCTCTTCGCCCAGGCCGACGCCCCGCACGACCACTACCGGCTCCTCGCGGAGCGCAACATCCCCGTCGTGCTGATCAACGCCTCCATCGAGAACCTCGACTTCCCCTGCATCGCCTGCGACGACGCCGTGGCCGTCGAGCAGTCCTGGCGCCACCTCGCCTCACTGGGCCACGAGCGCATCGGGCTGGTCCTCGGCCCCGCCGACCACATCCCCTCCTCCCGCAGGCTCCAGGCCGCCGTACGGGCCGCCGGCGGCTCGATGCCGGAGGATTTCGTGGAGCGGTCCATGTTCTCCCTGGAGGGCGGCCAGGCCGCCGCCACCCGACTCCTGGAGCGCGGGGTCACCGGCATCATCTGCGCCAGCGACCCCCTCGCCCTCGGCGCCGTACGCGCCGCCCGCAGACGAGGACTCCACGTCCCCCGCGACGTCTCCGTCGTCGGCTACGACGACTCCGCCTTCATGACCTGCACCGAGCCCCCGCTCACCACCGTGCGCCAACCCATCGAATCCATGGGACGCGCCGCCGTCGACCTCCTCTGCGCCCAGATCCAGGGCACCGAAGTCCCGCACCGGGAACTGCTCTTCGAACCGGAGCTGGTGGTTCGCGGCTCCAGTGCGCAGGCCACCGCCAGGGAGCGGTAGGCCGACGGCATCCCGAGCGACCGGCCGGGCACCGACTCAAGCAAGAGCTCAACATCTTCAGATCCGCTGTCGAACAATTACGAAACGAGCGTGAGATATTGCGTTCACTTGTTGGCGGTGGTTGAGTGAGCGGCGCCCCACAACGCATCGGCGGTGGGGCGCCTTCCACGTTCATGCCCGAAGGGGACCACCCATGAGAAGTGCTCGGTTCCGCCGTACGCGTCGTGCCGGCGTCATCACGCTCGTCTCCGCTCTCACTCTGACCGCTCTGGCCGCCTGCGGCACGAGCAGCAGCGACGACGGCGGTTCCGAGAGCGACAGCGGGTCCTCCGACCCGGCTGCGCCGCTGGATCCGAAGACCAAGGTGACGATCACCATCGACTGCATGCCGCCGGCGGCGAAGGCGGCCGAGCTCAAGGAGTGGAAGGAGGACGTCAAGGAGTTCAACAAGACGTACCCGAACGTCACCGTCGAGGGCCGCTCCACGCCCGGCCAGTGCCTGGAGCCCCCGCGCTTCACGGCGATGCTCAAGGCCAAGTCGCAGCCCGACGTCTTCTACACGTACTTCACCGACCTGCCCCAGGTGCTGGACAACGACGGCGCCGAGGACATCACCGCGTACGTCAACGACAAGTCCGTCCCGGCCCTCAAGGACATCGACCCCGACGTCCTCGGCTCGCTGAAGCACGAGAACAAGCTCTACGGCCTGCCCACCAGCAACTACACGATGGGCCTGCTGATCAACCGCAAGCTCTTCAAGCAGGCCGGGCTCGACCCGGACGCCCCGCCGCGCACCTGGGACGAGGTCCGCACGGCCGCCAAGAAGATCGCCGACCTGGGCGACGGCATCTCCGGCTTCGGCGAGTACAGCGCCGGCAACACCGGCGGCTGGCACTTCACCGCCCAGATGTACAGCCTCGGCGGCGACGTGGTCGACGCGAGCGGCAAGAAGGCCGCGTTCAACGACGAGACGGGCAAGCAGGTCGCCGAGAACCTCCGCGCCATGCGCTGGGACGACGAGAGCATGGGCAAGACCCAGCTGCTCCAGTGGGGCGACCTCCAGAAGCAGATAGCCACCGACAAGCTCGGCATGTTCCTCGCCGCGCCCGACGACATCACGTACATGGTCCAGCAACTCGGCGCGGACTACGAGAACTTCGGCATGGGGCCGATCCCGGGCGAGAAGAACACCCTCGCCGGCGGCAACGACTACATGATCAAGAAGGGCATCTCGTCCGACAAGATCAAGGCGGGCATCGCCTGGCTGAACTTCCAGACGCTCACCGTCGGCAAGGGCCAGTTCAACTGGGCCCGCAAGAAGACCGACAAGCTCCCGGTCGGCCTGCCGCAGCCCAACTTCTGGCTGAACGAGTCGAAGACCAAGGACGACGCGGCCCGGGCCGAACACGCCACGATGCCGGTCGCGAACTTCAAGGCCTTCACGGACAACCCGGTCGCGGGCAAGGCCGAGCCGCCGAAGGCGCAGGAGGTCTACAAGGTCCTGGACACCGTGATGTCCGGCATCCTCACCAACGAGAACGCCGACATCGACAAGCTGCTCTCCACCGCGGAGCAGCAGGTCAACCAGGTTCTGGCCACGCAGTGACCGGCGTTCCCGGGAGGCGGCCCGCGCCGCCCCCCGGGGGCCATGAGAACAGTCCCGAGGAGCGACGATGTCGGCCCCCAGCCTGACCCCGAGCAAGGCGGCGAGATCCCGCCACACCCAGCCGCCGCCGGACGGCCCGCCCCCGCCGGGCGGGTCCTTCGCCAGAGGCCTCAAGCGCAACCTCAGCGCGCACGGCTTCCTGATCGGGGCGGTGCTCTGCTTCGCGATCTTCTCCTGGTACCCGATGATCCGGGAGTTCCTGCTCGCCTTCCAGAAGACGGACCAGGGCGAGGTCTCCTGGGTGGGCCTGGACAACCTGCGCACGGTCTTCAACGACCCGGCCTTCTGGCAGGCCTGGCGCAACACCCTGCTGTTCACCGTGCTGGCCCTGGTTTTCGGCTTCGCCGTGCCGTTCGTGGTGGCGCTCGTCATCAACGAACTGCGGCACGGCAAGGGCTACCTGCGGCTGCTGGTCTACCTGCCGGTCATGCTGCCCCCGGTCGCCTCGGTGCTCCTCTTCAAGTACCTGTACGACCCCGGGTACGGCCTGCTCAACGAACTGTTCAGCACCTTCGGGCTGCCCGAGCAGCAATGGCTCCAGGACCCCGACCTGTCCATGCTGTCGGTGGTCATCGCCTCGACCTGGATGAACATGGGCGGCGCGGCCCTCATCTACCTCGCCGCGCTCCAGGGCATCCCCGGCGAGCTGTACGAGGCGGCGGAGCTGGACGGCGCCGGGCTGCTGCGCAAGGTGTGGCACGTGACGATCCCGCAGACGCGGCTGATCCTGTCGCTGCTGCTGCTGATGCAGATCATCGCGACCATGCAGGTCTTCGTGGAGCCGTTCCTGCTCACCGGCGGCGCCGGCCCCGAGGGGTCGACCACCACCGTCGTCTACCTGATCTACCAGTACGCCTTCAACTTCAACAACTACGGCGCCGCGGCGGCTCTGGGCCTGCTGCTCCTCGTGCTGCTGGCCGGTTTCTCGGCGGCGTACGTGAAGCTCAGCCGCGCCGAGGACGAGTAGAGGCCGAGGGAAACCACAGATGTCCACACGCACGCTCATCTCACCGGCCCAGCTCGCCCGCCCCCGCGGCAAGGCCCTGTACTGGGTGGTCTTCGCCCTCGTCGTCCTGCTCTTCACGGTGGTCTTCCTCGGGCCGATGTACTGGATGGTCTCCAGCGGCTTCAAGGACACCCAGGAGGTCGTGCAGACCCCGCCCACGCTGATCCCCGAGTCCTTCCAGCCCGACAACTACTCGCAGGCCTGGAACGTGATGGACCTGGCCGGCCTGCTGGGGAACACCCTGTTCTACGCGTTCGGCGCGCTCGCCTTCCAACTGGTTCTGGACGTGGCGGCGGCCTACTCGCTGTCCAAGCTGCGCCCGGTCTTCGGCAAGGCGATCCTCGGCATGATGCTGGCGACGCTGATGATCCCGGCGACGGTGCTGGTCGTGCCGCAGTACCTGACGGTGCTGGACGTGCCGATCTTCGAGCGGAACCTGCTCAACACCCCGTGGGCGATCTGGCTGCCGTCGGTGACCAACGCCTTCAACATCTTCCTGCTGAAGCGGTTCTTCGACTCCGTCCCCCAGGAGCTGCTCGACGCCGCGTCGATGGACGGCGCCTCGCCGATGCGCACGCTGCGCTCCATCGTGCTGCCGATCTCGCGGCCGATCCTCGGCGTGGTCTCCATCTTCGCCATCGTGGGCGTCTGGAAGGACTTCCTCTGGCCGATGCTGACGCTGCCCGACCCGTCCAAGCAGACCCTGAACGTCGGCATCTACTCGCTGGCCAACGGTGTCCCCGTCAACGTGCTGATCGCGGCGCTGACGATGGCCTCGCTGCCGACGCTGATCATCTTCCTGATCTTCCAGCGCAACATCATGAGCGGACTCACCGCCGGAGGGCTCAAGGGCTGAGGCCGCAGGCCCGCCCCTCCCCCGCCTCCGGCCCGTCCCGTCCCGTCCCGTCCCGTCAAGCTTCGCCGCCGGCCTGCCCGACGCCCCGCACTGTCCGGGCCGACGGCGAAGACCCATCCTGCCCGAAAGGACCGTTCACGTGGCAGCCCCCAACTCCCACCGCACCGAGGACTGGTGGCGCGACGCCGTCATCTACCAGGTGTATCCCCGCAGTTTCGCCGACGGCGACGGCGACGGCACCGGTGACCTCGCGGGCGTCCGGGCGAGACTGCCGTACCTCGCCGAACTCGGCGTCGACGCCGTCTGGTTCACCCCCTGGTACGTCTCCCCGCTCGTCGACGGCGGCTACGACGTCGCCGACTACCGCACCATCGACCCGGCCTTCGGCACCCTCGGCGAGGCCGAGAAGCTGATCGCCGAGGCGCGGGAGCTGGGCATCCGCACCATCGTCGACATCGTGCCCAACCACGTCTCCGACCAGCACGCCTGGTTCCAGGCCGCGCTGGCCGCCGGGCCCGGCAGCCCCGAGCGGGAGCGGTTCCACTTCCGCCCCGGACGCGGCGAGAACGGGGAACTGCCGCCCAACAACTGGCCCTCCCAGTTCTCCGGCCGCACCTGGACCCGGGTCCCGGACGGCGAGTGGTACCTACACCTGTTCACCCCGGAACAGCCCGACCTCAACTGGGCCCACCCGGACGTACGCCGCGAACACGAGGACGTGCTGCGGTTCTGGTTCGAGCGCGGGGTGGCCGGCGTACGCATCGACTCCGCGGCGCTGCTCGCGAAGGACCCGGCGCTCGCCGACTTCGAGGAGGGCGTCGACCCGCACCCGTACATCGACCAGGACGAGCTGCACGACATCTACCGCTCCTGGCGCGCCGTCGCCGACGCGTACGGCGGGGTGTTCGTGGGCGAGGTGTGGCTGCCCGACGCCGAGCGCTTCGCCCGCTATCTGCGGCCCGACGAGCTGCACACCGCGTTCAACTTCAACTTCCTGTCCTGTCCCTGGGACCCGGACCGGCTGCGCCGCACCATCGACGACACCCTCGCCGAGCACGCGCCCGTCGGCGCCCCCGCGACCTGGGTGCTGTGCAACCACGACGTGACGCGCACGGTGACCCGGTACGGCCGCGAGGACACCGGCTTCGACTTCGCGAAGAAGGCCTTCGGCACCCCGACCGACCTGGCCCTGGGCACCCGCCGCGCGCGGGCGGCCGCGCTGCTGACGCTGGCCCTGCCGGGGGCCGTGTACGTGTACCAGGGGGAGGAGCTGGGCCTGCCGGAGGCGGACATCCCGCTGGACCGACTCCAGGACCCGATGCACTTCCGCTCCGGGGGCGTCGACCCGGGCCGCGACGGCTGCCGGGTGCCGCTGCCCTGGGCCGCCGACGCCCCGTACTGCGGTTTCGGCTCCGAGACGGAGCCCTGGCTGCCGCAGCCGGCGGGCTGGGCGGCTTACGCGGCGGACCGGCAGAGCGCCGACCCGGAGTCGATGCTCTCCCTCTACCGGGAGGCGCTGCGGCTGCGGCGCACGGTCGACGGGCTCGGCGACGGCCCGCTGGACTGGCTTCCGGCGCCGGAGGGCGTCCTCGCGTTCCGGCGCGGCGACGGCCCGGTCTGCGTGGTCAACCTGTCCGCCGGGCCGGTCGGGCTGCCCTCGCACAGCGCGGTGCTGCTGCGCAGCGGCCCCCTCGACGGGGACGGCGGGCTGCCGGCCGACACGGCGGTGTGGCTGCGGGTCTGAGACGTACCGTTCCGGGCCCCGGCCGGTCGAGTTCCCCGGCCGGTCGAATGCCCCGGCCGGGGCACAGCCGTCGCCGCGGGTGGCGAGGCGAGGCAGAATCGGGGGCAGGGGACCCGGCGGGGCTCCTGGCAGAGGCTCCTGGGAGGAGGCGACGCGTGCGGGAACGACCGCGGCCGCGCGGGGCGCGCCGGCCTCCCGAGGTGCTCGTGGGCGGCAGCCGGGCGCTGCGGGCGGCGCTGCGGCCGGTCACCGACGCGGTCCGCGCCCGGCGCCGGCTGGCCTGGCTGAACGAGGCCGGGATGCGCATCGGCACCACGCTGGACCTGCGGCGCACGGCCGAGGAACTGGCCGGCTTCACCGTGCCGGAACTGGCAGACGGCTGCGCGGTGGACCTGCTGGAGTCGGTGCTCCACTTCCAGGAGGGCGGCAGCCTGGACCCGGAGACGGTCCGCCCCCGGCTGCGGGCGACGGCGGTCGCGGAGACCCCGGGCCTGGGCCTCGCTCCGAAGCCGGGGGAAGTACGGCCCAGCTACACCGCGTACACGGCGGAGGGGTCGCTGCGCACCTGCCTGGCCACCCGGAAGCCCATCCTGCTCACCCGGATGGCGCTGTCCGACTACGCCTCGGTGACACCCAACTCCTTCGCGGCCGAACTCTTGCGCCGAGTCGGTGTGCACTCCTATGTGGGGGTTCCCCTCATCGCCCGCGGGGTACTGCTGGGCCTCGCCAACTTCGTCCGGGCCGGCAGCCGGCCGCCCTTCACCCGCGCGGACGTGGCGCTGGTGACGGAGTTGGCCTCCCGGGCGGCGGTCTCCGTCGACAACGCGCGTCTCTACGGGCGCGAGCGCGAGCACGTGGTCACCCTGCAACGGGCCCTGCTCCCCCGGACCAGCCCGAACACCCCCGGCCTGACGGTGACCTCCTGCTACGAACCGGCCGCCGACCCGGCCACGGTGGGCGGTGACTGGTTCGACGTCGTCGAGCTGCCCACCGGCCGCACCGCGCTGATGGTGGGCGACGTGATGGGCCGGGGCCTCGGGGCGGCGGCGACGATGGGCCGGCTGCGCTCGGTGGCCCGGACCCTGATGGCCCTCGACATCGCCCCGGAGCGGCTGCTGGCCCGGCTGGACCTGGCCGCCCGCGACCTGGAGGCCGACCAGCTCGCCACCTGCCTGTGCGGGGTCTACGACGCGGGCGCGCACACCTTCCGGGTCGCCACCGCCGGTCATCCGCCGCCGCTGCTGACCGGCCCCGACGGCACCGTCTCCTACCTCGACCTGCCGGCCGGGGCGCCGCTGGGCACGGGCGTGATCCCGTACGACCCGGTGGAGCGCCCGGTGCCCGAGGGGGCCCGGCTGACGTTCTTCACGGACGGGCTGATCAGGTCCCGCACGGCCGATGTCCTCACCCAGCTGGAGCGGGTGCGGGAGGTGGTCGAGGAGGGCGTGCCCGAGGACGGCAGCGCGTGCCGGGTGATCTGGGAGCGGGTCGGCGCCGACCGGTCCGACGACGCGATCCTGCTGACCGCCCACGCGCTGCCGCTCGGCCCCCGGGGCGCGGTGTACGTGCGGACGCTGCCGCCCGACGGCACGGCGGCCCGCCAGGCCCGTGCCGAGGTGCGCGAGCGGCTGCCGCTGTGGGGGCTGGAGGACCTGGTGGACACCGTGGAGCTGGTGGTCAGCGAGCTGGTCGGCAACGCCCTGCGGTACGGTCACGCCCCCGGTGAGCTGCGGCTGCTGCGGGACGAGCGGCTGACGGTGGAGGTGTCCGACGCGGGTCCGGACCTGCCGCAGATCCAGCACGCGGGGGCGAGCGACGAGACCGGGCGCGGGCTCCAGTTGATCAACATGCTGTGCCGGCGCTGGGGTTCGTGCCGGCTGCCCGAGGGCAAGGTGGTCTGGGCCGAGCTGGACCTGCCGGTGGGGACGCGGCCGGACGGGGTGCCGTAGGGCTGCGGCACCCCGTCCGGGGCTACGCCGGCTGTTCGGCGGTCGCCGCCGCCCGCGCGCCGTCCTCCTTCGGCCCGGCGAACTGGGTGCGGTGGAGTTCGGCGTACCGTCCGCCGGCGGCCAGGAGTTCGTCGTGGGTGCCGCGTTCCACGATGCGGCCGGCCTCGACCACCAGGATCTGGTCGGCCGCGCGGACGGTGGAGAGCCGGTGGGCGATGACCACGGCGGTCCTGCCTTCCAGGGCCTCGGCGAGGGCCTCCTGGACGGCCGCCTCGGAGGTGTTGTCGAGGTGGGCGGTGGCCTCGTCCAGGATGACGACGCGCTGGCGGGCCAGCAGGAGCCGGGCGATGGTCATCCGCTGGCGCTCGCCGCCGGAGAGCCGGTAGCCGCGCTCGCCGACCACGGTGTCGAGGCCGTCGGGCAGGGAGCGTACGAGGTCGTCCAGGCGGGCCCGGCGCAGGGCGTCCCACAGGTCGTCGCCGGTGGCGTCGGGGCGGGCGAGGAGCAGGTTGGCGCGGACCGTGTCGTGGAAGAGGTGGCCGTCCTGGGTGACCATGCCGACGGTCTCGCGCAGGGACCGGGCGCTCAGCTCGCGCACGTCGACGCCGCCGACGCGGACGGTGCCGGCGTCGGTGTCGTACAGGCGCGGCAGGAGCTGGGCGATGGTGGACTTTCCGGCGCCGGAGGAGCCGACGAGGGCGACGGTCCGGCCGGGTTCGGCGCGGAACGAGAGGCCGTGCAGGACCTCCTCGCCGCCGCGGGTGTCGAGGGCGGCGACCTCTTCGAGGGAGGCGAGGGAGACCTTGTCGGCGGCGGGGTAGCCGAAGCGGACGTCGTCGAACTCGACGGCGACGGGGCCGGCGGGGACCGGGCGGGCGTCGGGCCGGTCCTCGATGAGCGGGGTGAGGTCCAGCACCTCGAAGACCCGCTCGAAGCTGACCAGGGCGCTCATCACCTCGACGCGGGCACCGGCGAGCGCGGTCAGCGGCGCGTACAGGCGGGTCAGGAGCAGGGCGAGGGCGACGACGGCGCCCGCGTCGAGGGTGCCGCGCAGGGCGAAGAAGCCGCCGAGGCCGTAGACGAGGGCCAGGGCGAGGGCGGAGACCAGGGTGAGGGCGGTGATGAAGGCGGCCTGGGCGGTGGCGGTGCGCACGCCGATGTCGGCGACGCGGCGGGCGCGGTCGGCGAACTCGGCGGACTCCTCCTCGGGGCGGCCGAACAGCTTGATCAGCGTGGCGCCGGGCGCCGAGAACCGCTCGGTCATCCGGGTGCCCATCGCGGCGTTCAGGGTGGCGGCCTCGCGCTGCATACGGGCCATGCGGCGGCCCATGCGCCGGGCGGGCAGCACGAAGACGGGGAGCAGGACCAGGGCGAGCAGGGTGATCTGCCAGGACAGGGTGAGCATGACGGCGAGGGTGAGCAGCAGGGTGACGAGGTTGCTCACCACGCCGGAGAGGGTGTTGCTGAAGGCGCGCTGGGCGCCGATGACGTCGTTGTTGAGTCGGGAGACGAGCGCTCCCGTACGAGTGCGTGTGAAGAACGCGACCGGCATGCGCTGCACATGATCGAACACGGCCGTCCGCAGATCGAGGATGAGTCCCTCCCCGAGCGTCGCCGAGAGCCGGCGGGAGAGGATGCCGAGCACCGCCTCGGCGACCGCGATGAGCGCGATCAGCAGGGCGAGGCGTACGACGGTGCCCTCGTCGCCGCCCGACACGATCGCGTCCACGACGCGGCCGGCGAGGACGGGGGTGGCGACGGCGAGCCCCGCGGTCACCACCCCGAGCAGCACGAAACGGGCGATGCGGCGGCGGTGCGGGCGGGCGAAGGCGCCGATGCGGCGCAAGGTGGCGCGGGCGAGGGGGCGGCGTTCCTGCTCGGCGTTCATGACGCTGTGCAGCTGGGTCCAGGCGGTGGTCTCCATGCTCATGCCGAGGACGGTAAGGCCTCAAGCTTCCTTGAGGTCAAGGAGGCGCGGCCCCCGGTCCGTAAGCCCGGATCCGCGCGTCGGCCATCCGTAGTTGGCGTGGCTGGGGGAATCTCTTGTGGTGTGACGACTGCGGTACGACTCCCCGACAAGCCCCTGCTGCGCCGCGTCCCGGTCCGCCGGACCCTGTGCGTCCTGCCCCTGCTGCTGGTCACCCTGGTCGCGGTGCGCCATCGGTGGGTGCTGGCCGAGGGTTTCGGCCAGCTGTCCACGGCCCGCTGGCCCTGGCTGCTGGCGGCGGCCGGCGCGACCTGTCTGACCTGGGTCGCGGCGGCCTGCACCCGGCAGGGGGCGGTGGTGGAGCGGCTGCCGCGGCGGCGGCTGGTCGCCATGCAGTTCGCGGCGGGCGCCGCCAACCATCTGCTGCCGACGGGGCTGGGCGCGAGCGCGGTCAATCTGCGGTTCATGACGGTGTGCGGGCTGCCGCTGGTGCGGTCCTCGGCCGCGCTGGCCCTGTATCTGCTGGCGGAGAGCGCCGGCCGGCTCGCGCTGCTGGGCGCCCTGCTGCTGGCGTTCCCGGGCGCGTTGCGGCTCGGCGCGCTGCTCCCGGCGGGGGCGGTGGGGCCGCTGGTGGCGGTGGTGTGCGCGGCGCCGGCGGTGGCGGCCGGCGTACTGGCGCTGGCGCCGAGGTGGCGTGCGGCGCTGCTCTCGTTCCTCCGTACGGCCCTGGGCGAAGCCCGCGCGGTGCACGCCCGTCCGGCACGGGCGCTGGCGCTGTGGGGCGGGGCGCTCGCCTTCCCGGCTCTCCAGGCCACCGCGCTGGTGCTGGTGGGCCGGTCGCTGGACCTGCCGGTGCCGGCCGGGCACATGGCGGTGGCGTACCTGGCGGCGACGGTCGCGGTCGCCCTGGTCCCGACCCCGGGCGGCATCGGCTCGGTGGAGGCGGCCCTCATCGTGGCCCTGGTGGCAACGGGCGGCCCGGCGACGGTGGCCACGGCAGTGGTCGTAGCCTTCCGCCTCCTGACCGTCTGGCTCCCCCTGCTCCCGGGGGCACTGACGCTGGCGGCGCTGGTGCGGATGCGGGTGATCTGAGGGGCACGTGATCAGCGGCAGGCCGGGCCGGGCGACAGCCCGCACGCGAGGCCCTGGCGGGTGGCAGCCCGCCCGGGAGGCCCGGCGTCACACGCCGCGCGGCCGGAAGCCGCCCTCGCCGTTCCCGCGCGGCCGGGAGGCGGCTCGCAGGGTCGAACAGCACCCCGGGGCCGCTGCCTTGCGGCGCCACGCCGGACGGAAGGCGAGCACGCGGAAGGCGGGCACCGGCACGTCGGACATGGGGCAGCCCGCACGCGAGGCCCTGGCGGGTGGCAGCCCGCCCGGGAGGCCCGGCGTCACACGCCGCGCGGCCGGAAGCCGCCCTCGCCGTTCCCGCGCGGCCGGGAGGCGGGCGCGCCGGGATGCACATCAGTCGGGGGCTGCGGCCCTCGTGGGCTGTGCACCATCCGGGCCGCAAGGCCCGGCCCCCGGCACCCCCGCCGCGCGGGCCGCGCGTGGTCGGACCTGTGCCGCCGCTCCCCCGGCCGGTACGGAACACCCGCGCGGATGCGGCAGGATGAGTGGGCGCGTCGGTCGAACTGTCTTGCGGGGCCGGCGTGGTCGCGACAGCTCCGGGCCCGCGGTCCGGCAGGTATGAGCAGGTGACGAACGTGACGAGTGATCACATCGGGTTGTCGGCGCGGGACTTCGCCGCGGCCGGACCCCGTGGAGGTGAGCGGTGACCGAGGAACTGACGATGCACCACCTGGTGCCCGCCGGCATCGCGCTGGGGGCGGGTCTGCTGGGCGCGTTCCTGCTGCGCGTGCTGCTGCGCTGGCTGGCCGGCCACGCCGACCGCACCCGCTGGAGCGGCGACGACGTCATCGTGGCCGCGCTGCGCACGGTGGCGCCGTGGGCGGCGGTCGCGGGCGGCGTGGCGGGGGCCGCGGCGGCGCTGCCGCTGACGCGGGCCGTGCAGCACAACGTCAACCAGGTCCTGACGGTCCTGGTGATCTTCGTGGCGACGGTGTCGGCGGCCCGGGTGATCGCCGGCCTGGTGCAGACGGTGACGGCGTCCCGCTCCGGGGTCGCCGGTTCGGCCACGATCTTCGTCAACATCACCCGCGTCCTGGTGCTGGCCATCGGCTTCCTGGTGATGCTCCAGACGCTGGGCGTCTCCATAGCGCCGATGCTCACCGCCCTGGGCGTCGGCGGTCTGGCGGTGGCGCTGGCCCTCCAGGACACGCTGGCCAACCTCTTCGCCGGCATCCACATCCTCGCCTCGAAGACCGTGCAGCCGGGTGACTACATCCAGCTCAGCAGCGGCGAGGAGGGCTACGTCGAGGACATCAACTGGCGTCAGACCACGGTCCGCGAGCTGTCCAACAACCTGGTCGTGATCCCCAACGGCCAGCTCGCCAAGTCGAACATGACCAACTTCATGCGCCCCGAGCAGAAGCTCACGATCCTGGTCCAGGTCGGCGTCTCGTACGACAGTGATCTGGAGCACGTGGAGCAGGTGACGACCGAGGTGGTCACCGAGGTGATGACCGAGATCACCGGCGCGGTGCCGGAGCACGAGCCGGCCGTCCGCTTCCACACCTTCGGCGACTCGCGGATCGGCTTCACCGTGATCCTGGGCGTCGGCGAGTTCAGCGACCAGTACCGGATCAAGCACGAGTTCATCAAGCGCCTGCACAAGCGCTACCGCGCCGAGGGCATCCGGATCCCGTCGCCCGCCCGCACGGTCGCGCTCCAGCAGGGCGCGGTGGTCTTCCCGCAGCAGCGGGCCGGCGAGGACGCCGCGCCGGTCTCCTGACCACCGTATCGATCGCACGTTCGACAGGCTCGCACGGGCGGTACTCGCAAGGGTGTCCGGAATCTCCGTGCGACCCCTGTCGAGCCGAGGTCGATCACGAGATATCTTGATGTCGAGCAATGTTGCAGACGTACGTGGAGCGGAGCACCCGGTGACTGACTCGACCATCATCTATACGCACACTGACGAGGCCCCGGCCCTGGCGACGTATTCGTTCCTGCCGGTGATCCGGGCGTACGCCTCGCAGGCGGGTGTCGCCGTCGAGACCCGCGACATCTCGCTGGCCGGCCGCATCATCGCCCTGTTCCCGGAGTACCTCACCGAGGACCAGCGCATCCCGGACGCCCTCGCGGAACTCGGCGAGCTGGCCAAGACGCCCGCCGCCAACATCATCAAGCTGCCGAACATCTCGGCTTCCATCCCGCAGCTCAAGGCCGCCGTCGCCGAGCTGAAGGACCAGGGCTACGCGCTGCCGGACTACCCGGACGACCCGAAGACCGACGAGGAGCGCGACATCCGCGCCCGCTACGACAAGGTCAAGGGCTCCGCGGTCAACCCGGTCCTGCGCGAGGGCAACTCCGACCGCCGCGCCCCGGCGTCGGTGAAGAACTACGCCAAGAACCACCCGCACCGCATGGGCGCCTGGACCTCCGAGTCCAAGACCAACGTGGCGACGATGGGCGAGAACGACTTCCGCTCCACCGAGAAGTCCGTGGTGATCGCCGAGGACGGCGCGCTGCGGATCGAACTGGTCGGCGACGACGGCACCACGACGGTGCTGCGCGAGTCGGTACCGGTGAAGAAGGACGAGGTCGTCGACGCCTCCGTGCTGCGCGTCGCCGCGCTGCGCGAGTTCCTCACCGCGCAGGTCGCCCGCGCCAAGTCCGAAGGCATCCTCTACTCGGTGCACCTGAAGGCCACGATGATGAAGGTCTCCGACCCGATCATCTTCGGCCACGTGGTCCGCGCCTTCTTCCCGAAGACCTTCGCCCGGTACGGCGACGTCCTCGCCAAGGCGGGCCTCACCCCGAACGACGGCCTGGGCGGCATCTACAAGGGCCTGGAGTCCCTGCCCGAGGGCGCCGAGATCAAGGCGTCCTTCGACGCCGAGCTGGCCGAGGGCCCGGAACTGGCGATGGTCGACTCCGACAAGGGCATCACCAACCTGCACGTGCCCTCGGACGTCATCATCGACGCGTCCATGCCGGCCATGATCCGCACCTCCGGCCACATGTGGGGCGCGGACGGCCAGGAGCACGACGCCCTCGCCGTCATCCCGGACTCCTCGTACGCCGGTGTCTACCAGGCCGTCATCGACGACTGCCGGGCCAACGGCGCCTACGACCCGTCCACGATGGGCTCGGTCCCGAACGTCGGCCTCATGGCGCAGAAGGCCGAGGAGTACGGCAGCCACGACAAGACCTTCGAGATCCCCGCCACCGGCACGGTCCGCCTGGTCGACGCGGCCGGTGACGCCGTCCTGGAGCAGACGGTCTCCGCGGGCGACATCTTCCGCGCCTGCCAGACCAAGGACGCCCCGATCCGCGACTGGGTGAAGCTGGCCGTCACCCGCGCCCGCGCCACCGGCGACCCGGCCGTCTTCTGGCTGGACGAGGGCCGCGCGCACGACGCCAACCTGATCGCGAAGGTCAAGGCGTACCTGCCGGAGCACGACACCGAGGGCCTGGACATCAAGATCCTGTCCCCGGTCGAGGCGACCAAGCTGTCCGTGGAGCGCATCCGCCGCGGCGAGAACACCATCTCCGTCACCGGCAACGTGCTGCGCGACTACCTGACCGACCTGTTCCCGATCCTGGAGCTGGGCACCAGCGCCAAGATGCTCTCGGTCGTCCCGCTGATGGCGGGCGGCGGCCTGTTCGAGACGGGCGCCGGCGGCTCGGCCCCCAAGCACGTGCAGCAGCTGGTCAAGGAGAACTACCTGCGCTGGGACTCCCTCGGCGAGTTCTTCGCCCTGGTGCCGTCCCTGGAGCAGCTCGCCGAGGTCACGGGCAACGCCCGCGCCAAGGTCCTGGCCGACGCCCTCGACCGCGCCACGGCGACCTTCCTCAACGAGGACAAGTCCCCGACCCGGCGCGTCGGCGGCATCGACAACCGCGGCAGCCACTTCTACCTGTCCCTGTACTGGGCGCAGGAGCTGGCCGGGCAGACCGACGACGCGGAGCTGGCCAAGGCCTTCGCCCCGCTCGCCGAGACGCTGGCCGCGAACGAGCAGAAGATCGTCGACGAGCTGAACGCCGTCCAGGGCAAGCCCGCCGAGATCGGCGGCTACTACCAGCCCGACCCGGCCAAGGCCGCGGCGGTCATGCGCCCGTCCACCACGTGGAACGAGACGCTGGCGTCCCTCGCCTAGTCCGCACCGGGCCCGTCCCCCGGGTCCCCCGGCACCCCGTCTCCGCTCACGCGGGGCGGGGTGCCGTCGTTTCCCGCAAGTCACCGGCGTTTTCCGCACGCCCCGGGCGTTTTCCGCACGCCCCGGGCGTTTCCCGCAAGCCCCGGCGTTTCCCGCAAGCCCCAGCCGACGACCACGCCCCCGGAGCGCACCGTGCCCGACGCCCCGCCCGCCTACGCGCTGCTGCCCGGCGACCCCCGCTCCCCCGTCGTCCTGCACGTGCCGCACTCCTCGCGGTGGATCCCGGCCGGCGTCCGCGCCGGCATCGTGCTGGACGACGCGGCGCTGGAGCGGGAGCTGGACCACATGACCGACGCGCACACCGCCGAGATCGCCGAGGCGGCCGCACGGCTCGCCGGGGTCACGCCCTGGCGGTTCGTGAACCGGACCTCCCGCCTGGTCGTCGACCCGGAGCGGTTCCCGGACGAGCGTGAGGAGATGACGGCGGTGGGGATGGGCGCCGTATACACACGGACGTCGCACCGCGCCGTGCTGCGGGCCGCGGACACCGACCCGGGGCCGCTGATCGAGCGGTACTTCCGCCCGTACGCGCGGGCGATGACGGAGGCGGTCGCCGACCGGCTCGCGGCCACCGGACGGGCCGTGATCATCGACGTGCACTCCTACCCCACCGCACCGCTGCCCTACGAACTGCACGCCGAGGGCCCGCGCCCACCCGTCTGCCTGGGCACCGACCCCTTCCACACCCCGCCCGAACTCCTCACCGCCGCCGGTGAGGCGTTCGCCCCCTGCGGGCGGACCGGGCTCGACACCCCGTTCACCGGCACCTACGTACCGCTGGAGTTCCACGGGCGGCGACGCGAGGTCGGAGCAGTGATGGTGGAGCTGCGCCGCAACACCTACATGACCGAACCGGGCGGCCCACCCGGCCCGGGCCTGAACCGCCTCGCCACGTCACTGGCGGCACTCGTGGACGCGGCATCGGGCTGACGCCGTCCCCGGTGAGGGCTGCCGGGTCAGGTGCGCAGCCACTCCGTGACGACCACGTCCTCGCCGGTGTGCACCCGTAGGGCGAAGGGGCCGGGCGGCGGGGCGGCGCCGGTGAAGCGGCCCAGGTCGTCGGCGGCCAGCCGGGCGTGGGCCCGGGGGCCGGTGAGGACCTCGACGCGGGCCGGGCCGGGGGGCAGGAGCTGGCCGATCAGGCCGTCGGCGGTCACCTCGACGTCGACGGTGACCTCGTCCGTGCGGAAGGTCAGCATCCGGGGCGGGTCCTCCTCTCCCCTGACCGGGATGCCGTCGACCAGCGAGTCGAAGGCCAGCCCGGCGACCCGGGCCTCCAGGTCGTGCAGCGCGAAGGCCTCGACGGCGAGGCCGCGCAGCGCGGCCGGGACCGGGTCGAGGATCGCGGCGGCCTGCCGCAGCTCCTCCTCCAGGAGCCCGGTCGCCCACTCGTCGTCGGTGAAGGTCCCCTCGGGACACTCGTCCCCGGTGTCCCCGAACGCGTCGTGCGTGTCGCTCATGTCGTCCCCCGTGCCTCGAGTCGGGCCCGCAGCCGGCGCAGACAGCGCTGCCGCATCGGCCCGATGCTGCCCACCGCGATGTCCAGCGCGGCGGACACCTCCTGATAACTGGGCGGCGGCGAGGAGATGAGGACCCGCAGCAACTGGCGGCACCGGTCACCCAGTTCCTCGAACTCCTGCCACAGCCTCCGCACGCGCTCGGTCTGCGCGGCGGCCTCCTCGGAGTCGAGCACCGACTCCTCGGGCGTGCGTTCCTCGCTCGGCCGGTCCAGCAGCTGCGGATCGTCGGTCGGCGTCCACCGCTTCGCGGCCTTCAGCAGCTTCAGGCACTCGTGCCGCGCCGTGCTGGCCAGCCAGGAACCGGTCTTCTCCGGTTCGCGGATCCGCCCCAGGTGCTGGGCGAAGCGGAACCAGGCGGTCTGGTACACCTCGTGCGCGTCCGCGTCGGACAGCCCGTGCGCCCGCGCGACGGACCAGACCAGCGGTCCCAGTCCGTCCACCAGTGACTTCCAGGCCGCCGCGTCCCCGTCGGCGGCCGACTGGACGAGCGCCCCGACCTCTGCACGGTCCACGGTCCCACCCCTCGTGTACGACTCGTCATCGTACGCCGTGGAGCGGGTGGTTCCGGCCGCCGTCGCCGTGCTCACGATCCGCCGGACGAGGGGTCGACCGCGACCGGGCGCCAGGTGGGCGGAAGCAGCGCGGGCACGTGCGCGCCACGCACCTCCGCGAACTCCGTGTTGGCGGCCAGCAGTTGCCTGCGGGCCTCGCGCGGGTCGCGTTCCTTGTGGGCCGTCATGTGGGAGGCGATCAGGCCGGCGACCACCGGGGTGGCGAAGGAGGTGCCGCTCCACTGCGCGTGCCCCTCGAACATCACCTGGTCCGGCTTGACGGGCGCCTCGCCCGGCTCGCTGAGCATGCCGTTGTGCCGGGGCGACTGGCAGGTGCAGGAGTAGCCGAACCCGAACCGGCAGGCGTCGTAGGTGGAGTGCTGGTAGACGTACGGCACCGGCGTGCCGAACCCGGTCAGCGCGCTGACGAGGCGCTCGCCGGGGGCGTACGCCTTGACCCAGCCGCCGTGGTTGCTGAAGCAGGCGCCGAACTCGCCGTCGGAGCGCAGGGCGCCGACCGACAGCACGGAGGTCTCCCAGCCGGGCAGGTCGGCGTAGGCGGCGGGCCAGAAGGGCGTGGCGCTGGCGTTGTTGCCGGCGGCGGCGACCAGCAGGGTGCGCCGGGAGCGGAGTTCCTCCATGAAGGCGTGGACGCCGAGCAGGCCGTCGGTGCGGCCGTTGGAAGTGCCGGCGGAGAGGCTGAGCACCTCGGGCCAGCCGTCCCGGTCGACGGCCTCGAAGAGCTTCTCGCCCAGCTCGGACTCCAGGATGGCGCCCGCGTCGTTGAGGGTGTTGCGGACGGTCACCTCGGTGTTGGGGGCGACGGCGGCGACGAGCCCGGCGATGAAGGTGCCGTGGCCGACGTACTGGCACAGGACGCCGTCGTCGCCGCACTCCTTGATCTGGGCGTCGCCGGTGGTGTGGCCGAGCAGCGGGTAGGAGCGGTAGTCGTTCATGAGGCCGGTGTCGAGGACCAGGACGCCGACGGCGGTCCCGGCGTCGTAGGGCGTCTCGGCGGCGGCCGGGTTGGGCGGCTCGGTGAGCGGGACGGGGACGGGCTCGTCGCCGGGGCAGGCGTTGACGGCGATGGAGACGACGTGGTTGCGGCTGATCAGCCGGCGGCCGGCCCGGCCCTCCATCGTCCTGAGCGAGCGCAGGGCGTGGGCGACGAGCGGGTCGCCGTCGTGGGCGCCCTCGCCGGGGTCGCCGACCTGGATGCGGGTGATGCCGGTGCGGTTGGTCTCGGGGCTCGCCCGGCGCACGTGGTCCGGGGTGAGGTCGGACATCGCGGTGAAGTGGTCGCGCACGGTGTCCTCGACGAGGCGGGCCTCCTCGCCGTCGCGCGCGAGGACGACGCCCTTCTCGTAGAAGAACTCGGCGGAGTCGTCGGGGCCCATCGCCAGCGGGACGCCCGCCATCGAGCGCTGGATCTGGTCGAACTGCTCGCGGAAACGCTGTGGTGCCATGTCGTGTCCTCTACTGGAGCGGCGCGGTGACGAAGGGTGTGGGGGCGGGGGGCGGAGCGGGGGCGGGTCGGAACGGTGTTCGGGACGTCGATCGGGACGGCGGTCGTGAATCAGAGTCCCGGACCGGCCGATTGATACAGACTCGATCCTGTGGGGTGTGGTTCCGGAGCACTACCATCCGTGGGGTGACAGCGGGAAACGACTCGGTTCTGCAACTGCTGCCGATGGTGTTCGCCGCCCCGGGCGAGGCGCTGGCACGGGCCGAGGAACTGCTCGGGGCCGATCCCGTACCGCTGCACGCCTCGGTCGCCCACCAGGTGATCGGCATCTGGCAGCGGGACTTCGGCGACACCCGGCGGGCCCTCGCCCATCTGCGGCGCGCCCGCGATCTCGCCGCCCGCGCGGAGTCGGCGGAGCGGGAGGCGGACGTCCTGGCCACGCTCGGGGTGGCGCTGGTGCACGCCGGGCGGACCCGGGACGGGCTGGCGGCGTTCGAGCGGGGCGTGGCGCGCGGCAGCGGGCACACACGCGCGCGGGTGCTGTACCGGCGGGCGTACGTGTGGTGGGTGCTGGGCCGGCACGGCGAGGCGC
Organism: Streptomyces sp. cmx-10-19; assembly: GCA_049998335.1. GTDB lineage: Bacteria > Actinomycetota > Actinomycetes > Streptomycetales > Streptomycetaceae > Streptomyces. Next base: position 38,256 of record JAEBFB010000019.1, read on the forward strand.
TGGAGGACGTACGGCGGGCGGTGCCGGTGCTGCGGGCGGCGGACGACGTGATCTGGACGGCGCGGGCGCTGACGCTGCGGGCGACCGTGCATCTGGCTCTCGGCTCGGTGGAGCGGGCGGACGCGGACTTCACCGAGGCGGAGGCGCTGTGGGACACCACGGGCCAGGAGCACGACAAGGCCGACGCGGTGGAGAGCCGGGGGCTGGCGGCGTTCCGCTCGGGTGACGTGCCGACGGCGCTGCGGCTGCTGGACGAGGCGGAGGAGCGGTACGCGAAGCTGGGGACGCCGACGTTCATGCTCACCATCCGGCGCTGCGAGGTGCTGATGGCGGCGGGGCTGGCCACGGAGGCGCTGGCCGAGGCGGACGGGGCGCTGGCGGCGCTGGACGGGATGGGCGGGCAGTCCACCCGCAAGGCGGAGCTGCTGCTGGTCGCCGCGCGGGCGGCCCGGCTGGCGGACGACGCGCCGACGGCGCTCGCGCGCGCGGCGGTGGCGGTGCGGCTGTTCGCCACCCAGCGGCGCACCTGGTACGAGACGCACGCCCGGCTGGTGCTGATCGAGGCACGGGTGGCGACGGGCCGCGCCTCGGGCCGGCTGGTGGCGGACGCGGCGGCGGTGGCGGAGCGGCTGGCGGCGTTCGGGGCGCCGGCCGCGCCGGAGGCGTCGCTGCTGGCGGGCCGGATCGCGCTGGGCCTCGGCTGGACGGCGGACGCCGAGCGGCATCTGGCGGTCGCCGCGCGCGCCCGGCACAGCGGCCCACCGCTCGCCCGGATGACGGGCTGGGCGGCGCAGGCGCTGCGGGCGCGGGCGGCGGGGTCGGCGCGGGGGGTGCTGGAGGCGTGCCGGCGGGGGCTGGACGTGCTGGACGACCACCGGATGACGCTGGGCGCCTCGGAGCTGCGGGCGCGGGCCACGGCGCAGGGCGCGGAGCTGGCGGCGCTGGCGCAGCGGGCGAGCCTGGTCTCGGGCGGGCCGCGGCGGCTGCTGCTGTGGAGCGAGCGGTGGCGGGCGACGGTGCTGTCCGCGCCGCCGACCCGGCCGCCGGCCGATCCGGTGCTGCTGAGCGCGATGACGGCGTTCCGGGAACTGGCCTCCCGCGCGGAGGACGCCCGTACGGCCGGCGAACGGCCGGTGCCGGCCCTGGAGCGGGAGCAGCGGCGCCTGGAGCGGGAGATCCGCTCCCGCACCCTGCACATGCGGGGCGAGGCTCCCGGTGACGGCGACCGCTTCGAGGTGGGGCACCTGCTGCGGCGGCTGGGCGACGACGTGCGGCTGATGGAGCTGGCGGTGCTGGACGGGCGCGTGCACGTGCTGCTGTGCGGCCAGGGGCGGGTACGGCGCTTCGCGGCGGGGCTGCTGGCCGAGGCGGAGCGGGAGGCGGAGCACGTCCAGGCGGGCCTCAGACGGCTCGCCCACCCGGGTGCGGAGGCCCGGCTGCCCCTGGTGGAGGCGTCGGGCGCCCGTCTCCAGTCCCTGCTCCTCGGGCCGGCGGCGGAGCACCTCGGCACCGGCCCGGTCGTCGTGGTCCCCCCGGGCCGCCTCCACCGCGTCCCGTGGGCCCTGCTCCCGGCCCTGCGCGACCGCGTCCTCAGCGTCTCCCCCTCGGCTAGCAGCTGGCTCCGCGCCAAGGACACCGCTCCCCCGCCGGGCGGCCGCCAGGTGCTGGTTCGCGGCCCGGGTCTGGCCAGCGACGGCGCGGAGGTCCCGGAACTGGCGGCACGGTACGAGGGCGCGGGGGCGCGGACCGGCGACGGGACCCGGCCCCGGGACGGCGCGTACGGCGTGCCCGCCGTCGGCCCCACCGTCCTGGAGGGCGACGAGGCGCGGGTGCCCCGGGTGCTGCGGGAGCTGGACGGGGCCGCGCTGGCGCACATCGCCGCGCACGGGACCTTCCGCGCCGACAGCCCCCTGTTCTCCTCGCTGCGGATGGCGGACGGGCCGCTGATCGTGCACGACTTCGAGCGCCTCGACCGCAGCCCGTACCGGATCATCCTGTCCTGCTGCGACACCGCCCGTCTCGCCTCGGTCGGCGCCGACGAGCTGCTCGGGCTGGTCACCGCGCTGCTGCCGCTGGGCACCGCCGGGGTGGTGGCGTGCAGCGCGCCGGTCAACGACGCAGCCGTGGTGCCGCTGATGCTCGCCCTGCACAAGGGCCTGGACGCGGGCCTCTCGCTGGCGGAGGCGCTGCGCGACGCCCGGGCCACCCTGCCGGACGACGCCGTCCACCAGGCGACGGGGTGGGCCTTCTCGGCGTTCGGGGCGGCCTGAACGTCAGCCGTCCTCCACCACGATGCGCCGCACCGCCGCCGCCACCAGCTCCTCGCGCTCCTCGGCCGAGAACACGTCCGGCAGGGTGAGCTGCTCCACGATCAGCCAGTTCAGCGTCAGGATCAGCAGCTTGACGGCCGTGGCGTCGCCGGGGAGGCCGGACGACTCGTGGTAGGCGACGTTGCCGTCGACATCGGCGCGGACCCGCTCGGTGAGGACCTTCCGCAGTCCGGGACGCCGGGTGGCCTCGAGGCGGAGTTCCAGCAGCGCCAGGTACCCGGTGCGGAACGACGAGACGCGGCCGACCAGTTCGCGCATCAGCTCCACGTACGTCTCCCGGTCGCGCTCGGCCGTCCGCTGACGGGCGAGGGTCGCCTCGTCGGGCTGGAGCCGCTCGTAGACCCGCGCGCCGGTCTGGGTCAGCAGGTCGTCGCGGTTGGCGAAGTAGTTGGAGGCCGTCCCGGCGGGCACGGCCGCCTCCGCGTCCACGGCACGGAACGTCAGGCCGCGCGCGCCTTCGCGGGCCAGCACCTCGATCGCCGCGTCGACGAGTGCCGCACGCCGCTGGTCGTTGCGTCTCACCATTGGCACCACTCCATCTGTAGTACTACAATGCAACCACTACAACCAGAGTACTACATGTGGGGGAATCATCATGCGAAAGCTCGTGTACTACGTCGGTGTCTCGCTCGACGGCCGCATCTCGGGCCCCGGCGGCGAGTTCGACTTCTACCCGCAGGGCGACGAGCGGCAGGCCGCCGCCTACTCGTCCTGGGTGAGCACGCTGTACCCGGACACCGTCCCGACCGCCTTCCGCGCCGGCGCGGGCGTCGCGGACGCGCCGAACCGGCGGTTCGACACGATCGTCATGGGCCTCGGCGCCTACCGCCCGACCCTGGACGCCGGGATCACCGACCCGTACGCGCACCTGCGCCAGTACGTGGTGTCCAGCACCCTCAAACCGGACATCGACCCGGCCGTCACCGTCGTACCGGGCGACCCGCTCGCCCTCGTGCGCGCGCTCAAGGGCGAGCCGGAGACGGGCCTGGACATCTGGCTCTGCGGGGGCGGCCGGCTGGCGGGCACCCTGCTGCCCGAGATCGACGAACTGCTGATCAAGACGTACCCGGTCGTCGCGGGCGCCGGAGTCCCCGTGGTCGACGGCGCCTTCGACCCCACCGTCTTCGATGTCGCCGAACGCACCGCCTTCGCCAACGGGGTCATCCTCACCCACCTCGTCCGCCGGGCCGGGTGAGCGCGCGGCTCACGCCGGCTGCGGCTCCGGCAGCTTCGTCAGCCAGGGCAGCGCGCCCCGGTCGCCCGCGCCGAGGCGGGTGTAGGCACCGTAGAGGTGGTTGCCGACCGTGCGGACGGAGAGGGTGAGGCGCTCCGCGATCTGCCGGTTGCTCAGGCCGGCCGCGGCGAGGGTGACGATCTGCCGTTGACGGGCGGTGAGTTCGCCGAGGACCAGCCCGGACAGGGCCGGGGTGCGGGCGCCCTCGCAGCGGCGGGCGAGGGCCACGGCGCGGGTGCGGGCGGTGCGGGCGGCGCTCGGGTCGCGGTGGACGCCGGCCGCCTGGGCCCGCGCCTCGGCCGCGTAGAGGAGGAGCCCGCGCCGCTCCAGTTCCGCCGCCACCTCGTCCAGCGCCGGTCCGTCACCGCACGCCAAGGCCTGCGCGTGGGCGGCGAAGACGCCGGTCAGCCGGCCCGTCGCCCGTTCCGGTGCGCCCAGCCGGACGGCGTCGTACGGGTCGTCGGCCGTCCGGAGCGCTTCGTCGAGGTCGCCCCGCGCGGCGGCGGCCCAGGCGGGGCAGACCGCGTGGCTCTCAGGGTCGCCCTCGCCCGACTGGGCGGTGGCCAGGGCGAGTTCGCGCAGGCAGGCGGGGTCGGCCGGCTCCGTCCGCCGCCCTTCACGGGCCCAGGCCGCCGCCTCGTACAGACGCCCCCGGAGGCGCGCGAAGCGGGCGCGCAAGGCCGCGTACGACGCCGGGACCGGCGCTCCCTCCGCCGCCAGCCACTCCCCCACCGGGGTCGGCAGCGGGCGTACGTCGGCCTGCTCGACGCGCTCGGCGAGGGCCGCCCGCTCCGCGTCCAGGGCGCTCCCGCACCGGTCCGGCGTACGGGACAGGCGGCGGGCGCGCAGCCGGCCGGCGGTGGCGCGCAGCACCGGTCCGTGCAGGGGGTGGGCGAGCCGGGTGGCGCCCCGGTCGTCGACGGCGACCAGGCCCTCGTCCTCCAGCCGCTCCAGGATCCGTACGTCGAAGGCGTCCGGGTCGAGCGGCAGGGGCTCGGCGAAGGCGAGGCGTTCGAGGGTCTCGCGCTCCTCGGGGCGGTCCCGGTCGAGGAGACGGGCGGCATGCTCCCGTACCGCGCCGGTGACCGGCAACGGCCCCCGCCAGGCCCACTGCCCGGTGCCCGGGACGGCGGTGAGCAGCCCGTGAGCGCGTACGGCGGCCAGCAACTCGCGCAGCAGGCGCAGGTCGCCCCGGCTCAGGCGGTGCAGCCGGCCGGCGGTGAGCGGCTCGGGGCCCGCGCCCCCGCCGGCTCCCAGCAGTGTGGCGGTCTCCTCGCGGGGCAGCGGCTCCAGCGCGAGGCGCGGCAGCACGTCCCCGGACCACAGGCGGGAGATCGCGCCGGGCACGGGCTCGCCGTCGGTGACGACGACCAGGAGCCGGGTGCGGCCGTGCACGGCGAGCTGGTGCACCAGGGCGGCGGAGGCGTCGTCCAGCAGATGGGCGTCGTCGACCACCAACAGCCGTACGCCGGTCAGGAGGTGGAGCGCGCGGTGCAGGGTGACGTTCTCGGGCAGCAGGTGGGCGAAGGCGGCGAAGGGCAGGTCGCGGCTGCCGGGGGTCCCGGCGGCGAGGGCGTGGTCGGTGCCGCGGACGGCCTCCGTCACCAGCCGGGTCTTGCCCGCGCCCGCCGGTCCCGTCACCACGAGTCCGCCCCGTCCGGCGGCCGAGGACCGCCGGACCAGCTCCAGTTCGCCCGTCCGTCCGGTGAACGGCCAGTCCATGTCGTCCAGGGTCTTCGCGTCCCGCGGCAGGACCGGCCCCGAGGCCGTCACCGCGGTCGTCACAGAAATCGTCACGGATACATGAGTCCGGGTACTCACCCCTGATACAGGGCGACTTGAGTAGCCCCCGACTCAGGCGCCCGGACCTGCGCGGACGGCAGGCTGGGGCCATGACCGCACGCTACTGCTCGCTCGCGCAGCAGCCCGCCCCCGCGTTCGCGCCGGGGCTGGCCGCAGAGCGCGTCGCCGCGCTCGTCGGCGGGCAGCGGATGTGGGTCAACGGCACCGTGCTCCACTACTGCTTCCTCGGCGGCGACACCGACGCCTCCGTGGTGCCGATGCGCGGCACCGGCCGCCCGCGGCGATCGGCGTGGCTGGGGACCGAGGAGCAGCGGGACGTGGTCCGCGACTGCTTCCGCGAGTGGCAGGACCTCGGCATCGGACTCGTCCTCACCGAGGTCCGCGACCGCTCGGAGGCGGAGCTGCGGATCGGCTTCCAGCCCGGCGACGGCTCCTGGTCGGAGATCGGCAAGGACGCCCTCCGGGTCGGCCTGAACGACCGCACGATGAACTTCGGCTGGGACCTCACCGCTCCCGGCGAACGCGCCACCGCCCTGCACCAGATCGGGCACGCGCTCGGCATGCTGCACGAGCACCAGAGCCCGTACGCCGGGATCCTGTGGGACGACGAGGCCGTCTACGCCGAGCTGGCGGGCCCGCCGAACCACTGGAGCCGGGAGCGGACCTTCCACAACATCCTGCGCAAGCTCGACGGCGACGAGGCCAACGGCCCCGTCTGGGACCCGCAGTCGATCATGGAGTATCCCTTTCCGTCGGGGCTGATACTGGAGCCCGAGCACTACCGCTCGGGCCTGCATCCGCCCGGCACGCTCTCCGCCGCCGACAAGGAGTTCGCCCTGCGCTGGTACCCGCCCACCGGCCGGCGGGGCCCGCTGGTGCCGTTCCGTTCGGTGCCGCTCGGGCTCGGACCCGGTGAGCAGGCCGACTTCCACGTGGACCCGCCGGAGACCCGCGAGTACACCGTGGGCACCTTCGGTGACAGCGACGCCGTCGTCGTGATCTTCGAGGAGCGCGGCGGTGTGCCGCGCTACCTCGCCGGTCAGGACGACGGAGGAACACCCCGCAACGCCACGCTCAGGGCCCGTTTCGTCAAGGGCCGCCGCTATGTCGTCCGGGTGCGCCTGTACTCCAGTCGGGGGGCGGGCGAGACCGCGGTCATGTGCTGGTGACCGCGCGACTCACAGACACCCGGGCGTCACGGCCGCAGACCGGCGCCGGGGGTTGTTCCGGTGCCGCCGCCTTCGGGGGAGGGCGACGGCGCCGGGACCGTGCCGTGTCCGCCGCGTAGGGGGCGGCGGACACGGCTTTTTCGTGCGCGCGGGGCGCGGTGGCGCGGCTCAGCGAGCCGCGAGGTGCGGCTCGGCCGCGGGCCGCACCGGGCCCCAGGCGAACGGCGGGTCCGCGAGGTCCCGGCGCAGGACCGGGGCGACCTCGGACTGGAACAGCTCCAGGGAGCGCCGGTGCTCGGTGTCGGTCAGTCCGCTCGCGTCGGCCTGCACGGCGGTCACCGAGTGCCCGAACCGCTCGTGCTGGCGGTGCACCTTCTCGATCACCTGCTGCGGGCTGCCGATCAGCGCCGAGCTGCGCGCCACGAAGTCCTCCAGCGTCTCGAAGACGACCGGCAGGCCCGCCTCGCGCTGGAAGGCGAGACCGCTCTCGAAGATCGGCCGGTAGGCCGCGAGGGCCTGCTGCGAGGTCCGGGCCACATACAGGCCCGCCGTGCCGGCGCCGACCGAGATGTCCGCCGGGTCGTGCCCGTGGTGCGCCCAGCGTTCGCGGTAGTAGCGGATCAACTCCGCGTACGGCTCGATGGGGTGGGTGACGTTGGCGGAGAACAGCGGGTCGCCGTATCGGGCGGCGAGGTCGACGGACTCCCTGCTGGTGGCGCTGCCGTGCCAGACGCGCACCGGCTGCTGGTACGGCCGCGGCCACGCCTCGGCGTCGGTCAGCTCGGGCCGGAAACGGGTGCGGGCGGAGACCCTGTCCTCGCGCCACAGGCGGCGGAAGACCCCGTAGCTCTCGGCGTTGCGCTCCCACTGGTCCTCGGGCGTGACGTGGAACAGGTCGCGCTGGGCGGTGCCGTTGCCCTTGCCGATGATCAGGTCGAGGCGGCCGCCGGAGAGGTGGTCGAGGGTCGCGTAGTCCTCGTAGGCGCGGACCGGGTCGAGCAGGCTCAGCGTCGTCACGGCGGTGAACAGCCGGATGCGGCGGGTCAGCGCGGCGATGTGGCTGAGGACGACCGGTGGTGAGGAGGAGAGGAAGGGCCGCTCGTGCCGCTCTCCCACCGCGAAGCCGTCGAAGCCCAACTCCTCGGCGAGGACGGCGTTGTCGAGGACCTCGCGGAAGCGGTCCTGGGTGGACTTCAGCTCGCCCGTGACGGGGTCGGGGCGGTGGATGATCAGGGTGAGGGCGAGGAACTTCACGAAGCGGCCCGCTCGTCGGCGCGCACCGCGTCGGGGTGGGCGAGACCGAGGTGGTCGCGCAGGGTGGTCCCCTCGTACTCGGTGCGGAAGACGCCCTGCTCCTGGAGGATCGGCACGACCTTGTCGGCGAACTCGTCGAGGCCGGCGGGGGTGATGTGCGGGACGATGATGAAGCCGTCGGCGGCGTCGGCCTGCACGAAGTCGTTGATGGTGCGGGCGACGGTGGCCGGGGTACCGACGAAGGTCTGGCGGTTGCCGGTGTGGATGACGAGATCGCGGATGGACCAGTTGTTCGCCTCGGCCAGGGCGCGCCATTCACGGGCGGTGGCGATCGGGTCCCGGTACATCCGCACCTGGGCCCGGCCGCGCGCGATGTGCTCCCCGCTCACGTCCGGATCGACCTCGGGCAGCGGGCCCTCGGGGTCGTAGGAGGACAGGTCCCGGTTCCAGACGAACTCCAGGTGCTTGAGGGCGGTGGCGCCGCTGACCTGCCGGCGGCGGACCTCCCGGGCTCGTTCCTCGGCCTCGGCGTCGGTGTCGCCGAGCACGAAGGTCGCGGCGGGCAGGATCAGCAACTGGTCCTGTGTTCGGCCATACTTGGCGAGGCGGCGCTTGACGTCCCGGTGGAACTCCTGGCCCTCCTTGAGGGTGGCGTACCGGCTGAAGATCGCGTCGGCCTCGGCGGCGGCGAACTCGCGGCCCTCCTCGGAGTCGCCGGCCTGGAAGATCACCGGTCGGCCCTGCGGGGAGCGCGGGACGTCGAAGCGGCCGTGGATGTCGAAGTGCTGCCCCTGGTGGACGAAGGCGCCGGCCTTGGCGTCGCCGAGGAAGGTGCCGGTGGCGGGGTCGGCGACGATCTCGTCCCCGCGCCAGGAGTCGAAGAGTTCGCCCGCCGTGGTGAGGAACTCGCGGGCGCGGGAGTAGCGCTCCTCCTGGGGCAGGAAGCCGCCGCGGCGGAAGTTCTCGCCGGTGAAGGCGTCCCAGGAGGTGACGACGTTCCAGGCGGAGCGGCCGTCGGAGAGGTGGTCGAGGCTGGCGAACTGGCGGGCCACCTCGTAGGGCTCGTTGAAGGTGGAGTTGATGGTGCCGGTCAGGCCGAGGCGGTCGGTGACGGCGGCCAGCGCCGCGAGGATCGTGAAGGTGTCGGGGCGGCCGACGACGTCCAGGTCGTATATCTTGCCGCCCTGTTCGCGCAGGCGCAGGCCCTCGGCGAGGAAGAGGAAGTCGAACTTGGCGCGTTCGGCGGTGCGCGCGAAGTGGGCGAAGGAGCTGAACTCGATATGGCTGCCGGCCTGGGGATCGCTCCACACGGTGGTGTTGTTGACGCCGGGGAAGTGCGCGGCCAGGTGGATCTGCTTCAGCGGCTTGCTCATGGCGGTGGTGTCCTCCGGCTCAGGCGGTGGCGGGCGCGGTGGCGATGGCCGCGTAGCGGTTGGCGGGGCGGGGCAGGCCGAGCAGTCCGCGCAGGGTGTCGGCCTCGTAGGCGCTGCGGAAGAGGCCGCGGCGCTGGAGTTCGGGGACCAGGCCCCGGGTGATCGCCGGCAGGTCGTCGCCGTGGACGGCGGGACGCAGGCGGAAGCCGGTCACGCCCGCCGCCGCGAACTCCTCCAGCAGATCGGCCAGTTGGGCGGGGCTGCCGGCGAAGATCCGGGCGTCGCTGGTGTACCGCTCGCCCGCCGTGGCGTCGAGGCGGTCGCGGCGGGCGGCGGCGCGGGCCGGGTCGTCGTCCAGGAAGACCACCAGATCGGCGAAGACGTGCAGCGGCTCGCCGGCGCGTCCGGCGCGCTCCTGCTCGGTGCGGATCTCGGCGACGGTGGCGCGGGCCTGGGCGGCGTCGTGCGGGGTGACGTAGCCGACGTCGGCCTGCCGGGCCACCAGCCGGTACGGGACGGTCCAGTGGGCGAGGGCGGTGACCAGTGGCTGGCCCTGCGGCGGGCGGGGCGTGATGGAGGGGCCCTTGACGCTGAAATACCGACCCTCGAAGTCGATGTAGTGCAGCTTGTCCCGGTCGATGAAGCGGCCGGTGGTCACGTCGCGGATCTCCGCGTCGTCCTCCCAGCTGTCCCAGAGCCGGCGTACGACCTCGACGTGGTCGGCGGCCTCGTCGAACAGCTCGGTGACCGCCTCGCGGGCGTCCGGGCTCTCGTAGCCGTCGATGGCGGGGGCGGTGCGGCGGCCGAAGTGGGCGGCCTCGTCGGGGCGGGCGGAGATCTTCACCCGCAGTCCGGCGCGGCCGGTGCTGACGTAGTCGAGGGTGGCGATCGCCTTGGAGATGTGGAACGGCTCGGTGTGGGTGGCGATCACGGTCGGCACCAGGCCGATGTGCCGGGTCAGCGGTGCGACGCGGGCGGCGATCAGGACGGCGTCGAGGCGGCCGCGGACCTGGTCGGTGCGCTCGTCGGGGGCGAGGAGCAGGGAGGACTGCGGGGCGAGTCCGTCCTCGATGGTGACGAAGTCGAGCAGTCCGCGCTCGGCCTCGGCGACGAGGCCGGCCCAGTGGCCGGCGGTGAACAGCTCGCGGGGGCGGGCGGAGGGCTCGCGCCAGGAGGCGGGGTGCCAGCCGGTGCCGTCGAGGGCGACGGCCAGGTGGAGGGGTGCGGGCGGGGTGGTGGACACAGGTGTCCCTTCCTGAGAGTCCGTACGGGAGCGCCGGCCGTCCCGGTACGACGGCGTTACGGCGACGGGGCGACGGGGCGACGTCAGGGCCGAGTCGGGGCCCCTTCAGGGGCGACAGAGCGCGCCGGCCACGCGCCGCAGGTCGATGTGCGCGCGGGTGTGGAGGCGTACGGGGTGGAGACGTACGGCGTGCCGACCGGCGGGGCGCGGGCGTACGGGGCGCGGGCCCCCGGTGTGCGGGCGTACCGCCGCGGGGCGCGGGCGGGAGGTGTGCGGGGCCGGTGCCGGCATCTGCGTCACCTCCGTCGTCCACGGGGCCGAGGCGTCGGCCCGCCGGTCTGCTCGCCGGTCGGTCTGCTCGTCGTCCGTCACAACACCCCGGCCTCCGCGGCTGTTCCGGGCGTGCGCACTTCGCGGAAGTCGATCCGGCGGCGCAGGGTGAAGCCGATCGACTCGTAGAGCCGGATGGCCCCGGTGTTGCTCGCGGCGGCGTGCAGGAACGGGGTGTCGCCGCGTTCGCGGATGCCCGCGGCGACCGCCCGCACCAGACGGGTGCCCAGGCCCCGGCCGCGGTGGTCGGGGTCGGTGCACACGGCGCTGATCTCGGTCCAGCCGGGCAGCCGCAGCCGCTCCCCGGCCAGGGCGATCAGCCGGCCCTGGTGACGGATGCCGAGGTAGGTGCCGAGCAGCACGGTGCGGGGCAGGAACGGGCCGGGCCGGGTGCGCTCGATGAGGCCGAGGATCTCGGGCACGTCGTCGGTGCCCAGCCGTACGGCCTCGGGGGCGGGCTCGGCGCGCAGCGCGGTGTCCACGAGCTGGACGCCGGGGATGCCGCCGGAGGCCGACCAGCCCGCCGGCACGGGGTGGGTGCCGGGCAGGGCGAGGGTCACGCCGGGGCCGACGAGACGGTACAGGTCGGCCCAGGCGGCCGGGTCGGCGGGGTCCTCCAGGGCGGTGAAGACGGCGACGTCGGTCGGGTAGCGGGCCGCTCTGCCGACGCGCTCGGCGAAGGCGGCGTGCGGGCCGGTCAAGGCGGCCCACACCGCGTTGTCCAGAGGGTGCGGGGCGGCGGCCGGGGCCGGTTCCACGCGGAGGCCGGTCGACTGGGTCACGGAAGTTCCTTTCAGCGGTGCGTCGAGTTGCCTCGGTCCGGGTGCCTCGGTCCGGGTGCCTCGGTCCGGTGCGCTCAGGAGTTGTCGAGCGGCAGCCCGGGCGGGTTGATCTCGGCGGTCTCGACGGCCTCGTCGGAGAGGTTCCAGGCCTTGAGCCACTGGGCGTACTGGCCGCTCTCGATGAGGTGGTCGATGGCGTCCGCGAGCGGCTGGACGAGCCCGTTGTCCTTCTTGGTGGTGGCCGCGATCAGACCCTGGAGGGAGGTACCGGCACCCGAGTAAGTTCCCGCGCTGCGCGTGGCGTTGGGCGACTTCGCCGTCTGGGTGATGTGGTAGGAGACGCCGGGGTTGGCGGACAGGTAGGCGTCGATCTTCTTGCCGGACAGCGCGAGGTAGGTGCTGTTCTTGCTGGCGTACTGCTTGACCGTGAGCTGCTTGCCCTCCTGCTTCAGCTTCGCCTGCCACTCCAGCAGGATCTTCTCCTGGTTGGTGCCCTTGTCGACGGCGACGGTCTTGCCGGCGAGGTTCTGGTAGTCCCCGTCGAAGTTCCAGGTGCTCTCCTTCGGCACCTCGAAGCCGATGTCGTCCTTGCGGTAGGACGCGAAGTCGTACTTGCGCTTGCGTTCCTCGGTGTCGGTGATGTTGGCGAAGGCGACGTCGGTGCGGCCGCTGTCGATGGCGACGAACATGTTCTGCCAGGTGGCGTTCTTCAGCTCGGGCTCCAGGCCCAGCACGGCGGCGACCAGCCGGGCCAGGTCGGGTTCGGCGCCGGTGAGGGTCTTCTGGTCGTCCCCGACGTAGGCGAGCGGCGGGAAGCCGTCGGGCAGCGCGCCGACGCCTATGACGAGCTTGCCGCTCTTGCGGATCTTCTCGGGGACCTCGGCGCTGATCGCCTTCACTTCGGAGACCTTGATGCCGGTCTCCTCGGCGGCGCCGTTGGACAGCCGGCCGATCGTCACGGTGCCCGCGGCGTCCTTCTCGGTGGTCGTGGCGGCGCCGCTGTCACCGCCGCAGGCGGCGAGCCCGGAGGCGAGGGTGACGGCGGCGGTGGCCGCCGTGAGACCGCGGAGCAGGGCGCGTCGGGAGATGCGGTGGTGGGGCATGGCTGTCCTTGTCGGAGAGAGTCGGAGAGAAGCGGAGAGAGGGGCGAAGTGATGCGGGCGGATGGGAAGGGGGTCAGAGCACCTTGGCGAGGAAGTCGCGGGTGCGTTCGTGGCGCGGGTGGTCCAGCACCTCGCCGGGCGGGCCCTGTTCGACGATCCGCCCCTCGTCCATGAAGACGACCCGGTCGGCGACCTCGCGGGCGAAGCCGATCTCGTGGGTGACGATCACGAGCGTCGTGCCGCTGGTCGCCAGGTCCTTGATGACGGTGAGGACCTCGCCGACCAGTTCGGGGTCAAGGGCCGAGGTCGGCTCGTCGAAGAGGATGATGCCGGGCCGCAGGGCGAGGGCGCGGGCGATGGCGACGCGCTGCTGCTGACCGCCGGAGAGCTGGCGGGGGTAGGCGCCGGTGCGGTCGCCGAGGCCGACCCGGGTGAGCAGGTCGCGGGCGAGCCGGCGGGCGTCCTCGCGGCTGAGCCGGCCGGTGGCCACGGGTGCGGCCGCGACGTTGTCGAGGACGGTGAGGTGCGGGAAGAGGTTGAAGTTCTGGAAGACGAAGCCGATCCGGCCGCGCTGGCGCAGGATGGCCCGCTCGCTGATCTCCTTGAGCCGGGTGCCGTGGCGGCGGACGCCGATCGGCTCGCCGCCGACGCTGACGTGTCCGCGTTCCGGCTTCTCCAGGTGGTTGATGACCCGCAGCAGCGTGGACTTGCCGGAGCCGGAAGGGCCGAGGACGACGGTGACCTCGCCGGGCGGCACGGTCAGGTCGATGCCGTCGAGCACGTGGTGGGTGCCGAACCACTTGTGCACGCCGTGCACTTCGAGGGCGGCGGGGGTGGCTTCGGGGGCCGTGCCGGGGGCGGTGCCGGATGCGGTTTCCGTCGTCGTGCCGGTGGAGCTCATACGGCGGCCTCCCGGCGCAACCGGGCCCGGACCTCGGTGAGACCGGCGCGTGCCTTCTGAAGGGGAGTCGGCGGCAGGGTGCGGGTGGCGCCCCGGGCGAAGTACCGCTCGACGTAGAACTGGACGACGGACACGGCGCTGGTGAGGATCAGGTACCAGACGGTGGCGACCATGAGCAGCGGCACGATGTCGCCGGGGTAGGTGCTGCCCATCGACTGCACCGAGCCGAACAGGTCGAGCAGCGAGACGTAGAACACCAGGGACGTGCCCTTGATGAGGCCGATCAGCTGGTTGACGTAGTTCGGCGTGATGGACCTGAGTGCCTGCGGCAGGACGATCCGGCGGAACTGGTAACCCTTGGGCAGCCCGAGCGCCGCGGCCGCCTCGTGCTGGCCCTGGTCGACGGAGAGGACGCCGCCGCGCACCACTTCGGAGGCGTACGCCGCCTCGTTGAGGCTGAGTCCGACGACGGCGACGGCCATGTCGGTGGCGAGCCGGGACTCGTCGAAGGTGACGAAGGCCGGTCCGAAGGGGATGCCGAGGCTCAACGTCTCGTATAGGGCGGAGAAGTTGTAGAGGAAGATCAGGACGACGATCAGCGGGACGGACCGGAAGAGCCAGGTGTACGTCCAGCTGACGGCGCGCAGGACCGGGCTGCCGGAGAGCCGGGCGAGAGCGAGCAGCACCCCGCCGAGCAGGCCCAGCACGGCGCTGAGCGCGGCCACTTCGAGGGTGATGACCAGACCGTCGAGGATGGTGGGGCGCAGGAACCAGTACTGGAAGCGGTCCCACTGGTAGAAGGGGTTGGTGGCCAGCCCGTGGATGAGCTGGGCGACCACGACCAGGACGGCGGCGGTGGCGATCCAGCGTCCCGGCCGGCGCAGCGGCAGGACCCGCTCGGCGGCGGACGGCGGGGCCGTCTTCTCGCGCGTGCCGGTCTCTTCCGTGACAGGTGGTGTCGCCTCTGTCTCGGCGAGGGACACGGGGGCGCCTGGGGGTTCACTCATGGGTGGGCTCCGGCGGAATCGGACGCCCGGCCACCGTGTCTTTGCGTGTCGGGCCGCCGTCACGGCGCGGCAGCGCGGAGGAGACCGCTCTGCGGCGCGGGGGCGGCGCACGCGAACGCACGGGGACCGGGGGGGAGGGCGAGGGCGGGTGCTGAGGCGGACGACGGCACACCGCGCGGGCGTGGTCCGTCGTGGCCGGGCGCCCGCTGCGGGGCTGAACGGAGGGTTCAGTGCCGGCAGCGGGCGCGGCCGAGGCCGGTACACAGTGCGCTGCTGACCCGGAGCAGATCGACGGCGCGGTCGGCGACGAGCGGGCTGGGGTACGGCCGTACGCGGCCCTGGGGGCGGCGCGTGGCCGTCCTGGGAGCTGTGCGCATGTCCGTCACCGTCACTGTCCGGCCCCACTGGGCCTCGCGCTTACCGAAGTGTGCATCCGGTCCGGTCGTCACCTGGGGCACCCCACCGCGGAGCGAGGGTTGCCGGCCAGCGAGCCAGGGCTTGTCGCTGACGCTCATGACCGTTCTTGGTCCGTAAGTAATACAGGTGGCCCGACGGGTGTCAACGCCGTTCCGTCAGATGGGACACCGCCTTGGAGACACGCGCGCCCAGGGGCGTACGACCCGTCAGGCGGTACGGCGCGTCAGGCCGTACGGCGCGCCAGGTGGCGCCCGAACGCCGGGTGGGTCGTCAGGTGCCGTACGTGGGCCCACACGGCGGGGTGGGCGGCGGCGCGTTCCGGCGTGTCGTGCCGGACGAGGGCCACCCACACCTCGATATCGGCGGCGGTCAGCAGGTCGCCCAGGACGTGCCGGTGCGCGCCGAGCCGCCGCTCCAGCAGGTCGAGTACGCCGGGCAGGGCGGCGGGGTCGGCGGAGCGGGCGCACAGTTCCTCGACGGCGGCCATCTCGGCGTCGGTGCCGCACGGGTAGAGCACCGGGCCGGCGGCGGGGGTGAAGGAGCGGGCGAGGTCGCGCATGATGTCCCGCGCGTGGGTGCTGACGATGCGGCCCGACCAGCCGTCGCTGAGCACCGGCGCGACGGCCGGTCCCCGGTAGTGGTGGGCGCTGGCCTCGTACAGCGGGCGCAGCACGGAGTGGCCGCCGTCGGCGCAGTCGCCTTCCGCGTCCAGGACGGTGACCGGACAGACCTCGTCCAGGCCGAGGAGGCTGTGGACCACGGCGATGCCCAGACAGTCGTCGTCGGCCGGCGACAGGTGGAGGCGGTAGCGGCGCGGGACGGCGTAGTGGCCGCTGCGCGGGTCGCGGCCGATGCGGCCCCGGAAGGCGGGGGCGGGGGTGAGCGGTGCGATGGACATGGTTCTCCCCGGGTGCGGGCGCGCGGAGGTGCGCGCGGCGGAGGCGGACGGCGGGGGCTCCGTGCCGGCGCGCGGGTCCGGGCGGCGTCCGCTGCGGGGTCCGCCGTCGGCCGGAGCCGGGTGGGCTCAGCGCAGGGCGCCGAGCGCGCTGGAGACGCGGAGGAGGTCGATGTGCCGACGGGAGGTGAGCAGGGGGGAGACGAGAACGGAGGAGGCGAGAAGGGGGGACGGTACGGACGTACCGTGCTCGTCACCGGTGACCTGGTCGAGGCGCCCCATGTTTCCCTACCTGTTCACTAGGATTCCACATGAAGTGTCGGCCGGTGCCCGGGGCCCGTCAAGGGGGCGTCCACTCCGAGAGACGGGGGCTTGCGCCGGCGCGGAGGAGGGTACGGATCTGCGCTCCGTACCGATCACCCGGCTGCTCCGCCAGGCCCTGACCCGCTCGGCTGCTGCCCCTCCCCGCTCTGATGCATCCAGGCGATGACGCCGAAGACCCGCAGCACCCCGATGTCGTCCCCGATCCCCGCCTCGCCCCGAAGCCGGACCAACTGCTTGCGCAGGGCACCGTTGTCCGCCCGCAGGGCAGCGGCCAGATCCGCCCAGAAGGAGTGGTCCGTCCTCGGCCGCCGGAAGAGCTGCTTGATCCGCTTGTCATAGACGGGCACGAGATGGGGCCGCTTGCGAGCCAGCAGCTTCCCCGCGACGACGGGACCACTCCCGTCCGGCTCGACCAGATACCGCTCACGGCCGACCAGTCGCTCCCACAACTCCCACGCCGGTGACGAGCGCGTCGCCCGGTTCGGCACCTACAGTCCCGGCTGTCCCGGCGCCGTGACCCAGACCCGGGTCGGCACGACGCTGCTGTGGACGGAGTCGCAGTCCGTCGGCGAGGGCGGCGTCGACCAGGACGTGGCGCGGGACCTGGCCACGGTGCTCGCGGAGCGGGCCCGCCAGACCCGGAACGGGGACGCGATCTCCGCCGTACTCGACGACTGACCTGGCCGCACGCCTGCCGAGGCACGTGCCGAGGCAGGTGTGCCGACGGTTGTCGGCGCGTACACCGTGGACGAACCGGGCGTTCCCCTTCCAGAAAGTGGACATGGCTTGGTGAAGCGCCATGTCTGCGGTAAAACTAGGCCCCATGAACCCCGAACCCCTGGTGCGTCGCCTGGTCATCGACCTGTGCCGTTGCCCGGGTTCGTGTTGTCGTTGATCTGAGCTGCTCTCCCCTGCTTCCTGCCCTGCGGTGAAACGCGCCCGCGGCAGGACGGTCCGCCCCGGCACCCTGACCCGGGGCGCGCTTCCCTTCTCGTACGACATCGCGCTCGCCCGTGACCGGCGACGGCCCCCCTGTCGGTCGGCGGCGAGCGCTCATGTCCCGGCGCCCACGGAGGACGCCATCGTGTCCACAACTCCTCTGCTAGACAAGCCTCGTGATGCGGCGCCGGCCAAGGACCCCGGCTCCGGCGCCTGGGTGCGGGTACGCCACACAGCCCTCCCCTTCGGCTCGCTCCTCCTCTTCCTCGCCCTGTGGCAACTGCTCGCGGTGAGCGGGACGTGGAGCGAGACGCTGGTGCCGCCGCCGGCCAAGGTGTGGGACGCCTTCGTCGACGTCTCCACCACCCACGACGGCATCCGCGGCTACAACGGCACCACACTGATCGAGCACCTCGGCATCAGCCTGCGCCGTATCGCGCTCGGGGCCGGGATCGGCATCGTCGCCGGGGTGGTCTTCGGGCTGTTCATGGGCACCGTGGGCTGGGTGCGCTCGCTGTTCGAGCCGTGGATCACCTTCCTGCGGACGCTGCCGCCGCTCGCGTACTTCTCGCTCCTCATCATCTGGCTGGGGATCAACGAGGAGCCGAAGGTCACCCTGCTCGCCGTGGCCGCGTTCCCGCCCGTGGCGGTGTCCACCACGACGGCCGTGACCGCGGTGCCGAAGGCCCTGATGGAGGCCGCCCGCGCGCTCGGCGCGTCCCGGTGGAACGTCATCCGGGACGTCGTCATCCCGTCCGCCCTGCCGGAGACCTTCACCGGCATCCGGCTCGCCGTGGGCGTGGCCTACTCCTCCCTGGTCGCCGCCGAGTTGGTCAACGGGCTGCCCGGAATCGGCGGCATGGTCAAGGACGCCGCCAACTACAACAACACGCCCGTCGTCCTCGTCGGCATCATCACCATCGGCGTCTCCGGCCTCGTCATCGACGGCCTGCTGCTGCGGCTGGAACGCGCGGCCATGCCCTGGCGCGGTCGCGCGTGACTCCCCCGGCACACCTGAAGCAGCACTCTCCAGCGTCCCTCCGGCACACCTGAAACAGCACCCTCCAGCGTCCCTCCGGCACACCTGAAACAGCGCTCTCCAGCGTCCCCTCTGCACAGAAACGGCTCCGCCATGTCCCGTCTGTCCCCAGGTCCCTCCCGCCGTCTCGTCCTCGCCGGCGCCCTGGCCGCCGTGACCGCCGCTGTCGCCGGCTGCTCCTCGGACGACGACGGGTCCGCGTCAGGCGGGTCCAAGCGGCTGCGCATCGGCTACTTCGCCTTCCCCAGCGGCGACCTGCTGGTGAAGAACAGAAAGCTGCTGGAGAAGGCGCTGCCGGACTACAAGATCTCCTGGATCAAGTTCGACTCCGGCGCCAGTGTCAACCAGGCGTTCCTCGGCAAGTCCCTCGACATCGCCGCGCTGGGGTCCAGCCCGTTCGCCCGCGGGGTGTCCGGCAGCTCGCCGATCCCGTACAAGGTGGCGTGGATCCTCGACGTGGCCGGCGAGAACGAGGCCCTGGTGGCGCGCAAGGACACCGGCATCACCGACGTGGCCGGGCTCAAGGGCAAGAAGATAGCCACGCCCTTCGCGTCCACCTCGCACTACAGCCTGCTCGCGGCGCTGGACAAGGCCGGTCTAGCGCCCTCCGACGTCCAGCTCATCGACCTCCAGCCGCAGCCGATCCTGGCCGCCTGGCAGCGGGGCGACATCGACGCCGCCTACCTGTGGCTGCCGACCCTGGACGAGCTGCGCAAGACGGGCACCCAGCTCACCAGCAGCAAGGAGATCGGCGCGGGCGGCAAGCCGACGCTCGACCTGGCCGTCGTGTCGGACGACCTGATCGCGCGGGACCCCGGGGCGATCGACGCCTGGCGCAAGGCGGAGGCCGAGGCGCTGCGGCTGATCAAGTCCGACCCGGACGGCGCGGCCGAGACCGTCGCGGCCGAGCTGAGCATCAGTACGAAGGACGCCGCGGCGCAGCTCGCGCAGGGGGTGTTCCTCACCCCGGAGGAGGTGGTGTCCGCCGACTGGCTGGGCACCGAGGGCACCCCGGGCAAGCTGCTCGGCTACGTCACGGACACCGCCGGGTTCCTGGCCGCGCAGAAGCAGATCGACGCCGCCCCGGCGCAGGACACCGTACGCAAGGCGTTCTACCTGGAGGGGCTGGCCGATGTCCTCAAGTAAGACCAGTGAAACCAGTGAAACCAGCGAGACCAGCGAGACCGGAGCGACCGGAGCGACCGGTGCGACCGGTGCGACCGCCGGGACCACCGAGACCACCGGGACCGGCAAGGGGGTGGCGGCCGGCGATGCCGGCTCCGTCCGTCTCGACCGCGTCGTCCACCGGTACGGCCGGGGCGCGGAGGCCGTCACCGCCGTGGGGCCGGTCGATCTGACCGTGCCGGCCGGGGAGTTCCTGGTACTGGTGGGTGCCTCCGGCTGCGGCAAGAGCACGCTGCTGCGGCTGATCGCCGGTTTCGAACGGCCCACGGAGGGCTCGGTACGCATCTCGGGTGCCGAGCCACGCCCCGGCGACACGGCGGGCGTGGTCTTCCAGACGCCCCGCCTGTTCCCCTGGCGGACGGTGCGGGGCAACGTCGATCTCGCGCTGCGGTACGCGGGCGTGGAGCGCGGCCGATGGGCCGAGCGGCGTGCGGAGTTGCTGGCGCGGGTCGGTCTGGAGGGCACCGAGAAGCGGCGCACCTGGGAGATCTCCGGGGGCCAGCAGCAGCGGGTCGCCATCGCCCGCGCCCTGGCGGCCGACAACCGGCTCCTGCTCCTCGACGAACCGTTCGCGGCGCTGGACGCGCTGACCCGGGAGCGGCTCCAGGAGGACGTGCGCCGGATGGCGGACCGGACCGGGCGGACCACGGTGTTCGTGACCCACTCCGCCGACGAGGCCGTGTTCCTCGGCTCCCGCATCGTGGTGCTGACCAAGAGCCCCGGCACGGTGGCCCTGGACCTCCCGATCACCTTGCCGCGCGGTGAGGTGGACGCCGAAAAACTGCGCGACTCCCGGGAGTTCGCGGAGCTGCGCACGCAGGTCTCCCACGCCGTGAAGACCGCCGCGGCGGCCTGACACCCCTCTCTACGAAAGGACCCCCAGGTGAGCACCCTCAGCGAGTGGCCCCTCACACGCCCCCTCCCCCTCACCGAACTCGGCCCGAACTTCGGCGCGGAGATCACCGGCATCGACCTCGCCCGCCTCGACGACGCCGGGATCCTGGCCCTGCGCGAGGCACTCGTGGCGTACAAGGTGCTCTTCGTACGCGGCCAGCACGGCCTCACCGACGCCGAGCAGATCGACTTCGGCCGCCGCCTCGGCGAGGTCACCGTCGGACACCCCGTCCACGACTCGGGCGACGTGGCGCCGGAGGTGTACGCCCTGGACAGCCAGGACAACGGCTTCGCCGACGTGTGGCACACCGATGTCACTTTCGTCGAACGCCCACCGGCGATCTCCGTCCTGCGGGCCGTGGTTCTGCCCCCCACCGGCGGAGACACCAACTGGGCCGACAGCCAACTGGCGTACGAGTCGCTGTCGCCGGGCCTGCGGGAGTACGTCGACACGCTCACCGCCGTCCACGACGGCAGCCGCGAGTTCGGCTACTACCTCGCCCAGCGCCGGCAGGGCCGCGGCAACCTGTGGGAGGGCGAGGTGTACACCCAACTGACCCCGGTGGAGCACCCGGTGGTCCGCGTGCACCCGGAGAGCGGCCGCAAGGGCCTGTTCGTGAACCCGGGCTTCACGTCGCACATCGCGGGCGTCTCCGATGCCGAGAGCCGGGGCATCCTCGACATCCTGTACGCCCACCTCACCAAGCCGGAACACATCGTCCGCCACCGCTGGGCCCCGGGCGACGTCGCCCTCTGGGACAACCGCAGCACATCCCACTACGCCAACCGCGACTACGGCCCCCAACACCGCGTCATGCACCGCATCACCCTCCGCGGTGACACCCCGGTCGGCCCTGCGTCCAGGTAGGCGCCTCAAGGCCGCCGTCAGCCGACACGGCGGCCCAGGAGCTTCGTCGTCGATCTCGGGTACCTGTTCCTGCCGCGGGCGTGGGGACAGGGGGACGCCGCCGAGGCGTGCACGGCCGCGCTGAGCTGGTGCGGGTGTGTGCTTCCCGGTAAGTCCACCGAAGTGGAGCGGCTCCGGGACTGGGACGCCGACCAGTGGCTCGCCGGTCTCGGAGTTGTCCGAGACCGGCCCTCAAGGCTCCGACCGTCTCCAGTCGGGACGACAGGATTTGAACCTGCGACCCCTTGACCCCCAGTCAAGTGCGCTACCAAGCTGCGCCACGTCCCGGCGCGCGATACGGGTGTTTTCTCGTGATCGCGCTGGTCAAGCCTACCCCATCAAAGTGTTCGAGGCCGAACCGGAGGGATGATCACATCGCGAGACCGTTTTGCGCCGGGTCGGCCGGCGGGCGCCACCTCGCACGGTGCGTGGCGAACGACCCGAACACCCTGTCCCTGCTCCCGACGCCTCGACCGATGTCTCCGGTGACCGTTCCGCGCGCCGGGCCGTGACCGTGTGACGTACCTGGCGCGCGGCGACGTCGCCCTGCACAACGGGCTCGGCCTCGCGCTCGGTTACGGCGCCGGGCGGCTGGGCCGGCTCGGTGAGCCCGGCAGTGGCGCGATGGCCTTCGAGGTCGGCATGCGGAACTCCGGCCTCGCCGCCTCCCTGGCCACCACCCACTTCAGCCCGCTGGCCGCGCTCCCGGCCGCGGTCTTCTCCGCCCGGCACAGCGTCTCCGGTGCCGTCACCGCCGCCTGGCTCTCCCGCCGCGGGCGGTGAGCCGGACCGGCCGGGTCAGCCCTGCTCGCCGGCCGCCCACTCCTCGTACGACCGGTACGTCACGCCCAGGCGCGTCAGCCGCTCGCGCAGGCCGCCGCGGTCCAGGGTGAGGCTGCCCTCGGCGAGGGCGGCGCGCACCGCGGCCTCCTCCGTCTCCCGCGCCGCGGCGGCCTCGGCGGTACGGCGGGCGCGTTCGCGGGGGACGACCGCCACGCCGTCGTCGTCGGCGACGATCACGTCCCCGGGGCGTACCGCCCGGCCGCCGATGACGACCGGTACGTTGACGGAGCCCGCGGTCGCCTTGACGGTGCCTTGCGCGCAGACGGCCCGGGACCAGGCGGCGAAGCCCCTATCGCGCAGTTCCCGGGTGTCGCGGACGCCCGCGTCGAGTACGGCACCGCGCACCCCGCGCCGCTGGAGGGACGCGGCGAGCAGGTCGCCGACCATCGCGTCGGTGGACGGGGACGTCGTCGCGACGACCAGGACGTCGCCCTCGCCGCACTGCTCCACGGCGGCGTGCAGCATCAGGTTGTCGCCGGGCCGGCCGAGGACGGTGACGGCGGTGCCCGCGATCCGTACGCCCTGCTGGATCGGCCGGATCTCCGGTGCGAGCAGGCCGGTGCGGCCCATCGCCTCGCCGAGGGTGGCCACGCCGTACCGGGCGAGCGCCTCGACGTCCTCGGCCGCGGCCTTGGGCGGGTTGGTGACGATGACGCCGCTCATGCCGACTCCTCACTGGGCCTTGCTGGACCTCGCTGGACGCGTTCCTGCCTCGTACGCCAATGTATCCAGCTCCGTCCGTCCCGCCCGGGGCAGGGTCGGGCGCCGTCACCGACACCGAGGCCGACGAGATGTTCGTCGTGCTCAGCGGCTCGGCCACCATCGGGGTCGAGGGCGGCCCCCGCGCCGACCGTCGGGCCGGGCGACCTCGCGGTGCCGCGCGAGGGGGCCCGTACGACGTGGACGGTGCACGAGACGCTGCGCAAGGCGTACGTCATCGCTCTGGCCGGCGGCCGGTCCCGAGGTTTGTCCTGTCAAAAGGTTGACATGATGCCCGTGCCCGCCGAGGGTGGCCCTGACAGATCACGGACCCGTCCGAAGAGGGGCTCTCATGGTCGACGCGCTCGGTGTCGCGGTCGTCGGTTTCGGCTGGATGGGCCGGGTGCACACCCAGGCGTACGCCCGCGTCCGGCACCACTATCCGCACCTCGCCCTGCGTCCGGAGCTGGTGACGGTCGCGGAGGAGGTGCCGGGACGGGCCGAGGAGGCCGCCGCGCAGTTCGGCTTCGCCGCGACCACCCGCGACTGGCGCGAGGTGGCCGCCGACCCGCGCGTACAGGCCGTCAGCATCACCGCGCCGAACTTCCTGCACCGCGAGATCGCCGTCGCGATGGCCGGGGCGGGCAAGCACATCTGGATCGAGAAGCCGGTCGGCCTGACCGCCGCCGACGCCCGTGCGGTGGCCGACGCGGTCACCGAGGCCGGCGTACAGGGCGCGGTCGGCTTCAACTACCGCAACGCGCCCGCCGTCGAGGCCGCCCGCGACGTGATCGCCGGCGGGGAGATCGGTACCGTCACGCATGCCCGCATCCGCCTCTTCAGCGACTACGCCGCCCACCCCGAGTCCGCGCTGACCTGGCGCTACGAGCGTGAGCGCGGCGGCAGCGGGGTGCTGGGCGACCTGGCCTCGCACGGCGCCGACCTGGCCCGTTTCCTGCTCGGCGACATCACGTCGCTCACCGCCGACACCGCGGTCTTCCTGCCCGAGCGGGCCCGCCCGACGGCCGCCACCGCCGGACACTCCCGGGCGGCGGGCGGCCCGCCCGGTCCGGTCGAGAACGAGGACTACGTCAACTGCCTGCTGCGTTTCGCCTCCGGCGCCCGGGGCGTCCTGGAGGCGTGCCGGGTCTCGGTCGGCGAGCAGAACAACTACGGCTTCGAGGTGCACGGCACGAAGGGCGCGGTCTTCTGGGACTTCCGCCGGATGAACGAACTGGGCGTCAGCCGTGGCACGGCGTACCAGGACCAACCGGTCAGCACCGTCTACGTCGGCCCCGCGCACGGCGAGTTCGCCGCCTTCCAGCCCGGCGCGGCGAACGCGATGGGCTACGACGACCTCAAGGTCGTGGAGGCGTACCGCTTCCTGCGTTCGATCGCCGAGGGCACCCCGTACGGCGCCACCCTGGCGGACGCGGTCCACAGCGCGGAGGCGCTGGAGGCGATGAGCCGCTCGGCGGAGCGGGGGACGTGGGAGGAGATCGTCCGGCCCAAGGACTGAAGCCCCGCGCCACATCACCGCACCTTCATGACGACACCCCACCCAAGGAGCAGCGAAGCACCATGCGCATCGGAATCCTCGGCCTCGGCCGCATCGGCGCCTTCCACGCCGAGACCCTCTCCGGACTGGACGCCGTCGGCTCGCTGGTCGTCGCCGACCCGAACGCGGACGCGGTGGCGGCCGCCGTCGGGCGCTTCGGTGCCGAGGCCGCGGACGATGCCGGGGCCGTGCTGGCCGCCGGGGTGGACGGCGTGGTGATCGCGGCGGCCACCGACGCCCACCCGGACCTGATCCTGGCCGCCGTGGAGGCGGGGGTGCCGGTCTTCTGCGAGAAGCCCGTCGCCCGCACCATGCTGGAGGGCGTCGACGTGCTCAAGGCGGTCGCGGGCCGGGACGTGCCGGTCCAGATCGGCTACAACCGCCGCTTCGACGCCGGGTTCGTCGCCGCGCGGGCGGCCGTACGGTCGGGCGAGCTGGGCGCGCTGCACACCGTGCGGTCGACGACGCTGGACCCGGCGCCGCCGCCGGCCGGGTACGTCGCCGCGTCCGGGGGCATCTTCCGGGACTGCTCGGTGCACGACTTCGACATCATCCGCTGGGTCACCGGCCGCGAGGTGCGCGAGGTGTACGCCGTCGGCGGCAACCGGGGCGCCGACTTCATCCGGGAGGCGGGCGACGCCGACACCACCGGCGCGCTCCTCACCCTGGACGACGGGACGATCGCCGTGGTCTCCAACAGCCGCCACAACGCCCGGGGTTACGACGTCCGCATGGAGCTGCACGGGCTGGCGGACTCCATCGCCGTCGGCCTGGAGGACAAGCTGCCGCTGCGGTCGGTCGAGCCGGGGGTGTCCTTCCCCGCCGGGACGCCGCACGACTTCTTCATGGACCGCTTCACCGCCGCCTACCGCGCCGAGCTGACCGCGTTCACCGAGGTCGTCGCGGGGGTACGGCCCTCGCCCTGCACGATCGAGGACGCCCTGGAGGCGGGCTGGATCGCCGAGGCGTGCACGCTGTCGCTGCACGAGCACCGGCCGGTGACGATCGCGGAGGTGCGCCGGGGCTGAACCGGACGCGGACCGGTGGGCCGGGGTGCCGGGCGCTCAGCTCGGCGGCTCGGTGATGTTCACCATCCAGGGGACGCCGTACCGGTCCGTGCACATGCCGAAGACGTCGCCCCACATCTGCCGCTCCAGCGGCACGGCGACGGCGCCGTCGGCGGAGAGCTTCTCCCAGTACCCGCGCAGCTCGGCCTCGTCGTCGCCGCTGAGGCTGACCGAGAAGTTGGTCCCGGGGGTGTACTCCATCCCGGGCGGGGTGTCGGCGCCCATCAGGGTGAAGCCGGCCGGTGTCTCCAGCGCGCCGTGCATGATCTTGTCGGCGAAGGGGCCGTCGGCGTCCCCGAGCGCGCCGAAGGTGTTCAGCGACAGAGTGCCGCCGAACACCTCCTCGTAGAACTCCATCGCCTGTCGGGCGTCGCCGTCGAAGCTGAGATAGGGGTTGAGACGCGAGGTCATGACTGCCTCCCGCAGCGGGGTGAGGTGCGAAGTGCCGGTCTTCGGCACGCTAGCGCGCCCCGCCCGTCCCGGCCCGCCGGACGGCGCACCCGCGGTATCCCTCACGCGCCGACGGGACCCCTCGTACGTGCGCCGGCGGTGGCCCCTCGTACGCCGGCGGTCTCAGGCGCCGCAGGAGCGCAGGAACGTCCGGGTGCGTACGGCGATGGGCAGCGGCTTGTCCGGCTCGCAGGGGTACATGTCCTGCTCGACGATGGCGAAGAGGTCCACGTCCAGCTTCTGGGCGGCCGCGAGGACCGGCCCCAACTCCGGTACGCCGCTGGGCGGTTCGCACATCACACCGCGCTGCACGGCCGGCCCGAACGGTACGCCGCCGGCCCGCACCTCGGCGAGGATGCCCGGGTCGACCTGCTTGAGGTGCAGGTAGCCGATGCGCTCGCCGTAGGTCTCGATCAGTTTGACGCTGTCGCCGCCGCAGTAGGCGTAGTGGCCGGTGTCCAGGCAGAGGTTCACCAGGTCGGAGTCGGTCGCGTCGAGGAAGCGCTCGACGTGCTCCTCGGTGTCGATGTGGGTGTCGGCGTGCGGGTGGACGACGATGTCGAGGCCGTACGTGTCGCGCACCTCGCGGCCGAGGCGTTCCATGCCCCGGGTCAGGTGCTCCCACTGCTCGCCGGTCAGCTCCGGGGGCTCCAGGATCTCGGCGGTCTTGTCGTCGCGCCAGAAGGACGGGATGACGACGAGGTGCTTCGCGTCCATCGCCCGGGTGAGGGCGGCGACGCGGCCGACCTGCTCCCAGGTGGCGTCCCACTCGGAGGGGCCCCGGTGCAGTCCGCAGAAGATGGTGCCGGCGGAGACCTTGAGGCCGCGCCGGGTCACCTCGTCGGTGAGGCGGGCCGGGTCGGTGGGGAGGTAGCCGTACGGGCCCAGCTCGATCCAGTCGTAGCCGGCCTCCGCGACCTCGTCGAGGAACCGCTCCCAGGGCACCTGTCGGGGGTCGTCGGGGAACCAGACGCCCCAGGAGTCGGGGGCGGAGCCGACGCGGATACGGTCGAGGGCAGCGGGCATGTCAGGCCTTCTCTTCGGCGGATGCGGCGGAATCGGACTCTACGGTGCCGGGGGCGGCGGGGTCGGCACCTCCGGCCTCCGAGGCGGACGGGGACTCGGAAGCGGACTCGGACGCCGATACGGAGGCAGCTCCAGCCTCCCCGTCGGCGGACCCCACCTCCCCCTCGTCCGGCAGCGCCGCCACGTCCACCCCGCCCACCTGCGTCAACTCATGCTTGAGCGCGGCCAGTTCCGCGCCGCCCGCCATGTGGTTGGTCAGCTCCTCCAGCGTGATCTCGGCCCGCTCGGCGCTGAGTTCCAGCGTCCCGAGTCGCAGCACGCTGAAGTGGTCCCCGACCAGGTAGGCGTGGTGGGGGTTGTGGGTGATGAAGATGACGCCGAGGCCGCGTTCGCGGGCGGCGGCGATGTACTTGAGGACGACGCCGGACTGCTTGACGCCCAGCGCGGCGGTGGGCTCGTCCAGGATGAGGACGCGGGCGCCGAAATGGACGGCGCGGGCGATGGCGACGCACTGGCGCTGGCCGCCGGAGAGGGTGCCGATGGGCTGTTCGAGGTCGTCCAGGACGATGCCCATGGCCCGCAGTTCCTCGTCGGCGGTCCGCTTCATGCGGGCGATGTCGAGGCGGCGCAGCGGCCAGGGGCCCCGGGTCAGCTCGGAGCCGAGGAAGAAGTTGCGCCAGACCGGCATCAGCGGCACGGTCGCGAGGTCCTGGTAGACGGTGGCGATGCCCCGGGCCAGCGCGTCGCGCGGGGTGGTGAAGCGCACCGGTTCGCCGTCGACGAGGAACTCGCCCTCGGTGTGCTGGTGCAGCCCGGAGATGATCTTGATGAGGGTGGACTTGCCCGCGCCGTTGTCGCCGAGGACGCAGGTCACCCGGCCGGGGTGGACGGCGAGGTCGACGCCGTGCAGGGCGCGGATGTTGCCGTAGGACTTGCCGGCGCCGCGCAGGGCGACGAGGGGCCGGTCCTGCTCGGGTACCGCGTCCGGCAGGACGGCCCCGTGGGCGCCCGTGGGGTTGCTGGTCATGTCACGTCACCTCCGGGTGGCCGCGCGGCGCACGTACAGGTTGATGAGGACGGCGCCGATGAGCATCACGCCGAGGAACGCCTTGAACCAGTCGGGGTTCCAGCCGGCGTAGACGATGCCCTGGTTCACCATGCCGAACATGAAGGCGCCGAAGACCGGACCGATGGCGGAGCCGTAGCCCCCGGTGAGCAGGCAGCCGCCGATGACGGCCGCGGCGATGTAGATCAGCTCCTGGCCTACGCCCTCGCCGGACTGCACGGTGTTGAAGGAGAACAGCTGGTGCATGCCGATGAACCAGGCGCCGAAGCCGACCAGCATGAACAGCGTGATCTTGGTGAAGGCGACGGGGACGCCGACCGCGCGGGCGGATTCCTGGCTGCCGCCGACGGCGAAGATCCAGTTGCCGTACCTGGTGCGCAGCAGCACCCAGGTGGCGAGGGCGGCGAAGACCAGCCACCACACCACCGTGATCTTGACCTCGACACCGCCGACGTCGAAGGACGAGGCGAAGACCGCCTTGGCCTGGTCGAAGCCGTCCATGTCGCTGATGTCGTCGGTGGCGACGTTGCCGGTGACGGCCTTGGTGACGGCGAGGTTGACGCCCTGGAGGATCAGGAAGGTGCCGAGCGTCACCAGGAAGCTGGGCAGGCCGGTCTTGACCAGCACCCAGCCGTTGAACGCGCCGACCGCGAGGGAGACGACGAGGGCGACGACGACGCCCGTCCAGACGTTCATCGTGAGCTGGTAGCTGAGCATGCCGGCGGTGAGCGCCGAGCTGACGACCGCGACCCCGGCGGACAGGTCGAACTCGCCGCCGATCATCAGCAGGGCGACCGGCAGCGCCATGATGCCGATGGTGGACGACTGGTAGAGGACCGTCGCCATCGAGCTGCCCTCGCGGACCGAGGGGGCGGCGATCAGGAAGAACACGAACACGGCGACCGCGCCGAGGAGGACCCCGACCTCGGGCCGGGCGAGCAGCCGCAGGGCCATCGAGCGCTGCCGGGTGCGTCCGTCGCTCTCCTGCGGACCCTGGCCGGGGCCCGGGGCCGGTGGCGCGCCCGCCGCCGGCCCGGTCTGCTGGGCGGTGCTCATCACCGGGTGCCCTTCGAGGCGAAGTCGGCGACGGCCTTGACGTTGGACTTGTCGACGAAGGCCGGGCCGGTGAGCACCGGCTGCTCGCCGCCGCCGCTGTAGTTGCCGTTGTTCTTGTAGAGCCACAGGCCGTCGACGGCCAAGTAGCCCTGGAGGTACGGCTGCTGGTCGACGGCGTAGGCGATGTCGCCCTTCTCGATGGCGCCGGTCAGTTCCTTGTTGAGGTCGAAGGTGGCGATCTTCGCCTTGCTGCCGCCCTCGGCGACCGACTGCACGGCCGTCATGGCGAACGGGGCGCCGAGGGTGACGAGGTGGTCGATGCCGCCGTCCTGCTTGAGCTTGGCGGTGATGGTCGACTTCACCGAGGGCATGTCGGTGCCGTTGACGTAGAGGTTCTCGATGGACCCCTCGAAGGTCTTCTTCACGCCGTCGCAGCGCTGGGTGAGGCCCACGTTGCCCTGCTCGTGGATGACGCAGACGGCCTTCTTGGCGCCGTCCTCGTTGAGCCGCTTGCCGAGCGCCTCGCCGGCCACCGTCTCGTCCTGGCCGAAGAACTCCATCAGACCGAGCTTCTTCCAGTCCGCGAGGCCGGAGTTGAGCCCGACCACGGGTATGCCGGCCTGGTCGGCCTTGCCGAGGACACCGCGCAGGGCGTCGGGCTTGGCGAGGGTGACGGCGATGCCGTCGACCTTCTGGTCGATCGCGTTCTGCACCAGGTTGGCCTGGTTGCCGGCGTTCGGGTCGGCGGAGTAGACGAGCTTGATGTTGTCCTTGGCGGCGGCGGCCTCGGCGCCCTTGCGGACGATGTCCCAGAAGGTGTCGCCGGGTGCCTGATGGGTCACCAGGGCGACGGTCATGCGCGGGGTGTTCGCCTTGCCCGCGGAGGCGCCCGAGTCCCCCTCCTCGTCGGCCTTCTTCCCGCCCGAGCTGCTGGAGCAGCCGGCGAGGGTCAGGGCCGCGGCGGCGGCGAGGGCCACGGCGGGGGCGAATCCGCGGGAGCGGGCGTGCGAAGAGCGGTCCATCTTTTCCTGCACCTCACTGTGCGACTGTGCTACGGGGTGGCCGTGTGCCAGACCAGAGAAGAAGGGCTGTTGCGCTGGGACCGGATACAAGTCCTTGAGGCGCCCGCTGTCAATACTTTGTCAAGACATCATTTCACTTATAGGTCCGAATGTCCGTACAAACTCTTGACAGGCTCGCCTCGGGGTCATACACCTGGGAAGCGGCAGGCCCCCGCCCAGCCCGAGGAGCGTCGCACATGGCCGAGTCAGTCCCGCGTTTCGATCTGATCACGATGGGCCGCATCGGGGTGGACCTCTATCCCCTGCAGACCGGTGTACCCCTGGCGGAGGTCGAGACCTTCGGGAAGTTCCTCGGCGGCTCGGCCTCCAATGTGGCGGTCGCCGCCGCCCGTCTCGGCCGTGCCGTGGCCGTGGTCACCCGCACGGGCGACGACCCGTTCGGCGCGTATCTGCGTCAGGCTCTCAAGGAGTTCGGCGTCGACGACCGGTGGGTCACCCCGGTCGCCTCCTACCCGACGCCGGTCACCTTCTGCGAGATCTTCCCGCCGGACGACTTCCCGCTCTACTTCTACCGCCGTCCCAAGGCCCCCGACCTGGAGATCCACCCGCACGAACTGGACCTCGACGCGATCCGCGCGGCCGCCGTCTTCTGGATGACCGGCACCGGACTGAGCGAGGAACCGAGCCGTACGGCGACACTGACCGCCCTCGCGCATCGCGCCGGGGCCGGGATCACCGTCTTCGACCTGGACTGGCGGCCCATGTTCTGGACCGACCCCGACCAGGCCCGCCCGTACTACGCCGAGGCGCTGCGGCACGCGACCGTCGCCGTCGGCAACCTCGACGAGTGCGAGATCGCCACCGGCCTCCGCGAACCGCGCGCCTGCGCCGACGCCCTGCTGGCGGCCGGGGTGGAGCTGGCCGTGGTCAAGCAGGGCCCGAAGGGCGTCCTCGCCGTGCACCGCGACGGCCGCACCGCCGAGGTGCCGCCGGTACCGGTCGAAGTGGTCAACGGCCTCGGCGCGGGCGACGCGTTCGGCGGCTCGCTCTGCCACGGTCTGCTCTCCGGCTGGGAGCTGGAGCGGACCATGCGGTACGCCAACGCGGCCGGCGCCCTCGTCGCCTCCCGCCTCGCCTGCTCCTCCGCGATGCCCACCGGGGCGGAGGTCGACGACCTCCTCGCGCGAGCCACCCCCTGATCGGAGCCCCTGTCTTGTCCCTCAGCATCCCCGACCTCACCGCCGTCCGGGCACGGCACCCCGAGGCCGTCGCCGAGGCGGCGGCCCGCCGCACCCGCCGCCCGCTGCTCGGCGACTCCGGACGGCTGATGATCGTCGCCGCCGACCATCCGGCACGCGGCGCGCTCGCCGTCGGCGACCGCAGGCTCGCCATGGCCAACCGCGCCGACCTGCTGGAACGCCTGTGCACCGCGCTGTCCCGGCCCGGCGTCGACGGGGTGCTCGCCTCCGCCGACGTACTGGAGGACCTGCTGCTGCTCGGCGCGCTGGAGAACAGGGTCGTCATGGGGTCGATGAACCGCGGCGGCCTCGCGGGCGCCGCCTTCGAGATGGACGACCGCTTCACCGGCCACCGCGCCGAGGACCTCGACCGCATGCGCTTCGACGCGGGCAAGCTGCTGCTGCGCGTCGACTACGACGACCCCGGCTCGCTGGCCACGATGGAGGCGAGCGCCCGCGCGGTCGACGCGATGGCCGCGCGCCGACTGCCGCTGTTCGTGGAACCGTTCATCTCGCACCGGATCGACGGCCGGGTACGCAACGACCTCTCCGCCGAGGCCGTCACCCGCTCCGTCGCCATCGCCTCGGGCCTCGGCGGCACCTCCGCCTACACCTGGCTGAAACTGCCCGTCACCCACGACCCGGACGACATGGGCGCGGTCCTGGAGACCTCCACGCTGCCCGCCGTGCTGCTCGGCGGCGACATAGGGGGCTCCCCCGCCGACCAGGTGGCGGCCTACGAACGCTGGCGCAAGGCGCTCCGGCTGCCCACCGTGCAGGGCATGGTCGTCGGCCGCTCGCTGCTCTACCCGGCCGAGGGCACGGTGGAACAGGCGGTGGACACGGCGGTCGGCCTGCTGTGACGCACAAGGCTGTGCCGCACGAGAGGGAGAGGAACCGGCGATGACGTACCACCTTGCGGCGGGCGAGGCGTCGAACGGCGCCTACGCCGTGGACGTGACACCCGAGAAGGCCGGCTGGGGACACTCCGGCCTGCGCGTGCTCCAGCTGCCGCCCGGCGGCCGGCACACCTTCGACAGCGCCGACAGCGAATGGATCGTCCTGCCTCTGGCCGGTGGCTGCACGGTCTCCGTCGCCGACGACTTCGGCCAGGACACCTTCCGGCTCAACGGCCGCGAGAGCGTGTTCACCGGCGTCACCGACTTCGCGTACGTCCCGCGCGACGCCCGTACGACGGTGGCCTCCACCGGCGGCGGCCGCTTCGCGCTCACCGGCGCCCGCTGCACCCGCCGCCTGCCCGCCCGGTACGGACCGGCGTCCTCGGTACCGGTGGAGCTGCGCGGCGCCGGGAACTGCTCGCGGCAGGTGAACAACTTCGGCGCGGCCGGGGTCCTGGAATGCGACAAGCTCATCGCGGTCGAAGTACTGACCCCCGGCGGCAACTGGTCCTCCTTCCCGCCGCACAAGCACGACGAGCACCGTCCCGGCGAGGAGTCGGTGCTGGAGGAGATCTACTACTTCGAGTTCGCCGGCCACGAGGGCACCCCCGGCCTCGGCTACCAGCGGGTCTCACCCTCGGGACACGGCAAGGGCACCGACGTACTCGCCGAAGTGCGGGACGGGGACGTGGTGTTGATCCCCGACGGCTGGCACGGGCCGTCGATGGCGGTCCCGGGGCATCACATGTACTACCTCAACGTCATGGCGGGCCCGGAGGCCGAGCGCGCGTGGCTGATCTGCGACCACCCGGACCACGCCTGGGTCCGCGACACCTGGCCCGAGCAGCCGGTCGACCCCCGGCTGCCCCTCTACACCGCACCGGAGAGGTCCGCATGAGCGCCGCCACCCGCCGACTGACCACCGCCCAGGCTCTGGTGCGCTTCCTCGCCGCGCAGTACACCGAGCGCGACGGCGTGCGCCACCGGCTGATCGCGGGCACCTGGGGCATCTTCGGCCACGGCAACGTGGCGGGGATCGGCCAGGCGCTCGTGGAGTACGGCGACGTGATGCCGTACCACCAGGGCCGCAGCGAACAGGCGATGGTGCACGCGGCCGTCGGCCACGCCCGCCACCTCAACCGCCTCTCCGCGCAGGCCGTGACGACGTCCATCGGCCCCGGCGCCACCAACCTCGTCACCGGTGCCGCCCTCGCCACCATCAACCGCCTGCCGGTCCTGCTCCTGCCCGGTGACTACTTCGCCTCGCACGCCGCCGACCCGCTGCTCCAGCAACTGGAGCACCCGATCGAGGCCGACGTCTCCGTCAACGACACCCTGCGGCCGGTCTCCCGGTACTTCGACCGGATCACCCGCCCCGAGGCCCTGATCACCTCCGCGCTCCAGGCGATGCGCGTGCTCAGCGACCCGGCCGAGACCGGCGCGGTCACCCTGGCGCTCCCCCAGGACGTACAGGCGGAGGCGTACGACTGGCCCGAGGAGTTCTTCGCCGACCGGGTGTGGCGGGTACGGCGCCCCGCCCCCGACCCGGAGGAACTGGCCGAGGCGGTACGGGCGGTCCGCGCGGCCGAGCGCCCCCTGATCGTCGCGGGCGGCGGCGTCCACCACAGCGAGGCGGAGGACGCGCTGCGGGCGCTGGTGGACGCCACCGGCATCCCGGTCGCCTCCACCCAGGCCGGCAAGGGCGCCCTGCGCCACGATCACCCGGCCGACCTGGGCGGCATCGGCCACACGGGCACCGCCGTCAGCGACGATCTCGCCCGCACCGCTGACCTGGTGATCGGCGTCGGCACCCGCTACTCCGACTTCACCACCGCCTCCGGCACCCTCTTCCAGCGCTCGGACGTGCGCTTCGTCAACCTCAACATCACCGCCTTCGACGCCCACAAGCTCGCCGCCCGCACGCTGGTCTGCGACGCGCGGGCCGGACTCACCGCGCTGACGGAGGCAATGGCCGGCCACCGGGTGGACTCGGCGTACGAGTCCGAGTACCAGGCGGGCAGGGCGCGTTGGGACGAGACGGTCGAGACCGCCTACCGCGCCGACGACGACGGTGCCGTGCCGACGCAGACGCAGGTGCTCGGCGCGCTGGACGCGGTGGTCGGCGACGCGGACGTGGTGATCAACGCGGCCGGTTCGCTCCCCGGCGACCTGCACCGACTGTGGCGGGCCCGCTCCCCGCGCCAATACCACCTGGAGTACGGCTACTCCTGCATGGGCTACGAGATCCCGGCCGCCCTCGGCGTGCTGCAGGCCGCGCCCGGCACGCCCGTGTGGGCGCTGGTCGGCGACGGCACGTATCTGATGAACCCGACGGAGCTGGTCACCGCCGTGCAGGAGAACCTGCCGGTCAGGCTGGTCCTGGTGCAGAACCACGGGTACGCCTCCATCGGCGGCCTCTCCGCTTCGGTGGGCGCCGAGCGCTTCGGCACCGACTACCGCCACCGCGCCGCCGACGGCTCCTTCACCGGCGCCCCGCTCCCCGTCGACCTCGCCGCCAACGCGGCCAGCCTCGGCCTGCGCGTCCTGCGCGCCAAGACGGTGGGCGAACTGCGCGAGGCCCTGCGCGAGGCCCGCACGGCGACCCGCCCGACCTGCGTCTACGTGGAGACGGCGCCCGCGTCGGACGCGGCTCCCCCGGCCGCCGCCTGGTGGGACGTGCCGGTGGCGGAGGTGTCCGGGCGCCCGGCCGCCACCGAGGCCCGCGCCCGCTACGAGCGTTCGGTCGCCGACCGCCGCCGCCACCTCTGACACCCCGTCGACTCGGACATGCCGTCACCCGGCACAGGAAGTTACGCTCATGCCGAGGACCGGCGAGAGGGCGAGCGTGCTCAGCACCCTGGTGCCGGGAGGCCCGGCCCCGTCCGGGTCAGTGGGCCGCGTCCAGGCGGGCCCGCTGCTCCGCCGTGAGCTCCAGCTCCACGGCCGCGAGGTTCTCGTCCAGCTGGGCCACCGACGAGGCCCGGGCCGCCCGCAGCAGGCACCGGCACCGGCGCCGACCGAGCCCGCACCGGACCACGTCTGAGGGGGCGCGCGAAGCCGCCACGTCCACTGCGCGGGATCGGCGTCAAGCGTCCGGAGGCGCTGCGCCGGGGCTCCAGATGCCCGGCCGGTCTCGTCAGGTGACCGGACATGGCAGAGGGCCGAATCCGGTCGTCCCCGGAATCGGCCCTCTGATCTGCGACTCTTTCGAGTCGGGACGACAGGATTTGAACCTGCGACCCCTTGACCCCCAGTCAAGTGCGCTACCAAGCTGCGCCACGTCCCGATGTGCTCTCGCACGGTGCACCGTGCGATCACGCGGACAGCACTTTACCCCACCCGCCCGGCCACACCTAAGCGGGCATGCGCGCAAGGCGGCGGGGGACAATCGGGGGCATGGACAGCAGCCCGGCCGACAGCCCCCTGGACCGCCCCGGACCGCAACGCCCCGTGGACGCGCGGGACCGGGACGAGGAGGGCCGGGCGCGCAACGCCCGGCCGCGTGACGGACTCGGCCGGCCCCTGCCGTACGGCACCGACGGCGTCCCCCGGCAGCCGGAGGGCATCGTACGCGCGCCGGAGGAGACGGTCGCCGAGGCGCAGCGGCTGCTGGCGGAGGGGAAGCCGTTCCACGCGCACGAGGTCTTCGAGGACGCATGGAAGTCGGGCCCCGAGGAGGAGCGGGAGCTGTGGCGGGGCATGGCCCAGCTGGCCGTGGGCCTCACGCACGCGGCGCGCGGCAACGTCACCGGCGGGGTGCGGCTGCTGCGGCGCGGGGCGGGGGCCGTGACCCGGTGGGCGGAGTCGGGGGCCGGGCGGCAGCGGCCGTACGGCATGGATCTCGGCGCGGTCGCCGGGTGGGCCCGGGAGCTGGCGCGGGACGTGGAGGAGGGCGCGTCCGTGGACGCGGGGGCGCGGGCACCGCGGCTGACGGGCTGAGCAGCGGCTTCCCCGGAGGGGTGGGGGGCGGCCCGGTACGGGTGCCGGCGGCGGCGTACGGCAGACTCGGGGCGTGCGGAAGATTCATGTGATCGGTATCGGTGCGGGCGACCCCGACCAGCTGACCCTCCAGGCGGTCCGGGCGCTGCGGAGCACGGACGTGTTCTTCGTCCTGGACAAGGGCGAGGTGAAGGCCGACCTGGTGCGGCTGCGCCGGGACATGCTGGAGACGCACGTGCCGGCGGGGACGTACCGGGTCGTCGAGGCGCGCGACCCCGAGCGGGACCGCGGCGCGGGCGGCGCGGCGTACTCCCCCGCCGTCGGGGACTGGCGCAGTGCCCGCGCCGGGATCTACGAGCGGCTGATCGCCGAGGAGCTGGACGAGGACGGGAGCGGCGCGTTCCTGGTGTGGGGTGATCCCGCGCTGTACGACAGCACGCTGGGCATCCTGGAGGAGATCCTGGAGCGCGGCACGGTGACGTTCGAGTACGACGTGGTGCCCGGCATCAGCAGCGTCTCCTCGCTGGTCGCCCGGCATCGGACGGGGCTGAACCGGGTGGCGCGGCCGGTGCAGATCACCACCGGGCGGCGGCTCGCGGAGGGCTTCCCGGCGGGGGTGGACGACGTGGTGGTGATGCTCGACGCCCACCAGGCCTTCCAGCGGTACGCGGACGAGGACATCGACATCTACTGGGGCGCCTATCTGGGCACCGAGGACGAGATCCTGGTCTCCGGGCCGATCGCGGAGGCGGCACCCCGCATCGAGCGGCTGCGGGCCGAGGCCCGGGAGCGCAAGGGCTGGATCATGGACACGTATCTGCTGCGGCGCAACCCGGGCGAGGGCCGACCGGGCGGCTGACCGCGCCGCCGACCGGCACCCGGGCGGACCGTTCCGGCATGCGTGGCCCGTGCACCGGTGTGATCGTGACCCTGTGACCGTCGCCGAGGAAGCACCAGGGACCGCGGACGCGCCCGAGACCGCCGCCGCTCAGCCACCCGTGCTGGACAAGAGACGCCGCAACGTCGTCTTCGTCACGATCATGCTCGGGGTACTGCTGGCGGCCCTCGACCAGACGATCGTCGGCACCGCGCTGCCGACGATCGTGTCCGACCTGGGCGGCGCCGAGCACATGTCGTGGGTGGTGACCTCGTACCTGCTCGCCGAGACCGTGGCGACGGTGCTGGTCGGCAAGTTCGGCGATCTGTTCGGCCGCAAGATCGTCTTCCAGGTGTCGGCGGTCGTGTTCATCGTCGGTTCGTTCCTGTGCGGCCTGGCCACCGACATGCCGCTGCTGATCACCTGGCGGGCGATGCAGGGCATCGGCGCGGGCGGTCTGATGGTGACGGCGCTGGCGCTGATCGCGGATGTCATCCCGCTGCGCGAACGCGGCAAGTACCAGGGCGCGATCGGCGCGGTGTTCGGCGTCTCGACGGTCATCGGACCGCTGCTGGGCGGGCTGTTCACCGACCATCTGTCGTGGCGGTGGGCCTTCTACGTCAACGTGCCGATCGCGATCGTCGTCGTGATCGCCGCCGCCCGCACCATCCCGGTGGTGAAGGCGGCCGTCCGGCCCGCGATCGACTACCTGGGCATCACGCTGGTCGCGGTCGGCGCCAGCGCGCTGATCCTGGGGACGAGCTGGGGCGGCAACGAGTACGCGTGGGGCTCGGCCACCATCATCGGCCTGTTCGCGGGCGGGCTGATCGCACTCGGCCTGTTCTGCTGGGTGGAGACCCGGGCCGCCGAACCGATGCTGCCGATGCGGCTGTTCGGCAACCCGGTGTTCTCGGTCTGCTCCGTGCTCAGCTTCATCGTCGGCTTCGCGATGCTCGGCGCGCTCACCTACCTGCCGACCTATCTCCAGTACGTCGACGGCGACTCGGCCACCGTCTCGGGCGTCCGGACGCTGCCGATGGTGGTCGGCCTGCTGATGGCCTCGATCTTCAGCGGCAACGTGGTCAGCAAGACCGGCCGGTACCGGATCTTCCCGATGGTGGGCACGCTGGTGATGGGCCTGGGCCTGTATCTGATGTCCCTGATGGGGCCGGCCACGGGCGCCGGGCTGGAGTCGCTGTACATGTTCGTGCTGGGCACGGGCATCGGCCTGTCCATGCAGGTGCTGACCATCGCCGTGCAGAACACCGTCGACTACGCCGACCTGGGCACCGCGACCTCCGGCGTCACCTTCTTCCGCACACTGGGCAGTTCCTTCGGCACCGCCGTCTTCGGCACCCTCTACGCCAACGCCCTCGGCCCCAACCTGCGCGACGCCGTCGCCGACGCCTCGCGGACCGGCACCGCCGACCCCTCGGTGATCGGCCGGGCCGCGAACAGCCCCCAGGGCCTGCACGCGCTGCCGCCGGGCGCGCGCGTCCCGATCGTCGGCGCGTACGCGGACACCATCCAGACCGTGTTCCTGTGGACGGTGCCGGTCGCGGTCGTCGGCTTCGTCGTCGCCCTCTTCCTCAAGCAGGTCCCGCTGCGTGACAGCGCCCGCGCGGGCTCCACCGACATGAGCGACGGCTTCGCCACTCCGCAGGACGCGAGCAGCAGGCGCACTCTGGAGGCGTCGCTCGGGAAGATCATCGGGGGAACGGAGCTGGACACCGCCCGCCGGATCATCGCGGACAGCGACACCCGGCTCGATGTCGCCGGGGCGTGGGCGGTCATGCAGGTCGGGCTGTTCACGCGGCTGGTCGGGCACGCGAGCCTGGGGCTGATCGCGGCCCGGCGCCGGCTGCCGCCGGAGGTGCTGCTGCCGGTCTTCGACCGGATGGTCGAGGAGGGGTACCTGACCCGGCACGGCTCGCTGCTCTCCCACACCGAGGCGGGCGCGCGCGAGGCCGAGGTCATCGGGCGGGCCTGGGCCACCTGGCTGGAGGACCGCGTGGAGCAGGACATCGGCCGGCCCTCGGACGCGGACCTGCGCGTGGCGCTCGACTCGATCGCCAAGCGGCTCCTGGTCGAGGACCTCAGCGACGGTCTTCCGGGCCGGCTGCGCAAGCCCCCTGCTCCGGTGGCCCAGGGGGCTGCGGCGGCCCGCTGAACCCCAGCCGATCCAGGGCCTCCGGTACGTCCGACACCACCGGCACGCCCTCCGGCGGCGGGGGTCTGCGGACGATCACGACGGGGAGGTCCAGCTCCCGGGCGGCCGTGAGTTTGGCGGCGGTGGCCGTCCCGCCGCTGTCCTTGGTGACCAGGACGTCGACGCGGTGCTCGCGCAGGAGGGCCCGCTCGTCGGCGACGGTGAACGGGCCGCGGGCGAGCAGGACGTGGGTGTCCGGGGGCAGCGGCGGCTCGGGCGGTTCCACCGAACGGGCGACGAAGTGCAGGCCGGACAGGTGCGCGAAGGACGCCAGGCCCAGTCGGCCGGTGGTCAGGAGGACGCGGCGGCCGAGGTCCGGCAGCACCGCGGCCGCCTCGGCGAGGGAGGCGACCGGGTGCCAGCGGTCGCCGGGGCCGGACTGCCAGCCGGGGCGGCGCAGGACCAGCGCGGGCGTGCCGGTGGCCGCGGCGGCGCGGGCGGCGTTCGCCGTGATGGCCTCGGCGAACGGGTGGGTGGCGTCGACCAGGGCGTCCACCCGCTCCGCGCGCAGCCAGGCGGCCAGCCCTTCCGCGCCGCCGAAACCGCCGGTGCGGACCTCCCCGGGCAGCGCGCCGGGCCGGGTCACGCGTCCGGCGAGGGAGGTGGTGACGCGGAGCCCGGGGCGGGCCGCGAGGTCGGCGGCGAGCCGGCGGGCCTCGGTGGTACCGCCGAGGATGAGCACGTGCGGGGACGACGGGGACATGGGTCGAGCCTACGGACGGCGTGCCGGGCCTCGCCGGGGAGGTCAGGCCGGTCAGGTCAGCAGCAGCTGTACGCCGCCCACCACCGTCGCCGCGATCACCAACTGCTCGAACAGCCGTTGGTTGATCCGGTTCACCGCCCACTTCCCCAGGAACGCGCCCGGCACCACGAACACCACGAGCGCCGCGTCGAGCAGCAGCGAGTTCCCGTCGATCAGCCCGAGGCCCGCGCTGAACGGCAGCTTGGACACGTTGACGATCAGGAAGAAGAAGGCCGACGTACCCAGGAATCCGAGCTTCCGGAAACCCGCGGAGAGCAGGTACATCGACATCACCGGCCCACCCGCGTTGGCGACCATCGTGGTGAATCCGCCGAGGACGCCGTACGAACGGGCCTTCACCCGGCCGCCGCGCGAGGCGACCGCGTCCGACTCGTCGGCCGCACGGGCCTCTCCGGTCGCTCCGGTCGCTCCGGCCTCTCCGGCCGCAGCAGACGCACCGCCCTCGCCGCGCGCACCACCCTCGCCGCCCTCGCCGCCCGCACCGGCCTTGTCCCCCGTGTCGGTCTGCCGTCGGCGCCACAGCGTCACCCCGGCCATGAGCAGCAGGATCGCGCCGATCGACGTACGCACCACGGCGTCGTCGGCCCACACCAGGAACACCGTCCCCACGACCACGCCGGCCCCGACCGCCGGGAACAGCCGCCACAGCGTCGGCCAGTGCGCGTGCCGCCGGTAGGTGAGGACGGCCAGGACGTCCCCGGCGATCAGGATCGGCAGCAGGATGCCGGTCGAGGCGCGGGCGGGCAGGACCGCCGCGAAGATCGCGAGGCTGACCGTGTTGGCCCCGCTCACCGCGGTCTTGGAGAAGCCGACGAGCAGGGCCGCGGCGGCGAGCGCGGCGAACTGCCAGCCGGTGAGGTGCCAGAGTGTCATGGTGTCCATTGCGGAAGCCGATGCTATGCGCACCTCACTAGAGGCGGAGCATCGGCCTATAGGTACCGGGCCCGCAGCTCCCGCTTGAGCACCTTCATGGTCGGCCCCAGCGGCAGCGCCTCCGCGACCTCCACCCGGCGCGGGTACTTGTGCCGGCCCAGGTGCTCCTTGGACCAGGCCGCGATCCCGGCGGCGTCCACCGTGGCGCCCGGGGCCGGGACGACCACCGCGCATACCTCCTCGCCGTGCAGTTCGTCGGGCAGGCCCACGACGGCGGCCTGCGCGACGGCGGGGTGACGCATCAGCGCCTCCTCGACCTCGCGCGGGTACACGTCGAACCGCTCCAGCACGGCGACGGGCAGCGAGGCGCCCCCGGAGATGCACACCGCAGCCGGGGCAGGGCGTCCGCGTCGGCCGCCGCGGCGGCGAGGGCGACGTACATGGTGGGCACGCCGTGGAAGGTGTTGACGCCCTCCGCGACCATCAGCTCGATGGCGCGCCGGGCGTCGAAGCGGGGCAGCAGGACGAGGGTGGCGCCCGCCCGCCAGGTGGAGTTCAGGGCGACGGTCTGGCCGAAGGCGTGGAACAGCGGGAGCGCGCCGAGCGCGACGTCGTCGGGGCGGATGTCGTTGGCGTCGAAGGCGTTGACGGTCGCGTTCATCACCAGGTTGAAGTGGCTGAGCACGGCGCCCTTGGGGACGCCGGTGGTGCCGCTGGTGTAGAAGATGACGGCCGGGTCGTCGGCGTCGCGGGTGACGTACGTGGGCAGCGGTTCGGCGGCGGCGGCGAGCTTGCCGAACTCCTCGCCGAGCGTGATCATCCGTACGCCCGCCTCCCGCGCGGCGGCCGCTCCGGTCTCCGCCTGCGCCGGGTGGCACAGCAGCAGGAGGCCCCGCTGTCGCGCAGGACGTGCTCGACCTCGGGCGGGGACAGCAGCAGATGGACCGGCACGACGACCGCGCCGGTCGCGGCGACGGCGTAGTACGCCTGCGGGAAGTCGGCGGTGTTCGGCGCCATCAGGGCGACCCGGTCACCCGGCCCGACGCCGAGGCGGACCAGGGCGCCGGTCTGCGCCCGCGCCCGCTGCCAGACCTCGGCGAGGTCAGCCGCAGGTCGCCCTCGACGAGCGCCTCCTTGTCGGGGCGGCGCCGGGCGTTCTCGGCGAGGACGGCGGCGACGGAGAGGGTGGCCATGTGGTGTCGCTCCGTTCCTTGCTGCTGCGGCTCTGCGTGGGGGGATGCACCGGCGGGGTACGGCTTCGGGGCCGGACCAGGGACCGGGCCTGCTCTCTAGGGGCGCTCGACCAGCACCGCGCTGCCCTGCCCCACGCCGACGCACATCGTGGCCAGCCCGCGGGCCGATCCCGTACGGCGCATGCGGTGGAGCAGGGTGGTCAGGATGCGGGCGCCGGAGCAGCCGAGCGGGTGGCCCAGCGCGATGGCGCCACCGCTGGGGTTGACCAGGTCGGGGTCGATGCCGAGCTGGTCGACGCAGGCGAGGGCCTGGGCGGCGAACGCCTCGTTGAACTCGGCCTCGGCGATGTCCGCCACGCTCCAGCCGGCGCGGGCGAGGACCTTGCGGGTGGCGGGGACCGGGCCGATGCCCATGACGTCCGGGTGGACGCCCGCCGAGCCGCCCGCGACATAGCGGCCGAGCGACTCCAGTCCGAGGTCGTTCAGCGCTTCCCCGCTGACCAGCAGGAGTCCGGCGGCGCCGTCGTTCATCGGGGAGGCGTTGCCCGCGGTGACCGAGCCGCCCGCGCGGAAGACCGGCTTGAGGCGGCCCAGCTTCTCCAGGGAGGTGTCCTCGCGGACGCACTCGTCGGCGTCGACGACCACGCCGTCGGGGCGGGTGACGGGGAGCAGCTCGGCGTCGAAGTGTCCGTTCTCGCGAGCCTCGGCGGCCAGGCGGTGGCTGCGCAGGGCGAACGCGTCCTGCCGCTCGCGCGTCACGCCGTACCGCCCGGCGACCTCCTCGGCGGTCTCGCCCATCGCCAGCAGTCCGTGCAGGTCCTTCATGGCCGGGTTGACCAGGCGCCAGCCGAGCCGGGTGTCGGCGGTCTCGATGCGGTGCGGCAGCGCCTCGTCCGGGCGGGGCAGTACGAAGGGGGCGCGGCTCATCGACTCCGAGCCGCCGGCGAGCACGATGTCGGCCTCACCGGCGGCGATGGTGCGGGCGGCGGCGGTGACCGCCTCCAGGCCGGAGGCGCAGAGCCGGTTCACGGTGGCGCCGGGCACGGTCTCGGGCAGGCCGGCGAGGAGGACGGCCATCCGGGCGACGTTGCGGTTGTCCTCGCCGGACTGGTTGGCCGCGCCCCAGTACACGTCGTCGACGCGGGCGGGGTCGAGCGCGGGCTCGTCGGCGACCAGACCCCGGATCACGGCGGCGGCGAGGTCGTCGGGCCGCACGGTGGACAGGGCACCGCGGAGCTTGCCGATCGGGGTGCGACGGGCGGCCGCGAAGTGGACGGGACGCACGGGGTGACTCCTGACGCGTGATGAGGCGGGGACGGTACCGGATGGGACGGGGAGAGGACGGGACGGGATGGGACGGGGACGGGGCGGGGTTCTTCGGTGCTGCACGGGCTCGTACTGCGAGGGCCCTTTAATTAGCACTGCTAGTTTCGGACTATAGACCGCCGGACGGCTCCCTGGGAAGATCCCCCGGACGACCGTCACCGACGCGGCCGCACGACCCGGAGAAGACCCCGAAAACACCCCGAGCAGTCCCGGACGGAACCCGCAGGAGCCATGACCGAGCCCCGCGAGCACGTCCTGACGCCCGCGGCCGGATCACCGCCCGCGAGTGGTCCACCGCGCACCCCCGGTACGTGGCCCTGCTCGTGCACGGACACGGCGAGCACATCGGCCGCTACGACGAGGTGGCGGGCGTCCTCACCGGCCACGGCGCCGCGGTCTGCCCCGCCCCGCTCAACTGCGGGCGATCGTGCCTCCCCCAGTGCCGGAACGGCCTGGGAGGCCCCCCCGGGCGGCACGGGTGGGCGCAGCGGCACCCCCTCGGCGGGGCCGGCGCACACTCACCCCCGGCCCACCCCACCCCCCTCACCCGAACAACCCCGTGCGCTGGTGCCCCCACGGCCACGGTGATGCCCTGAAGCGACCGTGTCCGCCGCCCCAGGAGGCATCCCGCGATGACCCGCCGCCACCAGCCCCCACCCCCGCACCCGCACCGCCCCACCCTCCGCCTGGCGGCCTCCGCCCTCACCGCAGCCGCCCTGCTCACCACAGCCGCCTGCTCGAACAACACCTCGTCGGCCCCGGCCGCCGACCAACCGGCCACGACCGAACAGAACGCGGCCCAGCAGACGACCGCCTCCCCCAGGACCTCCCCCACCCCCCTCACCGAATCCGGCGCGAAGGCCGCCCTCCTCACCGAGGCGGACGTGGAGGGCAACTGGACCCAGGTCCAGGACGCCGGCACATGGCGCGACCGCCTCCTCGTCGGCAAGGTCGACGTCGCCGCCTTCCTCACCGCGAAGTCCGCGGCCAACGACTGCCAGGCCCTCCTGGACGCCCTCTACGCCGACACACTCCTCGGCGACGCGTCCGGCCCCTCCGCCCTCACCGGTTTCGAGATGGGCGGCTCCCGCCTCTTCGAACAGGTCGCCGGCTATGACCGCGCCGGCCTCGACGCCCGCCTGAAGTGGCTCCGCACCCTCCCCGACACCTGTGACGAGTTCACCGCGACCGGCGCGGGCGGCGGCACCCGCACGATCCAGGTCACCGACACCTCCGTCCCCGAGGTCGGCGACGACCGCGCGGGCCTCCACGTCACCGTGCGGGGCGACGCCGACGGCACCCCGGCCACGCTCA
The DNA here is from genome assembly GCA_049998335.1 of Streptomyces sp. cmx-10-19. Classification (GTDB taxonomy): domain Bacteria; phylum Actinomycetota; class Actinomycetes; order Streptomycetales; family Streptomycetaceae; genus Streptomyces. Next base: position 82,803 of record JAEBFB010000019.1, read on the forward strand.
CCCTGGACATCGCGACCGTGCGCGTGGCGACCTCCGCCGTCACCGTCATGGGCGGCGGCCTCGACGGCGGCCAGACGGAGACCGTCCAGCAGGCGGCCCGCCAGGGCACCGACCGCCTGAAGACCGTCCTGGCCGGCGGCACCCCGTCCCCGCAGCCCACCGATCTCGACTGACCCGGTCACAGATCCGGCGAAACCCGGACAGGTTGATCACCTGACGGCACAATGGTGCGCGACACGGCGCGACGCACCGCACCCGCCCGAAGGAGCCGACACGTGACCGACAGCGACCCCGTGCCCCACGGGCGGTCGGGCGGGCGTCCCGGCGAGGTCGAGCGGGCCACCGCGCTGACCGGCGAGCTGTCCGGCCGGGGCGTGCACGGCGTCGTTCTGGCGTACGTCGACACGGCCGGGATCACCCGGGTCAAGACGGTCCCCGCCGCGAAGCTCGCGTCGGCCACGGCCTGGGGCGTCGGCATGTCCCCCGTCTTCGACACCTTCCTGGCGAACGACGCGATCGTCACCACGGACGTCCTCGGCTCCCCGGACGGCGACCTGCGCCTGTACCCCGACCTCGACCGGCTGACCGTCCTCACCGCCCAGCCCGGCTGGGCCTGGGCCCCGGTCGACCGCGTCACCCAGGAGGGCGCCCCGCACCCGGCCTGCTCCCGCACCGTCCTGCGCCGCGCCGTCGCCGAGGCCGCCGACCGCCACGGCGTCACCTTCGAGGCGGCCGTGGAGATCGAGTGGGCGGTGGGCCGGGGCGACACGGACGACGACGCCTTCGTACCGGCGGTGTCCGGACCGGCGTACGGCGCTGTCCGCCAGGTGGAGCTCAGCGACTGCGCCGCCGACCTGCTGGCGGCGCTCGCGGCGCAGGGCGTGGAGGTGGAGCAGTTCCACCCCGAGTACGCGCCGGGGCAGTTCGAGGTCTCGGTGGGCGCGCTGGACCCGGTGGCGGCGGCCGACCGCAGTGTGCTGGTGCGGCAGACGATCCGCGCGGTGTGCCGACGCCACGGCCTGCGGGTCTCCTTCGCCCCGGCGGTCCTCGGGCAGGGCGTCGGCAACGGCGGCCACCTCCACCTCTCCGCCTGGCGCGACGGCACGAACCTGCACGCGGGCGGCGCGGGCCGGTACGGCATGACGGCCGAGGCCGAGTCCTTCGTCGCCGGGGTGCTGGACCGCCTCCCGGCGCTGACGGCGCTGACCGCGCCGAGCCCGGCCAGCCACCTGCGCCTGCGCCCCTCCCAGTGGGCGGGCGTCTACGCGTGCTGGGGCCGCGAGACCCGCGAGGCCGCCCTCCGGATCATCACCGGCACCACCGGAACCCACGGCCACGCGGCGAACCTGGAGGTCAAACCGGTCGACCTGGCCGCCAACCCCTACCTCGCCCTCGCCTCCGTCATCGCCGCCGGACTGCACGGACTGGCCTCCTCCGCGCCCCTCCCCGAGGAGATCACCGGTGATCCGGCCCGGCTCGACCCCGCCGACGCGGAGGCCCGGGGCGTACGGCGCCTGCCCACCTCGCTCGCGGCCTCCGTCGAGGCGTTCCGCGCGGACGACGTCCTGCGCGCCGCCCTCGGCCCGGTCCTCGCCGACGCCGTGACCGCCGTACGGCTCGGCGAGATCGAGTCGGTCGGCGGATTGGACGACGAGGGCGTGGCCGCGGCCTACCGCTGGCGGTACTGACATGGCCCCCGGCGGTACACAGGACGGCCCCGTCCATGAGGCGCTCGCCGCGCTGGACCTGGTGGACCACCACTGCCACGGCGCCGTCACCGACGACCTGGACCGGTCCGCGTTCGCGTCCCTCCTCACCGAGGGCGAGGCGTGGCCCGGCGTGTCGCCCTTCGACAGCCCGGTCGGCGTGGCCGTACGCCGCCACTGCGCTCCCCTCCTGGACCTGCCGCGCCACGCGCCCGCCGACGCGTACGTGGCCCGGCGCGCCGAACTGGGGGCCGCCGAGGTGAACCGGCGGTTCCTGCGGGCGTCGGGCGCGGGCGTGTTCTGCGTGGACACGGGGTACGCCCCGCACCGCGTGACCGGCCCGGCCGAGCTGGCCCGCGCGGCCGACGCGACGGCGTACGAGGTGGTCCGCCTCGAGGGGGTGGCGGAGTCGGTGGCGGCGGCCGGTGTGGAGCCGGACGGCTACGCGGAGGCGTTCCGCACGGCCACGTGGGAGGCCGTACGGCGGCCCGGCGTGGTGGGCGTCAAGTCGGTCGCCGCCTACCGCACCGGCTTCGACCTGGACCCGGCCCTCCCCGGGCCCGACGAGGTCACCGAGGCCGCCCGGCACTGGTCGGCAGGCGGCGGACGGCTCGCCGACCCGGTCCTCATGCGGCACCTGCTGTGGACCGCCGTCGACCTCGGGCTCCCCCTGCAACTGCACACCGGGTTCGGCGACAGCGACCTCCGCATGCACCGCGTGGACCCGACCCACCTGACGGACTGGCTGCATCTGACCGCCGGCACCATCCCGGTCGTCCTGCTGCACTGCTGGCCGTACCAGCGCCAGGCGGCCTACCTGTCGGCCGTCTTCGAGCAGGTGTACCTCGACGTGGGCCTCACCCTGCACCACGTCGGCCCCGCGCGGGCGGGCACGATCCTGGCGGAGGCGCTGGAGATCACCCCGTTCCGCAAGCTGCTGTACAGCTCGGACGCCTATGGGATCGCCGAGTTCCACCACCTGGGGGCGGTGGCCTTCCGGCAGGGGCTCGCGGGGCTGTTGCGGGAGCGGGTGGACGCCGACGAACTGGCCCTGCCGGACGCGCTGCGCCTGGCACGCTGGACGGGACGCGACAACGCCCGCCGGATCTACCGGCTGCCGGGCGGTCCGGCGGACGACGGCTGACCGGCGTGGCGCCCGTCACAGTCCCGGAGCGCCGCCCGGGAGCAGGAACGGCTGAAAGTATGATCAAGCGATGTCTGACATGACCGAAACCACGCCGGGCTGGCTGACGACCGACGAGCTGGAAATGGCCCGCGCCCGCATGCCGATCCTGTATGTCGAGGCCGTACCCGTGCGCGTCGACGACAGCGGGGAAGTCACCAGCGTCGGCCTGCTCCTGCGCATCGGGCCGGACGGGACGGTCAGCCGGACGCTGGTCTCCGGCCGGGTGCTGCACCACGAGCGGGTCCGCGACGCCCTGCTGCGACATCTGGAGAAGGACCTCGGCCCGGTGGCACTGCCCCGGGTGCCGACCTCGCTCCAGCCGTTCACGGTGGCCGAGTACTTCCCGACGCACGGCGTCACCCCGTACCACGACCCGAGGCAGCACGCGGTGTCGCTGGCCTACGTGGTACCGGTCAGCGGTGACTGCCGGCCCCGGCAGGACGCCCTGGACCTGGTCTGGTTCGATCCGCGCGAGGCCCTGTCGGAGGCGGTGCGGAGCGAGATGCCCGGCGGGCACGGGGTGCTGCTGAAGCAGGCGCTCGCACATGTGGGCTGCGTGGGCTGAGCGGCGCTGGGCGGCTCCGGTCACCGGGGCCGCCGGTCCGCGCGCGTACCGGGGCCGCCCGCAGGGTGGCCGCCCGCACCTCGGCGTGCGCCCCGCACGCGAAAAGGGCCTCCGCGGACTCTCGTCCGCGAAGGCCCTTCGCCGTGTCGGGACGACAGGATTTGAACCTGCGACCCCTTGACCCCCAGTCAAGTGCGCTACCAAGCTGCGCCACGTCCCGTTGCCCGTCTGACCTGGGGGTTTCCCCCGGCCGAACGCGCAGGAAAACCATACCGCACTCGGGCCCGTGGTCGCGCACCGCTTTTCCGGGCACGGCCCCGGTCAGCACTTCCCCGGTCAGCCCTTCCGCGCCCACGACGACGGCTCGGGCGCGCGCTCCGGGCTCCCCGGCCGCTCCCAACCCTCCGACCGGGCCGCGACCGCGTCGACCCGCACCGGTCCGCGCACCGCCGGTACGCTTCTTCGGATCATGCCACGGGGCACTGGCAACGCCCGAGGAGCGCTCAGTCCCCGGCGGGCAGCCCCAGCCCGGGATGGGCCTCCAGCAGTCGGGGCGGTGCCGCCTGGCGCCAGGAGTCGGCGAGGATGTCGCGCAGTTCGTCCTCGCCCTCCAGGGCCGCGATCCGCGCCCGGACCCACGCGAACTGGGCCTCGTGACCGGCGATCCAGAACTTCTCCGGCTCGGCCAGCACCAGTTCGTCGCGCTCCTCCTTCGGGCAGCGCACCGCCAGGGAGGTCTCGTCCTCGGGCAGGGTGGCGAACATCTTCCCCGCCACCCGGAACGTGGGCATGCTCCAGGCCGTCTTCTCCGTCGTGCCCGGCAGGGACAGGGCGATACGGCGTACGTCTTCTGCGTCCGGCATGACAGGCACCGTAGCCGCACCCACTGACAATCACCCGTCGGCGGCGAGGGCGCCCAGCCGCTTGAAGTACAGCGTCGTCGGGCGCAGTTCCCCGCCGGGGCCGGCCGCGTAGTCGGGGATGATGCCGGCCCGGGTCCAGCCGGCGGAGCGGTAGAGGTGCTCGGCGGGACTGCCGGTCTCGGTGTCCAGGTGAAGGAGGGTGAGCCCGGCGGCCGCGGCCTCCTCCTCGGCGACGGTCAGGAGCCGGCGGCCCAGACCCCGGCCGCGTGCCGCGCGGGAGACCATCAGCTTGACCAGCTCCGCGCGGTGGCGGCTGTTGGGCTTGTCGGGCAGGGCGAGGCCCACCGTCCCGGTGACCCGGGCGCCGTCCTGCGCGACCCAGACGCTGAGCTGTCCGGCGGCCACGGCGCCGGCCCGGCCGCGCCACCAGGCGAGGGCCTCCGCGCGGTCGAGCGGTGCGAGGAAGCCGATCGAGGCGCCCCCGTCCACGGTGTCGGTCAGCAGGTCGGCCAACTGCTCCCGCAGCGCGGTCAGTCGGCCGGCGTCGGCGCGGCTCACATTCACGGCAGCACCACGGCCAGCGCGTAGCGGGCGTCCTCGGGTCCGGCGCACCGGAACCTGGTCGGTCCCCACACGCGCAGGCGCAGGCAGTCTCCGGCGTCCAGGTGGTGCTCGGTGTTCTCGGCGGCCACCTCCAGGGCGCCGTCCTCGTCCTGGACCCGCAGCCGGATGCCGGGCACCTTCGCGGCGAGGCGGGCCACGGCGGGCGCGACGACCAGGGCCATGCCGGTCGCGAAGGAGGCGACGGTGACGGTGCCGGCCTCGCCCGAGCTGTACGCGGCGAGTTCGGCCTCGGCCCGCTCCAGCTGGGCGAGGACGGCGTTGGTGTGGCCGAGCAGGATCTCGCCGGCCGGGGTCAGCCGTACGCCCTTGGCGCCGCGCTCGACCAGGCGGTGGCCGGTCTCCTGCTCCAGGGCGGCGAGCTGCTGGGAGACCGCCGAGGGGGTGAGGTGGAGCGCGGCGGCAGCCGCCGTCACGGTGCGGTGGTCCGCCACCGCCCGGAGGATGTGCAGCCGCCGCGCTTCGATCAGAAGATCGCGGCGACGTCGAGGTCGACCGGGACGCGGTGCACCCACACGTTGGACGCGGGCAGGGCGACGTACTCGGCGAACGCCCCGTCGCGGCCGACGCCGAGCCCGACGGTGGCACGGCACAGGTGGCGCCGTCCGGCGAGGCAGTTGCGGCACTTGCCGCACACCAGGTGGCCTTCGCCGCTGACCCGGTCGCCGGCCTCGACGTCGGTGACGTCGCGGCCGGTGCCGACGACCTCGCCGACGAACTCGTGTCCGAGGACGAGCGGGGTGCGGATCGTCTGCCGCGCCCAGCCGTCCCAGGACCGGATGTGCAGGTCGGTGCCGCAGATGCCGGTGCGCAGCACCTTGATGAGGACGTCACCGGCTCCCATGTCGGGCTCGGGGATGTCCGCGAGCCACAACCCGGGCTCCGCCTTCTCCTTGACCAGCGCCTTCAACGCCACGGCTCCTGACGGGGTGCGGTCCCGGCGCCGGGCACGCCGAAGCGGCCCGCGTCCGGGGAGGGGAGGGGAATCGCACAGCAATCTGCAGTACGGGACCGCCCCCGGTCCATCGAGCCTTTCTTGACCCCGGCCGCAGCTTTCCTTCACGCCCGCCGTCGGCTCACAGCCACACCCCCGGCCGCTCACAGCGGCAGCCCGTCCTCCGCGCTGCGCTCGATGCGCCGTACGAGGTCGGCCGCCGTCGACTTGATCGTGGCGAGCCCCGCCGTCCCCCAGGTCCGGGGCCGTACGTCGGCGGTGGCGATCGTGCCGAGGACCGTGCCGGTGCTGTCGATGAGCGGGGCGCCGAGGTAGGCGCGGATGTCGAACTCGTCGACGACCGGGTTGCCCGCGAAGCGCGGGTAGTCGCGGACGTCCTCCAGGACCAGCGCCTTGCGCCGGACCGCCACGTGCGGGCAGAAGCCGTGGTCGCGGGGCTGGACCCGCCCGAACTCGGGACTGGTGCCGTCCCCCCGGCTCACCGGCGGCACCTCGGGCACCCGCAGCCCGGCGAAGAACTGCCCGCCCTCCACCAGGAAGTTGACCATCGCGTACGGCGCCTCGGCCGCGACGGCGAGGTGCGCGGCGAAGGCGTCGAGCGCCGGGTCGGGGTGTTCCGCGAGGCCCAGCCGGCGCAGTCGGCTGACCCGGGCGGGCGCTTCCCGGTCCTCGGGGGTGAGCAGCAGACGTCCGGCCGGACGCGACGGCTCATAGCTCATGGGCGGACTCCGGCACCGAACCCCGTGCTGGGGGCCGGGGTGTGGGCGATGAGATGGCGGACGAGGGTGAGGAGGGTCTGGGCGCCGGAACTGGAGATCCGGGCGTCGCAGCGCACGATGGGGACCCCGGGGTGCAGGTCCATGGCCGCGCGCACCTCCTCGGGGTCGTAGCGGTGGGAGCCGTCGAACTCGTTGATCGCGACGATGAAGCCGAGCCCGCGTTCCTCGAAGAAGTCGACGGCGGCGAAGGACTCCTCCAGGCGCCGGGTGTCGGCGATGATCACCGCCCCGAGCGCGCCTTCGCACAGCTCGTCCCACATGAACCAGAAGCGTTCCTGGCCGGGGGTGCCGAAGAGGTAGAGCACGTGTTCGGCGTCGAGGGTGATGCGGCCGAAGTCCATGGCCACGGTGGTCTCTTGTTTGCTCTCGATTCCGTCGAGGTTGTCGGTCGCGGCGCTGACCGTGGTGAGCAGTTCCTCCGTGCTCAGCGGCGCGATCTCGCTGACCGCGCCGACGAAGGTCGTCTTGCCGACGCCGAATCCACCCGCCACGAGGATCTTCAGGGCGGTGGGGAACGGGTCGGCGCCTGCGCCGCGGCTGTGGTCAGAGCTGTCGTCGTAGTCCATCGAGCACTGCCTCCAGAAGGGCCCGGTCCGTGGGGTCGTGGTGGAACGAGGCGGGGGGTTTGGTGGTCAGCGCGCCGCAGTCGACGAGGTCCGAGAGCAGCACCTTGGTGACCGCGACCGGGAGCCGCAGGCGGGCGGCGAGTTCGGCGACCGCGAGGGGCGCCCGGCACAGGTCGAGGGCCTGCGCGTGTTCGGGTCCGAGGTAGCCGAGGGGGGTCGCCCCGGTGGCCATCACCTGGGACATCAGGTCGAGCGCGACGGTGGGCCGGGTACGGCCGTCGCTGACGGTGAAGGGGCGTACCAGCCGTCCGGCGGCGTCGTCGAGCCAGGGCCCGTCGCCGGCCGCGGCCACCCTCAAGGCCTCATCGCCGGGGGTTCGGCGGCCTGCTGCCGGGGGGCGGTGACCAGGTAGGGGCGGACGCTCTTGACCAGCATCGCCATCTCGTAGCCGAGGACGGCGGCGTCGGCCTCGCGGCCGGCCAGCACGGCCAGGCAGGTGCCGGAGCCGGCGGTGGTGACGAACAGCAGGGTCGAGTCGAGTTCGACGACGACCTGCCGTACGTTCCCGCTGTCGCCGAAGCGGACGCCGGCGCTGCGGCCGAGGGAGTACAGGCCGGAGGCCAGGGCGGCCATGTGGTCGGCGCTGTCGGCGTCGAGGCCGTGGACGGACTTCACCAGTCCGTCGGCGGACAGCAGGACGGCGCTGCTCGTGTGCGGTACGCGCTGCACGAGGCCGCTCATCAGCCAGTCGAGGTCGGACACGTGGCCGGTCGGCGCGTCGCTCGCCATGGTGGATCGACTCCTTGGGGTACGAAGGTCTGCGGGAGCGCTGGTCTTCGGGGTCGGGGCGGGGGTGCCGTACGCGGTGGAGGCGTCGTACGGGGTGGGTTCGGTCATCCGGCGGGGTCCCCGGGGGTCGGCTCCGGATGCGAGGGCATCGGGCGGGTGAGGGGCGTGGGGGCCGACTCGAGGTGCTGCTGGGCCTCGGCGAGGCCGACGCCGCGCTGGAAGGCCGCCATGAGGCCGGGGTCGTGCCCGACGTGCTCCCCGGGTTCCTGCCGCGGGACGGGCCCGCCGCGCAGCTGGGGCACGAGGTGCTCCTGGGCGCGCCGCTTGGGCAGTTGGGGCCGGGTCATGGTGCCGCGCACCACGCTGTGCCGGGGCACGGGCGGGGCGTCCGCGTGCGCGGCGACGGCATCGCGGTGCTCGGGCCGTACGCCGGGTGGGGCGGCGGCGGGGGTGGGGCGGTTCTTGTGGGTGCCGCGTACGGGCAGGGGCAGGGGGGCGCCGGTGTCGGTGGTGCGGGGCCGGGGCGTGGGGGCGGGTGGGGTCGGTTCGGCGGGGGGTGGAGGAACGGGCTTGGCGGGGACCGGCGTTGCCGCGACGGCCGGCGGTGCGGGGGCGGCCTGCGGCGCGGGGTCGGGCGTGGCGGGGGCCGGTGTGGCGGGGACCGGCGCCAGCGGGCGGGGCTCCGGCCGGGCCGCCTCCAGTACGGGCACCGCCGACGCCGCCGTCGTACCGCCCGCGATCTCGGCGGGCCGCGCCGCCCCCTCCGGCAGCGCGCCGGGCTCGGCACCCAACAGGGCCTGCGGCACGACGAGTACGGCCTGCACTCCCCCGTAGATGTTGCTCTGCAGCCGGACGGTGATCCCGTGCCGTTTGGCGAGCTGGGAGACGACGAACAGCCCGATGCGCCCGTCCGCGAGCAGGCGGGCGACGTTGACCTGGTCCGGGTCGGCGAGCAGGGCGTTCATACGGCTCTGCTCGGCGACGGGCATACCGAGCCCGCGGTCCTCCACCTCCACGGCGAGCCCGGAGGTGACGAGGCTCGCCCGCATGAGGACTTGGGTCTGCGGGGCGGAGAACAGGGTGGCGTTCTCCACGAGTTCGGCGAGGAGGTGGATGACGTCGGCGACGGCGTGGCCGCGCAGGGTGCCGTCGATCGGGGGGACGAGGCGGACCCGGGAGTACTGCTCGACCTCGGCGATGGCGGAGCGGAGTACCTCGGTCATGTCGACGGGGTTGCTCCACTGGCGGCGGGAGACGGCGCCGCCGAGCACGGCGAGGTTCTCGGCGTGGCGGCGGATGCGGGTGGCGAGGTGGTCGACGTGGAAGAGGCCCCTGAGGAGGTCGGGGTCCTCGATCTCGTTCTCCAGCTCGTCCAGGGTGGAGATCTCGCGGTGCACGAGGGACTGGAGGCGCCGGGCGAGGTTGACGAAGACCTCCAGCTTCTGTTCGCTGCCGGCCTGGCTGGAGAGCTGGGCGGCGTGGACGACGGCGGTGAGGGCGCCGTCGTGGGCGCGGGAGAGGTCGGCGGCGAGGAGTTCGAAGTCGTCGGCGTCCTCGGGCGGTCCGCCGCGCGGCTTGCGCGGGGCGGGGGCCTCGCCGCGGCGCAACGTCTCGACGACGGTGCGCAGTTCGGCCTCGTGCCGTGCGGTGGCGCCGCGCAGGGCGCCGACGCGTTCGTGTACGGAGCGGGCGGCGCGGTCGGCGGCGACCGCGGCGATGCCGACGGCCGCGAGGGTGACGGAGACGGCGCCGCCGAGCAGACCCCACAGGACGAGGCCGGGGCGGGTGCCGGTGGACCGGATGGTGAACAGGACGACCGCGCAGGCGCCGAGAGCGACCGCGACCGGCGGCAGCACGGCGAGACGCAGCAGTTGGGGCCGTATGTGGGTCTCGGGCAGTGCGGGGGCGGTACGCGGGGACGGCCGGCCGTGCCGTCCGCCCTCGCGGCGGTCTGCTCGCGCGGCCGGGGCGCGTAGGTGAGACATCGGGGTCCTCGTACTGGTCCGTCGGTCGTGGGGGCTCGCGCGTGGTGGCGGAGGCCACGCGGACACGCGACGCCACGCGGGCACGCGTCATCGCGACGTCGGACCGAGCGGACCGGTGGACCGGCCTACGTCGCCCGACGGACACTGACAGTAGTCGGCTGGCCCTCACGTGCGGTGGGCAGTTGCCGAACTCCCCCGGCGAACGTCCGCCTCTGGTATGAGGCGTCGTACGACAGCCCGATAACCGGGCGAAGCGCCCGATCGAAAAAGGCGGAGAACCAGTCGCCCCCGATCAGAATCAATCACAGTCGGTGACCACCCTGCCGCACCCCTCGCCCGTCACCCGCTCGGCGGTCGCCACCCCTTGGCGAGGATGCGGAAGACCTCCTCGACGGCGGCCCGGCGGTCCGGCCGGTTCTGGGAGAGGACGGGGACCTCCAGGACGAAGCGGGCGAGGGTGACGCAGGCGAGGTTGTCGTGCGCCACGTCGAGTTCGTCGGCGATGGCCGCGCTCAGGGTGTCGGTGTGGCGGGCCCACATGCGTTCGGCGTAGGCGCGCAGTGCGGGTGTGGAGTCGACCAGGTTCTCGAACTCTTCCCGCTGCGGGTGGGCGGCGAGGGGGAGCCAGGTGTCGAGCAGGTGCTGCCGCAGGGCGTCGAGGATGCCCTGCCCCGCGGCCCGCTCGCGCACGGCGGCGATGAGCCGGGCATCCACGCCTTCCTCCTGATCGAAGACGAGGGCCTCCTTGCCGGGAAAGTGCTTGAAGATCGTGGCGGTCGAGACGTCGGCGGCGTCGGCGATGTCGCGCATGCTCACGCGGTCGTAGCCCTTGTCCAGGAAGAGTTCGAGGGCGGCGTCGGCGATCGCCTGCCGGGTCTGCGCCTTCTTGCGCTCGCGGCGGCTGACGGGGATGTCGGTCATACCGGAGACCCTACCCCGACAGTGGAACTCTCACATTAGTTGTCGCATTCCACTTTTTGTCATGTTCTACTTCCAGAGTCCCCCCTCCCTTCCGAGAGGACCGCCCATGACCTCCACGACAAGCCCCTCCTCCCCCTCCCCCGCCCACGCCCGGATCAGCCTGATCGGGGCCGGCCCTGGCGGCCTGACCTGTGCGCGCATCCTCCAGCGGCCCGGCCTCAGCGTGGCCGTCTACGACCGGGACCCGGGACCACACGCCGCGACCAGGGCGGATCGCTGGACTTGCACGCGGACGACGGCCAGATCGCCCTGCGGGAGGCCGGCCTGCTCGACGCCTTCTTCCGGCTGGCCCGCCCGGAGGGCCAGGAGATGCGCCAGTTCGACGTGACCGGCCGGCTCACCGGCCACGTCGCCCCTGGCCCCGACGAGCTGTTCAAACCGGAGATCGACCGCGGCCGGCTCCGCGACCTGCTGCTGGACTCCCCGCACCCCGGCACCGTGCGCTGGGGCCACACCCTCGCCCACGTCACGGGGCCGGACGACGGTCCGCGTCAGCTGCGCGTGTTCGTAGGCGCGTGGGGCGTCGGCGACGGGTAGGAGTGGCGGCCAGGGCCAGGGACAGGTCGGTGGCGTCGAGCATGGCCAGGTTGACGCCGACGCCGAGTGGGGGCATGAGGTGGGCCGCGTCGCCGAGGAGGGTGTTCCCCGCACTGAGCTCGATCGGCCGGACCGGCGTCGTCAGCGGTCTCCCGCCAGGTCGAGGTCCTCGGTGCGGGGCTCCGTGGTGCCGGTGGCCGCCGCTCGGTGCCAGGGCTTGGGGATGGGGGGCGAGATCGTGCGCCACCAGCGGTCCTGAGGGAGGTCGCCGGACGGTTCGAAGGGCTCGCCCGGGTGGGGGAAGGCCACCGGCTGGCCGGCGTTCTCGGCCGCGTCGGCGGTCCACTCGGCCGGTTCGGCCCACGGGTGGGGGGCGAGGTTGAAGGTGGCCCAGTGGATGGGGAGCAGGGGGCCGGCGGGGGTGCCCTGCTGGAGGTCGAGGTGGGCGCGGAGGGCCTCCTCGGGGGTCATGTGGATGTCCGGCCAGAACGTGGCGTACGCGCCGAGCTGGATCATCGTGGCGTCGAAGGGGCCGTGCTCGGCGCCGATGTCGCGAAAGCCGTCGAAGTAGCCGGTGTCCCCGCTGTGGTAGACGCGGTGGTGCTCACCGGCGACGACCCAGGAGGCCCAGAGGGTGTGCTGGGTGTTGCGGAGTCCGCGGCCGCAGAAGTGGCGGGCCGGGGTGGCGGTGAGGGTGAGGCCGCCGACGCGCGTCGACTCGTTCCAGTCCAGCTCGCGCAGCCGGCCGGCGGAGACGCCCCAGCGTTCCAGGTGGGCGCCGACGCCGAGCGGCACGGCGAACAGGGTGTCCGTGCCGGCCAGCGCCTTGATGGTGGGCATGTCCAGGTGGTCGTAGTGGTCGTGAGAGATGACGACCACGTCGACCGGGCCGAGGGCGGCCAGCGGCAGCGGCACCGGGTGCAGCCGCTTGGGGCCGGCGAAGGGGAAGGGGGAGCAGCGCTCGCCCCACACGGGGTCGAACAGCACCCGCTGCCCGTCGATCTCGGCGAGCACGCTGGAGTGGCCCATCCAGGTCAGCCGGAGCCCGGAGGCGGGCGGCCGGGCGAGGTCGGCGAGCGTCGTGGCGTGCACCGGGACATTACCGCCCGGGGAGCGGCGGGTCCGGGCGTCCCGGTCGAAGTAGATCTTGGCGAACTCGGCCGCCGACCCGGAGGGCCGGGTCCGGGCCGTGCCCCCCGGATTCTGGAAGACACCGTCGCTGAAATGCGGCGATCTGCGGATACGCGCCATGCGCTCGCCGCTCGGATCCGCGCCGAACGCCTCGGGGCGCAGGGCGCGCAGCCCGGGACTCGGGGGACGGAAACCGGCCACGGGTACCTCCAGGTGGAGTAGGTCAGGCTCTCATTTTATGGACGCCGTCGTCGGCTCGTAGGGTTGTCCGCTCGTTCGACGTCAGCTCGAACGAGCGACGTCACGTCCGTGTTCCCCCACGGCCACCCCGCGCCACCCGGCCGGGCCCGCCGCGCCTGTCCCGCCGCGCCCGTCAGGCCACGGCCCCGATGCGCAGCCTGATGTCCTGCGCCGACAGCGTCCCCTTGGCGATCACGTGGTCACCCGAGGACTCGCCGCGCAGCCGGCGTCCGATCCACGGCACCAGGTACTCGCGCGCCCAGTGCACGTCGTCCCGCCGGACGTCGAAGGTGCCGCGGGGCGGCAGCGGGGGCCAGGGCTGGTCGGGGTCGGCCGGGACGGGCAGTCCGAGGACCTGGCCCGCGCGCAGCGCCACGCGCGTGTGGCCCTCCGGGGACAGGTGCAGCCGGTCGGCGTCCCACGCCCTGCGGTCCTGGACGCTGCGCAGCGACCACAGGTCGAGCACCGGGCAGCCGTAGCGGTCGGCGATCGCGCGGACGTGCCCGTTGTACGTGGCGATCTTGCCGCGCAGATGCTTGAGGACCGGCACGCCGCGGGTGTCGAAGCCGGTCGTCACCAGGACGGTCCCGGCCGCGGCGGTCAGCGCGGCCACCGCGCGTTCGAACCGCTCGGCCACCTCGTCGGGATCGGTGCCCGGCCGGATGATGTCGTTGCCGCCGGCGCAGAACGACACCAGGTCCGGCGCCGCCTCGACCGCCTGCGGCACCTGTTCCGCCACGATCTGGTCGAGCAGCCTGCCGCGCACGGCGAGGTTCGTGTACGTGAAGTCGCCCTCGGGGCGCCGGTCGGCGAGCAGCACGGCGAACCGGTCGGCCCAGCCGACGAACGCCCCGTCGGGCCCGGGGTCACCGACGCCCTCGGTGAAGCTGTCCCCCACCGCCACGTACGACCCGATCACTGCTCTGCTGTCACTCTTCGAATCGTCTGCCACATCGGCCCATGATTCACCTCGGAATGTGACCTACGCGACCGTAGGAGAGGATTGACGGGCGGTGAGAAAAGCCACTCCTAAAGTGTTCGTCAATTCCGGAATAACACTGAAGGCCGGACCCGGGGATCGGGGTCCGGCCTTCGGTGGCGCTGGAGGCGCATCACATCAGAGGCGTGTCAGACGTTGACGCCGTGCGAGCGCAGGAAAGCGATCGGGTCGATGTCCGAGCCGTAGTCCGGCGTGGTGCGGATCTCGAAGTGCAGGTGCGGGCCGGTCACGTTGCCGGTGGCACCGGAGAGGCCGACCTGCTGACCCGCCGTCACCGACTGGCCGGCGGAGACGGAGAGGGAGGAGAGGTGGGCGTACTGGGCGTAGTGGCCGTCGGTGAGCTGGATGACGACCTGGTTGCCGTACGCGCCGCCCCAGCCGGCGGAGACGACGGTGCCGGCGCCGACGGCCTTGAGGGAGGTGCCGGTCGGGACGACGAAGTCGGTACCGGTGTGGTAGCCGCTGGACCACATGCTGCCGGACTGGTGGTACGGGGTACCGACCGTGCCGCCGGCGACGGGCGCGGTGTAGCCGCTGGTGGCGCCGGCGGACTGGGCACTCGTGCCGGAGGAGGAGTCCGAGGAGGCCGCGGACTGCGAGGCGGAGGTCTTCTCGGCGGCCGCGGGCTTCTCGGCCTTCTGCTTCGCCGGGGCGGGCTTCTCGGCGGCCGGCTTCTCCGCGGCCGGCTTCTCCGCGGCGGCGGACGGGGCCGCGGCCTTGCCGTGCAGCGACAGCTTCAGGCCGGGGTGGATCAGCGACGGGTCGGAGCCGACGGCCTCGCGGTTGTCGGCGTAGAGCTTCTTCCAGCCGCCGTCGACGTGCTGCTCGTCGGCGATCTTCGACAGGTAGTCGCCGCTCTTCACGGTGTAGGTCCGCGCGTCGGCGTTCTTCTCGGCGGCCTGCCGGCCGGCCGCCGGCATCGACTGCGCCGACTGCTCGGTGACGGACTGCGCGGGGGCGGCGTGGGCGCCGGCGGCACCCAGCAGCGGGAGGGCGAACGCGGCACCGCCGGTGGTGGCGACGGCGATGGCGCGGGTCAGACGCATGGTCCGGGTACTGCGGTGCTTACCCTTCGCGGGCATGGCGAATTCCTCTCCGGCGCCTGCGAGGTGAGCTGTCGGGTGCGGGCTGGAGATGCCCGGCCGCGTCGGGGACGCGGCTTTACCCCAAGCCGTTCCGGGAACCGGAACAGGCAGTCGTACCTGTGGGTCCCCCGCTCCTGCCGGTACGGGTGATCGTCGGGTTCGGGGTCCGGTCGGCGGCAGGATTAGGCGTCCGCCCGGATCGGTGGTGAACGTAAGCGAACGCGCCGCGCGGGGACAAGCGAGAGGTTCGGCCGGCGGCCGTTCCGAAAGATCCTTTATGGGAATCGCCCGTCACCCTCCGTCGATTCCGGACGCGGCTATTCCCGTAAACGGCCTTGAAAACCAGTTGGATTACGTGAACATGACGGACAACGCACCGTCACGGATATGACGCTGCTCACCCACCCGTTCACCACCCGACGGCATTCCAGGGCGAGTTGGATCGAAAACATCAATTAGGACGATTAGTACTTAATAGGCTCTACTGCCCTGTGGACAACTCATTGCCGCAGGCAGGGCATGCCGTATCGTCGGACCGTGCCCGTCGGCGAGCAGCGGCGGCGGGGCCGAGTGGGAGGGAGTCCCCGTGACGCAGCAGGTCCCGTCGACCGAACCCGAGCTGACCGGCGTGCGCAACTTCCGTGATCTGGGCGGGCTGCCGACCGTGGACGGACGGCGGGTGCGACAGGGCGTGCTGTTCCGCAGCGGTCACCTGGCGCACGCGACGGGCGAGGACACCGCGTTCCTCGCCTCGCTGGGCCTGCACACGGTCTTCGACTTCCGCAACGCGGCCGACCAGAAGCTGGAAGGCCCCGACGTCGAGCTGCCCGGCGTGCGCAATGTGAACCTGCCGCTGAGCGACCCGGCCGACGGCGCCGAGTTCTGGAAGATGGTCCGCGACGGCGACCTCGACCAGCTGCGCGAGATCCTCGCCGACGACAAGGCCGCCCAGCGCATGATCGGCTCGTACCGCACGATGGTCAGGGAGCGTACGGCCGAGCACTCGCGGGTGCTGCACGCGCTCGCCGAGGACAGCGTCCCCGCCCTGATGCACTGCGCGGCCGGCAAGGACCGCGCGGGCCTGTCGATCGCGATCACCCTGCTCGCCCTGGGCGTCGAGCGGGACGCCGTCGTCGAGGACTACCTCAAGTCGAACGCGACGCACCGCCGGTACAAGGTGCGCCGCAGCAGCACCGCCGCCTCGGCCTACTCCCCCGAGGTCATGGAGCTGCTCAGCCCTCTGTTCGACGCGCGCGCCGAGTACCTGGCGGCGGCCTTCGAGACCGTCGAGGACGTCTGGGGCGGCGTCGACACGTACCTGGAGAAGGGCCTGCGGCTCGCTCCGGAGACCCGGGAGCGGCTGCGCGAGCGGATGCTGGACTGAGCCGCCACCCGCCGGGACACGCACCCGCCCCCTCCGGCGGTCACTTCGCGCCGACCTCGAAGAGCAGGAAGAGGAACCCGCCGAAGAGGTGCCCGGCGAAGACGTAGACGAGCAGACGCACCCACAGGGCGCGGGGGAACTTCTCCTGCAGGCTGCTCATGGCGTCTCTCCGTGGGTCGGGCCGAGGCACAGGGCGGCCGTCGGACTCTGCAGCAGGGTGTGGAGGAACAGCAGGTCGACCCCGTCGGCGTCCTGCGCGGCGATCCGGTGCGGGGTCAGCGAGTCGAAGTGCGCGCTGTCCCCCGCGTCGAGCCGGTGCACGGTGTCCCCGAGGCGCAGCCGCAGCCGGCCCCGCAGGACGTAGAGCCACTCCTCGCCGGGGTGGATCCGCACGATGTCCCCCTGGGAACCGTGCGGCACATGGACGCGCAGGGCCTGCATCGCGCGCCCGGCCCCACCGGCCTGCCGGTACGTCCAGCCGCCGGCGACCGTCGGTTCCATCGCGTCGGCCCGCACCACGGCGTCCCGGTCCGCACCCGTCTCGCCGAGCAGCTCGGAGACGGTCGTACCGTAGACCCGGGCGAGGGCGAGCAGCATCGGCAGCGAGGGCTGGCGCTGCCCGGTCTCCAGGCGGGAGAGGTGGGCGGGCGACAGCCCGGCCGCGCGGGCCGCGGCCTCCAGGGTGAGGGCGGCCCGCCGCCGCAGCTCGCGCAGTTGCGGCGCGACGGCGGCGACCGCTCCCTCGGGCGGGCCGGTGTCGGAAAGGCTCATGCCTCCATTTCAGCCCGACGGTTGCCTCACAGGCAAATTTCTTGCCTCACAGGCAAAAACACCGGGGCGCGTCCGGCCAGGGAAGCGGCGCCAGACGCTCACCGGTGCGCCACCGCCTGCTTCACCAGCGTCTTCCCGAAGTCCCACATCAGCCCGCCCCCATGGTGCGCGTCCTCCATCACCTCGGTGAAGGCGTCCACGAACCGGTCCGCGTCGTCCGTGTCGATGATCAGCGGCGGGATCAGCTTGATCACCTCCAGGTGGTCGCCGGAGACCTGGGTGAGGATCCGGTGCCGTTGCAGCAGCGGCACGACCACCATCTGCGCGAACAGCCCCTTGCGCGCGGCCTGGAGCATCGTCCAGCGGCTGCGCAGCTTGAGGGACCGGGGGCGGCCGAACTCGATGCCGATCATCAGCCCCCGGCCCCGGACGTCGGCGAGCAGTTCGTAGCGGTCGACCAGTTCGGTGAGGCGGGACGTGAGCCGCTCCCCCACCGCGGCGGCGTTGGCGACGATCTCCTCGTTCTCCATCACCGAGAGCACGGCGAGCCCGGCCGCCATCGCCTGGGCGTTGGCCCCGAAGCTCGCCGAGTGGACCAGGACGCGGTCCATCGAGGAGTACACCTTCTGGAAGATCCACTCCTTGCCCAGTGTGGCGCCGACCGGCACATAGCCGCCGGAGAGCGCCTTGGCGACGCAGACCAGGTCGGGTTCGACCCCGTCGTCGTGCTGGTAGGCGTAGAACTTGCCGGTGCGGCCGAGGCCGGTCTGCACCTCGTCGGCGATGAGCAGCGCCTTGTGCCGGCGCAGCAGCTCCTGAGCGGCACGCAGATAGCCGGGCGGCGCCTCGTGCACGCCCTTGCCCTGGATGGGCTCGACGATCAGCGCGGCCACGTCGCCCCGCTTCAGCTCCCGCGCCAGCGCGTCCAGGTCGCCGAGCGGGACGGCCGTGTCGGGCAGCAGCGGGGCGAACCCGGTGCGGAAGCCGTCCTCGCCGTTGACGGAGAGCGAGCCGGTGGTCAGGCCGTGGAAGGCGTGGGTGCAGTAGAGGATCCTCGGACGGCCGGTGGCGTACCGGGCGAACTTGAGGGCGGTCTCGACGGCCTCCGTGCCGCTGTTGCCGAAGAAGACGCGGTCCAGGTGCGGGCTGTAGGAGAGCAGCTTCTCGGCGAGCAGGCCGGGCAGCGGCGCGCAGTCGAAGCGGGTGAGGTCGGCGAGCGAGGCGTCGAGGACGTCGTGCAGCGCCTTGCGGACGACGGGGTGGTGGCGGCCGAGGCCCATCACGGCGAACCCGGCGAGCATGTCCAGGTAGTCGTTGCCGTCCGCGTCCCAGAAGTGCGCGCCCTCGGCCCGCTCGTAGACCTTGTCGAAGCCGATGGTGCGCAGCATGCGCGGCAGTTGGTGGTTGAGGTGCTTGGCGTGCAGCTCGTACCGCTCGGCTCCGCGCTCGGCCAAGAGCGCGGCGAGGTCGAACTCCTTGGTCATTCAGTTCTCTCCTTGCGCTGGCATGACGTTCCGTCCGTCCCCGGACTGTTCCACCGGCGCGTCCCTGAGCGCCAGGCTCGCGCCGATCCGCCCGGCGATCTCGACGGGGGTCAGGCCGATGTCGGCGAGCACCTCGGCGCGTTTGGCGTGGGCGAGGAACTGATCGGGGATGCCGAAGCGGCGTACCGGCACGTCGACCTCGGCGTCGTCCAGGGCCAGGGCGACGGCGGAACCGACCCCGGCGGCGCGGCTGTTGTCCTCGACGACGGCGACGAGCCGGTGCCGGGCGGCGAGGGGCGCGAGCGCCGGGTCGACGGGTTTGACCCAGCGGGGGTCGACCACGGTGCAGCCGATGCCGCGGGCCTCCAGCAGTTCGGCGGCACCGAGACAGACGGGCGCCATCACGCCGACGGCGACGAGCAGCACCTCGGGGTGGTCGGCGGCGTGCAGGACGTCCAGGCCGCCGATCCGGTCGACGGCGGGTACGGCGGGGCCTGCGGACTCCTTCGGGAAGCGCACCAGGGTCGGCGCGTCGTCCACGGCGACTGCCTCGCGGAGCTGGACGCGCAGCTGGTCGGCGTCGCGCGGGGCGGCGATGCGCAGGCCGGGGACCACCTGGAGGACGGACAGGTCCCACATGCCGTTGTGCGAGGCGCCGTCGACGCCGGTGACGCCGGCCCGGTCCAGGACGAAGGTGACCCCGCAGCGGTGCAGGGCGACGTCCATGAGGAGCTGGTCGAAGGCGCGGTTGAGGAAGGTGGCGTAGACGGCGACCACGGGATGGAGGCCGCCGGTGGCGAGGCCGGCCGCGGAGACGGCGGCGTGCTGCTCGGCGATGCCGACGTCCCAGACGCGGTCGGGGAACCGCTCGGCGAAGGGGCCGAGGCCGACGGGGTGGAGCATGGCGGCCGTGATGGCCACGAGGTCCTCGCGCTCCTCGCCGATCCGGACGATCTCCTCGCCGAACACCGAGGTCCAGGAAGGCCCGTCGGAGGGGGTGAGGGGCTCGCAGGTGAGCGGGTCCATCGCGCCGACGGTGTGGAAGTGGTCCGCCTCGTCGCGCAGGGCGGGTTCGTAGCCGCGGCCCTTCTCGGTGAGGCAGTGCACCAGCACCGGCCCGTGGAAGCGCTTGGCGCGCCGCAGCGCCGACTCGACGGCCCCGGTGTCGTGCCCGTCGATCGGGCCCACGTACTTCAGGCCGAGATCCTCGAAGAGCCCTTGCGGGGCGAAGGCGTCCTTGAGGCCCTTCTTGGCTCCGTGCAGGGCCTCGTAGACGGTGCGGCCGACCACCGGGGTGCGCTGGAGGACGTCCTTGCCCCAGGCCAGCATCCGCTCGTAGCCGTCGGTGGTGCGCAGGGCCGCGAGGTGGTTGGCGAGGCCGCCGATGGTCGGCGCGTAGGAGCGTTCGTTGTCGTTCACGACGATGATCAGCGGCCGGTCGCGGGCGGCGGCGATGTTGTTCAGCGCCTCCCAGGCCATGCCGCCGGTGAGCGCGCCGTCGCCGATGACGGCGACGACGTGGCCGCGCTCCCCCCGCACCTGGCGGGCCTTGGCGAGGCCGTCGGCCCAGCCGAGGACGGTGGAGGCGTGGCTGTTCTCGATGACGTCGTGCTCGGACTCCTCGCGCGAGGGATAGCCGGACAGGCCGCCCTTGGTCCGCAGCTTGGAGAAGTCCTGACGTCCCGTCAGCAGTTTGTGTACGTAGCTCTGGTGGCCGGTGTCCCACAGGACGCGGTCGGCCGGCGACTCGAAGACCCGGTGCAGGGCGACGGTGAGCTCCACCACGCCCAGGTTGGGTCCGAGGTGACCGCCGGTGCGGGCGACCGCGTGCACCAGGAAGTCGCGTATCTCCTCGGACAGTCGGCCGAGTTCCGCCTCGGTCAGCGCCTTCAGGTCGCGTGGTCCCCGGATCGTCTCCAGAATCGTCACGCTCGGGCCCCCTTCGGTCCGTGGTGTTCAGCTCACGGTGACGGCCGGCTCCCCCGACGCGGGTCGTTGTCATCGACTGCACCGACACCGGCGCCCCGCCCCCCGACGGGCACCGGTCCGACCTGGATCCGCCGCGACACGCGTCGCTCGGCGATCGGCCGGACCGGTACCTCGGGAACGCCCAGGGGGATGGCGGTCACGGAGTCAGTCCCGGTTCCCGGAGACCGTCTCCCGCATGGCGCGCAGGGACTCCTTGAGGGAACCCATCGTCGCCAGGACGGCGGTGGGTTCGTAGCCGCAGTGCGCCATGCAGTTGGCGCAGCGCGGGTCCTTGCCCCGGCCGTACTTGTCCCAGTCGGTCTTCTCGATCAGCTCCCGGTACGTCGGGACGTACCCGTCGCTCATCAGGTAGCAGGGGCGCTGCCAGCCGAAGAGGGAGTAGTTCGGGATCGCCCACGCGGTGCACGGGAAGTCGACCTTGCCCTCCAGGAAGTCGAGGAACAGGGGTGAGTGGTTGAGCCGCCAGCGGGCCCGGTTGCCGCCGCCGAACGCCTTCTTGAACAGCTCGCGGGTCTGCTCGACGCCCAGGAAGTGCTCCTGGTCGGGCGCCTTCTCGTAGGCGTAGGCGGGCGAGATCATCATCTCGTCGACCTGGAGCTCGTCGTTGAGGAAGTTGAGGACCTCGACGATGGTCTGCGGGGTGTCGGTGTTGAAGAAGGTCGAATTGGTGGTGACCCGGAAGCCGCGCCGCTTGGCCTCCTTGATGGCCTCCACGGCCTCGTCGAACACGCCCTCCTTCGCCACGGACTCGTCGTGCCGCTCGCGCAGCCCGTCGATGTGCACGGCGAACGCGAAGTACGGCGAGGGCGTGAACTTGTCCATCTTCTTGCGCATGAGCAGCGCGTTGGTGCACAGGAAGACGTACTTCCGCTTGGCCACCAACTGGCGCACGATCTCGTCGATCTGAGGATGCATCAGGGGTTCGCCACCGGCGATGGAGACCATCGGCGCCCCGGACTCGAGCACCGCCCCCACGGCCTGCGCGACCGGCATGCGCTGCTTGAGCACGCCGGCCGGGTGCTGGATCTTGCCGCACCCCTCGCACTTGAGGTTGCACGCGAAGAGCGGCTCCAGTTCCACGATGAGCGGGAACTTGTCCCGTCGGCGGATCTTCTGTTCTGCCAGGTATGTAGCGACCTTGATGGACTGGCGCAGCGGCATGGCCATCTGGGCTCACCTCCGGGGGAGCAGCAAAGAACGGTGCCATTCGAAAAACGCGGGAAGAACGGATCGGAGAACACGGAAAGCCGATATTCCACCGCGGACGGTGCCGATCCGGACGAGTTCGTGTTCCGGAGCGTCCACGACCACACGGACGGCCGCAACCGGGCGTGGGCCCGCGCGGACGGCCGTCAGGAGCGTGGCCGCCGACTCCATGTCGACGGCGATGGCGCCGGTCGCGAGGAGATCGGCGCGTTCGGGGCCGCGGACGACGTGGTCCGAGCCGGTGAGCGGCCCGGTGTGGACGGTACGGCCGGGGACGGCTCGCGCGAGTTCCTTGACGAGCCGGTCGGTCGCGACGCACGCCACGGTGGAGCGTGGGTCCCGGGTCTCCTCGGCGACGACCAGGTCGCCGGGGTGCATGCCGGGGGCGAGTCCCGCGCAGAAGCCGGTGGCGAGGACGGCGGCTCCGGTGAGCGCCGGGCTCTCCAGGACCCGGGCGACCGAGCGTTCGGCCGCCTTGGGTCCCATGCCGGTGCGCAGGACGGTGACCGGCCCGTCGGCGCCGCCGCGGTCGCCGCTGCGCAGGGCGAGGTGCTCGATGCCGAGCGCGCAGGCGATCAGCAGCGGGGACGGGCCGGTCTGCGGGGTCATCAGCTGCCCTTCACCTCTGCCGCGGACGACGGGGTGCCGGCGGACCGCTCGGCGGGGACCGCGGCCGTGCGCGGCTTCTTGGCGAAGGGCTCCCCGTGCAGGTACCGGCCGAGTGCGGTCAGCGGGAAGACCTGCCGGTAGAGGTGGTAGTTGATGGAGAAGTCCCACGGGAAGCCGGTGCCGGTGAAGTACGGCTCGTCCCAGGAGCCGTCCTCCCGCTGGGTGGCGGCGAGCCACGCGACGCCGCGCTCGACGGCCTTGGACTCCCGCTCCCCCGCCGCGAGCAGGGCCATCAGCGCCCAGCCGGTCTGCGAGGCGGTGGAGGCGCCCCGGCCGCTCCACTCCTTGACGTGCCGGTAGGAGCGCAGGTCCTCGCCCCAGCCGCCGTCCTCGTTCTGGACGGACTCCAGCCAGTGGACCGCGCGGCGGATCGCCGGGTGGGACGTGGGCAGTCCGGCGGCGGTGAGGGCGGGGACCACGGAGCCGGTGCCGTAGACGTAGTTGACGCCCCAGCGGCCGAACCAGGAGCCGTCGGGCTCCTGGTTGTCGAGGAGCCACTGCACGCCGCGCCGGGTGCGGGGGTCGTGGGTAAGGCCCTCGACGGCGAGCATCTCGACGACGTGCGCGGTGACGTCCGCCGACGGCGGGTCGATGACCTCGCCGAAGTCGCAGAACGGCAGCCGGTTGGGGAAGGGGCTGGTGTTGTCCACGTCGAACGCGCCCCAGGCGCCGTTCTTCGACTGCATGCCGAGGTTCCAGCGCACCCCGCGCCCGATCGCCTTCTCCACCCGCTCGGGGTCGTGGTGCCTCACGCGGCGCAGGGCGAGGACGACCTCGGCGGTGTCGTCGATGTCGGGGTAGTTGTCGTTGTGGAACTCGAACGCCCAGCCGCCGGGCGGGAGTCCGGGCCGCTTCACCGACCAGTCGCCGGGGCGCACGATCTGCTCGCCGAGCATCCAGTCCGCGGCCTTCACCAACTGCGGGTGGTCCGCGGGCACTCCGGCGTCGGCCAGCGCGATGGCGGCCAGGCAGGTGTCCCACACCGGGGACTGGCAGGCCTCGATCATCCGGGCGCCGTCCTCGCGCCACACGGCGAAACGGTCCAGCGACTCCAGGCCGGCCCGCATCACGGGGTGTTGGAGGTCGTAGCCGAGCAGGTGGAGCGCGATGACGGAGTAGACGGCCGGGGGCTGGATGCCGCCCCAGCAGCCGTCGTTCTCCTGGCGCTCGATGATCCAGCGGGCGGCGGCGTTCATCGCGGCCCGGCGCAGCCTGCGCGGCGCGACTTTGCGATAGGCGTGCAGGGCCTTGTCGATGCGCTGGAAGGCGCCGTCCCAGCTCGCCGCCGGCGCGAGCGGCCGGGGCGGGTTGGGGACGGCCGGGTCGGTGTGCAGCTCGTCCAGCGGGAAGGGCGCGGGGCGGACCGGCCGCTTCGCCGAGACGATGGTCAGCGGCACGATGGTCTGCCGGGCCCAGCAGCCGAAGTCATAGATGTTGAGGGGTACCCAGGTGGGGAAGTAGATGAGCTCCGGCGGGAGTTCGGGCAGGTCGTCCCACTTCCACCAGCCGAACAGGGCGAGCCAGATCCGGGTGAAGACGCGGGCGGCCGCGATGCCGCCGCGGGCCCGGATCCACTCCGCGGCCTTCGCCATGTGCGGGGCGTCGGGGGCGTCGCCGGCCAGGCGGAGGGCGACGTAGGCCTCGATGGTGGCGGACAGGTCGGCGGGGCCCTCGTAGAAGGTGGCCCAGGTGCCGTCCTCGCGCTGCTCGCCGCGGATGAACAGGGCGGCGGCGCGGGTGGTCGCCTCGTCCTGGATCCCGAGGAACTGGCGCAGCAGGAGGTCCTCGGCGTCCATGGTGACGTTCGTCTCGAGGTCGCCCTTCCACCAGCCCTGGGCGTCCTGCCGGGAGAGCAGGTATTCGGTGGCGCGCCGGGTGGCGCGGGCGGCGGCTTCTGGTACCCCGGCCGCCGCGGCGGGGATGGTGATGTGGGTGTCGCTGGCCGCGGTCGCCAAGGGCTTCGGGGGCGCCCCGGTGCTTCCGTCGGTCGTCGCTGTCATGGCTTCCCCTTCGTGCAGTGTGCAGGTGGTGCTCTGCTTGGGTCCGCCGTCGGCCGGTGCTCGTGACCTGGGGCACCGGCCGGCGACTACGCGAGGGCTGTTCGACCGATAATGATCATCTCTTTCGTACGACGACGAAGTCCGCGAGGGCCGTGAACCGCTCCCGCACCCGGTCGGGCATGTCGACGGCGTCGAGGGCTTCGATGGCGATGGTGTGCTGGCGGCGCGCCTCGTCGGCGGTCCACTCGCGCCCGCCCGCCTCTTCGATGAGGGCGGCGCGGGCCGCGAACTCCTCCTCGGAGAAGTGCGCGAAGTCACTGGTCTTGGCGTCGGCGGCGAGGATCTCGCCGAGCCGTTCGGAGGCGGGGCCGCCCGCGGCGAGGGCCGCGACGACGGGGAGGGACTTCTTGCGCTGGCGCAGGTCGCTCCAGGTCTGCTTGCCGGTGGCGTCCGGGTCGCCCCAGATGCCGAGGAGGTCGTCGACGGCCTGGAAGGCGAGGCCGAGGTGGTAGCCGTACTTCTCCAGCGTGTCGGCGGTGTGCTCGTCGGCGCCGCCGAGAACCGCGCCGATGGAGCTGGCGCAGGCGAGCAGGGCGCCGGTCTTGTTGCCCTCCATGTCCAGGCACTCCTCGACGCTGACACGGTCGCGGTGCTCGTAGGAGATGTCCTGGGCCTGACCGTCGATCAGGGAGCGGCTGGCCTTGGTGAGGCGGCGGGTGGCGCGGCCGGCCTCGACGGTGCCCAGCTCCAGCAGCACCTCGTTGGCCAGCGCGAACAGGGCGTCGCCGACCAGGATGGCCTGGGCGGGGCCGTGCACCTTCCAGACGGTGTCGCGGTGGCGGCGCTGCTCGTCGCCGTCCATGAGGTCGTCGTGCAGGAGGGAGAAGTTGTGCACCAGCTCCACGGCGACCGCGCCGGGCACGCCGGTCTCGGGGGCGGCTCCGGTGACCTCGGCGGAGAGCACGGCGAGGGCGGGGCGGACGGCCTTGCCGCCGTCGCCGTCGGCGGGGTTGCCCTCGGCGTCGATCCAGCCGAAGTGGTAGGCGGCGACGGTGTCCATGGGAGGTGCCAGGCGGTCGACGGCCGCCCGCAGCACCGGCGTGGCCAGGGTCCGGCCGCGCTCCAGCAGCGCGGTCACGTCCACCGTGGTCCGTCGGTCGGCCTCGGTGGCCGGGGGCACAGTGGGCACAGTCTCTCCTCCAGTTGCGGTGCCGGGAGTGCGGGGGTCGGCCTCCCGGGGTTCTGCCTTCACGCCGCCTCCTCGAGGAAGCCGGGCAGCAGGCCGCGGGACCGGCCCGGGGCGCCGACCGCGGCGATCGCCGCCGCGACGCCGCTGCGTACCGCGCTCTCCATCGTCGCGGGCCACCCGGTGGCGGTCCACGCTCCGGCCAGGTAGAGGCCGGGTGCCTTGGTGCGGGCGCCGGGCCGCAGCCGGCCGACGCCGGGGGCGGGCGCGAAGGTCGCGGTGCGCTCCCTGGTCACGAAGAAGTCCTTCACCTCGGCACCGCGGGTGCGGGGCAGCAGCCGCTCCAGTTCGGGCAGGTACCGCTCGCGCAGGGCGGCCACGGGCGCGTCGATCTCGGCCTGCGCGGCCGACTGCGACAGCGCCAGGTACTGACCCACCCTCAGGCCGGAGGCCCCGGTGCGGTCGAACACCCACTGGACCGGGGTGCCGAGCGCGGTGAGGAACGGTGCGTCGAGCACCTTGCGGTCGTAGATCACATGGACATTGAGGATCGGCGCGGTGCCGATGTCCAGAAGATTTTCCGGGGCGTCCAGCGCACCGTCCGGCAGCAGGTCATGGGCCTCGCGCTGGGGTACGGCGAGGACGACGGCGTCGGCGTCGAGCGTCTCACCGGGAACCTGGACGCGCCAGCCGCCGTTCTCCTGGGCAGAGACGGAGGTGACGCGTGAACGGACCTCGGTACGCACGCCCGCGGAGTCGAGCGCCCTGCGGGCGAGCCGGTCGTGCAGTTCGCCCAGCGGGACGTGGGCCCAGCCGATGTCGGCCGCTGACGGGTCGGACAGCAGACCGGTCTTGAACACCATCGCGGCGAGCCCCAGTGAGGCGTCGCCCGCGATCGCGTTGAGGGTGGCGACCCCGACCAGGTCCCACAGGGCCTCGACGGCACGCGCCGACTGACCGTGCGCGGTCAGCCAGCTGCCGAAGTCCTGCGTGTCCAGGGCCGGATCGGCGAGGTCGAGCCCCTTGAGCGCGAGCGCGGCACGCCCGACGGCGGCCCGTTCGGCGAGCGAGAGGTGCGGGTACGTCGCGAGGCTGCGGCCCAGGTGCAGGGGTACGGGCAGCGCGTCGCGCCGCAGTCTGCCCAGCCGCCGTCCCTCGGGCTTGGCCAGGTCGAGTACGGGCACGTCGAGACGGTTCTGCACGGGCGCCAGCTCCGCGCCGCCGATACGGTCGAGGAACCAGCGGTAGGCGGTGCAGCAGCGCAGGTAGACGTGCTGGCCGTTGTCGACGGTCAGCTCGCCGCGCTGGAAGGAGAAGGCTAGGCCGCCGAGCCGGGGCCGGCCTTCGAGCAGGGTGACCCGGGCGCCCGCGTCGGCGAGCGCGAGCGCGGCGGTGACTCCGGCGAGGCCGCCGCCGATCACGACGGCGTGTCCGCCGGGGCGCAGGGCCGAGACGTCCGCGAGCCGCCCGCCCTCCCGCGTGCCGTTGCCGTGCGTCATACCGCGCCCTTCCGTGTCCGGTCGCCGTGGTGGTGGAACGGCGTACGGCCGACCGTCTCAGTCAGGGACGCCGACCGCCACCGGAGGGTTGCCCGCCGTTCCCGTCCGACGGCCGCGCCCGGGTCCGGTGTGCCGGGTGCGGGGGGTGGGGTCATCAGGCGCGCCTCCTGACGGTCCGGGTGACATGCCGGGCGTCGAGCCCGGACAGGCCGCGCACGGCGACGTACGCCTTCTCGCGGCCGGGGAGCGAGACGCGGCCGCGCAGGACGGCCTCGGGGTCGCGCTCGATACGGTCCAGCAGGCGCCGGTAGATGCCGGCCATCGCGGCCACGCAGGCGCCGGAGCGCCGGTCCAGCAGCGGGAGCAGCCGGTAGCCCTCGGCGAAAAGGGCGCGGGCCCGCCGTACTTCGAAGTGCACGAGGCCCGCGAAGTCGGAGCCCCCGGGCGGCGTCGGCCCGTCGAACCCGGCGGAGCAGCCGAACTTGGCGAGGTCGTCGGCGGGCAGGTAGGTGCGGCCGCCCTCGGCGTCCTCGCGGACGTCGCGCAGGATGTTGGTGAGCTGGAGCGCGAGACCGAGCGTGTCGGCGTACTCGGGCGCGCGCTCGGCGCCGCGCGCCCCCGGTTCGGTGCCGAACACGCCGAGCGAGACGCGCCCGATGGCGCCCGCCACGCAGCGGCAGTAGGTCCTGAGGTCGTCCCAGGTCTCGTAGGTCTCGCCGCGGACGTCCATCTGGACGCCGTCGATCAGCTCGTCCAGACCGCCGAGCGGGATCGGGAACTGCCGCGCGGCGTGCGCGAGGGCGACCGCGACCGGATCGGTGTCGTCCTCGTCCACGGCGCCTTCCTGGATCCGGGCGAGCACGGCCCGGGTCTCGTCCAGCCGGGCCACCTTGACGTCGTCCGGCAGGCCGCCGTCGCCGATGTCGTCGACGCGCCGTGAGAACGCGTACACCGCCGACATCGCCCGGCGCTTCGGCGTCGGCAGCAGCCGGATGCCGTAGGCGAAGTTACGGGCCTGCTGACCGGTGACGGCCTCGCAGTAGCTGTAGGCGGCGAGCACCGGTGCGGACATGTTCGCTGGCGACTCCACGGTCCCGATCACCCCTCTCCTCGCAGGATCGCGCCCACCTCGCGCAGCAACTGCGTCTTGCCGGGCTTGGGCGGGCCGGGAAGTACGTCGTGGTCCGCGTCGGCGACGGCCCGCAGTGCCGCCCGGCCGCCGCCGACAAACCCCGCGAGCAGCAGGCGGAGCCTGCCGTGCACGCTCGCCACCAGAGGGGCGCCCTCGGCCAGCAGCTCGCGGGCGCGCTCGGCCTCGTAGGCGATCAGGGCGCGCACCGAGGCGTCCGCGGTGGGTGCGGCGAGGTCCGTCTCCCGGACGCGGAAGCGCTTCATGTCCTCGGCGGGCAGGTAGACGCGGTCCCGGCCGAGGTCCTCGGCGACGTCCTGGAGGTGCTCGACGATCTGGAGGCCGGTGCAGACTGCGTCGGAGCGGCGGACGCGCTCGGGTGTCGTGGTGCCGGTGACGGCGAGGACGAGGCGGCCGACGGGGTTGGCGGACAGCTCGCAGTAGGCGAGGAGGTCGTCGTAGGTCTCGTAGCGCGCGACCAGCTGGTCCTGGCGGTTGGCGGCGATCAGGCCGAGGAAGGGCTCGGGGGTGAGCGCGCGCCGGCGCACGGTGGGCTGCAGGCGGCGCAGCAGCGGGTGGCGGGGCGAGCCGTCGAAGACCCGGCGCAGGTCCTCCTCGAAGGCGTCCAGCATCAGCAGCCGGTCGTCGGCGTCCTCGGCCCGGACGCCGAGGAGGCGGGCGTCGGCGCCGCCGGGGGCGAGGTCGCCGTCGCCGATGTCGTCGACGAGGCGGGCGAAGCCGTAGACGGCCATGAGGTCGGCGCGCCAGGCGCGGGGCAGGAAGAAGGGGGCCACGGGGAAGTTCTCGTCCGCGGCCTTCGCGAGGGTGCCGCGCTCCGGGGCGGCGGCGCGCGCCGCGCCGGTGGCCGTCATCGCGGGCTGCCAGGGGCGGGGACGGCGCACGCTCCGCGGAGCTGGGGAGTTTCCGTAGCCATTGCCGTCACATCTCCCGTTCTACACTGCGGACCCAATACACACTATTTCGGACACGCCGCCCGGCTACCCGTGCGGCAGGCCCGCTTGAGGGTGTCGGGCATTATCGCCCCAAGTGCCGCGTTTCAGGACCGGTACAGCTTACGTTGTACAACGCACGGACGTCCGCCGGGGTGCATCGCGCATCACAACAACACACCGATTGCTTTCAAGATTCCGAAGTACGCCAGGAGTTGACGCTTCCTTTGCAGACGCGTGGCCCCGCCGGAACAGTTCCGGCGGGGCCACGGCATGTCAGGTCACTTGCCCGTGAACTTCTCGTACTCCTTGAGCACCTCGTCGGTGGGACCGTCCATGCGCAGCTCGCCGCGTTCCAGCCACAGGACGCGGTTGCAGGTGTCGCGGATGGACTTGTTGTTGTGGCTGACGAGGAAGACGGTGCCGGCCTCCTTCTTGAGTTCCCGGATGCGCTCCTCGGAGCGGGTCTGGAACTTGCGGTCGCCGGTGGCCAGCGCCTCGTCGATCATCAGGACGTCGTGGTCCTTGGCGGCGGCGATGGAGAACCGGAGCCGGGCGGCCATGCCGGAGGAGTAGGTGCGCATCGGCAGGGTGATGAAGTCGCCCTTCTCGTTGATGCCCGAGAAGTCCACGATCTCCTGGTAGCGCTCCTTGATCTCCTCGCGGCTCATGCCCATCGCCAGGCCGCCGAGGATGACGTTGCGTTCGCCGGTGAGGTCGTTCATCAGGGCGGCGTTGACGCCGAGCAGGGAGGGCTGGCCGTCGGTGTAGACCTTGCCGCGCTCGGGAGGCAGCAGGCCGGCGATGGCCCGCAGCAGGGTCGACTTGCCGGAGCCGTTGGAGCCGATCAGGCCGATGGCCTCGCCCCGGTAGGCGACGAAGGAGACCCCGCGCACGGCGTGCACCTTGCGCACCCCCCGCGCCTCGTCGTCGGAGCCCCGCCTGAGTATGCGGCTGAGGGCGGCCGTCGCGCTGCCCCTGCCGGTCTTGGCGCCGTTGACGCGGTAGACGATGTGCACGTCGTCCGCGATGACGGTCGGGACGCGCGCGTCCCGCTGCTGCTCAGCCACGGCCGTACCTCTCCTCCGCCTTCCAGAAGTACACGAAGCCGCCCACGGCGAGCACGAGGGCCCAGCCCAGCGCGACCCCCCACACGTGCGGCGGCAGGTTCTCGGAGCCGTAGCCGTCGATCAGGGCGAAACGGATCAGGTCCATGTAGACGGCGGCCGGGTTCCACTGGAGGACGTCCGCGAGCCAGGCCGGCTTGTCCTCCAGCATGATCGGGATGGAGAACATGACGCCCGAGGCGTACATCCAGGTCCGCATGATGAACGGCATCAGCTGGGCCAGGTCCGGCGTCTTGGCGCCCATCCTGGCCACGATCAGCGCGAGGCCGACGTTGAAGAGGAACTGGAGGACGAGCGCCGGGATCACCAGCAGCCAGGACATCGAGGGGTAGCTGCCGAAGCCGATCACCACGACGAACAGCACGATCATCGACGCGAGCAGCTGCTGGAGCTGCTGGAGCGCGAAGGAGACGGGCAGCGAGGCGCGGGGGAAGTGCAGCGCCCGCACCAGTCCGAGGTTGCCGGAGATGGAGCGCACGCCGGCCATCACCGAGGACTGGGTGAAGGTGAAGACGAACACGCCGGTCACCAGGAACGGGATGTACACGTCCTTGGGCATGCCGCGGCCCGCGTCGAGGATCAACCCGAAGATCAGGAAGTAGACGAGCGCGTTCAGCAGCGGCGTGGCCACCTGCCACAGCTGGCCGAGCTTGGCCTGGCTGTACTGGGCGGTCAGCTTCGCCTGGGAGAACGCGAGGATGAAGTGGCGCCGGTCCCAGAGCTGACGGACGTACTCCGCGAGGGACGGCCGGGCGCCGCTCACGGACAGCCCGTACCTGGCAGCGAGCCGGGCCGGTGTGAGGCCCTCGTCGGGCGACACGGGCTTGGTCATGGCGACCGTGCCGTCGTGGGTTGTCTCACTCACTGGTGGAAACTTTCGTCTTCGACAGATGCTCGGCCGCGCGGGCCTGGCATGGACCTGTGGACCTCAGGGTCCCGGACGGGCCGGGACGCTCTCGGGTACGAGCTTGTCAGATCACCGGGGGCCGGCCCAGCCGGGTCAGCCGCCACACCGTACGCCACCGCATGGGCCGGCGGGGACCGCACGGGGTGGCCCAGCCCTCCCGGAAGCCGCCGAACCAGGCCTTCAGCGCAGGTCGGGAGGGGCGGCGCAGCAGGGTGAGCAGCATCCAGACGCCGAGGTAGACCGGGACCAGGAGCGAGGGGAGGTTGCGGCGGGCGAGCCAGACGCGGTTGCGGGCGACCATGCGGTGGTAGACCGCGTGCCGGGAGGGCGCGGTGGCGGGGTGGTTGAGGACCATGTCGGCCCGGTAGTCGATCATCCAGCCCGCGTCCAGGGCCCGCCAGGCCAGGTCGGTCTCCTCGTGGGCGTAGAAGAACGCGTCCGGCAGCCCGCCGACCTGGGCGAGGACGCGGGTGCGTACGGCGTTGGCGCCGCCGAGGAAGGTGGTGACCCGGGAGGAGCGCATCGGGTCGGAGGCGCGCAGCCTCGGGACGTGCCGGCGCTGGGTCTCGCCGGTGTCCGGGTCGGCGATGCGGAAGCTGATGATGCCCAGCCGGTCGTCCTCGGTGAACGCCTTGCGGCACAGCTCGGCGGTGTCGGTGCGGGCGAGCAGGCCGTCGTCGTCGAGGAAGAGCAGGATGTCGACGTCGCTACCGCCGGGCCCGAAGGCCTCGATGCCGACGTTGCGGCCGCCGGGGATGCCGAGGTTCTCGGGCAGTTCGACGGTGCGCACGCCCTCGGGCAGCTCGGGGACGGGCGAGCCGTTGCCGACCACGACGACCTCCACCGGGTCGCCGTCCTGCTTGGCGACGGAGTCGAGCAGGGCCCGCAGTTCCTCGGGCCGGTTGCCCATCGTGATGACGACGGCGCCGACCTTCACGGCCGCGCTCACCTGAGCCTGCTGGAGGCGAGCACGGACACGAGGTGCAGCAGGGTCTGGAGCAGGGCGATCCCGGCGAGGACGGCGGTGCCGAGGCGGGTGAGGAACAGGTCGCCGCGCACCTGGTCGACGACGGCGAGGAGCAGGATCAGCAGGGACGCCTCGATGCCGAGGATCAGCCGGTGGAACTTGAGCGCACCGGCGGCCCGGCGGGCGAGCGCCATGCCGGAGGAGCGGATCTCGGAGGCGGACTCCTTGACCGGGGCCAGGCCGGCCTGGTGGCGGGCGACACCGACCAGGTCGGTCTCGGCCTTGATCAGGATGGCGCCGAGGGCGGCCAGGGTGCCGAGGAAGGCCCACAGCCAGTCGATGCGTCCGCTGCCGAACAGGTCGGCGGCGCGCAGGCCGAGGCCGACGAGGACGGCGGCGTCGGTGAGGTAGGCGCCGACGCGGTCGAGGTAGACGCCGCCGAGGGAGTACTGCTTCTTCCAGCGCGCGACCTCGCCGTCGACGCAGTCCAGCAGCAGGTAGAGCTGGACCGCCACGACGCCGAGCACGGCGCCCCAGACGCCCGGCACGAGCAGCGCCGGGGCCGCGAGCACGCCGCAGACGGTCATCAGGTACGTGAGCTGGTTGGGCGTGATCCTGGTGTTCACCAGGTAGCGGTCGATCCGCAGCGAGACCTCACGCATGTAGAGGCGTCCCGCCCAGTGCTCACCGCTGCGCCGGTCCTTGACTCCCGCAGGGTGGACGACCGGACGGAGTTCAGCTACCGATGGCCTTGACATAGTCGGCGTACAGGTCCTTGATCTGGTCGGTTTTCAGGTCGAGGTGCTCGAGGATCGTGTAGCGGCCGGGCCGCGTCTGCGGCGCGAACTCCACCGCCCGGTAGAACTCCTGGGGGGTGAAGCCGATCTCCTCCGGCAGCACCGGCAGTCCGTGCCGGCGCAGCACCTCGGCCATGTAGGCGGACTCCTCGTGGGCCCCGCGCAGGTACATCGCGAAGGCGGCGCCCAGTCCGCACTGCTCGCCGTGGGCGGCCGCGCGGGTGGGGAAGAGCAGGTCGAAGGCGTGGTTGATCTCGTGGCAGGCGCCGGAGGCGGGCCGCGAGTCACCGGAGACCGACATGGCGATGCCGGTGAGGACCAGGCCCTCGGCGAGCACCTGGAGGAACTCGTTGTCGCCGATGCCGCCCGGGTGGCGCAGTACGGCCTCGCCGGCCTGGCGGGCCATCGCGGCGGCCAGGCCGTCGATGCGCTCGCCCTTGACGCGGTTGGCCAGCTCCCAGTCCGCGATCGCGGAGATGTTGGAGACGGCGTCGCCGATGCCGGCCCGCACGAAGCGGGCGGGGGCCGCGCGGATGACGTCCAGGTCGATGACGACGGCGATCGGGTTCGGGACGCCGTAGGAGCCGCGGCCCGCGTCGTTGTCGAGGGTGGCGACCGGGGAGCACAGCCCGTCGTGCGCCAGGTTGGTCGGTACGGCGACCAGCGGCAGCCCGACGCGGGCCGCCGCGAACTTGGCGCAGTCGATGATCTTGCCACCGCCGAGGCCGACGACCGCGTCGTAGTGGCCGCCCTTCATGGCGCCGGCCAGCTTGATCGCGTCGTCCAGGGTGCCGCCGCCGACCTCGAACCAGTCGGCGCCGGGCAGCGACGGGGTGACCCGCTCGCGCAGCCGGGCGCCCGAGCCGCCGCTGACGGCGACGGCGAGCTTGCCCGAGTGGGAGATGCGCTCGTCGGCGAGCACGTCCCCCAGGTCGTCGAGGGCACCCGCGCGGATATCGACGACGACCGGCGACGGGATGAGCCTCGTCAGTACTGGCACGCGATCTCCCTGCCCCTGGCGAGGTCGTCGTGGTTGTCGATCTCGACCCACTTGACGTCGCCGATGGGCGCCACGTCGATCGTGAAGCCGCGGTCGACCAGCTCCTGGTAGCCGTCCTCGTAGTACAGCTGCGGGTCGCGCTCGAAGGTGGTCTTCAGGGCGTCGGCCAGCGCGGCGGCGGCCTCGCCCTCGATGAGGGTGACGCCGATGTACTCGCCGGTCGCGTCGGCCGGGTCCATCAGCTTGGTGATGCGCCGGACGCCCTTGCCGGGGTCGACGACGACCTTCATCTCCTCGTCGGCGAGGTTCTTCACCGTGTCGAGGGCGAGGATGATCTTCTTGCCGTCGCCGCGGGCGGCGAGCAGGGTCTTCTCGACGGAGACCGGGTGGACGGTGTCGCCGTTGGCGAGGATCACGCCGTCCTTGAGGGCGTCACGGCCGCACCACAGGGAGTAGGCGTTGTTCCACTCCTCGGCCTTGTCGTTGTCGATCAGGGTGAGCTTGACGCCGTACTTCTGCTCCAGCTCCGCCTTGCGGTCGTACACGGCCTCCTTGCGGTAGCCGACGATGATCCCGGCCTCGGTGAGGCCGACCTCGGCGAAGTTCGCCAGCGTCAGGTCGAGGACCGTGATGCTGTCCTCCGCGCCCTCGGGGCCGACCGGGACCAGTGCCTTGGGCAGGGTGTCGGTGTAGGGGCGCAGACGGCGTCCGGCGCCGGCCGCCAGCACGAGGCCGATCATGCGGGTTCTCCTTCGTCGTGTACGGCGGGTGCGCCGACCTTGTGGGCGGCGACCCAGAAGCGGATGCTCTCGACGAGCACCACGAGTGCCACGGCCACGGCGAGGACCGTGAGCGCGACCTTGAACTGGGCGGCGGTGAGAAGCGCGGCGAGCACGGTGATCAGCAGCGTGCGGCCCTCGTGTCCCCCGACCGTGCGCACCAGCCACCGCGGCGGTGCACCCGCGTCGCCGCGGATGCGGTAGACCGTGTCGTAGTGATGGTAGGCGACCGCGGCCACCACCCCGAAAGCCGCCGGAAGGGCCCCGTTCACGTCCGCTTTCGCGGCCAGCACCAGGACTGTGAGGTACTCGGCGGCGCGGAAGAACGGCGGGACCAGCCAGTCGAGCGCGCCCTTGAGGGGCCGGGCGACGGCGAGGGCGGAGGTCAGGACGTGGACGAGGGCGGCGACGAGCGGCCAGGGGCCGCCGAAGTCGGTGAGAGCGGCGGTCGCGACGACGGCGGCGCCGCCGAGGAGGGCGACGGCGGGCGCGGTGAAGGCGGGCAGTCGCCGGGCGGCCTTGCCGAAGCGCCGGGCGGCGGCCTCGGCGAGCGGCCCGGAGTCGGCGAGGTCGGCGAGCGCCTTCGCCGCGCGGTCGGTGCGGGTGGCCCTGCGGGTCAGCGAGCGCAGGACCCGGCCGGCGGTGGTGTAGGTCGCGGCGAACGCGCAGCCGATGAGCAGCGCGTAGAGGGTGATCCGGGGCGTGGTGAGCGCGGTCAGGACGGCGATCATGGCCCAGCGCTCGCCGATGGGCAGCACGATCATGCGGCGCACCCAGACCGTCCAGCCGACGCTGTCGAGCCGGTCGGAGAGGGCGGCGGTGGGGCTGGCCAGCGACAAGCCACCGAGCGCCGAGGCGTCGTGGTTGGCCTCGTTGAAGGAGAAGTCGACGACGTGCCGGCAGGTCTGGAGGACCATCGCGCCGAGCGCGAGCACCCATACGTCGTCCCCGCCGCGGGCGGCTCCGAGGGCGAGGCCCGCGTAGTAGGCGTACTCCTTGGCGCGGTCGAAGGTGGCGTCGAGCCAGGCGCCGAGCGTGGAGTACTGGAGGGAGTAGCGGGCGAGCTGGCCGTCGGTGCAGTCGAGGACGAAGGACACGATCAGCAGCACGCCGGCGGCCACGAACCCGCCGCGGGTGCCGGTGGCCGCGCAGCCGGCCGCTATGAGCGCGGTGATCAGCGAGGCGGTGGTGACCTGGTTGGGGGTCAGTCCGCGCCGCGCGCACCAGCGGGCGATGTAGCGGGAGTAGGGGCTGATGAAGTGGGTGGTGACGAAGCCGTCGCGGGCCTTGACGGCCGACTTCAGGCGTACGGCCTCGTCGTCGACGGAGGCGACGGCCCGGCGGGCCTGGTCGCGGGCCTGGGGGTCGGCGGGGACGGTGGCGACGAGGCTGCCCAGCTCGGGGCGGTGCACGGCGGCGCCGTCGGCGTCGAGGGCGGCGGTGATCCGGTCGGCGAGGCCGTCCACGTCCCCCGCGCTCGGCCTCACTCGCGCGGGGGCGCCTCCACGGGCGGTGCCGCCGCCGGCGGAGTTCTCGCGGGCCATAGCGCGGGTGAGCGCCTGGCGGGCGTCCGGCTGGGCCGTCACGGCGCCGGGGATCGCGGCGAGCGGGAAGCGGGGGTCGGTGAGGCCGAGGCGCAGCGCGTGCGGGTGGCCCACGAAGCGGGCGTCGACGACGGCGACGCGCTCCCCGCCGGGGATCCGGGCCAGCAGGGTCGCGGTGTCGGCGGTGCCGGAGGCGAGCCGGACGTCGAAGCCCAGGGACCGCAGCTCGCTCTCGATCGACGAACCGGGGACCGGCTGACCGGTGAGGATGGCGGTCGACAACCGAACTCACTCCCTGGTGCCGACGCCGGGGCGCCGGGCCTGTGCATGGTGGAGCGCCCGTGCCTGGGGCACCCGGGCGGCATGTCGGCAGAGGCTATCGGATGCGGAGAACACCTTGTTCACCGCCCGTTTCACAGTCGGACGGCATCCCGTGCACCCGCCTTTGCCGCGATCATCATCGTGGATGCGGGGCCCGCGTCACAAACCGTGCTCGCTTACCGGGCATCGCGGACATCGCGCAGGGTGGCCGGGTGCGCGCGCAGGGTCGGACCGGTTACGCCATACAGGTGCGCGGCGCCCTGACCTGCGCAGCGTTTCCGCAGGTCAACGCAGATGACAACGGTGTTCAGTGCCGCGTTGCCGGATACCCCCTACCCGTAGTTGACTGTGATCCGGACGCCGGTCCGGACGATCGGAGACGCGGGCCGGAGAGACCCGCAGAGACAGGGAGGCGGCTGCCGCATGGGGGCTGGGCACGAGCACGGACACGCGCACGGGGCGCACGCCGGTGGCACGGCGACCGCCGCGTACCGCGGCCGGCTCCGGGTGGCGCTGGGGATCACCCTCGCCGTCATGGTGGTCGAGATCGTCGGCGGTGTGCTGGCCGACTCGCTGGCGCTGATCGCGGACGCCGCGCACATGGCGACGGACGCCCTGGGCCTCGGCATGGCGCTGCTCGCCGTGCACTTCGCGAGCCGCCCGGCCAGCGACCGGCGCACCTTCGGCTACGCCCGCGCCGAGATCCTCGCCGCCCTGGCCAACTGCGTGCTGCTGCTCGGCGTGGGCGGCTATGTGCTGTACGAGGCGGTGGAGCGGTTCGTCACGCCGGCCGACACCGCGGGCGGGCTCACGGTCGTCTTCGGCGCGATCGGCCTGGTGGCGAACATGGTGTCGCTGTCGCTGCTGATGCGGGGGCAGAAGGAGAGCCTGAACGTGCGGGGCGCCTTCCTGGAGGTGGCGGCGGACGCGCTGGGCTCCCTCGCGGTGATCGTCTCGGCGCTGGTCGTCCTGGCCACGGGCTGGCAGGCGGCCGACCCGATCGCCTCGCTGGTGATCGGTGTGATGATCGTGCCGCGCACCTGGCGGCTGCTGCGCGAGACGCTGGACGTACTGCTGGAGGCGGCGCCCAAGGGCGTGGACATCGCCGAGGTGCGCGCGCACATACTGGCGCTGGACGGGGTGGAGGACGTGCACGACCTGCACGCCTGGACGATCACCTCGGGCCTGCCGGTGCTGTCGGCGCACGTGGTGGTGAGCGGCGGGACGCTGAGCGCGATCGGCCACGAGAAGATGCTGCACGAGCTGCAGGGCTGCCTGGGGCACCACTTCGACGTGGAGCACTGCACCTTCCAGCTGGAGCCGGGCGGCCACGCGGAGCACGAGGCCCGGCTGTGCCACTGAGGCGGATGGCGGCGGGACGGTTCCCAGGCGGCGGGGCCGGGCACGATCACCCATCGGACCCCTCCTCGGCGTCCTACCGGTGACGACCGTCCCGCGCTGCGGCGCGCGGGACATGCGGGTGTGCCGGGAAAGTGCCGGGAGTGCCGCACGGGTACGGCACACTTGGGGCGCGAGGACCGATGTGAAGGATGGGTATGCCGATCACTCCTGCCACCGCGACGCACAGTTCGTCGAACGGCACCGCAGACGCGATTTTGCTGGAACTGGTCGACGAGAACGGCGTGACGATCGGCACCGCGGAGAAGCTCTCCGCGCACCAGGCCCCCGGGCGGCTGCACCGCGCGTTCTCCGTGTTCCTCTTCGACGAGCGGGGACGGCTGCTGATCCAGCAGCGGGCGCTGGGCAAGTACCACTCCCCCGGTGTGTGGTCCAACACCTGCTGCGGCCACCCCTACCCCGGTGAGGCCCCCTTCGCGGCGGCGGCCCGGCGGACGTACGAGGAGCTGGGCGTCTCCCCGTCGCTGCTCGCGGAGGCGGGCACGGTGCGCTACAACCACCCCGACCCGGCCTCCGGGCTGGTCGAGCAGGAGTACAACCACCTGTTCGTCGGGCTGGTGCAGACGGCGCCGCGCCCCGACCCGGAGGAGGTCGCGGACACGGTGTTCGCGTCCCCGCAGGAGCTGGCGGAGCGGCACGGGCGCGACACCTTCTCGGCATGGTTCATGACGGTGCTGGACGCGGCCCGGCCGGCCGTGCGCGAGCTGACGGGGGCGTCCGCCGGCTGGTGAGCGCGGCGGCCGCCCCGAGGACGTGAGCGCGGTGGCCTCCCCGGGGCCCTGGGAGCGGCTAGCGGGCCGCGTGCTTGAGCGGCAGGGCGGCCCAGATCACCTTGCCGCCGCTCGCCGTGTGGGCGACGTCGCAGGCCCCGCCCGCCTCCCGGGTGACCTCGCGGACCAGGAGCAGCCCGCGTCCGCCGGTGCGGCCGTGGTCGGTCTCCAGGGCGGTCGGGCGGTAGGGGTGGTCGTCCTCCACGGCCACCCGCACCCACTCCGGCCCGACGGCGACCTCCACGACGAGCACCGGCGACAGCACCGCCGCGTGCCGGACCGCGTTCGTGACCAGCTCGGAGACGATCAGCAGCAGGGCCTGCGTCACGTCGTCGGAGACCGGCACGCCCTGGCGTACCAGCAGGTCGCGCACGGCGTGCCGCGCCTGGGGGACCGAGGCGTCCTCGGCGGGGGCACTGAACCGCCAGACGCCTTCGTACGGCAGCGGCCCGGCGGGCCCGGTCTCGTCCATCGTCCGGTCGCCACCCTGGGGCTCGATTCTCACCACACCCCGAGCTTGGCAACGGGCCGCTCCGCTCCGGAGGACTGAACACAAGTCAGCGGATATCGAGCACTTCCGACCACTCCCGCCCGACCTGATCGACCGCGTGACCGTTCCCGCCCGCTCCCCGTCCGCTCGGTCGCCATATGTCGGCAGATACGATCCGGCACATGGAGCCGCAGCTGCTGCACCGGGTCACCGACTCGGTCGCCACCGTCGTCGTCCACCA
This sequence comes from Streptomyces sp. cmx-10-19, assembly GCA_049998335.1. Lineage (GTDB taxonomy): Bacteria > Actinomycetota > Actinomycetes > Streptomycetales > Streptomycetaceae > Streptomyces. The sequence continues at coordinate 122,421 of JAEBFB010000019.1, forward strand.
CCCGGCCAAGCGGAACGCGATGACGGCCGCGATGTGGAGGGCGCTGCCCCCGCTGCTGGAGAGCCTGGCCAGGGACCCGGCGGTCCGGGTGCTGGTGCTCACCGGGGAGGGCGGCACGTTCTGCGCCGGGGCGGACATCTCGACGCTGCGCGAGTCGCCCGGGGAGGCGCAGGCCCTGGCGGTGCTCGCCGAGGAGGCGCTCGCCGCGTTCCCCAAGCCGACGCTCGCGGCCGTGCGCGGGCACTGCGTGGGCGGCGGCGCGCAGCTGGCGGCCGCCTGCGATCTGCGGTTCGCCGAGGAGTCGGCGCTGTTCGGGGTGACTCCGGCCAAGCTGGGGGTCGTCTATCCGGCGTCCGCGACCCGGCGCCTGGTGACGCTGACCGGGCCCGCGACCGCGAAGTACCTGCTGTTCAGCGGGGAGTTGATCGATGCCGGGCGGGCGCTGCGCACCGGTCTGGTGGACGAGGTGCTGCCGGAGGGCGGACTGGGCGAGCGGGTCGCCGGGTTCACCCGGGTCCTGGCGTCCCGCTCGCAGCTGACGCAGGCCGCGGCGAAGGAGTTCGCCGACGGCCGCACCGGCCGGGACGCCTACTGGGCCGCGCAGGCGCAGGCCAGCGGCGACACCGCCGAGGGCGCCGCCGCCTTCCTGGAACGCAGGCCGCCGCGCTTCGGCTGGAGCGCGCCTACGTCAGGCTGAACCGGTTCCCGGTGCGGAACTCCCGTACGAGGTGGGCGGGTGCCTTCTCGGGCGAGCCCGCGTCATAGGGCGGCTGCGGGTCGTACTCGGTGAGCAGCTGGACCGCCTGCGCGTGCTCGTCGCCGGCGATCCGGCCGACCAGGGTGAGGCCCATGTCGATGCCGGAGGAGACCCCGGCGGCTGTCACGTACTTGCCGTCGGTGACGACCCGGCGGCCGGTCGGTTCGACGCCGTACTCCTTGAGCAGGTCCAGGGCCAGCCAGTGCGAGGTGGCGCGGCGGCCCTTCAGCAGGCCGGCGGCGGCCAGCAGGAGCGAGCCGGTGCAGACCGAGGTGGTCCAGGCGCTGGTGGCGTCGGCGGTGCGCAGCCAGTCCAGCAGGGCCGCGTTGCCCATCTGCGCGTCCTGGCCGGGGCCGCCCGGGACGACGACGAGGTCCGGGGCGGGTACGTCCGCCAGGGTCCGGTCGGCGGTCAGCGCGAGGCTGCCCGACTCGTTGCGGACCGGGCCGGTCCGTTCGGCGACGAAGTGGGTCTCCGCGCCCGGGACGCGGCACAGGGTCTCGTAGGGGCCCACGGCGTCGAGGGCGGTGAAGCGGTCGAAGAGCAGGATGGCGATCTGCACGGGGTTCCTCTCGGGGCGGTGGCTCTGGGGCGGTGACTCCGGGACGTGCTCGGTCCTCAGTGGGCGGGCGCCGGGCGGAAGCGGCGGCGGTACTCCGCCGGGGAGGTGCCGAGGGCCTTGACGAAGGCGCGGCGCATGGCCTCCGGCGTGCCGTAGCCGCCGGCGCGGGAGATCTCCTCGACGCCGTCGCCGGTGTCTTCGAGCAGCCGCCGGGCGTGTTCCAGCCGGACCCGGTCGACGTACCGGCCCGGCGTGACGCCGGTCTCCGCCTGGAAGGCGCGGGCGAAGTGGCGCGGTGAGAGGCCGACGCGGGCGGCTAGGGCCTCCACGCCCAGGTCGGCGGTGGGATGCTCGGTGATCCAGTGCTGGAGTTCCCGCAGCGGCTCGCGGCGGGCGGTCTGGGCGGCGAGCTGGGCGCTGAACTGTGCCTGGTTGCCGGGCCGGCGCAGGAACACCACCAGGTGCCGGGCGACGGTCAGGGCGGCGTCGCGGCCCAGGTCCTCCTCCACCAGGGCCAGCGCGAGGTCGATGCCGGAGGTGACACCGGCGGACGTGGCCACGTTGCCGTCGCGGATGTAGATCGGGTCGGGGTCGACCGCCACGGCCGGGTGGTCGCGGGCGAGCCGGGCGGCGTACGCCCAGTGGGTGGTGGCGCGCCGGCCGTCCAGCAGGCCCGCCCCGGCGAGCAGGATCGCCCCGGTGCAGACCGAGACCAGCCGCCGGGCACGCGGCCCGTGCCCGCGCAGCCACTCGACCAGGCGCGGATCGGGATCGCGGGTGCCCCCGCCCCCGGGCACCACCAGGGTGTCCGGGTCCGGCGCGTCCGTGAGGGACTCGTCCGGTACGAGGGTCAGGCCGCTGGTCGTGCGCACGGGGGCCCCGTCCAGGGAGGCCGTCCGGATGCGGTAGGTGCCCGGCGTGTGGTTCTCGGCGCCCGCGAAGACCTCCACGGGGCCGGTGACGTCGAGGCTCTGGACGTGGTCGAAGAGGACGACGAGGACGGTTCGCTGGGCCATGTCCTCGATTCTTCGCGGGGTGCGAGACGGCCGCAATGACGAGTTCCCCGCCTTTCCTGCCATGCCCGGCCCACCGCTCGACCCTGGAGGACATACCGACCGGTTGGTAACGTGCGCGGCATGATTACCGCCGTGACCGAACCGCGCGCCGCCCGCCGCTGCCACAACATGCTCAACTCGCTGCACTCGACGCACTACTTCTCGCCCGACCTGGGCCGGGAGCTGGGCGCCCTCGGGGTCTCCCACCCCCGGGCCGTCAACTTCGCGGTGCGGGCCGCCGCGCTGGGGCCGGTCGGGGCCGGGGTGGTGACGGCGACCTTCTACAACTACCGGCACGACCTCGTCGCCCGGCACGTCCCCGCCGTCTGGGAGACGGTCACGCCCGGACAGGCGCTGGCCGCACGCGCGCGTGCCGTCGACGCGACCCTGCGCCGCCTGCTCGGCGAGGGCACCGTGGCGTGCGCCGACATGGCCGAGGCGGCGGAGCTGGCGCTGCGGGCCGCCGAGGGCTGCTCGCGCAGCGGCCGCCCGCTGTACTCGGCCCACGCCGACCTGCCCGTGCCCGACGCGCCGCACCTGGCGCTCTGGCACGCCGCGACCCTGCTGCGCGAGCACCGGGGCGACGGGCACCTCGCCGCCCTGGTGGCGGCGGACCTGGACGGGCTGGAGGCGCTGGTGACCCACACCGCCACCGGCAAGGGCATGACCCCGAAGTGGAACTTCAGCACCCGCGGCTGGTCCCGCGAGGAGTGGGACGCGGCGGTGGACCGGCTGCGCGGGCGGGGTCTGATCGACGACGCCGGTGAGCTGACCGGGCGGGGCGTGGAGCTGCGCGAGGGGATCGAGCGGGAGACGGACCGGCTGGACGCGGGCCCCTACGCGCGCCTCGGCGCCGAGGGCGTGGCCCGCCTCACCGAACTCGCCGGCGGCTTCGCGCGCACGGCGCTCGAGGCGGGGGCCTTCCCCGCGGATCTGCTCGGCAAGCACTGAGCGGTCGGCACGCGCCGGGCGCGCCGGCGTGCGCTGGGTTCCGGTCGCGATTGCGGTTGCGGAAGCGCGGCGGGCATGCCGGGCCGATGCGGAGGTACCCGTACTGTCCCGGCCGCCGTGGCCGGGAGAGGAAAGGGGTACTCCGTGTTCCGTGCCATCGCAGACGTCCTGCGCCAGATCGGCGGAGCCGTCGCCACCGTCGTGACGCTTCCCTTCCGGGCCGTGGCCCGTCTCTTCGGCGGAGCCTCGTCCTCCGCCCACGGCCGCGGGGCGTGACCCTGCCGCGGACCCGGGGTCCCGTCCGGTTCCGACGGGGCCGGGACACGCCCTGATGCCCGATTGTCGGTGCCGCCTGCCACAATTGCCGCGCAACCTCAGTGAGAAGGCGGTACGGGATCGTGACGAACCCCGGGTCCAGCGCGTCCAGCGACGTGCGGTCCATCGAAGGCAGGATCGCCGAGGAACTCGGCGTGCGGGAGCGGCAGGTGAAGGCCGCGGTGGAGCTGCTCGACGGCGGCTCGACGGTGCCCTTCATCGCGCGCTACCGCAAGGAAGCGACCGAGATGCTCGACGACGCGCAGCTGCGCACGCTCGAGGAGCGGCTGCGGTATCTGCGTGAGCTGGAGGAGCGGCGGACGGCGATCCTCGATTCGGTGCGCGAGCAGGGCAAGCTCACCGAGGAGCTGGAGGCGCGCATCCGCACGGCGGAGACCAAGGCGCGCCTGGAGGACGTCTACCTCCCGTTCAAGCCGAAGCGGCGGACGAAGGCGCAGATCGCGCGGGAGGCCGGTCTGGAGCCGCTGGCCGAGGGGCTGCTCGCTGACCCGACGGTCGACCCGCACGCGGCGGCCGCCGCGTTCGTGGACGCCGGCAAGGGCGTGGCGGACGCGCAGGCGGCGCTGGATGGGGCGCGGTCGATCCTCACCGAGAAGTTCTCCGAGGACGCCGACCTGATCGGTGAGCTGCGCGAGCGGATGTGGGTCCGCGGGCGGCTCGCCGCCAAGGTGAAGGAGGGCAAGGAGGAGGCGGGCGCCAAGTTCGCCGACTACTTCGACTTCGCCGAGCCCTTCACCGACCTGCCCTCGCACCGGATCCTCGCGATGCTGCGCGGCGAGAAGGAGGACGTCCTCGACCTCGTCCTGGAGCCGGAGGAGGCCACCGAGGGCCCGTCGTCGTACGAGGAGATCGTGGCGAGCCGGTTCGGGATCACCGACCGCGGCCGGCCCGGGGACAAGTGGCTCGCCGACACCGTCCGCTGGGCCTGGCGCACCCGCATCCTGGTGCACCTCGGCATCGACCTGCGGCTGCGGCTGCGTACGGCCGCCGAGGACGAGGCGGTGAACGTGTTCGCCGCCAACCTGCGCGACCTGCTGCTGGCCGCCCCGGCGGGCACGCGCGCCACCCTCGGGCTGGACCCCGGGTTCCGTACGGGCGTGAAGGTCGCCGTGGTCGACGCGACCGGGAAGGTCGTGGCCACCGACGTGATCCACCCGCACGTCCCGGCCAACCGGTGGGACGAGGCGATCGCCAAGCTGGCGCGGCTGGCGAAGGAGCACGCGGTCGAGCTGGTCGCCATCGGCAACGGTACGGCGTCCCGTGAGACCGACAAGCTCGCCGGTGAACTGATCACCAAGCACCCGGAGTTGAAGCTGACCAAGGTGATGGTGTCCGAGGCGGGCGCCTCCGTGTACTCGGCCTCCGCCTTCGCCTCGCAGGAGCTTCCCGACATGGACGTCTCGCTGCGCGGCGCGGTGTCCATCGCCCGCCGGCTCCAGGACCCGCTGGCCGAGCTGGTGAAGATCGATCCCAAGTCGATCGGCGTCGGCCAGTACCAGCACGACCTGTCCGAGGTGAAGCTGTCGCGTTCGCTGGACGCCGTGGTCGAGGACTGTGTGAACGGCGTGGGCGTGGACGTGAACACCGCCTCCGCGCCGCTGCTCGCCCGGGTCTCCGGGATCACCTCCGGGCTCGCCGAGAACATCGTGGCGCACCGGGACGCGAACGGGCCGTTCTCGTCGCGCGCCGAGCTGAAGAAGGTCCCGCGGCTCGGACCCAAGGCGTACGAGCAGTGCGCGGGGTTCCTGCGGATCCGGGGCGGGAGCGATCCGCTGGACGCGTCGAGTGTGCACCCGGAGGCGTATCCGGTGGTGCGGCGGATGGTGAAGACCGTGGGGCAGGAGGTGGCCGGGCTGGTCGGCAACACCGCTGTGCTGCGGTCACTGAAGCCGGCGGAGTTCGTGGACGAGACGTTCGGCCTTCCGACGGTCTCCGACATCCTGCGGGAGCTGGAGAAGCCGGGGCGGGATCCGCGGCCGGCCTTCAGGACGGCCACCTTCAAGGAGGGCGTGGAGAAGATCTCCGACCTGGTGTCCGGGATGGTGCTGGAGGGGGTCGTGACGAACGTGGCGGCCTTCGGGGCGTTCGTGGACGTCGGGGTGCATCAGGACGGGCTGGTGCATGTGTCGGCCATGTCCAAGACCTTTGTGAAGGATCCTCGGGAGGTGGTGAAGCCGGGGGACATCGTGAAGGTGAAGGTGCTGGACGTCGATATTCCGCGGAAGCGGATCTCTTTGACGTTGCGGTTGGACGACGAGGCTGCGGCGCAGGGGGAGCCGAAGAAGGAGCGCGGGGGCAAACCGCCTCGGCAGCGGCAGCAGCGGCAGGGCTCTGGCGGGGGTGGCGGTAAGGGGCGGCCTTCGGCCGCGCCGGCGCCTTCCAACGGGGCTATGGCTGACGCGTTGCGGCGGGCCGGGTTGGCCTAGGCACTGCGGGGGTGGGTGTCGCCGGCCGGTGCCGCTGCGCCCACCCGTGCCGCCGGGGGTACCTCCGAGGACGCTCAGGCACTGGAGGAGGCAGGATGGCCCGCAGTCAGGTGGGGGTCTCCGTCACCTTGCCGTCCGCCACCTCCAAGCGGCGAGTCACGTGAACCGCGTTGAGCATGCGGCGGTCGTGGGTGATCAGCAGCAGGGTGCCTTCGTAGGCGTTCAGGGCTGATTCGAGTTGTTGGATGGCCGGTAGGTCGAGGTGGTTGGTCGGCTCGTCCAGGATCAGGAGGTTGACGCCTCTGCCCTGGAGGAGGGCCAGGGCGGCGCGGGTGCGTTCGCCCGGGGAGAGGGTGGCGGCCGGGCGGGTGACGTGGTCGGCCTTGAGGCCGAACTTGGCCAGGAGGGTGCGGATGTCCGCCGGTTCCGTGTCGGGGACGGCGGCGCGGAAGGCGTCGAGCAGCGCTTCGGGGCCGTGGAACAGCGCGCGGGCCTGGTCGATCTCGCCGAGCAGGACGCCGGAGCCGAGCGCCGCGTGTCCGGCGTCGAGCGGGACGCGGCCCAGGAGGGCGCCGAGCAGGGTGGACTTGCCGGCGCCGTTGGCTCCGGTGACCGCCACCCGGTCCGCCCAGTCGACCTGGAGGGAGACCGGGCCCAGGACGAAGTCGCCGCGCCGGACCTCGGCGTCGCGCAGGGTGGCGACGACCGCGCCCGAGCGCGGGGCCGACGCGATCTCCATGCGCAGGTCCCACTCCTTGCGCGGTTCCTCGACGACGTCGAGGCGTTCGATCATGCGCTGGGTCTGGCGGGCCTTGGCGGCCTGCTTCTCGCTGGCCTCGCTGCGGAACTTGCGGCCGATCTTGTCGTTGTCGTTGCCCGCCTTGCGCCGGGCGTTCTTGACGCCCTTGTCCATCCAGCCGCGCTGCATCTGCGCCCGGTCCTGGAGGGCGGTGCGTTTGTCGGCGTACTCCTCGTACTCGTCACGGGCGTGCCGGCGGGCCACGTCCCGTTCCTCCAGGTACGCCTCGTAGCCGCCGCCGTAGAGGTTGATCTGCCGCTGGGCGAGGTCGAGTTCGAGGACCTTGGTGACGGTGCGGGTGAGGAACTCGCGGTCGTGGCTGACGACGACGGTGCCGGCGCGCAGGCCGCTGACGAAGCGCTCCAGGCGTTCCAGGCCGTCCAGGTCCAGGTCGTTGGTGGGCTCGTCGAGGAGGAAGACGTCGTAGCGGGACAGGAGGAGGGAGGCGAGGCCCGCGCGGGCCGCCTGGCCGCCGGAGAGGGAGGTCATCGGCTGGTCCAGGTCGACGGTGAGGCCCAGGGAGCCGGCCACCTCCTCCGCCCGGTCGTCGAGGTCGGCGCCGCCGAGGGAGAGCCAGCGCTCCAGGGCGGTCGCGTAGGCGTCGTCGGCTCCGGGGGCGCCGTCGACCAGGGCCTGGGTGGCCTCGTCCATGATCCGCTGGGCCTCGGTGACGCCGGTGCGGCGGGAGAGGAAGGCGCGGACGGTCTCGCCGGGGCGGCGTTCCGGCTCCTGCGGGAGGTGGCCGACCGTGGCGGTGGGCGGGGAGAGGCGCAGTTCGCCCCGCTCCGGCGCGGTGAGGCCGGCGAGGAGGCGCAGGAGGGTGGATTTGCCCGCGCCGTTGGCCCCGACGAGTCCGATCACGTCACCGGGGGCGACGACGAGGTCGAGCCCGGAGAACAGGGAGCGGTCGCCGTGGTCGGCGGCGAGGTTCTTGGCGACGAGGGTGGCAGTCATCAGACCGTCGATCCTAGCGGCGGTCCGGTGCGGGGTGGTCAGCCCGGTTCCGGGGGTGCCACAGCCGTCACCAGCACGCTTCCGGGGGTGCGGGCGACCAGGAAGGAGTCGGTCCGGACCGTCCGCGGGTCCAGGGGGACGCGGTGGCCGCCGGGTTCGAGTACGCCGTCGAGGAGTTCGTCGGTGTGGACGCGGTGCAGGCGGTCGAGGCGGTACGCGGTGAGCCGTACCCGGCAGGGCGAGGTGACCTCGACGTCGGCGGCGGTACGGGTGGCCGTGAGCCGGGTCAGGCGGTGGCGGTCGGCCGAGCCGGGGTCCAGGGCGTGTTCGATCTGGGCGACGAGCAGCGGGACGATCGGGGCGAGTGCGTCGACGTGGGCCACTGCGGCCCCGGCGTCCGCGAAGGTCCGGCGTACGGCGGCGCGCTCCTGGTCGGTGACCGTGCGGCCGAAGGCGACGGCTCCGTAGGCGCGCAGTTCGTCGGCCGGGACGGCACCGGCGTCGTCGGTGATGTCGGCGCCGATGCCGATGGTGCGCAGGGCGGCGGCGAGTTGCGCGAGCAGGGCGACGCGGGCACCGATCAGCAGGACCCGGCGGCGGGGTTGGGCGGCGCGGTCGAGGAGGGCGGCGAGGGCGGTGCGGTACTCGGTGCCGGAGAAGCGGTAGGGGCCGATGCCCCGGTAGCCGTTGAACTCCAGGTCGGCCAGGTCGCCGGTCTGCCAGGCGAAGTCCCGCCAGACGAAGTCCTCGCCGTCGCGCCGGATCACGGCGGTGACCGCGCCGCAGGCCAGGTCCTCGCAGTCGGGGCAGCCGTAGATGACGTACCGGCCGCCGGGCAGGGGTGCGTCGGTCTCCAGGAGCAGGCTGCGGACCTGCGCGGCGAAGATCGCGGGCGGGACGTCGGAGGCGAGCGGGGAGACCGCGTCGAGGTCGGAGAGGCGGAACAGCAGGGGGCGTCCGTCGACGATGAAGTCCACGAAGTCGCGGTGGACCTGGACGTCTCCGTCGGCATGGACGCCGCCGGCGCGCATCGCCGGGGCCAGTGCGAAGGTCGCGTACTCGGCAGCCATGCGGTGAGTATTCCCGGGCGGGGGCCGTCCGGGGACCTCCACTACCGTCGCGGGATGGAGACCGAACAGGATGACGATGTCGTGGTGGTCGGTGGCGGGGTGGCCGGGCTGACGACGGCCGTGGTGCTCGCGGAGCGCGACCGGCGGGTGCGGCTGTGGACGCGGGAGCCTGTGGAGCACACCACCTCGGTGGTCGCGGGCGGACTGTGGTGGCCGTACCGGATCGAGCCGGTCGAGCCGGCGCGGGCGTGGGCGCTGCGTTCCCTGCACGTGTACGAGGAGCTGGCCGCGCGGCCGGACGAGACCGGCGTACGCATGGTCGAAGGGGTGCTCGGGGAGACGGCGCTGGACGAGGTGGACGCGTGGGCGGCCGCGCGGCTGCCGGGGCTGCGCGCGTCGACGGCCGCGGAGTACGCCGGGACGGGGCTGTGGGCGCGGCTGCCGCTCATCGACATGCCGACCCATCTGCCGTGGTTGCGGGACCGGTTCACGGCGGCGGGCGGTGTGGTGGAGACACGCGCGGTGTCCTCGCTGGCCGAGACGGAGGCGCCGGTCGTGGTCAACTGCACGGGCCTGGGCGCCCGGGAACTGGTGCCGGACCCCGCCGTACGTCCGGTGCGCGGGCAGTTGGTCGTCGTGGAGAACCCCGGCGTCACCACGTGGCTGGTCTCCACCGACGCCGTCTCCGGTGAGCTGACGTACTTCATCCCGCAGCCGGGGCGGCTGCTGCTGGGCGGCACGGCCGAGGAGGACGCCTGGTCCACCGAGCCGGACCCGAGGACGGCGGAGGCGATCGTACGGCGGTGCACGGCGCTGCGGCCCGAGATCGCGGGGGCGCGGATACTCGGCCACCGGGTGGGCCTGCGCCCGGCCCGCGACGCGGTACGCCTGGAACGCGAGTCGTTGCCCGACGGTCGTGTACTGGTCCACAACTACGGCCACGGCGGCGGGGGCGTGACGGTGGCCTGGGGCTGCGCGGAGGAAGCGGCGACCCTGACGTAACGCTGCCGCCGCGGGCAGGACGGATCCTCCGGGGCCCCGGCGGGACAACCACCACGCCTGTCGCCGTCGCCCTCCCCGGGCCACCCTGCCGTCGCCCACGGGTCGCCTCTCGGCCACGAGCCGTCACCGCCGTGACGATCAGCCGGTCGCCAGGTCACCACAGAGGCGGCAGACCCACGCATGACGCCGCCCACCCGGGCCGGACGGAGACACCCGCCGATCCGGTGGCCCGCCCCGTCGGACAGCCGCCACGCCGGTCGCCGGCGACGCCCCCGGACCACCCGGCCGTCGGCCGGCAGTCGTCAGTTCGCCCTGCCGAGCAGCCGGAAGCCGGTCGCCGCGCAGCAGGCGGACCTCGCATGACGCTGCCGCCCGGCCGGGCAGGGGCACCCGCCGGCCCCGTGGCCCTGGCCGGCCCGGTGGAGAGGCGCCGCGCCGGTCGGCGGCGACGTCCCCGGGGCACCCGGCCGTCAGTCACGCGCCTCCGTCTCACCCGCCAGCCCATCAGGTCGCCGTACCGATCGACCGGACGCCGCCAGGGCGCCTGGTCGCGGGCTCACCGGGCCGCGTCAGTCCTCGTGGTGGCGGCCGATCGGGTCGCCCTCCACCTCCGTGCCGGCGCCCGGGCCGATGCGGATCTCGAAGTCGCCCTCGTACTTCTTGTGGCCCTCGATGACCGCCAGGCCGACCGCTTCGGAGGCCATCTCGCCGCGGACGATGAGGGCGTCGCGGCGCAGGTCGCGCATGAGGGCGATGCACATGAGGATCATCACGATCACGAAGGGCGCCGCCGCGAGGATGGTGAGGTTCTGGAGACCGGTGAGCGCGTCCGCCTCGCCGCTGCCGATGAGCAGCATGATGGCGGCGACCGCGCCGGTCACCACGCCCCAGAAGACGACCACCCAGCGAGTGGGTTCGAGCGCGCCCTTCTGCGACAGCGTGCCCATCACGATGGACGCCGCGTCCGCGCCGGAGACGAAGAAGATCCCGACGAGGACCATCACCAGCAGGCTGGTGGCGGTGGCGACGGGGAACTCCTGGAGGACGGAGAAGAGCCGGCCCTCGGGCGTCGTGTCGTCGCCCAGCCGCCCCTGCTCCTGGAGCCGCATCGCCGAGCCGCCGAAGATCGCGAACCAGACCAGGCTGACCGTGCTGGGGACCAGGATGACGCCGCCGATGAACTGGCGGATGGTCCGGCCCCGGCTGATGCGGGCGATGAACATACCGACGAAGGGCGTCCAGGAGATCCACCACGCCCAGTAGAAGACGGTCCAGCTGCCCAGCCAGTCGGCGACGCCCTTGCCGCCGCTGATCTCGGTGCGGCCGGCCAGTTCCGGCAGGTCGCCGAGGTAGCCGAAGAGCGAGGTCGGCAGCAGGTCGAGGATGAGGATGGTGGGGCCGGCGATGAACACGAACACGACGAGGATCACCGCCAGCACCATGTTGGTGTTGGACAGCCACTGGATGCCCTTCTCCACCCCGGAGATCGCGGAGGCCACGAACGCCACGGTCAGCACCGCGATGATGGCGACCAGCAGCCCGGTGCTGACCTTGTCCATCCAGTCGAGCTTCTCCACGCCCGAGCCGATCTGGAGGGCGCCGAGGCCGAGCGAGGCCGCGGAGCCGAAGATCGTCGCGATGATGGCGAGGATGTCGATGAAGCGGCCGACGCCGCCGTTGGCGTGCCGTTCGCCGATGAGCGGGGTGAACACCGCGCTGATGGTCTGGCGGCGGCGCCGGCGGAAGGTGCTGTAGGCGATGCCGAGGCCGACCACCGCGTAGATCGCCCAGGGGTGGAGCGTCCAGTGGAAGAGGGTGGTGGCCATGGCCGTCTCCATGCGGTCGCCGGAGTCGGCCGGGTTCGTGCCCGGCGGGGGCGTGGTGTAGTGGGCGAGGGGCTCGCTGACGCCCCAGAACATCAGGCCGATGCCCATGCCCGCGCTGAACATCATGGCGACCCACGACACCGTGCGGAACTCGGGTTCCTCGCCCTCGGCCCCGAGGTGGATCCGGCCGTAGCGGCTGGCGGCGAGCCAGAGCGCGAAGACGACGAATCCGGAGGCGGCGAGCGTGAACGCCCAGCCGCCGTTGTGCATCAGGCCGTTGAGGAGGGTGGTGGACGCGTCCTCCAGGGAATCGGTGGCGGCGGCGCCCCAGATGACGAAGGCGAGGGTGAGTGCGGCCGTGACGCCGAAGACGACGCGGTCGGTACGGGGCCGGTGCTCCTGCCCCGGCAGGCCCGCCTCCGAACCCGGCAGCGTGCCTCTGTCGCGGCGTTCCTTGTCGCTCGGTCGGTCCTGCGTCACAGGCGGCACCTTTCACGTCGGTGAGGCCGAAAATAGTCCCCGGCTACGCCCCTACCACGCACGACACGGAACTCACGTCGCACCGCGGGCGGGGTCATGTCGGGGTCATGGCGATCGTGTGACGACGATGGCCGTGGACATGACCGGCCGCGCGGGACCTGCGTAGGCTCCGAACAGATCTTGTGCCCCTACGACTTGGAGCTTTCGTGCACCGCAGATTCATCGTGCCGGGCGCACTGGGCGCCGCCTCCCTCATGCTGGCGATCCCGGCGTCGGCGGCGGCCCACGCCCCCGGCGCTCCGGGCATCGGCGACCCCTACTACCCGGCGTACGGGAACGGCGGCTACGACGTCTCCCACTACGACCTGCGACTGAAGTACCAGCCGGAGACGGACCGGCTGGAGGGCACGGCGACGATCCTGGCCCGGACCACGCAGGACCTGTCCCGGTTCGACCTGGACTTCCTGCTGGACGTCGGCGAGGTGCGGGTGAACGGCGCGAAGGCGTCCTTCAGGACCTCGGGCGAGCAGGAGCTGGAGATCACGCCGAGGACGCCGCTGGCCAAGGACACGCCGGTCACGGTCGTCGTCCGCTACAGCGGGGTGCCGTCCTCGAAGCAGGCGTGGGGCTTCACCAGCTGGCACCGGACGCCGGACGGCGGGGTCGGCGCGAACGAGCCCGAGGCGGCGGCCTGGTGGTTCCCCAGCAACGACCACCCGCTGGACAAGGCCACGTACGACGTGTCGGTGCAGGTGCCGGACGGCACCCAGGCCATCTCCAACGGCACGCTGCGGTCGACGTCCTCGCGGCTCGGCTGGACCCGCTGGAACTGGCGCTCCGACAAACCGCAGGCGACGTATCTCGCCACGCTGGCGATCGGCAGGTTCGACCTCACCACGTCCACGACCGACGGGGGCATCCCGGTCGTCAACGCCTACAGCAAGGACCTCGGCGCCAACGACGGCGCGGCGCGGGCCAGCGTGGAGCGCACCGGGGAGGTCGCGGACTGGCTGAGCGAGTACTTCGGCCCGTACCCCTTCGACGCGCTCGGCGGATACGTGCCGAACACGGACACCGGGTACGCGCTGGAGACGCAGACCCGGCCGTTCTACAGCCCGCGGCAGTTCGCCAACGGGTCGAACGTGTCCGTGGTCGTGCACGAGCTGGCCCACCAGTGGTACGGCGACCTGGTGTCGGTGCGCGGGTGGAAGGACATCTGGATCAACGAGGGCTTCGCGCGGTACGCCCAGTGGCTGTGGTCCGAGCACGAGGGCGAGGGCACGGCGCAGGAGCTGGCCGACTACACGTACGCCTCGCACCCGGCGGACGACGCGTTCTGGACGGTGAAGCCGGGGGACCCCGGTCCTGAGCACCAGTTCGACGGCGCGGTCTACGACCGGGGCGCGCTGGCCATCCAGGCGCTGCGCAACGAGATCGGCGACGACGCGTTCTTCGCGATCCTGAAGGGCTGGCCGGCGGAGTACGCCCACGGCAACGCGTCGGTCGCCGACTTCCGGCGCTACGCCGAGCAGATCTCCGGCAAGCCCCTGGCGGCACTCTTCGACACCTGGCTCTACCAGCCGACGAAGCCGGCCGCCCCGGCGGCCCGCACGCTCGCCGCCCCGGAGCAGCCCCGCTCCTGGAAGAGGATCGCCGCGACGAACGGCATCCACACCCACTGAGCCCCCGCTCGACTAGCCGTTCGGGTCCGCCGGGTGGTGTTCCGCGAGGTTCGTCACCCGGCCTCGGATCCCGTACCAGCCCGCCGTCAGGAGCACGGCGAGGACCGGGACGAGGTACAGGGTCTTGCGGCCTACCTCCTCGTCGTTCCCCATCAGGCCGAGGCAGACCAGCAGGAACGCGATCGTGGCGATCTCGGTGACCGGACTGCCGGGGAGGCGGAAGTGGGGGCGGGTGACCCGGCCCTCGCGGGCGCGGCGGACGAAGACCAGGTGGCAGAGCATGATGATGACCCAGGTGCTGATGATGCCGAGGGAGGCGACGTTCAGCACGATCTCGAAGGCCTGGCTCGGCACGAGGTAGTTGAGGCCGACGCCGAGGACGCAGATGCCGCAGGTCAGCAGGATGCCGCCGTAGGGGACCTGGGTGCGGCTCATCACCTTGGTGAAGCGGGGCGCGGAACCGGCCATCGCCATCGAGCGCAGGATGCGGCCAGTGGAGTACAGCCCGGAGTTGAGGGACGACATCGCCGCCGTGAGGACGACCAGGTTCATCACGTCGCCGGCCGCCGGGATGCCGGCCTTGGACAGCACGGTGACGAAGGGGCTCTCGTCGCCGGAGTAGAGGGAGCCGGGCAGCAGCAGGGCGAGGAGGAGGACGGAGCCGACGTAGAAGACGGCGACACGCCACATGATGGAGTTCACCGCGCGGGGCACGACCTTCTCCGGCTCGGCGGTCTCCCCCGCGGCGACGCCGACCAGTTCGAGCGCCGCGTACGCGAAGATCACGCCCTGCATGACGAGGACGACGGGCATCACGCCGTGCGGGAGGACGCCGCCGTGGTCGGTGATCACGCTGACGCCGGGGGTCGTGCCGCCCACGTCGTGCTGCGTGGCCAGCAGGAAGACGCCGATCAGCATGAAGCCGACGAGGGTGGCGACCTTGACGATCGCGAACCAGAACTCCATCTCGCCGAAGATCTTCACCGAGATCAGGTTCACGGCCAGGACCACCGCGAGGGCGATCAGCGCGAGCACCCATTGGGGGATGCTCGTGAACAGGCTCCAGTAGTGCGTGTAGAGCGCGATCGCCGTGATGTCCGCGATCCCCGTCGTCGACCAGTTCAGGAAGTACATCCAGCCGGCGACGTACGCGCCCTTCTCCCCGAGGAACTCGCGCGCGTACGACACGAAGGACCCGGACGAGGGCCGGTGGAGGACCAGCTCGCCGAGGGCTCTGACGACGAAGAAGGCGAAGACCCCGCAGACGAGGTAGGCGAGCGCGAGCGCCGGGCCCGCGTCGCGCAGGCGCCCGCCGGCGCCGAGGAAGAGTCCGGTGCCGATCGCGCCCCCGATGGCGATCATGTTGACGTGGCGGGCCTTGAGGTCCTTGCTGTAACCGGCGTCACCCGCGTCCGCGGGGATCGTGCCGGCCGCCCCGGATCGGGCGGCGGCGGCCTGTGCCGTGTCGACGGCGGCGTCCTTGCTCACGGGTGGTTCCACTCTCTGGTGCGCCCGGGTCGTCCGTACGTGTGTCTCAGGCCCGCACCACCCATAGACGCGGCACAGACCAAGGCCGCGCCTTCCCCCGCCGCCGCCCGGCCATGCGGTGGCTCATGTCACACAGGGTGACCTGTCACGAGATCCGTCCCTGGTGCGCACAGGGTGGACGAGTGGTGTCACAGCGCTGGTGAGACAGCGATACTGCTGCGCATGACGACGACCGACACCGACGAGCCGGCCCTCACGATCGACGAGCTGGCCGCGCGGGCCGGCGTCACGGTGCGCACGGTCCGGTTCTACGGCACCCGGGGCCTCCTCCCGCCCCCCGCGATCGGCCCGCGCCGGGTGGGGCGCTACGGCCGGGAGCACCTGGCCCGGCTGGCGCTGATCGAGGAGTTGCAGCACCAGGGCATGACGCTGGCGGCGATCGAGCGGTATCTCGGCCGGCTCCCGTCCGACCTGAGCGCCCACGACCTCGCGCTGCACCGCGCGGTGGTGGCCTCCTGGGCACCGGAGACGGTGGAGCGCGTCACCCGCGCGGAGCTGGCCCGGCGCGCGGGACGGCCCCTGAGCGACGCGGAGGTGGAGCGCCTGGCGGCGATGGAGATCGCCGTACGGGACACGGACGGCCCGAAGACCCCGAAGACTCCGGACGCCCCGAAGATGCCGGACGCCCCGGACGGCGAGACGTACCTCGTGGACACCGGGCTGCTGCGGCTCGGTGTCGAGCTGCTCGACGTGCCCTTCTCCCCCGCGACGCTCCTCGCCGCCCGCACCGCGCTCCTGGAGCACTCCCGCGCGGCCGCGCGGGATCTGTCGCGGCTGCTGCGCGACGCGGTCGCCGAGCGAGACGTGCGGGAGATGCGGGACGTGCGGTCCCTGTCCGCCCATATGCACCCGCTGGTGGTGCAGGCGCTGCTGACCACGTTCCAGCGATCGCTGCGGGAGGAACTGCGGGAGTGGCTGGACGGGGCCGGCGAGGAGTGACCCCGCCGCCCCGAGTCCCGCTCAGCGCCCGTCCGTGAAGACCTCCCCCTGCTCCGCCTTCTCCACCAGCAGCGCAGGCGGCGTGAAGCGCTCCCCGTAGCGGTCGGCCAGTTCGCGGGCGCGGGCGACGAAGCCGGGCAGTCCGCCCTCGTAGCCGTTGACGTACTGGAGGACGCCGCCGGTCCAGCCGGGGAAGCCGATGCCGAGGATCGAGCCGATGTTGGCGTCGGCGACGGAGGTCAGCACGCCTTCCTCCAGGAGCCGGACGGTGTCCAGCGCCTCGGCGAACAGCATCCGCTCCTGCATGTCCCGGAACGGGATCTCGTACCCGGGCTCGGTGAAGTGCTCGCGCAGCCCCGGCCACAGTCCGGTCCGCCTGCCGTCGTCGCCGTAGTCGTAGAACCCGGCGCCGCCGCTGCGGCCGGGGCGCTCGAACTCGTCCACCATGCGGTCGATGACGGCCTCGGCGGGGTGCGCGGTCCAGGTGCCGCCCGCCTCCTCCACGGCCCGCTTCGTCTCGCGGCGGATCTTGCGCGGGAGGGTGAGGGTCAGTTCGTCCATCAGGGAGAGCACCTTGGCCGGATAGCCCGCCTGGGCCGCCGCCTGTTCGACGGAGGCGGGCTCGACGCCCTCGCCGACCATCGCCACGCCCTCGTTGAGGAAGTGGCCGATGACCCGGGAGGTGAAGAAGCCGCGCGAGTCGTTGACGACGATCGGCGTCTTGCTGATCTGCCGGACCAGGTCGAAGGCGCGGGCCAGCGCCTCGTCCCCGGTCCGCTCGCCCTTGATGATCTCGACCAGCGGCATCTTGTCGACCGGTGAGAAGAAGTGCAGCCCGATGAAGTCGTCCTGCCGCTCGACGCCCTCGGCCAGCGCGGTGATGGGGAGCGTGGAGGTGTTGGAGCAGAGCAGCGCGTCGGGGGCGACGACGTGCTCGATCTCCTGGAAGACCTTGTGCTTGAGCGAGGTGTCCTCGAAGACGGCCTCGATGACCGCGTCGCAGCCCGCGAGGTCGGCGGCCTCGGCGGTCGGCGTGATCCGGGCCAGCAGCGCGTCGGCCTTCTCCTGGGTGGTACGGCCCTTGGCGAGGGCCTTGGCGCACAGCTTCTCCGAGTACGCCTTGCCCTTGAGGGCCGACTCCAGGGAGACGTCCTTGAGGACGACGTCGATGCCCGCGCGGGCGCACGAGTAGGCGATGCCGGCGCCCATCATGCCCGCGCCGAGGACGGCGACCTTGGTGACCTTGCGGGGCGCGGTGCCCTGGGGGCGGTTGGCGCCGGAGTTGACGGCCTGGAGGTCGAAGAAGAACGCCTGGATCATGTTCTTCGAGGTCTGCCCGGCGGCCAGCTCGACGAAGTAGCGGGCCTCGATGACCTGCGCGGTCTCGAAGTCGACCTGGGCGCCCTCGACGGCGGCGGCCATGATGGTGCGCGGCGCCGGGTAGGGGGCGCCGTTCGTCTGTTTGCGCAGGTTGGCCGGGAAGGCGGGCAGGTTGGCCGCGAACTTGGGGTTCGAGGGCGTGCCGCCGGGGATGCGGTAGCCGGGCCGGTCCCAGGGCTGGGCGGACTCGGGGTGGGCGTCGATGAAGGCGCGGGCCTT
>JAEBFB010000020.1:0-135114 GCA_049998335.1 Streptomyces sp. cmx-10-19
TGAGCTGCTGGCGCGGGTGCGGGAGGGGGACCTGGCGGCGTACGCGCATCAGGACGTGCCGTTCGAGCGGCTGGTGGAGGAGCTGAACCCGCAGCGCTCCCTGTCCCGCAACCCCCTCGTCCAGGTCGTCCTGGCGCTCCAGAACACCTCGGACGCCGACTTCCGGCTCTCCGAGGCACGCGCCGAGTACATCCCGCTGACCGCGGGCGCCTCCCGCTTCGACCTCTCCCTGTTCTGCTTCGAACGCGGGGACGGCACCGGCGGCCTGGACATGATGGCGGAGTACAGCACCGATCTGTTCGACCGCGAGAACGTCGTCGTGCTCCTCGAACGCCTGGCCAGGCTGCTGCGTTCCGCCGTCACCGACCCGGGCGTGCCCGTATCGGCCCTCGACCTGCTCGCCGAGGAGGAGCACCACCGGCTCGTCACCGGCTGGAACGCCACCGCCCTCCCGCGCGGCGACGCCCCGGACAGCCTCCAGGCGGCCTTCCGCGCCCAGGTCGCGGCCACCCCCGACGTCATCGCCGTCCGCGCGGACGGGCAGAGCCTGACGTACCGGGAACTGGACGAACGGGCCAACCGGCTGGCCCACCGCCTCCGCGCGCTCGGCGCCCGGCCGCAGACCGCCGTCGCCGTGCTCCAGGAGCGCTCCGCCGACCTGGTGGTGTCCCTGCTCGCCGTCGTCAAGGCGGGCTGCGTCTACGTGCCCCTGCACACCGGCTACCCCGTGTCCTGGATGCGGATGGCGCTGGCCCGCACCGGAGCCCGTCTCCTGCTCACCGACCGCGCCATGCGCGAACGGGACCTGCGGCACGACGGTCCCGTGGTGGTCGTCGACGAGGACGACCTGTCCGGCCTGCCGACCGGTGACCCGCTCGTCCCCGGCGGGCCCGACGACCTGGCGTACACCATGTTCACCTCGGGCTCCACCGGCGAGCCCAAGGGCGTCGAGATCACCCACCGGGACGTCCTGGACCTCGCGCACGACCCGGTCTGGCACGGCCCGCGCGAGGACACCGCCCGTCCTTGCGCCAACCCGGGCTGCCCGGCCGAACGGGTCCTCATGCACTCCCCGTACGCCTTCGACCCGGCCACCTTCGAACTGTGGGCGCCCCTGCTCAACGGCCACCGCGTGGTGGTCGCCCCGGCCGGCGAACTCGACCTCGCCGCCCTCGAACGCGTCATGACCGACGAGCAGGTGACCGGTGTGCTCTACACCGCCGGCCTGTTCCGGCTGATCGCCGAGGAACGGCCGGAGAGCTTCGCCGGGGTGCGCGAGGTGTGGACCGGCGGCGACGTGGTGTCCCCGGCCGCCGTCCAGCGGGTCCTCGACACCTGCCCCGCCACCGCGGTCACCGCCATCTACGGCCCGACCGAGATCACCCTCTGCGCCACCCAGTACCCCATGCGCCACCCGCACCGCGTCGAGACCACCGTCCCGCTGGGCCGGCCGATGGCGAATACGCGGGTGTATGTGCTGGACGGTGCGTTGCGTCCGGTGCCGGTGGGGGTGCGGGGGGATCTGTATGTGGCGGGTGCGGGTCTGGCGCGTGGGTACGGGGGCCGTGCGGGTCTGACGGCGGAGCGGTTCGTGGCGGATCCGTTCGGTGGTGCGGGGGAGCGGATGTACCGCACGGGTGATGTGGCGGTGTGGCGTGCGGACGGGGTGCTGGAGTTCGCGGGGCGGGTGGACGGGCAGGTGAAGATCCGTGGTTTCCGGGTGGAGACCGGCGAGATCGAAGCCGCCCTCGTCCGCCGCCCCGAACTCGCCCAGGCCACCGTCACCGTCCGCGAGGACCGCCCCGGCGACCGCGAACTGGTCGCCTACGTCGTCCCCGCCGACGGCACCGGACCCGCCGCCCGCGACCTGCCCACCGAGACCGAGGGCGTCCAGGAGTGGCAGGGCATCTACGACGACCTCTACCGGGACCGGGAGGGCGAGCCCTACGCCGGCTGGAACAGCAGTTACGACGGCGCGCCCATTCCGGTGGCGGAGATGGACGAGTGGCGGGCGGGTGCGGTGGAGCGCGTCCGTGCGCTGGGTCCCGGGCGGGTGCTGGAGATCGGGGTGGGCAACGGTCTGCTGCTGCGGGAGCTGGCGGGGGACGCGGAGTGCTACTGGGGTACGGATCTGTCGGGCGCGGCGATCGAGGGGCTGCGGCGCGCGGTGGCCGGTGAGCCGTGGGCGGAGCGGGTGGAGCTGCGCGCGGCGTCGGCGCTGGAGACGGAGGGGCTGCCGGAGGGCTTCTTCGACACGGTGGTGCTGAACTCGGTGGTGCAGTACTTCCCGGGTGCGCGGTACGCGGTGGAGGTGCTGCGCAAGGCGGTGCGCCTGCTCGCGCCCGGCGGCCGGATCTTCGTCGGCGACGTACGCGACCTGCGCCACCACCGCGCCTTCGCCGCGTCCGTCGCCCTGCACGACGCCACCGCCGGCGCGGACCTCGCCCAGCTCCGCACGGCCGTCGAACGGGAGGTGATGCTGGAGAACGAACTCCTGCTGTCCCCCGACTTCTTCGCCGGCCTGCCCGCCGAGATCCCCGCCCTCCGGGCGGCCGACATCGGCCTCAAACGCTCCACGCACCACAACGAACTGAGCCGCTACCGCTACGACGTCGTCCTGCACACCGGCCCCGTGGCCGACGACGACGAGACGCCGCGACGGCCCGCCCTGCGCTGGGGCCGGGACATCACCGGCCCCGACCAGCTCGCCGCCGCCCTCGCCGACACCCTCGGCGACGGCACCGGCCTGCGCGTCGTCCGGGTGCCCGACGCCCGCACCGCCGCCCACCGGGCCGCGGTCACCGCCCTCGACAACGGCAGCGACCCAGAAGTGGTCCTCGCCCGGCTGCGCGCCCCGGCACCCGTAGGACTGCCCGACCCGGAGGACTTCCACCGGGCCGCAGCCCACCTCGGACACCGCGCCGCCCTGGTACCGGCACCGGGCGAACCCGGCGCCTACGACGTGCTGCTCCTGCCCGGCACGGCGGGCCACGCCCCGCTGGGCCGCTACCGGGCCCCGGCGGAGGCTGCGGCGCTGCCGCTGTGGGCGCACGCCGGCGACCCGCGCCGGGCCGACGACCACGCCGCGCTCGTCGCCAAGGTCCGCGCCGACCTCGCCGAACGTCTCCCCGAGTACATGGTCCCCGGCTCCTTCGCGGTCCTCGACCGGCTGCCGCTCACCCCCAACGGCAAGGTCGACCACCGCGCCCTGCCCGCGGTCGGCCGGCGCACCACGGCTCCCGGACGGCCCCCGCGCTCACCGCAGGAAGAAGTGCTGTGCGCCCTGTTCGCCGAGGTGCTCGGCGTGCCGTCGGTCGGCGTCGACGACGACTTCTTCGCCCTCGGCGGGCACTCCCTGCTGGCCGCCCGGCTCATCAACCGGGTCCGGGTCACGCTCGGCACCGAACTGGCCGTACGCGCCCTGTTCGAGACACCCACGGTGGCCGGGCTCGCCGACCGCCTCGGCGTGTCCGACGGCTCCGACGCCTTCGACGTGATGCTGCCGCTGCGCCGGGGCGGCGACCGGGCCCCGCTGTTCTGCCTGCACCCCGCCGGGGGCGTCAGCTGGGTGTACTCGGGCCTGCTGCGCTGGCTCGACCCCGGCAGGCCCGTCTACGGCATCCAGGCCCGCGGCCTCACCCGGCCGGGCGCCACCCCCGCGACCATCGCCGAACTCGCGGCCGAGTACGCCGACGAGATCCGGGCCGTGCAGCCGGCCGGGCCCTACCACCTGCTCGGCTGGTCGCTCGGCGGGCTCCTCGCCCACGCGGTCGCCGCCACCCTGGAGGCACGGGGACAGAAGGTCGCCACCCTCGCGCTGATGGACGCCTACCCCGACATCCGACGCCCCGCCGACGGCCAGGACCCGGCCGAACTGACCCGGGGCATCCACCAGGTGCTGCTCACCGAGGCGGGCGTCGACCCGGCCCGCGCACAGGGCCGGGACCTGGACCGCGCCGAGGTCGTCGCCCTGCTGAAGGAGGGCGGCACGGCCCTGGCCGGACTGATGGACGAGGACCGCGTCGAGGCGTTCCACGACGTCTTCGTGCAACTCAGCCGCATGATGTTCGACCCGCCCCTGGGAGCCGTCCGCAGCGACGTGCTGTTCTTCGAGGCCACCCGCGGCGCCATCGACGGGGCCCCGGACGCCGACCGCTGGCGCCGCTACACCACGGGCACGCTCACGGTGCGCGAGGTGGCCTGCTCCCACGCCCAGATGGTCGAGCCGGAGCACATCCGGACCATCGGCACCGTACTCGCCGCCCACCTCGACTCCACCGGCTGACCGCCCGCCCACCCCGCCCACCGACCTCCCCCGACCCGTACCGTGCGCCCGGTCCGCCGGCGTGACCCCAGGAGAGAACCGTGACCAACCCGTTCGAAGATTCCGAAGGCCGCTTCCTCGTGCTCGTCAACGACGAGGGCCAGCACTCCCTGTGGCCGGTCTTCGCCGACGTGCCCGAGGGCTGGACCGTCGCCCACGGCGAGGACAGCCGGCAGGCCGCGCTGGACTGGATCGAGAACCACTGGACAGACATGCGGCCCCGGAGCCTGGCCGCCCGCCTCGACGGCGCGGCGGCGGGAGCCGCGGCCGGCGAGGGAGCGGCGGCGTCGTGACGGCACCCCGCGCCGTGCCCCCGCCCTCCCCGCCGTCCCCGGACCACGACGCGCGCCGCCTCGGGGCCCGCCTCGACACGCTCCACCGCCACCTGGACCGGCTGCCCGCCAAGGCCGGCCGCTCACCGGCCCAGCAGAGCACGGCGCGCACGCTCCTCGCGGACGGCCGGGCCGCCCGCGAGGAGTTCCTCGCCCGCCACGCGCCCGCCGTCTACGCCCGGCTCACCGACGACCTGCGCAGCCCGCTGCGGGTGGCCGGGCTGCTCGCCGCAGCCGCCGCGCACTACCCGGGCCTGGTCCCCGGCGAGGCGGAGCTGGCCGAGGACAGCGGCCGGGCCCAGCGCGACAAGGAGGGCTGGGAGATCGACCAGGGCCTCTTCGTCGGCCGGGTCCTGGACGACCCGGTCAGCGGCCGTCACCTCCTGCACGCCATGGCCCGGCCCCGGGAGCGGGCCGAGCGGCTCCTCGACGAGTTCCGCCAGCAGGACACCGTCGACCTCGGCCCCGTCGCGGTGCACCACAAGAACGGCGTCGGCTACGTCGCCTTCCAGAACCACCGGTACCTCAACGCGGAGGACGACGCCTCCAACCAGGCGCTGGAGATCGCCGTGGACCTCGTCCTGCTGGACGACCGTGTCGACGTGGGCGTCCTGCGCGGCGGCGTCGCCACCCACCCCAAGTGGGCCGGACGGCGCGTGTTCGGAGCGGGCATCAACCTCACGCACCTGCGCCAGGGCCGTATCTCCCTGGTCGACTTCTTCCTCGACCGGGAGCTGGGCGCGGTGAACAAGATGTACCGCGGACACCCGGGCGGCTTCACCGGCGAACCCGAACCGCGCAGCCTGCGCGAGAAGCCGTGGATCGCCGCGGTGGACTCCTTCGCCATCGGCGGGGGCTGCCAGTTCCTGCTCGTGATGGACCACGTCGTCGCGGAGCACGGCTCCTACGTCAACCTGCCCGCCGGACGCGAGGGCATCATCCCCGGCTGCGGTGTGATGCGGCTGCCCCGCTTCGTCGGCGAGGCCATCGCCCGGCAGGCCGTCCTCTTCAGCCGGGACATCCCGGTCGACAGCCCCGAGGGGCGGATGGTCGTCGCCGACACCGTGCCGGCGGGGGAGATGGACGCGGCGGTGGACCGGGCGGTCGAGGGGCTGCGCGCCACCGGCATGTCCAGCGTCCTCGCCAACCGCAGGGCCATGCGCATCGGCGGCGAACCCCTGGACACCTTCCGCACCTACATGGCCAACTACGCGCGCGAACAGGCCTACTGCGCCTACAGCCAGGCCGTCTTCGACAACCTGGACCGCAACTGGGGCCGCTGACCGACCGCCCCCGCGAGCGACCGAGCGCCCCCGGCCCCCCGAAGAAGAGAAGGGGGGCCGGGGGCGCTCGGCGTGCTGCCGTCAGGCGCCCGGCCGGCCGGCCACGCCCCAGCGGGCCGCAGGCAGCCCCTGGAGCACCACCCAGGTCTGCTCCCGGGCGTCCTCGCCCAGCACCCGGACCACGGCGTCGGTGAGTTCCGCGATCAGCTCCGTCTCCGTGGCGGCGTCCTTGAGCCGGCTCTCGAACAGTTTGACCTCGATCAAAGGCATGGGCGGTGAGCGTCCTTCCGTGTGGTCGTCCCGGCCGGTCGTGCCGGGTGGTCGGCGTGCGTGCGGACTGCGGTTCAGGCGGCCACCACCGACGCGAGGGCGTCGTCCAGCGCCCATACGAGGTGGTCGACCTGGTCGTCGCTCAGGCCGGGGTGGCAGGGCAGGTTGACGTGCTCCTCGAACCAGAGGCGCTCGGCCACCGGGCACTCCCCGGCGCGATGGCCGCGGGCCCGCCACTCGGGCAGCAGATGCATGGGGAAGTAGCGCAGGGCGACCTGCACACCGCGCTCGTCCAGCCCCCGCACCAGCTTCTCCCGCACCTCCGGCCCGGCCGAGACGAAGAACGTGTACAGGTGGTAGGCGTGTTCGACCTCGGGACCCGGACGCGGCACCCGGCACTGCGGGAAGCGGGCGAGGACCTCGTCGAGCCGGGCCGCGACCGCCCGCCGCCGGGCCACCAGGGCGTCCATGCGGTCCAGTTGGACCGTGCCGACCGCGCACGCCGCCTCCGACAGGGTCGCGTTGGTGCCGTGCCGCAGCACCGACGCGCAGTCCTTGGCGTACGCCGACGAGGCGTACATCATCCACGGCAGCAGCCCCGGCGCGCCGGCCGCCTGCGTGGACCGGTACTGCCCGTCGGCCTCGTTGGACCGCAGCCGGTCCACCCGTTCCGCCCAGTCGTCCCGGCCGAGGGTGATCATGCCGCCCTCGCCGAGGGTGGTGATGTTCTTCGACGCGTGGAAACTGAAGCAGCCGATGTCGGCCAGCGCGCCGGGCACCCGGTCCCGGTAACGGCTGCCCAGCGCGTGCGCGCAGTCCTCGATCACCGTGATGCCCCGGGGCCGGGCCAGCGCCATGATCCGGTCCATGTCGGCGGGCCAGCCGCCGTAGTGCACGAGCACCACGGCCCGGGTGCGGTCGGTGATCAGCTCTTCGAGCCGGCCGGGGTCCACGTTGAGGGAGACCGGGTCGACGTCGCAGAACCGCACCGTGGCCGGTGAGGAGAGCAGGGGCTGCACGCTCGCCTGGAACGTCTGCGGGGTGGCGACGACCTCGTCGCCCTCCGCCAGGTCGAGCAGGTGCACGGCCAGCTCGAGTGCCACCGTGCCGCTGGTCACCGACAGCGCGTGCCGCGCCCCCGTGTGCCGGGCGAACCGCCGCTCGAACTCCAGGCGCAGCTCGCCCGAGGACAGCGGCGCCGAGGAGGTGACCAGTCCGGACAGGGCGGCGGCCTCGGCGTCGCCCAGCACACTGCCCCGGTGGGCGGCGGGCACGGCGTAGCGCGTCGCCGGCCGGGCCTGCGGCGGGCTCGGCACCGGCCGCGCGGCCGGCGTGACGGCGGAACGGGTCCGGGAGACGGACGGGTGCTGTGACACCGCTCAGCCCTCCGACGCGCCGGTCCGGGCCCGCAACCGCTTCTTGTCCACTTTGCCCAGGCCCGTCAGGGGGAAGGAGTCCATCAGCACCAGGCGTTCGGGCAGTTTGAAGTCGGCGACGCCACGCGCGGTGAGGAACGCCTTCAGCTCGGCCAGCGTCGGCGGCTCGCCCGCCGGGATGACGCAGACGCAGACCCGCTCGCCGAGCAGCGGGTCGGGCACCGGGACCACCGCGGCCTGCTGCACCCGCTCATGGGCGCCGACATGGCGTTCCACCTCGGTGGCCGACACCTTGTCGCCGCCGCGGATGATGACGTCCTTGACCCGCCCCTCGACCACGACGTCACCCCGCTCGGTCAGCCGGACCAGGTCGCCGGTGCGGTAGAAGCCGTCCTCGTCGAAGGCCGTGGCGTTGTGCTCGGCGGCCCGGTAGTAGCCGCGCAAGGTGTACGGGCCGCGGGTGAGCAGTTCGCCCGGGGTGCCGGGCGGCACCTGACGGCCCTGCGGGTCCACCACGCGCAGCTCGTCCTCGGGTGAGATCGGGCTGCCCTGCACGGTGGCCGTCCGCTCGGTGTCGTAGTCCTCGCGGGTCAGGCACAGCAACCCCTCCGCCATGCCGAACACCTGTTGGAGGGAGCAGTCGAAGGCCGGCTCGACCCGCCGAGCCACCTCGGGGTGGAGCTTGGCGCTGCCGATCTGCAGGGTCCGCAGCGAGGACAGGTCCCGCTCGATCCACTCCACGCCGTCCAGCCACAGATGGACGATGGTGGGAACGGCGGAGGTGAGGGTGACGCCCTCCCGCTCGATCAGCTCGAAGCACTCCTCGGGGCCGGTGCCGGTGGCCAGTACGACGGTGCCGCCGGCGGCCAGGACCCCGATCACCCCCGGGCAGCCCCAGGTGAAGTTGAACGGCAGCGGCAGCACCGCCAGATACACGCAGTCCCGGTCCACCGCGCAGATCTCCGCGGCGGTCCGGATCTGGTACAGGTAGTCGTTGTGGGTGCGCGGTATCAGCTTCGGCAGCGCCGTGGTGCCGCCCGACAGCAGGAAGAACGCCACGTCCCCCGCGCCGGGTCCGTCCTCCTCCGCCGGGTCCGGCGCGGCCTCGCCGTCCACCGCGGCGAGCGCTTCGAACGGGGTGAACGGGCCGGGGTCGCCGACCACGAACACCTCCCGCAGCGACGGGACCGCCGCCTTCACCTCGCCGGCGAGCGGCCGGTAGTCGAAGCCGTGGTACCGGTCGGCGACGACGTAGGCGACGGCCTCCGCGTGCCCGCAGAGGTGGACGACCTCGCTGCGGCGGTGGGCGGGCAGCGCGTGCACCGGCAGCGCCCCGACGCGGTAGAGCGCGAAGCTGAGCGCCACGAACTCCACGAGGTTGGGCAACTGGACCACGACCCGGTCGTCCCGGCCGATGCCGCGCGCCCGCAGGCCACGCGCCAGCCGGTCGACCCAGGCGTCCAGTTCGCCGTAGGTCAGCCGGCGGTCCCCGCCCACCAGGGCCACCCGGTCCCGGTGGCGGCCGGCCCAGTCGCGCAGCTCACCGCCGAGCGTTCGCCCCTGCCACAGGCCGAGCTTCCGGTACCTCTCGGCCGTCTCCTGCGGCCAGTCGACGCATCCCTCAAGCACATCGGCTCCTTCGACGACGGATCAGGTGTGTCCCCGCACCGCGGCGGCACACCGACGGAATTCCGGATTCGGGCGGATGGGACGAAGACCGGTGCGGGAACGCCGGGAAAGGACGACCGAATTCACGGAAATCGTTCTCCTTTCCCCCTCTTCAATTGTTCTGCTACGGTGCCGGGCATGGACAAAACCATTCCGCGGACACCCGAGGAACTCCGAGAAGTGCTGGCCGGGCTGGTCGGTGTGGAGCCGACCGATCTGCACGACGACAGCGTTCTGTTCGAGCTGGGTCTTGACTCGGTCACGGCGCTGATGCTCATCAACTCCTGGCGCCGCGCCGGACTCGCCTCGCCGTCGCAGGAGTTCATCGACGCGCCGACGGTCGGTCACTGGTGGAGCCTGATCAGCACGTCCTGAACCGGCCGCCCGGACCCCTGCGCCTGCGGCCGGAAATCCTCCCCGACGCTCCCGACACTATGGTCTGCGGAACTTCCTGGCAATTGTTCTGGCGCCCCGCTGACGAACCGCTGACGTACTGACGGCGGAATTAATCCGCGCCAGCGATGACGATCGTCCCGTCATTGCAGCCGAGCATTCTTTCTCCTAGACCTGAAAACAGGTCTTGCCCTGGGAACAGGTGTCGTCCTGGAGACAGGTGTCGTCCTGCGCGTGAGCGCTCGATCGGAAGGCGGAGATGCGGCGATGGAATTCGGTGTGAACTTCTTTCCCGTGGTCGACCCCGAGGAGAGGAGCGCCACGGAGTGCTACGACCTCGTCCTCGAACTCGGCGAACTGGCCGACGAACTGGGCTACGAACACGTACAGACCGTGGAGCACTACTTCTCCCCCTACGGCGGCTACTGCCCCGACCCCGTCACCCTCCTCACCGCGCTGGCGGCCCGCACCCGCCGGGTCCGCATCGTCACGGGCGCCGTCATCCCGGCCTTCACCCACCCCGTGAAACTCGCGGGCAAACTGGCCATGCTCGACCACCTCTCCCACGGGCGCCTGGACGTCGGCTTCGGCCGCGGCTTCCTGCCCACCGAGTTCGCCGCCTTCCAGGTGCCGATGGAGGAGAGCCGGGCCCGCTTCGCCGAGGGCGTCGAGGCGTGCCGGCGGCTGTGGACCGAGGAGGACGTGGTCTTCGAGGGGCGCTTCCACCGCTTCGGGCCGGTCACCCTGCTGCCCCGCCCCTACCAGCGCCCCCACCCGCCCGTCTTCGTCGCCTCCGCCACCAGCGCCGACTCCTGCGCCGCCGCCGGCACCGCCGGCCACCACCTCCAGGTCGTACCGTCGGTCACCAGCGCCGAACAGCTCACGGGCATGCTCGCCGCGTACCGCGAGGCGTGGACCCGGGCCGGTCACGCCCCCGGCGGCCACCGCATCCAGATCAAGTACACCGTCTACCTGGCCGAGCGGCACGCCGAGGCGGTGGAGTGGGCCGAGCACTGGGAGCGCGGCTACGTCGCCCACATGGCCCGCGCGGTGGCCCCGCTGGAGGGCGGCGCCGGCGCCGACTACCCCGGCTACGAGAAGTTCGCCGAGAAGGCCGCCGGCTACGACTTCGCCACCGCCCTGAAGGCGGACAAGGTGCTGGCCGGCGACCCCGACGCGGTCCGCGAGCAGATCGCCCGGATCCGCGACACCTTCGGCACCGACATCGACCTCAGCCTGCAGTTCAGCCCCGGCGCCCTCAGCCGGGACCGCGCCGTCACCGCGATGCGGCTGTTCGCCCGCGAGGTGATGCCGGCCTTCGGCCGGGCGGAGGACACCGCCGCGTCATGACCGCGGACGTGCGGGCGTGCCGGCCAGGGCCGCCCGCACCTCCTGCTCGACCAGCGCGGGTATCTCCCCGCCGCGCGAGGCGAAGTAGAAGTGCCCGCCCTCGAAGACCCGGCAGCCCCGGAAGCGTTCGCCGTACTCCGCCCACCCCGCCAGCTCCGCGGGGGACGCCCACGGGTCGCGGTCCGCGCCGAACACCGTGAACGGCACCGGCACGTCCAGGTCGCGGTCCGCGGCCGGCCGCCAGTTCTCCACCAGGCCGAAGTCCGCGCGGATCACCGGCTCCAGCAGCCCCCACAGCTCCGGGTCGTCCAGTACGTGCTGGGGCGTGCCGCCCATCCGGGCCAGCTCGGCACGCAACTGCCCCGACGACAACCGGTGCAGGGCGGTGGGACGCTCGGCCACCGCTCGCGGACTGCCCCGCCCCGAGAGCCCCAGCCAGACCGGCACCGGCAGCCGCGCCGCCGCCAGCGCCAGGGTCAGCTCGTGCGCCACCAGGGCGCCCATGCTGTGCCCGAAGAACGCGAACGGCCGGTCCAGCCGCACCAGCAAGTCGTCGAGGAACGTCCGTACCAGCGTCTCCGTGTCACCCACCGGCGTCTCGTCCGCCAGCATGCCGCGCCCCGGCGCGTCCGTCAGGCAGACCTCCCAGTCCGGCGGGAGGTACCGGGTCCAGTCCCGGAAGGCGAGATGGGACCCGCCGGCGTGGTGGAACAGGAACAGCCGGGCCCGCGGGCGCGGCACCGGCCTGGCCGGGAAGACCGCCCCGCTGCCTGTCTCCGGACGCGTCACCACTGCGCCATCGCCTCCCTCACCAGCCCTGACGGGCTGTCCTCGACTCCGACAGCGGGACGTGCGTCCCGTCCGGCCAGTGTGCGCGCCCGCTCCTGACGGCCGGCTGACGACGGCCTGACCCGGCGGCCCGTCACCCGCGCCCCGCACCAATCGTCAGAGACTCGTCAGTGGTCCGCCAGAGCGGGCGGCGACGATGGCCCGCGAGGCGCCCTCCCGCCCCGCGCGGCGGGCGGCGCCCGGACCCGTTCCGGCGATCCAGGGGGCATACCCGGTGCTCGAAGAGACAGCGCACACGACCGGTCGGACCCCGCTCGGGGCCGCGCAGCGCGGCATCTGGTACGCCCAGCGCCTCGATCCGGGCAATCCGCTGCACAGCGGCGCGGCCTGGCTCGACATCCGCGGCCCCCTCGACACCGGTCTGCTCGCCGAGGCGGTCCGCCGGGCCGTCGCGGACACCGACGCGCTGCACCTGGCCTTCACCGAGGACACCGGCCCGGACCACCCGGACGACGGCCCGCGCCAGCACCTCGATCCCGCCGCCCGCCCCCGGCTGCTGCTGCCCGACGGTCCCGCCGACGAGGACACCGCGCTGCGCTGGATGCGCGCGGAACTCGCCGCCGCCGCCGAACCCCCGCACGGCGCGCTGTCCGCCCAGGCGCTGTTCCGCCTCGGCGAGGACCGGCACCTGTGGTACTACCGGGCCCACCACCTGCTGCTGGACGGCACGGGCCTGTGGCTGTTCCAGCGGCGCGCGGACACCGTCCTGCGCGCCCTGCGCGAGGGCACCCCCGTGCCCGAGGACCCGGCCGCACCGCTGGCCCGGCTCTGGCAGGAGGAGGCCGCCTACCGGGAGTCCGCCTACTACGCCGCCGACCGCGCCCACTGGCAGCGGGTCATGGGCGACCGGCCCGCACCCGTGTCCCTGGCCGGCACACCCGCCGTCGCCTCGCACGCCTTCCTGCGCGCCACGGGCCACGTCCCCGCCGCCCCGGCCGACGCCCTGGAGGAACTCGCCGCCCGGCAGGGCACCGGACGCCCCGCCGCGCTCATCGCCGCCGTCGCCGCGCTGGTCCACCGCGTCACCGGCGCCACCGACATCGTCCTCGGCCTCGCGGTCAACGCCCGGCTGACCCCGGCCGCCCGCCGCACCCCCGCCATGACCGCCAACGTCGTACCGCTCCGGCTCGCCGTGCGCCCCGGCCTCACCGTCGCCGAACTCGTCGCGCACACCGCCCACGCCCTGCGCGACGCCCTGCGCCACCAGCGCTACCCGCAGGAGGAACTCCGGCGCGACCTGGGCGCCGTCGGAGCCCGCAGCCCGCTGTACGGGCCCACGGTCAACCTCCTGCGGGCCTCGCGGCCGACGTTCGGCGGACTGCCCGCCCGGCTGCGCTTCCTGTCCAACGGCCCCGTCGACGACCTCAAGTTCACCTGCTACGACGCCGGCACCGGCGCCCTGCCCGTCGACCTCGACGGCAATCCGGAACGCTACGCGCGCGGCGATCTCGACGGCCACCTCGAACGCTTCACCCGGCTGCTGGCCGAGTTCACCGAGGACCCCGGCCGCCCGCTGGCCCGGCTGGACGTCCGCACCCTGGCCGAACGCCGCACCCACCGGCCGGCCCCGCCCGCCCCCCGCACGCCGCCGCCCGCCGCCATGACCCTGCCCGCGCTGTTCGAACGGCAGGCGGCCGCGACACCCGACCACGTCGCCGTCACCGCCGACGACGCCTGCCTCACCTACCGGCAACTGGACCGGCGGGCCGACCACCTCGCCCGCCTGCTGCGCGCGCACGGCGCCCGGCCGGGCCGCCTGGTGGCCCTCGCCCTGCCCCGCACCGCCGATCTCCCGGTCGCCGTCCTCGCGGTGCTGAAGACCGGCGCCGCCTACCTGCCGCTCGACCCGGGCTACCCCGCCGACCGGCTCGCCCTCATGGTCGAGGACGCCCGGCCCGCCGTCCTGCTCACCGACGCCGCCACCCTCGCCGCGGGCGGGCTGCCCGAGGGCCTGCCCCGCGTCGCCCTCGGCACCCCCGCCACCGACGCCGCCCTGCCGGCCCTGCCCGACGGCCCGCCGACCGGCACCGAAGGACCGGTGCCGGGCCCGGACGACACCGCCTACGTCATCTACACCTCGGGCTCCACGGGCCGCCCCAAGGGCGTGCCGGTCCCGCACCGCAACGTCGTACGGCTGTTCCACACCGCCCGGCCCGTCGTCGGCTTCGGCCCCGACGACGTCTGGACCCTGCTGCACTCCTACGCCTTCGACTTCTCCGTCTGGGAGATCTGGGGCCCCCTGCTGCACGGCGGCCGGCTCGTCGTCGTACCGCACGACACCGTGCGGACCCCCGACCGGCTGCTGCGCCTGCTCGGCCGCGAGGGCGTCACCGTCCTCAGCCAGACCCCGAGCGCCTTCCAGCACCTGATCCTCGCCGACGCCGAGCACCACGCCGCCGAGCACCACGCCGCCGAGCACCACGACGGCGAGCACCACGACGGCGAGCACCACGGCGGCGACCACCTCCCGGCCCTGCGCCGCGTCGTCCTCGGCGGCGAGGCACTGGACCCGGGCCTGCTGCGCGACTGGTACGCACGCCACCCCGACGACGCCCCGCTCGTGATCAACATGTACGGCATCACCGAGACGACGGTGCACGTCACGCACCGCCCCCTGGACCGCCGCACCGCCCACACCGCCACCGGCAGCCCCATCGGCCGGCCCCTCGCCGACCTCGGCCTGTACCTGCTGGACTCCGCCCTGCGCCCCGCCGTACCCGGCGCGACCGGCGAGCTGTACGTCGCCGGCGAGGGCCTCGCCCGCGGCTACCTCGGACGGCCCGCCCTCACCGCCGGCCGGTTCGTGGCCGACCCCTACGGGCCGCCCGGCACCCGCATGTACCGCACCGGCGACCTGGCCCGGTACAACGCCGAGGGCGAACTGGAGCACCTGGGCCGCGCCGACGGCCAGGTGCAACTGCGCGGCTTCCGCGTCGAGACGGCCGAGATCGACGCCGAACTCACCCGGCTGCCCGAGGTGTCCGCCGCCGCCACCGTCCTGCGCGACGCCGGCGAACGGCTGGTCAGCTACGTGGTGCCCGCCCCCGGAGCGGACCCGGACCCCGCGGAGCTGCGCACCCGGCTCACGCGGCGGCTGCCGCCCCAGTCGGTCCCCGGCGCCGTCGTCGTCCTGCCCGCGCTGCCGCTCACGCCCAACGGCAAGCTGGACCGCGACGCGCTGCCCGAACCCGCCGCCCATACCACCGGGCGCCGCCCGCGGGGGCCGGTCGAGACGCGGCTGTGCGCGCTGTTCGCGGAGGTCCTCGGCCGCGGCCCGGTCGGCGCCGACGACGACTTCTTCGACCTCGGCGGACACTCCCTGCTGGCGACCCGCCTGGTGAGCCGCGTCCGCGCGGCCCTCGGCACCGGCCTCGGCGTCGGCGCCGTCTTCGACGCGCCCACCCCGGCCCGGCTCGCCGCCCTGCTCACCCCCACCGGCGCCACCCCGGGCACCACCGACGCCCAGGCCGACACTGACATCGACGCCGGCTCCGACACCGCCGACACCCGGCCGGCGGCCGGCCTCCCCCGGCCCACCGACCCCGACGTGCCGGAGCCCGACGTGCCGGAACCCGTTGTGCCGGGCTCCGACGGCACACCGGGGCACCACCCGCTCTCCGCGGCGCAGCGCCGCATGTGGGCCACGCACCGGCTGCACGGCCCCACCGCCACCTACAACCTGCCGTGCGCCGTCGACCTGCGCGGCCCGCTGGACGCCGCGGCGCTGCGCGCGGCCCTCCTCGACGTCGTACGGCGCCACGACATCCTGCGCACCCGCTACCCCGACACCGGCGGCGAGCCCGTGCAGGAGGTCCTGGCACCGCACGAGCCCGGACCGGTGGACCTCGGCGTCCGCACCACCACCGACGCGGACCTGGCCGCCGCGCTGACCGAGGCCGCCCGCCTGCCGTTCGACCTCACCGCCCGGCCACCACTGCGCGCCCACCTGTTCGCACTCCCGGCCGCCCCGGACGGCCGGCCCCGGCACACCCTGCTCCTCGTCCTGCACCACATCGCCGGCGACGGCTGGTCCCTCGGGCCGCTGCTGCGCGACCTCGCGCACGCCTACACCGCGCGCGCCGGCGGACACGCCCCCGCGTGGCGGCGGCCCGCGCCCCGCCACACCGACCACGTCCACCGCGAGCGGCACACCGCCCCCGACGCCGGGCACCTGCGGTTCTGGCGCCGCGCCCTCGACGGAGCGCCCGAGCAGATCCCGCTGCCCACCGACCGCCCGCGCCCCGCCATGGTCGGCACCGACGGCGGCAGCGTCCCCCTGGAGATCGGACCCGGACTCCACGCGCGGCTGCACACGCTCGCCCGGCGCCACCACGCCACCGTCTTCATGGTGCTGCACGCCGCCCTCGCCGGACTGCTCACCGCCTCGGGGGCCGGCACCGACATCGTCATCGGCACCCCGACCTCGGGCCGCGGCGGACCCGGACTCGACGACGCCGTTGGCTTCTTCGTCAACCCGGTGCCGCTGCGCGTGGACACCGGCGGACGCCCGCCGTTCCGGGACCTGCTCGACCGGGTCCGCCGCGCCGACCTCGCCGCATACGACCACCAGGACGTCGCCTTCGACCGGATCGTGGACGCCGTCGCCCCGCAGCGCTCCCTCGCCCGCCACCCGCTGTTCCAGGTGGTGCTCTCCTTCCAGGACTTCGAACCCCGGCTCGACCTGCCCGGCCTGGACACCGCCCCCCGCCCCGTCCACCTCGCCGCGGCCAAGTTCGACCTCACCCTCAACCTCGTGGAACGGCGCGCCGCCGACGGCACGGCGGCCGGCATCACCGGGGACGTCGAGTACGCCACCGCCCTGTTCGACGAGGCCACCGCCCGCGCCCTGGGCGCCCGCCTGCTCATGGTCCTGCGCGCCGTCTGCGACGACCCCGACCGCCCCGTCGCCGGCCTCGACCTGCTCCCGCCCGAGGAGCGGCGGGCCGCGCTGACCGTCTGGAACCCGCCCGCCGAACCCCCGGCCCACCCCCACCTGCCGGCGCTCTTCGCCGCACGGGCCGCCGCCCGCCCGCACGCCCCCGCCCTTGAGGCGGACGGCACGGTCCTCGACTACGCGGAACTGGACGCCCGTACCAACCGGATCGCCCGGCTGCTGCTGAAGCACGGCGTGCGCGGCGGCACGGTGCTGCCGATCGCCCTGCCCCGCTCGGCCGCCATGGCCACCGCCTGGCTCGCCGTCCTCAAGACGGGCGCCGCCGCCCTGCCCGTCGACCCGTCCTACCCCGCCGAACGCCTCCGCCACCTCCTCGAC
Organism: Streptomyces sp. cmx-10-19; assembly: GCA_049998335.1. Taxonomy (GTDB): domain Bacteria; phylum Actinomycetota; class Actinomycetes; order Streptomycetales; family Streptomycetaceae; genus Streptomyces. The sequence goes on from JAEBFB010000020.1 coordinate 17,118, forward strand.
GCGGCCGGCCCCGACACCCCCGTCGTCACCTCGGCCGAGCACGCGCCCGCCCTGCCGCCCGGCACGCGGGACACCCTCGTCCTCGACGCGCCGCACGTGCGGGACGCACTGGACGCCCTCCCGGACACACCCGTCACCGACGCCGAACGGGGCCGGCCCCTCCACCCCGGCGACCCCGCCTACGTCATCCACACCTCCGGTTCCACCGGCCGCCCCAAGGGCGTCGTCGTCCCGCACGCCGGTGTCCCCGCGCTCGCCGCCGCGCAGGCCGAGCGCTTCGCCGTCACGGCGGACAGCCGGGTGCTGCAATTCGCCTCACCCAGCTTCGACGCGTCGGTGATGGAGTACCTGATGGCCTTCGGCACCGGCGCCACCCTCGTCGTACCGCCGCCCGGCCCGCTCGTCGGCGAGGACCTCGCCCGGCTCCTCGCCGACGCGCGCGTCACCCACGCCCTGATCCCGCCGACCGCGCTCACCGGGGTGCCGCCCGAGTCCCTGCCCGCCCTGCGCACCCTGATCGTGGGCGGCGAGGCCTGCCCGCCCGCCCTGGTCGCCCAGTGGGCGCCGGGCCGGCGGATGGTCAACGCGTACGGCCCCACCGAGACCACCGCCTGCGCCACCACCAGCGCCCCCCTGACCCCCGGCGGCCCCGTCCCCATCGGCACCCCGGTCGCCGGGCTGCGCGCACACGTCCTCGACGACGCGCTGCGCCTCGCCCCGGTGGGCGTGCCCGGCGAGCTGTACATCGCCGGCCCCGGAGTCGCCCACGGCTACCTCGGCCGGCCCGCCGCGAGCGCCGAACGGTTCGTGCCGGACCCCTGGGGCCCGCCCGGCAGCCGGGCCTTCCGCACCGGGGACCGGGCCCGCCGCCGCGCCGACGGCACCCTGGAGTACCTCGGCCGGGCGGACGACCAGGTGAAGGTCCGGGGTTTCCGCATCGAGCCCGGCGAGATCGCCACGGCGCTCACCACCCACCCCGCCGTCCGGCGCGGCGCCGTCGTCGTACGCGAGGACAACTCCGGCGAACGCCGCCTCGTCGCCTACGTGGTTCCCGCCGGGGCCGACCCGGGCCATCCGGAGCTGCGGCGCCACCTCGCCGCCCTGCTCCCCGCCCACATGGTGCCGGCGGCCTTCGTCACCGTGGACCGGCTGCCCGTCACCCCGCAGGGCAAGCTGGACCGTGCCGCGCTCCCGGCCCCCGACCCGGCCCCCGCCGCCTCCGCGAGGACCGCCCGGCCGGGCGCCGAACGGACCGTCTGCGAGACCCTCGCGGAGATCCTCGGCCTCGAGACCGCGGGCCCCGACGACGACTTCTTCGAGCTGGGCGGCGACAGCATCATCGCCATCCGGCTCGTCAGCCGGCTGCGCGCCCACGGGCTCTCCCTGACCACCCGCGACGTCTTCGAACGCCGCACCGCCGCGGCCCTCGCGGAGCGCGCCGCCGTCCCCGCGCCGGCACCGCGGCCCGTGCCCCGCGCGGCGCCCGGCGACACCTTCCCCGCGCCACCCCTCGCGCACTGGCTCGACGGCCTGGGCGCCCACGCCGACCGGTTCAGCCAGACCATGACCGTCACCACCCCGCCGATCCGCGACGCCGCCCTGCTGCACCGGGCGCTGCGACACGTCCTCGACGCCCACCCGGCCCTGCGCACCACCCTGCTCGGCGGCGCGGCCGACGCCCCCGCCCCGGCCCGTCTGCTGCTGCGCACCGCGCCCCCCGGCACACCGGACACCACCGGGCTGCTGCGGAGGGTGCCGGTGACCGGCGCCGGCGTACCCGACGACGTGCACGCCGCCGCCGTCGACCGGGCCCGGGGCGAACTCGCCCCCCGGCAAGGGCGGATGGTCCGCGCGGTCTGGTTCGACGCCGGGGACCGGGACGGGCGACTGGCCCTGGTCGTCCACCACCTCGCCGTCGACGCCGTCTCCTGGGGCGTCCTCCTGCCCGACCTGCGCGCCGCCTACGAGGCGGTGGCCGCCGGCGGCACCCCGCCCCCGCCCCCGGACGCCCACCCCTACGCGGTCTGGGCGACCGGCCTGGCCGAGGCGGCGGCCGACCAGCGCACCGTCCCCGAACTGCCCTACTGGACCACGGTGCTGTCACCACCGCACGTCCGCCCCGGCACCGGCACACCGGACCCGGCCCGCGACACGTACGGCTCCCTGCGCCACCTCACCACCGACCTGCCCGAACCGGTCACCCGGGCGCTGCTCACGGAGGTGCCTGCCGCCTTCCACTGCCGCGTCCTCGAACCGCTGCTGACCGCCTTCGGCATCGCCCTGGCCCACGCGGCCCCCGCACAGCACGGGCAGGGCGCCGCCGACGTCCTGCTGGACCTGGAACGGCACGGACGGGACGACCCGGCGGCGGTACCCGGCCTGGAGACGGGCGTCGGCTGGTTCACCACCGTCCACCCGCTGCGCCTGCCGCTGGCCGGGACCGACACGGAGGAGGCCCTCGCCGGCGGACCCGCGCTCGGCCACGCCGTCAAACAGGTCAAGGAGACGCTGCGGGCCGTCCCCGGCCACGGCACCGGCTACGGCCTGCTGCGCCACCTCGACGACCGCACCGCACCCGTCCTCGGCGACCTCGGCCACCCGCCGGTCGCCTTCAACTACCTGGGCCGGCTGCGGACCGAGGACACCCGGTGGAGCGCCGTCCCCGACGAACGGGACCTGGCGGGGGCCGGCGCCGACCCCGGCATGCCGGCCGGGCACGTCCTGGAGGTCGACGCGGTCACCCTGGACACCCTCGACGGACCCCGGCTGCGGGCCGTGTTCCGCTGGCCGGGCGCGCTCCTCGCCCCGGACACCGCCGCCGGGATCAGCACGGCGTGGACCCGCGCCCTCACCGCCCTCGTCGACCATGTGCGGCGGCCCGGCGCCGGCGGCTGGACGCCGTCCGACCTGCCCCTGGTCGACCTCGACCAGAGCGACATCGAGGCCCTGGAGGCCGCCTGGCGCGACCGCTGACGGCCCCCGGCGGGCCGGATCACCAGACCGTCAGAGAGACGTGAGGCCATCGTCATGGCCCCCGCATACAGTCCACAGCAGCACGCGGCGCCGCCCGACAGCGGCGTGGTACCCGGCAAGGGAATGGGAGACGCGCATGGCAACCCACGACATCGCGGCGCAGTACCTGGCGGAGGGCATCGCGGCCAGCGGACCGGCCCCGGACCTGGCGGCGGCCGCCGCCTTCCTGGAGATGGGCGACCGGCTCGGCGTGGTCGCCCACCTCGACCCGGACCGCACGCTGGAGACCGCCGAGGTCGCCGCCGCCCTCGACCTGCCCGAACCGGCGCTCGTGCGCTACCTCGACACGGTGGAGTCCGCCGGCCTGGTGATCCGCGAGGGCGAGGGCCGCTACCGGGCCTGCCCCGACTTCGAGACCATCCGCCACCAGGCCGGCTACATCTCCTGGACCATGAACGCCAACCGGCCGTTCATCGAGAACGCCCGCGACTTCTTCACCGACTGGGACAAGGCCGCCCGCACCCACGTCCGCGACTACCGCGAAGTCGCCGTCAGCTCCCAGTGGATGGGCTCGCACGCCTTCTACCCCACCGCCCTCGCCACCATCATCGACGCCGCGCCCCGCAAGGTCGTCGACCTCGGCGCCGGCACCTGCCGGCTGCTCATCGAGGTGCTCGGCGCGGTCCCCGGCTCCACCGGCGTCGGACTCGACTTCGCCGCGGACGCCTGCCGCGCCGCCGAACAGGCCGTGGCCCAGGCCGGGATGAGCGACCGGCTTACCGTGGTCGAGCGCACCATCCAGTCCGTCGCCACCGACCCCGGCCTCCTCCAGGACGCCGACGTCATCCACGCCGGCTTCGTCTTCCACGACATGCTGCCCGAGGAGGAGGACGTCTGCGACCAGGTGCTGGCCAACTGCCGCGAGTCCCTGGCACCCGGCGGCTTCCTCGCCATCACCGACGCGGTCCCGTACCTGCGCAACGACCGCGAACGCCGCTTCAGCGCCGCCGTCTCCTACTACCACGGCGAGTTCATGCGCCGCAGGCTGCAGAGCGAGGAGGAGTGGGTGGAGCGGCTGCGCGGCGCCGGCTTCTCCGACGTACGCGCCCTCACCCTGGCGTTCCCCACCGGCCGTCTCTTCCTCGCCCACCGCTGATGACCGGGCCGACCGCCGCGCGCCCGGCCGCCCGCCCCACGCCCGCCGCCGGCCCCGCGGCGCCGGCCGTGGAGCTGCGTCCGCACCCGGACCCCACGCCCGCCGACCGGCGCCGCGCGCTGCTCGCCGAGCCGCCCTTCGGGGAGGTCTTCACCGACCACATGGTCACGGCCCGCTGGACCCCGGACGACGGCTGGCACCGCGCGGTACTGGAACCGTTCGCGCCGCTGCGGATGAGCCCGGCGGCGGTCGGCCTGCACTACGGGCAGAGCGTCTTCGAAGGGTTCAAGGCGTACCGCCGGGGCGAGGACCGGGCGGTGGTCTTCCGCCCCGCCGACCACGGCCGCCGGCTCGCGGCGTCCGCCCGGCGGATGGCCGTACCCCCGCTGCCCGTCGACCTGTTCACGGCCGCCACCGAGGCACTCGTCCGCGCGGACCTGGACTGGATACCCGAGGGCGACGACCAGAGCCTCTACCTGCGCCCGGTGGTCTTCGCCGACGAGCCGCACCTGGCCCTGCGGCCGGCCCGCTCCTACCTGTTCCTGCTCCTGGCGTTCCCCACCGGCAACTTCTTCACCTGCGGACAGCGCGCCGTGACCGTGGCGGTCAGCGAGGAGTACGTGCGGGCCGCACCGGGCGGCACCGGAGCGGCCAAGTGCGGCGGCAACTACGCCGGCAGCTACCTCGCGCAGGAGGACGCGGCCCGGCGCGGCGCCGACCAGGTGGTGTGGCTGGACGCCGTGGAGCGCCGCCACGTCGAGGAACTCGGCGGCATGAACCTGTTCTTCGTCCACGGCGAGGGCGACCGGGCCGAACTCGTCACCCCGCCGCTCACCGGCACCATCCTGCCCGGCGTCACCCGCGACACCCTCATCACGCTCGCCCGCGACCGGGGCCTGCGGGTCACCGAGGCACCCGTGTCCCTGGCCGAGTGGCGGGAGGGCTGCGCCCGGGGCCGGATCACGGAGGTCTTCGCGTGCGGCACCGCGGCCCGCGTCACCTCCGTGGGCAGGGTCCTCACGGGCGACGGCGGGTGGACCGTGGGGGAGGGCGCGGCCGGGCCGGTCGCCCGGCGGCTGTCCGCCCTCCTCGCCGCCGTGCACCGGGGCGAGGAACCCGCCCCGTACCACTGGTGCCACCTCGTGGACCGGTCCGCCCCGGACGGGGGCACCGGCCGGGAACGGAGTTGACGGACGGCCCCGCCGAGTGGAAGGCTTGTGCCATGATCTACTGAGTCGCGGGCGCTGCCCCTCTCTCCGGCAGGCCCGATCCCTGCCTCCGCCGTCAGCCGTGGGACGTGACGTTCCCGCGACGGCGCCCGGCGTTCGGGCCCTGTTCCACCCCACCACCGCACACGCGGCGTTCCGTCGCGCGCGTCCGGGCACGAGCCCACGCCGCGCCGGACCGGCGCGCCCCTCGGGCGTGCCCGGCGCTGGGGAACCGCACGAGACGGGCAGTCAGGTTGCTGTGCGCGTTCCACACCTCGACCCCGCTCAGGAGATCATCCATGTCCCAGCAGTCGTCAGCGTCAGCCCCGCTGTCGCCGGACGCTCCCCAGCGCGATCCCCGCCGCTGGTGGATCCTCGCAGTCCTCTGTTCGTCCCTGTTCGTGATCGTGCTGGACAACACGATCCTGAACGTCGCCATCCCCTCCATCACCGAGCAGCTCGACGCGAGCACCGCCCAGATCCAGTGGACGATCAACGCCTACACCCTGGTGCTGTCCGGTCTGCTCATCACCGCCGGCGGACTGTCCGACCGGCTCGGCCGCAAACGGGCCCTGCTGCTCGGCCTGCTGGTCTTCGGCGTCGGCTCCGCGATCGGCGCGTTCGCCGGCTCGCCCGAGGTGCTGATCGGCGCCCGCGCCCTCATGGGCGTCGGCGCGGCCTTCCTGATGCCCGGCACCCTGGCCGTGCTGGTGCGCACCTTCGACAACGAGGAACGCGCGAAGGCCATCGGCATCTGGGCGGCCGTCTCCTCCGTCGGCATGGCCCTCGGACCGGTGCTCGGCGGCTTCCTCCTCGACCACTTCTGGTGGGGCGTCACCTTCCTGATCAACGTGCCCGTCGCGGTGGTCGGCCTGATCGCCATGGGTGCGCTGCTGCGCGAGTCCAAGGACCCCGTCGACGCCCGGCCCGACCTGATCGGCGCCCTGCTGTGCACGGTGTCGGTGGTCGCGCTGGTGTGGGCGGTCATCTCCGTGCCCGGCCAGGGCTGGCTCGACCCCGAGACCCTCGGGGCCGGTCTGCTCGGACTGGTCGGCGCGACGGTCTTCGTCCGCTGGGAGCTGCGGGTGCCGGACCCGATGCTGGACATGACGATGTTCGAGAACCCCAAGTTCCGCGGTGCCGTCTTCGGTGGCATCCTCAGCGCCTTCGGCATGGCCGGTTCGCTGTTCCTGCTCACCCAGGACCTGCAGTTCCTGCGCGGGTACGCCCCGCTGGAGGCGGGCGCCCAGCTCACCCCGATGGCCGTGGGCGTCCTGATCAGCAGCATCCTGATCAGCCCCCGGGTGGTGAAGAAGCTGGGCATCGGCAAGGGCGTGGCGCTCGGCGTGACCTGCTCGGCGGCCGGTCTGCTCACGGTCGCGCTGGCACCGGATGACGGGTACCTCTTCCTCGCGGCCGGGCTGCTCCTGCTCGGCGGCGGCGCGGGCATCTCCGGGCCGCTGGTCGCCAACGCGCTGATGAGTTCCATCCCGCCGGAGCGCGCCAGCACCGGGTCGGGTGTCAACAACACCCTCCAGGAACTGGGCAGCGGCCTCGGCGTCGGTGTCCTGGGCGCGGTCCTGGTCGCCGCCTTCTCGCAGCAGCTGCCCGGCGGCCTCGGCGGAGCCGCCGCCGAGTCCTTCCCCGCCGCGGTGGCCGCCGCGGGCGACGACAGCGGTCTGCTCGCCCAGGTGCGGGACTCCTTCGCCGACTCCCTGACGGTCGGTCAGCTCATCGGCGCCGGGGCGGTCCTCCTCGGCGGCTGGCTCGCCGGCGCCCTGCTGCTGCGCGCCGACCGGGCCGACCGCGCGCGTGCCGCGGCGCGGGAGGCCGACGCCGCCGCGTCCGGTGCCGGCCGGGCGGACGGCACCCCGGACGACCGTACGGTCTGACCGGAACGGGCGACCCGCACCGGCCGGGGGCGGCCTCCCGTGGCAGCGCGTCACGGAAGGCCGCCCCCGCGACAGGCCCCCCGGAAGTCAGTCGTGCTGCAGTACGGCGGTCCGGTGCTGCGCCCCGACGGCCGCGGGCACCGGCGACGGGGGTTCCGCGGCCTTGAGGGCCTCCTCCAGCTGGTCCGACAGGTGGCGGACCGTCGACACCAATGCCTGCTGCTGGGTCGTCAGTTTCTGCACCAGGGAACGCAGCTGGCGCAGCTCCCCGCCGAGCGCCACCGGATCGGCCTGACCCCCCGCACCACCCGGACCGCCCGCGCCGCCCGGGGCGGACACCGGCGTGCCGCCCGGCGCCCGCACGGGCCGCTGGGCCGGCGCGGGGGGCGGCCGGCGCACCGGCGGAGCCGGCGGCACGGCCGGCGCCGGTGACCGCGGCACGGACCGCAGGGCGACCCGCTGCGGCCCGCCGCCCTCGGCGGCGGTGGCCGCCTGCGGATCGAGCAGCTCGGGGGCGTGCGACAAGATCTGCTGCATCCGCTTGCTCAGCGCCGGCACCGGATTGATGCCCAGAGCGTCCGCGAGATGCCGACGGGCCCGTTCGTACACGCCGAGCGCCTGCGCTTGGTGGCCGGAGCGGTAGAGCGCCACCATCAGCTGGTCGTAGAAACGTTCCCGCAGCGGGTTGCTGATGGTCAGCTCCTCCAGCTCCGCGATGACGTTCTGATGCATCCGGGCGCGCAGCGAGACGTCGTACAGCAGCTCCAGCGCGCTGAACCGGGACTCCTCCAGCATCGTCGCGCCGGCCGCGCAGATGGGGCCCCGGCTGCCCTGGAGCGCGGTCCCCCGCCACAGCCGCAGCGCGCTCCGCAGGGTCTTCTCGGCGAGCACCGGGTCCTTGTCGGCGCAGCGACGCGCCCGGTCCACGGTCTGCATGAACAACTCGCTGTCGATCTGCTCGGGGTCGGCGCGCAGTCCGTAGCCGGAGTCCCGGGTGATCAGCCGCTGCTGCGGCTGGCCGCCCTCCTGGTCGACCCGGTCCATCAGCCGGCGCAACCGGTAGACCTGTGCCTGCAGCGCGTTGGCCGACCTCGGGGTGAGTTCGCCCCAGACCTCCTCGCCGAGCTTCTCGGTGGAGACGATCGACCCGTACTTCACGATCAGCGCGCCGAGGAGGGTGCGCTGCTTGTGGCTGTGGAGTGGGACACGACGCTGACGGACGTTGTCGTACAACTCGGTGGGACCCAGGACTCTGAACTTCACAGCCATCTCCAAGAGTACGAGAACGGTATTCGTGCGGTCTTCGTGAGGTCTCGCGAACAGGCCTTCCCGAGGGATTTCGAAATGCCGTCCAGTGGCTTCCCCCTCGGCCGAGTAAACGGAGTCGCCTCTGCGCTGTCAACGCCCTCAGGGAGGAGGCCGACCGGCCCTGTGGGTGCCGGTCAGGAACGGCTTGAGGACGGCCTGAGGGATGAAGCAAAAGGGTTTACCGGCGGGTGTCCGCCGCCCGGCGGGATGCGGTTCCCGGTGTTCTCGAGCCGCTGTCGAGCCTTTCTCCAGCGCGAGCTGTCATGCTCGAAGGTCACGTCCGTCCGACCCCGGCCCGGTGCCGGGCGGCCCACCCGGAAGGAACCGCATGACCTCTCCCGAACGCCCCTTCGGCCTCGCCGACGCGCTCGACTCCTTCGACGCGTCCCAGGACACCGGGCTGCACCATGTGGGGGGTCTGTCCTCGCAGCCGGGGGAGGGGGCCGCCGACGCGGAGCGGGGGCCGGCGGGGCCCGAGCGCGTCGTCCTCGTGGGTGCCTGGACGTCCGGCACGCTCGCCGAGGCCGAGAGCTCCATGGCCGAGCTGGCGGCCCTGGCCGAGGCGGCGGGCGGCCTGGTGCTCGACGGTGTCGTCCAGCGGCGCGACAAGCCCGACCCGGCCACCTTCATCGGTTCCGGAAAGGCGCAGGAACTGCGGGAACTCGTCGAGGAGTGGGCGGCGGACACCGTGGTCTGCGACGGCGAGCTGAGCCCGGCCCAGCTCGTCCGTCTCGAAGAGGTCGTCAAGGCGAAGATCGTCGACCGGACCGCGCTGATCCTGGACATCTTCGCCCAGCGGGCCACTTCCAAGGAGGGCAAGGCGCAGGTCGAGCTGGCCCAGATGCAGTACATGCTGCCCCGGCTGCGCGGCTGGGGTCAGTCGCTGTCCCGGCAGATGGGCGGCGGCGGAGGCGCGGGCGGCGGCATGGCCACCCGCGGTCCCGGTGAGACGAAGATCGAGACGGACCGGCGGCGGCTGCGGGAGAAGATCTCCAAACTCCGCCGCGAACTGGACGAGATGAAGACCGGACGCGACGTCAAACGCATGGAGCGCCGGCGCAACAAGGTCCCCTCGGTCGCGCTGGCCGGCTACACCAACGCGGGGAAGTCCTCGCTGCTCAATCGCCTGACCGGCGCCGATGTGCACGTCAAGAACGCGCTGTTCGCCACGCTCGACCCCACCGTGCGCCGCAACCAGACCAGCGGCGGCCGTACCTACACCCTCGCCGACACCGTGGGCTTCGTACGGCATCTGCCGCACCAGCTCGTGGACGCCTTCCGGTCCACCCTGGAGGAGGTCGCCGAGGCGGATCTCATCCTGCACGTCGTGGACGGTACGCACCCCGACCCCGAGGCGCAGATCGAAGCGGTCCGCGCGGTGATCGGCGAGATCGGCGGGGCGGGGGTCCAGGAGATCATCGTCGTCAACAAGGCGGACGCGGCACCTCCCGAGGTCCTGGACCGGCTCCTCGATGCCGAACCGGGCGCGGTCGCCGTCTCGGCGCGCACCGGGGAGGGCTGCGACGCCCTGCTGGCCCGTGTCGAGGAGGCCCTGCCGCAGCCGGACATCGAGGTGGAGGTGGTCATCCCCTACACCGAGGGCCACCTGGTGTCCCGGGTCCACGAGGAGGGTGAGATCCTCACCGAGGACCACGACGAGCACGGCACCCGCCTCAGGGCGAACGTGGACGCACGGCTCGCGGCGGAACTGGCCGCCTACGCGTCACAGTCCTGACCCGCGCCCGTCGGGGGCCGTCCGTCCGGGCCGCCCGTCGGGGGCCGCCCGTCCGGACCGTCCGTCCCCGACGGGCGGCCCCCGACGGGCGGCCTGGGGCGGGCGGCCCCTTCACGAGTCCGCTCCGAAAAAGCCGCCCCGGTGATTTCACCGGGGCCGCCTTTTTCACTATCCGTTCTCAAGCCGCTTTCGAGCGGCCGTGCAGCACACCGGTTGTGGTGCGCACCGGACGCCTTCTACGGTGATAACGCAGGACGCAGAACGCGGCACCCGGTTCGGAATACCTCCCACGGCGATGCGCGTACACCGCTGTCGGACTGCGTCCCGTTCCTCCGCGCCCGGCCGCCGGAACGCAGCCGCGCCGGCCCCTGCCGCCCTGTGCCGGACATGGCAGCGTGAGCGGTCCTCCCTCCGTTCCGGTACGCGCCGGCATGCCGTCCGGGCCGGTCCACCGGTTCCGGCCCGGACGGCATGATCCCCGTTCTCCCCCGAGGAAAGGCCCCACCATGTCTGTGTCCGCGCCCCTGCTCGACGCGAAGGTGCGTTACGGCCGGGACGGATGGCTGCCGCTGCCCCACACGCTCAGCGATCCGGACGTGAGGAAACTCCGCCACCGCATCGAGGGCATCAGCCGGGAGCAGCGCCCCGAAGTGGTGCTGGAAGAAGGGTCGTCGGCCGTGCGGGCCCTGCACGGCTGCCATGACTTCGACGAGGTCTGCGCCCGGCTCGTCCGCCTGCCCGCCCTCGTCGGCCTCGCCGAACAGCTCCTCGGCGGCCCGGTGTACGTCTACCAGTTCAAGGTCAACATGAAGCAGGCGCACGAGGGTGCCGCCTGGCCGTGGCACCAGGACTTCGCGTTCTGGCACCACGAGGACGGGATGGGCGCCCCCGACGCGGTCAACATCGCCATCTTCCTCGACGACGTCACCGACGAGAACGGCCCGCTCGAAGTCATACCCGGCAGCCAGCACGCCGGGATCGTCGAGGACGCCGCCCGGCCGGGACGCGAGCGCAGCCACGACTGGCGCCATCATGTCTCGGCCAAGCTGGAGTACGTCGTACCCGACGACATCGCCGGCCGCCTGGCGGACACCTTCGGGGTGCGGCGCCTCACCGGGCCCGCCGGCACGGCCGTGGCCTTCCACCCCAGCATCATCCACTCGTCGTCCAACAACACCTCCGCACAGCGTCGTTGCGTCCTGCTCATCACCTACAACCGCGTCACCAACACCCCGGCGCACCCGGTCAGGCCGGCGTTCCTGGTCAGCAGGGACAGCACACCGGTGGTCCCGGTGGACGCCGACCGGCTCTGAACCACCGCCCCCGGCACCGGTGCGCGGTGCCGGGGCGGTGGCGTGACGCACGCGGGAGTGGCGGCCGAAACGGGCGCCGCACCCGCGCGGCGCGCCCGGGGTCAGCTCCGGACGGCGGCCAGGGACGCCGGTTCCAGCGTCATCCGCGCGCCCTGCCAGCGCCGGCGCAGCCGCCGGTCGTGGCTGACGACGACGAGGGTGCCGTCATAGCCGAGCAGCGCGGCCTCCAACTCCTCGACCAGCGCGGGGGAGAGGTGGTTGGTGGGTTCGTCCAGGAGCAGGACGTCCCACGGCCGGCTGAGCAGCCGGGCCAGCGCCAGCCGCTGGCGCTGCCCCGTGGACAGGCGGCCCACCGGCACCGAGAACTGCTCCGGGTCGAACAGGCCCATCGACAGCAGCCGGTCGGCGTGCTCGTCGGGCTGCCCCGCACCGCCCCGGGCGAAGGCGGCGAGCAGCGTGTCGCCCGGCCGGCCGACACGTGGCTCCTGCGGCAGGTGACCGATCCGGCCCCGGCGTACGACCCGGCCCTCGCTCGGCGCCAGATCGCCGGCCAGCACCCGCAGCAGGGTGCTCTTGCCGCCGCCGTTCGGCCCGGTCACCAGCAGCCGTTCCCCCGCCGACACCTGGAGGCCGACCGGGGCGAGCCGGCCGGTGACCGCGACGTCCTCCGCTTGGAGCATGACGCCCCGCGGCGAGCCGGACCGCAGCACGGGAGCGAAGCGCAGCGGCTCCGGCGGCGGCGGGACGGGGCTCGCCAGGAGGCGGCGCAGCCGCTCCTCGGCCTGCCGCACCCGGCTGGCGAGCGACTGCTGCACCCGCCCCGCCGCACGGTCGTACGCCATCTTGTTGCCGTCCTTGATGGCGCGTCCCGGGGCCACCCGGCGGGCCGTGGTCGCGGCGGCCTCCCGGTAGCGGTCCACGTCGGCCTGCCACCGCTGGTGTGCCTGGGCCCAGCGCTGCCGGGCCGCGGCCTTCTCGGCGAGGTAGCCGGCGTAGCCGTTGCCGTAGCGGACGACGCCGTGCCGGTCGGCGTCCACCTCCACGAGGGTGGTGGCCACGCGCTCCAGGAAGTCCCGGTCGTGGGAGACGGCCACCGTGGTGCCGCGACGGCCGCGGAGGTGGTCCTCCAGCCAGCGGAGGGCGTGCTCGTCGAGGTGGTTGGTCGGCTCGTCCAGCAGCAGCACTTCGGGGGAGGCCGCCAGCAGGGCCGCCAGGCGCAGCCGGACCTGCTCACCACCGGAGAGGCCGCCCACCGCGCGGTCCCGGTCCAGCCGCCCAAGGCCCAGGCCGTGCAGGGCGCGCTCGACGCGGGCGTCGGCCTCGTAACCGCCGCGCAGCTCGAACACCGTCGCCAGTTCGCCGTACTCGCTCATCCCCGATTCGTCGCCGGCGGCCATGGCCGCCTCCAGGGCGCGCATCCGCCCCTCGATCGCCCGGAGGTCGCCCAGGGCGCGGTCGACGATCTCCTGGACGGTGGCGCCGGGGGGCAGATGCCCGTCCTGCGCGAGGTATCCGACGCCGCCCTCCGCGTGGACGACGACCTCGCCCTGGTCGGGCCGGTCGCGCCCGGCGAGCAGGCGTAGCAGCGTGGTCTTGCCCGAGCCGTTCTCGCCGACGACGCCGGTGCGCTCGCCCACGGCGAACGTACAGGTGACGGCATCGAGGACGAGGCGGCCGTCAAAGGACTTGGTGACGTCCGAAACAGTGATCTGCGTAGGCATACGAGCACTCCGAAGCATTCGAGAACGAGACGGCCGGCATCGGCCGCGGGACCGGGTGAACGCTTCGGAAGAGCATCGGCGACCTCACTAGTGCGACAACACTTGCATTAGCATCGTGTCATGCCCCCCTCCCGCAGAGCAACCGGATCCCCGGTCGTACCCCGTCCGGGCGGCCGCACCGGCCGGATCCGCAGACAAGTGCTCGACGCGGTCCGCGCGGAACTGGTCGAGCACGGCTACGACGCGCTGACCGTGGACACCGTCGCCACCCGGGCGGGCGTCCACCGCACCACCGTCTACCGGCGCTGGCGGGATACGGGCGGGCTGCTCGCGGACGTGTTCGACACCGCCGGGGACGACGCGTGGCAGCCTCCGGACACCGGTTCCCTCGTCGGCGATCTGCTGGCCCTGAACGACGAGGTCCTGGCGGCGCTGACCGAACGGCCGCCCGCCACCCTGGCGCTGATCGCGGCCTCCTTCCGCTCCGAGGACGCGGCCCGCGCCCTCGGCCGCTTCTGGGAGGACCGGTACGCCCGCTGCGAGCCGGTCGTACGGCGCGCCGTCGAGCGCGGCGAGGTGCCCTCCGGCACGCAGGCGCGGCCCCTGCTGATCAGCGCCACCGCGCCGCTCTACCACCGCCTGGTCCTGATGCGCATGCCCGCCGAACCCGGGCTGTCCGCCCTGGCGGCCAGGAGCGCCGCCCTCGCCGCGTCCGCCGGGGCGTTCACCGGCGCGGAGCACGGCGGCGCCTGAACGCGGGTCGCGGGGGAGAGGGGCGGGCTGGCCCCGGACGATGACCGGACGCTGCAGTCGTTCCTCGCCGAGTCATGTGATGACGCGCCAGCTGATCTGCTGCTGAGGGTGTGGCGGTGGTGGACCGGCAGTCTCACCCACCCCGGTCGTCCTCGTACCCATCCGCGGTTTCCCCGGGCCGGCCTGCTCCGGTTCGCCGACGACGCCGAGCCGCGCATGAGACTGCTCGCCCTTGACGACCCGCGGTCCACTGCCGAGTGGGTTGAGCGGTTCAGCCGGGACGAGGCACCGGGCGTGCGGCTGCGGGCGGCGACGGACCTGCGGTTGTCCCCGGTGGATGCCGAGCGCTCGCTCGACGACCCGCAGGACCGGGTCCGCGCGGCGGCCGCCGCGCTTCCGCGGTTGCCCGCCGCGCGGCTGGCGCGTCTTCTGCGGGACCCTGCCACCGCGCGGGCGGCTGCCCGGAACCCGTCCCTGCCCGCGCCGGTCATCGCGCGCACGATCGACCGATTGCGGGCGCCGAGGTTCTGGTCGGCGCCCATGCGCAGGACGGCCTCGGTGACCAGCGAACGGCCGAGGTGGGTGAGGAGCGCGTCGCAGTCGGGTTCCGCCCGGCCGACCGTCCGCAGGACATAGCGGTGGGAGTTCTCGTCCCGGACGACCGCGGTCAGTTCGGTGACCAGGTTGCTCAGCGAGCCGTAGCCGTGGCCGGGCGGCGGGGTCTCGCCGAGGGCGGGGACGGCCGTACCGTGTGCGCCGATGGCGAGCGCGCCGCCGACCGACAACTGGCCGGGTGCGGGGCGGCGGTGACACCGTGCCCGGCTGCGCCGGCGAACGCGAGCAGGTCCTCCAGGGTGGCTCCGGTCTGGACCCGGACCTCCGCCGAACGGTCGGCGCCCCGCCGCTCCAGCGACATGCCGGTCAGGTGCGCGGTGGTGTCCAGCAGGACGACCCGGGCCGCGGCGGGTGTGCCGTCGGCCACCGTGAGCGGGGCCCAGCCGTGCCGTTTGCCTTGTGCGCGTACCGTCCAGCCCGCGCCGTGCGCCCAGTTGACGATGTCGAGCACGTCCTGCGGGTGGCGCGGGGCGCACGTCCACAACTGGTCGGTGTGGATCTCGCCGGCCCAGTTCTCGTAGACACGCCGGTAGAGGTCCGAGCCCGTCGGGAAACCCGCCGGAGCCGGGGGTGCGTCGGCGGCGTACGCGCCGTCCGGCCGGACCAGTCCGCGCAGCAGCCACACCGCGCCGCCCGCGGCGGCCGACGACGCGAGCAGTGCGCGCCGCGACATCCCGCCGCCCTGAACCGAAGATCCGCCTGCCATCCCTGGAACCTCCCCGTGTCCCCCGGACCCCGCCTGCCGGGCCGGTCGAGTGCCGACGCTATCCGGCAACATGCGCCCGGCGCCCGTCCGTTTCACCGACGCGGGACCGCCGCCGCCTCACCGGTGTAAGGTGCCGGGTCGCGGTCCGGTGACGGCTCCGCGAGGTACCGTCCACGGCATCGGGTCAGCCCCCCCCGGTTTCCCAGGGTCGGCGCGCATCACGCCCTCCCGTAGGCCGCTCCACACGGCGAGGGCCAGGCACCGCGGCCGGACGACCCGCCGCGGTGATCAGCGGCGCGGATTCGGCGACCGCTTCCGAACCCACCCCGTGGTCCTGGTCGGTGACGGCCCCGGCCAGTCCGACGCCGAGGCCGGCGGCCACGGTGATGACGGTCTTGGTGACCCCCGAGCCTCTCCGGCCCGCTCCGGGCGGATCACCGCCCTGGGTGGCGACGAGTGTCAGCGAGTCGGCCACGCCGAGAACCGCGCCGCCCACGGTCGCCACGGCCACGTACGAGGAGAGGGAGGAGGCTCGGGCGAGGCACGCCGGGACCAGCGCTCCTCCGCACAGGCAGCCCGCCATCAGCCGTACCGCGGCCCGCGGCGGCACCTGCCCGGCGACCGGCCCGGTGAGCGACATGGCCAGCGCGGGGACGAGGAACGCGGTGCCCGCGAGAACGACCGACAGGTCCCACTGGCCCTGGAGCGTCAGGGGGACGACGAACAGGAACATCACGGTGGTGGTGTTGACCGCGGCACCGGTCAGGGTCAGCGCCATGTACGGGCCGTCGCGGAACAGGGACAGCTCCACCAGAGGATGGGAAGCGGTCCGCTCACGCCGTACTCGGCATATGTGCACGTCATGGGCGTTCGGCCCGAGAATCGACAGGTGCCTTGACCGGCGAGTGCCGGAGTCCTACTCTCGCCCGAAGCTCGTATACGAAATTTTCTGGGCTATGAGGCATGGACGAGGTAGCGGTCAGCGCATGCCAACCTGATGGACCCGGACACGTTCGGCCCGCTCTTCCGATAGCCGCAAAAAGCGCTCTGGACCGCCAGATCCGGGGCAGTTCACTGTCGTTGGCACGTTCACCCGAAGTCCTCGGAGCACGTTAGTACACTCCCGCCCGTCCGCACCGGTTGGGCGGGAGTCGCATCGCCCTCACCTTTCGACGAGGCCCCGGCTGCGTGTGGAGCCGTCCACCGATGCGGAGGACGGGCGAGTCCGCTCGGCGCCGCGCCGCTGCTGGGCACGTTCTTGTTCGGGAGTAGGCCGCCGGCCGGCCGATGGTCTGGACGGCCCTGGTCGGCGAGCGCTTCTCCTACGTCGGCGCATGTGCTCCCTCAGCTCGTCGTCCGACGTGGCGTCAAGCAGAACGGCCAGGTTCAGGGGCCGGGGCCGTGCGCGACCGCCGGCGTCCCGCGCCGGCCGCTGATCGCCGGTCCGTACCACCCGGACCACAACGCTCGGGAGGCCCATGGCAAGAGCACGGACCAGACGTCGGCGGGTACGCCCGCGATCCCCAACTCACCTGTGTAGTCGCCTAGGAGAACACACATGATCACCCGCAGATCGTTCCTCGCGACAGCAACGACGGCCGGCATTGCCTTGGCCGGCGAGACAGCCGCACCAGGTTTCGCCGGGACCACCAAGGCACCCTCGGACGAGGGCTCCGATGCCACCGCGCTGGGAACCACCAACATGGACGCGGCTTTCGCCGCGCTGAACAGTGCCTTCCTCGTCTCCAGCGGGGAGCAGCGGTACTACAAGGAGTCGCTGAGCAGGTCGGAGAAGGACTACTTCTGGCGTCAGGCCCTGGACATCCAGGCGGTGCAGGATGTGCACGACAGTGTCCCGCGCGCGGAGACCCGGGACCTGACCGGCCGTCTGCTCGACACGTTCCTCCAGCAGAACCGGGGCTCGGGCGGGCTGTACGACTGGAACTGGAACGAGTACAACGACGACCTGCTGTGGGCCGGGCTGGCCTTCGTGCGCGGTTACCGGATCACCGGCAACCGCACCTACCTCGACCAGGCCCGGTACGCCTTCGACCGGGTCTACAACCGGGGGTGGGACGGCGCCCTGGGCGGCGGCATCTGGTGGAGCGTCCAGAAACGCGAGAAGAGCGCGCTGAGCAACAGCCCCGCCGTCATCCTCGGCTGCCTGATCTACGAGGCCAACGGCGACCGCGGCTACCTGGACAAGGCACGGGCGGTCTACGACTGGACGTGGAACAGGCTCCTGGACCGCTCGACCGGCGGCGTGTACGAGAACATGCAGGCCGACGGCAGCGTCTCTAGCGGCCAGACCGTGTACTCGGCGGGCGCCTTCGTGAGCGCGGCGCAGGCGATCTACCGCAACCAGGGCGGCGGCAGCGTGTTCGACGACGCCCGGCGGACCGTCGACTGGGTCATCCGGGACCGCACCACCAACGGGATCATGACCAACGGACAGCGGGAGGGCACCTGGCAGTCCGAGTTCGCCCGGGGCATGGGCGAGTTCGTCCGCGAGAACAACCTGTGGGGTCAGTACTACGACTTCATGAAACGCAACGCGGACGCCGCGTGGAACGCCCGGCGCACCGACCTCAACCTGACCTGGAACCGCTGGGACGCACAGACCCCACGCGACGACACCCGCGCCGTGGAGGCCATCGGCGCGGTGATCATGCAAGCGGTCACCCCGGCCGCCCCGCCCACCCCCATCGTGTCCGGAGCGACATACCAGCTGATCTGCGCACGCAGCGGCAAAGCCCTGGACAACGGCAGCGCCGGCGGGGACGGCGCGCCCGCGATGCAGTGGACCAGCGGCGGCGGGACACAGCAACGGTGGACGGTCACCAGCGTCGGCGCGGGCTACTACAAGCTCGTCAGCCAATTCAGCGGCAAAGCGCTCGACGACGGCAACACCACCGCCGACGGCGCCGCTGTGATCCAGTGGACCGACAACGGCGGCACCCCACAGCAATGGGCCATCACCAATTCCGGCGGCGGCAATTACAAACTGACCAGCCGGCACAGCGGCAAAGCGCTGGACAACGGCAACGTCACCGCTGACGGCGCCGCTGTGATCCAGTGGACCGACAACGGCGGCACCCCGCAGCAATGGGAGTTCCACCGGGTATGACGAGGTGGAGCAGTCCGAAGGCCCGGTTCCCCGACACGCAGGTGCGGGATGAGCGCACAGTAGGCCGAGGGTGCTCCGCGGCGGAGGCGACATCGGCCGCGGGACGGAACAGGGCAGACCGGTCGTCGTACGCGCCGGTGCACGACTACCTGACGGGCGTGCACCGGCACGTCCGTCACGGTCCGGCCGTGGCACCCTTACCCCCGCACCTTCGCCGTCGGCGTTTCGCACACGGACACGGCACCGGCACCGTGCCCTGCCGGGTGCGGGCAGCGACCGTCACCATGTCACCACCACCCGTCACCTCTTCGATGACCAGCGCAGAGGTCAGGCAGCCGGCCGGGATTCCGCCAGCCTGAGCACGGTGCGGGTCGGCAGGAGTGCTGTGATGCGCCGGACGAGCCGGTTCACCCGGCCGCAGACGACGCCGACCGGCGGAGTGCGCCGGTCGAGCGCCCTCAGCACTGTGGTGACCACCTGCTCCGGCGTCTGGAACCGGGCGCCGCTGGTGCTGGTGCCGCTGCGAGAGTAGAACTCGGTACGTGTGGACCCCGGCGACGCCACCATCACCGTCAGGCCCGACGCGCGCAATTCGTGCGCGAGAGCCTCGGTGAAGCGGATCACGAACGCCTTGGCCGCGCAGTAGACGGCCATGCCGGGTACGGGCATGTAGCCCGTCAGGCTTCCGATGTTGAGCAACGCTCCCCGCCCGGAGGCGACCAGATCCGGTACGAACGCGTGGGAGGTCTCCACCACAGCGGTGATGTCGAGCTGCACCTGTGTACGCACCTCGTCCTCGGTGGAGTCCGCGAACGGCTTGGTCAGGCCTGTACCGGCGCAGTTGACCACCGTGTCCACGCGAATTCCCAGCTCGTCCAGCCGCTGTTTGAGCAGCCGCCCGCCGCGCTCGACGCCCAGGTCGAACGCCACTGGATGCGCCAGGCGCCCGGTCCGCGCGGTGATGTCCGCCGCCAGTTTCCGCAAGGCATCTTCGCGCCGCCCGACAAGTACCACGTCCGCGCCGCGGTGGGCCAACCGGCGCGCGAACTCGGCGCCGATCCCGGAACTCGCCCCGGTCACCAGAGCGGTCGTCTCCGCGTACTGCATCAGTTACTCCCTGTTCGCGGTCCTGCCGCCGATCGAATGTAATAACGCCTCACATTGAGAGTAGGTGAAAATGTGAGAGGCTTCAACATCTAGGAGGATTGATGGCCGGTCGAGACACGTACCATCACGGTGACCTGAGGAACGCGCTGCTCCAGGCGACCGTCGAGCTGGTCAGGGAACGCGGCGCGCGGGGGTTCAACGTCTCCGAGGCCGCTCGCCGTGCCGGTGTGTCCATCTCGGCGCCCTATCGGCACTTCGCGGACCGGGAGGCGATGCTCGCGGCCGCCGCCCAGCAGGCATTCACCGAGCTGGAGGCGCGGTTCACCGCCCTGACTCTGGAGGCGACGCTCGCCGCCCGTGCGGCGCAGATCGCCGTCGCCTACGTGGCGTTCGCCCGGGAGGATCCAGCGCGATTCGAGATCATGTTCGCGTCCGGTATCGACAAGACGTTCCATACCGAGTTGCTCAAGCAGGCGCGTCGCATCCAGCTGCGACTGGAGGAAGCCCTCTCGCCCTACGTTCCAGGGGAAGAACTCGTGGACCGCGCCGCCGAACTCTGGTCGATCGCGCACGGCGTGGCCGCCCTCACCGTCGGCGGCAGCCTCCGCCACGTCGTCGACTCCCACCGGATCGATGCGATCGCCGCATCCGCCGCGCACACCTGGGCGACCGGCACCTGCGGACCTGGCGTGTGAGCAGGTGGTCCGTATGACTCTCCTCGCCGGGCAGCCGGGCAGCCGGGCAGCCGGGCAGCGCCCTCGCCCGGCGCGCGCACCCGCACTCCGTATGCCGGGGCGCCTGCCTCGCCCCGGCCCGGTAGGACGGGCGACGGGTGGGGCGGCGCTGCTCTGTCCGGCCTGCCGACGCCGACGGGATGTCCGGGCGGCCCGGTCCGCGGCCGTCCGGCGCCGGCAGCAGAAGCGGGCGATGTCCAGGACGATGCGCAGCCGCTTCACGCGCTTTGCGCAAGGCGACTTCCACAACGCCCGGCAATTGCTGCAGGCGATGCGCCGCCGCATCGAGGGGGTGCCTTCGCCGCCCTCACGCGGGATGCGGTCACCGACCGCTGCGAGGGGAGCCCGCCGCCTTGCGCGCCGACGGTGCACGCACCTGTGCCAGGGTCGTGGCCAGGCACTGCCAGACGTGGGCGGCCAGGTCCAGGTTCCGCGAGTCCGCTGCTTGGTGGCCGAGTCGTTCCAGAGCTGCTATGCCCTCCTCGATACGGCCGTCCAGGATGGTCAGCCGGCCCTCGAGGACGGCCAGCCGTACCCGGTCCCGGTAGGACAGCCGCAGGTCGTCGCCGCCCAGCAGGGCACGGCACAGCGACCGGGCCTCGTCGAGACTTCCCTCGTGGAAGGCCAGCTGAGCACGCAGTGCCTGTAACTCCTGGCCGTGCACCGGTGTGCCGGTCAGTTCGACGAGCGCCTCGGCCTCACCCAGCCAGCGCCGGGCAGCCTCCAGCCGGGGCGGGGTCATCTCGAGGGCGGTGGCGGTCGCGGTGGTGCGAAGCCGTGTCCACAGTTCCAGGTCGTCCCCTCCCTGGAGCAGGCCGAGGGCGGTCTCCAGACGCTTCCGGGCGGTGGCGTGGTCCCCCTGGCGATGACTGACCAGGGACGCGATCCACAGTGCCTCGGCGGCCTGGGTGGCGGTGGCCACGGGGAGCAGGTCCCGCTCCAGTTCCTGGACGTGCCGGCCGGCGGTGTCGAGCTGGCCCAGTTCGGTCTCGACCCGGATCAGCATGACGAGCGCCGGCATCGTGTCCCCCACCTGCAGGCCCGCCTCACGCGCGACGGTCAGCGCGGTCGCGGCCGCCGACTCCGCCGCCCCCAGGTCCCCCAGTGCCCGCAGGCACCGCGCGTACTGGACATGCGCCCGCACCCGTAGCTCCGGCACTGCCAACAGCTCGCTCAGTTCGATGAGTTCGCTCAGTCGACCGCGTTCCTGCTCGTAGTCGCCGTTGCGGTCGTCGATGCGGCTGAGGAGCCACAGCGCCTGCCAACGGCTGGAGAGGTCCCCGCGTTCGTCGTCCCGCAGCGCGTAGAGCAGGGCGACGGCGCCGTCGGTTCCGGGCGGGGCCGAGGACGTGGCCGCCAGTACCTGGCTGAGGGAACCGCAGCCCAGCGGCTTGCTCAGCTCGGAGACGTCGACGCCGAGCTGCTGGGCCAGGTAGGTGACGGCCCGTGGGGTGGGCCGACGTTCACCGGACTCCAGTCGTGACAGGTATCCCGTCGACATGCCCTCGCCGACGACCGCCGCCTGGCTCAGCCCCCGTTCGAGCCTGAGCTTTTTCAATCGCCGCCCGAAGTGCGGCTGCTCGAGCACTCTCACCCTCTGATCCCCCGAGGCCCTCGTGAGTCCGCTTCCCGCCGCGTCCGCAGGCAGTGTGCGGAGCTTGTCCATACTCTACAAAGCGCCGACTGTACGGGCAACAAGGCTGCGCCCCTGAAAGCTGCCGGTCATCTCCGTGTTCTTTCCTTCCTCGTAGCCTTCCCGTCGCCTTGGCTTCCGCTGGTCGTCAGTCAAGAGTCATGTGACCAAACAGGGCTGGCAAAAGCCGAGTTGGGCCAGGCAAACCCTTGCCAAGGATATTGCCTGACCTTAGCCTCCAAGTGGCTGACCTGATGCGATTCTGTTCCTCGTCTCCGGAGGTTGCCGTGCCCCCTAGTGCCCCGTCTGGCTCGTCGCGGAAGCCAAACCCCACAGAAGGCCGCCGCAGACGCTTCCCGGACACCGGCAGACGGTGTCGCCGACCGGCACCCACCGGACACCCTGGCGGGCGTAGCGGTGGTGCTGGTGGCCTCTGTGCGGGCAACATCGGGCAACACCGGGCAAGCGTATGAGGAGTTCAGGCAATATTGCCCCAAGGCAGTGGCGCATCACCCCCCCACGTGCACAGAAAGAGGAAACGTCCGTGGCCACCATGAGCACCGCCGCTTCTCTCTCTTCCCCTCCTCCGACAGGCGGCGGGAAGACGACCGAAGACTCTGCGTGCCGGGCCTTCCCGCGGGACGCCGAGGGCAACCGCAGACGTCGTACGTACACAGCCCACGTGTCGGCCCAGGGCACGCTCGTCACCGCCGCGGAGACGCAGTTCGCCGGGCTTTTCGGCCTCAGCCCGGGTGAGATATGCGGCCGTGACCTGTGCGATCTTCTCCTCCCACGGTTTCCCGTGAACCTGCGGCGCCGGTTCGCCGACCTGTCCGAGGGCCGGTCGAACTGGTTCACGGAGCAGGTGACCGGCCGGGACGGCACCGGCCGGACCTTACGCGCCCATCTGACGGCCATAGCGGTCGCCGACCCGGCCGGCCCGGCCGGCCTCGTCATTCTGCTCAGCCACGCGGAGGACCGGGACTCCTCGGAACGCCACGGCGGACAGATGCTCAGCGGACTCGACGCGCGCGTGCTCGAAGGCGTGGCGAGCGGTGCGTCGACGGTCCAACTGGCCAGCCACCTCTACATGAGCCGTCAAGGGGTCGAGTACCGCGTGGGGCGGCTCCTGCGCAGGTTCGACGCTCCCAATCGTCCCGCGCTCATCGCGCGCGCCCACGGACTGGGGATGTTCGCCGTGGGACAGTGGCCGCCGCGCGTCCTGCCGGAGTTCGTCGAGTAACCGCCACGTGGTCACTCGCTTCTCGCCGGGTGGTCCGTGAGGGGGATGCACCCCCCTCACGGACCACCCGGCGCTCCGGCCGCGAGACGGCCCCGGCCGGGACGGCTACGCCGCCGAGGGCAGCCATGCCTCCCGGAATCGGCGGCGGGCCCGGTGCAGACGGGACCGGACCGTCCCCACCGGCAGCGAGAGGACCTGTGCCATCTCCGCCTCGTTGAGCCCGTAGACACGCAGTGTGAGGACCTGCCGGTGGGAGGTGGGGAGCCGCTCCAGCACGTCACTGATGTGCACGCTGTCCAGCGGGTTCGTGTCCTGACCCGAGTCGACCTGCACGTAGGTGCCCTCCTCGCCGGCCCGTTTCGCGGTGCGGATGGCCTCGCGGACCGTCACCGAGCGCACCCAGCCGTAGAACGCGGCCGGCTCGCGCAGGGTGCGCAGGCCGCGGTAGATGGCGAGGAGTGCCTCCTGGGTGGCGTCGGCGCCGTCGTCATGGGTGACGGATCGGCACAGACGGGCGACGTACGGAGTGATCGCGGTCAGCAGGCCGTTCATCGCCTGCTGGTCACCCTCCTGGGCTCGGAGCAACAACGTGAGGGGAGTGGAGAGGGGACCGATGGTGCTCATGTGGGGGAGTGCTCCTTGGTACGGCCGGTGCGGTAGAGCGCGGTGGGCCGGGGCGACCGTCCTCATCGCGCTGGTGCGGGCAGAGGCTCGGCGGCATCCGTGAAGGCGAGAAGCGCGGTGAGGACGTCGTCGCGGAACGCCCGCATGAAGGAGGTGCTGAAGCAGGCGGTGAAGTGCGGGAACTCGATGGCCAGCCGCCCCTCGAAGGACACGACGCACGCCATGACGGGGCTACGGCCCGCCTGCGGGAAATAGTGTTCGCGAGCGGGTACCAGCCGCACGTCGGTGGCGCGCAGTCCGGCCGGCAGCCGGGGGCCGGGGACGACGCCCATGTTCGTCGCGATCACGGTGGCCAGTTGCAGCGCCGGATTGCGGGCAACCTCCGGCGTGATGCGCATCTCGTGATACTGCTCCGCACGGGACAGGAAGTCGCGCAGCCGGGCGTGGACGGTACGCGCCAGCACCGTCGGGCCGGTGTCCGGGCTGACGTCGAGGGTCTGCAGATGAGTGGTCACGGCCGGCACCATCAGCAGCGCGGGCAGCGGCGGGGACAGCCGGGACCGCAGGTCCACGGGAGACAGGCAGCCCAGCGTGCGGGGACCGTCGCCCTCCAGGCGGCGCCGTGCCGTCGCCAGCAGAGCGGCGGCGACGAGGGAGTGCACGGACACGCCGGCCTCGCGCGCGGTCTGCCGCAGCCGGGTGGTGCGCTCCTCGTCCAGGGTGAGACGGCACACCTCGATGCGGCCGTCGCCGGCCGGTTCCCCACCCGGCCCGGTGCCCGTGGCAGTCGACCGCGGCACGTCGTAGGACAACAGCTCGACGGGGTGCCGTCGTGCCTCCTCGACGCGCCGCTCCAGGTAGGCGGCGGTGGCCGAGGGGTCGTCGTCGGGCAGCGACCGGCTGACGGGCCGCGGCCAGAACGGGGAACCGGCGCCCGCCTCCGGGACACCCGCGGTCGAGGCGGCCGCGGCCGGCGTTCCCTCGTTCCCGCCGCTCTCGACCAGCGCCCGGTAGTGATCCCAGACTGCGTTGTGCACGGCGATGACGCTGTGTCCGTCCGTGATCGTGTGGTCCACGACCAGGACGAACAGATGCCGGTCACCTTCCGGTGCGCTCACCAGGACCGCGCGGCTGAGCGGGCCCCCCACCGGCAGCGGAGTGTTCAGCTCCGTAGCGTATTCCTCCTCGCTGCCGGTCCGGGTGACCAGCCGGGGCCGCTCGTCCTCGCCGAGGAGACGCAGTGCGAAGCCCTGACCGTCCGGCGCGATACGCGCACGCAGTGTCGGGTGCGCCTGTGTGACGGCGTCGAACGCCGCGGACAACGCCTCGGTGTCGACCTGTCCCCGTAGGGTGCACGAGAACACCCCTCTGCTTCGCTGCCCGACGTACAGCGTCTCGACCGGACACAACGGACGGTCCATGCCGCCAGCCCTCTTTCCGTGGACGTCTCTGCCTGTGTGCGAATCCGGTGACGGAGCGTCACCGTCGGGGCCGGGCACCCGGCGCCCGTTCGAGGGTGCAACGCCGAGGGCCGACAAATCCACCGGGGGCGGGGGCTGGAGGGAAATTGCGGGAAATCCCTAAAGCCCGTCGGCGCCGGAACTATCCCGGCCCTCCCGTTCTTCAGTGAAAAACCTGAATTCCCGGCGCCGGCCCCGTCCCGGCTTGAGCGGTGGCGTCGCCCCGCCGCACCCTGGGGGCACTTGCAGGACCGGCGGTGGGGTCAGTACGGCGCTTTCGGCGTGCGGCCGCCGCCGCTCCCCGTTCCGCGGACCGAGGCCGCGCCACCGTCCGCCCGGCCGGGCCGTTCCGGCCGGGACATCCCGACTTGCCACGTGAGGGTTGTGCCATGTCACTCCACGAGGAGTCACTCCGAGAGAACGACCGCCGGCCACTGTCCGGAGCCCAGGAAGGACTCTGGTACGCCGGACGGCTCGCATCCGACAGCGCCGCGTACAACACCGCCGAGGCGGTGGAGATCCACGGCCCCCTCGACACCGGCCTGTTCGAAACGGCCCTGCGCCGGACGGTGGCGGAGGCCGACACGTTCGCCCTGGGTTTCCTCGACACGGACGACGGCCCCCGCTGTCACCGGGCGCCGGACGCGGACGAGTGGACGCTGCGGCGGATCGACGTCAGCGACACCGACGACCCCGAGGACACCGCGTGGCAGCTGGTCCGCACGGACC
Source organism: Streptomyces sp. cmx-10-19 (assembly GCA_049998335.1). GTDB lineage: Bacteria > Actinomycetota > Actinomycetes > Streptomycetales > Streptomycetaceae > Streptomyces. Next base: position 43,155 of record JAEBFB010000020.1, read on the forward strand.
TCGCGACGCCGGTGGACCTGGACAAGGGACCGCTGTTCTCGCACACCCTCCTCACCCTCGCCCCCGACCGGCACCTCTGGCTTCTGAGGGCCCATCACATCCTGCTCGACGGGTACAGCTACAAGCTCCTCGGCCGCCGTCTCGCCGACACCTACAACGCCCTGGCCGAGGGGCGCGAGCCCGCCCCCGGCGTCTTCGCGCCCGTGAGCCGGCTCCAGGCGGAAGAAGCGGCCTACCTCGCCTCCGAGCGCCGCGTCCGCGACCGGGAGCACTGGACGCGGCGGCTGGCCGGACTGCCGGAGCCCGCGCGGCTCACACGCCGTACCGCCCCGCCCGTCACACCGTTCCTGCGCCGCACCGTGGAGCTGGCGGGCAGCGACGCCCAGGCTCTGACGGACGCAGCCGCACGGTTCGACGTCACGCGCGCCGATCTGCTGACCGCCGCCGTCGTCGTCTACCTGCACCGCATGACCGGCGCCGACGACCTCGTGCTGGGCATGGCCACGATGAGCCGGCTGGGCAGCGCCGCCCTGCGTACCCCGGGCACCGCCTCCGACGTCCTGCCACTGCGCGTGACCGCCCGTTCCGCAACGGCCGTCGCCGACCTGGTGCGGGAGGTCGCCGGGGAAGTGCGGCAGCTGCGCCGACACCAGCAGTACCGGGGCGAGTCCATCCGCCGGGACCTGAACCTGCTGGGAACCGGGCGCCGGCTGTACGGGCCGGTGCTGAACATCGTCCCGTTCACGGAGTCCCTCGACTTCGGCGGCCATCCGGCCACCTGGCACCACCTGTCCGGCGGTGCCGTCGACGACCTCCAGATCAACGTCCGGCCCGGTACCCGGCCCGGAGACCTCTGGCTGGCCCTCGACGCCAATCCCGCCCTGTACGACGAGGACGAACTCACCCTGCACCGCGACCGGTTCCTGACCCTGCTGCGGCGGCTGGCGGACGCCGCGCCCACGACACCGGTCGGGGACCTGGATCTGCTGCTGCCCGGCGAGCATCCACGTGACCTCCCGGTGCGCAACTTCCCGGTCACCGCGACCCTCACCGAGCTGTTCGAGAAGCAGGTGAAGGCCTCCCCCCGGCGCGTCGCGGTGTCGTACGAAGACGAGCGGCTCACCTACGCCGAACTCGACGCCCGCGCCAACCGCCTGGCCCGGCTGCTCGCCGAGCGCGGGGCGGGACCGGGCCGGGTGGTGGCGCTGGCCCTGCCCCGAGGCCTCAGCCTGCTGCCCGCCCTGCTGGCGGTCCTCAAGACCGGCGCCGCCTACCTCCCCCTGGACCCCGGCCACCCGGCGCAACGCCTGCGGCTGGTCATGGACGACGCGGCACCCGTCCTCCTCGTCACCGAGACCGATCTCGCCCCGCACTTCACCGGCGGTGTCCCCGCCGTCGTCCTGGACGACCCCGCCGTAGAGGCGGATCTCGCCGCGCGGCCGGCCGGCGGGCTCACCGACACCGACCGCCGGGGCGCGACGAGTCCGTCGGACATCGCCTACATCATTCACACCTCCGGCTCCACCGGCCGCCCCAAGGGCGTGCCGGTGGCGCACGCCAACGTCGTCCGCCTCTTCGCCGCGGCGGCCGAGCACTTCGACCTCGGTGAGGACGACGTGTGGACGCTGTTCCACTCCTACGCCTTCGACTTCTCGGTGTGGGAAATCTGGGGCGCCCTACTGCACGGCGGCCGGATCGTCGTCGTCCCGTACGCCGTCAGCCGCTCGCCCCGGGACTTCCTGCGGCTGCTGCGCCACGAGGGCGTGACCGTCCTCAGCCAGACACCGTCCGCCTTCGAACAGCTCATGGACGCCGACGGCGAACAGGCGCCGGGCAGCGTCCCGGAGCCGGCGGGCGCCCTGCGCTACGTCGTCTTCGGGGGGGAGGCCCTGCGACCCGCGCGGCTGCGGCCGTGGGCCGACCGGCACGGGCTGGAGCGCCCGGCGCTGGTGAACATGTACGGCATCACCGAGACCACGGTGCACGTCACCCACCACCGCATCGTCCCGGCCGACCTGAGCGACCCCCGCCGGACGAGCGTCGTCGGCACACCTCTGGCGGACCTGCGGGTGCACCTGCTGGACGCCGCGGGCCGGCCGGTGCCGCCGGGCGCCGTCGGCGAGATGCACGTGGCCGGAGCGGGTGTGACCGGCGGCTACCTCGACCGGCCCGAGCTGACCGCCGAACGGTTCCTCGACGACCCCTTCGGCCCGCCCGGCAGCCGTATGTACCGCTCCGGCGACCTGGCTCGGCGCCGCGCCGACGGCACCCTCGAGTACCTGGGCCGCTCCGACCAGCAGGTGCAACTGCGCGGCTTCCGCGTCGAACCCGGCGAGATCGAAGCCGTCCTCGCCGCCCACCCGCAGGTCTCCCGGGCCGCCGTCGTCGTACGCCGCGCCGACAACGGCACCCAGCAGCTCGTCGCCTACACGGTGCCCGCAGCGCCGAAGCCGCCCACGCCGGCGGAACTGCGCGCCCATGCCGCCGCACACCTGCCCGACCACATGGTCCCGGCGGCCTGCGTGAGCGTCGACGCGCTCCCGCTGACCGCCAACGGCAAGCTGGACACCGCCGCCCTGCCCGCACCCGACTTCACCGCCGCCGCGGCCGGCGCCCGCCCGCGCACTCCCCAGCAGGCGCTCCTGTGCCGCCTGTTCGAGGACGTGCTGCGGCTGCCCCGCGACACCGTGGGCGCCGACGCCAACTTCTTCGACCTGGGCGGCGACTCCCTGCTCGCCACCCGACTGCTGGCCCGCCTGCGGCACGAGAGCGGCGCCGAGGTGCCCATCACCGCCCTGTTCGACGGCCCGACACCGGCCGCGCTCGCGCAGCGGCTCCCCTCCGGACCCGGTACCGCTCCCGCCCGCCCCGTCCTCGGCGGCGTCGCGCGCCCCGAGCGCGTCCCGCTGTCCTACGCCCAGGAACGCATGTGGTTCCTCAACCGGTTCGACGGCTCGGCGGCCACGTACAACATCCCGCTGGTGGTGCCGCTCGGCTCCGCCGTGGACACCGGGGCACTGCGCGCGGCGCTCGGTGACCTCGCCGACCGGCACGAGAGTCTGCGGACGGTGTTCGCCGAGCGGGACGGCGTACCCCACCAGCGGATCCTGCCGCCGGGAGAATTGCGCCCCCGGCTGCGAACGGTGGACTGCCCGGCCGACGAGGTCGGCGCCCACGTCACCGCGGCCTCCCGGCACCGCTTCGACCTGACCGCCGAAAGCCCCCTCGCCGTCTGGCTGTTCGGAACCGGCAAGCAGCGGACGCTGCTGCTGGTGGCGCACCACAGCGCGGCCGACGGCTGGTCGCTGCGCCCCCTCGCCGACGACCTGTCCGCCGCCTACGCGGCGCGCCGGGCGGGCCACGCCCCGTCATGGGAGCCGCTGCCGGCGCAGTACGCCGACCACGCCGTCTGGCAACGTGCCCTGCTCGCACCCGGACCCGACGGACCGGGACGGCTGGAGCGGCTGACCGCCCACTGGCGCGAGACACTGGCCGCTCTGCCCCAGGAGTGCACGGTGCCCGGCGACCGGCCCCGCCCCACGGCACCGCGCGGCGACGGCGCCCACGTCACCCAGGCCGTGGACGCCGCCCTCCACCGCGACCTGCTGGGCCTGGTCGAGCGGGAGGGCACCAGCCTGTTCATGGTGCTGCACGCCGCGGTGAGCGCCCTGCTCACCCGCTGCGGAGCCGGCGAGGACATCGTCCTCGGCACCCCCGTCGCGGGACGCTCCGAACCCGCCCTGGACGACCTGATCGGCCTGTTCACCAACACCCTCGTGCTGCGCGCCGACACCTCCGGCGACCCCGCCTTCCGGGAACTGCTCGCCCGGGTGCGTCCGCACGACCTGGCGGCCCTGGACCACCAGGACCTGCCCTTCGACCGGCTCGTGGACGAACTCAACCCGCCCCGCCACCCCGGCCGCCACCCGCTGTTCCAGGTCATGCTCGCCCTGCAGAACAACGAGCCCGCCGTCCTGCGCCTCGACGACCGAGAGGTGCCCTTGCGGCCCACCGCCACCGGCACCGCCAAGTTCGACCTCTTCGTCGACGTCCTCGAACGGCATGGCGCGGACGGCGCGCCCGACGGGCTCGACCTGCACCTCGAGTACGCGACGGACCTGTACGACGCCGCCACCGCCGAGGGCTTCGCCGACGCCCTGCGGGAAGCATTGCGAGCGGTGAGCGCGGACCCGGACCGCAGGATCGGGGACCTCCCCGCGCCACCCCCGCGCACCCCCGCCGCGCCCCGGAAGGCCGACGCCGCGGAAGTGGCGCGGACGGCCCTGTCCGTACCCGGCGTCCGCGACGCGGTCGCTCTGCCCGGCGCCGACGGCACACCGCCGCACCTGTACGTGGTGACCGGCCGCGCGGACGCCGTGGAGCGCGTCGAGCGGATCCTCGACGAGGCCGGTCACGGGGACGTCCACGTCACGGAGGTCAACGCCCTGCCCCGCACCGGCGACGGCGCGCTCGACACCGACGCGCTGCACACCCTGCCCCTGGCCGACCGTGTCACCGCCGAGTCCTGGCGGCAGCGCCTCGCCCGGGTCCCCGGCGTACGCACCGCGCAGGCCGCGGCGGAGGCCGTCCAGGAGGAACTGGGCCGCCGGCACGCCGGCCCTCCGCGCCGCACCGACGGGCCGGCACCGGCCAGCGTCACCCGCACCGTGACCGGGGCCGCCCCGGCGCTGAGCGAGGGACCGCGGCTGGCCGAACCGACCGTGCCCGGCTGGGCCCAGGCTCTCGTCCGCGCCGCCGAGCGGGACCACGGTGACATCGTGCACGTGCACGCCGACGGCGGCGAGGCGCGGCGCAGCTACGCCTCCCTGATCACGGAGGCATCCCAGGTGCTCGCGGGGCTGCGGCGGGCCGGACTGCGCCCCGGTGACCAGGTGATCCTCCAATGCGACGCCACCGAGGACTTCCTCGCCGTGCTGTGGGGCTGCGTCCTCGGCGGTTTCGTCGCGGTCCCGCTGACCGTCCCCGCCTCCTACACCACCGCCTCCGCGGCCCTGACCAAGCTGGAGGGCATCTGGCGGATGCTCGGCCGGCCCTGGATCGTGTGCTCGGCCGGACTGGAACCCGGGCTGCGCGACCTGGCGGCCCGACAGGAATGGCCCGGGCTGCGGCTGACGAGTGCCGACGCGCTGCGGGACGCGCCCGAGGACCGCGACTGGTACGCCGCACGGCCCGACGACCTGATCCTGATGCTCATGACGTCCGGCAGCACCGGCCTGCCCAAGGCCGTGCGCCTGACCCACCGCAACGTGCTGACCCGGTCCGCCGCCACCGCGGCCATGAACCGGCTGGGCGAGCGGGACGTCTCCCTGAACTGGATCCCGCTCGACCACGTCACCGGCGTGGTGATGTTCCACCTGCGCGACGTGTATCTGGGGTGCCGGCAGATCCACGCGCCGACCTCCTGGATCCTCCAGGACCCGCTGCGCTGGATGGACCTCGCCCACCGCCACCGGGTCACCGTCACCTGGGCACCCAATTTCGCCTTCGGACTGCTGGCCGAGCAGGCCGACCGCTTCCGCGACCGGGAGTGGGACCTGACCCCGATGCGGCTGGTGATGAACGCCGGGGAGGTCGTGGTGGCCGCGGCCGCCCGCCGGTTCCTGCACACACTTCAGCCGTTCGGACTGCCGCAGGACGTGATGCACCCCGGCTGGGGCATGTCGGAGACCTGCTCGGTGGTCACCGACGCCGTACTGACGGCCGAACCGGCGGACACCGACGAGACGTTCGTCAGCTGCGGCCTGCCCTACCCCGGCTTCGCCATGCGGATCGTCGACGAGCACCACACCGTGCTCGCCGAAGGCGACGTCGGCCGGCTCCAGGTCCGCGGCACCTCCGTGACCGGCGGCTACCACGACAACCCGGCGGCCGACGCGGAGGCGTTCACCGACGACGGCTGGTTCGACACCGGCGACCTGGCCTTCCTGCGCCACGGCGAGCTGTACATCACCGGTCGCGCCAAGGACGTCATCATCGTCAACGGCGTCAACCACTACAGCCACGAGATCGAGGCCTGCGTCGAGGAACTGCCCCACGTCGTCCGCAGCTTCACCGCCGCCTGCGCGGTGCGCTCCGCCCCCACGGCGACCACCGACGAACTCGCCCTGTTCGTCCACCTCGCCCCCGGGCACGACGCGGCCACCGCGCTGCGGGAGATCGCCGGCAAGGTGACCCGGGAGATCGGCGTCAGCCCCGCCTTCCTCGTGCCGGTCGACGCCGCTGCCGTCCCGAAGACCGAGATAGGCAAGATCCAGCGGACCAAGCTGCGCAAGAGCTTCGAGGCGGGTGCCTTCGACGACGCGGTCCGCGAGGCCCAACTGCTGCTGGGCACCGCCGCCACCCTGCCCGACTGGTTCCTGCGGCCGGTGTGGCAGCGCGCCGAGCGCCACCGCCCGCGCGTGGCAGCGGCCGGCCGGCACACCCTCGTCCTCACGGGCGGCGACCCATGGGCACAGGACCTCGCCCAGCGCCTGGCGCGGGCGGTACGCGCCGGCGGCGGACTGTGCACCCAGGTCACCGAGGGACGGTCGTACGCCCGGCTCGACGCCGCCCACTACCGGATCCGGCCCGCCGAGGAGGCCGACCACACGGCGCTGCTGCGGGCCCTCGCCTCCGACGGGCGACCGGTCGACGCCGTCGTGCACCTCGGCGCGCCGCACACCGGCGAGAGCGCCGATCCCGCGTCCGCCGAAACCGGCACCGCGGCCCTGCTCGCGCTCGCCCGGGCCCTCGCCGGCCGGCCCGGCGAATCGCGCCCGGTCGACCTGCTGTACGTGACGGCGGGCGCCCAGGCGGTCACCGCCGAGGACCGGCCCTCACCGGCGCACGCCATGGCCGGCGCCGTACTGAAGTCGCTGCGGGAGGAGACCGGCGGGGTACGCTGCGTCCACCTCGACCTCGACCCGCACGGCGACGAGGACCCCCTCCCGCTGCTGCTCGACGAGGCGACCGGCGTCCCCGCCGACACCGAGATCGCCCACCGCGGCGGACGGCGCCTCGTACGCAGGCTGGCACCCCTGCCCGACCCGGCGCCGCGCACCGAACCGTCCGCCGACGGCTTCCACCTGGTCAGCGGAGGACTGGGCGGTGTCGGCACCATACTCGCCGCCCACCTGCTGCGCACCCCCGGCACCCGGCTCCTCGTCCTCGGCCGGACCCCGCTGCCCGCCGAGGACACCTGGCCGCGGCACCTCGCCGAGCCAGGACCCATGGCCACCCGCATCGAGGCGTACCGGCGCCTGCGCGAACTCGGGGAGATCCGGTACGCGTGTGCGGACGTCACCGACGAACGGCAGGTGCGCGACGCCGTCCACGCGGCCGCCGAACACTGGGGCGCGCCCCTGACGTCGGTACTGCACCTGGCCGGGGCCCTCGTCGAACGCCCCCTCGGCGAACTGCACGGCACCGCCTGGCGCGAGGCCCTCGACGCGAAGGTGCGCGGCGCCTGGAACCTGCACCGCGTCAGCGCCGACCACCCGGTCGACTCGTTCGTCACGTTCTCCTCGGTGAACGGCTACTTCGGCGGTGCCATGAACACCGCCTACGCCGCCGCCAACGCCTATCTCGACGCGCTCGCCCTGCACCGCCGCCGCTCGGGCCTGCCCGCGCAGAGCCTGGCCTGGAGCATGTGGCGCGAGTACGGCATGAGCAGCGGCTACCGGCTCGCCGCGCTCACCGAGGCCCGCGGCTACCGGATCCTGGACGCCACCGCCGCGCTGCGCTCCTTCGACCTGGCCCGCACCCTGGACGAACCCCACCTGCTGATCGGCGTCGACCGCAGCGCCCCCTGGGTCCGCAGCCATGTCCTCGAACCCGTCAGGCAGGTGCGGCGACTGGCCGGACGGGTCGCCCTGGAGGAGGGTACGGACATCGGCACGCTCCACCGGGCCGCCGCCGAGGCCGCAGGCGGGGACCACTGGGTGCTGCGCGCGGCCGGCAGCGCGGAGCGGCCGGCGGACGCCTCCGGCACGGACGGGGGTCTGCGGGAGCTGGAGAGCCGGATCGCCGGCCTGTGGTGCGAGGTCCTGGGCCGCGACCGGGTCGGCCGGGACGAGAACTTCTTCGACCTGGGCGGCAACTCGCTGCTCCTGGTCGCCGCCCAGAAGGCCGTCGAACGGGCCTTCGGGCACGAACTGCCGGTCGTCGACCTGTTCACCCACCCCACCGTGCGCGACCTGGCCCGCCACCTGTCGGCGCTCACCGCTCCGGAGACGGCCGACGCCCCGGCGACGGACCCCCAGGCGCCGGCGGAGCCCGCGACGACCGCGCCCAGCGGCCTGGACCGCGCCAAGGAACGAGCCCAGCGGCAGCGCACGGCACGCGCCCGCCGCTCCGCACGGCAAGGGAAGGACCAGGGCCATGCCTGAGACCACCGAACTCCAGGACGAGCAGGCACCGGCCGTCGCCGTGATCGGTATGGCGGCACGCCTGCCCGGCGCGGACGACGTGGAAGCGTTCTGGGACAACCTGGCCGCCGGACGCGAGTCGGTGCGGCCCGTCACCGAAGAGGAGTTCCTGGCCGCGGGCGGAACCGAGCGCGACCTCAAGGACCCCACGCTCGTGCGCATGGCGTCGGTCGTCGAGGGCATCGACCGCTTCGACTCCGGCTTCTTCGGCTACAGCCCCGCCGAGGCCGCCGTCATCGACCCCCAGCAACGGCTGCTGCTGGAGACGGCCTATCACGCCCTGGAGGACGCCGGATGCGTCGGCCCCGGCGCGGAGACCGGCACGTTCGGCGTGTACGCGGGCAGTGGTGACAGCCGCTACTATCCCTCGCACGTGTACCCGCGGTACGCCGGGCAGCCCGGGTCGGTGGAACTCGTGCACGCGGCCACTGCCAACTCCCTGGGAACACTCGCCACCCGCGTCTCCTACGAACTGGGGCTGACCGGCCCGAGCGTGTCGCTGCAGACGGCCTGCTCCACCGCGCTCGTCGCGGTGCACACCGCCTGCCAGGACCTGCTCGACCACCGGTGCGACACCGCGCTCGCCGCCGCGGTCTCCCTCAACCCCTCGGCGTTCCTGGGCTACCGGCACGTGCCCGGCGGCCCCTTCTCGCCCGACGGCCACTGCCGCGCGTTCGACGCGGACGCGGCCGGCACCTCCTCCGGCGACGGCGTCGGCGCCGTCGTGCTCAAACGGCTGGAGGACGCCCTCGCGGACGGCGACCGCATCCGCGCCGTCGTCCGGGGAAGCGCCGTCAACAACGACGGGCGCCGCAAGGTCGGTTTCAGCGCGCCCAGTGCCGCCGGGCAGACCGAGGTCATCCTTGAGGCGCAGGCCCAGGCGATGACCGACGGCGCCACCATCGGCCTCGTCGAGGCGCACGGCACCGCCACGCGCCTGGGGGACCCGATCGAGGTGGCCGCGCTGACCGAGGCGTTCCGGCAGTCCACCCGGCGCCGCGGCTACTGCGCCCTGGGTTCGGTGAAGACCAATATCGGCCACCTGGGGGCCGCCGCCGGCATCGCCGGGCTCATCAAGGCCGTCCTGGCCCTGGAACACCGGCAGATCCCGCCGAGCCTGCACTTCGAACGGCCCAACCCGCACATCGATTTCGCCTCCGGCCCGTTCCGGGTGCCCACCACCCTGGAGGACTGGCCCGCGGGCGAGCACCCGAGGCGGGCCGCGGTCAGCGCCTTCGGTATCGGCGGCACCAACGCTCACGTCGTGCTGGAGGAGGCACCGCCCGCCCCGCCTCAGCCGCCCCGGCAGCCGGTGGACGGCCACCGTCTGGTGCTGCCGCTGTCCGCGCGCACGGCCGACGCCCTGCGCGGCCAGGCCGAGGCACTCGCCCGCCACCTCGAAAGGCGGCCGGACCTGCGCCTGGACGACACGGCGCACTCCCTGCGCGCCGAGCGGCCCGCGCTGCGCCACCGCCTGGCCGTGACCGCCGCCTCCCGTGCGGAGGCCCTGTCCGCCCTGCGCACCGCCGTGCCCGGCACGACGCCCGCGGCGGACGAGCCGGTGCGGGTGGCGTTCCTGCTGCCGGGCGGCGGCACCCAGTACCCGGGCATGGGCGCCGGGCTCTACCGCGAGCACGCCGTCTACCGCGACACCGTCGACGAGTGCGCGCGCATCCTGCGCCCCGCCCTCGGCGAAGACGTACGCGACGTCCTGCTGGAGCGGAGGGAGGCCGGCAGCACGAGCATGCTCCTCGCCCTGGTGGTCACCGAGTACGCCCTCGCCCGCACCCTCATGGCGGCGGGAGTGCGCCCGGACGCGCTTATCGGCCACTCGCTGGGCGAGTACACCGCCGCCTGCCTCGCCGGTGTCCTCGACCTCGACGAGATGCTGCCCCTGGTCGCCGAGCGGGTCCGGCTCATCACCTCCGCGGGAGGCGCGACCGTCGGGGTCGCCGCGCCCGCCGAGGAGATACTGCCCCTGCTCGGCGCGGAGCTGTCCCTCGCCGCGGTCAACGGCCCCACCGCCTGCACCGTCGCCGGACACGACGACGCCGTCACGCGTTTCGAGGCGGAACTCACCCGCCGCGCGGTCCCGTTCCGCCGGCTGCGCATACCGGTCGCCGCCCACTCCCACGTCCTGGACCCGGTGCTGGAGGCGTACGAAGGGCACCTGCGCGGGGTCACCCTGCGGCCGCCGCGGATACCGTTCGTCACCAACGTCACCGGTAGGTGGATCACCGACGCGCAGGCGACCTCGGTCCGGCACTGGATCGACCACACCCGTGACACCGTGCGCTTCGCCGACGGCGTCACCGCCCTGTGGGAGGCGCGGCCCGTCATGGTGGAGATCGGGCCCGGGGACACGCTGGCCAAGCTGGCCGCCGCCCAGCTCGCCCAGGACGCGCCGGTGACCGTCACCACCATGAGGCACGCGAAGGCCGAGGCCGAGGACGGGTTCGTCCTCACAGAGGCGCTGGGCCGGCTGTGGAGCGCGGGCGTGGACACCGCACTGCCCCGGGTGCCGGGCACGCCGCGGCGCGTACCACTGCACTCCTACGCCTTCGTGCGGCACCGTCACTGGATCGACGCCCCCGGCGCCCGCACGGACCCCGGCACACCGGATCCCGGGGTCACGGTGCACGCCGCTCCGGCCCTCGGTCCGCGGCCCCGGCTGACGACCGAGCACGTCCCGCCGCGCACCGGGCGCGAGCGGGCGGTGGCCCGGGTGTGGGAGGAGACCCTCGGGATCGGTGGCATCGGCGTCCACGACAACTTCTTCGATCTGGGCGGCGACTCGATGCGCGCCGTCGTGCTGGTGGGCCGGCTGCGTCAGGCCGACGTGCTCGACGCGCCCGCCGCGGCCGTGCTGGCCGCGCCCACCGTGGCCGGTCTCCTCGCGGCTGCCGACGACACCGCGGCTGCCGACGACACCGCGGCGCGGGCACCGGGCGCCAACGCCCTGGCTCCGTTGCTGCCGCTGCGGGCGCAGGGCGGTTGCGTCCCGCTGTTCTGCGTTCATCCCGGAGCGGGCGTGTCCTGGCGCTACACGGGACTGCTTCCCCACCTCGGCGGCGACCAGCCGGTCTACGGCATCCAGGCCGCCGGTCTCGACGGCACCCGCCCGCCCGCACCGGACGCGGCATCCATGGTCGCGTCCTACGTCGACCTGGTGCGCGAGGTGCAGCCGCACGGCCCCTACCGGCTCCTGGGCTGGTCCTACGGCGGTTTCGTGGCGCACGCGATGGCCTGCGCCCTGCAGGAGCGGGGCGAGCGGGTGGAACTGCTGGCGATGCTGGACGCTCCGCAACCGCAGGGCATGCGGTACGACGTCGCGGCCGTCGAGCGGCAGGTGGCGTCCCTGCTGACGAGGGTGGCCGGACTGCCCGTGGAACCGGGTGCGGCCGACGCGCCGGACGTGGCCGAGGTCCTCGCCCGCCTCGACGCGGGCCTGACGGCCGATCCGGCGAGTTCGCCGGTCACCCCGGTCGAGGCCGGGGCCATCGCCGCGGTCATGCGCAACAACCTGCGCATCGTCCACCAGTTCACGCCCGGTGTCTTCCGCGGGGACGTGCTGTTCTTCAGCGCCGACCGGGAGGAGGCCGCCGAGTTCCCCGGTGATCTCGCCGTGCTGCCCGACAAGGCCGAGAGCTGGCGGCCCCACGTCCAGGGCACCCTGCACGACCACCGGGTACCGTGCGGTCACTACGAGATGACCGAACCCGAGCCCATCGCGCTGATCGGCGCCGCCGTCGGCAAGGCGTTGCGCGAGGCGGCCGAGTGACGGTCCCGGCCCCGGTCCGCTTCCGTGGCCGGGGCAGGGGAGGGCCGTCCAGGAGTACACGGGACCGCTCGACGTGATCCGCCGCCCGGCAAAAGGCCGGCGCCGCCGAGGACCCCGCCTCGGTGGGAGCCGGCCTTCCGCACGGCCCGACACCGAGGCCAGTCGGCGGCTGACGTTCCAGCAGGCCGGCGCGGGCCCTGGAAGCGGGGGGCTCTTCCTGCTCGGGCGCGGCAGGTCAGCTGGTTCGTCGTGATCGGGGTGCTGTCGGGCGGCCACACGGTGCGGACGCGGCCTGCGCCCGTGCGACCCGCGAGCCGGCCCGCCGACCGGCCGGGCCGGCGGGCCGGCGGGCGCCGGGTCGGCTCACAGGCGTCGCGCTTCGTGCCGGAGGAGCAGCCCGGTTGTCCGGTTCGGCCGCGCCGCCCCTCGCCCGTAGCCCCTCACCTGCCGGGCGGCACAGCGGTCCCGTCATCGCGCAGGCCGCGTACGCCGACGGCCTCGGCCCGCGCGCGGGACGGGGGCCGGGGAACGGCGGCCGGTGGTCAGCGGTCGGCCCAGCCGAGGACGGTACTGAAGGCGCCCGAGCCCACCGCCACCACCTCGACGCGTACGGCGAGCGACGGGTCGTGCCGCGTCTCGACGCGCAGTCCCCGGGGCAAGGGCCGCGCCCGGAGGTCGCGCAGGCTCCTCAGCGTGCCGGCGGGCAAGGCCCGGGGTCCGGTGTGCAGGGCTTTCCACGCGGCTTCCTTCGCCGAGAACAGCGCGGTCACCGACCACGGCACCGCGTCCGGCCCGGGAACCTGCGCCAGTTCCCACTCGTCCTCGCGCAGCACCAGCCGTGCCGCTCGGCCGGGCAGCCCGCGCAGTTCCAGGTCACAGCCGAGCGGGATGTCATGGCCCGGGGCCCGGCCCACGGCCACCGCGACCCCCGCGCTGTGCGTGATCGACGCCGCCCGCCCCGGAGGAAAGACGGGCAGACGGCCCACCCGCGGGATCTGCCCGCAGTCCAGTCCCACCGCGCGCAGTGCGCGTCGTGCGGCCAGTCGGCCGGCCAGGAACTCCAGCCGACGCCGTTGCGGCATGGCCGCGGCCGCCGCCTCCTCGGCGGGCCCCGCGGCGACGGCCCGTGGATCCGAGACGACGGCGATGCCCAGGCCGAGCCCGGCCGCCGCCCACGCCGGTCGCAGGGGGTGGAGCCGGGCGGTCACCTCGGCACCCGGACCGGCTGTTGCGGCCGGCGGCGTCGGCGCGGGGCGGCGGCCGGCCGGAACCGGGCAGGCGGGCGGGCCCACCTGTCAGGCCCGCAGCGACTTCTTGACGATTTTCCCGGCGGGGTTGCGGGGCACCTGCTCGATGAACTCCACCCGCCGCGGACGCTTGTAGGGCGCGAGGTGCTGCCCCACGTGGGCGATCAGGTCCGCGCCCCGAGTGCCCGGCTCGGCGACGACGTACGCCAGCGGGACCTCGCCGTAGTCCTCGTCGGGCATGGCGACGACCGCGGCGTCCCGGACCGCCGGGTGGGACATCAGAGCCCGCTCGATCTCCGAGGGGTACACGTTCTGCCCCGCCCGGATGATGACGTCCTTGGTGCGGTCCACAAGGTGGATACGACCCGCGTCGTCGACGAAGCCCAGGTCACCGGTTCTGACCCAGCCGTCATGACTGATCTCGTGCGTGGCCTCGGGATCGTTCCAGTAACCCTGCATGACGCCTGGCCCGCGCACGACGATCTCACCGATCTCACCGCGCGGCATCTCCTGGCCCGCCTCGTCGACCGCGCGGGCCGACATGCCGGGTACGACGCGACCGCAGGGGATGCGGGCGGTGACGTCCCCGGGGGCCGGGTGCTCGTCGGGGCCGAGGGTGACGAAGGGGCCGCCGACCTCCGTCATGCCGTACACCTGCCGGAAACCGCAGCCGAGGCGCCGCACGGCGTCGGCGTACACGTCCAGGGGCATGGGCGCGGCGCCGTAGAGGATCTCTTGCAGCGAGGACAGGTCGGCGCGCTCGGCACCCTTGGCCTGGAGCATGAAGCGCAGCATCTGCGGGACCAACCACATGTGGGTGGCGCGGTGTTCCTCCACCGCGGCCAGGGCCCGTTGCGGGGTGAAGCCCGGCATGAGCACGACGGTGGCGCCGGCGGCCAGGTAGGTCAGGGACACCACCATGCTGCCGTGGTAGAGGGGGCAGCAGTTGACCATGACGATGTCGTCGGTGGGCCGTGCCATGACGAGCCAGCCCAGGGCGATCGCGCGGAACGACGCGCTGTCGACCGTGACGCCCTTGGCCTGTCCGGTGGTCGCCGAGGTGTGCAGTACGGCGATCGGGTCGGTGTCGGCGACCTCGGGCAGGTCGCGTTCGGCGGCCAGGGTGCCCAGGGCATCGAACGCCGGCTTGTCCAGAGCCATCCTGATGCGCACCGACGCCGGCAGGGTGCGGTGGCGGTCGAGCAACTCCGACTCGCCGAGCACGACCACCGCCCCGACGCGTTCCATGATGCCGCTGACCTCGGGCACGGCCAGGCTGTGGTTCAGCGGGACGAACAACGCGCCGAGCCGGGCGAGCGCGAAGTAGGTCTCCAGGACCTCGATGCGGTCCTTGGACAGCACCGCGACCCGGTCACCGCGCTCGATGCCCAGATCGGCCATCCCCCGGGCCAGTTCACATGTGCGGTCGTACAACTGCGACCAGGTGATCCGGCGCCGTTCGTCGATCAGCGCCGTCCGGTCCGGCCAGCACTGGCGGTTGCGCTCCAGCAGCTGTGTCAGCCACATCACGCACCGCCGGCGCCGGCGGTGGAACGCTCGGCCGTGAACCGCTCGTAGTCGGCGATCGTCTGCAACTGCTCCATGTCGTCCGCGGTGATCTCCACGCCGAGCCGCTGTTCGACCAGCAGGACCAGACGCACCAGGTCACCGGAGTCGATGCCACTCGCGGCGAGGTCCACGTCGTCACCGATCTGCTCCGCGTCGGCGAACTCCTGGGTGCCGGTGAGTTCGACCAGCAACTCCCTGATGGTGCTCATGTCTTCCCCTTCCGCCGCAGCCGGTGGCCGCCGGACGGTGTTCGTGGGTGCGGTGTCACCCGAACAAGAGGCCCGCACGGCGGGCCACGATCCCCGCGGTACGGCGTGAGCTTTGTCACGCGCCCGCAACCGCCGGCGCGGGGATAGCGGAGCGGACGCGAGGCCTCTTTCCGAGACGGAGACCACAGCCCGTGACCCGCCCGGGCGAAGCGAGCGCCGCGACGCGCCGGGGGCGCGGAAACGCGGGACATGCCGAAGGAGTGATGCCAGTGCCCAGGCCAGACGTCCGGTCCGAGAACCGGCGCGTGCCCGCCGCGGCGGAGAGCGGCCGCGGAGGCACCGAGTGAGCGCACAGCCGGCCGCCCCCGCACCCGCCGCGTCCGACGAGCCGCTCGCGCGCTTCGACGGCCTCATCGCCGCGGGGGAGACGATCGAACCCCGCGACTGGATGCCCGACGGCTACCGCAGGATGATGACCCGTCAGATCGCCCAGCACGCCCACTCCGAGATCATCGGCATGCAGCCGGAGGGGGCGTGGCTGACCCGGGCTCCCTCCCTGCACCGCAAGTCGGTACTCATCGCCAAGGTCCAGGACGAGGCCGGACACGGGCTGTACCTCTACTCCGCCGCCGAGACCCTGGGCGTGGACCGCGCCGACCTGCTCGACGCCCTGCACCAGGGCCGGCAGCGGGCCTCGGCGACGTTCGACCATCCCGCGCTGACGTGGGCGGACACCGGTGCCATCGCCTGGCTGACGGACGGCGCCGCGGTCATCAACCAGGCACCTCTGTGCCGTACGTCCTACGGACCGTACGCGCGGGCCATGCGCCGCGTCTGCCAGGAGGAGGCCTTCCACGTACGACAGGGGTACGACCTCATGCGCTCCCTGTGCGAGGGCACGCCGGAACAGAAGGCGATGGCCCAGGACGCGGTGAACCGCTGGTGGCTGCCGGCCGTGGCGCTGATGTTCGGCCCGCCCGACACAGAGGCCGGCGGCGCCGACGCCCGTACCGCGGCACTCGGCGCCGCGGTCTCCCGGCGCGCCATGGCCTGGGGCATCAAGCGGCACACCAACGACGAACTGCGCCAGCGTTTCGTCGACGCCTGCGTCCCCCAGGCCGAACGCATCGGGCTGGCCCTCCCGGACCCGGCCATCCGCTGGAACGGGGAACGCGGCCACTACGACTTCACCCCGGTCGACTGGGACGTCTACCGCACGGCGCTCGGCGACGTGACGCACTGGTCCCGGCAACGCATCGCGCACCGGCGGGCGGCACACGAGGACGGCGCCTGGGTACGGCAGGCGTCGGCGGCGTACGCCGCGCGCTTCGGGACCGACGGGGTGCCCTCGCCCCAGCCCTCTCCCTCGGACACGCACATGGACATGGACATGGACACGGTGGCCGAGAGGGACGCGGACGCGGCGCCGATGGCGCCGGAACGGGTGGGTGAGCGCGGATGAGCAGGGAGCGGGAAGGCGCCCCGGCGTCCTGGGAGGTCTTCCTCCGGCCCCGCCGGGGCCTCGCCCACCAGCATGCGGGATCCGTGCGCGCCGCCGACGCCGACACCGCGCTGCTGCGGGCCCGCGATCTGTACACCCGGCGCGGCGATCCCCTGTCGCTGTGGGTGGTCCGCTCGGACGCCGTGCACGCGGCCTCCCCGGACGAACGCGACCCGTTCTTCGCGGGCGCCCGCCACAAGCCCTACCGGTATCCGGAACAGTTCACGCCGCTGACCGAGAAGGACCCCGACGGTGACCATCTCGACTGACTTCGCCGCGGCCGCCGAAGCGGCCGACGTAGACGCCCACCTCGCCGTACACCTGCTGCGCCTCGGCGACGACGCCCTCGTCCTCGGACAACGGCTGTGCCAGTGGATCACGCGGGCGCCGACCATCGAGGAGGACCTGGCCCTCTCCAACATCGCCCTGGACCTGATCGGCCACGCCCGCGCGCTGCTGACCCTGAGCGGACAGGTCGACGGAACGGGTCGCGACGAGGACGAGTTCGCCTTCGCCCGCGGCGACCGCGAGTTCACCAACGCCCTGCTGGCCGAACTGCCGAACGGGGATTTCGCGGCGACCGTCGCCCGGCAACTCGCCTACACCCACTACGCGGTCCTGTACTACGAGGCCTTGGCCACTGCCGCGGACCCCCGGCTGGCCGGCTTCGGTCAGCAGGCCGCCAGGGAGGTGGCCTTCCACCGGATGCACGCCGAAACCTGGACGCTGCAGCTGGGACTCGGCACCTCGGAAAGCTCCCGCCGTATGCAGCGCGGTCTGGAGCGGGTGTGGCCCTACACCGCCGAACTGTTCGAGGAGGACGATGTGCTGCGCCACCTCGTGGCGGAGGGCACGGTACCGTCGCCGGCCCCGCTGCGCCCGGAGTGGGAGCGGCGGGTCGGCGAGGTCGTGACTCGCGCCGGCCTGACCTTGCCGGCCACGGACTGGCATGCCCGGGGCGGTCGGGCGGGCCTGCACACCGAGGAGTTCGGACCGCTGATCGCCGAGATGCAGTCGGTGTACCGCCAGTTCCCCGGAGGTCGCTGGTGAACGGCCCGACCCCCTCGGCGACGACGCCGGCACCGTCCCGGACGGCACCCCCGGCGGCACAGCCCGGCGCGGCGCGTCACCCCGCCCGCACGGTGACGGAGGTCCAGGTCCTGGTCGAGGCGTTGCCCGACCCCGAGCTGCCGATGGTGAGCCTCGGCGACCTCGGCGTGATCCGCTCCGTCGCCCCGGCCGCGGACGGAGTGCTCGAAGTGGAGATCGCCCCGACCTATCTGGGCTGTCCGGCACTGCCCGCCATCGTCTCATCGGTCCGGGACGTGCTGGCCGCCAGCGGCCACCCCGGGGGACGGGTACGACAGGTGCTGTCCCCGCCGTGGACGACGGAGCGCATCACGCCGGCCGGCCGGGAGAAACTCGCCGCCCACGGCATCGCCCCGCCCGCGCCCGCGCCGGCCGACGGTGCGGTCCCCGTCGCACTGGCCCAGGTGCCCTGCCCGCACTGCGGCTCCCGGGCCACCCGGCCGCACAGCGCCTTCGGGCCGACCCGATGCCAGTCCGTGCTGCGCTGCACGGCATGCCACGAACTGTTCCCCCACCTGAGCGCGCTGTGAGGCGGACCGTGCACACCATCGACTCCTCCGAAGCGGCGAATGTCACGCCGGAAGCGGCCGACGGCACCCCGGAAGCGGTCTCCGCCCCTTCGGAAGGTGCCGGCGCCCCGGGAGGCGGGCCTGCCGCTCCGGACGCCGCCGGTGCCTCGACCGCCGCGTCCGTCGTCCCCGGCACGGACGCCGCCGAGGGCCCCGCCGCCGCGGACACCCCCGCCGTCGTCCCCCTGACCGCCGCGCGCACGCACCCCGACGGCCGGCTCCGGCGAACCGGCTGGTACCGGCTCACGGCCGCGGAGGTCCAGCACCTGCCCGGGGACGCCGTCGCGGTCACCCTGGAGGTGCCCGCAACCCTGCGCCAGGTCTTCACCCACCGGCCCGGCGAGCACGTCGTGGTCCGCCACCGCCACGCCGGCGCGGAACTGCGCCGCAGCTACTCGGTGAGCCCCCCGCCCGGCGACCCGGCCGCCTTGCGGCTGGTGATCAGGCGTCGCGCCCCCGGCGGCTTCGGCGCCCACGCCGCCACCGCTCTCACCGCGGGCGACACCCTCGAACTCTCCCCGCCCACAGGCACCTTCGCGCTGCCCGCGCTGCCCGGTGGCCACCACGTACTGATCGCGGGCGGCTCCGGCATCACACCGCTCGCCGCCATGGCCGCCACCGCCCTGCGCGAGGACCGCGCCTGCCGTGTCTCCCTGGTCCATTCGGTCCCGACGTCCGCCGACGCCCTGCTTGCCGACGAACTGGCGGAGCTGAAGGACGCGTTCGTCGACCGCTTCACCGTCCTGTACGTCCTCACCCGGGAGGACCACGGCAGCGGGCTGCTGGGCGGGCGGATCGACGCCGCGACGCTGCCGCGGCTGCTCAGCGCGGTCGACACCCGTCCCGGCCCCGGCACCACGTTCGCCCTGTGCGGTCCGGCCGGTCTGGTCCTCGCGGTGCGCCGGGCGCTCAGGGCGTGGGGCGCCGACGCCGCCCTGACCCGTTGGGAGATGTTCACTCCCGCCGACACCCCGCCGCCCGCCCCGCCCGCGGTCGCCACGCACCGGACCCGGACCCGCGTCACCGCGCTGCTCGGCGGTCACCGCCGCCTGGCAGCCGCCGGACCCGAGGACGCCACGATTCTCGACGCCCTGCTGCGCACCCACCCCGACGTGCCCTACGCCTGTCGTGAGGGCGTGTGCGGCAGTTGCCGGGCCCGCGTCCTGTCCGGCCGGGTGGCGGCGGCATCCCAGCACGCCCTCGACGCCGACGATGTCGCCGCGGGCTACACGCTGGTGTGCAGGGCCCGGCCGCTCGGCGACGAACTCACCCTCGACTTCGACACCTGAACTGGCGCACCTCTCGTGCGTCCAGGCCCCGGGCCTACTCGCCCTAAGGAGACGACGTTGACCACCACTCTGCGACACGAGGGCAGAACCGCCCTGGTCACCGGAGGCAGCCGCGGTATCGGCCGGGCCATAGGCCGGCGCCTGGCCCGGGAGGGCGCCCTCGTGGCGGTCCACTACGGGCACGACCTCGCGGCGGCCGAGCGCACGGTCGAAGAGATCGAGGCCGAGGGCGGCCGCGCCTTCCCCGTCCACGCCGAACTCGGCGTGCCCGGCGACGCCGACACACTCTGGGAGGAGTTCGACCGGGCCCTGGCCGGCCAGGGCGCGCGACCCGGTGTGGACATCCTCGTCAACAACGCCGGCATCACCCTTCCGCGCCGGATCAGCGACGTGACCGAAGCGGACTACGACCGGGTGTTCGCCATCAACACCAAGGCACCGTTCTTCATCGTCCAGCGCGCACTGGACCGGCTGCGCGACGGCGGCAGGATCGTGAACATCTCCTCGGTGGCCACCCGTGTCGCCTTTCCCGCGATCGCCGCCTACTCCATGACCAAGGCCGCCCTGGACTACCTCACCCTCTCCCTCGCTCAGGAACTCGGCCACCGGGGCATCACCGTCAACAGCGTCGCGCCCGGCTACACCGAGACGGAGATCAACCCCACCCTGAGCATCCCGGAGATCCGCCAGAGGTATTCGGACGCCTCCGTGTTCGGCCGGCTCGGTGCCCCCGCGGACATCGCCGACGTCGTGTGCTTCGTAGCGAGCGACGACGCCCGCTGGGTTACCGGCCAGTGGATCGACGCCTCCGGCGGTGTCCACCTCGGCGTATGAGACAGCCGCTGACGTCCCCGCCCCTCCCGCCCCACCACCGGTGGCCCGCTCCGGCCTCCGCAGCACCAGGAGATGCCATGAACGACAGCACGTCCGCCCCCGCCCCACCCGTCGCGGACGGCCTCGACCCGCTGACCCGTCCCTTCCCCGGCGCGAGCCCTTACGACGCCTATGTGCGTGCGACCGTCCTCAACACACTCCAGCACCCCCTCACCGAGGCCCCCGACGAGATGGGCTTCCTGGTCACCACCCAGGTGATGGAGCTGTGGTTCACCCTGATCGTGCACGAGTGGCGTACCGCCAGGACCGCTTTCGCCAAGGACGACCTGCACGCGGCCATGGACGCGCTGGTGCGCAGCCGCCGGGCCCTGACCGCCCTCAACGCCGCCTGGGCGCCCATCGCGGCCCTGACACCCGCCCAGTTCAACGGGTTCCGCGCGGCGTTCGGCAGGGCGTCCGGCTTCCAGTCGGCCATGTACCGGCACATGGAGTTCCTCCTCGGCGACAAGTCCGCCGGGATGCTCCGCCTGCACCAGGGCGACGCCGCCGTGCACGAGGGACTGGGCGAGACCTACCGCGAGACGTCCCTCTACGACGAGGTGCTGCACTTCCTGCACCGGCAGGGCCTGCCCGTCCCCGAACACGTCCGGGACCGGGACGTGACCGCCCCGCACACCCCGGACCCGGGCGTGGTCGAGGTCTGGCGGCAGATCTACACCGGCCCGCAGCACCACCCGCTGCTCACCCTGGGCGAACTGCTCACCGACATCGCCGAACTCGTCGCGCGCTGGCGCTTCGACCACGTCATGGTCGTACGCCGCGCCATGGGCGCGAAGACCGGCAGCGCCGGCTCCACCGGGCTGGCCTGGCTGGAACGGCGCGCCGCCCGCCCGGTCTTCCCCGAACTGTGGGAGGTGCGCGGTGGTGTCTAGGACCATCTCCGCCTTCGCGGCCGAGGAGGAGAAACGGGTGCTGAGCCTGAAGCCGGTACTGGCACCGGTGCACGGCTCCTACGGCGACCACCCCCACCAGGTCTGGGACGCCTGGCCCGCCCAGGACCCCGGCGCCCCCCTGGTGATCCTGCTGCACGGCGGCTACTGGCGCTACGACCGGATGCACCTGACCCCCTTCGCGGCCTACCTCTCCCAGCGGGGCTTCGACGTCCTACTGCCGGGCTTCCGCCGGTCCGGCGGCGCCGGCGGTTATCCTGAGACGTTCGACGACGTCGCACGGATCGTGGACACCCTGCCCCAGGGGCGGCCGTACGTCCTGGCGGGGCACTGCTCGGGCGGCCATCTCGCCCTGTGGTGCGCGGCCCGCGGCCTGCTGCCGCCCGGATCGCGCTGGCACACCACCGGCCTGCCGACCGCCGTGCTGGCGCTCGCGCCGCTCACGGACCTCGCCGCCACCCGCCGCGACGCTCTCAGTGACGACGCCGCTCTTCAACTCCTCGGGGGCGCCGACATGTTCGACGAGCGGCTGCCCTCGGTCGACCCCCTCACGCTGCTGCGCGAGGCGGGCACGACCGGTGTGCCCACCACGTTGCTGCACGGGGCCGCGGACGAGGAGGTACCGCTCACCCAGTTCGCCGACTACGCCGCCGTACACCATGACCTGCGGACCATCGTGCTGCCCGGCACGGGCCACTACACGCTCATCGAACCCGGTGCGCCCGGTGCCCGCGCGGTCGCCGACACCCTGGGGGAGATGGCGGCCGGCTTCGGCGCACGGCACCCGCAGAACGACAGCCGGAAGGCCCCGCAGACGTGACGACCACCCTCATCGCTCTCGACGAACAGGCCGCGCGGCTCGACGCCGCCGACCACCTCGCCCCCCTCCGCGAGCGATTCCTGCTCCCGGACGATGTCGTCTACCTCGACGGCAACTCCCTGGGCCCGCTGCCCGCCGCCGTGCCCGAGGCCCTCGCAGACGTCCTGTCCCGGCAGTGGGGAACCGACCTGATCCGGTCCTGGAACACCAATGGCTGGTGGGACGCGCCCCTGCGGGTGGGTGACGCCATCGGCCGCCTGCTCGGCGCGGCGCCGGGGCAGACGGTGGCGGGGGACTCCACCAGCGTGCAGTTGTTCACCGCGCTCAGCGCCGCCGTGGCGCTGCGCCCCGGCCGTAACCTTCTGGTCACCGACCCCGTCCATTTCCCCACCGACCGGTACCTGGCACAGGCGGTGGCCGACCGCCAGGGCATCGAGGTGCGGCGGGTCCCTCCGGCCGGCCTGGCATCGTTCCTCGCCGCCGAGGGGGAGCGGGTCGCCGTGGTCAGCTACTCGCCCGTCGACTTCCGCACGGGGGAGCTGTACGACATGCGGGCGCTGACCGGCGCCGCGCACCGCGCCGGCGCGCTGGCCCTGTGGGACCTGTGCCATGCGGCGGGCGCGCTTCCCCTGCACCTCGACGCCCTCGACGTGGACTTCGCCGTCGGCTGCGGCTACAAGTTCCTCAACGGCGGACCGGGCGCCCCCGCGTACCTGTACGCGGCCCGACGCCACCACAAGGCGCTCCAAACCCCCCTGCCCGGCTGGAACGGCCATGCCGACCCCTTCGGGTTGAGCCGCGACTACACGCCCGCGCCGGGCATCGCCCGCGCCCGCATCGGCACCCCGCCGATCCTGTCCCTGCTCGCCCTCGAAGCCGCGCTCACCGTCTTCGACGGCGTCGACCTGACCCGGGTCCGGGCCAAGAGCCTGTCACTGACGGAGTTCTTCCTCCGCTGCGCCACCGAACTCCTCGCCCCCCTCGGCTTCGAACCCGTCACCCCGTCCGAGCCCGCGCGCCGCGGCAGCCACGTGGCCCTGCGTCACCCCCACGCCCATGGCCTGGCCCAGGCACTGGCGGACCGCGGCGTGATCATCGACATGCGCGCCCCGGACCTCCTGCGCTTCGGCGTGAACGCCCTCTACACCACCCACCGGCACCTGCTCAGCGCGGCCCGGCACCTGCACACAGTCGTCCGCACAGCCGCCTACGACCCGACACCCGCCCCGTCGGGCCCGGTCACCTGAGCACCGGACGGCACATCGTGCGAACACGACGCCGACCTGTCCGCCGCGTATCTGCTCACCGCGAACCTGTCAGGCGCGAGCCTGTCCGACGCCGACCTGACCGACACGGAGCTATCCGGCGCCAACCTGTCCCGCGCGTACCTGTTCGACACGCAGCTATCCGACGGGGACCTGTCGGGCGCGAACTTGACCGGCGCGAACTGACCGACGCAGACCAGTCCGGTGCGGACCTGACCAACGCGAAGCGGTAGCGCACTGCCCTTTGAACGTGACGACGTCCAAAACCAAGACCCTGTTGGGCTTGCCACCCCCAGCGCAGCAAGCAGCAGCGCCCCGGACCCGGTCCGGGGCGCTACACGGTGCTCGGGAGGCCCCTACGCCTCAACGTAAGCGACGATCGCGATCTGTCGAAGGGCCGCGACGTAGTAGATGACGTGGGCCCCGTCGATGTCGGCGACGTAGTCCCGCAGTAGGGTGTCGGACCCAGGGGTGCCCAGCTCGAGGTTGACGCTGATCGCGACGATCGCGCGGTCCAGGCGGTGCGTCACGCTCGCCGCAAGCTTCGCCAGCTGGCTCAGCGCGGATTCCACCAGGACGACCTGAACCGGCGCGGCGGGTTCTCAGGCGACACGGCGGGACTACTGCTCGTCGGCGAGGCGCTCCAGGTGGGCGTCGCGGGTTTCCTCCCACAGCACGCCGGACTCTGCGGCCGGGTAGCCGTTCTCCGCGATGTCCTCGAGGACCGAGGCGAGGACGTCGACGCGGGCGCGCTGGTCGGCCGCGTAGGCGCGGACGGAGGCGGCGGCGCTCTCATCGACGGGCTGACGGTCGGGTACGGGCGCGGAGGCCGGCTGCTGGCTCATCCGGGACTTCCTGGACGGGTTGCCGGCGTGTGTCCTCACGGTAGCGCCGGGGTGGGGTGCTCCGGGACGGTGCGGACGAGACCCGCGTCAGCCGGGACCCAGCTGGACCCAGGACCCAGGACCCAGCAGACCCAGGTAGCACGGGTAGGGCGGCGGTACCGGCCGGAGACGATGGGTGATTCCTGGTTGCCGCTGAGCTGGCTCGCGCCACGTACTTCGCGCTGGCCGTGGTCGACGTGGACACCACCGCCCGGACGGCGCAGGGCTTGGTGATGGGGGCGAGCAGCCGGATCACGGTGGAGCTTACCGGTCGCCTGCGTCTGGCCCGCTGCGTCGTCGAGGACGGCTGGCCCCTGCGCCGGGCTGCGGAACGCTTCCAAGTCTCGCCCACCACCGCCCAGCGATGGGCCGACCGCTACCGTGCCCTGGGCGAGGCCGGCATGAGCGACTGCTCCAGCCGCCCCCGACACAGTCCGAGCCGGACACCGACCCGCACCGAGCGCCGGATCATCAAAGTCCGTGTCCTGCGCCGCTGGGGACCGGCCCGCATCGCGCACCCGCTCGGCCTGGTGCCCTCGACCGTCCACCGCGTCCTGACCCGTTACCGGCTTGCCCGGCTCACGCACCTGGACCGGGCAACCGGCCACGTCATACGCCGTTACGAACGCGACCGGCCCGGCGAGCTGGTCCACGTGGACATCAAGAAGCCCGGCAACCTCCCCGACGGCGGCGGCCACAAGGCCCTGGGTCGCCAAGCAGGCCGCGTAACCCGGTCCGGCGCCGGGCTACAGCTACATCCACACCGCCGTCGACGACCACTCCCGCCTCGCCTACAGCGAGATCCTGACCGACGAGCGCAAGGAAACCGCGACCAGCTTCCGGCAGCGGGCCCACGCCTACTTCACCGGCGCGGGCATCACCGTCCAACGCGTCCTGACGGACAACGGCAGCTGCTACCGCTCCCGCACCTGGCGCGATGTCCTGGCAGCGGCCGGGATCGCACACAAGCGAACCCGGCCCTACCGACCCCAGACCAACGGCTTCGCGGCGCTCGACTTCTGACCGGTAGGGGCGGGCGTAGGCCCATTCGTCGAGCGCCCTGGCGCGGCGGGTGCGGTGGACCCTCCAGATGGCACGCTCCACCGGTTGCACGGATACGCGCGGGATTTGGCAGTCGGGCTGGGTTTCCTCCCAGCGCCGCAGAACCGTGGCGCACTGGGCTGCGACCGTCAGCAGGGCAACGGCCGGCCAACAGCGCCGGTCCTCCATGAGCACGCTCGTCCCATCCGCGCGGCCGGTGAGGCCCTCCAGGTCGTAGGCAGCAACCGTCGCGCCTCTGCCGGAGCTAGTCAGGTACATGCGCTTGATCAACCGCACCTCGGCAATCATGATCATGGCGGTGACCAAGAGCGCCGACCCTCTGCTGATCGTGGAGGAGTCCCAGGTAGCAACCGTCGTCGGCATGGCCACGAAGCTGCTGAGCAGCGTCTGCATCACACCGGGGTGGGGTCCCGGGTCCGCACTCCACCGCAGATTCTCCCAGTCGGCCACATCGTCGATGTGCCCCACGATGTACAGCAGCAGCACAAACCGGAGGAACTTGAACGGCCCGGCCAGAGGCCGGGCACGCCACCACCGCACGACATATTCAGAGGCCAACCCGTGGCCGCCGACCCGGTCTCGTATTCGTGGTGGCAGCACCAGCAGCTGTGTCAGCAGCGGAGCAGCCCGACGCACGCCCGAGTCGGCACGCCGTCGCTCGAAGCTCCCCAAGGACGCCAATCCCCAGCGCTGTACTGGTCCAGGAAAGAGGAACAGGGCCATTCCGACTGCGGCCAACCACGGGGTAGCCGCGAAGAGGAAACCGTTCAGCACATGGGCAGTCTCACGCATCCCGCCGACAACGACACTCGAAACCGACGATGGCGCCGGCGTATCGCGGCCCCGCTTGCACGCGTGACACCGATGCCGGAGGCAGGGTATGGCCCTGCTCGACACGAAGGCCCTCGCCCCGCCTAGCCGTTCGGAGAAGCCCCAGCTCACCCGGTCGCGGGGTGGACGTTCATCCCGCACCCAACCCCGCCAGCAAAAACCGATCCACCGACTCCTGCCCGGCCCCCGCCGACCCCCCAACCGGGCGGGGGCGTAGGACCGTCACGAGACCGTGCGGCAGGTTCGTGACGGGGCAGCAGACTGGGGTCGCGGCCCACTGCTTTGCTTGTGCTGCCTGTGGATGACTGGCGGGAGCGGGTGACATGCTTCGGCCATGCGGATTCCTGTAGAAGTACGGCCCGACTTCATCGAGAAGGTAGCTCGACGCACGGATCCGCTGGGTGCCGTGGAAGAGCTGGTGTGGAACAGCCTGGACGCTGACGCCACCGAGGTGCATGTCGAGCTGGAACTTGATGACTTCGGTGGGGTCCATGCTGTGGTTGTGCGGGACAACGGGCACGGAATCCCGGCTGCGACGGTGGAGTCTGCATTCAAGGGAATGGGCGGATCGTGGAAACGCACCGCCCCGGGAACCGAGAGTGGCCGGCAGCTGCACGACCGCAATGGTTACGGGCGCTTCCGGGTGCTGGCTCTGGGCTCGTCCGCGACGTGGACGTCGGTGTCGGACGGCCCCGGCGGCCGCAGTGAGGTTGCCATCCGTTCGCGAACCTGACGGACCACGACCTGCTGGAGGGCGAGTTCGAGCAGTCGGACTCTCTGCTCGGCAGCACCGTCAAAGCCGCGCGCAGCAGACTGCGCGCCTACTTCCGCGAGCAGGAGCACGAGCGTACGCGCAAGCTGGTGCAGCAGTGGATCGACGAAGGTGTCTACCCCTACAGCGGTGATCCCGCCGGCCCGGTGGAAGTGGCGGAGCGGGAAACGTTCAACGAGGGGGCACGGGTGGTCAGCCGCCAGCTGGAGGGTCCGAAGACGGCACGCCGTACACAGATGGTGCTGCTGCGCGAGGCGCTGCGCCGACAGCCGACGGCGATGCCGAAGGTGCTCGATGAGCTGTTTGGGCTGTCGGTGCCGCAGAAGGAGCGGCTGGAGGATCTGGTCGACCGCACGCCGCTGGCGAACCTGATCGCCGCGAACGCTGAGACCGTCGACCGCATCGACGCCCTGAACACGCTGCGGACGCTGTTGTTCGAGTTCGACGCCCGCTACACGCTGCGGGAGAAGGACCAGCTGCACCGCATGCTGGAAAAGGAGCTGTGGATTTCGGGGGCGAGTACAGCCACGCCGTGTCCGAGATCGGGCTGACCAACGCCCTCAACCGGCACCTGCCGCGCCTGGAGAGCCGGTCGGTGCCCCAGCAGCGAGTCCAGCTCCACCACGGCACCAGCGGCCGGCTCGATCTGCTGCTGTCCTGTGTCTCAGGTGCCGGCCGGACCAAGCAGCACCTCGTCGTCGAACTGAAGCGGCCCCGCACCGTGCTGACGGAGGCGGAAGTCGCCCAGATCAACAGCTATGCCTATGCCGTCACCACCGACGAGCGCTACCGCCACGACGAGCAGACACGCTGGGAATTCTGGCTGGTCGGCAACTCCATTGATGACGTCGTGCAGTGGCAGCATTCGGACGGCTACGTGAGGAACGACGGCCGCGTCACCATCCGCATCATCACCTGGGGCGCCATCATCGACGCCTGCGAGGAACGGCTTCGCAAGCAGCGGGAGCGGCTGAACTACGCCTCCGACCAGACCCGCAGCATCGAGTACGCGCAACGGGTCCACGCTGACGCCGACGTCGTCCCCCTCCTCACCCCACGGGCAGACGACAGAGCATGAGCCCAGGTACAGGCATCCCCGCGAGACCAATCATGGTCGGCGTCGATGCTGGGCCTGGCCGTCGTCCGGGCCCGTCATCGCAGTCCGCGCAGGCGCTACCCGTCGCTGACGAATGCCTTGCCGGGCGTGACCGGCCGGGCGCGTGGCCGGCGATCCCGGACAAGGCGCGGCGTGAGACCGCGAGCGCGCCACGGGCCCGAGTGAGCGCTGGACGTGGCTTCTCAGCTCAGAGGCGGCGCGCGGCGCGGCGGTGGAACTGCCCGCAGCAGCTCCCACAGCGGACGCGAACCGGTCGCCCATACGGCGAGCGTCTGACGGTCCACGACGTGCAGCCGCTGCTGCTTGGCGAAGGTCACGGCCGGGCCGGTCACCCGGCCGTTGGTTACGATGACCGCGACGTCCGCCCCGTGCACCTGCCGGGCCGTTCCGTTGAGTACCTGCAGATCGGGCGTGCCCACCGGCGAGCCCTGGGCGCCGTTACGTCGGTGCTTGCACTGGATCACCCATCGCCGTCCGAACGGGTCTGTAGCCTTCACGTCCGCGCCCAGGTCGCCGCGGCGGCCGACCCGCATGGCGTCGCGGCAGCCGTCCCGCTGCATCAGGTCCCGTATCGCGTCCTCGAACCGAGCGTGGTGGAGCGCGTCCAGCTGTGGCAGCCCGTAGCGCAGACCCTGCGCCCGCACCGCCTCCCACCGTGCCCGCTGCTGCCGGCTGTAGAGCCATCCGACGCCCGCCAGAACGGCGAGGACCAGGACCACGACAAGAACCCACCAGTGCGCCAACAACCAGTTGGCTGCGTAGTCACCCACGTCAGCACATGGTCGGGAGTCGTCTACGTCGCCTTCGTCGTCGACACCTTCTCCCGCCGGATCGTCGGCTGGTCCGCCGCCCTGTCGAAGGAGACCCGGCTCGTCCTGGACGCCCTGGACATGGCCCTGTGGCAACGCGACCGCGACGAACATCCGCACCAGCCGGGCGAGTTGATACATCACTCCGACGCCGGGTCGCAATACACGAGCTTCCGGCTCGCCGAGCACCTGAACACCGCCGGCATCGCAGCCTCGATCGGCTCGGCCGGCGACGCCTACGACAATGCCCTCATGGAGTCGACAATCGGCTTGTTCAAGACCGAGCTGATCAAGCCCGGACGGCCCTGGCGAACCCTTTCCCAGGTCGAACTCGCCACCGCCGAGTGGATCGACTGGTACTGCCACCGCCGACTCCACGGTGAAATAGGGCACATCCCACCCGCCGAACACGAGACCAATTACTACCTCACTACCACGAAACCCCAGGTCACAACCACAAACTGAAGTCTCTACTGAACCCGGAACGGTTCAGTTTCGTTCGGTGATGCTCTCGGGTCGTTTCACGGTCTTGCCCACGTCGTAGCGGGTGGCGGGCCGCTGGTTCTTCGAGCCAAGGGGCCTGCCTGGTCCGGGTGTTGAGGGTTTCGGCGCACGGGCCGGACAGTGCAGGTGAGGGCGGAGGTTCCGAAAGCCCCGGCGGACTCGGGCCGGGGTGAGCCGGCCGGGCTCGGCGGGCTTCTCCCACGGCCGCCGCAAGTCGGCGGCGGCCCCGCGCAGAAGGTGGATCTGGGTGTGCGCGGCGATGATCGGCCAGGTCCAGCGCTCGCCGGCCTCGGGGGTCCGCAGCCTCGGACGGGTCCACCCGAGGGTCTGTTTCATCAGCCTGAAGAGGTGCTCGATGTCGAACCTTCTCAGGAACGCCTGCCAGCGCACGTCGACGTTCTGGCTGTTCAGGCCGGTGGCGGAGGACCAGAGCCAGAGCGGGAGGGGGTCGCCTCCGCCGGGCAGGCGGTCGACCTGGAGGCGGATCAGCGTGCCTTCGATGATGGGGAGTTCGCCGGTGTGGTCGATTCATGCGGAGCGGGTGGTCAGGCGGGGGTGGATGCGGTCCCAGGCCATAGCGTGGGCGGTGCCGTACCGGTCGGTGATCTGCGTGGTGGCCGCGTCGGGCTCGCCCCAGGTCTCGGGCTTGGCGAAGCGGAGCTCCTTGCCGTGCTTCGGTGGTCGGCCGCCCTGGGGATAGCCAGGGCGTACTCCTTGAGCGCGGGCGTCGGCCGTCGCATGACGCGGTCGGAGCGCATCCGTCCCAGCACCTCGACCGGGAGGCCGGCCAGGAGGTGGGCCATGCGCGGGGCGTCGTAGCCGGCGTCGAAGACGATGAGGATGTCGCGGTCGCCGGCGTGCCAGCGGCCCATCTCGATCAGGTCCGTGACCACACGGCGGAGCTGGACGGCGGTGACCTCGGCGACGTCGTCCTCGGGTCCGAGACGGACGGCGTCCAGGAGCTGACACCAGGACGTCCGGCCCGATTCCAGGGCGGCGACGAAGGAGTATGGCCAGCCGGGGATGAGCTGGTCCGAGGAGCGTCCGCTGCGGCCGTAGACGTGGCAGAACAGGCGGTCCGCGCTGGTCGGCGCGTCGGGGCGGAGCCAGTTGCTGACGTCGACCGCCAGGACCAGGCGCCCGTCGGCGGCCTCCGGCAGCGGCAGACCGGCCAGCACCTGCCGCAGCCGGGGCACGTCCACGTTCCCGCGGTTCAGCGCCTCGTACATCGCGCCGTGCCCGCGCCGGTGCTCGGCCACCAGCGTCAGGTCCACCGGCGAGGTCACCGGACCGTCCGCGCACAGCAACGCGTCGACGAGGTCGAACAGTTCGTCCCCGCGCGCGGTCAGGCAGTCGAATAAGTCCTCCCGGAAGCGTGACGCTTCCGCGAACGCTTCCCCTACCTCAGCATCAGACAGCAGACTCACCCTCACGGTCTTCGTCTCGATCGGTGCACCTTGGTCGGAGCACATGATCAGACGAAGGCCGTGTTCGCGTCCGAGGCATCCCTGTTCAGGTGATCATGTTCGGGACGTATTTCGAGCCCTGCGGATACAACGTCGAGTACTGGTCAGGAAGCGGTGGCTGTCGTGGGGTCTTCTTGGAGAGACTCCTGGGCATGCCTGACAACTCACTGTTCGTCGCTGGCCTTACAGGTGTGACGGCGATCGCGGCCAGCTCGCTGGCGAGCTGGCTGACCAGCAGGGGCAACGCCCGCGCTGCTCGAGTCCAGGTCGATGCGACTACTGAGGCGCAGCGCCGCGAAGGCACCCGTCAGACTCGGCGGGCCGCTTACCTGGATCTCATTGAGCAGGCCCAGGTCGTCGCTGACGGGCTCCGGGGAGTCGACGGTCTCTCGACCACCGAGTCTGAAACCGTCTTGACTGCCCACCGCGACCGGCATCAGCAGTTGCGTCGGGCGGTGACGCTGATTGACCTGGAAGGCCCTTCCACGGTCCAAGTCGCAGCATCGAACTTGTTGATCATTGAACCGCCCCGGTTCGAATAGAGACTCGATTTCATGAAAGGATCGAGTCATGGCACGACCTTCCCGTTACCCGCTTGAGCTCCGCCGTCGTGCGGTGCGCATGGTCGCCGAGGTGCGCGACGACTACCCGAACGAGACCGCCGCCCTGCAGGCGGTCACCGACAAGCTCGGCATCGGCTCCCGCGAGACACTGCGGAACTGGCTGAAGCAGCAGGAGATCGACGCGGGGACGCGGCCGGGGACGACGACGGAGGAATCGGCCCAGCTCAAGGCGCTGAAGAAGGAGATCGCCGAGCTGAAGCGGGCGAACGAGATCCTGAAGGCGGCGGCGAGTTTCTTCGCGGCCGAGCTCGACCGGCCACACCTGCGCTCGTAGCGTTCATCGACGAGCACCGGGACCGCTTCGGCGGGGTCGAGCCGATCTGCAGGACGCTCACCGGGCACGACTGCAAGATCGCCCCTTCCACCTACTACGCCTACAAGAAACGACTGGCCGCCCCGTCCGCTCGTACCGTGCGGGACACGGAACTCAAGGAGCTGATCCGGCAGGTCTACACCGACAACTACCGTGTCTACGGGGCACGGAAGATCTGGCGGGAGCTGAACCGGCAGGGTCATGAGGTGGCCCGCTGCACCGTGGAGCGCCTGATGCGCGAGCTGGGCATCGCCGGCGCCGTCCGCGGCAAGAAGGCCATCACTACGGTCCCGGACCAGCAGGCCGAGCGGGCACCGGACCGGGTGGACCGCGACTTCGTCGCCACGGCACCGAACCGCTGCTGGGTCGCGGATTTCACGCACGTGGCGACCTGGGCCGGGGTGGTCTACGTCGCCTTCGTCGTGGACACCTTCTCCCGCCGTATCGTCGGCTGGTCCGCCGCGACGTCGAAGGAGACCCAGCTCGTCCTGGACGCTCTGGAGACGGCGCTGTGGCAGCGCGACCGCGATGAACGCCCCCACATTCGGGGCGAGTTGATACACCACAGCGATGCGGGCAGCCAATACACCAGTTTCAAGCTGGCCGAACACCTCGACGCGGC
Source organism: Streptomyces sp. cmx-10-19 (assembly GCA_049998335.1). Taxonomy (GTDB): domain Bacteria; phylum Actinomycetota; class Actinomycetes; order Streptomycetales; family Streptomycetaceae; genus Streptomyces. The sequence continues at coordinate 75,707 of JAEBFB010000020.1, forward strand.
CGGCATCGCGGCCTCGATCGGCTCCGTCGGCGACGCCTACGACAACGCCCTGATGGAGAGCACGATCGGCCTGTTCAAAACCGAGTTGATCAAGCCACAGCGACCCTGGAAGACACTCTCCCAGGTCGAGCTGGCCACCGCCGAGTGGGTCGACTGGTACTGCCACCGACGCCTGCACGGTGAGATAGGCCACGTCCCACCCGTCGAGTACGAGACCAACTACTACACGGAACTCACGAAACCACAGGTCACACCCACATTCTGAGATCTCTACCGAACCCGGGGCGGTTCACTGGGTGCCCTCGTGCTTGACCAGGCCGGGGTTGATGCCGAGCTTGAAGCCGCCGGGCAGCGGCTTGCCCTCCCGGTAGGGCAGGAAGTCCAGCGGCGAGGGCCCGCCCGCGGCGTAGACGACGCAGTCCGACAGGATCGCGATCGGGTACTGCCCGGTGAACGCCGCATGCTTGACGATCTTGCGGTGCAGGTTCATCCGGGTGCGGGAGATGACCGCCGCCCGGATGTCCGGCCGCCACGTCGGCCGGGACAGGGCGCGCCACGGCTCGCCGGGCCGCCAGCCCTCGCCGCGGGGCCGCTCGCGGAGCTTGCCCAGGCCACCCTTCACCGTGGCCTTGACCGCCGAGACGACGATGGCCAGCTCCGGGTCGCGGGCCTTGTAACCGTCCATCGCCGTGAGGAAGTCGGCCGGGGCGAGGTCGGCGTCGACGCCGAGGTCGGCCATCGTGGCGAGGTAGGCGTCGCGCAGCCGGTTGTACCAGCCGTCCAGGTAGCGGCCGTTGTCGTAGCGCACCCACGCCTCCAGCGGGCGCACCTCGTAGCCGAGCTCCACCGCGTAGGCGACGGTGGGCGTCGCGTACCAGGCCGGGCCGGTCGGGCGCTCGCCCTTCGGCGTGAACGGGCTGGGCAGCAGGCTGCCGTCCAGCTCCACCCACTCCTTGCCGACCTTCACGCGGGACAGGTCGACGTGGGAGAGGTCGACCAGCCACGAGCCGGGCAGCTTCGGGTCGAACGCGGGGGCCTTGACGTGCGTCGCCTCGCCCAGGCCGACATTCAGACCGTTCGCGCCGGCGGCAAAGGCCATGTTGACGTCGATACCGACCAGGTGCCGCAGGGTGCACTCCGCGTCGGTCATCGGCCGTGCCCAGTCGTACGCCTCCTCGAACAGCTTCTCGCCGGGGCCGCGCACGTGGAAGCGGGGCAGGTCCTTGAGGACGGGGTGGCCGTCGGGGACCTCGCACGGCGGGAAGTTCATCGGGTCGATGGCGTCCTTGCCCAGCGAGCCGGGGTTGTGCTCGGAGTGCCGCTTGCCGTCGGCGTCCGGCTCGGAGGCCCGGGTCGGCGGGTGCAGGGCGGTCATCAGCTCCAGGCCGGTCACGGCCGTGGAGCCGCGCGGCGTCATCACGCGGGAGGCGTACACGCCCAGGACGCGGGCGAGCTCCGCCGGCGGGAGCTGTCCGGCCGCGCCCCAGTGCCGGGTGTCGAGCGCGTTCCAGGAGGGGATGCACAGCTGCACGCAGGCCCGCTCCGAACCGGTGGCGGGGCGGTAGATCCGCGCCCACGGCCCGAACCCGCGCTTGGTCAGCTTCCACTCCGCGCGCGCGAGCTGCTTGATGACCTTGTGGCCCTCCGGGATCCGCCCGGCGTGCTTCTCCTCCTCCGTGAGGGTGACGGGCAGGCCGTAGCGCTCGAGGGCGGACTCGGTGAGGACGATGAGCGGGTCGGCGTCCTTACCGGGGCCGGCGAGCTTCGGCTGCCCGAGCTTGGCTTCGCGCAGTGTCCAGTCGACCAGGGCCGGGATGCTCTTGGCGGGTACGTCCAGGACCAGGCCGCCGGTGCAGTACGCCAGCACCGTGCCGTCGTCCTCGACGTCGACGACCGCGAGCGGGCCGTTCTCGAAGCGCGGATCGGTGCCGCCCGTCGGGGTGCCGGCAGGGGCCGCCTTCTTCGCTCCCGGGCGGCGCGACGTCGACGACGTCCTGGTGGTGCGCGCCGGACGCGGCGCGGCCGCCGGAGCAGCTGTGACAGGGGCAGGGCTCTGGGTGTTCTCGGTTGCAGTCATGACCGCAGCCTCGGACGCCTCCCCTGTGGACAGAGTCCGCGCTTCCGCCGGGGCGGGCGCTGCGGTGAACGTGGCCGGCACCGCAGCGTCAGGGGCGGGCGTGGCCGTGTCGGCCGGGGCGGCGGGGTAGAGCTCCGCGAGCTTGTCCAGCAGCCGGGCGTAGGCGTCGCGCTCCGGCGGGCGGGGCTCCGTCTTGCCGGACTCCCAGCCGGACACCGTGGCCCGGCGCACCTTCAGCGCGGTGGCCACTTCGTCGATCGTCAGGCCGTGTGCGGCACGCAGCCGCTTGCGCTCCGCCGGCGGCGGCAGCGCGGCGCGGGACGCGACCAGCGCGTCGACCGCGTCGAACAACTCGGACATGGAACACCTCCTGACCAACACTCTACTCCATGAAGCGTACGAATGGCGTACGTTTGGCGTACTATTGCCGTACCTAGCGCGTTAGATGGGGCGGGGTTCGGTGTTCTGGCTGGCGTTTCGTGCTGACGCCGCAGCGGAGCCACCGTGCCGGAACCCGCCATCTCGCCCCCGCGCCTCTCGCGCCGCGCGCTCCGCATCGACTGCCCGGCGTCGCCGCAGGGGGAGGCGTCGGCTGCCGCGGTGGTGCCAGCGGCCCGCCAGCAGGGGGCGTACCCGGCGCCGGCTCCGACCTATGCCGATCGGCCCGCGTCGAGATGGATCAAGCCAAGTTCAGGAAGCCGCATACGCACGCCTACCGCCCGGCCGGAGACTACGCAGTGCAGTTATCCGACTACACGCTTCAGGTGGAGGGCTTCCTTGCCGCGCAGGGACGACATCGTGACGATCGTGATCGACACGAAGAACGAAATGAAGAGATCGATCGACGGCCTGGGCACCAGGGTCAACGACCTGGAGCGGGACCTTCGGACCGCGTTCACCACCGAGGTCACAGGGCTGCGCGAGACCGCCCTCGCCGACTTGAAATCGTCGCAGCACGAAACGCGGACCAGTTCCTACAACGCGGGCAAGCGGGCGAGCGAAGCCGTTGCTGCGGTGGCCGACCTGCGCCGGGACGTTGACCGGCTGCACCACGGTCTCGAAGGTCTGCGTGAGGACGTCGGCAAGATTCTGGAGGCTCTGCAGGCCGCAGCACCGGCATCGGCACGTGTGCCGGCGGCCGTCGATTCGGCGGAAGACCCGCACCCGCACCAGGCCGGGACCAGCATCGGGTACGAACCGGATTCTGTCGTCCTGCCCGAGCAGAGGCAGGCACCAAACCAGGAGTCGGCACCCCAGGTTGAACCTGCTGCTCTGAGGCTCTCTGCAGACAGTTCACCCGAAGGTGATGAGCCGGGAGTCTCCACAGACCCCGATGCCCCCACTGCCGACGAGGACGAAACCGATCAGTCGCCACCTGAAGCTGAGCAGTCCGCCCCGGGATCCGACGAGCGCGAAGAGGAGGACCACGACGTTCCCCGCGCGGCGCTGGAGGCCAGCGAGCAGGGCCCGAGCGATTCGGTGGAGGAGCCGTCTCCGCTCACCTGGAAGGGCAGAATCTGGGCGATCATGAGGGCCGGTAAGGTCGCGTCGGCCACCCTGGTCTGCCACCGGGACACCTGGGAATTCGTGGCAGCACAGGTCGGCAGCCACCCGCACTTCCGGACCCCGTCCCTCGAAGAACGTGAGAACGGCCTGGTGGCCGCGGTCCTCTCCGGCCGGTCGCTGGTCGCCATGCTGCTGGCCCTCTACCGCACGGCGAATGCCTCCATTCGCAGGCCCGACGGCGAGGACACCGAGGAGCTGATCACCTACGCCGACTGGGCCATGGCCTCCCAGGTCTACTACGCGACCGCCCGAGTCCTCAGCAAGGCCTCCTACGAAGAAGGGGATCCCGTCGTGGTGACGATCGACAACCGGGTGCCCGCCCGGCCATGACCGTGCCGGGCGCGCACCTCCTGAACAGGTGAAACGGAAGCCTCGCGGTCGACGCATCGTGGGCGTACCGGCAAAGAGCTGAGGGCCCTCACCGCTGGTGAGGGCCCTCAAAGTCTGACCCCGGTCGCGTGACGTAAGCCAGAGGCTGAACCGGGGAATCTGCCGCCCATGATACATCAGGGGGGTGCAGATACAACCGACCGCAGCGCAGCTCACGCTTCTGGAACCGCTGATTTCCCGGCCCCGCCTGGCGCCCTACCTAGCCGCCACGGCCACACCGGCGGCCGCGATGGAGCTGTATCTGTGGAACGTGCGGCTCTCTGCGACCTTCGCTGAGGTGATCGCCCTCGCCGAGATCATTCTGCGCAACGCCATGGCTGAGCAGCTCGCCGCCGCGTACGGAGCCACCTGGTACGCGGGGGCTGAGCTGTTCGACGACCGCACTATCAGCGGCTTCCGCACCACCTGGCGCAACATCAACATGCCCGCCGAACCAGCGACCGGGAGGCCGGCGCAGAAGACCCTCCGCACCGTCCCGGCCGGGAAGATCGTGGCAGAGTCAACCTTCGGCTGCTGGGTCAACCTCCTCGACAAAGGGGGCACCCGGGGCGACGGCCCGTACAAGAAGAACGTCGACTACGACTCCACCCTGTGGCGTAAGGCCCTCCACAAGGCCTTCCCGAACAGCGGCGGCAAGCGCACCACCGTGTTCACCACCGCTAGTCACGTCCGATCGCTGCGTAACCGCGCCGCCCACCACGAGCCGCTGATCGACGGAGTTCCTCTACCTGGCCAGACCGACCGTCAGGGCCGGACCCGTCGGCTGACTCTCGCCGAAGCGCACGCCGAGGTTCTCCGCCTGGTCGAGTACATCGACAAAGACGTCGCCACCTGGCTCGGGCAGAACAGCCGTGTCCCCGAACTCCTTCGCACCCGTCCGTGACACCTCGACCTCGCGGTCGGCCCCGGTGGTACGCAGCCGCAGCCCCGGCCCGTGCCACATGGAAGCGGGCAACCGACGCTGAACGCACGGCGCCAGAGCCGGACGGTGCTGGGGCGCGTCGCCTCCAATCTGATGCCGTCGCCGCTACGTTGAGCGCGCGCCTACAAACTGCGCCGACAGCGGAACGGCGTGTCGGCGCGTTCGCTCACCGACTGAGAGGAGGCCGCGTATGCCTGGGCCAGACCTGCCGCCGGCAGCAGAGCCCATGACCACTCAGGCGTTGCTGTGCCGGTGGCCCACCGCCACGCAGAAGGTGGAGCTCCTCCACGGCGTACTCATCTTCGTCGGCGACTTTGACGAGCGGGACCTGGCCACGGCAAGGCGTGCTTATCCAGGCCGTCGTGCGGTGCTCAATGCCGACGGCGGCCTGGAGGTCCACCCAGCCGGGCCCGGACAGCCTGCGCAGCTCGTGGGTGATCCGGACCTCTGCTGAGCCCGTCACCCGTACGGCCGGTGGTCGTTTCCGGTGTGGATCAACACACCGGATGCGAAGGAGGCCCCGTGGGCCCGTCGTTTGTGATCGAGCGGCTTGAGTTCCAGCGCGGCGACGTCTGGTACGCCCGCCATTTCAGGGGCCTGGTGACCTTCCTCGTGGGCCACTCCAAGGCAGGAAAGTCCACCGCGCTCGAGGCGCTTCTCTACCCGTTGGGCCTGCTGACGGCAACGGTCATGCCGGAGGTCCGCAGCTGCGCCTACGTCCGGCTGGTCTTCCGCATCGCGGGCACCCGCTGGCAGGCCACCCGCAGTGGATCCAACCCGCGGGCCCGGGTGTCTTTGAAGAACCTCGACGACAAGGACGAGATCGAGCACCTGCTGCCGGTGGCGAGCACGAAACCCGGCGAGACGACAGCCGGGGCCTTCGTCCAGGACCTGCTCGGCCTGCGCGCCGCCGTGCGCGGGGCAACCCGTGTCGGGCTGGACGACTACTACGGCACCGTCATGGCGCTGCGGCAGAACACGATCGCCTCGGAGTTTCTTGGCGGCGGGAAGGACGAGGCGCGGATCCTGGCGCTGGAGGTGCTCCTCGGCTTGTGGAACGAGGACTTGGCCGGCCTGGAGAAGAACGCCTCCGAAGCGACGTCGCGGTACCGGGCTGCCCGCTCCGCGCTGGCAGCGTTCAAGAAGCTGCGGGACAGCGGCGCGCTGGCTGACCCGGCCAGCGTCCGCGCCATGTACGAGCAGAAGCAGCGTGAACACCGTGCGGCAACGCAGCGGTGGCAGCAGGCCGACGCGGCACTGAAGACCGCGATCGGGGAAGGCGGCCGGCTCGTGGCCCTGCACAAGGCGGCCGAGGTTGAGCGCAGAAGGACCGCCAAGCAGGTCGTCGCCGCCCACGGCCGGCTGAACGGCGCCACCGCCGACCACGCGCGCGCCGAAGGCCAGCTCGCCGAGCTGCTTAAGCCCCGGTCGCAGGACTGCACGTGCTGCGGGCAGCCGCTCCCGGAGCGGGAGCCGGGCCTGTGCCGGCAATGCGGGCGGCCGCACGAGGGCGCGTCAGACCAGCGTGAGCAGCAGATCGCCGCGGCCCGTGCGAAGGTGGAGCGGCTCCGGCTCAGGCTGCGCACCCTGGAGGAAGCCGCCCTCGCCGCCGCTGCGGAGGCAGCAAAGGCCGACACCGCAGCCGCGGACGCCCTCGCCGCCCGCGACGCCTACGACGAAGGCCATCTCCAGCCCGCCCGCAAGGCAGCGCAGCAGGCCGAGAAAGAGGCCCACGGCCTGAGCCGCGACGTCGCCCAGCTCAAGGAACGCCTGGATTCAGCCGACTACATCAGCGCCCAGGAGAAGGCCATCCAGACGGCCAAGGAGCAGATGGAAGTGGCGCAGGCCGCCCGGGACGCCGCGGTCACCGCCCACGACGTGCGCCGCAAGGAAGTCACCGCACGCTGGTCGGAGTTCTTCCTCGCTCGGCTGCAGCAGATCAACCCCGACGTCGAGACCGCCTTCATCGACCCCAGCGACTTCACCACCCGCGTCAAGGAGCGCCACACCGCCGACAAGACCTTCGCCGAGAGCTCGGTCGCAGGCAGCCCGAAGGTGGCCACCAACGTCGCGCTGCTCCTGGCCCTGCGCGACCTCGGCCGGGTCGACCCCGCCGTCCGCGTGCCTCCGCTGCTGATCATCGACTCCCCCCTGGCCGGCCTCGGAGCACAGGGACTGGACCACGCCACCGGACTGCGTCTGATCGACACCCTGATCGACATCGCCGACGACGCCTCCCCCGACGGCTACGCCTGCCAGGTCATCGCCGCCACCAACGACCCTCTTCCCCACCCCTACTCGGGCGTACGTGAAATCCGTATCGACACAGACAACCGGTTCTTCGACCACGCTCCCCGCCGCGACACCTGACGCGCGACACCTGACGCATGCCCTGGGACATTGATTGCTTTGGTGTGCCTCGTCAAAGACACAGACCGCCGGGCGTCGCCACGGCGTACCCTCACGCAGGCCTGCACCGTTTGGTCGGTGTGGAACAAAGCAACCCGTTGCATGAACTGTCCTATTGCATCGAACGCCATAACAAAGCGTCCCGGGCAGCACGCGAACTGTGGGCGGAGGCCGAGCAAGAGGGGCGAAGGATTGGGCACCTGGTTGGCGCGCTGCTGGCGGAAGGGACGCCTGCGGCCGAAGTCGGACGTTTGCTCGTCGCCGTGGACGACACCCACGAGGCGCGGCCGGGGCTGACGGCGGTTTTGTCAGGGGCCCAAGACCAGCCGGAGTCGGCTGTTCGGCCTGCAGCCTGCGACTCGACCAGCGCTGTGAAGGATAAGAACGAACGGACGGCCGACCGGGTGCCGCCGCAAGCGGAACACGTTGTCCGGCCACCCGCCGAGGAGCCGTGCGACCGGACACGGGCGCTGGAGGTCGTGCGCAGCGTGCGATGGCCCTCGGGGGTCACGGTGGGAACGCTGATGAGAGCGCTGGCAGCCGAAGGCCGCACAATCACCGAGGCCCAGACGCAGAGCTGGCTTCAGGAGTGGTGTGCCGGTGGCGAGGTCATCCTCATCGGCACCGGCCGGTACCTTCACAGCGTTCAGGCGGCGCTGAGCCCGACTCTGGCCACGGGCGAGCATGCGCCACTGCTGCTGCGTCGTGCCTTCCAGCTCGTGTCCGGAGCGCCGAAGAAGGAGATGGCCACCCGTGATCTGGCTGACGCAATGGGAGAGAACGTCAATATCGTCGGTGGCGAACTGTGCGCCATGTTGCGTGAGGTAGGTGTCCTCCGGCCCAACCGCGGCAAGATCAACGCCCGCTACGGCGGAACGACCGGGCAGCGTCTGCCCGGATACACCGCAGAGACGCTCGGCCAGGCGATCGCCGCCTACAACCTGCGGATGACGGGCGCCCAGCAGCTGGTCACTGTCTCGAAGAACGGCACCTCTGCGCATGGGCAACAGATCGCGCTCCCTGCCGACTCCAGCAGGAGCCATTCCGGGACGGCACGGGAGCGGGCGCTGGAGATCATCGAGGAAGCCGGCGTCAACGGCATCAACCATGCCGCTTTGGTCCGCCAACTTGACCACGAGGACCACACAGTCGTCGGCCCCCAGGTACGCAGCTGGTTGACCCAGTGGACAGAACAACGCGTGCTGCGACAGCTCAGTAACGGTTCTTACATGCGAGCCGGACGCCCCCTTGCCTCAAAGGGGAGCGACAACGCCCCTGTTCCTGATCTCCTCATGCGCGCCTACGACATTGCCCGCGCGCATGAGGAGGAGGTGGTGTCCAGTCAGGCGCTGTTCACCGCTCTGCAACAGCAGACGCCGGTCTTCCGTGACACCTCCGATATGGCCGGCCAACTCGTCAGGCTGCTGACGCACGTGGGTGTGACTCGACCTGACAAGGGCCTGGTTCGCATCCGTCCCGACCAGCCGCGGGTGCTCGGCTTCAAAACCTCCACTCTGCGGCAGGCTGTCATGGCCTACAACGCCCAGTCGATCGCAGCTGAGAGCAGGTGACCCGCTCACCTACGCGTCCGCTGTTCTGACGCGATTTCCCCTCGGTACGCGGGGTGTGGGCGAGTCGGCCCTGCCAGTCCTGGACGACGGTGTACCGCCTGGCGAGGGAGAATGTCCGGCGGGCCGCCGCCCACTGCCGCTCGAAGGCCGGCACCCACTGCGCGGCCCGCCGGTCGACGCGCAGCCGCTTCCTCCTCCTAGCGCTGGTGGTCGTCGACGCCTTGACCGCCCGCCCAGTCGGTGGGACTGCCTCAGTACCTCCGGTGTTGTCGGTGGCGGAAGGTACCGTCAGTCAGTTGGGCGCCCTGCAGTGTGGCAGGGCGCCGACCGGAGGCGGATCCCGTCTTCAGTACGGCTGGAGGTTGCATAGCCCTGGACAGACGCCGAGTGCAGACCGCAGTGATCGGCCACGCCGATTCCGAGCTCCCTCTGGTCCTTCCGATGGAAGCGATAGAGCTCGACGACTTCCGGGCCCACCATGCCGGCCAGACCTACTGGTGCGGCGTTTGGCTGGGTGGGTGCGGGCACCAGCTCTTCACCAAGCTGTACACCGATCGCGCCTGCCACTTCGCCCACGGGCCGGATCCCGAGCACACCTCCACCTGTGCCCGGAAGGCTGCCGGGGTCTCCAGCGCGGACCACCTGTACATCAAGCAGGGGCTGCTGGCCTGGATGGTGGAGCAGGACGTCACCGCCACGGCCACCACCCGCGCGAGGCTGACGGTTCGATCGGCCGGGAAGTGCTCTTCACCCCCGCTGGTCGCACCGGCTTGCGAGTCCTGCTCTCCGAGTCCGCCGACTCAGTCGAAGAAATCCGCCGGCTGCGGACCACACGGCGGCCCATCGGCGTGCAGGAGCCCAAGGCCACGCCTCAGCAGACCCGGCACACCGTACGAGCGACCAGCGACGAGACGCACGACTTCTCCTCGCCCGACCGTGCGGACGTCATGGCGGCCCTCGAGCAGGCGGTCAGTGACGGGCGCAGCCGCACGGAGGTCCGCCGCTGGTTGAACCGGGCGGAAGAGGTGACACACGGTGGGGCAACCGCCGAAGAGAACGGCCTGATCAGGGCAGCAGTAGATGCGCTGCTGAGGCTGGAGCGGGCCGTCCGCCTTCCAACACCGCGCGAACCGACCTTTCAGGAGCGCAAGGCCCTGCAGAAGGTCCAGCGACTGCTGGGCGACCTCGCGGAGCGGAAGCGCCTCGGGTTTCCGAGCGTCACACCTCCCCAGCGCCGCCAGCTTGCCCAGGCCGCCGAACAGGCTTCCGCCTGGCTCACCGACGCCCAGCGCTCCCAGGTCCAGGCATGGCAGACAGCTCCGACGGAGTCCGCACCTGCGCCGCGTGCCCCTCAGTCGCCGGTGCATCCCCGGGCGCCGCGCATTCCTCCTGCGGCTCCGCACTCCGTGCGCTTCGACGCGGCGTGCCTTGCCGACGCGGTCCGGGATGTCCGGGAGCACGCAGCACGGCTGGGGAACCTCATCCGGACAGCGGCGGCAAGCGGACCACCGTGTTCACCACTGCCAGCCATGTCCGTTCCCTGCGCAACCGGGCGGCCCACCATGAGCCGCTGATCGACGGAGTTCCCCTCCCAGGCCAGACCGACCGGTCCTGCGCCTGGTCGAGTACGTCGACCAGGACGTGCCTGACCGGCTGCGTACCCGGCCGTGACCCGCGTGGCAGTTCAGCACACAAGCGGAGCCGGACGGGTGACGCGGTCGTGTCCGCAGCTGCGGAGTGCTCGTTGACCGGCGGGGGCCGGCCGACGAGCAAGGGAGACCGCCGATGGGGCGGATCAAGAAGAAGCGCGCGGCGCGTGACGCGCGCCGCCAGCCCGGGGTCCAGCCGCAGGCGGCGTCGCCGTTCCCGCAGGCGGAAGTCGAGCGGGTCATGCGGCTGTGGGACCGGGCGATCGACACCGGGCTGATGGCCGGCGGCACGGATGTGAAGTACCACTTCACCCCGGACGGCAAAGTGCTCTCCGTCGCGGTCGGCAGGAGCGGACAGGTGCTGGCCAACGGCGAACGGCTCACGCCTTCGGTGGCCGAACGGCTGCGGGAGGACATGCCCCTGCTGGCGGGGATGGTCACCTTCTACGAGAACAACCAGCTCGCCGGCCGCGGCCTGGACGGTGCGCCCCAGGACGGCGTGACGCCCCTGTTGCCGCCCACTGGCCCCGATCCCATGCCGACGGTGGACGAGGAAGCCCTAGCCGAGGCTCAGACTGCCACCGCGGTGCTGGTACGTCAGGGCAAGGTCGCCGAGCCGGTGGGCGCGATGGTGATCCCCGCCCAGAGGGGCGGCGTGCTGTTCGCCGTCGGAGGCCGGGACGGGGAGCTGTACGTCAACGGGCGGGCGCTCACCCAGCAATGGGCCGACGCGCTGCGGGCCAAAGTGCCAGAACTCGCCTCGGACATCGACCGGCTCCAGGCCATGCGTGCGGAGTGGCTGGACACGCCCCCGCAGGACCGCACGCTGGCGCTGGCCGGCAGCTGCACAGACCCGAACTGTCACACCCCGCACTGAACGAACAACGCGCGGCCCGGGCAGGTGCCGGCTGGGCAACGCATGCCGGTCAACAGGGCGAGTTCACCAGCCTTCGCCCCTTGCGCCGCATACGGTGGCCTCGCCGCCCGCACACACGCCCGGCACGGAGGGAAGCGGCGGCAGGTATCGCAGACACGGCACGGGAGGAAGACCGGGATGACGCAGGCCGCGGTGAGCGAGCTGGACGAGCGGGTGCCGGGACGCCGTTGGACAGTGCGTCTGGACGCCGCCGGCCGGGGCAGTGCGGCCGTGCGCATCTCGTGCAGCCGTCCTGCCTGTGCCGAGCAGCGCCTGCCGTCCGCGGCTGCCGGCCGTGCGGCCGCCATCGCCCACCTCAAGGCCCACCTCCGCACCGCCCCCGCCCCCAGGCCCGAGGCGTACTGCGCATGCAAGCTGGAGAGCTGCCACATCCACCTCCCGGACACCGGCCGGCATACGCGCACCGAACCCTGGCGGTGTGGCGGCCCGGTTGTCCTGGCCGTGATCACGGACCGGGAAGGACGCTGGTGGCAAGCCATGGAGTGCTGCTCCCGGTGCGCGGCCGCCACCCCCGGCGCCAAGACCGCAGCCACCTCCCAGTCGTCCAGCCCGCCAACCACCGGCCGCCCGGCCCCCACAGCCACGAACACAGGCGCGGGCACGAGCGGGCCGCAGTTCTCCGACCACCAGGCCACCACCGGGATGGTAGTCCCGGCTCCCCGCGCGGCGCCGCCCGCCGCAGGCGAAGATTGCCCAGCGGGTCATCCCCCAAAATCTGCGACCTACCGCGCTGCGGGACGAACTCATCGAACTCGGTGACCTCTTCCGCGCCTACCAGCAGCGCACCGAACCCGACTTGGCGCTGCTCGCCGATCTCCACGAGCGAAAAGCCCGCGCCTTCATCTCCTGGGCCGACGCCAGCGGCATCCTGAGCCTGCGGGTTGAGGCCGTGCGCGCCGAACAGGCCGCCGCTGCCGCCCGCTTCCAGCACGAACAGCGCACGGGCCGGACCTCCAGCGGCCCCGGACCAGCCGACAGTGAGCCCATCAGCGGCACCGAGACCGCTGACAGTGGGCCGACCGTGGACCGACTGCTGACCGTGCGGACGCAGTGGGACCACGCGCGCTCTGTCCTCGCGTACGTGGCCGACCACAGCCCGCTGCCCGGGCCGGAGGCACGGCTGCTGGTGCTGATGCTGACCCTGCGCACCGCCCACACCGGCGCCGGCAACCTCGTCGGCCAAGACCTCACCGCGTTGGGCCTGACCGACCCGCAGGACCAGGTCGAGAAGCTGACCGGCTGCGGCTGGCTCACCCTGCCCGGCACCGCCGGGGACCTGCTCGCCTCCCGGCCGGAGAACCCCACCCCGATCACCGTCCCCTCCCTGGTGCCCCACGAGGACAAGGCGGGCCCGTTCACGTTCGGCAAGAAGATGCGGCCCAAGCTCTCCGGCTGGGCCCAGAAGGTGATCTCGGACAAGAAGCTCCGCAAGGCCAAGGCCAGCGCCGCAACCCGGCTGCTCGCCCTGACGCTGGCCACCCAGACCGACACCGCCGGACGCCTCGGTCCCGGCGGCCAGGGCATCACCCTGAACGCTCTCGCCGCCTGGGTTCCGGTCGATCCCGGTGAGCTGCAGCAGCTGGTCGACCAGCTGACGCAAGCGGACTGGCTCACCGACGCCGCCCTCACCGACACCCACCTCACTGGGCAGCTGACCGAACGTGTCCTCCCGCTCACCTGCCCCCTCCGGCGTGAGGCACAGCGGCCCTCCGGGTGAGCCCGCGACGGGTCGAGCTTCTTTACGGCGTAAAGAGGGGGTCTTCTCCAGTGGACCGTTTCCAGTGGAAACGGCTTGTGAATCACCCGTCGCGCAGTGCTTCGAGTTCTGCCCGGGTCAGGGTGAAAGGAGGGGTGCGGCCCTTCCAGCCCTGTTCGACGGCGTGCCGCAGGCCGGCCGACGGCAGTTGTCCGTCGTAGCCGGGGGCGGTGTGGGTGATGTCGTCCAGGAGCAGGCCGATGAGCCTGGCCAGCGCGACCGGGCCGCCGCCTGCGTACCCGTAGGTGTAGCCGCCGCCGATCTGCGGTGCGGGGAACACGGTCCCGTCCTGGGTGGTCACCCAAACCGAGTTGTGGCCGCGGCCGATGGTCAGCGCGGCGAGCGGTGAGTGCGCCGGCAGCCGCTGCGGGGCGACGGTCTCGATGACGTCGCCGGTTCGCACGGCGGGCATGTCGGTCACCGGGTCGACGAGGATGTCCCGTTCCTGGTCGTCGCCGAGGTACGTGGCGAGCGCGATACGAGGGCTGGCCTGCAGCCGGGACGCCCACCGCCCGGCCTCGACGCAGGAGGACGGGCCCACGGTGACCTTGCACGAGCCGGGGAAATACCGGGTGGCGCCCAGAACGTGTCCCAGGTGGGCGCATTCGGTGGCGAGGACGTCGGTGCGGTGCAGGATGCTCCTCCAGCCATCACGCAGGATCTCCTCGGCCACCGGCTGCGGCGGGTGCGGCATGACGGGGCGGGCGGCCACCGCGATGGACGCGATGCCGTCGCTGGCATCGACGTACTCGGCGATCTCCTTGTGTGCGGAGTCCGCGCAGTTCCACAGGGCGCGCCGTGCGACCTCGAGCGCGGCCGCAGCCGCGTGGGAGCCGTCGGGTTCCTCCGCGGCCAGGCGCAGAAGCGGCGCCGGGTCCGGAGTGACGACGGCTGGCATGTGCACGGTGGGCGCGCCGGGCTTCCAGGCCATCATCAGCTCGGGGTCGCGCAGGTTCGCATGCCAGTAGGGGGCGGGCATGCCGAGCACCCGCTCCAGGTGGTGCCAGGTGGTGCCGTAGTGCTTGTCCGGGCCGGCGGCGTCGATGGCCTCCAGGCTCGGTCCGTCAGGAGGGCCGTAGTCGGGTTCGACCACGGCCAGGGCCGCGGCGTCCTGGGCCAGCTCGCGCAGCAGGGTGAGGCCCGGGAACGTCATCCCCATCTCACCGTCAACCCCGTGGGCGAGCACGACGATCCCGAACTCCGTCTCCCACCGGTACAGCACCCAGTCTTGGCGTCGTTGCGCTCCCAGGAATTGGGACGGCTTGGTCGCCACCGCGTTCCACAACAGCCGCGTCGCGCTCCCGGAACGTTTGAACACCACGAACCCTGGCCTCCTGACTCCGCCCGGTGACTCGATACGAGGCACCATCCAAGCCGAGTCGGCCGTCGTGCGTGGTGAGAACCAGCGGAATACCAAGGGAGAGCCCCGGGGAGGGTCGGCCGGGTGCGCGTGCTCGGGCTGCGAGTGCCGGTCGTCGGGGGGGCGCGGCGTCGCCGGTCAGCTCCTCGGCGTGGACTCGGTGCCAAGCCGGAGGTCAGTCATCGAGCGCTGCAATCCGGCCACTCCCGGTGAAGTCGCGGCGCGGGGCGGGTGGTGGCCGGTACGGTCGACCGGTTTCGCGGCTGGCAGGCAGCGGGAGGTGTCCCGTGGCCGCCGAGGAGGGGGACGGGTGGCCGAGCTTCACGAGGAGATAGCCCAGGAGGTCACGGGGTTGCAGGCCGAGATCACTGCGGCTCTCCAGGGTCTCGACAGCTTGGACGAGGACGATCCGCAGTACGCGGCCGCCTTCGCGCGCCTGGTGCAGGCAGGCAACGCGCTGCTCACGTACGAGGCGCAGGTGCCGGCCCGGTTGGAGCAGCCCCACCTCGAGCTGAGCACCAAGTCGTTCACGGTGGCGTTGTGGGCCCACGCGGCGTGCGCGGTGCTGCTGGGCGTGGCCGCCGGAGTCGGCTGGATCAGCGGCGGGTGGAGCCTCCTGGCGGTGGCGCAGCTGATCGGGACCTCCGCGTTCTACACGGCCGGCAACAAGCCCCTCCCGGGCAAGCACCGGCAGCTGCGGCACGCCGCCGCCGCGCTGTGCGTCGCCAGCGTGGCGGTGCCCCTGCTCGCCTTCGGGGTGCTGCCGTGGTGGGTGTGGCTGCTGCCGCTGCTGTGCTGGGCCGGCGCCTACAGCCTGGCCAGCGAAGCGAGCGGGGACGGCGCGAGGAAGGCGAAGGCGTGAGCGGATACGACTCCCTGGACCTGGGCGAGGAGCAGCGCCGCCGCATCGACGCGCTCAAGCGCAGCCAGGACACCTTCGAACGCAACACCGACTACGCCATCTCGAACCTCACGTCGAAGCTGTCCGACGTCGAGGAGACGGTGGAGCGCCTGGAGGATGGTGAGCGCAGCACTACGCGGCGCTTGGAGACCCTTGAGTCGGAGCTGCAGGAAGCCAAGGAGACGGCCGAAGCCCGCTCTGACGAGCTGGAGGAGTCGATCTCCGCGACGGAGACGGGGCTGGAGAGGCTGACCACGCGGGTGAGCGCGCTGGAGCGGCACCTGCGGCAGGCCGAGGGCGCCGTCGTCGTCGACCTGGACGTCGACCGCGGAGGAAAGCTGAGAGGTCTCGGTCTCGCCGTCGACGAGGGGCTCGCCGCCGAGGAAGCGCTCCTGCCGACGCACCAGCGCAACGTCCTCCAGCTACGGATCACCCACTACCAGCAGGCGCGGCAGGCACTGGCCGGCCACCGCTCCACCGTCCGCGACGCGGCGGCCGTACTGGCCTCCACCCCGGCCGGCGACCCACGCCGCAGAAAGGCCGAGCAGGCGTTCACCAAGGCCGCCGCCGAGGCCCAGAAGGGCCAGGAACGGATCGGGCGATTGGCCGAGAGCGCTCAGGGCGCCCAAGCCGAGCAGGCCGCGGACAACGCCCGCCGTGCAAGGTCGGCAGCGGTCATCGAGGCCGGCCAACGTGCACGCACCCAACTGCGGGTACGCCTGCGCAGCCGGCTGTCCGACGCGCTCACCGGCACCGACCTGCTGCCCGTGTGGTTCACGACGGCGCTCGGACCCATGGCACCCCCGCGCCGCGCGGAGGAATGGCTGGAGACTGCCCTGGACGTCTTGGCCTACCGAGTGACCTATCAGGTCACCGATCCCGTCCTCGCCCTCGGCAGCGCACCCGACGCGAGCCAAACCCCCCGCCGAGCCGCGCGGTTCAACGAGCTGAAACGGAACCTGCGCGACTGGGGATAGCCGCGCCCTCCCGGTGCCGCCCAGCGGACACCTTCTTTACGTCGTAAAGAGGGACTCCCCCGCGAACCGTTTCCACTGGAAACGGCACAGCGCCACGTTGGCCCGGCGGCGCAGCGGTCTCTTCTGCTCCGTCGATGATCAGCCACTGCAAGCCAGAAACGCTGGGACCAGGACATCTTGGCCCGTTCGCCTGCCAACTGCCTGCCAGCCTGGGCAGGATGCGGAAATGACCTTCACCTGGAAGACCCCGCCGTGGGAACGGCACGAGGACTGTACGCACATGGCGGTCACGCTCGTCCACACCACCGGCGGGGAAATCGCTGTCTCCGCAACGAGCCTGCGGGGTGACGATGCCACCGAGGCTCTTGCCGATTTCCTCATGATGGACCCCGGCGCCCAAGCGACGGCGTCGATGCCCGGTCTCGTGGCGGTGGTGGTCCGGCGCGGCATTGATGTGATGTGGATGGCCCAGCCGCCCATCGAGGTCAGCCTCTCCGACTCGGGCGAATGGAGCCTCGCCGTCCGCGGGGTGGATGAGGCCGACGTGACCGCCTTCTCCTCCGACCAGGTGCAGGACCTCCTGGGCCGGCTGCGCGCGGCCTACCCCTCCCGGTAGAGAGCGGTTATGGCCGGGTGCTGGCGCCGTGGAAGCTGATCTCCTCAGCCACCAGCTGGTCGGCCCAGTCGAACCAAGGGTCCAGGTCGCCGTTTACGACGTCTGCTTCGCTCAGGCGGGCGTCGTACCCGTCCGTCGTGCTCCGTCCCAAGGACTCCGCAGCGACGAGCATCTTCTGCCGGTCCTGGTCGAACCACTCCACAGGCGTCTCCTGGCGCGCGGGCAGGAGTCGTGCACCGGGAAGGGACAGAGCTGCACACAGCTCGCCCACCGTGGGCTCGGCACTCAGGCGGCCCAGTACGTCCGGCGGGGGCCCAGGGGGTTGGCCCGGCCGTTCCCGCGAGGCGGACCTCCTGATTGGCGTGGGGCTGGCCGCAGCCGCCCGCGCGGCGCTCACGGGTGCGGCCGAGGGGGCGGAACTGCACCACGAACAGCAGTGGGTCGGCCTGGTGCACGCGTTGGCCAACACGGTGGCGGTGGGTTTGTACGCGACCTCGCTGGCCTGCCGGATCCGGGGACACACGGCGGCGGGCCGTGCCCTCGGCTTCCTCGAGCTCACCGTGGTGGGGGCTGGCGGCATGCTAGGCGGCCACATGGCCTACCGGCAGGCCGCCGGTGCCAACCACGGCGAGGAGGTCTCGCATGTCCTCGGCGAGGGCGGGCACTGTGCCGGCGCCGTCGCCGACCTCCCGGTCGGCCGGCCCGTACGGCGCGGCGTGGACGACGTGCCCGTCTTGCTGGTGTGCGGGACGGACGGGACGATCCACGCGCTGACCGACCGGTGCAGCCACCTCGCGGGACCCCTGTCCGAGGGCACGGTCGCGGACGGGTGCCTCCGGTGCCCCTGGCACGGCAGCGTCTTCAGGGTCTCCGACGGATGGAACGTCCGCGGTCCCGCCGCCGCGCCCCAGCACGCCTTCGACCCCCGCGTCGTCGACGGCCACGTCGAGGTGCGTCTGCGCCCGCCCGACCACATCGGGCCGACGGGTGAGGGCGACGGAACGAACCGGCGAACGAGCGAGACAGGAACGGA
The DNA here is from genome assembly GCA_049998335.1 of Streptomyces sp. cmx-10-19. Classification (GTDB taxonomy): domain Bacteria; phylum Actinomycetota; class Actinomycetes; order Streptomycetales; family Streptomycetaceae; genus Streptomyces. The sequence goes on from JAEBFB010000020.1 coordinate 93,871, forward strand.
CACGGCCCATGGCCACAGCAGCTGAGAACCACCGTGCGGGACGTCTGCACGGACTCCTCGCGGGCATGAAGCAGGACTATCAGCACTACTCGGCAGGGGAGGAACGGCCCCTGGGAGGATACGCGGCGGCCATGGCGGGATTCGGGGTGTACACCGCGGCGTGGGCGACGGCGGTACGGCTCCGAGGGCGCCCCCTGCCCGAGAGGCCGGCCCCCGCCGACGTGGTCCTCACCGCGGTGGCCGTCTTCCGGCTCAGCCGCCTGCTGAGCAAGGCGGCGGTGACCAGCCCGCTGCGCGCCCCCTTCACGCGCTACGTCGGCCCGCAGGGCCCCGCCGAGCTGGAGGAGGAGGCGCGGGAGGGCGGCGGCAGGGACACGGTCGGCGAACTGCTCACCTGCCCGTTCTGCGTGAGCGTATGGGTGGCCTCGACCCTGACCGCCGGCCAGCTGCTGTGGCCGCGCGCCACGCGCACCGCCATGGGCGCCCTCGCCGCCCTCGCCGGGGCGGACGCACTGCAGCTGTCGTACGCGGCGCTCGTGGACAAGGCCACCGGGGACTGATCCCACACTCCGTAAGCACCGGCGGGCACCGGGGGAGGGTGGGAGCGATAGGCACGGGTACCCGCCGGGGCATGATGAAACGAGCGCTGTGGCAGGGACTGATAGCCGGCGCCGCCGGTGGGGTCGTGATGACCCTCGGCGAGAAGATCGAGCAGGCGGTCACCGGTCGGCCGGATTCGCATGTGCCGGCCCGGGTCCTGCAGCGCCTGACCGGACTGCCGGAGCGTCCGGGGACGCAGCCGCTGCTCGTGAACTGGGCCATGCACCACGGCCAGGCCGCCCTGCTGGGCGTACTGCGCTCCGTCATGGCCCAGGCAGGACTACGCGGACCGCTCGCGTCCGCCAAGTTCGCCGTCGTGCGCCTGACCAACGACCAGATCCTGGAGAACGCGACCGGCGTCGGCGCCCCGCCCTCCACCTGGCCCCGCAAAGAACTCGTCGTGGACGTCTTGCACAAGACCGTGTACGCCTTCGTCACAGGGATCGTCGCCGACGCCCTCGCCACCCGGAACGGCCCCGGGCCCGGGCAGCGCCACGCCGCCGCCCGCCCCGGACGGCATGCCGATGCGGCCCCGCTGCCGCGCGCGGACGCCTACGGCCGGCGGAGCCGGCAGGGCTGATCAGTACGACGCGGTGCCGACCGGTACCACTACGCCGTGCGTGCGAAGGGCGCGCTCTCCCTGCGCGGGCCCGGGTCACCGGCCCGCGCAGGGAGAACGTGCCCTTCTTTCCGTGCCCGGTTCCCTACCGGTCGCTTTCGTGGCCCGGCGCGTCCAGGACGTCGTGCTTGCCGGTGTGCTCCCGCTCGTCCAGTTTCGCCAGCTGGGGATGGTGGAGGTCGAAGGCGGGGGACTCGGAGCGGATGCGGGGCAGCAGGGAAGCACGCACAGTCAGCACCGCGAACGGACGCCACGACTGGCCGGTGGTCTCGGTGCACAGGTCGAGGACGAGCGGCTCGGCCGCGAGGGCCTCGCGCACACTCCGCAGGTCGCCGCGCGCCGGCCCTCGCCGGACCGGACGGGGGAAGGCGGTCAGCAGGTGGTGGCCGCCGTCGATCCGGTACTTGAGCAGGGAGGAGTACGGACCGCCGAGTACGTTCGGGCGCGGTCGTGGCAGGCGGCGGCCGATCCGGCCCCGGCCACTGCTCGTGAGGAGGAGCCACGGGCCGACCGGGACCAGCTGCTCCTTCCACCCGCAAGGCCAGTCCCAGTCCGTCGGGCAGCGGGCCGGGCAGTCCAGCCGCCCGGGAGAAGCGGACCGTGGCCGCGTACCGTCCGGACGCGTCCAGCCAGGACTCACCCCGGTGTCCGCCTCCGTCGTCCACGACCACCAGCTCGGCCGTACGGGTCAGCCCGCTCGGATGCAGGGCGGGGCCCGGCGCAGGCGGGCCAGCAGAGGGAAACCGGCCTCGACTCCGCCGCCTGGCCATGATCGCGGCGATCTCCCCCGCCACCGGCCGGCGGCGGAGATGTCGGCGGACAGCGATCCAACGGATCCGATCAGTTGCTCTCCCATACCGCTGCTGCCTCCTCACCATGTTCGCGAGGACCGTGGCATCTTCGGGGACCTGTCCGACCGCTCTCCTCGGAGGAGACTGGGTACCCCGGCCGCATGCGCCCGCTCCTGCTCGTGCACGGCACCTCCTCCGGTGTGGTGCACATCCGCGTGCGGGGGTACTCGCGGCTGGCCCCGTTCCGGCATCCGAGGACCGAGGCCGCCCTGACGTCGACCGGAGCAGCACCGACCGAGGCGGTACCGACCGAAGCAGTGCCGAATGAAGTGATACCGACCAAAGCCGTGCCGACCTCGTGTCGGCCGGGAAGGAGTGGTCCCATGTCCGGGACGATCGCAGAGCAGACAATCGAGCAACTGGGCGGCCGTCGCAGCGTCCTGGTACGGCAACGCCGTGATCACGCGGAGATGGACCGGCTGATGAACAGATACCGGGCTTTGGAGGAGGAGGCGCAGGAGCGTGACCGTGTCCTCAAGGAGATGATCCAGCTCGTCTTCAGCCACGCCTTCGCCGAGGAGTCCGTGCTGTGGCCCGTTGTGCGACGCTCGGTCCCGGACGGGGAGGAGCTGACCGCCCGGGTCGAGGACGAGCACCAGCAGATCAACGATCTTATCGCCGGGATCGAGCGCCTGGATCCCGGCGACCCGGCGCGGGAGGAGATGGTCGAGCAGGTATTCGCCCTCATCCGGCAGGACATCAGGGACGAGGAGGACCTCCTGCTGCCCCGGTTGCAGGAGGCGGTCGGAGTACCTCGACTGCGCCGGCTCGGCGCCGCGTGGGAGACGGTACGGCTCGGCGCGCCGACCCATCCCCACCCCGCCGTCCCGCGGCGGCCGCCGGGCAACGCCGTCCTGGGAGTGCCGCTGAGCCTCTACGACCGGGCCCGGGACGCCCTTGGCCCCGGTGCTTCCGGCGCACAGCGCAAGAAGGCGGTCGTCGCGGCGGCCGCGACGGTGCTCTCCGTCGCCACGAGCGTCGCGGTAATCCGCACACGGCGCTGAAGGACTTCCCGGGGCGCCGACGTGTTCTGTCCTCCACCGCACGGACCGATGACGTCGCCCCGGACACATCGCCATCCGCCCCAGGCGGGGGTCGTCCCCGTGCCGCCGTGCCACTCGCACAGCAGCACGGTGGCATCGTCGTCGAGGTGGCCGTCGTGGTGCTCCAGCACGGACCTCACGAGTCCGCGAAGAGTCCCCGGCGGGGCCACCCGTCGGCCTGGTGCCGGATGACGAAGTCAACGAAGCGCTCGCGTCCGAACTCGTGTCCGTCAGCGCCGCGCGCGCCTCCATGATGCCGTCGGTATACAGCAGCAGTTGGTTGCCCGGCTCCAGTTGCTCGTGGCACAGACGGGCGGGCAGTCCTAGGGTCGGTCCCCACTTGGTCATCTGGTCGTATTGCTGGGCGATGAGTTTCCAGCGGATCGGACGGGTCAGCGCCGGGGCCAGCTGCGGATAGGTGTCCGGCTCGCCGGCCGCTGGCCGGTACAGCTTCACCTTGTTGATCCACTTGATACGCGGCAGCAGGTCGAAGTTCAGCAGCCGCGTGATGCCGAAGCCAATTTCCGACTGGCCATGCGAATCGGTGTAGTTGGCCCCCACGTCCATAGTGGTGGCGTGCCGCATCGCGCCTCGACCACCGCGGCGACCTCGGAGGCGGTGCAGTTGATCAGCTGGGAGTGGATGGCCAGGGACTTCTTCTCCACATGCCAGTCGATGAGCAGGCCGCAGCCGCCGTAGCGCGGATGCCACTCGGTGAACAGGTTCTGGTCGTACGCCCGCACATGGGTGGAGTCGGAGGCCACCGCGGTCGAGCTCTGGTCCCACAGCTCGGTGCTGCGGCCGGTGAACGTGGCGTTCGCGATCCGGACGGCAATGGCGCGAGCGGCCTCGGCGGACAGATACCGGCGCCGCACGTACCGCAGCTCGTCCTCGGTGGGGCCGTGGCCACCGGACGGCACGGCCTTGATCCCGGTGTTCGTGCCGTACGCGTAGATCACCAGCAGCAGGCGCTCCGCCAGGGATGGGACGGCGACTCTACCGCAGCCCGCGCCTGCCCCAGCCGTCTGTGCTGGTTGCGGCCGGTGCTGGCGTTACCGTCGGGCCGCCCCCGCGGGTGTTGAGCCGCTGGTCTGTTTACCCTGGCGGGGCGTCGGGCCCGTGCCATTCGCCGAAGGGAAACGCGGTGCAGTACGGAGCACAAACCAGTGAGGGCCCGACCACTGGGGATCGGGCCCTCACCCACAACGTGCCAGGTGGGACACCCACACGTGCCACTATGTCAAACGCCCCGCGCTCTTGCCCAAGACTCCCGCTCATGCTTACGGGCCTGCACGTGTTCGACCTGCTTCCCTTATTCCGTGCGGACAAGGGTCTGCCTGGTCGCCCGGCCAGATACCGCCGTGGGGGACGGGACCGCAGTTTGATCTGTTCTCACGGTGAGGGCCGCCAGGATGGGCCTTTCCGGCCCCACCGGATGATCAGCTTCTTGTTCAGCGGGATTCGTCGTAGGGGTCGCGGCTGCCGGACTTGGCCAGGCCGCGGCTGATCATGTAGCCGACGGTCAGGATCACGATGTACAGCCATGCCTTGTCGGCGCGGAAGTAGTCGGCGTGGCCCTCGTCGTCACCCACGACCATGGAGGCGATCAGCACCGCGACGACCGCGGCGATGTAGGCGAAGAACTCGGTGGTCTTGAAGGCCGCCTTCGTCTCGGTGGACAGCCGGCGCGTCCGGTGAGCTGCCCCATCGGCGCCCGTGTGGTGGTCTGCGTGGCCGGCCGGGTTCACAGCGCTCATGAGAAGGCGCCTTTCTCGTTCGAAGGAGTGCGTAAGCACTCCGCAGTTAAGGAGAGCGTCAAGATCAACGCTGCACTCCACAAGTGCCCACAGGGACGGGGTTAAACAATGTTTCAAGCCATGAGGCAGAAAACTGATCACTGGACAGCTGGCTGCCGCTGCAACGGTGTGCCGCCGGAAGACGACCGACACCGCCCCACCTGCCCCAACGGCCTCCAGAGACAGTCCACAACCCTGTGCCAGGACCTCTTCGGGCGCCCGAAGAAGCAGCACGACGTCCCTTCAAGGGAACGCGCTCGGCCGGGCGCCCCGACCAAGCGCTTGCCTCTGCCCGGCTCGCCTGCAGTACGGCCAGGCGCGCAGTCCGGGGTCCGGGGACCTGAGACCGCCGCCCACGGATGGGGCGACTAGGTGCGCAGCCACTCCGGCCGGCCCACGGTCTCCGCGTCCCGCGATTATCCCGCAGGGTCATGCGGGCAGGGGCCGATTTTGCGAAGACGGTTTTCCACGCCTGCCCGCGGCGACTCGTCATCAGGGCCGGGCGGGGACGGCGGCGGGGCTGGGAATGGGTGAGGACCCGAGAGCGTGGCAATGGGAAGGTCTCGGGCCCTCAACCGCATGCACGCCGACCGGAGGGGGAGCCGCTGTGCTGGATCTGTCCAACGACGCCCGCAGCCACAGGATGCGCACGGCTGCGATGGCGGATCCGTGTCGAGGCCACGCACGAAATGACGATCACGGCCCGGGGGCTGCTGAGCTCAACACCCGCCGACCACCCCGACGCGCCGGCCCTACGCGTGACCGTCAGCGTGTGCGCGCAGCCTGGCGACCGCGGCCGCCAGGTGGTCCTGCAGCAGCGCGGGCAACGGCTCGCCCTGCACGCCGGCGAGGACGGCTTCGGCGACGTCGTACAGCTTGGTATTGGAGTGCTGCGACACGTCCACCAAGAGCTCCCACGCCTCGTCCATGGAGCAGGACCAGACGGTCATCAGCACTCCGAGGGCCATGTCGATGACCGGCCGCCGCGCGAGCGCCTCCCGCAGCTGCGTGATCTCCTCATGCAGCGCTTCGACGGGCGCGGCAGGGGGCTGGTCGGTGTCATCGAGCGGGCGGGAGCCAGAGGTCCTGTCGCCTGGCGCGAGTCCCGAAGTGCGTTCTTCGGTGCGGCCACGTCGGGGAGCGGGGCGTGGAGACGGGCGCATACATCGAACGTACCCGGGCCTTTGCCGGGCATCCCTGCCCGTCGTGGCGCGGCTTCACCTGTGTGGGTGATGACAGCGGACGGGTTTCGGCGGGACGCTCGGCAGAAAGCCAATGGAGCCTGGCCGTGTGGGCGCGGCCGGCCCGTGCGCCGTCAGGCGCTCCTGCGGTGAGTGTCCGGCTTCGGACGCTTGGACAGCTACCGGCCAGCGTCTCCTGCGGCCGTCGTCTACCTCGTGCGGTGGTTTTCGGGGCCGTGCCAGTCCAGGCACAGGACGGTGGCGTCGTCTTTGGGCGGGAGGCCCAGGTAGGCGTCGGTGACCGCGCTGACGAGGGTGCGTACGACCTCACGCGGGTGCTCGTGGGCGGTCTTGCGCAGGAGTTCGGGCAGGTCTACCGCCTTGGCCTGTCGTTCTTGCATGCCGTCGGTGTGCAGCAGGAGGCGGTCGCCGGGGCGCAGGTCGAGGTCCTGTACCCGGTAGGGACCCTGCCAGGGAATACCGAAGGGCAGATTCACGCCCAAGCGCAGTTCTTCCACGGTGCCCTCGCGCAGCCGCAGTGGCCGGGGATGGCCGGCGTTGACGAGCTGGGCGCCGCTGCCGTCCAGGGCGATGCGGAGGAGCTGGCCGGTGGCGAAGGTCTGCCTGCCATGCGCGAGGAGGGCCTGATGGGCTTGACGGGCCTGTTCGGCGAGGTCGGTGCCGGCGCGGCGGGCGCCGCGGGAGGCGTTGACGACGAGGGTGGCCATGAGGGAAGCATCCACGTCGTGGCCCATGGCGTCGGTGACGGACAGGTGCAGGGTGTCGTCGTCGAGGGAGTAGTCGTAGGTGTCACCGGCGATGTCGGAGGCCGGGACCAGAGCGCCCGCGAGGTCGAACTCGGGCGCCTCGCAGGAAGGGGCCGAGGGCAGGAGCTGGCGCTGGATCTCCGCGGCCAGACTGACCGTCGTGGTGCGGTTGCCCCAGTGATAGAGATCAGTGAACCGCCGGTCGGTGACGATGATGTACGCCAGCGCGTGCGCGGCCTCCTCCACCTGCTCCAGCACGTCCTCGGTGACCTGGGTGAGGAACAGCTCCAGGACCCCGATGGTGTCACCCCGGTTGGTGACCGGGGCCAGCACCCGCACCCCCTGCCCGTCCTCCGGTGACTGCACCAGCTTCTGGGTGCGCAGGACCTCGTCGTAGACACTGCTGCCCAGCAGGGACACCCGCTCGGTGCGGCGCTCCTGGTCCCCAGCCGCCTTCTCACTGACCCGCAGCATGCGCCGGCCAACAACGTCGACGAACAGGAACGACACATACCGCGCACCGAAACGGTCACGCAGGTTGCGCGCCACGACATCGAGGGAGCGCACCGGCGCGGCATCCTCCGCCGCCGCCAGCACCTCCGCCAGTCTTATCCCCTCACCCGTCACATCAGCCTTCCTGCCCGCAGGAGAGAAAACTCTCCCTGCCGTCGGCAGGAAATCACGCGCCGCGGCGGAAGAGATGATCAAACGTAGATCCCAGATACCCGCTACCCGCTGTCACAGACACCCCGGCCCCAGGCACCGGGGGCACGCAGCCTCCCGGCCCGCGGAAGCCAGGCAGCCCCGCCGAAACCGAGACACGCAGGTCACGACATTGTTCCACCCCCGCGCGCGGCGAAATCGGGTGGTCAGAGGCTGTCGCAGGACCAGTCAAAGCGGCCCGGTCGCCAGGGTGCGGGTGGTAGAGGGACCCGCCGCCCGCACCGAACTGTCCCCGTTCGGTCCGCAGACAGGCGCCTGCGCCGATGCCGTCCGCCGGCCAGCCGGTGACGTCCAGCGGCCCACCGGCCAACTCGACGTAAGTCCGGCCGGGCCGCGGCCCCAGGGCACCGCTGTTCGGATCCTGGCCATACACCCAGGCGCTCAGCGGCTGCTCGCCGTCGCCATTCATACCCTCCAGCCTGTCAGCCTTCCGACCGCTCCCGATACCCCACCGGACCAGGGCGAAAGACCCCAGGGCCGCTCACCGCACACGCCCCCGCGCCCGGACAGCAGCTGCTTTCTGAACGCTGTGCTTCGAGGTCGCGGGTGCGAGACCCCGACGGCCACGCCCTCTACCGCGCCCAGGAGGCCCGCGCCGACGCGGAGGACAAGCAGCGCCGCGCCGCACAGCGCGAGACGGAGCGCCCAGTGTGCAAGCGGTGCGGGCGGAAGATCACCGACGAGGGCTAGGAAAAGATCACCGTGCACAGGAGCGCCATACGGGCCGGGGACCGGTCCGTGTACGGCCCTGCCACGCCGACGACGTCGCCCGCAAGGAGGCCGCCGCGCCACCGGAGCCAGAGGGCGACAAGGAGCCAGGCTGGGGCCGCGGCTGGTTCCGCCGACGACCCTGACTCGGTACACCGTGGGCTCGGGGGATCAGCGTCCCCGGGCCCGTGGTGACCCCTGGTGTCACACGCTCTGCGGCCGCCGGCAACGCTTCGGATCGGAGCAGAGGCAACGATGCCGCGAACCTGATGTACACCAGAACCATGAAGACCCAAGTACCGGTATGGCGCCAGAGCGGATCCGGTGGCCGGCCGTCGTTGCCCGGGCCCGTCAGATCGTGGAGGGCTACGAGGGCGGCGTCACGCTGCGCCAGGTGATGTACCGCCTGGTCTCCGAGGGGGCGCTGCCGCACACGGCGCCGATGTACCGCCGTCTGTCCGCGCAGCTGGCCAAGGCGCGCAGGGAGGGCCGCTTCCCCGGCCTGATCGACACGGTCCGGGAGATCCACGTCCCGCCTGCCTGGGAGGGCGCCGACTCGTTCGTCACCCAGATGCCCGGCTGGTTCCGCTTGGACCGCACCGAGGGCCAGGAGCACGCGCTGTACGTCGCGGCGGAGAAGGACACCCTGCGCCAGCAGCTGACCGGCTGGCTCGCCGATGCCGGTATCCCGGTCCTGGTGGTCCGCGGCTTCGGCTCGCAGTCGTACGCCGACGTCGTCCACGACCGCGTCACCGCCGACCCGCGCGCCGCCGTGCTCCTGGTGGTCGGTGACTTCGATTGCTCGGGCGAGGATATCGAGCGGGACTGGGTGGCGCGCACGGGCTGTTGGAGCCACACCGAGCGGGTGCTGCTGACCTACGAGCAGGTGCGCGCCTACGAGCTGCCCGCGACCGAGGGCAAGCGCGGCGATCCGAGGTGGCCGGCCTTCGCCCGCCGCTACGGCTTCGACCTCCGCCGCCCGGTGCAGTGGGAGGTGGAGGCGCTGGAGCCGGCCGAACTCGGGCGCCTGGTCCTCGCCGCCGTCGACCCGTACGTCGACCGTGACGTCCTCGCCCGGCAGATCGCCCGCGAGGAAGAGCAACGCCGCGCCCTGGCCGCCTTTCTGGACGGCTGGGACGCGGCGGGCGGGGTAGCACCCTCGTAGTGCTGTTCCGGCGCGGGGGCGCTCAGGCGGGTGCCGGTGCCGGGCGCAGCGATGCCAGCGGGGAGCGCCGGCCTTTTTCCACCGCGCGCAGCTGCTCCCAGTCGACTTCGGGATGGGCAGGGACGACCGCGTCGACGGACGCCGTGGTGTAGAGCGCGACGTCGACGGCCCCGGCCCGGCTCGTGCCGAAGCGGACCTCGATCGACTGCGGTGAGCGGACCCAGCCGAGCCGCACCATGTGGTCGAAGTCCACGCGCCGTACCCGGAGCCGGGCGGCGGCTTGCTCGGGTCCGAGCGGGCTGTCGGCGGCGACCAGGTCCGCCAGGTCCTCACGGCGGCAGACCTCCGCGACCTGGCCGGGGTGGTGCAGCGTCCCGTCCGGGTTCGCGCTCAGGTCGACCAGCAGGCCGCGGTCTACGAACCGCCGCACCACGAAGGCCGTGACGTTCACCTTCTCGCCGATCACGTTCGGGGTGCCGAGCGCGGCGGCGATCCGGTCCGCCGCCGCGCCGCCGCCGATCGGCGGGGACGACATCGCGGCCCGGACGGCGTCGGCGTCCAGAGCCTCCACAGCGGCCCGGGACCACTGGTAGGACGACGCGTCCGGGTCAGGGATGAGGCCGCTGTGGCGGGCCCACCGGAAGGCGGCTGCGGGCACCTTCAGGCGCTTGGCGGCCTGGCTCGCGTCGTACTCGGTTCGTCGCATGAGATCACCTCTTGCTCGTTCGCCGGAAGCGGCGGGGGCAGAACATGACAAAGTGCACTAAAAGCTGTCAATACCCCCCAGAAATAGGCAAGTTGGACGTGCGCCGCTAGGAATGCGCCCGCGTACGCGAAGGAAAATCACCCGCCCGGGTGCCGCTCCAGACCGGGCCGGACCGCCGTGGCGGGGGCCGACCACAGGCCCGACCGTGAGGCCGACCACGCCGGTCGCGACCCCCGACCACAGCGCCGGACGGAGTGTGTCCGAAGTGACACACAATTCGAACAAGCGATCTAATGCCGGTATGGACGTGACCGACTTCCCCGACGACCTGGTGCAGACGCAAGCCGCCTGGAATGCCACCTACCAAGCACTCGCCGCACCCCGCCCCCGCGACACCACAGCCCTGCGCCGCCGCCTGCTGCTCCTGTCCGTACGGCTGTGGTGGCACCCCTACTGGGAGACCGTCCCCGCGGTGCCGGCGGCACGGTCCGAGCTGCGCCACCTCGCCCGCGCCCACGGAGCCGTCCGAGCCGCGTGACCGCACGCCTCGGTCGACCAGGAGCACGAGGTTGCGCTGGGGGTTGCGCCTATCTGTTGCGCCAAGAGGTTGCGCTAGGTGTTGCGCGGCCCGCAGGACCGTCCCCGTGTCCGTGCAGGTCACCACGCGGTTTTGCCGTGGTCGGCCCGCTGACATCCCCGTTGCGGCTGCTCTGCCCATGTCCCTTGGCTGGAGTGAAGGAGGAGGGCGGGATGGGCGGCGCGGCCACGGCCGGGGATCGGGGCGCGCTCAGCCGGTTGCGCGTCGGCCGGGGCCGCCGCGCCGCTGTCATCGTCACACCGGATCTCTTCCACCGCGCAACGACGAACCACTCGCCGTGCCGCTGGAAGACGTGGTGTCGAGTGTCGCCCGGCGCGTCGCGTAGTCTGCCGCGCGCGGTTCGCTACTGTCCCCTCTGACAGGCCAGGGACGGCCTGGAGGCGAGCGATCCGCCCGGGCGGAGTCGCAGGAGTCTCAAGGGTGGGATGCCCGGTCCCGCAAGACGCGTTTCTCGGTGTCCGTGCAGGCATTCCTCCACGGCTGCCGCCCGGGAGCAGCCGGAGCAGGAATCTCATGCCGCACACGACCGACAAGCGGATCAGCAAGGAACTCGCGCGCCTTCTGTATCTGGGACGACTCCAGACAAAGGGCGGCCGCCCCACCCTGGACCCCACCGACCGCGGACAACTGGCCTTCCAGGCCCTCCTCTTCGAGTGCCTGATGAGCAACCATCAGCACCCGCACCCCCTGGAACAGCCGCGAAAGAGCGCGATGGCCAGCGTCAGCGGCTATCTGAACGCCATCTGCCACCAGCCTGACCGTCTGGAGATCCACACCAACACAGCCTGCCGTGTCGCTGGCCGCATCCTGCCCTTCCTCCACGAAGACCACGGCGTGTGCGGCATCCCCGGCCTCCGGCTGATCGACCTCACCTGCCGGAGGGTGCGCCTGACCCACCTCCCCACAGGGGCGCGCCTCGACCTTGTGGACGCGCAGCGCTGGCACAACATGGATACCGCCCGCATGGTCTTCCGGCAGGAGACCGGCTGGCATCAAAAGGATGGGCGTTCACCGCTGTGGCAGCACAACGGCCTCACCGACGAAGAAGCCGCGCACCATGCGTGCTGGGCCTACACCGCCAGCACCCCGCTGCGCAGCGCACTCCTCATGCGCTCCATGCCATTGTGGTACCGCTTTGACCTCAGTCCTGCCTGGGCCACTGGCCACGCCACGCGCCCGGACCGGCTCGTCTTGGACGCCCGCTCCGACACTGAACACGATCAGGTCGTCGAGCTGCTGACGCGTTCCGCGGCCCGCATCCCAGGAGCCACCTACCGCGAGAAAACGCCCTGCTGCGGGACCCTTCAGCTCGGCGCCGGCAGCGCGCAGCTGATCAGCAGCGACTAGGACGCCGTGGTGCGCTTAGATGCCGAAGAGCCCCTGGGCATCCTCTTGATCGATAGAGGAGAACAGCGTTACGGTGCCCCTCCTGACTTTGTGTCACGGAAGAAGCACGGGCTGAAAGCGGTGGGTACCGTGCGCTGGGGGGTGCCGTGAAAGATCACGTGGCGATGGCGGCTGGTGTGCCGCCGATCAGTTTCGTGGCTCACCAGATGCGTACCGGTGGAATGGGCGGTGCCCGGGACGACTTCGAGAAGATGATCATTGAGCTCGCCAACGCCACCATGCCTGGGGTCCGCACCATCGCAGCCAACCCGGGTGACTGGGGCATCGACGCGTTCGCTGGCGACCTCGGTGGCTCCATCACGGTCTGGCAGTCCAAGTACTTTCATCCCGTCACCGCGGCTACACACCAGCGGACGATCAGGGAGTCCTTCCAGTCGGTGATCAAGCAGGCGGCCGAGCACGGGCACACGGTGAAGATGTGGATCCTGTGTATCCCCTCCAGCATGGATGGGCCGACCACGAAGTGGTGGGACAAGTGGAAGAGGACCCAGGAACGTGACCACAACCTGGTCATCGACTTGTGGGATGAGACGCAGCTGACGGTCAGATTGCGAGCTCCGGAAGCTGATCAAGTGCGCCGCGCATACTACGAACTGCCCACGGCAGTGCCTCCCGCTGACGGGGAAGCCCGACCCGTCCTGGAAGTGGACGAGGACAAGGCGGTTGCCTTCGACTCTGCGCTCTTCGTCAGGCAGATGAGGGAGGCCGGCCATCTTGAGCTCGATGGTGCCAAGCGCCAGTTCTTCAATGCGGACCTGGTCGCGCGCGAGATCGCCCATAAGGGAGTGCCGTCGGAGGTCAACGCTCTGGTTTCCACCGACGCGACCCTCCACGGCGTGTGGGAGACCCGCTTCAACGAGTGCTGCGCTGACGACAGCCTGCGCAAACTGCACAGTCTGGTCTGGGCTGACGTCCGGACGGAGCACCCTCAGCTGCCCAAGCAGTTGAGGCTGGAGGTAGCGCACGCCTGGGGCCTGGTTCACCGGCTCGTGGACAACCGAAAGGCCGGCTGGGTCAAGCACTGGCGCACCGTTGCCGCCACGCACTCCGAAACCGATTCACACACCCAGCAGTCCCGGCACGAGCCCCCGACCGACGATGAGGAGTCGCCGTGGACGCCGACCGTCCGGTAGTCATGCCGGAGGACGAGGTCCAGTTCCGGCTGGCACAGCTCCTTCTTCTCATGAACGCCATGGCCAACCAGAAGCCGCCGGGCGCGAACCTGGAACGCATCGCTTACTACGACTTCCTCTCCGCGAACCCCTTCCTGGTGGTGGAGCCGGACAGCCGGGAGGCATCCCTGCTGCGTCTCGCGGGCTTCGACCCGCGGGTGCTGTCCTACGCGTCCTCGGGACAGCGATTCACCAGCCGCCGTGAGCGCATTCAGCATGACTTGAGCCTGCTGGTGGCCTACGGATGCTGCACCGCCGCGAATGAGCAGGGTGGACTTGTCTACCGCATCACCTCTGCCGGACGTGATTTGAGCGCTCACCTCACCACGACCTACGCCAGATCCTTCACCACCGCAGCCGAAATGGTCGTCGGCAAGCTACGTCGGCTCAGTGACGCCCGCCTGCGCAAGGAGACCGCTGGCTGGCTGCGTGTCGACGGCAGCAACCGGCCCGCCGCAGCTCTCGCCAGCGTTCTTGCAACCGTAGACAGCGGCAGGACGGTACTTCAGCCACTTGAGCAGCCCTTCGTGGAGGACGACCGATGACCGAAGCACATGGCATCCGCGTACGACGTCTCCGCCTGGTGGGTATCGGTCGTAACTACGACATCGACTTCACCACAGAGGGCCGAGTCCAAGATCTCTCTGTCATCTCGGGAGCCTTCAGCTCGGGCAAGACAGCCGTCCTGGAGTTCGTCGCTTATGGTCTCGGCGCCAAGAACCACCCCAGACACCCCGAAGTCCTCCGCAAGGTCCGCTCGGCCTTGCTGGAAGTCGAGCTCTCCGGCGACAGCCACATCATCGAACGCGCCGTAGGCGAGCCCTCCACCGTGGCCTTCGTCCGACGCGGACGATTGGACCAGCCTTCCTTCTCCACCATCGAAAAGAAGGTCATCGCCCCGGCCGGCGACCCTCAAAGCCTGTCCTCTCTACTGCTGAGCCACTGCAAGCTGGAAGGCGTAGAGCTGCGGGAAGCGCCAACCGACGCAGAATCACGCACCGACCCGCTCAGCATCCGCGACCTGATGTGGCTGACCTTCCTGCCCAACGAACGGGTCGCTGACAAGAACTTCCTCTTCGAGAACAGCCCTCCGCGCAAGCACAAGCTGCGCCAGGTCGTCGATGTCGTCTTCGGCGTTCACGACGACCGCGCAGTAGAACTCGGATCACGCATCAAACAGCTCGAGGGACGCCTCAACCGTTCGCGGGCTGAGCTAGCCGCAGCCACCGCCTTTGTCGCCGAACAAGATGGTGAAACGGCCACCGACCCGCAGACCCGCCTGGATGCCGAGCGCCAGTTGGCGTCGATCACTGCACAGCTTGAAGAGCTCGATCAGCGGGCCCACGCCGCCACCACCTTCGCCGAAGAGCTGCGCCAGACCCACCGGCGCTCTGCAGAGGAGGCCCGCACAGCCTCCGCCGTTCTGCGTGACCGGGAAACACAGCTTGCACGCATGCTTCCCCTGCGCGCCCAATACGCCGACGACCTCCTCAAACTCGGCATGCTGGCTCAAGCGCGGCAGCTGTTTGATCCGCTCCGCGTCCGCACGTGTCCCGCCTGCTTGAACCCGTTGTCTGTCCCGCCCCATGTCATCGACGGGCGCTGCAGTATGTGTGACCACGACTTGCCGGAGGCGCCGGACCTGACCCTCGGGGCCGCTGCCGGCAACAACATCAGCGAACAAGCTGAGCAGCTGGACGTCGCGGCTGAGATCCGTTCGACGAAGGCCCGGCTCAAAGAGATCACTACGTACATCGAGGAACTCGATGCCTCGCTCTCCTCTGCCAGGCAGCGGGCTCAGACCGCCAGCTTGGAAGAACAGCGTGCGGCGAAAGCCCTCGACGAAGCCACCTCGCCGACCGTCTCCACCTTCCTCGTGGCCCGAGACGAGTTGCATCGCCGCAAAGAGGTAGTTACGCGCCAGATCGATCAGTTGAACACCGCGTCCAAACTCCAAGAAGGCTTGGCCAAGCGGGCTGGACTCGTGAACCGGCAAGAGGCGAACCTGGGCCAGCTTCGTGAGGAACTTGCGCAACTGGGTGATGCCACCCAGGACCGGAATGAGGTGCTCCGGCAGATCAGCACGCGGTTTGGTCGTCTCCTTGCTGAGTGGCACTATCCCAAACTCAGCCAGGCTCACGTGGCGAACGACCTGACTCCCTTTGTGCGTGGTGAGCCTTACCAGGTGGCATCTTCAGGAGCTAGGACGCTCATCACCCTCGCATGGCAACTGGCCGTCTTCGAAACGGCCTTCGAGAGCGGGGCATCGCACCCTGGCTTTCTCATGATCGACAGCCCTCAGAAGAATCTTGGACACGGCACCGGCCGTGACACCCTCATCGCGGACGCTGTCAGCACCGACGACTTCTATCGGCACCTCACACAGTGGCTGGCACGTCATGGCAACGGGGCGCAGGTCATCGTCGCCGACAACAGCCCACCCGAGCTGATCGAGGACCGTGTGATCGTCCGATTCAGCCGAGACGAGACAGAGCCGCCCTACGGCCTGATCGATGACGAGACGGGCTGAAAAACAAGGCCGTCCGACTCAGGTCCTGCCCCGAAGACCGGACAGGACCTGAGTCCGGGCTCACGCCCACTCCACGCCCAGTTCCCGCAGCGCGGCCAGCTGGTCCTGGGCGAGCTTGTCGCGCCTCGATTTAGTGTTCGAGACCCACACACCCAGCTTGACGACCACCGAGGCGGCCTCGCCCTCCACCGCGATCTCTTCTGCGTGGGCCCTGGGGACGCGGTGGTGGCCCTCACGGGCGATGTACTGCGCAAGGGCCTGAACGCCGCGCTGGAACGCCTGCTGCGCCTTGCTCGGGCCCTTAGCCGTAGGCGTGGCAGCCGAGGCGGGAGACGGCGCCTCAAGCGGCTGTACGCCCAGCTGGGACAGTCGTTCCTGCTGCTTGCTCGACAGCTGCGCCCAGGTGCCCGGATTCTTCTGCCGTTCCAGCCACTTGCCCAGGTCATCGCCCTCGAACAGCACGCCGGGTTCGATGGCCGGCAGGACGCCGTCGGCGTCGACTAGGTCCGCGAGGACGCGGTAGTGCCGCTGCCAGTCCAGCGGCCACGGGCAGTCCCAGTCCGGGTCGATCGCGGCCAGCTGCTTCGCGCGCTGTGCCGCCCGCTCCGGGTCCTTGCCCAGGCCGCCCTTCCGGCGCAGGTTGGCCATGTGCTGCCCGACCGGCACCATCGCCTCGCCCTCGCCCCACACTGCGTCCTGGCGCGGAGCGAGGTGCACCATGGCCCGCCGGTAGGACCGGAGCGCGGCGAGCTTGTTCTCCCACGCCTCCTCGCCCGGCTCCCACACCATCCCGGCCTCCGGCGCGTCCAGCAGGGTCTTGCGCCGTTCCTCCAGTTCACCTGCCCGCAGCGCCTTCCTCTGCTGGTGGACCCAGCGCCCAAGCGGAAAATCCTTCGTGACCCCCACTTCCACCTCGACGTCGTAGGGCACGGCGTAGAGGCCGGTGATCTCGTTCTCCTTCCGCCAACGGAGCAGGGCCTGGTAACCCTCCAGCCACACCAGGGACTCGGGCCGGTAGACCCGGGTGCGCAGGAACGCCGCGATGGTCGCGGCGTCGCGCGGGCTGGAGAAGTGCAGCAGCGCCGCTTCGGCAGCGGCCTGCGTGTCGTCCTCCTGGTCCTCGCCGTCACCCTCGCCGCCAACCCCGACGATCTGCCCGTCCTCGTCACGCCGGACGTGGACCTTGCGCTTGCCGCTGGAGAGAGCGCGGGAGGCGAGCTGCTCGACGAGTCGTTCATCATGACTGCGGAGGCCCTGGAGGACCGCTACAAGGGGGCGGAACGAGGCGGAGGCGACCATGTCCTGCGGGTCCTCGCCGGGCTCCAGGAACACCGGCACGATGATCCTGGCCACCTTGGTGGAGCCGTCCTTGTTGAGCCTCAGCGCGCGGCCGATGTTCTGCACGATCTCCACCTGCGAGCCGCGGGTGTCGGCGAAGCAGACGGCCTCGACTCCCCGCTCGCCGGTGATGTCTACGCCTTCCCCGAGCACGCGAACGCTGGCGAGGAAGGCGCGGTGGACCCGGCGCCCTGCCGCGTCGATGCCGTTGGCGAACTGCCGCAGGACCTCGCGCCGCTCGGACACGAGGTGGTCGCCGCACAGCCACGCCGACCACACCCGGTCCGGCGGGACGTGGCGGCCGGCCTCGAGTTCGTAGAACTCCGCGTCGATCGACGACTTCGGCAGCTTGTCCGCAGCGGCCAGGTCCTCATCCGAGGCGTCGTTCATGTACAGCTCGGCTGCCGTCTCGGGCAGCTTCTCCGCGAACGCGGCGGCTTCCTCGACCTTCTGGTGGAACGTCATGACGGTGCGCAGATTCCACGCGGCGGCGTGCTCAAGGAGCGCGGTCTGCAGGAGCGCCAGGCGCCGGCCCCGCCGCGCCTCCTCCGACTCCCCGAGAACGGGCGAGGGGTCGCTGTCGTGGTTCGTTCTTTCTGATCGGTGGCCGGGGTGTTGAGCTGGGCTGATCAGTTGGCTGGTTGGGGCTGGCGGTCGGTTGTGTGGGGGCGGGCCGGCTGGTGTTGCTTGTGGACTTGGGCACGGGTGGGTTGTGACCTGCCGTTTTCCCGTTTCGGCGTGGTGGTCTGGCTGTTGGTCAGTTTGTTTGGCTGACTGGTCGGGTTCGTTGGGTGGCTGTTGTAGCGGCATAGCGGTGTGGGGCCGTGGATGCCGATGGTGCCCATGAGGTGTTGTTGGTGGGGGTGGAGCTGGTCCCAGGTGCGTTGTTGGGTGCGGATCCATTTGGTGGTCTGGTTGGGGAAGGGCATGCCGGTGCTGTAGTAGGCGTGGGTTTGGTGCCAGCTGTGGTTCCAGGTGGCCCGCCAGGGTGGGTTCCACCACGGATCGAGCGCGGCGAGTTGCGGGTCGTGGGGCCAGGGCCGGTGTCGTAGCCCAGTTTTTCTGAGTTGTTGCTGTCGACGTGAGCTGGGGTTTCTCAGTTCTTCTGGGTGATGTCCGCGATGCCTGAGGTGCTCGGCGTGTGGGGCTGGGTGGGACGGTGTCCCTCTGAACTGCGTGTACGCGGGTGCGCGCAGGTTGATCGAGCGTCGCGCAGTTCCAGTGAGCTGCTACTTGATGGGACAGGTCAGGAGGCGTCGGGGTTGGTGAGGTCGGCGTGGGTGAGGGTGACACGGGTGGCTTTGCCAGCTTTGCTGGCGGTGGTGGTGGGTGGCAGGACGCGGACGTGGATGAAGTAGACGCGGACGCCGGAGAGTTGGGTGTATGGGGGCCAGGCTCCGGGGGTGCCGTCGGTCGGCAGCTCGAGAAGCTTGTCGCTGATGTTGTAGATGACGAGGTAGGCGGTGTGTTGCCCGTAATCGTGGGCGTACTTGACGACCTGGTGCAGCCCTTTGACGAGGTAGCCCTTGCCACGCCCCTTGCCGTCGAAGATCTTGCCGTCGCAGACGAGGGGGTCGCGGCTGTCGAGGTCGCCGATGAGGTCGGCTTCGCCGGAGGCTGAGCGGGGCTTGGCGTGGGTGATGTGGTCACCTTCGAGGAAGAGGAAGCGCTGCAGGTCGAGGTTGTAGACCTCCTCGCCGTTGGCGCGGTCGGCTTCGAAGCGGGTGTACAGCTCTTCGCGGTCGAACCATTCGATGCGGGTGCGGTAGCGCTCGAGGGTGTGAAGGATGCTGCTTTCGGCGCCGACGCGTTCGCTGAGGAAGTCGAACAGGGGCTGCAGGATGTCCTCGGCGAACTCCCGCCAGCTGTCCTGGATGCTGCTCTTGGGGCTGTAGTCGCTCGCGACGCGCCAGCCGGCTTCTGGGTCCTCTGCTTCCGCCTTGGCGATGTCCTGCATCAGCTCCCAGACGAGCGAGGCCCGCCCTTCCTCGGTCCGGCTTGGCCAGAAGAACCGCCCGCTACGGGACAAGCCGGTCTGGAACTTCTCCCGGTCCAGGTCCGGCTCCTTCCGGGCTGCCTCTTCGAGGAGTCCTCTGAGGGCTGGCTGATTCTTGATCCAGGTGACGGCGAGGTGGACTTCGTGGCCGGCGCTGGAGAAGGGCGCGGTCATGAGTTTGCGCAGGCGTTCGCGTACGGCGACCTGGAGGCGCTGCTGGTACTTCACCGGAAGAGGCCTTTCAGAGCTTGGGCGATCTGTTGCTGGACGACGTCGCCCGCGTTCTGCGCGCTGCCGGTCTCGTCGACCAGCCAGATCTGGGCGTAGCAGCAGGGACAGATCACGGCTGTCTGGGCTACGACCTCCGAGTAGCGGACCCACATCAGGTAGCGGCAGCTGGGGCAGGCCGTCTCGAGGTCCGCGCTGAGGAACTGCGTCGCGAGGGATTCGCCCATGAAGGCATTGTTCCGCACGGCTCTGACAGTGCCGCTGTTGTCGGTTCTGTCCGGGTGGATTGACGGTGGAGAGTGGCGAGGGTGCCTGGCTACGGGGTGGGATTGTCGTCGAGCCAGGTGGTGGGGATGAGTTTTTCGCCGTTGCGCCAGTTGTAGCGGATGGAGTCCTGGTACCAGTCGTGGGGCAGGTCCGCGTGGTCGCTGACGATCATCTGGAAGTTCGGGGACAGTTCCCTGACGACCTGGTGCATGAGTTCGAAGAGGCGGGTGACGGTCACGCGGTCTTCGTCCAGGGCGATGTCCTCCAGCCGTCCGCGCTGTTTGGCCATGTCGGAGGGGTAGTAGGGCTGGGTGGGCTGGTCGAGCATGAGGAAGCGAGGGACGGGCCGGCTGTTGAGGACGAAATACTGGTGGAGGGCGAGGTGTGCGGCGACGTGGTAACCGACGTGGTTCTTGCCGCTGCCGATGCGGAGCAGTTCGGTGATGCCCTGAGGGGTGTCGGCGACGATGGTGAGCTTTTTGAGGTCCAGACGTACCAGGCGGTCGCCGTGTTCGAGTTTCAGGGTTCGGGCGTGGCCGGTCATCTTGCCGCTGAGGTAGCTGAGGCCGTGGGTGAGCTTGTCGTCGATGGTCTCGGTGTCGAGTTGCTCCTCGAGGCCTTGGATGAGCCGCTGGGCGACGGCGACGTCTGACTCCAGGCGCTGGATGTGTCCGCTGTCGGATGTGGTGTTGATCTGGCTCAGGTAGGCGCTGATCCTGCCGCGGGTGTAGGCCTGCGCTTCGGCCTGTCCCAGGAGGCCGGCCTGCTGGTTGCGCTGTTCGGCGATGATGCTGAGGGCACCTTCGATGCCGCGGAGCTGTTCCCGTAGACGCGTCGCCGCTTGCTCGATCTGGCGCAGGGCCTGCTCGCGGCGGGGCTGGACGGTTTGGACACTGTCGAGCTGCCCTCGGAGATCTGCGAGGGTGTTGTGCATATCGGAGACGGTGGGGTCCGGCTCGGCCAATTCGTTTCCGCACAGGGGGCAGCTGCGTTCGCCGGGGAAGCCGTCGGGTACGAGGTTGAGCGCCGACAGACGTGACATGCCGCGCGCGACGGCGCCTGTGTAGCCGGCAGCCTGTGTCTCCAGATCGTTCAGGAGCTGGCGTTCTTCTGCGAGGGAGCGCAGCTGCCGCCGGAGAGCGGATGACTGTTCGTCGAGGAGGAGCTCCTGCCGTCGCTGTTCCTCGTCTGCGTTGTCCGGGGTGGGCCGGAAGGAGGCAGCCTGCTGCAGGATCTCGATGGCGGCTGCTCTGTCGGAGGTGTCGACACTGCTGTCGGTGAGCAGTCCGTGGACGCGGGCTTCACCGAGGAGGGACTCAAGACGGGCCTCGATGCCTTGGTTTGCTTCCTGGGCGGCTTTGAGGTCGTTCTCGGAGCGGCGGAGGGCTCGTTTGGCGTGGGTCAGCTGCTGCTGGAGCGCGGCCTGGTCTTCGGGGACCGCGCCGAGGAAGTAGGGGATTGTGGCCTTGAGGCTCTCCGGGATGCCTCGCTCGTTCTGCCGGTGGAACAGCGCTTGTTTGGAAGCGACTTCGTCCTGGTTCTGCAGGCAGAGCAGGACGGCGTGTCCGAGGTTGGCGCCGGAACCTGTCAAAGCGATCAAGGCAGGTAGATCGTTCTAACGCTGTGCCGGGATCAGTGGGCTGTCTGGTGCCGGCTTGTTGATCCAGGCCGCTGCGGGGACCTTCGGGGGCTCCGGTGGCTTGCGGACGAAGCGTTCGGGGTGCTTCGCGTAGACCGCCTGGAGGACGTCTGCTCGCATCTCGCGGAGCTGTTCGGCGAGGCCGAAGTGCACGTCGTAGGGCGTGTGCAGGCCGATCCCGGAGTGCCGGTGCTCCTCGTTGTACCAGGTGAAGAACTGGGTGCACCACGTCCGGGCGTCCTCGAGTGATCCGAAACGCTCGGGAAAGTCGTGCCGGTATTTCAGGGTCTTGTACTGGCTCTCGCTGTAGGGGTTGTCGTTCGACGTCTTCGGCCGCGAATACGACTTGGTGACGCCGAGACCGGCCATCATCTGGGCGACGTTCTGCGCGACCATCGGGGACCCGCGGTCCGAGTGGACCGTCAACTGACCTGGCGCGATGGCGTACTTGGCGATCGTCTCGGACAGGAACCGCTCGGCGAGGTCCTTGTTCTCCCGGTCGGCGATCATCCAGCCGACCGTGTAGCGGCTGAAGATGTCGATGATCGTGTAGAGGCAGTAGTAGACGCCCTTGACCGGGCCTTTCAGCTTCGTGATGTCCCAGCTCCAGACCCGGTTCGGGCCCTCGGCGACCAGCTCGGGAACGGTCCGGGGCGGGTGGACGGCCTGGCGGCGGCGTTCACGGACCTCGCCGTGCCGTCGCAGGAGCCGGTACATCGTCGACTCCGAGCACAGGTAGACACCTCGGTCGAGGAGGACCGCGTAGATCTCGGCGGGCGCCATGTCGGCGAACTCCGGGGAGTGGAGCACATCGAGGACCCGTATCTCCTCCTCCGGGGTGAGCGCGCGGGGCTGTCGGCGCCGTTCCCGTCGCGGCTTGGCCGGGGCGGGGCTTCGGCGGTGGTGGCGGTAGTAGGTGGCCCGGCTCACGCCGAGCGCGGCGCATGCCTGGACGCGTCCGACCAGCCCGGTGAGCTCTTCGAGGGCGTGGTCGCGGGCGGTAGTGAACGCCACGGCCGCGGGCCGGGCCCCGGTCACTGGTCCTTCTCGCCGTTCTGGTTCGGGGCGCTGTCCGTGGCGAACTGGTCGAGCAGCGCGGAGAGTTTTCCCTGGACCTCGATGACCGTGCGGGCTTTGGCGAGGTCGGCTTCCAGGCGGGCATTCTCCGCCTTCAGCTTCGCGATCTCCCTGTCGCGCGGGTCCGCCTTCGGCCGTCCGGCCGGCGCGGCGAGCGCGTCCAGGGCACCCTTGTCCCGTTGCTGCCGCCACGTCGTGATCAACGACGAGTACAGCCCCTCCCGCCGCAGCAGGGCACCCTTGCCCTTCTTCTCCAACGACTCGTACTCGGCGAGGATCCTCGTCTTGTACTCCGCGGTATATCGGCGCGGACCGGTCGAATGGGCTTCCACCTGCGGATCAGGGGTCCCGTGGTCATTCGTGCTGGCCACCCGGGCACTACTCCTTCTCCGCCCTCGACTCAATGAATCATCCAGTATGCCTGACTCGACCTATTTTGACAGAGAGGGGGGCGCGCAGTCGCCTGGTCCTGAGGGCACGGAAGGGCGGGGATGCCAACAATCAGGGTGTCGCGCGTTGCGTTGTGACAACGCAGGAGAAGGCGAGTTGGTTGGCCTGGTGAGCGTCGATCTGGATCCGGTGGCCTCCGGCGGTGTTCCTGGCGTCGGTCTCGGCGCTGATCCAGCATGGCTGGTCCAATTCGACATAGCGGAGGAACGTGGCTTCGAAGGTCACGGGCACTACAGGATGGGGTGTGGCGCATGCCTGGGCCGCTTGACTTGCGGCCTCCAGAAGCACCATGCCGGGCACGTGGTCGTGGGCATGGTCGAACAGCACGCGGTGTGTGGTGTTCGGGCGGAGTCGCCACTGCCGGGGGAGCAGGCTCGCGGACAGCACTACGTCGTGCTCCGTGGTGCGGCCGACGGTTTGGGGGTGCAGGGCGGGAGTCAGCGGCAGAGCCTGTTCGAATACCTGCTGAGCATCGGCGTAGCTCCCGCGCAGCCGGTTGTAGATGGCGGGCGGGTGGGTGGAGTAGCGCAGTTGCGCGGTTCCCAGGTGTAGTCCGTCGCGGGTGGCTTCCACGTGCGTGGTCAGATGGACGGAGCCGCGCGCCCGGCGCCTGATTGCCGTGTGCGTCATCCGCAGCTCGACGGTGGAGTCCGGTCTTGTTGAGTGCAGGACCGCAGCGTCCACGCTGCAAGCTATGTACTCCCAGCCCAGGCGGTGCGTGAGTGGTATCTCGAACGCGGTGTGGGTCAGGACGGCAGCGGCCTGGCGGATGCTTTCGCTGAACAGCAGCGGGCTGTACGTGCCGTCGGGCAAGGTGTAGAAGCCTTGGGTGGCCGACCAGTGCACAGTGACCATCTGTTCGCTGGCGGTGATCGGGCGCCAGTCGGTGACCAGCGCCTCGGTTAACTCGGTCTTGCGTGTGGATCCCAGGAGGATGCTTGCGTTGGTCTGGTCGTCGGTACCGGCAGAGGTAACGGCGCGCGTCGCCATACGAGTTCACTCCCCTTTGAACGTCGTACCGGGCTGCCCGCCGCAGGCGGGGCAGCTTTGTTCTAGCCTCTATAAGATAGAGAAAGCAATTTTTTTTGTCGAGTAACGCAGGGAGTTGGGCATGGCGGAGCGGACGCTGAAACAGGAGCGGTCTCACCGGACGCGAGCGGCTCTGGTTCAGGCTGCGGCAGAGGTGTTCGCCGAGTCGGGATTCGCCGGGGCGAGCGTCAACAAGATCGCCGGCCGTGCTGGACTGACCCTTGGTGCGCTGTACTTCCATTTTGAGAACAAAGAGGCAGTAGCGCGTGAAATCGTGCGTATGCAGCCGGCCGTCGCGATCCCGCCGATCGTCTCCCAGGGACTGCAGCGCGCCGTGGACATCACGCTGTCCTGGGCCTACGGCCTGTTGGAAAACCCTGTTCTCGTGGCAGGCGCCCGGCTGGTCGCAGAGCAGGAAGCCTTCATGCTGCCCGAGGAGAACTCTCACCGGCAGTGGTCAGAGATCCTTGCCGACGCCCTCCACTCGGCGCACAAAAAGCGGGAGATCCGCGCCGGTGTCGACATCGACGCCGTGGCGCGGCTAATTGTCAACGCCAGCACCGGCGCACAGCTGCACGCCTTCCAGGAATCGGGGCCCGGGCGACGGGACCTGCCGCAGCGCATCGAGGAGATGTGGCGGTGCCTGCTGCCGGCCATCGCGGTGCCCTCGGCCGCCAAGCGCCTGGAGTTCGGCGAGTCCCGCGCCAAGGCCTGCTCCGTGTCCGCCGTCTGACGCCCAGGGCGCGCTGGCTGGTACCGGCGCCCCGATCCTCAGGTCCCCGCGTCTCCTGCTGGTCAACTCTTCCCGAAAGTGCTTTCTGATTTGAAGCTGATCACGCCACACTGTCGGGCGAGATACGGCACACGCAACGGGGAGAGTAGATGTCGACAACTACGCGTGTCCAAAAAGCACTTGACAGTAAAAGGATCATGATCACAGGTGCGTCCAGTGGCATCGGAGCCGCTGCAGCCCGGGTCATGGCCGCCGAGGGTGCGTCCGTCATGTTGATGGCTCGCCGGGAGGAGCAACTGGAGAAGGTGGCCGCGCAGATCACCTCCGCCGGCGGTGTCGCCGCCGTGGCAGTCGGCGACGTCACGCGGTCCGCCGATGTGGAACGCGCTGTGGCACTCACGGTCAGTACCTTCGGCGGACTGGACGCAGCCTTCAACAACGCGGGGTGGGGGACTGCGGGAACCGCGCTGCACGAGACGGACGACAGCGACTACGATCAGATCATGGAGGTCAACGTGCGCGGCGTGTGGAACTGCCTGCGTCACCAGATACCGGTGATGCTGGACCAGCCGTCGGGCGGGGCGATCGTGAACACCTCCAGCACCGCCGGGCGATTCGCCACTGGTGCCCTGGCGCCTTACGTTGCGGCCAAGCACGCTGTCCTCGGACTGACGCGGGCGGCCGCCGCCGAATACGGAGGTCGCGGGATACGGGTCAATGCGCTGGTGGTAGGCACCACCCGCACAGAGCTGATCGCCAAGGCGTTCCGCGACACACCGGAGCTGGAGGCACACGCGACTGCCCGGGCCATCCAGCAGCGATTGGCCGAGCCGGAGGAGATAGCCGAAGCCGCAGCCTGGCTGTGCAGCGACAGGTCATCCTTCGTCACGGGGGCCGACGTTCCGGTGGACGGAGGCTGCAGCGCGGTCTGATCCGCAACGCACGGCGGCCAGGCAGACCTGGCGAGGCCCGGCCGCGTGCGCGAAGCCGACACGGCAACGCGCACGCGCCACGGGCCAAGTGATACTCGGTGGGGCAGGTGATTCACAGCAGCCGCCCCACCGAGGCCACCTCCTGTGCGACGCCTTCGCCGAGCTGCTCGAATGCGTACGCCGCGGAGACCAGGGTCATGTGGTGATGCCAGCCGGGGAACGAACGTCCCTCGAAATCACATAGGCCGAAGTCTTCTCCCAGCGAAGACACGGCAGCAGCAGCGCCGGCCTGCAGCCCAGCGAGCGACCGCAGCTCATCCATACGCCACTGGACCAGGTTGGTGATCCACACTCGTCTGAGGTGCTGCTGGCCCGGGTGCCACTCTGCGAATAGCCGGTACTCGGGGCGTGAAGAGACCACTTCTTTGCGCGGGGCGGGCAGCCGGACCAGACAGGACACGATACGGACGTGCCGCTGCCGGCCGTCGGCGCAGCTCACGACAGCGGTGTGCGGATGACGGGCGCTGCGTGAGCGCAGCACCCGCTCGGCGCTGTGGGCCGGCGCGGCCGCGGCTGCGCCTCGGCGGGTCTCCAAAGGGACGGGCCCGTCGAGGGCTACTGCTAAGTGGCCCGGCACGGCGATGACAAAGTCCCGCTTGCGGCGGCTCAGCCCGCGGATCAGCTGTCCGGCTTCCTGATAGTCACTCATGTCGGCGACTACCGGTGCTGCCCCGAAGCGGGAGCGCTCCGCCATCGTGTCCACCAGGCCAAGGGCGTGCTCCCACAGCGGGCGATGGCTCACTGTCTCCGGTATGCGCGCCCGCTGGCGCAGTTGCTCGTCCTCGGCCCAGCGGCTCGGCAGCAGCAGGTGCCAGTCCACGGGAACGGCACCTGCCGCGGTGGAGAGGAACATTCCGAGCGCCAGCTGGCAGTTGAGCGTGCGACCAGAGGCAGGCACGAAAGACCGCTGTACACCGACCGACTGCTCGCCTCGCTTGGGCAGGACGGCACGGCCCAGAGTCCAGGCCCGTGCGGGCTCGCGCTGCTCCGCCCAGCGGGTCAGCTCCTGCCGTGCCGGATCCCACTCCCAGGGGCTGGTATTGACGAACTGCTGCAGGGACTGACCAGCGGTGGGGGACCCGGAAACGGCGGCGGCCAGGCGGCGCACCGACTTCTTGCCCGGCGTGCTCAGCAGGGCCTCAAGGTAGGCGTGGGCCCAGCGACGTTGATCGGCACGCGTCAGGTGCCCGAAGAGTGTCTCGGCGAATGCCGCGACGGGCGTCTCCTCCAGCAGGACGGGGATGCGGGACGCGAAGCGCACAGCCATGAAGCAGTCCTTCCCAGGCGGTCACTGGCACCAGATCCAAGAAGAATAATAGCGACTTATTTTTTTATCTTGGAGTGAGGAGAACCGCCCCGTGAGACTTGGCCAAGTCGGGGCCGGTCTTCGGTCATTCGCTGGAGGAACATTGCATCCCCGCCCTCACCTGCCAGAAGCTAGCCAAAGACGCCCCGTCGAGTCCCGGGGGAGAGGCTGCGCACAACGAGAACAAGCACCCACGGCGGCCACGCCACTCACCCATCGCATGCGCAAGTCCGCATCACCCGCCCCGATGCCGCGACCCGCACGTGACGCGCCCACGAACGGCGTGAACCGGGACCACGCGGACCAGTTGATACCTACCCGCAGTCAGGAATCGCGGTCACCGCCGCAGGTGGGCGCGCCACCCCCTGCTTCTGTGTGCTGATCACACGGTGGCTGCCCGTGGGGGTATCCCGCCCGGCGCCCCGGCTCCATCACCGCACGATCACGGGCTGGCCGAGCAAGAGGTACACCCCACCCGTTGACTCGCTGCAACCACGAGTCGGAGACCCTTCATGGTGAAACAGGAAAGAGCCTTGCGGACGCGGAGCGCCCTGCTGGACGCGGCCGCTGAGGTCTTCGACGAGCACGGTTACGACGGTGCCTCGTTCGCCCAGATCTGCAAGAGGATCGGCATATCCATGGGTGCCCTGACCTACCACTTCTCCACGAAGGACGATCTCGTCGACACCATCCGGGCCAGGGGACAGTCCGCCACCCGGTCAACGGTTCACCAGGTCGTCTCCCGCCGGCTCCCGCCCCTGCAAGCCGCAGTCGAACTGACCCTGGCCATCACCGAACTCCTGGCCACAGACGCCGCAGTGCGCGCCGCCGCGCGCCTGTCCCGCGAACGCCCGGCCGCCGAGCCCGCCTGGTTGTCCCTGTGGGCCGATCCGCTCAGCGACATGCTGCACACGGCCGGCGCACTGCGCTCAGGTACCGACCCGAAGACGGTAGCCAGCCTGGCCATCCACCTTGTCACCGGCGCCGAAGTGGACATACGCCACGCCCGCCATAGGCGGGGCACACAACAGGCCCCTCCTACCGCCCAGCAGCTCGCACAGATATGGCAACTCGTTCTCAGTTCCATGGCCGCCGACACAACCTGAACCCGTCGCCAGCGGCCACATCCCGATCAGCCGCGGGCAAAAAACCGGCTTTCCGCACCGGCGGACCTGCCGTGCCGCCGGCCCGGCCACATCGGCGACCGGCACCGACAGCCAGAGACAACACACGCCCGGGTGCGTGCCTGCACCTGGCGGGGATAGGCACCAGATGTCCGCAACTGCCATGCTGGCATGCATGGACCAGCGACAACACAGCATGGACCAGCGATCCGAACTCGGCACCTTCCTCCGTTCCCGGCGGGCCCGGCTCCAGCCGGAGGACGTCGGCCTCATCGACTACGGCGGCCGCCGCCGGGTGCCCGGACTGCGCCGCGAGGAACTCGCGCAGCTGGCCGGAGTCAGCGTGGGCTACTACACAAGGCTCGAGCAGGGACAGAGCCCCAACGCCTCGGACGCCGTGCTGGACGCGATCGCCCGGGTCCTGCGGCTCAGTGAGACCGAGCGCACGCACCTGCACAGCCTGGCCCGCAACAAACCGCGGGTCCGGCGCCGCACCCGGCCCGAACAGGTCCGCCCCGGCATCCGGTTCATGATCGACTCCATGGGGGACGTCCCCGCCCTGGTCCTGGGCCGCAGCGGCGACGTGCTGTACTGGAATTACATGGCGCATGCCCTGCTCGCCGCACACATCGATTTCGACGCACCGGCCCAGGCCAGCAGCCGCCCCAACGTGGCCCGCCTCGTCTTTCTCGACCCGCACACGCGTGAGCTGTATGCCGACTGGCGTACGAAGGCCCGGGACACCGTGGCAGACCTGCGCATGACGGCAGCCCGCTACCCCGACGATCCCCGGTTCACCGAACTCATCGGCGAACTCACCCTGCACAGCCCCGACTTCGCCACGCTGTGGGCGGCACACACGGTGCGCCCTTGCGTGCAGTTCACCCGGGACTTCCAACATCCCCTGGTCGGCGCGCTGACCCTGACCAACGAACTGCTCGACCTGCCGCACGACGAAGGGCAGCGGGTCGCGCTCTTCAACGCCGAACCCGGTTCGCCCTCCCACGCGGCGCTCCATCTGCTGTCCGATCTGAGCTCTACGTCCTCGGTCGCCCGGCCGGAACCCGCCGCAGCCGACTGATCACCGGCTCCTTAAACGTCCGCCGTAGCCTCGGGGCGCGCGCGGACCCGCCCGGCCTGGCCTCGTCATCCCCCGTCGCTGCCAGGCCGGGCCTTTTCGCGTCCCCGACACCGCTGCGAGAGGCCGACATCACGCGCCGGCCCACCGCGGCACACAGCGCGTCGGCCGCCCGACGCAACCGCCGCCCTGATTTCCGTCCCAACTACGCCAACTCCGCACTGTGCGCGGCCCTTTGCTGTTCTGCATTGGTGCAGGCACATCCCGAGACGTTCACTGAATATCGATGGTCCGATGCTCGGCCGGAGCCTGCACCTGCCAGGGGTATCCACCGCAGAGGGCTGGGTAGCGCACCCCCCGGACCACAGGCTTGTTCTCACCCACCCAAAGCTCATTTGTGAGAGGCATCCCACCATGGTGGTAACCAACACCCCCCATCTCGCGTCCGAAGCGCCCGACAAACTAGGCGTACGGGGCTGGCTCACCCTGATCACGCTGTGCGGTGCAACCTTCCTGATCGCGCTGGACTTCTCGATCGTCACGGTGGCGCTGCCCGAGATCGGCCGCGACCTGAACTTCGCCACCGCCGGCGACCTGCAGTGGGTGGCCACCGCCTGCCTGCTGCCTACAGCGAGCCTCCTGTTGCTCTTCGGCCGCGTCTCGGACCTCGTCGGCCGACGCCGCCTGTTCATCCTGGGCATCATCCTGTTCACCGGGCTGTCCCTCATGGGCGGACTCGCTCCCAACCCCGCCGTCCTCATCACGGCCCGCGCCGGCCAGGGCATCGCCGCCGCGATGATCGGCCCCACCGCCATCGCCCTGATGACCGCCTCCTTCCGTGAAGGACCGCAGCGCACTAAGGCCCTCGCGGTCAACGGCGCCCTGCTCTCCCTCGGCTTCGTCATCGGCACCATCGGCGGCGGCCTCATCACCAGCGGCCTGAGCTGGCGCTGGACCATGCTGATCATGGTGTTCCTCGGAGCGCTCATCGCGCTCGGCGCGGCGGCCCTGCTGCCCAAGGACGGCGCCCGAATCGCCACCCGGCTCGACGTACCCGGCGCCATCCTGGCCAGCGCCGGCCTGTTCGCCCTGGTCTACGGCATCTCCACGGGTGCCGACGCCGGCTGGACCAGCGGCTCCACGCTCGGCTCCCTCATCGCCGCCGTGGCACTCATCGCCGCCTTCCTGCTCGTCGAATCCCGCCACCCGGCCCCCCTCGTCTCGCTGGAACTGCTCAAGCGGCCCACGGTCAAGTGGAGCTTCGTCGTCGGCTTCGTCACCTTCGGCATGTGCGGCGGCACGACCGTGCTGCTCAGCCTCTACATGCAGGACGTCCTGGGCTACTCGGCACTGGCGACCGGCTTCGGCTTCCTCGCCGAAGGCGCCACCGCCCTGGTCGCCGGCACCATCGCATCGAAGCTGATCGGCTCCCTGGGCACCCGCCAGACCATGGTGCTCGGACTTCTGGTGCAGGGTGTCGGCACCGGCTTCATGGTCTTCCTGCCCGCGGACAGCAACATCCCGCTGCTGCTGGTGGTCACCTCCGGCGCGATGGGCTTCGGCCACGTCCTGGCCGTCGTCGCCTTCATCACCACCCTCACCTCAGGCCTGCGCACCGATGAACAGGGCGTGGCCGGCGCACTCTCCCAGATGCCGCAGTTCGTCGGCGCCATCGGCGTCGCCGGGCTGGCCGCCATCGTCACCGCCCGCTCCGCCGCACTCGCCTCGACAACCACGGCAAAGCTCGCGACCCTCGGCGGACTGCACGCCGCGACACTCACCGCCGGATTGGTCTGCATCGGCGGCCTGATCGTCGCGCTCACCCTGCTGCGCCGCGCGGCCCCCGCTCCGGAGCCCGCGCCCGCAGCCTGAACCCGCTCGGCGGCACACCCCATCCGGTGAGCTGCCAAGCTCCCGAGCCCGGTGTGACACGGCCCCCACGCCTCTGTCACACCGGGCTCGTTGCTGTCCCGCACATCAGGTACGACCCACGCCTTTGCGTGAACTTCCCATAATGAAGGCGGAGTTAGCCATAAATATTGCTGCGGATAAAGCCGGGCGATTCACTGACAGGACAATCCAGAATCCGACAGGAGACGCCTCATGTCCTCCACCACCCCTGCCCTGGAAGGCACCGACCCGGCATTGAGCAAGCTGCCCTCCCTTACGGGAATGCGCGTCATCGCCGCACTCATGGTGTTCTTCTTTCACATTGGGCAGATCTCACCGTTCCGGGCGGCCGACTCGACGAGCACCTATTCCAGCCTCTTCGGTCAGGGCGGATGGGTGGGCGTCGGATTCTTCTTCGTTCTCAGTGGCTTTGTCCTGACGTGGTCGTCCCGGGCGAGCGACACAGCGCCACGCTTCCTCCGCCGCCGTATCGCCAAGGTATTTCCCAACCACCTGGTGACGTCCGCCGCGGCGCTGCTCCTGCTGGCGGCCACCGGACAGGTTCTGGGCGGCTGGAAGATCTTTCCCGCAGTGTTCCTGGTGCAGTCCTGGTTCCCGCAGATCGAGATATCGAGTGCCGCCAATTCGGTGTCCTGGTCCCTGTCGTGCGAACTCCTCTTCTACGTGTCCTTCCCCCTGCTGATCCGCGCTGTCGACCGGATCGAAAGATCCAGACTATGGCTCTGGACCGGAGCCGTCGTCGCCGCCATCGTGGCCGTTCCGGCGCTGGCTCAGTTGATGCCCGATCAGCCGGGTCTCAGCTTCGCCCCGGTGTCCGAGTCCGAATTCTGGTTCGTGTACGTACTGCCGTCGGTACGCGTGCTCGATTTCGTGCTCGGCATTCTCCTGGCGCGCATCGTGCAGCATCGGAAGTGGATCCGTCTGAACCTGCCTTCCTCCATGCTGCTCGTCGTCGTGGCCTACGCCTGCTCCGCGCTTGTTCCCTGGACATTCGGTCTAGTCGCCGTCACCGCGCTGCCATTGGCCCTGATGATCGCGGCCGCTGCGGAGGCCGACATCACCGGCGCCTGGTCGCCACTGCGCAGCCGGACCATGGTGTGGCTGGGCAACATCTCATTCGCCTTCTACCTGTGGCACAAGCTGGTTCTTACCGAAGTACGGCGCCTGCTGGGCGGGCCGGAAACGGCTTGGGACACGCCGGGAGCGCTTGGCTACATCGCGCTCGTCTTCGTCATCACGCTGCTGCTGTCCTGGGCGCTGTATCAGCTGGTGGAAGAACCAGCGATGCGCCGCTGGAGCCGCCCCCGCGGCGAACGGCGCACCGGACGCCATGCCGGCACGGCAGACGGCCTCGAGGCGCACCTTCCGGTCCCCGCTTCCGGCCCGGCCGCCAACCCGCTGCCGTAGAGGTGCCCGGCAGCGTCGTTTCCCCCTCCCCGCCTGACAGAGGTGATGGTCATGCCCCTTCAGCAGAACCTGAGCGCCGCGCAGCAGCGCACGCGCAACGTCCAGACCCTGCAGCGCTACTTCGAGTTGCTGTCCGCACGGGACATCGATACCTGGATCGGCCTATGGGCCGAGGACTGCGTGGTGCAGATGCCCTTCTCCACCGGAGACCTTCCGCCCGCAATCGAGGGACGCACTGCACTGCACGCCTTCTACGCGCAGCAGGCAGACACCTACACGAAGCTCGACTACCCGGACACCGAGATCTACCCGCTCGATGACCCCACCCGTGCCCTTGCCCGCTGGCACCCGCAGGCCGAACTCGCTGACGGGCGTCACTACAGCAACCACAACATCGGCCTGTTCGAGTTCGACGCCGCCGGCCTCATCCGGCACTTCACCGAGTACTTCAACCCGGTCTTCTTCACCGCCGACGCTTCGTGAGCCAGGGCCCGACCCAAGGAGCTTTGCCATGCCCCAGAGCGCACCACCGACAACAGAACAGCGGCGGGCCCACAACCTCGAGGCCCTACGCAGCTACTTCTCCCTGCTGGAGCAGGCCGACATCGACACCTGGATCGGCCTGTGGGCCGAGGACTGTACCCAGCATGTGCCGTACGCCACCGGCGACCTGCCCTCATCCGTGGCCGGCAAGCTCGACATCCACACCCTCTACACCAGCATCGCCTCCGGCTTCACCAAGCTCACCTTCACCCTCGTCGAGTTCCACCCGCTCGAGGACCCGGACAAGGTCTTCGCTCGCTGGCAGCCGCGCTGCGAGCTGGTAGGAGGCGGCATCTACACCAACGAAAGCGTCGGCCTGTTCGAGTTCGACGCCGACGGCCTCATCCGGCACTTCACCGAGTACTTCAACCCAGCCGGCTTCGTCGAGAACTACGATTCCTTCTCCTAGGGGGAGACCATGCTTGCCGTTGTAGCCAACCGTTACGGTGACCCCGACGTCCTGGAGCTGACTGAGCTCCCCGTGCCCGAACCCGCCGCGGGCGAGGTGTTGGTACACGTCCAGGCCAGTGGCACCAACCCAGTCGACGCAGAGTGCCGCCAGGGCCAGGCGGCGCCCTGGTTCGACGAGGGCCCCTACATCTGGGGCTGGGATATCTCGGGCATCGTGACCGCCATCGGTCCGGGCGTCACCCGCTTCGCCCCGGGCGACGCCGTGTACGGCATGCCCAGATTCCCCAGCCAGGCACGCGCATACGCGGAGTACGTGACGGCGCCGGTAGAGGACCTGGCAGCCATGCCCGGCAGCGTGGGCCATGTCGGCGCCGCGGCCCTGCCACTGTGCGGGCTGACCGCGCTCCAGGTGCTGGATCTGGCCGGAGCCTCAGCGGGCCAGCGCGTTCTGGTCAACGGTGCCGCGGGAGGTGTCGGACACCTCGCGGTCCAGCTGGCCAAGGCCCGAGGATGTCATGTCATCGGGGTCGCGCGAACGGTCAACCACGACTTCGTGCGCCGCCTGGGCGCCGACGAGGTGATCGATTACAGCGAACAGAACGTCGCCGAGACGGTGTCCGGCATCGATGTGGCCATCGACCTGGTTGGCGTCGACTCCCTGCTGCAGACCGTTCGTTCGGGCGGCGTCCTCGCCCCCGTGCCGGGCGCCGCACGCGGCGCGGGTCCGCTCGAGGAGGCAGCAGCCGAACGAGGCGTGCGGGTGCTCCGACACGTCGTGCACCCCGACGGACCTGCCCTCGAGCACCTGGCCGACCTGGCGGAAGACGGCCATCTCAGTGCCGAGATCGCACAGGTACTTCCCCTGGAGGACGCCGCCCTGGCGCACAAGCTCCTCGAGGCCGGCCACGCCCGCGGAAAGATCGTCCTGACGCCGCCCTCCCGCTAGCGGCCCCCTCCGCCCCTCTTTCCGCTCCAGCGCCATCGCCCGCACCCTCTGCCGGGCGATGGCGCTGGCCCTGTCCGTGCGCACCCATCCGGCGCCCTTCCCGAGGACTTTCATTGCCCACCCCGATGCTCGGCCCCGCCGACGCCGCGGACCGTGCCCACCGGGCGCGGTCCGCGAGCCTGCTCAGCGACCGCTTCGAACGAGAGGCTCTTCCCTACCGTGCGGACCTGCACCGCGCCGCTTTTCGGTGCACCCGCAATGACGCGGACGCCGAAGACCTCGTGCAGGAAACTTTCGCCAAGGCCTTCCATGCCTTCACCCAGTTCCGGCCCGGCACCAACCTGCGGGCGTGGCTGCATCGCATCCTCACCAACACCTACCTGAACGAATACCGCAAGAACCGGCGTGCCCCGGCACGGCAGCCCGCTGCCGACATGGAGGACTGGCAGCTGGCCCGCGCCGCCTCACACAACTCCACCGGCCTGCCCTCCGCGGAATCCCAGGTGTTGCAGAACGTTTTGCACCCGGCCCTGTCCCAGGCCTTCCGCTACCTTCCGGAAGCCTTTCGCCTCGTGGTGTACCTGGCTGATGTGGAAGGACTGGCTTACCAGGAGATAGCCCAGGTCACCGGTGTCCCGCACGGGACGGTGACCTCCCGCCTGCACCGCGGTCGTCGCCGGCTGCGAGAGCACCTCACCGACTACGGACGCCAGCACGGATGGCTCGCCGATCAGGACTCCGGGGCCGCCGCATGCTCGTGACCTTCGTCCTC
Organism: Streptomyces sp. cmx-10-19; assembly: GCA_049998335.1. Taxonomy (GTDB): domain Bacteria; phylum Actinomycetota; class Actinomycetes; order Streptomycetales; family Streptomycetaceae; genus Streptomyces. The sequence continues at coordinate 128,984 of JAEBFB010000020.1, forward strand.
GTTCCCCTCGTCATCCTGAGCGTTGTAACCATGCACGGCTACGTGTGGCTGCGCCTGGTGCGCGACGTCACCGTCGGCCCCGGACCTGCCCGGCGCTTCGGCACCACCGCACTGATCGTTTTGCCGACCGTCACTGCGGCCGCCGTAGCAAGTGAGCAGTCCGCTCTGCCTTTCTGGGCCGAGCGGGCCCTCGCCTGGCCGGGATACGTGTGGCTGGCGGTTGTGCTGTACCTGGCGCTGATCCTGCTCGCACTGGACACCCTGCGGTTCACTGCCCGCCTCCTCGTCCGCAACCGAGCCTCGCGGGGCGCCTCCCGGGCAGTGCCTGCTCCCGCCGTCCGGGCCGGCGCCGCAACCCCAGCCCCGGCGGCCCGTGCTGCCGCCCAGCCGTCGTTGCCCCCGCAACGGCCAGGCGAGGGCATGCCCCGGCGTCTGCTTATCGCCCGCAGCTCGGCCACCGCGGCCGGAGTTCTGGCCGCAGGAACGGTGGGGTACGGCACCAACGAGGTCCTGAGGGGCCCACGCGTCAAACACGTCACCGTCGCGCTGGCGAAACTGCCGCACACCGCGCACCGCTACCGCATCGCGGTCGTCAGTGACATCCACCTCGGGCCAATCCTGGGCCGCCGCCACACCCAACACGTGGTCGACACCATCAACGCTGCCAGCCCCGACCTGATCACCATCGTGGGTGACCTCGTCGATGGCAGCGTCTCCGATCTGAGCCAGGCCGCACAGCCCCTGGCCCGGCTGCGCGCCCGCCACGGAACCTATTTCGTCACCGGCAATCACGAGTACTACTCCGGCGTCGACCAATGGATCGACTATGTCCGGGAGCTCGGCATCATCCCGCTGGAGAACACCCGCACCGAGCTGCCCGGATTCGACCTCGCTGGTGTCAACGACCTCGCCGGCGACGAACAGCGGCCCCAGCGGGGACCGGACTACGCCGCCGCCCTCGGTGACCGTGATCCCACCCGGCCGGTGATCCTGCTCGCACACCAGCCCGTCATGATCCGGGCAGCAGCGCAGTACGGTGTCGACCTTCAGCTGTCCGGGCACACCCACGGCGGACAGCTATGGCCTGTCAACCATCTGACGCGGCTGTCCAATCCGGTGGTGGCCGGCCTGGGGCGCCACGGCGACACGCAGCTCTACGTCACCCGCGGCGCCGGAGCCTGGGGCCCGCCGGTCCGCGTGGGGGCCCCGTCCGACATCACGCTGCTCACGCTGGTTTCACGCAGCGGCTGACCGCAGCCTCCGGCCCAGGGACTGCAGGGGGATCCATGCCCACGCCGGCCGGTGCTGCGTCTCGTACAGCGCCTCGTACACCGCCTTGTCCAACTCGTAGGCCCGCAGCAACCGCAGCTCCGCGGGGGTGCACGGACCGGTCACCGCTGTGTAGCCGGACAGGAACGCCTCCTGCGAGCGCTGCACCCACCGCTCGGCCACGGCCTGCCGCACGGGGGATGCGGCTGGGCCGCCGAGCTCGTGGTGCGCCGCGTAATCGAAGGAGCGGAACATGCCGGCCACGTCCCTCATCGGTGAATGGGGACGGATCCATTCCTCGGGCGCAGCCTGCGGCTCCCCTTCGAAATCGAGCAGTAGCCATCCCCGGTCCGTCCGCAGGGTCTGTCCCAGGTGCAGATCCCCGTGGGTGAGTTGCGCCGGCCGCTGGTTGCTGGTGAGGGAAGCGACCGTGTGGAAGACCGCCTGCAGGTGGCCCGCGTGTGGGGCCACCTGTGGCACGGCGTTCACCGCGCGGGCCAGGCGCTCAGCGAACAGTTCGGACAGCTGTCGGCAGTCCCGGCTCCCCATGGGTGCCTGCGCGCGGGCCGCGGCCAGGGTGCGGTGCACGTCGCCCAGCGCCTGCCCCAGCGCCCTGGCCGATGCGGTGAAGTCCCCTTCCATCGGGTGGCGGGCGCCGCCCGCGAGGGAGGCGCGCACGCTGTCGAGGGCCACTGACCAGCCGTCCTCGGCGTCGGGAAGGAACCTCTGCAGCGTGGCCAGCGTTGCTCCCGTTGCCTCTTCCTCGATGGCGCCGAGCAGTTCCGGCACGTGCGTTGAGCCCGCGTCACGCAACAGACGGTGCAGCACCAGATCAGGGCTGGCTGTCTCGGACAGCCGGCGAAAGACCTTCAGGATGTACCGGTTGTCCAGGACGACCGAGGTGTTGCTCTGCTCTGCTCTCAGCGGCCGCAGCGTCAGCGGTGTGGCGGGAAGGACAAATCCCGTGGGCTCGGCGACGAACCGCACGCCGTCCCTGGTGGTGTGGTCGCAGATCCTGCGCACCAGCGCGTCGACCAGGTCCGGATCCTCCAACCCGTCGTGAACCGCGCAGTCGTCGCCGGTTTCGGCGATGATCGTGGCCGGCGACGGGCGGTGCGAGCCCACACCCAGCACCAGCAGGTAGCGGCCTGCATCGGTGCCCAGCACGTCGCGGGCCTGCACGACGGCCAGCACACCGAGCCGTGAGGGCGCGGCGCTGAAGACGTGCGTGCGTAACACAGACACGGACGACAGGGCGTGGCCCGTCCCGTCGAACCAGCGCTGCGCGGGCAGCCAGTCAAGGAGTGCCGACTTCGTTGCGGGATCCCGCAACGAAGGGATCTGGTGATTCACGGCCTCGGCTCCTGGTCGCTCAACGAGAACCAATAGGTGCCGTAGCCCGCCAGGCTCAGACTGTAGGCAGCCTCTGTCACGGCGGGGAAGGCGACTTGACCGGTGAGTTCGAGCGGCTGAGTGCCCACCGGGCCGGGCATGTTGAAGGACACGGCCTGCGGGGACGCAGCGAAGTTGTTGACGCACACGATGAGGTCGCGGACGCCGTCGGGCCGCGTGTGGGCACGGACGAACGCGAACACATGGTCGTTGGAGGTGGCCAGCTCTTCGAAGGTGCCCAGGCCGAACGCCGGGTGTCGGCGTCGAACGTCCAGCATGCGGCGGGTCCAGTGAAGCAGCGAGGAGGGAGTCTTGGCCTGCGCCTCAACGTTCACGGCCTGGTATCCATAGACGGCGTCCATGTTGACGGGCAGGCGTAGCTGCCCCGGATCCGCAGTGGAGAACCCTGCGTTGCGGTCGGGTGTCCACTGCATCGGGGTGCGTACGGCGTCCCGGTCGCCCAGCCAGATGTTGTCCCCCATGCCGATCTCGTCCCCGTAGTACAAAACGGGCGATCCCGGTAGTGACAACAGCAGAGCGTTGAACAGTTCGAGCTGGTCGCGGTCGTTGTCCAGGAGCGGGGCGAGTCGGCGGCGGATGCCGATGTTCGCCCGCATCCGCGGGTCCTTGGCGAACTCCGCGTACATCCAAGCCCGTTCCTCCTCGCTGACCATCTCCAGCGTCAACTCGTCGTGGTTGCGCAGGAAGATGCCCCACTGGCTCGACGAGGGGATGGCCGGTGTGCTCGCGAGAACCTCAGAGAGGGGAGCGCGGGTTCCGCTGCGCGCGGCCATGAACAGGCGTGGCATCAGAGGAAAATGAAAGGCCATGTGGCATTCGTCGCCGCCCTTGTCCGGGTCGCCGAAGTACGCCACCGCGTCATCCGGCAGCTGGTTGGCCTCGGCCAGCAGGACGCGGCCGGGGTACTCGTCGTCGACGATCTTGCGGACCAGCCGCAGGAAGTCGTGCGTCTCCGGCAGGTTTTCGCAGTTGGTGCCCTCTCGGGCGAAGAGGTAGGGCACGGCGTCCAGCCGGAACCCGTCGATGCCCAGGTCGAGCCAGAACCGGAGCGAGTCGAGCATCGCGTCCTGCACCAGCGGGTTGTCGTAGTTGAGGTCGGGCTGGTGAGAGAAGAAGCGGTGCCAAAAGTACTGGCCGCGCACCGGATCGAAGGTCCAGTTGGACTTCTCAGTGTCGACGAAGATGATCCGCGCGTCCGGAAAGCCCCGGTCGTCGTCGGCCCACATGTAGAAGTCACCGTAGGGGCCGGAAGGATCCCGCCGCGACGCCTTGAACCAGGGATGAGCGTCGGACGTGTGGTTCATCACCAGGTCGATGATCACGCGAAGGCCGCGGGAGTGTGCGGCGTCCAACAGTGCCACGAAGTCATCGATGCTGCCGAACTCGGGCAGGACCGACCGGTAGTCGCTGATGTCGTATCCGCCGTCGCGCAGCGGCGAGGCGTAGAACGGCGGCAGCCAGAGGCAATCGACGCCGAGCCACTGCAGGTAGTCCAGCTTTGCGGTCAGTCCGCGCAGGTCTCCGGTGCCATCCCCGTTGCTGTCGAAGAAGGAACGCACGAGAACTTCGTAGAACACAGCGCGCTTGAACCAGTCTGGCTCGACCGGCAGCGGCCGTGCCGTCTCGAAGTCTTCGGCATGGGGGAGCAGGATGTCCTCGGAGCGGGGTGCCTCAGTCATGGCTCACCACGGAGAGGATGTTGGCGACGGCGGTGCGTGGCTTCATCGTGACCATGGTGGTGTCGGTCCACTCGGTGAGCTCCCCGCTGACCTCGTCACGCAGGGTCAGCCGGGTCTTCGGGGCCAGTCCGAAGGCCGCAGGAACATCGTGCACGGTTCCCTCCTCGGGGGAGTGGGGGCTCAGATTGATGACGCACAGCACCGTCTCGCCCGATGCCGGGTCGGACTTCGTGTAAGCGAGCAATGCGTCGTTGTCGACGTCCAGAAAGCGCACCTGCCGCAGTTGCTGCAGGGCGGGGTGGGCGCGCCGGATCCGATTGAGCTGAGTGATCCATGGGGCGAGGCTGCGTCCTTGGGCCTCGGCGGCGGCGAAGTCGCGCGGGCGTAGCTGGTACTTCTCCGAGTCCAGGTACTCCTCGCTGCCGTGCTGGGCGGGCCGGTGTTCGAACAGCTCGTACCCGGAGTACACGCCCCAGGTGGGGGACAGGGTCGCAGCCAGGGCAGCGCGCAACGCGAACATCTCGGGCCCGCCATACTGCAGGGTCGCATGCAGGATGTCGGGAGTGTTCACGAACAGATTGGGCCGCATGAAATGGGCCCCCTCCGCCAACTCAACGGCGTACGACTCCAGTTCTTCCTTGGAGGTCCGCCAGGTGAAGTAGGTGTAGGACTGGGTGAAGCCGGCCTTCGCCAGGCCCTGTAGGACCGCGGGCCGGGTGAAGGCCTCGGCGAGGAAGAGAACGTCGGGGTGGGTCTCCTTGACCCGCCAGATCAACCGATCCCAGAACGCCAGAGGCTTGGTATGCGGGTTGTCCACGCGGAAGATGCGCACGCCGTGATCCGCCCAGAACAGCACGATGCGAAGCAGCTCCGCGTAGAGCCCCTCGGGGTCGTTGTCGAAGTTCAGCGGGTAGATGTCCTGGTAGGCCTTGGGCGGGTTTTCGGCATAGGCGATGGTTCCGTCGGTGCGGGTGGTGAACCACTGCGGATGCTCGCGCACCCAGGGGTGGTCGGGCGAGCACTGGAAGGCAAGGTCCAGGGCGACTTCGAGTCCGAACTCGTGGGCTGCGGCGACGAAGGCCTGGAAGTCGGCCAGGGTGCCTAGCTGGGGGTGGATCGCGTCGTGCCCGCCTTCGGCGGATCCCACCGCCCACGGCGAGCCCACGTCGTCCGGACCTGCGGTGAGTGTGTTGTTGGGGCCCTTGCGGTGGGTGTGGCCGATGGGATGGATCGGCGGGAGGTACACCACGTCGAATTCCATGGCCGCGATCCGCGGCAGCTCCTGGGCTGCCGTGCCGAATGTTCCGTGCAGGGCGGCCCCGTCGGGGCCTCGGCCGCCTGTCGAGCGGGGGAACATCTCGTACCAGGCCCCGTACAGCGCCCTGCGCCGGTCCACCCAGATGCGGTGTTGCGGACCGGGGGTCAGCAGGTCACGCAGCGGGCTGTGCGAGACCAGCGCCTGGACCTCTTCTCCTAGGGCCGGCCCGAGCCGCTGGTCGAGAGGCAGGTCGCTCCGACGCAGCCGGGCTGCGGCCAGAAGCGGGACCTGCGGCTGACCACTTTGCGCGGCTAGCCGCTCCAGCAGGCGGGCGCCGGTCTCCAGGTCGACAGCCAACCGAGTGCCGGAGTGCCCTGCCTGCGCCTTAGCCTCGCCGTTTCAGTTGGGGCGATGAGGCGTCGCTGAAGGGCAGCTGCCGGATGACCGGCGCTTTTTCCGTATTTGGGCAGGGCGGAGTCCCGGCGCGGTGGTCGGGTTCTCCTGGGTCCTTC
>JAEBFB010000021.1:0-127658 GCA_049998335.1 Streptomyces sp. cmx-10-19
CGCTGTGTGTATTTCAAAGGAACCACGACCATCACGATGTGATGGACGGGGTATCAACATATCTGGCGTTGACTTTTGGCACGCTGTTGAGTTCTCAAGGAACGGACGCTTCCTTTGTACTCACCCTTTCGGGCTTTCCTCCGGGCATTTTCCCTTCGGTCTTGCGTTTCCGACTCTATCAGATCCTTTCGGGCCCTGATTCCCAGTCGGCGGGATTTGTCGAGGTCTTCGGGCTTTCGCTCCGTCGACCTTTCGACATTCACTACGTTAGCCGGTTTCCCCAGGGACTCATAATCGAGTCCCGCGAGATAGAATTCAGGCATGCGGGCACGCCGAATTCGCTCCCGCTGAGGGGAAGTCGTAGGTAGTGGGTTGGCCGCTTCCGGCTGCTGGCGAATGCCGTACCCGGGTCAAGCGGCTCGGGCCACGTTACGCGTCCCCCAAAGGAGAGTCAACTTCGTCGGCGCCTGGGGACATGGGCCCGGTACGGACTGACCGTGGGGTCGTCGGCGATCCAGTAACGCCAGGGGTGGACGCCGCCCTCGCCGGCGACCCCGGTCCGGGGGCCGTTCCGTACCCGGTCACGTGGGACGGGCGTACCGGTGAGGACGCGCAAGGGGGTGTCCTCGGACGTGCACGCGTCGGTGCCGTTCAGTTCGCGGTCGACGCCCAGGGCGGTGGCCAGGCGGGCCGGGCCTTTGGCCAGTTCCTTGTCATTGCGGGCGGAGAGTCGACGGGTCCGGGCCAGTTCGGCGCCCTCGATGATCTCGCCGGCGCGGAGCAGGACGGCGCTCGCGCGGCCCTCGGGTCCGCACACCAGGTTCATGCAGAACCACATGCCGTAGGTGAAGTAGACGTACACGTGTCCGGGCGGACCGAACATCACGTCGTTGCGCGGGGTGCGGCCGCGATAGGCGTGGGAGCCGGGGTCGTTCTGGCCGTCGTATGCCTCTACCTCTGTCAGGCGGAGGGTGATCGGGCCGTCGGGGGTGGTGCGTACCAGGGTGCGACCGAGGAGGTCGGGGGCCACCTCGAGGATGGGGCGGTCGAAGAAGGTCCTGGGCAGCGGCGTACGGTCGGGGCTCGCGATCATGCCGTCCGAGCGTAACGCAGCGGGATTGGCGCACGGGGTGGTCAGGGGGCGTTCCCCTTGCGAGGGTGTGGGCGCGGAACCGGCCACGACCGGATCGCGTTTGTAGGGAGCAAAGGGTTCGCCCAAAGCCTGGAGAGGGAGAGACATGGCGTTCAAGAAGCTGCTCGCGAGCCTGGGGGCCGGCGGGGCTTCCGTGGAGACCGAGCTGCACGAGGTCAACGTCGTACCGGGGGGTGTCGTCCAGGGCGAGGTGCGGATCCAGGGCGGGTCCGTCGACCAGGAGATCGAGGGACTGTCGGTCGGGCTCCAGGCCAAGGTCGAGGTGGAGAGCGGCGACGAGGAGTACAAGCAGAACATCGAGTTCACCAAGGTGCGGCTCGGGGGCGCCTTCCGGCTGCAGGCCGGTGCCGTGCACGCGGTGCCGTTCGGGCTGGAGATCCCCTGGGAGACGCCGATCACGACGATCGACGGGCAGGCCCTGCGCGGGATGAACATCGGCGTCACGACCGAGCTGGAGATCGCGCGCGCCGTGGACTCCGGTGACCTGGACGCGATCAACGTGCACCCGCTGCCGGCGCAGAAGGCGATTCTGGACGCCTTCATCCAGCTGGGCTTCCGCTTCAAGAGCGCGGACATGGAGCGCGGCCACATCCGGGGCACGCGGCAGCGGCTGCCCTTCTACCAGGAGATCGAGTTCTACCCGCCGCAGCAGTACCACGGGCTGAACCAGGTCGAGCTGAGTTTCGTGGCCGACGCGCAGGCGATGGACGTCGTCCTGGAGATGGACAAGAAGCCGGGGCTGTTCAGCGAGGGCAGTGACACCTTCCGTTCCTTCAAGGTGGGGCTGAACGACTACCAGGGCACCGACTGGGCGGCGTACCTCAACCAGTGGCTGTCCGAGGTGGGCAGCAAGCGGAACTGGTTCTAGAAGATCTAGGCTCGGTCGTCTCTGCACCAGATCATCAGGAGGTACCGAGGTGACCGAGCTGAAGCGGCGTCCGCTCCCCCATGACTTCCACCCGCCCGTGCCGTCGTTCACGGTCACGAGTGACGACGTCCAGGAGGGGGCGACGCTCAAGGACGCTCAGGTCCACGCGGCCGGGAACACCTCCCCGCACCTGCGGTGGGAGGGGTTCCCGGCCGGGACCAAGAGTTTCGCCGTGACGTGTTACGACCCGGACGCGCCGACGGGCAGCGGGTTCTGGCACTGGGTGGTGTTCGACATCCCGGCCTCGGTGACCGAGCTGCCGGCGGGTGCGGGCAGCGGCGCGTTCGAGGGGCTGCCCGCCGGTGCCGTACAGGCGCGCAACGACTACGGCAGCAAGGACTTCGGCGGGGCCGCGCCGCCCGCCGGGGACGGTCCGCACCGGTACGTGTTCACGGTGTACGCCGTGGATCAGGAGAAACTCGGTCCGGATGCCGACGCCACGCCCGCCTTCGTGGGCTTCAACCTGCGGTTCCACGCGATCGCGCGGGCCCAGCTGATCGGTGAGTACGAGGTGCCCGCCGGCGGCTGAGCCAGCCGGACGTTCATGGAACGTTTGCCCGCCCCTGGTCTTGGAATGGATCAGGTGCGGGCACCTTTATATTGCGTTGTCCATCTCGGCGTGCCCGGCCAGAGTTGATCCCAGCCCGCCAGGGGGTGGGCCGGTGCGCACGGGAGGTGGGCTGGTATGCGGGACACGCTGGTACTGAACGCGAGTTTCGAGCCGCTGTCGACGGTGACGTTGAATCGAGCCGTCGTTCTGGTGCTTCAGGACAAGGCCGTCGTGGAACAGGCCCACCCCTCACTGCGGATGCGCGGAGCCGCGCTCGACATACCGGCGCCGCGGGTGATCAGGCTCTGCCAATACGTACGGGTGCCGTTCCGAAGACGTGCGCCGTGGTCGCGGCGGGGTGTGCTGGTCCGGGACCGGCACCGGTGCGCGTACTGCGGGCGGCGGGCGACGACCGTCGACCACGTGGTGCCGCGGTCGCACGGCGGGCAGGACACGTGGCTGAACACGGTGGCGTCGTGTGCGGAGGACAATCACCGCAAGGCGAACCGGACGCCGGAGCAGGCGGGGATGCCGTTGCTGCGGGAGCCGTTCGAGCCGACTCCCGCCGATGCGATGTTGCTGGCGCTGGCCCGGAACGACTTCGAGGCGTTGCCGGGGTGGTTGGTGCTGGACGCTGCCTGACGGCTGCGCCGGTTCTCCGCCCGGCCGCGGGTTCGTTGGGACTTGTCGCGCCCGCGCGGCGGAGCCGTACGCTGTCAGCCCCGCGCCCCTGGGGGGTGCGGGGAACTCGGCGTCGCCAAGTAGCCGTCAATCGATGGTCGGCTTCTCGCGGCGTTCCTGGGGCGGGACGTTTGCGGTTGAACCGCCGCCGATGCCGCCGAAGTTGCCCATCGCGCCGGAGAGGCCCTTGAGGGCGTCGCCGATCTCGCTGGGGACGATCCAGAGCTTGTTGGCGTCGCCCTCGGCGATCTTCGGGAGCATCTGGAGGTACTGGTAGGAGAGCAGCTTCTGGTCCGGGTCGCCGGCGTGGATGGCCTCGAAGACCGTGCGGACGGCCTGGGCCTCGCCCTCGGCGCGCAGGGCGGCGGCCTTGGCCTCACCTTCGGCGCGCAGGATCTGGGACTGCTTCTCGCCCTCGGCGCGCAGGATCTCGGACTGCCGGACACCCTCGGCCTGGAGGATCGCGGCGCGCTTGTCCCGGTCGGCGCGCATCTGCTTCTCCATCGAGTCCTGGATGGAGGTGGGCGGTTCGATGGCCTTGAGCTCGACGCGGTTGACGCGGATGCCCCACTTGCCGGTGGCCTCGTCGAGGACGCCGCGCAGGGCCGCGTTGATCTCCTCGCGGGAGGTCAGGGTGCGCTCCAGGTCCATGCCGCCGATGATGTTGCGGAGCGTGGTGACGGTGAGCTGTTCGATTGCCTGGATGTAGCTGGCCACCTCGTAGGTCGCGGCGCGGGCGTCGGTCACCTGGTAGTAGATGACGGTGTCGATGTTGACGACCAGGTTGTCCTGGGTGATGACCGGCTGCGGCGGGAAGGGGACGACCTGTTCGCGCAGGTCGATGCGGTTGCGGATGGTGTCGATGAACGGGACCACGATGTTGAGGCCCGCGTTGAGGGTCCGCGTGTAGCGGCCGAAGCGCTCGACGATGGCGGCGCTGGCCTGCGGGATGACCTGGATGGTCTTGATCAGGGCGATGAAGACCAACACCACCAGGATGATCAAGACGATGATGACCGGTTCCATCGTGGCTGCCCGTCCCCTTCTCCGCCCACGGCGCTCTGGCAGGTCCTGTCGACCTGGGTGACCCTGACTACTGCTGATCTTACGACTGTTGAGGATCTTGCTGGTCGAGTCTGACAGACCGTCGCACGTCTCGGGAGGCGTTCGGGCCAGTTGTGCACGGTGAGGTCACATGATGATCGCCGTGGCTCCTTCGATGTCCACGACGTCCACTTCCTCGCCCGTCTCGTAGGCGCGCCCGGTGTCCAGGGCGCGGGCGGACCAGATCTCGCCGGCCAGCTTGATCCGGCCGCCGGAGCCGTCGACCCGCTCCAGGACGACGGCCTGTCTGCCCCTGAGCGCGTCGATGCCGGTGGCCAGTTGGGGCTGCTGGGAGCGGTGCCGGGCGGCGATGGGCCGGACGACGGCGATGAGGGCGACGGAGACGATGACGAAGACGAGTACCTGGACGACGAGGCCCGCGCCGAGGCCGGAGGCGACGGCGGCGGCGACCGCGCCGACGGCCAACATCCCGAACTCCGGCATCGCGGTCACGACGAGCGGGATTCCGAGCGCTGCCGCGGCGACGAGCCACCACACCCATGCGTCGATGTCGTTCACACGGTCATGGTAGGTCCGTTGGCCATGCCGGGACAGGGCGCATGGGGGGCGGTCAGGACAGCGGGAGGCCCTGTGCGGTCCAGCGGTCGCCGACCTGCTCGACGACGAGCGGGAGTCCGAAGCAGAGGGAGAGGTTGCGGGAGGTGAGTTCCAGCTCCAGCGGGCCCGCGGCCGTGACCTGTCCCTGACGGATCATCAGGACGTGGGTGAAGCCCGGGGCGATCTCCTCGACGTGGTGGGTGACCATGATCATGGAAGGGGCGATCGGGTCGCGGGCGAGGCGGCCGAGGCGGCGGACGAGGTCCTCGCGGCCGCCGAGGTCGAGGCCGGCGGCCGGCTCGTCCAGGAGCAGCAGCTCGGGGTCGGTCATCAGGGCGCGCGCGATGAGGGTGCGCTTGCGCTCGCCCTCGGAGAGGGTGCCGAACTTCCGGTCCAGGAACTCGGTCATGCCGAGGCGGTCGAGGAAGGCGCGGGCGCGCTGCTCGTCGATGTCCTCGTACTCCTCCTGCCAGCCGGCGGTCATGCCGTAGGCGGCGGTGAGCACGGTCTGCAGGACGGTCTGGCGCCGGGGCAGCTTCTCGGCGAGGGCGATGCCGGCCATGCCGATGCGGGGGCGCAGGTCGAAGACGTCGGTGCCGGGCCTGCCGAGGGTCTCGCCGAGGATGCCGACGGTGCCCTTGGTCGGGTAGAGGTAGCTGGACGCGACGTTGAGGAGGGTGGTCTTGCCGGCGCCGTTGGGGCCGAGGATGACCCAGCGCTCGCCCTCCTTGACCGACCAGGAGACCTGGTCCACGAGAGCGTGGCCCTCGCGGACCACGGTTACGTCCTGAAGCTCCAGAACATCGCTCATGAGCGCGTTGTCTCCCCTTGCATTGTGGCCGGTCTCGGCTGTCGCGTACGCCTGTGGCTCGGGCTGGCGCGCCAGTGGGCGCAGGCCCCTCCAGGAAATCTACGCCACCGGTCGGCGTCACCGTTCCATCGGTCCGGTCCTTAGGGTGGGTGCATGCTCTCGGAACCACGCGCGGGGCGCCTTGCCGCCTGGGGAAATGCCCTTATTGCCGGAATGGTCTCGCCGGACGACGCCGCGGCGGCGATCGTCGGTCAGGACGCGGTGCACCGGGTGGAGGGGGTGCCGGGTGAATCGGGGCCGGTCGGTCTGACGTTGGCGCTGGGGCGGCTGCGGGCGCTGGGGACGAGCGGGTTGCGGGTGGCGCTGCCGGCACCGGGGCATCCGCTGGGGCTGAGCGGGCCGCCGGAGTTCAACGCGCGGGCGCTGGAGGCCGAGGAGGCGGTGATCTGTCACGGGGCGGCGCTGGGGCTGGTGCCGGAGGTGTACGAGGCCGGGCCGTCGGGTGACGTGCACGTCGAGGTGGTCTGGCACTGTCTGCCGGTGCGGGAGGCGCCGCCCGCCGATGTGCCCTCGCTCGGGGAGGCGGAGCGGGAGCTGGCGGAGGCGTTGCGCGATGCGACGGAGGTGTTGACGCGGCTGGATGTGGCCGGGTCGGGGCCGGTGGCGGAGGCGGCGGTCGCGGCGTACCGGGCGCGGGCGGAGCGGTCGTCCGGGCGGGAGGTGTTGGCTCCGGGGTATCCGGCTCGGGCGGTGCGGGTGCTGGAGCTGGCGCAGCGGGTGGGGGTGTTGGTGTCGCTCGCGTCGGAGAACGGGCACGGGGGTGCGGTGAGCGCGTCGGAGATGGTGGCGCGGGGGGAGGCGTTGCGGCCGGTGGAGCGGGTGGCTCGGCGGGCGCAGGTCGCGGCGTACAACTCCGTCGTGGTGGAGCGGGGACGGTGACCGTTCCCTAGAGGTGCGGTGTTGAGGCTGGGCGGGGGTGGGTGTGCGCTCGCCCCGCTGTGGGGGTGCCGCTGCGCCCACCCGTGCCGCCCCAGCGGCACGACTGCCCGCAGTTGGGGCGACGGGCAGTCGTGTGCTGGGGTCAGTGGTTGAGGCCCAGGTTGCCGAAGGCCGGGTTCAGGACGCCGATGACGTTGACACTGTTGCCGACGGCGTTGACCGGGATGTGGATCGGCGCCTGGACCAGGTTGCCGGAGACGACGCCCGGCGAGCCGACGGCCTGGCCGTGGGCGTGGGAGCCGCCCTCGGTGGCGGAGGCCATGCCCGCGCCGGCGGCGATCAGCCCGCCGGCCACCATCGTCACGGCCGCTGCCTTCTTCAGGTTCTTCACTTACAAGCCCTCCTCGCGATCACCGCAGCAGTCGCCGCGGCACGCGCTGAAGAACGGCGGCACGCTCAGAAGGATGCGCCATATGGGTGACATTCCCACGACGGTATGAATCTCGCACCGGAGGGGAACCCTCCGCGTCGTCGTCGCGTACCGGTCAGCCGGCCACTCCGTGGCGTACGGCCCACAGCGCGGCCTGGGTGCGGTCGCTGAGGTCGAGCTTCATCAGGATGTTCGAGACGTGGGTCTTCACCGTCTTCTCGGAGAGGACCAGGGCGCGGGCGATCTCGCGGTTGGAGCGGCCGTCCGCTATCAGGCCGAGCACCTCGCGCTCCCGTTCGGTGAGGGAGCCGCCCCTCCCCTGTCCCGCGGTGTTCTCCTCCTGGCTCAGCAGGGCGCCTGCGACCTCGGGCTGGAGCAGGATGTGGCCGGCGTGGACGGAGCGGATGGCGCCGGCCAGCGCGTCGGGGTCGACGTCCTTGTAGACGTACCCGGCGGCGCCCGCCCGCAGGGCCGGGACGACGGTGCGCTGCTCGGTGAAGCTGGTGACGACCAGTACGCGCGCGTGATTGTCGAGTTCGCGGAGCCGGCGCAGGGCGGCGACGCCGTCCATGCCGGGCATCTTGACGTCCATGAGGATGACGTCGGGGGTCAGCTCCTGCGCGCGGGCGACGCCCTCGGCGCCGTCGGCGGCCTCGCCGACCACCTCGATGTCGTCCTGGACCTCCAGGAAGGTGCGCAGGCCGCGGCGGACCACTTGGTGGTCGTCGACGAGCAGCACCTTGATCGGGTCAGCCACCGGGAACCTCCATCTCGATCGTGGTGCCCTCGCCGGGCGCCGATTGCACGGTCAGGCTGCCGCCGGTGCCGCTCGCCCGGTCCCGCATCGAGACCAGGCCCAGGTGGCGTCCCGCGCGGCGCACGGTGCGCGGGTCGAAGCCGGTGCCGTCGTCGGTGACCCGCAGGACGGCGCCGGTGCCGCGCCGGTGGAGGGTGACGTCGACGCGCTCGGCCCCGGAGTGGCGCAGGGCGTTGTGCAGGGCCTCCTGGGCGACGCGCAGCATCGCTTCCTCCTGGGCGGCGGGCAGGGCCTTGACGCCGTGGCCGGTGAAGGTGACGCGGGCGGCGTGGGCGCGGTCGAGGACCTGGATCTGGGTGCGCAGGGTGGCGACGAGGCCGTCCTCCTCCAGAGCCGCGGGGCGCAGCTCGACGACGGCGGCGCGCAGTTCGTCGGCGGCCTCGGCGGCGAGCGCGGCGACCTGGTGCAGTTCGCCCTTGGCACGGCCGGGGTCGCGGTCGACGAGGGCGGTGGCGGCCTGGGCGGTCAGGCGCAGGGAGAAGAGTTTCTGGCTGACCGCGTCGTGCAGCTCGTGGGCGAGGCGGGAGCGCTCCTCGGCGATGGTCAGCTCGCGGCTGCGCTCGTAGAGGCGGGCGTTGGTGAGGGCGATGGCGGCGTGCTGGGCGAGGATGCCGAGCAGTTCCTCGTCGTCCTGGGTGAAGCCGCAGGTGTCGTCGGGTTCTCGGCACGGGGGGTGTGGGGGGTGTCCCCCCGCAGGGCGCAGCTTGTTGGCGAGGAAGAGGGCGCCGATGACCTCGTCGCCGTCGCGGATGGGCAGGCCCAGGAAGTCGACCATGTCGGGGTGGGCGGAGGGCCAGCCCTCGAAGCGGGGGTCCTCGCGGACGTCGGCGAGGCGCTCGGGGGTGGCCTCGTGGAGCATCGCGGCGAGGATGCCGTGCTGGCGGGGCAGGGGGCCGATGGCCTTCCACTGCTCGTCGCTGACGCCGTCGACCACGAACTGGGCGAAGCCGCCGTGGTCGTCGGGGACGCCGAGGGCGGCGTACTGCGCGTCGAGCAGTTCGCGGGCGGAGGCGACGATCGTCTTGAGGACGTCGCGCACCTCCAGGTGCCTGCTCATGGCCAGCAGCGCGGCGCTGACCGCGGCGAGGCCGGACCGGGGGCCGTGACTCATGTCCTCACGGTACCGGCGTGGGGTGACGGCGGGATCGGGCCTGTGGACGCCGTCGCCTAGGGCGGTGGGCCTAGGCCCGGGGTCCCGGCCTCGGGCCTAGGCCCGAGGTCCCGGCCGCCGGTACTAGGGCGAAGGGCCCCGCCGGGTTGGGGCGGTCGCCCGAGGCGGCCGGTGGGGGCCCGTTCCTACGTTGAGGATCACACCGGCCGCGTGGTGCGGCGGGGACGAGGAACGGGGACGGGATCATGCCGGTCGCGATCATCACGGGTGCGTCGAAGGGGCTCGGGCGCGCGTTCGCCGGGGCGCTGGCGGCGTGGGGCTGGGATCTGGTGCTGGACGCCAGGACGCCGGAGGTGCTGCGGGAGACGGCGGCGGCGCTGGCGGGGCACGGCACGCGCGTCAGGGCGCTGCCCGGGGACGTGGCGGACGCCGGGCACCGGGCGGCGCTGGTGGCGGCGGCCCGGGAGCTGGGCGGGGTGGATCTGCTGGTCGGCAACGCCAGCGCGCTGGGCGCGGAGCCACTGGTGCGGCTGGCGGAGCTGCCTCTGGCGGGCCTGCGGCGGGCGCTGGAGGTGAACGTGGTGGCCGCGCTGGGCCTGGTCCAGGAGGCGCTGCCGCTGCTGCGGGCGGCCGGAGCGGGCGCGGTACTGACGGTCAGCTCGGACGCCGCCGTCGAGGCGTACGGGACGTGGGGCGGGTACGGGGCCTCCAAGGCGGCCCTGGACCGGCTGGCGGCGGTGCTGGGAGTGGAGGAGCCGGGGCTGCGGGTCTGGGCGGTCGATCCGGGGGACATGGCGACCGACCTGTACGCGGCGGCCGTACCGGGCGACGACGATCCGCGGCCCGATCCGGCCGGGGTGGTCCCGGCGCTGCTGCGGCTGCTGGACGAGCGGCCGGCGAGCGGGCGGTACACGGCGGCGGCGCTGCTGGAGGCCCGGCGATGACTCTGGCACTGAGGGTTCCGGAGGAGCTGTCGGCCCGGGTGCCGGCCGAGCGGCGCGGTGCGGGGCGGGGGCGGGACGGCGTACGGCTGCTGGTGTCGCGGGGTGAGGAAGTGGCGCATCACGGGTTCCGGGAGCTGCCGGGGCTGCTGCGGGCCGGGGATCTGCTGGTGGTGAACACGTCGGCGACGCTGGCGGCGGCGGTCGACGGGACGGTGGAAGGGGAGGCCGGCGGAGAGGCGGGGCACGCGCGGGTGGTGGTGCATTTCTCGACCCGCGGGGACGACGGCCGGTGGGCGGTGGAGCTGCGGGAGCCGGACGGAAGAGGAACCACGCGCGCGCGTGCGGGCGGGCCCGCGGGCACACGGGTGCGGCTGCCGGGCGGGGCGCGGCTCGTACTGGAGGAGCCGTCGAGCGTGCGCGGGGAGCGGTTGTGGTGGGCGCGGGTGTCGGGGGCCGAGGTGTCCGCGGTGCTGCGGGAGCACGGGCGGCCGATCCGCTACGCCTATACGGAGCGGGACCAGCCGCTGTCGGCGTACCAGACGGTGTTCGCGCTGCCGTCGGCCGACGGGGCGGGCAGCGCGGAGATGCCGAGCGCGGCGCGGCCCTTCACGGCGCGGCTGGTGGTGGAGCTGGTGAGCCGGGGGGTGCAGTTCGCGCCGGTGACGCTGCACACGGGGGTGGCGTCGGCTGAGGCGCACGAGCCGCCGTATCCGGAGTGGTTCCGGGTGCCGGAGGCGTCGGCGCGGCTGGTCAACGCGGCGCGGGCGGCCGGTGGGCGGGTGGTGGCGGTGGGGACGACGGCGGTGCGGGCGCTGGAGTCGGCGGCGGGTGCCGACGGGGTCGTACGGGCGCGGGCGGGGTGGACGGATCTGGTCGTCACTCCGGAACGCGGGGTGCGGGTGGTGGACGGGCTGCTGACCGGGCTGCACGAGCCGGAGGCCTCGCATCTGCTGATGCTGGAGGCGGTGGCGGGGCGGGCGGCGATCGAGCGCGGGTACGAGGCGGCGGTGCGCGGACGCTACCTGTGGCACGAGTTCGGGGACGTGCATCTCCTCCTGCGGTAGGAGAGGGCTTCAAAGCCCTCGCAGAGACACTCACACAGTGCATTGCTCCAGCAACCAATCGTGAGATTGGTGAGGGGTGGGTGTGAGCCCGAGCATAGGGCGCACGTCACGTACGAAGGGGAGTAGGAGAGTGACTCGTCCGTTTTGAGCTAGGCGGATGGTCCTGTCTGTCCCGTTTCACCCCTCCCTGATCCACTACCCGGGATCGTACGTCACACCTTTGCCTTCGAATTTTGCGGCCGCTAAGAATTGCTCTCGTCGCTCAGCGCCGTGGGTTCTCCCCCGCGGCACTTGTGCCCCATGCACCCCTGTCCCCGTCGGACGAGAGCGACCTCCGCGCTATTCGAAGAGGTCTATCCCGCCATGCTCAAGAACATCGTTTCCCGTGGTCGCAAGCGATCCCTGAACCTGAACCGCACCCAGAAGGTCGCGATCGCCGGTGTCGGCACGCTCGGCGCCGCCGCCGTCGCCCTCACCGCCGTGCCGGCCAGCGGTCAGACGACCACGAGCGAGGCCGCTCCGACGGCCAAGGTCGCGTACAGCACCAAGCAGATCCAGGACGTGCACGCCGGTGTCACCGGCCAGCTGGCCAACGCCGACCAGAAGGTCGCCACGATCGAGGCGAAGAAGGAGGCGGCCGCCAAGTCCGCCACCGCCGCCGCTAAGGCCGCCGCCGCGAAGGCCGCCGCGGCGAAGAAGGCCGCTGCCGCGAAGGCCGCGGAGAAGCGCGCGGCGAAGGAGTCCGTCAGCCGCTCCGCCAAGCGTGCCGAGGTCAAGAAGGCCGCGGTGAAGTCCTACCCGGACAACCTCGACGGCTGGATCCGCGAGGCCCGGTCCATCCTGGCCAAGCACGACATCCCGGGCAGCTACGAGGGCATCCACCGCAACATCCTGCGCGAGTCCTCCGGCAACCCGAAGGCCATCAACGACTGGGACATCAACGCCATCAACGGCGTCCCGTCCAAGGGCCTGCTCCAGATGATCCCGCCGACGTTCGCGGCCTACCACGTGCCCGGTACGTCCTGGAACATCTACGACCCGGTCGCCAACATCGTCGCCGCGTGCAACTACGCCGCGGACAAGTACGGCACGATGGACAACGTCGACAGCGCGTACTGAGGTCGGCGCGGACCTCTCGCGACGTCGCCGCCGACGCCCGGCAGAACGCCGAAGGGCGGCACCCTCCTGACGGGGTGCCGCCCTTCGGGGCGTCCGGGCGCGGGCCGTGCGCGCACGGCCTGGGACTAGTCGCGCATGACCTCGGGCTCGTGGCGGCGCAGGAAGCGGGCCACGAAGAAGCCGCAGATCACACCGAGGGCGATCAACGCGGCCATGTCCATGCCCCAGGCGCCGACGGTGTGCTCCCACAGGGGATCCGTCTCGGCGCCCTTCTCCGGCGGGTTGACCCGGTTGAAGTCGAGCGTGGCACCGGCCGCGGCCACCGCCCAGCGCGAGGGCATCAGGTACGAGAACTGGTCGACGCCGACCGCGCCGTTCAGCGCGAAGAGGCAGCCGGTGAAGACGACCTGGATGATCGCGAACATCACCAGCAGCGGCATGGTCTTCTCGGCGGTCTTCACCAGCGACGAGATGACCAGGCCGAACATCATCGACGTGAAGCCCAGCCCCATGATCGGCAGGGACAGCTCGATGAGCGTCATCGAACCGAGGACCAGCCCCTCGCCCGGGATCTCCCGGGTGGAGAAGCCGATGATGCCGACCAGCAGACCTTGGAGCACGGTGATCACGCCGAGCACGAAGACCTTGGACATCAGGTACGCGGACCGCGACAGGCCGGTCGCGCGCTCCCGCTCGTAGATCACCCGTTCCTTGATCAGCTCGCGGACCGAGTTGGCGGCCCCGGCGAAGGTGGCACCGACGGCGAGGATCAGCAGGACCGTGGTCGCGGTGCCGTTCGGGACGATCCGGCCCGCGGCGTTGGGCGGGTTGGGCAGCAGCCCCTTGTCCGCGTCGATCAGCAGGCTCACCGCGCCGAGCACGGCCGGGAGGATCACCATCAGGGCGAGGAAGCCCTTGTCGGAGACGATCACCGAGACGTAGCGCCGCACCAGCGTGACGAACTGGGACATCCAGCCCTGCGGCTTCGGCGGCTTCATCGCCTGCATGGGCGGTACCGCTACGGACTGCGGGGCGGCCGCGTCGAGGTCCGCGGCGTACATCTGGTAGTGCTGCGAGCCCTTCCAGCGGCCCGCCCAGTCGTAGTCGCGGTAGTTCTCGAAGGCGGAGAAGACGTCGGCCCAGGTGTCGTAGCCGAAGAAGTTGAGCGCCTCCTCGGGCGGGCCGAAGTACGCCACCGAGCCGCCCGGCGCCATCACCAGCAGCTTGTCGCAGATCGCCAGCTCGGCCACGGAGTGGGTGACGACGAGGACGGTGCGGCCGTCGTCGGCGAGGCCGCGCAGCAGCTGCATGACGTCGCGGTCCATGCCCGGGTCGAGGCCGGAGGTCGGCTCGTCCAGGAAGATCAGCGACGGCTTGGTCAGCAGCTCCAGGGCGACGGAGACGCGCTTGCGCTGGCCGCCGGAGAGGGAGGTGACCTTCTTGTCCTTGTGGATGTCCAGCTTCAGCTCGCGCAGCACCTCGTCGATGCGGGCGTCGCGCTCGGCGGCCGTGGTGTCGGCCGGGAAGCGGAGCTTGGCCGCGTACTTCAGGGCCCGCTTGACGGTCAGCTCCTTGTGCAGGATGTCGTCCTGCGGGACCAGACCGATGCGCTGGCGCAGCTCGGCGAACTGCTTGTACAGGTTCCGGTTGTCGTAGAGGACCTCGCCCTGGTCGGCGGGCCGGTAGCCGGTGAGCGCCTTGAGCAGGGTGGACTTGCCGGAACCGGACGGTCCGATGACCGCGATCAGCGACTTCTCGGGGACGCCGAAGGAGACGTCCTTGAGGATCTGCTTGCCGCCGTCGACCGTGACGGTCAGGTGCCGGGCGGAGAAGGAGATCTCGCCGGTGTCGACGAACTCCTCCAGCCGGTCCCCGACGATCCGGAACGTCGAGTGGCCGACGCCCACGACGTCGGTGGGGCCGAGCAGTTGGGAGCCGCCCTTGGCGATCGGCTGGCCGTTGACGTACGTGCCGTTGTGCGAGCCGAGGTCGCGGATCTCCATGCGCCCGTCGGGCGTCGAGTGGAACTCCGCGTGGTTGCGCGAGACCTGGAGGTCGGAGACGACCAGGTCGTTCTCCAGGGCGCGGCCGATGCGCATGACGCGGCCGAGCGAGAACTGGTGGAACGTGGTCGGGCTGCGGTCCCCGTAGACCGGTGGCGCCCCCGCCGCGCCGCCGGGTCCCTGCTGCTGGGGGAAGTGCGGTGCGGGCTGCTGCGGTAGCTGCTGGGCCGGCGGGTGGTGCGACTGCTGGTGGTGCGAGTGCTGCTGCGGTGCCTGCTGCTGTTGCGGCGGCTGCTGCTGCTGCGGTGCCTGCCGGGGCTGGGGCTTCTGCTGCCAGCCGGCCTGCTGCGGCGGTTCCTGGGCGGGCGCCTGCTGCGGCGGCGCCTGCTGGGCCCAGCCCGCGTTGGCGCCCTGCGCGGCGTACGGCTGCTGCTGCGGCTGGTGCTGCTGCGGCTGGGCCTGGGGCGCGCCGGTACCGGCCTGGGCGAGGCTCAGGCCCACCCGGGGTCCGTCGTTCGCGTTGCCCAGGTTCAGTACCGTGCCGGCGCCGAGTTCCACCCGCTGGACGCGCTGTCCGTGCACGAAGGTGCCGTTGGTGCTGCCGTGGTCCTCGACGACCCATCCTCGGCCGTCGAAGCTGATCGTGGCATGCCGCCAGGAGACCCTGGCGTCTTCGAAGACAAGTTCCCCCTGCGGATCGCGTCCGAGCGCGTATGACCGGGACGGATCCAGCGTCCAGGTCCGTCCATTGGATTCCAGTACGAGTTCCGGCACTCCATGCCCCACTGAGTTGTCCCCCGAATGTGCCCCGTGGCGGGGAGTCTAGGGATGTCGAACATCGGGGGGAACTATTTCAGGCTCGGCACCCTGACCGAAAGTCGGGCCTTGTGAAAAGTGCGCCGGGCGCCCACCGGCCGTTCCGTTGACGGGGTTGAAACCTGCCCGGAGAGTGGTAATCCACGCAAGGGGGACATGCGCGGCAACCCGGGCCGCGCAGCGGATCGGGGGGTCTGCCATGTGCGCGTCCGCGAGCGCCGGGACCGACGGGTACGGCGTGAAGGTGCCGTGGGGCGATGTCGTTCTGTCCGCCATTGCCGCCGTGAGCTGGGCGTTGATCGGGATGGCGGCGACGGCGGCGGTCGGTCTGCGGCTGCTGGACGCGGACGCGGCGGGCTCGCTCGGGCCGATGACGGCGGCGGTCGTGGCGCTGGGGGCGGGTGGTTCGGTGACGCCGTCCGGTGACGTGTCCGCGTTCGGGCTGACGGGGGCGGAGGGGTACACGGCCGTCGAGATCACGCCATTGGGCGTGAGCCTGGTCGGGGCGCTGCTGTTGTCGTTCTTCTTCCTGCGGTCCCTGCGCGGAGCCGGAGCCGCCGTCGCGCCGGCCGAACTCCTCGCGCGCGCGGGCGCGGTGGTCGCGCTGTTCGTGGGGATGGCGGGCGGGCTGGCGTGGGTGGGTCACGACGTGATCGCGATCGACGTCGGTTCGCTCGGGTTCGACGACCTGCCCGGGGGCGGCGGGGGGCTGGAGATCCCCGGGCTCGGGGATGTGGGCGGCATCGGCGGGCTGCTGCCCGACCGGGTCGGTGACCGGGTGGGTGACCTCGTCGGCGCCGAGGCGGCGGTCGGTTTCACCGTCGAGGCCGGGCCGACGCTGCTGGGCGCTCTGGTCTGGTCCGTCGGCGTCCTGCTGATCGCGTTCCTCGCCTCGCGCCGCACTCCGCTGCCGCAGGGGTGCGCGGTGGTGCACCGGGCGGTGTGGCCTGCCGTGTCCGCCCTGGTCACGGTGGCGCTAACGGCGGTGGCGGCCGGCTACGCGGCGGCCGCGTACGCGGCGACCGGGGACGACCATCCACGCCGCATCGCGGGGGCGGCGCTGCTGGGCGCGCCGAACGGGGTCTGGCTGGGCGTGCCGGTGGGTCTGTTCGTGCCGTGGAGCGGGCGGGCGACGGGCGAACTGCGCCGGGTACTGCCCGCTCCCCTGGACGACCTGCTCGATGCGGGCACGGATGAACCGGTCACGCTGGGGCGGCTGGCGGAACTGGACGGAAGAGTGTGGCTGCTGGGGGTGGCGGCGGCACTGCTGATGCTGCTGGCGGGGGTGCTCACGGCGGTACGGACGCCGGTGACGCCGGTGGTGCCGGTGGTGCCGGGCGGGGCGGTGGTGCCGAGCGGGGGTGGTGGCGTCGGTGGTGCCGGGCGGGGGTGGCGTCGGTGGTGGCGGCGTCCGTGGTGAGGGCGTCCGTGGTGGGGGGCGGGTGGGGTCGGGGGGTGTGCGGTCGGTGCGGGGTGGCGGGTCGTCGGTGCGGGGTGGCGGGTCGTCGGTGCGGGGTGGCGGGTCGTCGGTGCGGGGTGGCGGGTCGTCGGTGCGGGGTGGCGGGTCGTCGGTGCGGGGTGGCGGGTGGTCCTCCGGTTTCGGCGGGCGTAGTGCCGGGGGTGGCGGTACCGGTGACGAGGGGCGGGCAGGGCCAGGGGGTGGGCGGGCGGCGTCCGACGGCGGGCGCTTCGCCGAGGACTGGGGCAGGGGTACCGGGCACTCCCCCGGTTCCGCCGGGTCCGCTCCCGGGGGCGACGGTCTCGGTGACGTTGGGCGGGCGGGGTCGGAGGGCGAGCGGGCGGTGCCGGGCGGCGGTTGGTCCTCCGGTTTCGGCGGGCGCGGTGCCGGGGGTGGCGGTACCGGTGACGAGGGGCGGGCGGCGGCAGGCGGCGGGCAGGCGGTGCAGGGCGCGGGGCGCTCCCCCGGTTCCGCCGGGTCCGCTTCCGGGGGGCGACGGTCTCGGTGACGTTGGGCGGGCAGGGCCGGAAGGCGAGCGGGCGGTGCCGGGCGGCGGGTGGTCCTCCTGTTTCAGCGGGCGCGGTGCCGGTGACGAGGGGCGGGCGGCGGCAGGCGGTGCAGGGCGCGGGGCGCTCCCCCGGTTCCGCCGGGTCCGCTTCCGGGGGGCGACGGTCTCGGTGACGTTGGGCGGGCGGGGTCGGAGGGCGAGCGGGCGGTGCCGGGCGGCGGGTGGTCCTCCTGTTTTGGCGGGCGCGGTGCCGGGGGTGGCGGTACCGGTGACGAGGGGCGGGCGGGGCCAGGGGTGGGCGGGCGGCGTTCGACGGCGGGCGCTTCGCCGAGGGCTGGGGCGGGGGTGCCGGGCGCTCCTCCGACGG
Source organism: Streptomyces sp. cmx-10-19 (assembly GCA_049998335.1). Classification (GTDB taxonomy): domain Bacteria; phylum Actinomycetota; class Actinomycetes; order Streptomycetales; family Streptomycetaceae; genus Streptomyces. The sequence continues at coordinate 17,363 of JAEBFB010000021.1, forward strand.
CGCCGGACCCTCGGCCGGGGGTGCCGGGGGCGTCCCCGATGGCGGCGGTCGCGGTCCGGGAGGTGTCTGGGGCTCCCCTGACGACCCGAGGCGCCCTAACGGTTCCGCCGGGCACCTGGCTGGCGACGCCGGCCCCTCCCCGGGTGGCGCCGGGGGCGGCGGCGCCGGTTTCGCCGGGCGCTGTGCCGTGCGGCTCGGGGTCGCTACCGCGGTGGCGCTGCCGGTGCTGGTGTGGCTGACGCGGGTGTCCGTGGACGCGTCCCTGTCGGTCCTCGGCGTCGACGCGTTCGACGTGGCCGTCGACCTGCGGGGGCAGCTCGGTGCCGCCGTGCTGCTGGGGCGCGGGGGCGGGTGGTGCGGGGGCGCTGCTGGCCCGGGCCTGCGGGGGTGCGGGGGTGCGGGCCTCGGGGGTGGCACGGGGTGCGGTGGGGGCAGCGGCCGAGGGGGCGGGGCCGGGTGAGGGCGCGGAGGACGGTGGCGGTTCCGGGTACGGCCGGGTGTCGTCGGGGCCGTACGCGCCGGGTACGCCGCACCGGCCGCCGAACCCGGACACCAACCCGTATCTGCGGCTGGAGCCGGAGCCCGAGGACGCGCGGCCCCGTGGTGCCGGGCCCGGCAACGGCCGACGGCACCCCGTGCCTCCCGAACCCGAACCCGAACCCGAACCCGAGCCCGGTCCCGGTCCCGACCTCCGCGCCCCCGATCAGGACGTGTCCGGCGCCCCCACCGTGATCGGACCGATCGAGCCGCCGCCCGGGGAACGGGGGCCGTCCCGGCGTTGGGGGGACGGGCCGCCGCCCCCTCCTCCCCCTCCTCCCCCGCCGCCCGCGCCGCCGCGCCGGCCCCGGGGCGGACGGTAGGGATCGGCGTGTCCGGCAGGCGGACCTCGGGGGCGGGAGGCACCCGGTGCCGGATACGGTGGGAGCACCATGAGCGCTACGCAGACCTCTGACGTTCCCACGCTTCTCGTCAAGATCTTCGGCAAGGACCGACCGGGCATCACGGCCGGCCTGTTCGACACCCTCGCCGCCTACTCCGTCGACGTCGTCGACATCGAGCAGGTCGTCACCCGTGGACGGATCGTCCTGTGCGCGCTCGTGACCGAGCCGCCCCGCGGTACGGAGGGCGAACTGCGCGCGACCGTCCACGGCTGGGCGGAGTCGCTGAAGCTCCAGGCCGAGATCATCTCCGGTATCGGCGACAACCGGCCGCGCGGTGTCGGCCGCTCCCTGGTCACCGTGCTCGGCCACCCGCTCACCGCCGAGGCGACGTCGGCCATAGCGGCCAGGATCACCGGCACCGGCGGCAACATCGACCGCATTTTCCGGCTGGCCAAATACCCCGTGACCGCCGTCGAGTTCGCCGTGTCCGGCGTGGAGACCGAGCCGCTGCGCACCGCGCTGGCCACCGAGGCCGCCGCACTGGGCGTGGACATCGCGGTCGTCGCGGCGGGCCTGCACCGGCGGGCGCAGCGCCTGGTCGTGATGGACGTGGACTCCACGCTCATCCAGGACGAGGTCATCGAACTGTTCGCCGCGCACGCCGGCTGCGAGGACAAGGTCGCCGAGGTGACGGCGGCGGCGATGCGCGGGGAGCTGGACTTCGAGCAGTCGCTGCACGCGCGCGTGGCGCTGCTGGCGGGGCTGGACGCCTCGGTGGTGGAGAAGGTCCGCGCCGAGGTGCGGCTGACGCCCGGCGCCCGCACCCTGATCCGCACCCTGAAGCGGCTCGGCTACCAGGTGGGCGTCGTCTCCGGCGGCTTCACCCAGGTCACCGACGATCTGCGGGAGCGGCTGGGGCTGGACTTCGCCCAGGCCAACACGCTGGAGATCGCCGACGGCAGGCTCACCGGCCGGGTCACCGGCGAGATCGTGGACCGGGCGGGCAAGGCGCGGCTGCTGCGCCGGTTCGCCGCCGAGGCGGGCGTACCGCTGTCGCAGACCGTGGCGATCGGTGACGGTGCCAACGACCTGGACATGCTGAACGCGGCCGGTCTCGGTGTCGCCTTCAACGCCAAGCCGGTGGTCCGCGAGGCCGCGTACACCGCCGTGAACGTGCCCTTCCTGGACACCGTCCTCTATCTGCTGGGCGTCACTCGCGAGGAGGTCGAGGCCGCGGACACCACGGTGGACGACTCCCCCGGCAAGGCTCTCGGCAGCCCCTCCGCCGACCGGATCTGACCACGGCGGACCCGCTGGGCACACCCCGCGCACCCTCCGCTCCCCGACCGCCCCGTCAGGACCCGGCCCGCTCAGGTGCCGGGCCCTTTCCCGTGGGGCCGGTCAGTCGGTCGGCGCCCAGTAGTCGACGAGGGTGGCCACGCCGGGCTCCACGTCCTTCCAGGAGCCGGTGAAGGACAGCACGGCGAAGGCGGCGGTCGGGAAGCCCCGGCGGTCCACCCGCTTGCGTACCTCGGCCTCGGCGGAGCCGGCCAGCACCTCGGCGAGGCCCTCCATGCCCGGGTTGTGGCCGATCACCAGCACGTTGTGCAGGTCTTCGGGGGTCTCGTTGAGCACGGCGATCAGTTCGCCGGGCGAGGCCTCGTAAATCCGCTCCTCGTAAACGGTTTTCGGCCGGTGCGGGAACTCCTGGACGGCGAGCTTCCAGGTCTCGCGGGTCCGGATGGAGGTCGAGCACAGGGCCTGGTCGAAGGAGACGCCGGTGTCCGCCAGCCGGCGCCCGGCCTCTGCGGCGTCCAAGCGGCCCCGGTCGGCGAGCGGCCGTTCGTGGTCGTTCACCTGAGGCCAGTCGGCTTTCGCATGCCGGAAGAGGACAATCCTGCGGGGTTCTGCGACGCTCATGGCATCCAGCTTCGCACGAAACAGGCCATGCGGCGCAGGGAGTTGACATGCGGATTCGCGCTCGTACGCACGTCCACCGTGCCCCTTCGGCCTCAGCTCGCGGTCCGCGCGCGATCGCCGTACCGTCAGCGCTCGGTCCGGGTTCGGTCAGCGCGCCCTCAGCGGGCTATCAGCCCCCGGAGCCGCTCCAGCAGGTCGGCCGTCGCGGGCTGGCCGGCCGCCGCCTGGGCGTCCGCGGGGTTGAGTATCAGCAGGAGCAGCGTGACGAAGGCCAGCACCGGCAGGGCGAGGGCCCACCAGGGCAGCCGGATCTCGACGCCGCCCCGGGTCGCCTGGGGAGGCCGGGTGTGAAGAGGGGCCGACATGAGTGCCTCCGCTGGTCTTCGAGCGCCCTGGTCCGTACGCCGTGCCCGGCTGTCCCGTGCACATCTCGAAGGTACGGATTCCGCGGGCCCCGGCCCATCCGGACTTCCACCCACTCGACCCTGAGCTCCGCCCCCTAGGGGACGGGGGGTTAACCCCACCCCCGGCCGGCGGAGGGCGGCATCATCACGGCGAGGCGATCGTCGCGATGATGCCGATGATCACGAAGATGGCGAGGAACGAGCCGAAGACGAGCAGCATCTTCTTCTGGCCGTGCTGGGGGTTCGGGTCGAGGACTGGCATACGGCAAGTCTCGCATCCACCCCCGGCACCGGAACGGGCGGGCCGGGATCGGACCGGCGCCCGGCCGCAGCCGCGACGAGCCGGGACGAGCCGAGCCGGGACGAGCCGGGCCGGGACGAGCCGCGACGAGCCGAGCCGAGCCGAGCCGGGACGAGCCGGGCCGGGACGAGCCGCGACGAGCCGAGCCGAGCCGAGCCGGGACGAGGCTGGCCGGCTCAGCCGGCCGCGGCCTCCTCCTCCACCGTGCGGTCGCGCCCCGCCATGATGCCCACCACGATCTGCGGCACCATGAGCGCGGCCATCAGCGCGATCGGCAGCCCCCAGCCACCGCTGTGCTGGTAGAGCACGCCCACCAGCAGCGGGCCCGGGATGGAGATCAGGTAGCCGGTGCTCTGCGCGAAGGCGGACAGCTGGACGACGCCCGGCCCCGTCCTGGCCCGCATGCCGACCATCGTCAGCGCGAGCGGGAAGGCGCAGTTCGATATGCCGAGCAGCACGGCCCAGGCCCAGGCGCCGCCGGCCGGGGCGAGGTACAGACCCGCGTATCCGACCAGTCCGCACAGGCCCAGGACCAGCACGATCGGACCCTGCTGCGACAGCCGCGTCGCCACACGCGGGATGACGAAGGCGAGCGGCACGCCCATCACCATGGTGACGGCGAGCAGCACTCCGGCGGTGCCGGCGGACACTCCCGCGTCGCGGAAGATCTGCGACATCCATCCCATCGTGATGTAGGCGGCGGTGGCCTGGAGGCCGAAGAACACGGCGAGCGCCCAGGCGGTACGGCTGCGGGTGATCCGCAGCGGCGGCTGCTCGGGGGCCTGCGCCTCCGGCCGGCCCGCCCGCGCGGAAGCCGCCTCCGAAACCGCCGTCTCCGAAACCGCCTCCCGCGCGGGCACCGGCGCCTCCCGGTGCCGTACGAAGGGCAGCCACGGCACGATCGCCACCGCTCCCAGCGCGGCCCACACGGCGAGGCCCGGCTGCCAGTCGCCGCCCAGGGCGTCGGTCACCGGCACGGTCGCGGCGGCGGCGACGGAGGTGCCGCAGGCGAGGGCCATCGAGTACAGGCCGGTCATGGAGCCGACCCGGTCGGGGAAGTACCGCTTGACGATGACCGGCATCAGGACGTTGCTGACCGCGATGCCCATCAGGGCGAGGGCGGTGGCGACCAGGAACCCGGGCGTGCCGCCGGCGAAGGGGCGTATCAGCAGGCCCGCCGTGATGGCGACCATGCCCGCGCAGACCACCGCGCCGGGCCCGAAGCGGCGGGCGAGCCGGGGTGCGGTGACGCCGAAGACGGCGAAGCAGAGCGACGGCACGGAGGTGAGCAGTCCGGCGACGGTGCCGCTCATGCCGAGCCCGTCGCGGACCTCTTCGAGGAGCGCGCCCAGGCTGGTGATGGCGGGGCGCAGGTTGAGCGCGGCCAGGACGATGCCGACGATGAGCAGGCGGGTCGCCCACGCCGTCCACGCGCGCGTGGACGGCGCCGAGGGACCCGCTTCGGACACGGACCGCGTGTCGCGGGACGTCCCACCGCGCGGAGTCGCCCTCAGCGTCCCGGTGTCCTGCCGGATCTCGTCACTAGCCATGAGACCCATCATAGAATCATGGGATGATTGGTTGTCCAGCGTCGTCCACTCCTGACCGTTCCTGGACCATCCGCCCTGTGCCGTCCCCTCCTGTGCGAAGGTGAACCATGCCACTGAGTCACCCCCGTCGTTCGGCGCTGTCCGAGCAGGTCATCGCCGCCCTGCGGCAGCAGATCGCCTCGGGCGAGTGGCCGGTCGGCTCCCGCATCCCCACTGAGCCCGAACTGGTCGAGCAGCTGGGGGTCGCCCGGAACACCGTCCGGGAAGCGGTCCGCGCGCTGGCGCACAACGGCCTCCTGGACATCCGCCAGGGCTCCGGCACGTACGTCGTCGCGACCAGCGAGCTGGCGGGCGTCATGCAGCGCCGGTTCGCCGGGGTCGACCCCGGGCACATCGCGGAGCTGCGCTCAACCCTGGAGTCGGGGGCGGCCCGGCTCGCGGCGCAGCGGCGCACCGAGAAGGACCTCAAGCAGCTGGACGCGCTCCTGGTGCGCCGGGACGAGGCGTGGCGGTCGGGCGACGCGGAGGTGTTCGTGACGGCGGACGCCACCTTCCACCTGGCGGTCGTGGCGGCCTCGCACAACGACGTGATGATCGCGGTGTACGCGGACCTGGGCGAGGTGATGCGGGACTGGCTGCGGGACGATGTCGGCGACGAGCTGACGCCGGAGACGCTCATGGACCACACGCCGCTGGTCGACGCGATCCGCGCGGGGGACGCCGAGACGGCGCGCCGGGAGGCCGCCCGCTATCCGGTCGGCTGCCGCCCGGGACGGATCAGCGCGCCCGCCGGTGGCTGACCCGGGCCGTCGAGGCCGAGCGGGCGCGTGGACGCTCCGCGGGGCCTCCTCGGCCGTAAGGGCGAAGCCGTACGGGGAAGGTGAGACACACGGCCGAGGGCCCGCACCCGGATCGGGTGCGGGCCCTGACAGGACTCCGCCGGAACACCCGCGGAGCGCCGAAGATCAGGCGCCGATGGCGTGCAGTCCGCCGTCGACGTGCACGATCTCGCCCGTCGTCTTCGGGAACCAGTCGCTCAGCAGGGCGACGACACCGCGGCCGGCCGGCTCCGGGTCCTTGAGGTCCCATTCCAGCGGGGCGCGGGTGTCCCACACCGAGGCCAGTTCCGAGAAGCCGGGGATGGACTTGGCGGCCATCGAGCCGATCGGACCGGCCGAGATCAGGTTGCAGCGGATGTTCTGCTTGCCCAGGTCGCGCGCCATGTAGCGGCTGGTGGCCTCCAGGGCGGCCTTGGCCGGGCCCATCCAGTCGTACTGCGGCCAGGCGTACTGGGCGTCGAAGGTGAGGCCGACGACGGAGCCGCCGTTCTGCATCAGCGGCAGGCAGGCCATGGTCAGCGACTTCAGGGAGTACGCCGAGACGTGCATGGCGGTGGCGACGGACTCGAACGGCGTGTTGAGGAAGTTGCCGCCGAGCGCGTCCTGCGGCGCGAAGCCGATGGAGTGGACGACGCCGTCCAGGCCGCCCAGCTCCTCGCCGACGACATCGGCCAGACGCCCGAGGTGCTCGTCGTTGGTGACGTCCAGCTCGATCACCTTGGCGGGCTTGGGCAGCTTCCTGGCGATGCGCTCGGTCAGCGTGGGCCGCGGGAACGCGGTCAGGATGATCTCGGCGCCCTGCTCCTGGGCCAGCTTCGCGGTGTGGAAGGCGATGGAGGACTCCATCAGCACACCGGTGATGAGGACGCGCTTGCCCTCGAGAATTCCGCTCATGGTGTTCAGTGACCCATTCCCAGTCCGCCGTCAACGGGGATGACGGCTCCAGTGATGTACGAGGCGTCGTCCGAGGCGAGGAACCGCACCGTCGCGGCGATCTCCTCCGGCTGCGCGTACCGGCCGAGCGGCACCTGCGCCACGATGCCCGACCGCTGCTCGTCGGTGAGCACCTTGGTCATGTCGGTGTCGACGAAGCCGGGCGCGACGACGTTGAAGGTGATGTTGCGCGAGCCCAGCTCACGGGCGAGGGAGCGCGCGAAGCCGACCAGACCGGCCTTGGAGGCGGCGTAGTTGGCCTGCCCGGCCGAGCCGAGGAGTCCGACGACCGAGGAGATCAGGACGACGCGGCCCTTCTTGGCGCGCAGCATGGCGCGGTTGGCGCGCTTGACGACGCGGAAGGTGCCGGTGAGGTTGGTGTCGACGACGGAGGTGAAGTCCTCCTCGGACATGCGCATCAGGAGCTGGTCCTTGGTGACGCCCGCGTTGGCGACCAAGACCTCGACGGGCCCGTGCGCCTCCTCGATCTCCTTGTAGGCCTGCTCCACCTGCTCGGCGTCGGTGATGTCGCACTTGACGGCGAGGAAGCCGGCCGGCGGCTCACCCGAGCGGTACGTGATCGCGACCTTGTCGCCGGCGTCGGCGAAGACGCGGGCGATGGCGAGGCCGATGCCCCGGTTGCCTCCGGTGACGAGAACCGAGCGGCTCAACAGATCACCCTTTCCCTAGCGGTCTGGAACGTCCGCCCGGCCTCATGGAGGGCAGGCGGCTTCCTCGAAAACCTATCGGTCCCCGCTCCACCCCGAGGACTCGGGCACCCACAGTGGCTTACGGGGCTGACTGTCGGGTCCCTACAGATGGCGCGCCCACGGCACCGGTGGCCCGGACGGCGTCACCCGCCCGCGGGGGCAAAGGTGTGGTGGCCGCCCGCTCCGACGCGACATGATGCGGCGCAGCCCCGGTGTCGCGGCAGACGACCGGTCACGTCGACAGAAAGAGACACAGGTGCCTCACCGCATCGACGAAGCCTTCACGGCACTCCCCCTACGCCCCCTCGCCGACGCCGCGCTCGCTCGCGCGCGGGCGCTCGGGGCCGAGCATGCCGACTTCCGGCTGGAGCGGGTGCGCAGCGCGTCCTGGCGGCTGCGGGACGCCAAGCCCGCCGGGTCGTCGGACACCACCGACCTCGGCTACGCGGTGCGGGTGGTGCACGGCGGTACCTGGGGTTTCGCGTCCGGCGTGGATCTCACGCTGGACGCCGCCGCCAAGGTCGCCTCCCAGGCCGTGGCGATGGCGAAGCTGTCCGCGCAGGTGATCAAGGCGGCCGGGTCCGAGGAGCGCGTGGAGCTGGCGGACGAGCCCGTGCACGCCGAGAGGACGTGGGTGTCGGCGTACGGGATCGATCCGTTCGCCGTGCCCGACGCGGAGAAGGCGGGGCTGCTCGCGGAGTGGAGCGGGCGGCTGCTGGCGGCGCGCGGGGTCGATCATGTGGACGCCTCGCTGCTCACCGTGCACGAGAACAAGTTCTACGCCGACACCGCCGGGACCGTGACCACCCAGCAGCGCGTGCGGCTGCACCCGGTACTCACGGCCGTGTCGGTGGACGACTCCAGCGGCGAGTTCGACTCGATGCGCACCCTCGCGCCGCCCGCCGGGCGCGGCTGGGAGTACCTGACCGGCACCGGCTGGGACTGGGACGGAGAGCTGGCCGAGATCCCGGAGCTGCTCGCCGAGAAGATGCGGGCGCCGAGCGTCCAGGCGGGGCTGTACGACCTGGTCGTCGACCCGTCCAACCTGTGGCTGACCATCCACGAGTCCATCGGGCACGCCACCGAGCTGGACCGCGCGCTCGGCTACGAGGCGGCGTACGCCGGCACCTCCTTCGCCACCTTCGACCAGCTCGGCAAGCTCCGCTACGGCTCGGAGCTGATGAACGTCACCGGCGACCGCACCGCCGAGCACGGCCTGGCGACCATCGGGTACGACGACGAGGGCGTGGCGGGCCAGTCCTGGGACCTGGTGAAGGACGGCACCCTGGTCGGCTACCAGCTCGACCGGCGGATCGCGAAACTCACCGGCTTCGAACGCTCCAACGGCTGCGCCTACGCCGACTCCCCCGCCCATGTGCCGGTGCAGCGCATGGCCAACGTGTCGCTGCGACCCGATCCCGGCGGGCTGTCCACCGAGGATCTGATCGGCGGCGTCGAGCGCGGGATCTACGTCGTCGGGGACCGGTCCTGGTCCATCGACATGCAGCGCTACAACTTCCAGTTCACCGGCCAGCGGTTCTTCCGGATCGAGAACGGGCGGCTCGCCGGACAGCTGCGGGACGTGGCCTACCAGGCGACGACCACCGACTTCTGGGGCTCGATGGCGGCCGTCGGCGGCCCGCAGACGTACGTCCTGGGCGGTGCCTTCAACTGCGGCAAGGCCCAGCCGGGCCAGGTCGCGGCCGTCTCCCACGGCTGCCCGTCCGCCCTCTTCAAGGGAGTCAACATCCTCAACACGACGCAGGAGGCCGGTCGATGAGCGTCCAGACCAGGATCGGCTGGGGGTCCGGGGGTCATCCCCCGGGAAAGCACAGTCTCAACACCACCCAGGAGGCCGGTCGATGAGCGCCGCGCGGAACAAGCCGTACGAGATCGTCGAGCGGGCGCTGGAGCTGTCCCGCGCGGACGGCTGTGTCGTCATCGCCGACGAGGAGTCCACCGCCAACCTGCGCTGGGCGGGCAACGCGCTCACCACCAACGGCGTCACGCGCGGGCGCACGCTCACCGTCGTCGCCACCGTCGACGGACGTGAGGGTACGGCGTCCGGTGTGGTGTCGCGCTCCGCGGTGACCGTGGACGAGCTGGAGCCCCTGGTGCGCGCCGCCGAGGCCGCCGCGCGCGGCGCGGAGCCCGCCGAGGACGCGCAGCCGTTGGTCACGGGCGTACCGGCGGCGCCGGACTTCACGGACGCGCCCGCCGAGACCTCGTCGGCGGTGTTCGCGGACTTCGCGCCGGCCCTCGGGGAGGCGTTCGCCCGCGCGCGGGCAGGCGGGCGGGAGCTGTACGGCTTCGCCAACCACGAGATGACGTCGACGTACGTGGGCACGTCGACGGGGCTGCGGCTGCGGCACGACCAGCCCAACGGGACGCTGGAGCTGAACGCCAAGTCGCCGGACCGCACCCGGTCGGCGTGGGCGGGGCGGGCTACCCGGGACTTCAAGGACGTCGACCCGGCGGCCCTCGACGCCGAGCTGGCCGTACGGCTGGGCTGGGCGGAGCGGCGGATCGAGCTGCCGGCCGGGCGGTACGAGACGCTGCTGCCGCCGACCGCGGTCGCGGACCTGCTGATCTACCAGTACTGGTCGGCCTCGGGGCGGGACGCGGTCGAGGGACGCACGGTGTTCTCCAAGCCGGGCGGCGACACGCGCGTGGGCGAGCGGCTCGGCGCGCTGCCGCTGACGCTGCGCAGCGATCCGCACGAGCCGGGCCTGGAGAGCGCGCCGTTCGTCGTCGCGCACTCCTCGGGCGGCGACCAGTCGGTGTTCGACAACGGGCTGCCGGTCGCGGCCACCGACTGGATCCGCGCGGGCGAGCTGCACCGGCTGACCACCACCCGGCACGGCGCGGCCCTGACCGGCCTGCCGGTGGCCCCGGCGATCGGCAACCTGATCCTGGACGGCGGCAGCGACCGCTCGCTCCGGGAGATGGTCGCCGGCACCGAGCGCGGGCTGCTGCTGACCTGCCTCTGGTACATCCGCGAGGTCGACCCGGCGACGCTGCTGCTGACGGGGCTGACCCGGGACGGGGTGTACCTCGTCGAGGGCGGCGAGGTCGTGGGCGAGGTGAACAACTTCCGGTTCAACGAGTCGCCGGTGAGCCTGCTGGGCCGGGCCACCGAGGCGGGGCGTACGGAGAAGACGCTGCCCAGGGAGTGGGGCGACTGGTTCACCAGGGCCGCGATGCCGGCGCTGCGGGTCCCCGATTTCAATATGAGCTCTGTCAGTCAGGGCGTATAACCTCGTACCTGATTTCGCGAGACCACTCAAGGAGACACGAGAACCGTGACGGACATCGTCGACGAGCTGAAGTGGCGCGGGCTGTTCGCCCAGTCCACCGACGAGGACGCATTGCGCAAGGCGCTCGCGGACGGTCCCGTCACGTTCTATTGCGGTTTCGACCCGACCGCGCCGTCCCTGCACGTGGGGCATCTGGTGCAGGTGCTCACCGTGCGCCGGCTCCAGCAGGCCGGTCACCGGCCGCTGGCGCTGGTCGGCGGCGCCACCGGTCAGATCGGTGATCCGCGTCCGACGGCCGAGCGCACGCTGAACTCGCCGGAGACCGTGGCCGGCTGGGTCGAGCGGCTGCGCGGCCAGATCGAGCCGTTCCTGTCCTTCGAGGGCGAGAACGCCGCGGTGATGGTCAACAACCTGGACTGGACCGCGGGCCTGTCGGCGATCGAGTTCCTGCGGGACATCGGCAAGCACTTCCGGGTCAACAAGATGCTGACCAAGGACTCCGTCGCCCGGCGCCTGGAGTCCTCCGAGGGCATCAGCTACACCGAGTTCAGCTACCAGTTGCTCCAGGCGATGGACTTCCTCCAGCTCTACCGGAGGTACGGCTGCACGATGCAGCAGGGCGGCAGCGACCAGTGGGGCAACCTCACGGCCGGCCTCGACCTGCTGCACCGCCTGGAGCCGGACGCCGTCGCGCACGCGTACGCGACGCCACTGATGACCAAGGCGGACGGCACCAAGTTCGGCAAGACCGAGGGCGGCGCCGTCTGGCTCGACCCGGAGATGACGACACCGTACGCGTTCTACCAGTTCTGGCTGAACGTGGACGACCGGGACATCTCGGGCTACATGCGGATCCTGTCCTTCAAGTCCCGCGCGGAGCTGGAGGAGCTGGAGCGGCAGACCGAGGAGCGTCCGCAGGCCCGGGCGGCGCAGCGCGCGCTGGCCGAGGAGCTGACGACGCTGGTGCACGGCGCCGACCAGACGGCCGCCGTGATCGCCGCGTCCAAGGCCCTCTTCGGCCAGGGCGACCTCGCCGAGCTGGACGCGCGCACGCTGACCGCGGCCCTCTCCGAGCTGCCGCACGTCCGGGTCGCCGAGCCGGCCCCGGTCGTCGACCTGCTCGCCGAGGTCGGCCTGGTCGCCAGCAAGTCCGCCGCCCGGCGCACGGTGAAGGAGGGCGGCGCCTACGTGAACAACGTCAAGGTCACCGCCGAGGACGCCGTGCCCGACGCCCAGGATCTGCTGCACGGCCGCTGGCTGGTGCTGCGGCGCGGCAAGAAGAATCTCGCCGCGGTGGAGGTCACCGGCGCCTGAGCGCACGCGCGAGGGGCGCTCCCCGGTGCCACGTGGGTGCCGGGGACCGCCCCTCGGTGCCGCGTACGCGGGGGGGTTCAGGCGCGTTCGCGGCGCCGCCTGCCGCGTACCGACATGTAGATCGCGTCGCCGACGGCGACGATGATGATCGCGGCGACGAGCTGGAACAGGTGCCGCCACCAGTCGATGCCGGAGGTCGCCTCGACGCCGAACCCGCGCGCGATCGCGTTGCCGGCGATCGCGCCCAGCATGCCGAAGATGGTGGTCAGCCACAGGGGGCTGTGCTGCTTGCCGGGGATGATCGCCTTGGCGATCAGACCCAGCACGAATCCGACGATGATCGCCCACAACCAGCCCATGACTGCCTCCTCGTACGGCTCGACTCATACGGCTCAACGCGAGCATTGCCGCCAGTCTTGGGCTGTACCGCGTACGGCGCCCGCCGGATACGGCCGAACGGGGGACCTCCGGCCGGCACTACGCGGGGCGGGGCGAGCGGGCGACCGAGCGGCCGGGGGCAACCCGGTCTCGTGGGCGGCGCGGGAGCGGCGTAACGTGGGAAGTTGTCCGGGACCGGTGTCCCCGAGCGGCCGCGGACGGGAGCGGGCGGGGAGAGTCCGATACGGGCGGATGGTGGAACCAGGATGCGGAAACAGAGTGCCGGCGGCAGCGCCGAGGTGTTCCGGATCACCGGGGCCCGGACGGGCCTCCAGGAGGATGTGCGCGGGCGGCAGCGCCGCTACATCATCTCCATGTCGATCCGTACGCTGTCCGTGATCCTCGCGGTCTGCCTGTGGAACGTGGAGCGGCATGTCGCGATCGTGGCCCTGGTGCTCGGGGCCGTCCTGCCGTACATCGCGGTCGTGATCGCGAATGCGGGGCGTGAGAACGCGCCATCCTTGCCGACGACGTTCGTGAGGGTGCCGACGCCCCCGATGATCATGCCGCCGCGGGCGGACGAGGGCTCCGGGGAGTCGGTGCCGGAGGGTGCCGGGTCCGAGGCGGGGCCCGGTGCGGCCGGTGAGCGGCGCGGCCGGGCCTGACGGGCCGGGGTCCCCGCGCGAGCGGGGGCGTCGATTCCGCGCCACCCTCAAGAAAAGCTCAGATGAATCATGTTGTTCCGGTGCCTGGCGGCGGGTGACCCGTGACATACTTCGTACGCGCTCCGCATCCCCCGTCGGAGCGACGGACCGACGCCGGGCAGCTCCCCCCGTGGCTGCTCGGCGTCGCCTTTGTATGGACCTTGTGAGACGAAACCGTGAGTGACGAGACCGCCCCCGAGGCCGGTGCGCATACCCCTGCGATCTGCTCGGCGAAGGGTTGCCGCACCGCCGCCGTGTGGGTGCTGGCCTGGAACAACCCGAAGATCCACACGCCGGAGCGGCGCAAGACGTGGATCGCGTGCGAGGAGCACCGGGAGCATCTGTCCCAGTTCCTCGGGGTGCGGGGCTTTCTCAAGGACGTGGTCCCGCTGACGGAGTGGGAGTCCCCGTCCTAGGTGTGCCACCGGCCGTCGATGCCCCGATGCCCTGATGCCCTGAAGGGCCGGCGCTAGCCCCCGATCGCCGACATCGGCCGGTCCGGCTGGACGAAGGCCGGGTCGTCCAGGCCCGCGCCCGCCTTCTTGCCCCACATCGCCAGCCGCCAGATACGGGCGATCTCCTCGTCGGGTGCCTCCGAGCGCAGGGCGGCGCGCAGGTCGGTCTCCTCGCGGGCGAACAGGCAGGTGCGCACCTGGCCGTCGGCGGTCAGGCGGGTGCGGTCGCAGGCCGCGCAGAACGGGCGGGTGACGGAGGCGATGACGCCGACGCGGTGCGGGCCGCCGTCCACGAGCCAGCGCTCGGCGGGGGCGGAGCCGCGCTCGTCGGAGCCTTCGGGGGTCAGTTCGAAGCGGGTGCGCAGGGAGGCGAGGATGTCGGCGGCGGTGACCATGCCGTCGCGCTTCCAGCCGTGCTGGGCGTCCAGGGGCATCTGCTCGATGAACCGCAGCTCGTAGTCGTGCGCCACCGCCCAGGCGAGGAGGTCGGGGGCCTCGTCGGCGTTGAGGCCCGGCATCAGGACGGAGTTGACCTTCACGGGGGTCAGTCCGGCGTCGTGGGCGGCGGCCAGGCCCTCCAGGACGTCCTTGTGGCGGTCGCGGCGGGTGAGGGTCTTGAAGACGTCGGGGCGCAGGGTGTCCAGCGAGACGTTGACCCGGTCCAGGCCCGCCGCCTTCAGGGCCGCCGCCGTGCGCTTCAGACCGATGCCGTTGGTGGTGACGGACATCCGGGGGCGCGGGGCGAGGGCGGCGACGCGCTCGACGATGCCGACCAGGCCGGGGCGCAGCAGCGGCTCGCCGCCGGTGAAGCGGACCTCCTCGATGCCGAGGGAGGTGACCGCGATGTCCACGAGGCGGACGATCTCGTCGTCGGTGAGGAGGTCGGGCTTGGCGAGCCACTGGAGGCCCTCTTCGGGCATGCAGTAGGTGCAGCGCAGATTGCAGCGGTCGGTGAGCGAGACTCTCAGGTCGGTGGCCACCCGGCCGTAGGTGTCGATGAGCACGTGGGCCCCCTCCCTCGACGCGGTCCGGTGGAGCGCGTGCCCCCTTTCTCGCGGGCGCCCGGCTCCTCCTACACCTGCGAGCCTACGTGACCGGTCCGACATCGACAGGGCCCGATCGCTACGACGTACGCCGCGGCCCCGTCGTAGGGATCTACGACGGGGCCGCGCGCGGGGACGGGAGCGGGACGGGATCAGTGGGCTCCGGTGCCGGTCAGGGACCGGACCTCCAGCTCCGCGTACTTGGCCTCGTCGGGCTCCTCCTTGGACAGGAGCGTGCCGAGCCAGCCCATCAGGAAGCCGAACGGGATCGAGATGATGCCCGGGTTCTTCAGCGGGAACCAGGCGAAGTCGACGTCGGGGAACATGGCCTTCGGGTCGCCGGAGACGACGGGCGAGAACAGCACCAGGCCGACGGCGACGATCAGGCCGCCGTAGATCGACCACAGGGCGCCCTGGGTGGTGAAGCGCTTCCAGAAGAGGCTGTAGAGGATCGTCGGCAGGTTCGCGGACGCGGCGACGGCGAAGGCGAGCGCGACCAGGCCGGCCACGTTGAGGTCGCGGGCGAGGGCGCCGAGGGCGATGGAGACGATGCCGATGAAGACGGTCGCCCAGCGGGCCGCCTTCATCTCCTCCTTCTCGGTGGCCTGCCCCCTGCGGATGACGTTGGCGTAGATGTCGTGCGCGAAGGACGAGGACGAGGCGAGGGTGAGGCCGGCGACCACGGCGAGGATGGTCGCGAAGGCCACCGCCGAGATCGTCGCCAGCAGGATCGCGCCCCAGGCCGAGTCGACGCCGCCGATGTGCAGCGCGAGCAGCGGCGCGGCCGTGTTGCCGGACGGGTTGGACGCGATGATCTCGTCCTTCCCGATGAGCGCGGCGGCGCCGAAGCCGAGGGCGATGGTCATCAGGTAGAAGGCGCCGATGATGCCGATCGCCCAGTTCACGGACTTACGGGCGGCCTTGGCGTTGGGCACGGTGTAGAAGCGGATCAGGATGTGCGGCAGGCCGGCGGTGCCGAGGACCAGGGCGATGCCCAGGGAGATGAAGTCGAGCTTGGTGGTGCCGGTCGCGCCGTACTGGAGGCCGGGCTCCAGGAAGGCGGAGCCGGCGCCGCTGTTCTCGGCGGCCTTGCCGAGCAGGTCGGAGACGTTGAAGTCGAACTTCAGCAGCACCAGGAAGGTGATCAGGATGGTGCCGCCGATCAGCAGCACGGCCTTGACCATCTGGACCCAGGTGGTGCCCTTCATCCCGCCGATGGTGACGTAGACGATCATCAGGACGCCGACGAGGGCGACGATGAGGATCTTGCCGGCGTCGGAGGTGATGCCGAGCAGCAGCGAGACGAGGACGCCCGCGCCGGCCATCTGGGCCAGCAGGTAGAAGATCGAGACGACGATGGTGGAGGTACCGGCGGCGGTGCGCACGGGGCGCTGGCGCATCCGGTACGCGAGGACGTCGCCCATCGTGTAGCGGCCGGAATTCCGCAGCGGCTCGGCGACCAGCAGCAGGGCGACCAGCCAGGCGACCAGGAAGCCGATGGAGTACAGGAAGCCGTCGTAGCCGAAGAGGGCGATGGCGCCCGCGATGCCGAGGAAGGAGGCCGCCGACATGTAGTCGCCGGAGACGGCGAGGCCGTTCTGGAAGGCGCTGAACTGCCGTCCGCCCGCGTAGAAGTCGGCGGCGTCCTTGGTCTGGCGGCCCGCCCACACGGTGATGAAGAGGGTGGCGACGACGAAGACCGAGAACAGCGTGATGATCAGCGGCCGGTGCTCGCTGGCCTCGTTGGCGGCGAGTTCGGCGGCGAAGACGGTCTGTGCGGGGCTCATGCGCCGCCCTCCATCCGGGACTTGATGGCCTCGGCCTTGGGGTCGAGCTTCGCGGCGGCGTGCCGCGAGTACCACCAGGCGATGAGGAACGTGGTGAGGAACTGGGCGAGGCCGAAGACGAAGGCGACGTTGATGTTGCCGGCGACCTCGGTGCCCATGAAGCCGCCCGCGTAGTTGGAGAGCAGCACGTAGAGCAGGTACCAGGCCACGAAGGCGATCGTCAGCGGGAAAGCGAAGGAGCGGAAGGAGCGGCGGAGTTCGGCGAACTCGGCGCTCTGCTGCACTTCGGAGAACTCCTCCGCGGACGGAAGTGGGCGTTCCTCTTTCGAGGGGGGCGGTGCGTCGGTGGCCACGGAGTCTCCTCGTACGACGGGCATGACGGCTGGACCTCGGGTTTCTCGCGGGGGCCGGTTGGTGCTCGGGCTCCCTGTCCAACGACACGGCGCCCCACCGGGACCGGTTCAACTCCCCTGCCACTTTCCGAAGTCGCCTCATGGAAGTCATTGCTGGCCAGCGACCGAGGGGGATAGCTTCGCCCTGCACCACTCCGTCATGTACCTGCCCGATCACCACGAGTGTCCCCGGGCGGCTACGCGCGGAGAAGTGACCGCGGACAGACCACGAACTGGAGACGTCGCACATGACAGCCCCCCTCTCGCGTCACCGTCGCGCGATCGCGATCCCGGCAGGCATGGCCATGGCCACGGCGCTGGCGTTCCTTCCCCACGTCCACGCCTCCGCCGCCGAGCCCGCCCCGGCGGCCGCCGCCGCCACGGCCGCCGCCGCCACGGCCGCCGCCGACGCGACCCCGCTCAGCTATGTCGTCAACGTCCAGCCCGGACAAGGGCCGTCGGCCGCCGTGAAGCGGGCGATAGCCCAGGCCGACGGCACGATCGTGACCTCGTACGACCGGATCGGCGTCATCGTCGTCCACTCCGCGAACCCCGACTTCGCGAAGAGCGTGCGCACGGTGCGCGGCGTGCAGTCGGCCGGTGCCACCCGCACCGCGCCGCTGCCCTCGGCGGCGACGACCGACACGGGCGCGCCGCAGGTGCTCAGCGACAAGGAGCTGGCCGCGGCACAGGCCGCCGGGAGCGCCGGCGCCGCCGGGGCCGCCGAGGAGAAGGACCCGCTGGAGTCCCTCCAATGGGACCTCGCCGCCATCAAGGCGGACAAGGCGCACGAGACGTCGCTCGGCAGCGAGAAGGTGACCGTCGCGGTCATCGACACCGGCGTGGACGACACCCACCCCGACATCGCCCCGAACTTCGACAGAGCCGCCTCCGTCAACTGCGTGACGGGCAAGCCCGACACCGCCGACGGCGCCTGGCGGCCGAGCGCGGCGGAG
Source organism: Streptomyces sp. cmx-10-19 (assembly GCA_049998335.1). Classification (GTDB taxonomy): domain Bacteria; phylum Actinomycetota; class Actinomycetes; order Streptomycetales; family Streptomycetaceae; genus Streptomyces. The sequence continues at coordinate 35,187 of JAEBFB010000021.1, forward strand.
AGCCCGCACGGCACCCACGTGGCCGGCGAGATCGCCGCCGCGAAGAACGGCGTCGGCATGACGGGCGTCGCACCCGGCGTGAAGGTCTCCGGCATCAAGGTGTCCAACCCGGACGGCTTCTTCTACACCGAGGCCGTGGTCTGCGGCTTCGTGTGGGCGGCCGAGCACGGCGTGGACGTGACCAACAACAGCTATTACACCGACCCCTGGTACTTCAACTGCAAGGACGACCCGGACCAGAAGGCCCTCGTCGAGGCCGTCTCCCGCGCCTCGCGGTACGCGGAGCAGCGGGGCGCGGTCAACGTCGCCGCGGCCGGCAACGAGAACTACGACCTCGCCTCCGACGAGATCACCGACCCGTCCTCCCCCAACGACACCACGCCCGGCGACCGCGTCGTCGACCCGTCCGAGTGCCTGGACATCCCGACCCAGCTGCCCGGCGTCGTCACGGTCGCCTCGACCGGCGCCAAGGGCATCAAGTCGTCCTTCTCCAACCACGGCCTCGGCGTCATCGACATCGCCGCGCCCGGCGGCGACTCGACCGCCTACCAGACCCCGGCCCCGCCGGCCACCAGCGGCCTGATCCTCGGCACCCTGCCCGGCGGCTCGTGGGGCTACATGGCCGGTACGTCGATGGCCTCGCCGCACGTCGCGGGCGTCGCCGCGCTCATCAAGTCGACGCACCCGTACGCCTCCCCGGCCCTGGTGAAGGCCCTGCTGTACGCGCAGGCCGACGCCACGCCGTGCACCAAGCCGTACGACATCGACGGCGACGGCAAGGCCGACGCGGTGTGCGAGGGCTCCACGAACCGCAACGGCTTCTACGGCTGGGGCATCGCCGACGCGCTGGACGCCGTACGCCGGTAGGCGACGCGCGCGGGTGCGGCACCTCCAGCCGGCGCCCCGCGCGCGTGCGGCGGGCCGGGGTGAGGGGGGTGCGCCCCCGCCCCGGCCCGCCGAGGAACTTGCCCCGTTCTGGGGACTTGGTGAAGATCCTGGGGTGATGCCGATACGACCCCCGTCCCGGACCACCGAGGCCGGACGGCACGCGGCGCCGTCCGGCACCGGCCGGACCGCGGCCGTACTCGTCCTGGTGGCGCTCGGCGCGCTGATCCCCCTGCTCGGCCCCTCCCCCGCCCTGCACGGCACCGGAGAGGCCGAGGCGCCCGGCACCGGCGGCATCGCCCTGCTGCGCGCCGTCCTGTTCGCCGCGCTCAGCGTCCCGCTCGGCGAACTCCTCGTGCGGCGCCTGGCCCGCACCCTCCCCGGAGCCCCCGCCGACCGGCCCCGCAGCTGGTCGCCGTACGCGGCCGCCGCCGGTCTGCTCGCCGCGCTGGGGCTGGCCTCGGTCGTGGCCACCGGCAACCTGGTGCCGGCCGGCGCCGCCGACATCGACGTCGGCGGTCTCCACGACTCCCGCGACGGCAGGCTCGCCCTCCTGGAGGTCAACGGCTTCCTCGCGGCCTGGCTGTGCGCCACCTCGCGCCGGCCCGCCCGCCAGCTGTGGCCGCTGGCCGCCGTCGTCGTCGCCGAGGCGCTGCGCGCGCACCCCGCGACCGAGTACAGCCCGCTGCTCGGCTCGGGCCTGACGCTCGTCCATCTCACGTGCGCCTCCCTGTGGTTGGGCGGTCTGCTGCACGCGCTGCGGGTCCTCGCGGGGTGGCGCGACACGCCGGCGGGGCCCGCGCTGCTGGGCCGCTACGCGCGCGTGGCGGCCGTTCTGCTCGCCGCCCTCACGGCGACCGGCGTGGCCAGTTCGCTGCGCCGGATGCCGGCGGACACCGCCGCCGGCCAGCTGACGGACACCGCGTACGGGCGCGTGCTGCTCGCCAAGGTGCTGTTCGTGGCGGTCGTCGCGGGGCTCGCGCTGTGGGCCAGGATCCGGCTGGGCCGCGCGGCCGATCCGCTGACCGCCTGCTCCCCCGCGCGGTGGGAGGTCGCCGGACTCGGCCTGGTGGTCGCGGTGTCGGGGCTCCTGACGGCCCTTCCGGTGCCGATCCGTTGGTGAGATCCCGCGCGGGGTGCCGCAACGGGTCCGCGATGCCCGGAAGTTGACGGTGTGGGGCACCTGCGGGACCGGAGTGTCGGTGCCGGGCCGTATCCTCAGTGACCATGCTCGAAGACCGCACGACCGCAGCGTCGCCCGCCACCGTGTGGCCGGCCGCGTATCCGCAGGGGTACGCGGTCGTCGACGTGGAGACCACCGGCCTGGCCCGCGACGACCGCATCATCTCCGCGGCCGTCTACCGGCTGGACGCCCGGGGCGAGGTCGAGGACCACTGGTACACCCTGGTCAACCCGCAGCGGGACCCCGGCCCGGTGTGGATACACGGGCTGACGAACGATGTCCTGCGCGACGCGCCGCTCTTCCCGGACGTCGCCGAGGAGTTCGCGGCCCGGCTCGACGGACGGGTCCTAGTCGCGCACAACGCCGTCTTCGACTGGCAGATGATCGCCCGCGAGTACGCCCGCGCGCGGCGCGAGGCACCGGTGCGGCAGCGGCTGTGCACCATCGCGCTCTCCAAGGAGCTGGGCCTGCCGCTGCCCAACCACAAGCTGGAGTCCCTCGCCGCGCACTTCGGCGTCGTCCAGCAGCGGGCGCACCACGCGCTGGACGACGCGCGGGTGCTGGCGGAGGCGTTCCGGCCGAGCCTGCTCGCCGCGGCGGCGGGCGGCGTACGGCTGCCGCTGCACGAGTGCCGGCCGCTGACCGAGTGGTCGGACCGCCCCGCGCCCCGCATCGGGCAGCAGGCGGGCTACGGCGGCTACCGGCCGACCAGTTGGCGCCCAGCCCGCAAAAGGCCCGCATGCCCCCATCCCAACCCGGGACGGTATGAAGAGGGCAAAAGGCTCAAGCAGGGCATGCGGATCGCCTTCTCGGGTGACACCTCCGTCGAACGGGACCTGCTGGAGGACCGGGCGACCGAGGCCGGGCTGCACGTCGCCACGAGCCTGTCCCGGCTGACCAGCCTGCTGGTCACCAACGACCCGGACTCGGGCACCTCCAAGGTGGTCAAGGCCCGCCAGTTCGGCACGCCGGTGGTGGACGAGGCGGCCTTCGGGCAGCTCCTGGCGGACGTGGAGCCCGCGGACGGGGCGCCCTGAGCGGCCTCGCGGCGAGCCGTGCGGACGGGTGATTCCGGGCGACTCGCCCGGCGCCCGCTCTGCGCGCGCGGCGGCGACGGCCCACCCTGTGGCGCATGGCGACATGTGAAGTCTGCGGCAACAACTACGGAATGACCTTCGAGGTCCACGCCCAGGGAGCGGTGCACGTCTTCGACTGCTTCTCCTGCGCGATCCACCGCATGGCCCCCATCTGCGAGCACTGCCGGGTGCAGATCATCGGCCAGGGCGTCGAGGTCGAGGGCCACTGGTACTGCGGCGCCCACTGCGCCCGCGCGGAGGGGAGGGCGGGGATCGTCGACAAGGTCTGACGGCTGGGCCCGACGGACGCCGTAAGGCCGTACCCGCCGCATCGCACCCCACGACCGAGTTGTACCGTTCGTGGGGTGTACCGCTTCCTCCTGTCCCGCCAGTGGGTGATCCTCACACTGCTCGCCGTGCTGCTCATCCCCACGATGATCAAGCTGGGCTTCTGGCAGCTGCACCGCTACGAGGAGCGCACCGCCCGCAACGACCTGGTCGCGCGGGCACTGGGCGCCGAGGCGGTGCCCGTGGAGTCGCTGACGGCTCCCGGGAAGAAGATCACCACGCGTGAGCGGTACCGCACCGTGACCGCGAAGGGGCACTTCGACACGGAGCACGAGGTCGTCGTGCGCCGCCGCACCGACTCCGACGACAACATCGGCTACCACGTGCTGACCCCGTTCGTCCTGGACGACGGCAGGGTGCTGCTGGTCAACCGGGGCTGGATCCCGGCGGACGGCCCGAGCCAGACGGAGTACCCGAAGGTCCCCGCGCCGCCGAAGGGCCGGCTCACCGTCACCGGGCGGCTGATGCCCGACGAGACGACCGAGACGAGCGGCATCAAGGACCTCCGGGGCCTGCCGGACCGGCAGATCATGCTCATCAACAGCGCCCAGCAGGCCGACCGCCTCGACGCCCAGGTGCTCGGCGGCTACGCCGTCCTGACGAAGCCGGAGCCGAAGAACGGCACCCCGGAGGCGATCGGCAGGCCCGGCAACGAGGACGCCGCACTCAACTTCGCCTACGCCATCCAGTGGTGGCTGTTCTCCGCCGCCGTCCCCGTCGGCTGGTGGATCCTGGTCCGCCGTGAGAAGCGCGACCGGGAGGCGGCCGAGGACGTGGCGGCGGAGCAGCCCGAACCGGCCGCCGTGTGACCCCTGTCGGGTAGTCCCCCGGTGGGAGCGCGCGGGCGGAGCCGATTGCTCCGCCGCCGGTCGGGAAGACGGAACTCCGTGCACCCCCGTATCGAGGACTACGCGCTCATCGGCGACCAGCAGACCGCGGCCCTGGTCTCCACGGACGGCTCCGTGGACTGGCTCTGTCTGCCCCGCTTCGACTCCGCCGCCTGCTTCGCCAAGCTGCTCGGCGACGAGGACAACGGCCACTGGCGCATCGCCCCCAAGGGCGCCGAACGCTGCACCCGGCGCGCCTACCGGCCCGACACCCTCGTCCTGGACACCGAGTGGGAGACCGGCACCGGCACGGTCCGGGTCACCGACCTGATGCCCCAGCGCGACCGCGCCCCCGACCTCGTCCGCATCGTGGAGGGTCTGAGCGGCGAGGTCACCCTGCACAGTGTGCTGCGGCTGCGCTTCGACTACGGCTCGGTGGTGCCGTGGGTGCGCCGGTCCGACGGGCACCGGGTGGCCGTGGCCGGACCGGACTCGGCGTGGCTGCGCAGCGAGCCCGAGGTGCGCAGCTGGGGCCAGGACTTCGGGACGCACGCGGAGTTCACGGTCGCCGAGGGCGAGAAGGTCGCGTTCGTCCTCACCTGGCACCCCTCGCACGAGCCCCGGCCGCCGCTGATAGACCCGTACGTGTCGCTGGAGCACAGCGTCGAGGACTGGCGGGAGTGGGCGGCGCGCTGCCGCTACGACGGTCCGCACCGGGACGCGGTCGTGCGCTCCCTGATCACCCTGAAGGCGCTCACCTACAACCCGACCGGCGGGATCGTGGCCGCGCCCACCACCTCGCTGCCCGAGGAGCCGGGCGGCGTGCGCAACTGGGACTACCGCTTCTGCTGGCTGCGCGACTCGACGCTCACCCTGGGCGCGCTGCTGTCGGCCGGGTATCTGGAGGAGGCCGAGGCGTGGCGCGACTGGCTGCTGCGCGCGGTGGCCGGCAACCCGTCCGACCTCCAGATCATGTACGGCCTCGCGGGCGAGCGGCGGCTGCCGGAGTTCGAGCTGCCCTGGCTGTCCGGGTTCGCCGGCGCCACACCCGTACGCATCGGCAACGACGCGGTGAACCAGCTTCAGCTCGACGTCTACGGCGAGGTGATGGACTCCCTGTCGCTGGCGCGGCTGGCGGGGATGCGTCCGCAGCCGCAGATGTGGGAGTTGCAGTGCGCGCTGATGGACTTCCTGGCGACCGAGTGGCGCCGGCCCGACGAGGGGCTGTGGGAGGTGCGGGGCGAGCCCCGGCAGTTCGTCCACTCGAAGGTCATGACGTGGGTGGCCCTGGACCGCGCGGTGCGCACCCTGGAGGACCATCCGGAGCTGGGCGGCGGCGACCTGGACGGCTGGCGGGCGCTGCGCGAGGAGGTGCACCGGGAGGTCTGCGAGCAGGGCTACGACGCGGAGCGCAACACGTTCACCCAGTACTACGGTTCGCGCGAGCTGGACGCCTCGCTGCTGCTGATCCCGCGCGTGGGCTTCCTGCCGCCGGACGATCCGCGGGTCGTCGGCACGGTCGACGCGATCGGCGCGGAGCTGACCCGGGACGGCCTGGTGCGCCGGTACAGCACCGACGGGCCGCCGGTGGACGGGCTGCCGGGCGATGAGGGGACGTTCCTGGTCTGCTCGTTCTGGTACGCGGACGCGCTGCACGCGACCGGCCGCGCGAAGGAGGCGCGGAAGCTGTTCGAGCGGCTGGTGGGCCTCGCCAACGACGTGGGGCTGCTGGCCGAGGAGTACGACCCGGTGGGCGGGCGTCAGCTCGGCAACTTCCCGCAGGCGTTCAGCCACATCGGCCTGGTGAACACCGCTCTCGCCCTGTTCGGGGAGCAGGAGGCAGGATAGGAGCATGGATCTTGGACTGAAGGACCGGGTGTACGTCGTCACGGGAGCCACCCGGGGCCTGGGCAACGCCACCGCGCGGGAGCTGGTCGCCGACGGGGCGAAGGTGGTCGTCTCCGGGCGGGACGGGGAGCGGGTCGCCGAGGCGGCGCGGGCGCTGGGCCCGGACTCGGTGGGCGTGGCCGTCGACAACGGCGACCCGGAGGCCGCCGGCCGGCTGATCGCGGCGGCCCGGGAGCGCTTCGGGCGTTTCGACGGCGTGCTGATCAGCGTGGGCGGTCCGCCGCCGGGGTTCGTCGCCGACAACACGGACGAGCAGTGGCAGGCGGCGTTCGAGTCGGTGTTCCTCGGGGCGGTGCGCCTGGCGCGGGCGGCGGCGGCCGAGCTGGCGGACGGCGGCGTGATCGGCTTCGTGCTGTCGGGCTCGGTGCACGAGCCGATCCCGGGGCTGACCATCTCCAACGGGCTGCGGCCGGGGCTGGCCGGTTTCGCCAAATCCCTCGCCGACGAGCTGGGCCCGCGCGGCATCCGCGTCGTCGGGCTGCTGCCGGGGCGCATCGACACGGACCGGGTGCGCGAGCTGGACGCCCTGTCCGCCGACCCGGAGGCGACCAGGGCGGCCGCCGAGTCCCGTATCCCGCTGCGCCGCTACGGCGGTCCGGAGGAGTTCGGCCGCGCGGGCGCGTTCCTGCTGTCCCCCGCCGCGTCGTACCTCACGGGTGTCATGCTGCCGGTGGACGGCGGGGTACGGCACGGGTTCTGACCTTCAGGTCACGTCACGCGCTCGGCGTGGTGCTTGACGGCCCGGAACCGGACCTCCGCCGGGAGCGCGTCGAGGTTGGCGGAGGCGCGGGCATGGGTCAGCGCGTTGCCGGTGAGGTCGCGCAGGGCGGTGCCGGGGTCCACGTGCGGTGCGAGGAGCAGCCGTACCCGGGACGCGGGGGCGTCGCGGCGGCCGGTGAGGCGCACCCTGGCCCGTTCGACGCCGTCCACCCGGTCGGCCTCCTGGGCGAGGACGGACTCCAGGGCCCGTCCGCGCAGGACCGCGCCCTCGCCGTCGCCGGTGTCGACCAGCACCTCGGCGAGCCGCCGCCGGCGGAGCACCGCGACCAGCCACCACAGGGCGAGCAGCAGCAGGACGGCGAGCGCGGCGATCACGACCGGCCACCACCAGCCGGAGTCCCGCCAGCGGGTCCGCTCGGCGGTGCTGAGCAGCACGTCGCGCGGGCCCTGGTGGACCCACCAGGAGGGCGCGGGGGCGTCGAAGCCGATGGCGAGGACCGAGCCGCCGACGGCCAGCAGGATCAGGCCCACGAGGCCGAGCAGTACACGGTCGACGGTCCTGAACACCGCCCTCACCCCTTTCGTCCGGGCCGCGCCACCCGCAGCGACACGGCGGGCGGCCGGGCCAGGCCCAGCCCGCGCACCGCGTCGTCGAGCACGCCGTCCAGGTCGGTCCGTACGTCGTCCAGTTCCCGGAAGTGCGCCAGTGCGCGCACCCGGGCCTTGCGGCGGCGCATCCGCACCCGCGCCGACTGCACTCCCGCGACCTCCATCGCCCGGTCGCGCAGCACGTCGGCGGCGGCGTCCCGGTGGAGTCCGGCGCGGACGTCCCGGTGGGTGCGCCGCATGGGCAGCAGCCGGCGCAGTCCCGGCGTCACGGCGAGCAGGAGCAGCCACAGTCCGAGGGCCGCGGCGACGCCCGCGCCGATCTGCACCCAGATGTCGTCGAGCTGCCGTTCGGCGAGCTGCCGGGCCAGGTCGCGGCGCCAGCCGAGGGCGTCCCGGCCGGTGCGCACGGAGACCACGTCGTAGAGGAACGCCCCGGCGAGGAGCAGGAGCAGCAGGGCGACGATGCCGGCGGGGACGCGGCGCGTGGACCAGAAGCGGTGGGCGCGGCCGCCGGCGGTGCCGCCGTCGTCGTCCTTGCGGAGGTCGGCGGGGGGCTCGCCGCCGGGTCCGACGTGCCCGCTGTGGCCGCCTCGTCCTGGGTGCTCGCCGTGATCGCCGTCCAGGACGGGCAGGCGTCTGGTGCTGCCCTCGGCCTCGGGCGCCCCCGGGCCCTGGGTTTCGCTCATCGCGTCCTCCCGTGCGTCGCGCCGTGCTCCGCCGCCAGGTGCAGCCGCTCCACCTGGACGGCGACCTCCGGTACCGCCATGCCCACCAACGCGCGTACCCGCTGGACGACTTGGTGACGCACCCGGCCGCAGCGGGCGCCGATGTCGCAGGGGTAGTCGAGCTCGACGTGGACGCGGACGCGGGCCGTGCCGTGGTGTACGTCGACGGTGGCGCTCGGGCGCGCGGCGTCCGGGTGCGGCGGGCCGATCGCCTCGCGGGCCGCCTGGGCGGCGACCTTGGCGACGACCCGGTCGGCGATCCGCGTGGCGCCGCGCTCGCCCGGCGCCACCGCCGGGGTCTCGAACACCTCACCGGACCCGCTGCTCACACCGACGTCACCGCTCACCCGGGTCTCACCGCTCACGCCCGTCACCGGCGCCGGTCATCGCGGGTGCGGAAGAAGTCACCGAGGTCCATGTCCCCCTCCACCAGGCGGCCGACGACGAACCCGACGGCCCCCAGGGCCGCGACCAGCAGGAAGGCACCGAAGCCGCCGAAATACCCGGCGAAGCCCAGTGCCATGCCGGCGATCATGCCGACCACGGCCATGCTCATGGCGCGTTCTCCTCAACTCAGCGTTCGGTCACCGTCTGGGTGTCACTTGATCCGGGGCTCCGGCTCCTCGTCCTCCTCGTCGGGGAGCTTCACGTCGCTCACCGCGATGTTGACCTCGACGACCTCCAGGCCCGTCATCCGCTCCACCGCCGCGACCACGTTCTCCCGTACGTCGCGGGCGACATCCGAGATCGACACGCCGTACTCGACGACGATCTCCAGGTCGAGGGCGGTCTGCTTCTCGCCGACCTCGGCCTTCACCCCGCGCGTCACGCCGGACTTGGCGCTGCTGCCGGGCACGCGGTCGCGCACGGCGCCGAAGGTGCGGGACATGCCGCTGCCCATCGCGTGCACACCGGACACGTCGCGTGCGGCCATTCCGGTGATCTTCTCGACGACTCCGTCGGCGATGGTGGTGCGGCCCCGGGCCCCGGGGTCCCCGCCGCCGCGGCGCAGTGCCTGGCCCTTGCCCGCTCCGGTTTCGAAGGTGTCCTGCCCGGTGCGGCTGCTCTCGATGTCGCTCATGGCCGTGCGTCCCTTCCGGTCGTGGTCCCTGTCACCCACGGTAGGCGCGGTCGGGGCGTGGCGCGCCACAGACACGGCAGATGCGGCAGGCTGGGTCCTATGACGACGGCGGACGGGTGGACGCGGACGGTGCGGGAGCAGCTGGGTCTCGGCAGGCTGCTGCCGCTGGGTGAGGCGCGGGACGGTGCCTGGATCGCGGAGCGCGCGGCGCGGGCGGTGCTGGTGGGGGCGGCCGGTGGGGTGGCGGGGGTGTGGCCGGGTGGGCTGCGGATCGGGCTCGCGTCGCCGGAGGCGGCGGGTGAGCCGTCCGTGCCGGCGCCTCCGGGGGCGTTGCCGCCGGGGCCCCTGCGGGTGACGGCGGATTTCGCGGTGGCCGTGGATCGGGTGACGGCTGAGCCGCTGCCGGTGACGGCGTCGCGGCTGCGGGCGGTGCTGGCGGAGGCTTCGGGGCTGCTGGGGCTGGTGGTGACGGACGTGGACCTGCGGGTCACGGGGCTGCTGGACGCGCTGCCCGGATCGTCGGGCTCCGATGCCGAGCCGCGTCGTGCCGCTGCCGTGGATCGGGGGGACGAGGACGAGGTGCGGGTGGCGGAGGCCGTGGGGGCGGTGGCGGGGGTGGCTCGGTTGACGGGGGTGCTGGGGCGGGCGGTGCAGGTGTCGGAAGTGCCTGGGGAGGTGGCTGCGTTGGCGCGGCGGCATGTGCGGGTGGAGGTGGCGGTGGACGCGGGGCTGTCGGCGGTGGAGGTGGCGCGGCGGGTGCGGGAGGTGGTGACGGGGGTGCTGCTGGACCGGCCGTCGGTGGCGGTGGTGGTGACGGGGGTGGGGTGACGGGGGCGCCCGTGTCGGTGGCGTGACCGTGCGTCGGGGCTGGGCCGGGGTGGGTGTGCGCTCGCCCCGCTGAGGGGTGCCGCCGCGTCCGCCCTCCCCCACCTCGGTTTCGCTCAAGCGGGGGACCCCCCATCGCGCCAGCGGCACGAGTGCCCGCGGCCACGGCGGCGGCAGGCGGCAGCGCGCAGCTACGGCGGTGAGGGCCGCCCCAGCCGGGCGGCGCGCTTCCCCCAGCGGGGCGGGGCGGCTGCCGGTGGCTCAGGTGGGGTCAGTCGCCCAGGCCGGCCAGGTCCCGGAGGCGGCGGGACTGGGCGGCTCGTTCTGCGGCGCGTTGGGTGTCGTAGTCGCGCTGGTGGGCGCCCTGGAGGAGGGTCTTGGTCTCGATGACCGCGTCTCGCGGGGGCGCCAGCAGGGCGGAGGTCAGGTCACCGACGGCGGCGTCGAGCTGGTCGGCCGGGACGGCGAGGCTGGCGAGGCCGGTGCTGACCGCCTCCTCGGCCAGGACGGAGCGGCCGGTGGCGCAGATCTCCAGGGCGCGGGCGTAGCCGACCAGGGAGACGAGGGGGTGCGTACCGGTGAGGTCGGGGACCAGGCCGAGGCTGGTCTCGCGCATGGCGAACTGCACGTCGTCGGCGACGATGCGCAGGTCGCAGGCGAGGGCCAGCTGGAAGCCCGCCCCGATGGCGTGCCCCTGGACGGCCGCGACCGACACGATGTCGCCGCGCCGCCACCAGGTGAACGCCTCCTGGTACTCGGCGATGGCCGCGTCCAGCTCGGCGTCGCTGCCCCGGGCCAGATCGAGGAACGACGGTTCGCCCTCGAAGCCCTCGGGTGTGAACGCCTGCCGGTCGAGCCCGGCGGAGAAGGACTTGCCCTCGGCCCGCAGCACCACGACCCGGACGCTGCCCGGCAGCAGCCGGCCGGCCTCGGCGAGCGCCCGCCACAGAGCGGGGCTCTGCGCGTTGCGCTTGGCGGGGTTGGTCAGCGTCACCGTGGCGATCGCGTCGTCGACGGTGAGCCGCACGCCGTCCTGGTCGAGTGCGGGACCGGGGTCGTGGGCGGGCGAAGCCATGGGGCGCCTCCGAAAGGTGCGGTCGTCGTCCCCACCGTGCGCCGGCTGGTGCGCCGTGCGACGGCGGAGCTAAGTGACTGCACAGTAACCACCCGGGCGGTCGGACGACCGACCGGGTGGCCACTTCACTTTTTCGGAGTCGAAGGGCCGCCCGGGACTGTCAGGCCGATGTGGCCTTCTTGCCCCGGGTCGCCCCGCCACGCCCACGGAGCGTGACACCCGACTCACTGAGCATGCGGTGCACGAAGCCATACGAGCGGCCGGTCTCCTCGGCCAACGCCCGAATACTCGCACCGGCGTCGTACTTCTTCTTCAGGTCTGCCGCGAGCTTGTCGCGCGCGGCGCCGGTCACCCGGCTGCCCTTCTTCAGAGTCTCGGCCACCCGTGCCTCCTCAAGGGAAGTGCGCTCTGGTCTCCTCATGATCACCCCTCCCGCGCCTCATGGCCACCCATTCGGCAAGGTCGATGAGACAGGGATGTGACGACAGGAGCGGGCCCCCACATACGGAATCCCGAATTCCAGCGGATCCCGCCCGTACCGCCGAACGGGTTTTCCGGCGAAATTCCTGGTCAGAAAGGCGCCGCGGCCGGACCCCCGGCAATGGGGGTCCGGCCGCGGAATCGATGTAGGACACACCTCGTGATGAGGAGATCTCACACAGATGGTGGATCACGGATCGGCCGAATGATCCATACTCAGTGGATCATCCATTCGATCAAGCCAGGGCGACGAGGTCCGCGTAGTCGGCGCCCCACAGGTCCTCGACGCCGTCCGGCAGCAGGATGATCCGCTCCGGCTGGAGGGCCTCGACGGCGCCCTCGTCGTGGGTGACGAGGACGACGGCGCCCTTGTAGGTGCGCAGCGCGCCGAGGATCTCCTCGCGGCTGGCCGGGTCGAGGTTGTTGGTGGGCTCGTCGAGGAGGAGCACGTTCGCCGAGGACACCACGAGGGTGGCCAGCGCGAGGCGGGTCTTCTCGCCGCCGGAGAGGACCCCGGCCGGCTTGTCGACGTCGTCGCCGGAGAACAGGAACGAGCCCAGCGTCTTGCGGACCTCGACGAGGTCGAGGTCGGGGTTGGCGGAGCGCATGTTCTCCAGGACGGTGCGCTCGGGGTCGAGGGTCTCGTGCTCCTGCGCGTAGTAGCCGAGCTTGAGGCCGTGGCCCTCGACGACCTCGCCGGTGTCGGGCTTCTCGACGCCGCCGAGCAGACGCAGCAGGGTGGTCTTGCCGGCGCCGTTGAGGCCGAGGATGACGACGCGGGAGCCCTTGTCGATGGCCAGGTCGACGTCGGTGAAGATCTCCAGGGAGCCGTACGACTTGGACAGGCCCTCCGCCATCAGCGGGGTCTTGCCGCAGGGCGCCGGCTCGGGGAAGCGGAGCTTGGCGACCTTGTCGGACTGGCGGACCGCGTCCAGGCCGCTGAGCAGCTTGTCGGCACGGCGGGCCATGTTCTGCGCGGCGACGGTCTTGGTGGCCTTGGCGCGCATCTTGTCGGCCTGCGAGTGCAGGGCGGCGGCCTTCTTCTCGGCGTTGGCGCGCTCGCGCTTGCGGCGCTTCTCGTCGGCCTCGCGCTGCTGCTGGTAGAGCTTCCAGCCCATGTTGTAGACGTCGATCTGGGAGCGGTTGGCGTCCAGGTAGAACACCTTGTTGACGACCGTCTCGACCAGGTCGACGTCGTGGGAGATCACGATGAAGCCGCCGCGGTAGGTCTTGAGGTAGTCGCGCAGCCAGGCGATCGAGTCGGCGTCGAGGTGGTTGGTGGGCTCGTCGAGCAGCAGGGTGTCGGCGTCCGAGAACAGGATGCGGGCCAGTTCGATACGGCGCCGCTGTCCGCCGGAGAGCGTGTGCAGGGGCTGGCCGAGCACGCGGTCGGGGAGGTTGAGCGCGGCGGCGATGGTGGCGGCCTCGGCCTCGGCGGCGTACCCGCCCTTGGTGAGGAACTCCGTCTCCTGGCGCTCGTACTGCCGGAGCGCCTTGTCGCGGGTGCTGCCCTGGCCGTTGGCGATGCGCTGCTCGTTCTCGCGCATCTTGCGCATCAGTACGTCCAGGCCGCGCGCGGAGAGGATGCGGTCGCGGGCGAGGACGTCGAGGTCGCCGGTGCGCGGGTCCTGCGGGAGGTAGCCGACCTCGCCGGAGCGGGTGACGGTGCCGCCGGCGGGCTGGCCCTCGCCGGCCAGGACCTTGGTGAGGGTGGTCTTGCCGGCGCCGTTGCGGCCGACCAGGCCGATGCGGTCGCCCTTGGCGACGCGGAAGGTGGCGCTCTCGATGAGGACACGGGCACCGGCGCGCAGCTCGATGCCGGAGGCGGAGATCACGGTCAGACTCCTGGGCGGGTGGGTGGTGGCGGACGGCGGACGGGCGTTTCCCGCCGTCTAATGCGCGAGGAGAATGGCCATGAGGGCCAGTCTAACGGGGCACCGCAACCTCTTTTGCCGGGTTCCGGGCTCCGCGGGCCCCTTGTTCGGGGCTCTGCTGTTCGAGTCCGCGGGTCCGGGCGTCGTCGGCGGGCGGTGCCAGACTGGCGAGGAGGCCGGTCGACCGGTGGCCGGCCCGAGGGACGCGCAGGACCGACTCACAAAGGGGTGATCGGAATGGCAGGCACCGGCGGAGGGCGCCCGAGCATCTTCCCGACGCTGCTGTACGCGGACGCCAAGGCGGCGGTCCGCCAGCTCACCGAGGCCTTCGGCTTCCGCGAACTGGCGGTGTACGAGGGCGAGGACGGCACGGTCGCCCACGCCGAGCTGGCCCAGGGCCACGGGGCGGTGATGCTCGGCTCGAAGGGCACGGGCAGCCGCTTCGACGAGGCGATGAAGAACGCCGGGACGACCGGGGTGTACGTGGTGGTGGAGGACGTCGACGCCCATCACCGGCGGGCGGTGGAGCACGGCGCGGAGATTTTGATGCCGCCGACGGACCAGGAGTACGGCTCGCGGGACTACATGGCACGTGATCTGGAGGGCAACGTCTGGAGCTTCGGGACGTACGCGCCGGAGGTACGGGGGTAGCCTCCGGCGCTCCGTTCGCGGTCGGCGCGCGCTGCCCGGCGCGGGTCAGCTGCCGCCGGTGTGGACCTGGAAGGCGGCCCTGCGGACGGCCTTGGCCAGGGCGGGGTCGGGGTGGGCCGCGGCCAGCGCGACCAGGACCTGGACGGTGCGGGGGTGGCCGACGGCGCGGACCTCGTCGAGGAGCGCGGGGACGGTGGCCTGCACCGCCGACTCCAGGTGCCGTACCAGCAGCGGGGCCTCGCCGTGGTCGGCGACGGCGGCGGCGGTGTCGACCCACAGCCAGGTGGCCTCCTGGCGGGTGAGGACCTCGTGCGCGTCCTCGGGGTCGGCGCCGTCGTGCTCGGCGAGCCACAGCAGGGCGTACGGCCGCAGCGTGGGCTCCTCGCGGACGGCGCGGACGTCGGGCTCGGCGGGGGCGCCGACGACGCGCAGCGCCTCGAAGGCGAGGCCGCGCAGCAGGGCGTCCTCGCCGCGGGCGGCGGCGAGCAGCTCGGTGACGGCGCTGCCGACGGGGCGGGCGGCGAGCCAGGCGCGGTACTCGGCGCGGGCGGCGTTGGGGCGGAGCTGGGCGCAGCCGCGGAGCATGTCCTCGGCGGGCTGCTCGATGTTGCCGGCGGGGCTCTGGGCGGCGACGCAGATCTGCTCCAGCTTGACCCAGACCGCCCAGTTGCCGAGCGGGGTGAGGGTGGCGTGGCCGTCGCCGCAGGTCAGGGCGCCGACGGCGGCGAGCGCGTCCAGGGACCAGTCGAGGAGGGGGGCGAGCGGGGTGTCGGCGGTGTCGTCCGGGTCGGGCTGGGCGCCGGGGGTACCGGGCGTGCCGGGTTCGAGCCGGGGGCCGTAGGGGACCTCGCAGCGCTCGGTGCGCAGTTCGGTGACGCGCTGCTCCAGCAGGTCCAGGAGCTGGGCCACGGGCACGGGGCCCGCGGACAGCTGGAGGAAGGAGAGCACCTGGGGCATGGCGGAGACGACCTCGGCGACCGCGGCGGCCTCCTGCCCGGCGGGCTCGGGGTGGGCGAGCGACCAGGCGTCGAAGAGGGCGACCCAGCCGCGCAGGACGGCGCTGTCGTCGCGGTTCCAGGCGCGCAGCCGCCAGCCGGGGCGGGCGGTGCCGCCGTGCACCTCGATCAGTCCGGCGAGGCGGGCGGTGTCCCAGTCGGCGCGGACCTGGGCGGCGGTCAGGCCCAGTTCACGGGCCGCGTGCTCCGCGGCCGCGTCGGAGAGGGTGGCCTTGCCGTCGGCGGTGGCGCTACCGCGGCCGGGGCCGAGGGCGGTGTCGGCCCAGCGGGCGACGCGCGCCGCGCCGGCGAGGCCGGAGCGTGCCATTCTGGCCAGCTCCGAGCGGGCCGGAGTGCCCTCCGGGGGGCGCGGCGCGGGGCGGCGCGGACGCCGCGGATTCATCGCTTGGGGGGCGGCGGCCAGGGGTCGTGGGCGGACGAGTCGAAGCCTGGAGTCGCGCGGGATACGGGACGTCACGGGTGCAGTCTTCCGGTTGACGGTCCGAAAACCCAAACGGAATGCCCCGGGGACCGCCGCCACCGACCAGCTCGACCCCCCGGGCCGCCGCCCGGGCATCGGATCAGGCCAGTGGTACGGCACGAAACGGAACCTGGGCGAGCGCGGTACGACGGGGGCATGTCGGGGGCGTGTCGGGCGGGTGGCACGGGCGTGACGGGGCGGGTCGGCGGGGTTGGTGACGGGGGCGGGGATGCCGGTTCGGGGCTCGGAGCGGTTTGGGCGGACGGAGACGGCGGTTTTGGACACGCGGGGCGGCTTCGGCGGACGGGGGCGGTGGTCGGGGACGACGGGCGCGGGCACGCAGGGGCGGACGGGGACGGTGGATCCGGGCACACGGGGGGCTTCGACGGACGGGGGCGGTGGTCGGGGACGACGGGCGCGGGCACGCAGGGGCGGGCTTCGCCGGTCGCGGGGGGGGGGTGTTGCGCGCACGCGGGCGGGCTTCGCCGGGGGCGGGGACGCCGGGGGCCGGGGTCGGCTTCTCCGGTTTCGGGCACGCCGGGCATGGGGACGCCGGAGTCGGCTTCGCCGGGCGCGGGCACGCCGGGGGGTGGAGGTGGCTTCTCCGGTCACGGGACGCCGCGACCGGGGAGGTGGGGGCGGCCTCCCCGGTCGTGGCGTACCAGGCGCGGGGGCGTCAGCCCTGGTCCCGGCGGCGGGGAAGCTGGTCGCGGGGATGCGGAGGCGGCATTTCCGGGCGGGGCTAGGGCGGGCTCAGGGACGCGGGATCGGCTGCGCCCGTCGGAAGGGGACGCCGGTTCAAGGCGCTGGGAGCGAGCAAGTCGGTTACGGGGACGCGAGGTCGGTATCCCCGATGCGGGGGCGCGCGGTCGGCTCTGCCCGTCGGGGGCGGCATCCCCCGGTGTCGGGGACGCGGATCACGGCGACGGCGCCGGTTCAGACCAGGGGGACCATGAAGCGGCGGAGGGTTTCCTCGTAGTCCTCGGGGTCGGCGTTCCACATGGCGCCGTGTGGGGCGTCCTGGACGGGGTGGAGGGAGACCAGGCGCGGGTGGGTGTCGGCGAGGCGCCGGGAGAGCCGCCAGGGGGCGACCGCGTCGCCGGGGCCGTGGAAGATCAGGGTCGGCACGGCGGGGCGGTGCAGGCCCGCGGTGGCGGCGTCGTGGTCGGCGTGGAGGCCGGCGCGGCCCTGAGCGGCGCGGACGGCGAGCGGCAGCAGCGCGCCGGGGGTGCGGCGGGCGGCGGCGAGGGCGCGCAGGGTGGACTCCCAGCTGAGGACCGGGGAGTCCAGGACGAGCCCCGCGATGCGCTCGCGGACGCCGGAGAGCGCGGCGGTGCGCAGGGCCATCGTGGCACCGGTGGACCAGCCGAGCAGGACGACCTGGCGGGCGCCGTGGTCGAGGGCGTAGCGGACGGCCGCGTCCAGGTCGCGCCACTCGGTCTCGCCGAAGTGGTGGAGGCCGTCGGGCGAGGACGGGGCGCCGACGTCGCCGCGGTAGGCGAGGGCGAGGACGGGGACGTTGCGGCCGTGCAGGGGGGCGATCAGGTTGAGGGCGTGCTCGCGGGTCGCGGCGAGGCCGTGCACGGCGATGATCCAGGTCGGGCGGGCGCCGGGCAGGAACCAGGCCGGGAGCGGGCCGAGTTCGCCGGGGATCTCGACGTCGGCGTAGTCGAGGTCGAGGGCGGTACCGGGGTTGCCGACGTACAGGTTCGGGGTGAACCAGGCGCGGTCGCCGGCCTCCAGGGTGCCGTGGGTGACGCGTTCGAGGCGGCGTACGACTGTGTCGGCGCCGTGCGGGGCGGTGTCGAGGACGGGGCCGACGACCGCGTGCGAGCCGTTGCCCGCGAGGCCGTAGCGGCCGGGGCGCAGGGTGGCCAGGTCGCGGGTGAGGGTGATCTGGCCGGCGGCGGTGCCGTGGACGGTGAGGCGGGGCTCGGTGGGCAGGGGCCGGCCGGGGGGCGCCTTGAGCGCGGCGTCGCTGGCGAGCCGACCTGCGGCGACGCTCGCCGCACCGGCCGCCAGGGCTGCGGTGACGGCGGCGGCCGTTGCTGTGACAGTGCGCATGGGGCCAGTCTCCTGGTGGAGTCCTCGGGCGGCCAGCGGGCGGGGGCCGGGCGTGACGCCGCCCCGCCGGGTCCCGGACGGTCCCCCCACCCCGACCGCGAGCCATGTCTCGGTCGCCCTGCCAGTACCCGCGCAGCCCGCCCCTACGCGCGCCCTCCGGGCGGGGCGGCGGGGTCCGACGCGGGGCGGGGTGCCGCCGGCGGACCACGGGACCGTACACGGGGGCGGGGCCTCGGACCCCTCCGGGTGAGGCCTGCGGTGCCCGGCACGGGGCGCGGTGCCGACCATCGTGTGCGTCGGCCTGGAGCGGGCCGCGGTCATCCCGGAGATCGCCGAGCGGGCCGGGGCCCTGGTCGCCGACTACGGGGCGAGCGACGCCGCGCTGCTCGGCGTCGTCCTCGGCCGGGCCAGGCCCGAGGGGCGGCTGCCCTTCGAGCTGCCGCGCTCGACGGCGGCCGTCGAGGCGTCCCGCCCGGACGTCCCCAACGGCACCGGGAACCCTCTCTTCCCCTACGGCGCCGGCCTGCGGCCGGCCTGAGCCCGGTCCTACCCCGGCGCGGGCCGCCCCGGCGCGGGCTGCCCGTAGGAGCCGAGGCGGGCCGACACCTCGGCCAGCTGGGCGGGCGTGAGCAGGGACGGGGAGCGGCCCGGGATCGCGGCGGCGGTCAGCCAGAGACGGGACATCCATTCGAGCTGGGCCGTGCGGTCGTAGGCCTGGTCGAGGGATGTCCCGTAGGTGACCGTGCCGTGGTTCTTCAGGAGGCAGCCCGTGCGGCCGTCGAGGGCGTCGAGCATGCCCCGCGCCAGCTCCTCGGTGCCGTAGGTCGCGTACGGGGCGACGCGGACGGGGCCGCCGAGCGCGGCGGTCATGTAGTGCACCGGCGGCAGCTCGGGGACGAGGAGCGAGACCGCCGTGGCGTGCACGGCGTGGGTGTGGACGACCGCGCGGGCGGCCGGGTCGGCGCGGTACACGGCGAGGTGGAGGGGAAGCTCGCTGGTGGGGACCAGCGTGCCGAGCACCTGCCGCCCCGCCAGGTCGACGCCGGTCGCGTCACCCGGGGCCAGCCGGTCGTACGGGACACCCGTAGGGGTGACGAGGACCGTGTCGCCGACACGCACCGAGACGTTGCCGGAGGTGCCGACCACCAGCCCGTCCGCGACCGTCAGCCGGGCGGTCGCGACCAGCTCCGTCCAGGCCGCCGCCACACCCTCGCCGGCCCCTTCTTCCGCCGTGTACGACACCGTCACCGTCTCCTCGTCTCGCGCCGCCGACCGGACTCGCGGCGATCCTGCCAGCAACGTCTCCGCAGAGCAGCGGAGCGGCCACGCGGAGGGAGGCGGCGACCCCGATTCCGGTCACCATGACGCCCTGCCCAGTTCATCTTCCGTTCATCCTGGTTACCTACGTTCGTCCAGCCAATGACCTCGAACGATTGCCTGGGTAAATGGAAAGCTTCTCGCTGATCCTCGCGATTGTGGTGGTCACCGCACTCGCGTTTGATTTCACGAACGGTTTCCACGACACCGCCAACGCGATGGCGACGACCATTTCGACCGGTGCGCTCAAGCCCAAGGTGGCGGTGGCGATGTCCGCCGTCCTGAACCTTGTCGGCGCCTTCCTCTCGGTGGAGGTCGCCAACACGATCTCCAAGGGTCTCGTCGACGAGACCGGTATCCGTCCCGAGGTCATCTTCGCCGCCCTGGTCGGCGCGATCCTCTGGAATCTGCTGACCTGGCTGGTCGGGCTCCCGTCCAGTTCCTCGCACGCCCTGATGGGCGGTCTGATCGGTGCCGCGATCGCCTCGGCGGGCGTCGGCGCGGTCCACGGCGACGTGCTCGTCACCAAGGTGCTCCTGCCGGCCGTCGCCGCCCCGATCGTCGCGGGTGTCGCGGCGATGCTGGCGTCCCGGATGACGTACACGCTGGGCCGCAAGGCCGGTGGCGAGGCCGCGAAGAAGGGCTACCGCGCCGGGCAGATCGCCTCCGCCGGCCTGGTCTCGCTGGCCCACGGCACCAACGACGCGCAGAAGACGATGGGCATCATCACCCTCGCCCTGGTCGCCGGCGGCTCGCTCGCCCCCGACTCCGACCCGCCGGTGTGGGTCATCCTCTCCGCGGGCCTGGCCATCGCGCTCGGCACCTACCTCGGCGGCTGGCGCATCATCCGCACGATGGGCAAGGGCCTGACCGACCTCCAGCCGCAGCAGGGCTTCGCCGCCCAGACCAGCGCCGCCACGGTCATCCTGGCCTCCTCCCACCTCGGCTTCTCCCTCTCCACCACCCACTCGGTCTCGGGTGCGGTGATGGGGGCGGGCCTCGGCCGCAAGGGCGGTGTGGTCCGCTGGTCCACGGCCACCCGGATGTTCGTCGCCTGGGGTCTGACGCTGCCGGCCGCCGCCCTGGTCGCCGCGCTCGCCGAGTGGGTCTGCGGCTTCGGCGACTGGGGCACCGCCCTCGTCGCCCTCTTCCTGATCGCCTCCAGCGCCGCCATCTGGAAGACCTCCCGCCGCGAGGTCGTCGACCACACCAACGTCGTCGACGCCCACGAGCCCGAGCCGGCCGGTGTGGTGACCCAGGCGATGGCCGCCGTCACCCCGCCTCCGGTGGGCGTGACCGAGGAGCTGACGGCGACCCTGCCGGCCCCGGTCCCCGCCGCCACGCCCGAGCACACGGCCCCGCCGGCCGCCACCACCGTCTGAGCCCGCGACCCGGGTACGAAGGAAGCGAACCTCCATGAGCATCGACTGGGCAGCCCTCGGCTCCGTCTTCGGCGTCAGCCTCGTGGTCACCGTGGCCCTGGTGGGCCTGTTCACCCTCGGCGTCGTCGGCCTCTCCGCCCAGGAGCGCGCCGCCGCACGGGGCGGCTCCGCGGGCCTCGCCGTCACCGGCGCCTACGCCTGCTTCGCGGCCTGCGCGGCGGCGGTGGCGTACGGGATCTATCTGATCGTCGCCTGACACGCGGCACGCACCCCCTCTCCAGGCGGGGCACGGGAGGGGCTCACACCCTCCCGCGCCCCGCCTCTTCGCGTGCCGGCGCGCACCCTTGGGGTGTGGGCCTTCGCACACTCCCCCGTCGCAGGTCAACGCCAGGTTGACGGGTGTTCGCGGGGCGTGGTGGACTTCCGGGGCCAGCTACGGCGGCACGGAGAGGAAGCCCGGTGCGAATCCGGCGCGGTCCCGCCACTGTGACCGGGGAACAGAACCCCCGGGAGCCAGGAACTCTCACCGCCGGACTTCTTCGAACCAGGGCGTGGACACCCTGAGTGAGGACACGACGCGATGCCCGGCCGCCGCCGACCGACGTTCCGTTCCAGGCACTTCCCCGACCGTGTGACCGGCTGACGCCGTGCGTGCCGGACGCGTCTTCGCGTACGGCGCCGCCGCCGGCCTTCTCGGTGACCTCCTCCTCGGCGATCCGCGCCGCGGGCATCCGGTCGCCGCGTTCGGCCGTGCCGCCGGTGCCGTGGAACGGGTGCTGTGGCGTGACCACCGGGGCTGGGGCGCGCTGCACACCGCCGGGTGTGCCGGTGGCGCCGCCGCCGTCGGCACCCTCGCCGCCCGCGCCGTACGCCGCTCCCCCGCCGCCGCCGTCGCGCTGACCGGCGCCGCCACCTGGGCGGTCGTCGGCGGTACGTCGCTGGCCCGGGAGGCGTCGGCCATCGGCCGTGCCCTGGACGCCGGGGACGTCGAGGCGGCCCGGGAGCGGCTGCCGCATCTGTGCGGGCGCGATCCGCAGGCCCTGGACGCCGACGGGATCGCACGGGCGGTCGTGGAGTCGGTCGCCGAGAACACCTCGGACGCGGTGGTCGGCGCCCTGGTGTGGGGCGCGGTCGCCGGGGTGCCGGGGCTGCTCGGGTTCCGGGCCGTGAACACCCTGGACGCGATGGTCGGCCACCGGTCCCCCCGGTACCGCCGCTACGGCTGGGCCTCCGCCCGCCTGGACGACCTCGCGGGCTGGCCGGGCGCCCGCCTCACCGCCGTACTCGCCACCGTCGCCGGGGGCGACCCGCGCGGGGCCGTACGCGCCTGGCGCGCGGACGCCGACCGGCATCCGAGCCCCAACGCCGGGCCCGTCGAGGCGTCCTTCGCGGGCGCCCTCGGCGTGCGGCTCGGCGGGACGCTGTCCTACGCGGGCCGCGTCGAACACCGGCCGGTGCTCAACGCGGCGGCGGGGCGCGCGGTCCGGGCCGGTTCGGGCGACATCGACCGGGCGGTACGGCTGTCCCGGCGGGTGAGCTGGCTGGCGCTCGGCGTGTGCGCGGGCGCGCGGCTGGTCGCCCACCGGGTCGCCGCACAGGCCGCCGGGAAGGCCACCGGGAAGGGACGTACGTCATGAGCGGTGGTCTCCTCGTCGCCGGTACCACCTCCGACGCCGGCAAGAGCGTCGTCACCGCCGGG
This sequence comes from Streptomyces sp. cmx-10-19, assembly GCA_049998335.1. GTDB lineage: Bacteria > Actinomycetota > Actinomycetes > Streptomycetales > Streptomycetaceae > Streptomyces. The sequence goes on from JAEBFB010000021.1 coordinate 57,392, forward strand.
ATCTGCCGCTGGCTGGTCCGCCAGGGCGTGAGGGTGGCGCCCTTCAAGGCGCAGAACATGTCGCTGAACTCCTTCGTCACCCGCGAGGGCGCCGAGATCGGCCGGGCCCAGGCCATGCAGGCCCAGGCGTGCCGCGTCGAGCCGACCGCGCTGATGAACCCGGTGCTGCTCAAGCCCGGCGGCGAGCAGAGCAGCCAGGTCGTGCTGCTCGGCAAGCCGGTCGGCGAGATGAGCGCCCGCGGCTACCACGGCGGCCGCCGGCAGCGGCTGCTCGGCACGGTGCTGGACTCCCTGGCCGAGCTGCGGAGTGCGTACGACGCGGTGATCTGCGAGGGCGCGGGCAGCCCGGCCGAGATCAACCTGCGCCGCACCGACATCGTCAACATGGGCATCGCCCGGGGTGCCCGGCTGCCCGTACTCGTCGTCGGCGACATCGACCGCGGGGGCGTCTTCGCCTCCTTCTTCGGCACGGTGGCGCTGCTCTCCCCCGAGGACCAGGCGCTGGTCGCCGGGTTCCTCGTGAACAAGTTCCGGGGCGATGTGTCGTTGCTGGAGCCGGGGCTGGACATGCTGCACGGCCTCACCGGGCGGCGGACGTACGGCGTGCTGCCCTTCCGGCACGGGCTCGGCATCGACGAGGAGGACGGACTGCGCGTCTCCCTGCGCGGCACCGTGCGGGAGTCGGTCGTCGCGCCGCCCGTCGGTGAGGACGTGCTGCGGATCGCCGTGTGCGCGGTGCCGCTGATGTCCAACTTCACGGACGTGGACGCGCTCGCCGCCGAACCGGGTGTCGTGGTGCGGTTCGTGGACCGGCCGGAGGAGCTGGCCGACGCCGACCTCGTGATCGTGCCCGGCACGCGGGGCACCGTCCGGGCGCTGGAGTGGCTGCGGGAGCGCGGGCTCGCCGGCGCGCTCGCCCGCAGGGCCGCCGAGGGGCGTCCCGTGCTCGGCATCTGCGGCGGCTTCCAGCTCCTCGGCGCGCACATCGAGGACGACGTCGAGTCCCGTGCCGGACACGTCGACGGGCTCGGACTGCTGCCCGTGCGGGTGCGGTTCGCCCGCGAGAAGACCCTCACCCGGCCCGTCGGTGAGGCCCTCGGCGAGCCGGTCGAGGGGTACGAGATCCACCACGGGGTCGCCGAGGTCACCGGCGGGGACGCCTTCCTGGACGGCTGCCGGGTCGGCCAGACCTGGGGCACGCACTGGCACGGCTCGCTGGAGTCGGACGGCTTCCGGCGGGCGTTCCTGCGCGAGGTGGCCGCCGCCGCGGGCCGCCGCTTCGTGCCGGCCCCCGACACCTCGTTCGCCGCGCTGCGCGAGGAGCAGCTCGACCGGCTCGGCGACCTGATCGAACAGCACGCGGACACGGACGCGCTGTGGCGGCTCATCGAGTCCGGCGCGCCGCAAGGACTGCCTTTCATTCCACCGGGAGCGCCCGCATGAGCACTGTGTTGTTGTTGTCGACCGCCGACACGGACCTCCTGGCGGCCCGCGCCTCGGACGCCGCCTACCGGATCGGCAACCCGACCCGCGTCGGCGTCCGCGAGGAGCTGCCCGCCCTGATCGAGGGCGCCGACCTCGCCGTCGTCCGCCTGCTGGGCGGCAAGCGCGCCTGGGAGGACGGGCTCGCCGCGCTGAGGGCGTCCGGCATCCCGACCGTGCTGCTCGGCGGCGAGAGCGTGCCGGACGCGGAGCTGATGGCGGAGTCGTCGGTACCGGCCGGGGTGGTCGCGGAGGCGCTGCGCTACCTGGTCGAGGGCGGCCCCGACAACCTCACCCAGCTCGCCCGGTTCCTGTCGGACACGGTGCTGCTGACCGGCGAGGGCTTCGACGAGCCGCGCACGATGCCGGAGTACGGCGTCCACGGCGCACGGGAGTTCCAGGACGGCCGCCCTACGGTCGGCGTGCTCTTCTACCGCGCCCACCACCTCAGCGGCAACACCGCCTTCGTCGACACCCTGTGCGACGCGATCGAGGCCCGCGGCGCCAACGCCCTGCCCGTGTACTGTGGTTCGCTGCGCGGCGCCGACACCGAGCTGTACGAGCTGCTGGGCCGCGCCGACGCGCTGGTCGCCACCGTCCTCGCGGCGGGCGGCACGCACGCCTCGCGGGCATCGGCGGGCGGTGACGAGGAGGCGTGGGACATCGGCGCGCTCGCCGACCTGAACGTGCCGGTGCTGCAAGGGCTCTGCCTCACCTCCTCGCGCGCCGCCTGGGACGCCTCCGACGCCGCGCTCTCCCCGATGGACGCGGCGATGCAGGTCGCCATCCCGGAGTTCGACGGGCGGCTCATCACGGTGCCGTTCTCCTTCAAGGAGCAGGGCCCCGACGACGTGCCGGTCTACGTCGCCGACCCCGAGCGCGCCGGGCGCGTCGCCGGGATCGCCGTACGGCACGCGGCGCTCAAGCACAAGCCGAACTCCGAGAAGAAGCTGGCGCTGGTCTTCACGGCGTACCCGACCAAGCACTCCCGCGTCGGCAACGCGGTCGGCCTGGACACCCCGGCCTCGGCGGTGCGCGTGCTCGACGCGCTGCGGGAGGCGGGATACGGGGTCACCGGGTACCCGTCCGAGGGCGACGAGTTGATCCACCGGCTCATCGAGGCGGGCGGGCACGACGTCGAGTGGCTCACCGAGGACCAGCTCGCCGCCGCGCCCGCGCGGGTGCCGCTGGCCGACTACCAGGCGTGGTTCGAGAAGCTCGACCCCGAACTGCGGGACGGCATGCGGGAGGCGTGGGGCGAGCCGCCGGGGTCGCTGTACGTCGACGACGGCGACATCGTGCTGGCCTCCCTCCAGTTCGGGAACGTCGTCGTGATGATCCAGCCGCCGCGCGGCTTCGGCGAGAACCCCATCGCCATCTACCACGACCCCGACATGCCGCCCTCGCACCACTACATGGCGGCCTACCGCTGGCTGGACGACAGTTTCGGCGCCGACGCCGTCGTGCACATGGGCAAGCACGGCACGATGGAGTGGCTGCCGGGCAAGGGCCTCGGCCTGAGCGCCGGCTGCGCGCCGGACGCCGTGCTCGGCGAACTCCCGCTGATCTACCCGTTCATCGTCAACGACCCCGGCGAGGGCACCCAGGCCAAGCGGCGCGGGCACGCCACGGTCGTGGACCACCTGGTGCCGCCGATGGCCCGCGCCGACACCTACGGCGACCTGGCCAAGCTGGAGCAGCTCCTCGACGAGTACGCGCTCGTCTGCGACCTGGACCCGACCAAGGCGCCGGCGGTCCGGGCGCAGATCTGGACGCTGGTCAAGGCGGCCGAGCTCCACCACGACCTGCACGTGGACGACCAGCCGGACGACGACGCGTTCGACGAGTTCGTCATGCACATCGACGGCTATCTGTGCGAGATCAAGGACGTGCAGATCCGCGACGGCCTGCACGTCCTGGGCGGCGGCCCGGAGGGTGAGCCCCGCGTCAACCTCGTGCTCGCCGTGCTGCGCGCCTCGCAGGTCTGGGGCGGCCAGGCCAACGCGCTGCCGGGCCTGCGGGCTGCCCTGGCCGAGCACTTCGAGCTGGTGGAGAAGGAGCTGCTGGCCGAGCCCGGCGCGCCGGTGAAGGTGCCGGTGGAGCTGACCGAGCTGGTGGCGGGCCCCGCCCGGTCGGCGGCCGACGCGATCGACCTGCTGGAGCAGCTGTGCCGGCGGTTCGCCGAGGGCATGGAGGCACGGGCCTGGGACGCGGCGGCCGTACCGGCGCTGGTGCGCGAGGTACTGGGCGCCGAACCGGCCGACGCGGTGGCGGTACTGGAGTTCGCCTGCGTGGAGGTCGTGCCGAGGCTCGCCCGTACGACCGACGAGATCGGGCACATCCTGCGCGCCCTGGACGGCGGTTACGTCCCGGCCGGGCCGTCGGGCTCGCCGACGCGCGGCCTGGTCAACGTCCTGCCGACCGGCCGGAACTTCTACTCCGTCGACCCCAAGGCCATCCCGTCCCGGCTGAGTTGGGAGGTCGGCCAGTCCCTCGCCGACTCGCTGGTGCAGCGGTACCTCACCGACACCGGCGCGTACCCGAAGTCCGTCGGCCTCACGGTCTGGGGCACGTCCGCGATGCGCACCCAGGGCGACGACATCGCCGAGATCCTGGCGCTGCTCGGGTGCCGACCGGTGTGGGACGACGCGTCCCGCCGGGTGACGGGGTTCGAGGTGGTGCCGGTGGCGGAACTGGGCCGGCCGCGCATCGACGTGACGGTGCGCATCTCGGGCTTCTTCCGGGACGCGTTCCCGCACGTGGTCGGGCTCATCGACGACGCGGTGCGGGCGGTGGCCGAGCTGGACGAACCGGCCGACGCCAACTTCGTGCGGGCGCACGTGGACGAGGACACGGCCGAACACGGCGACCGGCGCCGCGCCACGGCCCGCGTCTTCGGTTCCAAGCCGGGGGCGTACGGGGCGGGTCTGCTGCCGCTGATCGACGCGCGGAACTGGAGGAGCGACGCGGACCTCGCCGAGGTGTACGCCGTCTGGGGCGGCTACGCCTACGGGCGGGGGCTCGACGGGCGGGCGGCGCGGGGCGACATGGAGACGGCGTTCCGGCGGATCGCGGTGGCGGCGAAGAACGTCGACACGCGCGAGCACGACTTGGTCGACGCGGACGACTACTTCCAGTACCACGGCGGCATGGTGGCGATGGTCCGGCACCTCACGGGCGAGTCGCCCGAGGCGTACGTCGGCGACTCGGCGACACCGGACCAGGTGAAGACCCGGACGCTGGGCGAGGAGACGCACCGCGTCTTCCGGGCCCGTGTGGTCAACCCCCGCTGGATGGCGGCGATGCGGCGGCACGGCTACAAGGGCGCTTTCGAGATGGCCGCCACCGTGGACTACCTCTTCGGGTACGACGCCACGGCGGGGGTGGTGGACGACTGGATGTACGAGAAGTTGTCCGCCGAGTACGTGTTCTCGGCGGACAACCAGGAGTTCATGAAGAAGTCCAACCCGTGGGCGCTGCGCGGCATCACGGAGCGGCTGCTGGAGGCCGCCGAACGGGGCCTGTGGGCCGAACCGGACGCGGAGACCCTGGAGCGGCTGCGCGCCACGTACCTGGAGTTGGAAGGCGACTTGGAGGGCGACGACCAGTGAGTACCCCATTCCCGTTCACGGCCGTCGTCGGTCAGGACGACCTGCGGCTCGCGCTGCTCCTCAACGCGGTGAGTCCAGCGGTCGGTGGCGTCCTGGTGCGCGGTGAGAAGGGCACCGCCAAGTCCACGGCGGTCAGGGCGTTGTCGGCGCTCGTGCCGGAGGTGGCCGTCGTCTCCGGATGCCGTTTCTCCTGTGACCCCGCCTCCCCCGACCCCGCCTGCCCGGACGGGCCGCACGAGGCCGGGGCGTCCGAGGCGCGGCCCGCGCGGATGGTCGAGCTGCCCGTCGGGGCGTCCGAGGACCGGCTGGTGGGTGCGCTCGACATCGAGCGGGCGCTGTCGGAGGGCGTGAAGGCGTTCGAGCCGGGGCTGTTGGCCGACGCGCACCGCGGAATTCTGTACGTCGACGAGGTCAACCTGCTGCACGACCACCTCGTGGACCTGTTGTTGGACGCCGCCGCCATGGGTGCCTCCTACGTCGAGCGCGAGGGTGTGTCCGTGCGGCACGCCTCGAAGTTCCTGCTGGTCGGGACCATGAATCCCGAGGAGGGCGAGCTGCGGCCGCAGCTCCTCGACCGGTTCGGGCTCACCGTCGAGGTCGCCGCCTCCCGTGAGCCCGACCAGCGCGTCGAGGTCGTGCGGCGCCGGCTGGCGTACGACGACGATCCCGCCGGGTTCGCCGGGCGCTGGGCCGACGAGGAGGCCGCCGTGCGGGCGCGGATCGCGGCGGCGCGGGAGCTGCTGCCGTCGGTGCGGCTGGGCGACGCGGCACTGCGGCAGATCGCGGCGACCTGTGCCGCCTTCGAGGTGGACGGCATGCGGGCCGACATCGTGATGGCGCGGACGGCGACGGCGCTGGCGGCGTGGGCCGGGCGGACCGACGTGCTGGCCGAGGACGTGCGGCAGGCCGCGTTGCTCGCGCTGCCTCATCGGCGGCGGCGGAACCCGTTCGATGCGCCGGGGCTGGACGAGGACAAGCTCGACGAGACGCTGGAGGAGTTCAGCGGACAGGGCGAGGACGGGGACGGCGACGACGATCCGGACCCCGGCCCCAGCGGCGGTCCCGGTGGGCAGCCCGAGCCCGATGACGCGCCGCAGGGCGACGGTGACACCGCCGCGCGGCCCGAGGCCGGTGAGGGCGGGGAGCCGCAGGCTTCCGGCGGGGGCGCCGGTGAGCAGGCGCCGGCGCGTGCCGCCGAGCCGTTCCGGACCAAGGTGCTGAGTGTGCCGGGGCTGGGCGAGGGTGCCGCCGGGCGGCGTTCGCGGGCGCGGACCGAGCACGGGCGGACGACCGGGGCCCGGCGTCCGCAGGGTGCGCTGACCAAGCTGCACCTCGCGGCGACCGTGCAGGCGGCGGCGCCGCATCAGCGGGCGCGAGGGCGCAGCGGGCGCGGGCTGGTGGTGCGGCGGGATGATCTGCGGCAGGCGACGCGTGAGGGGCGCGAGGGCAATCTGGTCCTGTTCGTCGTGGACGCCTCCGGGTCGATGGCCGCGCGGCAGCGGATGAGTGCCGTGAAGGGTGCCGTGCTGTCGCTGCTGCTGGACGCCTACCAGCGACGGGACAAGGTGGGGCTGGTGACCTTCCGGGGTTCCGCCGCCGATGTCGCCCTGCCGCCGACCTCGTCGGTGGACGCGGCGGCGGCGCGGCTGGAGTCGCTGCCGACCGGTGGCCGTACGCCGCTCGCGGCCGGGCTCCTCAAGGCGCACGAGGTGCTGCGCGTGGAGCGGCTGCGGGATCCGGCGCGGCGCGCGCTGGTCGTCGTGGTGACGGACGGGCGGGCCACCGGTGGACCCGAGCCCGTGGCGCTGGCCGGCCGTGCCGCGCGGCTGTTCGCGGCCGAGGGCACCGCCTCCGTCGTCGTGGACTGCGAGTCGGGGCCGGTGCGGCTCGGGCTGGCCGGGCGGCTCGCGGAGGAGCTGGGTGGTACGGCGGTGACGCTGGACGAGTTGCGGGCGGACTCGATCGCCGGTCTGGTGAGGGACGTTCAGGGCAGCAGGAGGGCCGCGTAATGCCGAAGGGTCAGCCGAGTGTCGTACCGGAGGATGGTCTGACGACCCGTCAGCGGCGCAACCGTCCGCTGGTGGTCGTGCACACGGGTGTCGGGAAGGGCAAGTCGACCGCCGCCTTCGGGCTGGCGCTGCGGGCCTGGAACCAGGGGTGGCCGATCGGGGTGTTCCAGTTCGTCAAGTCGGCGAAGTGGAGGGTCGGCGAGGAGAACGCGCTGCGGGTGCTCGGCGCCAGCGGTGAGGGCGGGTCCGTCGACTGGCACAAGATGGGCGAGGGCTGGTCGTGGGTCCAGCGGGACGCTCAGCTGGACAACGAGGAGAAGGCCCGGGAGGGCTGGGAGCAGGTCAAGCGGGACCTCGCCGCCGAGACGTACAAGCTCTACGTGCTGGACGAGTTCGCCTACCCGATGCACTGGGGGTGGGTGGACACCGACGAGGTCGTTTCCGTGCTGCGGGAGCGGCCGGGGACGCAGCATGTGGTGATCACCGGGCGGAACGCGCCGGAAGAACTGGTCGACTTCGCCGATCTTGTCACCGACATGTCCAAGGTCAAGCATCCGATGGACGCGGGGCAGAAGGGGCAGAGGGGCATCGAGTGGTGAACCCGTCCCGTGCCGGTTCCGTGCCTCGGCTGGTGATCGCCGCGCCCTCCTCGGGCAGCGGCAAGACCACCGTCGCCACGGGGCTGATGGCCGCGCTCGCCGCGCGGGGGTTCGCCGTGTCTCCGCACAAGGTCGGGCCCGACTACATCGACCCCGGATACCACGCGCTCGCCACCGGGCGGGTGGGGCGGAACCTCGACGCGTATCTGTGCGGGCCCGAGCTGGTGGGGCCGTTGTTCCTGCACGGGGCGCGGGGGTGTGACATCGCCGTGGTCGAGGGCGTCATGGGGCTGTACGACGGGGCCGCCGGGGAAGGGGAGCTGGCGTCGACCGCGCAGGTCGCGAAGCTGCTGCGGGCACCGGTGGTGCTGGTCGTGGACGCGTCGTCGCAGTCGCGGTCGGTGGCGGCGCTGGTGCACGGGTTCGCGTCGTGGGATCCGGAGGTGCGGGTCGGCGGCGTGATTCTCAACAAGGTCGGGTCGGATCGGCACGAGGTGCTGTTGCGGGAGGCGTTGGAGTCGGCGGGGGTGCCGGTGTTGGGGGTGTTGCGGCGGGCCGCGCCGGTGGAGACGCCTGCTCGGCACCTGGGGCTGGTGCCCGTCGCTGAGCGGGGCTCGGAGGCGGTGGCCGCTGTTGCGGCGATGGCGGCGTCGGTCGCCGACGGGTGTGATCTGGAGGCGTTGGTGGGGGTGGCCCGGGGGGCCGGGGAGCTGGATTGTGGGGCTTGGGACGCGGAGGGTGCGCTTGTTTCCCCGCCCCCGCCGCCCCGTCCCGTCCCGTCCCCGGGGGCTGCCGCCCCCGAACCCCCGTTCCGGCCCGCACGGCCTCGTCCTCGAACGCCGGACGGGCTGAAGACACGCGTCGCCGTTGCCGGGGGGGCCGCGTTCACCTTCTCCTATGCCGAGCATGGCGAGTTGCTCGCCGCTGCCGGGGCCGAAGTCGTCGTCTTCGATCCGTTGCGGGACGAGGAACTGCCCGAAGGGACCGGCGGACTCGTCATCGGAGGTGGGTTTCCCGAGGTGTACGCCTCCGAGCTGTCGGCCAACGAACGGCTGCGGAAGAGTGTCGCCGCGTTGGTGTCGAGCGGGGCTCCCGTCGCCGCCGAGTGTGCGGGGCTGCTGTATCTGTGCCGGGAGCTGGACGGGCTGCCGATGTGCGGGGTGCTGGACGCGTCGGCGCGGATGTCCGAGCGGCTGACGCTGGGGTATCGGGATGCGGTGGCCGTCAGTGACAGCGTGCTGGCCGTGGCGGGGACGCGGATGCGGGGGCACGAGTTCCACCGGACCGTCGTGGAGCCGGGGGCGGGGGCCGTGGCGGCGTGGGGGATGCGGGCGCCCGAGCGGCGTCTTGAGGGTTTCGTGGAGCGCGGTGTGCACGCGAGCTATCTGCACACGCACTGGGCGGCCGAGCCCGGTGTCGCCCGTCGGTTCGTGGAGAGGTGCCGGACGTCATGAGCAGCAGCAGGCTGATCGGGGTCGGAGTCGGGCCCGGGGACCCGGAGCTGGTGACCGTCAAGGGCGTCAAGGCGCTGCGGGCCGTCGAGGTCGTCGTCGTACCGGTCATGGACACCGGGGAGCGCGGCCGTGCCGAGGCGACCGTGCTGCATTACGTCGGTGCCGAGAAGGTCGTACGGGTCGTGTTCGCGTTGAACGAGCGGACCGACCGGGTGCGGCGTGAGGCGGCGTGGGACGCGGCCGGGGAGCGGGTGGCGGGGTTGCTGCGGGAGCGCGGGAGCGTCGCCTTCGCGACCATCGGGGATCCGAACGTGTATTCGACGTTCACGTACCTCGCGCAGACCATCGGTGATCTCGTGCCGGGGACCGTCGTCGAGACCGTGCCGGGGATCACCGCGATGCAGGATCTCGCGGCCCGGTCGGGGGCGGTGCTGACGGAGGGCACCGAGCCGTTGACGCTGGTGCCGGTGACGGCGGGGGCGGCCGTGCTGAAGGACGCGTTGAGCGGGCCCGGGACGGTGGTGGCCTACAAGTTCGGGCGGCAGGCGGCCGAGGTCGCCGAGGCGCTGCGGGAGACCGGGCGGCTGGCGGACGCCGTGTGGGGGTCGGCGCTGGGGCTGCCGGAGGAGTCGGTGCGGCCGGCGGCCGAGCTGGACGGGGAGCCGTTGCCGTATCTGTCGACGCTCATCGCGCCCGCGCGGCGCGAGGGCGGACGGGGCGGGAAGTTGTGAGCGCGGGTGCCGCCTCAGTCGGCGATGCCCACGACCAGCCAGATGAACGCCGCCCCGGCGACCGTGCACAGAAGGGTCGAGCGGGCGGGGTGTTCATGGTGGGCCTCGGGGAGGATCTCGGCGGCGGCGAGGTAGAGCAGGACGCCGCCGAAGAGGCCGAGGTACGCGCCCAGCGCGGTCTCCGGGATGGTGAACAGGAGCGTCGAGGCGGCGCCTACGACGGGGGCCACCGCGTCGGCGACCAGCATCGCGACGGCGCGGCGGCGGGCGTTGCCGTACAGGCTGGTGAGTGTGTAGGTGTTGAAGCCGTCCGCGAAGTCGTGGGCGACCACCGCCGTCGCGACCGCCGCGCCCATGCCGCCGCCGACCTGGAAGGCCGCGCCGATCGCCACGCCGTCCATCGCGCTGTGGCCGACCATCGCGGCGGCGGCCGTCAGGCCCACTTCGGGCGAGCGTCCGCCGTGCTCGTCGGCGCCGTGCGCGGCGCGGCGGGCGGCCAGCAGGCGTTCCACCAGGTGCGCGAGGAGGAATCCGGCGACGAACAGCAGGAGCGCCGCCGGTACGCCGAAGATCTCGTCGCCGGCCGCTTCCAGCGCCTCCGGCAGCAGGTCGAGGCCGACGACCCCGAGCATCAGGCCGCCGGCGAGGCCGAGGACCAGGTGGCGCCGGTCGGTCACGCGCTGTGCCGTCCAGCCGCCGGCCAGCGTCATCAGGAACGCGCCGAGCGCGACGAAGACCGCCATGTGCCCTTGCTATCCGATCAGGTCGCGTTCACGCGCGCACGACAGCGGCAACCGCGGTAAATATGCGCAGGATGTATAGGAGAGGACCGAAAACAATGGATTCCGAGGCCAAGGTGACCTTCGTCGGTGCCGGTCCCGGCGCCGCCGACCTGCTGACGTTCCGTGCGGCGCGTGCCATCGCCGAGGCCGACGTGGTGATCTGGGCGGCGAGCCTGGTGCAGGCGGAGGTCCTCCAGCACGCGCGCGAGGGTGCGGAGATCCTGGACTCGGCGGCGATGTCGCTGGAGGACGTGGTCGCCGTGTACCGGCGGGCGCGGGCGGAGGGGCTGCGGGTGGCCCGGATCCACTCCGGTGATCCGGCGCTGTGGGGCGGTACGCAGGAGCAGGTGGACCGGTGTGCGGAGATCGGCGTCGCGACCGAGGTGGTGCCGGGTGTGTCGGCGTTCTCGGCGGTGGCGGCGCTGGCGCGGCGGGAGCTGACGATCCCGGAGGTCGCGCAGTCCGTCATCCTCACCCGGCTCGGTGGCGGCAAGACGCCGATGCCGCCCGGGGAGGAGGTCCGGGAGTTCGCGAAGCACGGGACGACGATGGCGGTGTTCCTGTCGGCGGCCCGCAGCGGGCAGTTGGTGCGGGAGCTGCTGGAGGGCGGCTATCCGACCCAGACGCCGGTCGTGGTGGCGTACCAGGCGACGTGGCCGGAGGAGCTGGTCGTGCGGTGCACGATCGGGACGCTGGAGGAGACGGTCAAGGAGCACAAGCTGTGGAAGCACACGCTGTTCCTGGTCGGTCCGGCGCTCGACGCGAGCGGTACGCGCTCGCACCTGTACCACCCGGGGCACTTCCACGGCTATCGCAAGGCCGACCCCGAGGCGCGGCGGGAGTTGCGCGCGCGGGGTGCGAGCACGTGATCACCGTCGTGGGGATGGGTGCCGGGCCGGCTCTCAGCGGGGAGGCCGCCGCCGAGGACGTCGCGGCCGGTGCCGGGCTGGTGGTCGGCGGGCGGCGGCATCTGGACGCCCTGCGGCTGCCGGAGGGTGCCGAGCGGGTGGTGCTGGGGGCGCTCGCGCCCGCGCTGGACACCGTCGCGGAGTACGTCGGCGAGGGGCGGCAGGTGGTGGTGCTGGCCTCCGGCGACCCCGGGTTCTTCGGGATCGTGCGGGTGCTGGCCGAGCGGTTCGGGGCCGGGTCGCTGGACGTGCGGCCGGGTGTCTCCTCCGTCGCCGCCGCGTTCGCGCGGGCCGGGCTGCCGTGGGACGACGCGGTGGTGGCCAGCGCGCACGGGCGGGACCTGCGGACTGCGGTGAACCTGTGCCGGGCCCATCCGAAGGTCGCCGTCCTGACGGGGCCGGGGGCCGGTCCGGCGGAACTGGGCGCGGCCCTGCGCGCCGACGCGCGGACGCTGGTGGTCGCCTCCGCGCTGGGCTCCCCGGAGGAGCGGGTGGAGCGGGTGACGCCGGCCGAGGCGGCCGGGCGGGACTGGGGGGCGGCGGTGAGCGTGGTGCTGAGCCTGGACGAGGGGCGGGCGGTGGGCCCTGCGCGGGCCGTCGCCGGCCCGCGACCCGCCGGTGCGGCCGGCTGGGCGCTGCCCGAGGACGCCTTCGCGCACCGCGACTCGATGATCACGAAGTTCGAGGTGCGGGCGCTGGCGCTGGCGCGGCTGGGGCCGCGGGCCGGGGAGTTGGTCTGGGACGTCGGCGCGGGGTCGGGTTCCGTGGCCGTGGAGTGCGCGCGGCTCGGCGCGGCCGTCGTCGCCGTCGAGAAGACCGCCGACGGGGTCGAGCGGGTCCGTGCCAACGCCGCCGCGCACGGGGTGGACGTACGGGTGGTGCGCGGGGCGGCGCCCACGGTGCTGGCCGATCTGGACGACGACCCGGACGCCGTGTTCGTGGGCGGCGGCGGGCGTGAGCTGCCCGCGATCGTGGCGCAGTGCGCGCGTCGGGCGCGGCGGGCGGTGGTGGTGGCCGTGGCCGCCCTGGACCGGGTGCCGGCGGCGCGTGAGGCGCTGGCCGGTGCCGGTCTGGAGTGCGACGGGGTGCTGTTGCAGTCGTCGCGGCTCGCGCCGCTGCCGGGTGAGGTGACGCGGCTGGCCGCGGCCAATCCCGTCTTTCTGCTGTGGGGCGTCAGGCCGCACGGCCGTACCGAAGGAGTGACCCAGTGATCGGCCTCATTTCCGCCACGGCGGCGGGAGCGGCGGCGCGGGACCGGCTGGCCGCCGCGTGGCCGGACCGTACGCGCGTGTACGAGGGTCCCGTCGCGGACGCCGTACGGACCGCGTTCGCCGAGTGCGAGCGGCTCGTGTGCTTCCTGGCGACGGGGGCCGTGGTCCGGCTGGTGGCGCCGCTGCTGGACGACAAGCGGACCGACCCGGGTGTGGTGTGCGTCGACGAGGGCGGGCGGTACGCCGTGTCGCTGGTCGGCGGGCACGGCGGCGGCGCGAACGACCTGGCCCGCGCGGTCGGCGAGGTGCTGGGCGCCGAGCCGGTGGTGACGACGGCGACGGACGCCGTGGGGCTCGCCGGTCTGGACACGCTGGGGCTGCCCGCGGAGGGTGATGTCGCCGGGGTCTCGCGGGCCCTGCTGGACGGTGAGCCGGTGGCGCTGCGGGCCGAGGTGGCCTGGCCGCTGCCGCCGCTGCCGCTGGCGGAGGAGGGCGCCTACGCGGTCCGGGTGACGGACCGTCTGGTGGCGCCGGCCGAGCGGGAGGCCGTACTGCGGCCGCCGTCGCTGGTCGTCGGGGTCGGCGCCTCTCGCGGCGCGCCGGTGGACGAGGTGCTGGGGCTGGTGGAGGCGGCGCTGCGGGAGGCCGGACTCTCGGCCGCGTCGGTCGCCGAACTGGCCACCGTGGACGCCAAGGCCGGGGAACCCGGCATCGTCGGCGCCGCCGGGCGGCTCGGTGTGCCCCTGGTGACGTACCCCGCCGAGGAGTTGGCGGGCGTCGAGGTGCCGAACCCTTCCGGCGCCCCGCTCGCGGCGGTCGGCACCCCGTCGGTCGCGGAGGCGGCGGCGCTGCTGCGCGGCGGCGAACTCCTCGTGCCGAAGCGGAAGTCGGCGGCGAGTCCCGCGATGGCGACCTGCGCGGTCGTACGCCGGCCGGGACGCGGGCGGCTCGCGGTGGTCGGGCTCGGGCCCGGCGCCCGGGACCTGCTGACGCCGCGCGCGCGGACGGAACTGCGGCGGGCCTCGGTGCTGGTCGGCCTCGACCAGTACGTGGACCAGATCCGCGACCTGCTGCGCCCCGGCACGCGGGTGCTGGAGTCGGGGCTCGGCGCGGAGGAGGAGCGCGCCCGGACCGCGGTCGCCGAGGCGCGGCGCGGGCAGGCCGTCGCGCTGATCGGCAGCGGGGACGCCGGGGTGTACGCGATGGCCTCGCCGGCGCTGGCGGAGGCGTCCGACGACATCGACGTGGTCGGGGTGCCGGGGGTGACGGCGGCGCTGGCGGCCGGGGCGATCCTGGGCGCGCCGCTGGGCCACGACCACGTCTCGATCAGCCTGTCCGACCTGCACACGCCGTGGGAGGTCATCGAGCGGCGGGTGCGGGCGGCGGCGGAGTCGGACCTGGTCGTGACGTTCTACAACCCGCGCAGCCGGGGCCGGGACTGGCAGTTGCCGAAGGCGCTGGCGGTCCTCGCCGAGCACCGGGAGCCGGAGACGCCGGTCGGTGTCGTGCGCAACGCCTCGCGCGCCGACGAGTCGAGCCGGCTGAGCACGCTGGGCGCGCTGGATCCGGCGACGGTCGACATGATGACGGTCGTGACGGTGGGCAACACCGCGACCCGCCGGATCGCCGGGCGCATGGTGACGCCGCGCGGCTACCGCTGGCAGGAGGCCGCCCGGTGAACCGCGTCGTCCATCCCATCGAGGAGGAGTCCTACCGGCGGCTGCGCGCCCGCCTGGACACCTCGCACTTCCCGCCGCTGACCCGGTCGGTGGTGGAGCGGGTCGTCCACTCCGCCGCCGACCTGGAGTACGCCACCGACCTCGTCATGGACGAGGGCGAGCTGGTCGAGGCGCACGCGGCGCTGCACGCCGGGGCGCCCGTCGTCGTGGACGTCGAGATGGTCGGCGCGGGCATCACCCGCCGCGAGACCGTGTGCCGGCTGCGGGACGCCGTCGCCGGGCCGGGACTGACCCGTTCGGCGCACGGCATGCGGCTGGCCTACGAGCAGGTCGGCCCCGGCGCCCTGTGGGTGATCGGCAACGCGCCGACCGCGCTGGAGGAGCTACTCACCCTGGACGCCTCGCCGGCGCTGGTGATCGGGCTGCCCGTCGGTTTCGTCGGGGCGGCCGAGTCCAAGGCGGCGCTGCGCGAGAGCGGGCTGCCCGCCGTGAGCAACGTGTCCGAGAAGGGCGGGTCGGCGGTGGCCGCCGGCGCGCTCAACGCCCTGCTGTACCACCCCGTCCCGGCCGAGACGCCGGACGGCGCATCCGAGAAACCCGAGGAGAACATGTGACCACCCCGCCCGCCCTGCTCATCGCCGGCCACGGCACCCGGGACGAGGCCGGGGCCGAGGCGTTCCGCGCCTTCGTCCGCGAACTGGGCCGCCGCCACCCCGGACTGCCCGTCGCGGGCGGCTTCATCGAACTGTCCCCGCCCCCGCTGGGCGACGCGGTCGCCGAGCTGGTGGAGCGGGGCGTACGCCGGTTCGCGGCGGTGCCGCTGATGCTGGTGTCCGCCGGGCACGCCAAGGGCGACATCCCGGCCGCGCTGTCCCGCGAGAAGGAGCGCCACCCCGGCATCTCGTACACGTACGGCCGTCCGCTGGGCCCGCACCCCGCGCTGCTGCGGGTGCTGGAGCGCCGGCTCGCGGCGGCGCTCGACCCGTCCTGGGACCCCGCCGAGGTGACCGTGCTGCTGGTGGGCCGGGGTTCGACGGACCCGGACGCCAACGCCGAGGTGTGCAAGGCGGCCCGGCTGCTGTGGGAGGGCCGGGACTACGCGGCCGTGGAGACGGCGTTCGTGTCGCTGGCCCGGCCGGACGTGCCGGGCGGCCTGGAGCGGTGCGTGCGGCTGGGGGCGCGGCGGGTCGTGGTGCTGCCGTACTTCCTGTTCACCGGCATCCTCCCGGACCGGGTGCGGCACCAGACCGAGGAGTGGGCCGCCGCGCACCCGGACGTCGAGGTGCGGTCGGCGGACGTGATCGGTCCGGAGCCGGAGCTGCTCGACCTGGTGTGGGAGCGGTACGAGGAGGCGGTCGGGGGCGATCTGCGGATGAACTGCGACTCGTGCGTGTACCGGATCGCGCTGCCCGGCTTCGAGGACAAGGTGGGGCTGCCGCAGCAGCCGCACTTCCACCCCGACGACGACGGCGACCACCACCACGGGCACCATCACGGGCATGGACACGCACACTCCCACGCCCACTGAGGTGCCCGCCGAGGCCGCCGGCACCGACCTGCGCCACCACGGGGACGCCGAGGTCCGCGACGACGGCGCGGCGCTGGTGGACCTCGCGGTGAACGTCCGCGCCCACACGCCCCCGGCCTGGCTGCGCGCGCGTCTGGCCGATGCGCTCGGCTCGCTCGCCGCCTACCCGGACGGGCGGGCCGCGCGGGCGGCGGTGGCGGCGCGGCACGGGCTGCCGGTGGAGCGGGTGCTGCTGACGGCGGGCGCGGCGGAGGCGTTCGTGCTGCTGGCGCGGGCGCTGAAGGTGCGGCGGCCGGTGGTGGTGCATCCGCAGTTCACGGAGCCGGAGGCGGCGCTGCGGGACGCGGGGCACACGGTGGACCGGGTGCTGCTGCGGGCGGCGGACGGTTTCCGGCTGGACACGGCGGCGGTCCCGGAGGAAGCCGACCTGGTGGTGATCGGCAACCCGACCAACCCGACGTCGGTGCTGCACCCGGCGGCCGCGATCACGTCCCTGGCCCGTCCCGGGCGGACGCTGGTGGTGGACGAGGCGTTCATGGACGCGGTGCCGGGCGAGCGGGAGGCGCTGGCCGGGCGCACGGACGTCCCCGGCCTGGTGGTCCTGCGCAGTCTGACCAAGACCTGGGGCCTGGCGGGCCTGCGCATCGGCTACGTCCTCGCCGCCCCGGACACCGTCGCCGACCTGGAGCGCGCCCAGCCGTTGTGGCCGGTGTCCACACCGGCGCTGGCGGCCGCGGAGGCGTGCGTGTCGCCCCGGGCGCTGGCGGAGGCGTCCGAGGCGGCGACCCGGATCGCCGAGGACCGGGCGTACCTCCTGACCGGCCTGGCGGCGTTCGCGGACGCGGGCGTGCGGGCCGCCGAACCCGCCGACGGCCCCTTCGTCCTCGTCCGCCTCCCCCGCGCCCCCGCCGTTCGCCACCGGCTGCGCGCCCTGGGCTTCGCGGTGCGCCGGGGGGACACGTTCCCGGGGCTGGGCGATCAGTGGCTGCGCCTGGCGGTACGGGACCGGGCGACGACGGACGCGTTCCTGGCGGCGCTGGGGCGGGCGGTGACGGAGCCGGAGACCGTGCCGGAGACGGCCTGAGTCAGCTCAGCGTCCGCGTCAGTTCGCCGCGCCCCGCCGAGAGGGTCTCCCTGCCGTGCGCCCCGTTGACGATCGGCATGCAGGGCGGCACGTGCCCGCACTCGGCGTCGGTGACGATCGGCACGCCGAGGGACCCGAGCGCGTCGAGGACCGCCTCGTGGTGGCTCAGGGAGGGATGGTCCACCGCACCGCCGCGCCCCACGAGGATCGCGTCGGCGCGGTCGGAGAACCCGGCGAGCCGCATGCCGTGCAGATGGCGGCAGATCGTGAGGACGTCGCTGCCGGCGTCCTCGACGTACCCGAGGAGCCCGTCCGGGGAGGCGTCGCGGGCGACGGCGTCGAGGTTGAGGTACCGCGTGCCGGCGAGGTGGGAGAGCGCCTCGACGCAGCCTCCGACGAGCCTGCCCTCGGCCGTCACGTCCCCGGTGCCGTCGAGGCGGGTCCAGGTGCCGGCGGTGTCGAGGGTGAACTCGCGTACGTCGGGACGGGCGGCGTAGTCGTCGAAGCCGGTGGTGCGGTGGCGGCCGGGCGGGATCTGCGTGCAGCGGTGGCCCTCGGGCGCGGCGGCGGTGTCGAGCCAGGACAGCAGCCCCTCCGGGACGCGGTAGGGCGTGTCCATGAGGTTGTTGCCGTGCAGGGTCGCCGTCCCGGTGAGCTGGGTCAGCGGGGTCGTCAGGGTCGGCGGGTCGGAGTACCCGACGAGCCAGATCGGCTCGGCGGCGCGCAGCCGGTCCCAGTCGAGCAGGGGGATCAGGTCGATGGCGGTCTCGCCGCCCCACGGCGGTACGACGGCGCGGATCGTGGGGTCGGTCAGCACCGCCGTCAGTTCGGCGGCCCGCTCGGCGGCCGGGGCGCTGACGTGCCCCGAGCCGTCCAGGCAGGCCCCGACGACGACGCGTGCAGCTGCAAGACGGAGGAGGGCGACCACACGCCGGGGGTCCCCCCGCGCGAGCGCGGCCGAGCGCGAGGGAGTCGGCAACCGACCACAACGCCGCTGGGGGTACCTCCCACGCCCTTGAGGCGGTTGGGGAGTGCGTGCCGGACCCCGCGACGCCGGCGAGATCCGGACGTCACCCCCTAACCGACGACCCGCCCGTTCAGCACCACCCGGCGCGGATCGGCGAGCACGCGTACGTCCGCGCGCGGGTCGGTGTCGAACACCACCAGGTCCGCCGGCGCGCCCTCCTCCAGGCCGGGGCGCCCCAGCCAGCGCCGGGCGGCCCAGGTGGTCGCGGCGAGGGCCTCGACGGGCGGGATGCCGGCGGTGACGAGTTCGGCGACCTCGGCCCCGGCCAGGCCGTGGGCCAGGGAGCCGCCCGCGTCGGTGCCGACGAAGACGGGGATGCCGGCGTCGTAGGCGTTGCGAACGGTGTCGTAGCGGCGGGCGTGGAGTCGGCGCATATGGGCCGACCAGCGCGGGAAGCGGGACTCGCCGCCGTCGGCGAGGGCGGGGAAGGTGGCGATGTTGACGAGGGTCGGCACGATGGCGACGCCCCGCTCGGCGAAGAGCGGGATGGTGTCGTCGGTGAGCCCGGTGGCGTGCTCGACGCAGTCGATGCCGGCCTCGACCAGGTCGCGCAGGGAGTCCTCGGCGAAGCAGTGCGCGGTGACGCGGGCGCCGAGGTGGTGGGCCTCCGCGATGGCCGCCTCCACCGCGCCGCGCGGCCAGCACGCGGACAGGTCGCCGAGGTCGCGGTCGATCCAGTCGCCGACCAGCTTCACCCAGCCGTCGCCACGCCGGGCCTCCTGGGCGACGTACGCGACGAGGTCGTCGGGTTCGACCTCCCAGGCGTAGTCGCGGATGTAACGGCGGGTACGGGCGATGTGCCGCCCGGCCCGGATGATCTTCGGGAGGTCCTCGCGGGCGTCGATCCAGCGGGTGTCGGAGGGCGAGCCCGCGTCCCGGATGAGGAGGGTGCCGGCCTCGCGGTCGGTGAGCGCCTGCTTCTCGGCGACGTCCTCGGGGACGGCCCCGTGCTGGTCGAGCCCGACATGGCAGTGCGCGTCGACCAGGCCGGGCAGCGCCCACCCCTCGACGGTACGCACGTCGGCGGCGCCGGCGGGACGGTCGTACGAGATCCTGCCGCCGACCGCCCACACCTCGTCGCGGACCTCCTCGGGCCCGACGAGCACCCGCCCCTTCACGTGCAGCACCGTGCGATCGCTCATGCCCCGCACCTTAGACGGGCGT
This sequence comes from Streptomyces sp. cmx-10-19, assembly GCA_049998335.1. Taxonomy (GTDB): domain Bacteria; phylum Actinomycetota; class Actinomycetes; order Streptomycetales; family Streptomycetaceae; genus Streptomyces. The sequence continues at coordinate 76,661 of JAEBFB010000021.1, forward strand.
CCGGCGGCCCGGTCAGCCCTCCCCCGCCCACGCCGCCGCACGGGCCCGCCGCTCCGTCGCGTACCCGGCGCCGACGGCGCTCGCGGCGGCGGTGAGAGCGAGGAGGGCGGCGAAGGGGATGAGGTGGGCGGGGACGTCGTCGGAGGCGTAGCCGTCGCCGTCGGCCTGCTCGCAGCGGAAGCCGAGCGGCAGGCAGGAGACGGAGTGGTCGACGACGTGCGCGGCCGCTCGGGGTGGTCCGCGGAGCGGCAGGGCCGCGGGGGCGCCGACCCGGCGCCGCCGTCCTTCGCCCCGATGACCGCGAAGCCCACGCTCAGCAGGCCCCAGGCGTACACGGCGACCGCCGCCGCCCCGGCGCACGACGCGAGCACCCGCGGCCCCGCGTCCGCGCGGACGGGCGGGGCCCCACCGGCCCGGGTGGCCGCGGGCCCCGGCGCCGCCACCGCGACGGGCGCGGACGAGCGGGCGCGGCGGCCGAGGACGACGGCGGTCCCCACGGCGACGAGGACGAGCAGCAGGACGGCGGACACCGGGCGGGTCCATCACCTCCGGCGCCGGACGCTATGGCGGAAGCCATGATTCCGGGCGTGGGGGTGTCGCGACGGTCGGGCACCGGCGCGAGTGGCGGCGGGGCTCCTGGTTACTCTCGATGCCGTACGTGTCGTACACCTGGCCGTGAGTGGAGTGAGCAGCACCGTGACCCACCCCTTCCTGGACCTCGCCCCCCTGACCGCCGGCCGGTTCGCCGCGATCGAGGACCGGGTGGCGCGCCTGCTCGGCACCGGGCAGGACGTCGTGATCATGCAGGGCGAGGCGCTGCTGCCGCTGGAGGGCGCGATCCGCGCCGCCGCCGGGCCGGGCACCGTCGCCCTGAACGTGGTCACGGGGCCGTACGGGCAGACGTTCGGGAACTGGCTGCGGGACTGCGGCGCCACCGTGCACGACCTCGCGGTGCCCTTCCACACCGCCGTGTCCGCGGAGCAGATCCGCGAGGCACTGGCCGCGCACCCGGAGATCGACTTCGTGTCGCTGGTGCACGCCGAGGCGGCGACGGGGAACACCAACCCGGTCGCGGAGATCGGCGAGGTGGTCCGGGCGCACGGCGCGCTGTTCTACCTGGACGCGGTGGCCTCGGTGGGCGCGGAGCCGGTGCTGCCGGACGCGTGGGGCGTGGACCTGTGCGTCATCGGCGCGCAGAAGGCGATGGGCGGTCCGGCCGGGGTGTCGGCGGTGTCGGTGAGCGAGCGGGCCTGGGCACGGATGGCGGCGAACCCGAACGCCCCGCGCCGCTCGTACCTGTCGCTGCTGGACTGGAAGGAGCGCTGGATCGACGGCGGCCGCAAGGCGCTGCCGCACGCGCCGGCGCAGTTGGAGATGCTCGCGCTCCAGGCGTGCGTGGAGCGCATCGAGGCGCAGGGCCTTGAGACGGTGATGGCACGGCACGCGTCGGCCGCCGCGGCCACCCGGGCCGGCGCGCTCGCGCTGGGCGGCGGCCTGGAGCCGTACGTGTACGAGGCGAAGGACGCGGCGCCGGTCGCCACCACGCTGCGCACACCCGTGGACGTGGACGCGTCCGCTCTGGTGGCCCGAGCCCTGGAGTCGGACCCGGCGCTGCCGCTGGCGGCGGGCGGGGGCGCGCTGGCCGGGGAGATGATCCGGGTGAACCACTACGGGCCGGACGCGACGCGCGGGGCGGTCCAGAGCTGTCTGGCGGCACTGGGTGCCGCGCTGAGCGAGCGGGGTCGGAAGACCGACGCGGCGGCCGCCCGGCGGGCCGCCGAGGACGCCTGGGACCGGCCCGCCGGAGCCGGTCTTTCGGGAGCGTGAATTCGAGGTAATTCCCGAAGCTCACACAAACAGAATTGAGTAATTACACTCGACACAGCTTCCCGTATTCTTCTGCCCGCTTCCTTCGAGGCTAAACGCAGAGATTCCGGGAAGCCCGAGTCTCACATTTCGGGCACGTCTTCTCCAGGCTACGTGATTGTGACCCGATGCACATGCTGACCGTTTCGCGGCTTACGTACCCGGCAAACCACCACAGAACGCCGTCGCCAGCACGCGCCCGCGCGGTAACACACGAGGCGTCCATACGTAACCCCATCTCGCGATGCATTTTCGAATGGTGCTGGGTAAATTTAATGTGCATGACTGCCGCGCAAGCAGAGCTGCAATTCGACCGTCCGAGAGTGGCCGACGGGGCCGCGCTGTGGCGGATAGCGAGGGATTCGAAGGTCCTCGACCTGAACTCGTCCTACAGCTATCTGCTCTGGTGCCGGGACTTCGCCGCCACGTCGATCGTCGCCCGTGACCGGCACGGGGTGCCGATCGGCTTCGTCACCGGCTACCTGCGGCCGGAGCGGCCCGACACCCTGCTCGTGTGGCAGGTGGCGGTGGACGAGGCGTACCGCGGGCGCCGGCTCGCCGCCGCGATGCTCGACGGGCTCGCCGCCCGTACCGTGACGGAGCTCGGAACGACCACCCTGGAGACCACCATCTCGCCCGACAACAGCGCGTCCCAGCGGCTGTTCACCTCGTTCGCCGAGCGCCGCGGTGCCCGGCTGGAGCGCGAGGTCCTGTTCGACGCCGGTCTGTTCCCCGACGGACCGCACGAGCCCGAAGTCCTCTACCGCATAGGCCCGCTGACCGCCGACTCGTCCGCCGACCCGGCCGCCGGCCCGGCCTGACCGCCGGCCCCCCAGACTTCCCGGCCGGGACCGGGGACCGACCCCTCCCGCCGGATCCGTACGGCCTTCCTCTCCCACCCTCACCCCACGAGGAGCGATTTGTCGTGACCATCACCCAGCCCGATCTCAGCGTCTTCGAGACCGTCGAGTCCGAGGTGCGCAGCTACTGCCGCGGCTGGCCCACCGTCTTCGACCGCGCGGTCGGCAGCCGCATGTACGACGAGGACGGCCACGAGTACCTCGACTTCTTCGCCGGAGCGGGTTCGCTCAACTACGGGCACAACAACGCCGTGCTGAAACGCGCGCTGATCGACTACCTGGAGCGGGACGGGGTCACGCACGGGCTCGACATGTCGACCACGGCCAAGCGCCGCTTCCTGGAGACCTTCCAGGACATCGTGCTGCGCCCGCGCGACCTGCCGTACAAGGTCATGTTCCCGGGCCCGACGGGCACCAACGCCGTGGAGTCCGCGCTGAAGCTGGCGCGCAAGGTGAAGGGGCGCGAGTCGATCGTGTCGTTCACCAACGCCTTCCACGGCATGTCGCTGGGCTCCCTCGCGGTGACCGGCAACGCCTTCAAGCGGGCCGGGGCCGGCATCCCGCTGGTGCACGGCACGCCGATGCCGTTCGACAACTACTTCGACGGCACCGTCGAGGACTTCCTGTGGTTCGAGCGGCTCCTGGAGGACCAGGGGTCCGGCCTGAACAAGCCGGCCGCCGTGATCGTGGAGACGGTGCAGGGCGAGGGCGGCATCAACGTGGCCCGCGCCGAGTGGCTGCGCGCCCTGTCCGAGCTGTGCGCCCGCCAGGACATGCTGCTCATCGTGGACGACATCCAGATGGGCTGCGGCCGTACCGGCGCGTTCTTCTCCTTCGAGGAGGCGGGCATCACGCCGGACATCGTCACCGTCTCCAAGTCGATCAGCGGCTACGGCCTGCCCATGTCGCTGTGCCTGTTCAAGCCGGAGCTGGACGTGTGGGAGCCGGGCGAGCACAACGGCACCTTCCGCGGCAACAACCCAGCCTTCGTCACCGCCACCGCCACCCTGGAGGCGTACTGGGCGGACGGCTCGGCGATGGAGAAGCAGACCCGCAAGCGCGGTGAGCAGGTCGAGCAGCACATGATCGCCATCACCGAGGAGAACCTCGCCGACATCAAGGAGTACCGGGGCCGCGGCCTGGTCTGGGGCCTGGAGTTCCACGACAAGGCGCGCGCCGGGAAGGTCGCCAGGCGCGCCTTCGAGCTGGGGCTGCTGATCGAGACGTCCGGCCCCGAGAGCGAGGTCGTCAAGCTGCTGCCGGCGCTCACCATCTCGCCGGACGAGCTGGACGAGGGCATGAAGACCCTGGCCCGCGCCGTGCGCGAGACCGCCTGACACCGGCCGCCTGACGCCCCCCTGCTTCCGGCGCCCGCGGGCCCGCACGGCCGAGGGCGCCGGGGACCCCGCACATCCGCCACCTAGGAGGCATCGCAACACCGTGATCGTCCGTTCGTTCAAGGAGATCGAAGGCACCGACCGGCACGTGAAGTCGGCGTCCGGCACCTGGGAGAGCAAGCGCATCGTCCTGGCCAAGGAGAAGGTCGGCTTCTCCGTGCACGAGACGATCCTGTACGCGGGTACGGAGACGTCGATGTGGTACGCGAACCACATCGAGGCCGTCGTCTGCACCAAGGGCGACGCCGAGCTGACCGACCGCGAGACGGGGAAGACGTACCACATCACGCCGGGCACGATGTACCTGCTCAACGGCCATGAGCGGCACACGCTCAAGGTCAAGGAGGACTTCCACTGCATCTGTGTCTTCAACCCGCCCGTGACCGGACGGGAGGACCACGACGAGAACGGCGTCTACCCGCTGCTCACCGAGGAGGTGTGAGTCACCGTGACCATCACGACCACCAACGTCACCGATCTCTACCCCACCCGCGGCGCCACCGAGGTGGCCACCCCGCGGCAGGACCCGGTCGTCTGGGGCTCCCCGGACACGCCCGGTCCGGTCTCGGCCGGTGACCTCCATGCGCTCGACCGCGACGGCTTCCTCGCCATCGACCAGCTGATCGGCCCGGACGAGGTCGGCGTCTACCAGCGCGAGCTGGAGCGGCTCATCGCCGACCCGGCCATCCGCGCGGACGAGCGCTCCATCGTCGAGCCGCAGTCCAAGGAGATCCGGTCGGTCTTCGAGGTGCACCGGATCAGCGACGTCTTCGCCGAGCTGGTGCGCGACGAGCGGGTGGTCGGACGGGCCCGGCAGATCCTCGGCTCGGACGTCTACGTCCACCAGTCCCGGATCAACGTGAAGCCCGGTTTCGGGGCCAGCGGGTTCTACTGGCACTCCGACTTCGAGACCTGGCACGCCGAGGACGGTCTGCCGAACATGCGGACGGTCTCGGTGTCGATCGCGCTCACGGAGAACTACGACACCAACGGCGGCCTCATGATCATGCCGGGGTCGCACAGGACGTTCCTCGGGTGCGCGGGGGCCACGCCGAAGGACAACTACAAGAAGTCCCTCCAGATGCAGGACGCGGGGACGCCGTCCGACGAGGCGCTGACCAAGATGGCGTCGGAGTACGGCATCAGGCTGTTCACCGGCAGGGCCGGCTCGGCGACCTGGTTCGACTGCAACGCCATGCACGGCTCCGGGGACAACATCACGCCGTTCCCGCGCAGCAACGTGTTCATCGTGTTCAACAGTGTGGAGAACACGGCGGTCGAGCCCTTCGCGGCACCGATCCGGCGGCCGGACTTCATCGGGGCACGGGACTTCACTCCGGTGAAGTGACCCGCATCCGAGCTCGGGCAGGGGCCTTTTCGCATGGGACGGGAGGCCCCTGCCCGATATGTGTCCGTACGGCGGTGCCGTCGCGTCCGGCGTGCGCTCAGCCCGCCAGCACGTCCAGCGCCCGGTCGACGTCCGCCCGCGTGTTGTAGAGGTGGAAGGCGGCCCGCAGATGGCCGGCCCGGTCGGAGACCTGGACCCCGGCCCGGCTCAACTCGCCCTGCCGGTGCCCGAGTCCGGGCACGGAGACGATCGCGGAGCCCGGCGCCGGCACCGGCTCGTGGCCCAGTGAGCGCACCCCTTCGCGGAACCGGTCGGCGAGCCCGGTGTCGTGGGCGTGCACGGCGGCCACGCCGATCTCCTCGATGAGCGCCAGCGAGTGCCGGGCGCCCGTGTACGAGAACAGCGCCGGACTCTCGTCGTACCGCCGCGCGGAACGGGCGGGTTCCTCGATGGGCCCGTAGCAGCTGTCCCAGGGGTGCTCCCCCGACGCCCACCCGGCGAACAGCGGCGTCAGCCCGGCCGCCACGCCCAGGTCGTCGGGGACGACGAGGAAGGCGACGCCGCGCGGGCAGAGCGCCCACTTGTAGCCGACGGCGACGACGTGGTCGAAGTCGTCGGCGGACAGCGGCAGCCAGCCGCTGGACTGCGAGGCGTCGACCAGCGTCCGCGCCCCGTGCGCCCGCGCCGCGTCCCGCAGCGCCGTGAGGTCGGCGAGCCGTCCGTCGGCGGACTGTACGGAGCTGACGGCGACGAGTGCGGTGTCCGGCCCCACCGACTCGGCGAGCCGCTCCAGCGGTACGGCACGCACCTTCAGGTCGCCGCGCCCGTACAGCGGGTTGACCAGGGAGCTGAAGTCGGCCTCGGCGGTGAGGACTTCGGCGCCCGGCGGCAGGGAGGCGGCGACGAGTCCGCTGAAGGTGGCGACGGAGGCGCCGGCCGCGACCCGGCGGGCCGGTACGCCGAGGAGCCGGGCGAAGAGTGCCCGGGCCGCCTCGACGTCGGCGAACATGTCGGACGGCTGTCCGGCAGCCGACGCCTCGGCCGCCTCCCGCATCGCGGCGAGGGTCCGGGCGGGCAGCAGACCGGTGCTGGCCGTGTTCAGGTAGGTGTTCTCCGGGGCGAACTCGGCACGGACGAGGTTCTCGAAGCTCTCCATGCCCCCACTGTGCGCCCCGGCGGCCTGCCCGTCCATCGCGCGTTTCTGCGCGGTTCCTCCAAGGAGCGCTTATGTACGGCCGCTCACCTGGGCGTTCAGCCCTGGGGCACCGCGCATCCGTCCGGGCCGCAGGCGTGGGCGCCGCCGTCGTCGATGAGCTGCAGCGGGCTGTGCTCGCCCCACGCCTGGGTCAGCGCCTGGGTGAAGACCTCGGCGGGCTGGGCGCCGGAGACGCCGTACTTGCGGTCGAGGACGAAGAACGGCACCCCGGTGGCGCCGAGTTGGGCGGCCTCGCGCTCGTCGGCGCGCACCTCGTCGGCGTAGGCGGCGGGATCGGCGAGCACCTCGCGGACGGCGTCCTCGTCCAGTCCGGCGCCCACGGCCAGCTCCACCAGCCGCTCGTCGTCGTTGTAGACGGTGCGCTCCTCGGCGAAGTTGCCCCGGTAGAAGGCGTCCAGCAGCTCGGACTGCCGTCCCCGCTCCTTGGCGAGGTGCAGCAGGCGGTGCAGGTCGAAGGTGCCACCGTGGTCGCGGCCCTCGGTGCGGTACGCCAGGCCCTCGGCGGCGGCCTGCGCGCCGAGGTTCTCCTCACCGGCCCGCGCCTGCGCCTCGCTCATGCCGTACTTGGCGGTGAGCATCGTCAGCACGGGCTGCACGTCGTCCTTGGCCCGCCCCGGGTCCAGCTCGAAGGACCGGTGGACCACCTCGACGCCGTCCCGGTGCGGGAAGGCCGCCAGCGCCTTCTCGAAGCGGGCCTTGCCCACGTAGCACCACGGGCAGGCGATGTCGCTCCAGATCTCGACGCGCATGTCTCGGCTCTTCTCCGGGTCGTACGAGGCGCGGAGTCCCTCTCCGTCACCAGGTGAACCTTCAAGCAGCGATGCTCATTCCCCGGACACCCGATACCGCAGGCAGAGGTGGTGATCGCCCTCGGCGAGCGGGTTGCCGCTGCGCCAGTGGTCGGGGTCGACGTGGAACTGGAACAGCTTGGCCGTCTCCGCCGGGCCGTCCTGCGGCACCCGGAAGGAGGCGAGGGCGACGATGCGCCCCTGCTCCACGGCGCAGAGCACGTGTCCGTCGGGCCGCTCGACGGTGGTGCGCCGGACGGCGGCCCAGTCGAGACCGTCGTCGGGCAGCCCGTCCGGGTAGTACGTCGCCCGGGCGCGGGCGTGCAGCGCGGCGACGGACCCGGCCCCGGCCTCGGCCTCGGCCTCGGCGGGCAGGACGGTGCGCATCACATGGTTTCCGGTCACACGTTCGCCGATCACGCTCCGCAGGACGCGGCAACCGGTGGCCCGGTTGCGTCGCGAGCCCGGGTGCTCCGGTCGCGTGACGACCCGGGGTGCTCCGGTCGCGTGACGACCCGGGGTGCTCCGGTCGCGTCAGCTGCCGTCGCGCAGCCCGGCCGGCCAGGTGGGCCGGAACTCCAGCCGGTCGTACGTCACCGTGCACCCCTCCCCGGTGGGCGCCTGCGCGAGGAAGCCGACCAGGGCGGCCCCGGTCGCCTCCGCGTCGCCCAGCGTGAACAGCCGCACGAAGATCCAGCGTTCGCCGTCGTGCGAGGCGTGGAAGGCGAAGGCCCGCCCCTGCCGGCTCACCCGCAGCCACAGCGAGCTCCCGTCCACGGTGAAGGAGTTGGCGTCGTCGGAGTGCCCCCGCGTCACCACCGTGCACACGGTGGCCACGTCCGGCGAGTACTCCAGGCACAGCTTGGCCCACTCCCGCTCGCCGACGTGCACGTACAGCACCCCGGCGTCGAAGGCGCCCGCGAACCCCACGGTGACCCGCGCGATCAGCTGGAAGTCCCCCTCGGGCGCCCCCAGCAGCCGGGGCGCGTCAAAGGCGGACTCCAGCCCCTCGCCGGTGGGCGGCACGAAACGGTCCTGGCGGGCCCCGGCGACCCCGGTCAGCACACCGTCCTCGTAGGTCCAGCCACCGTCGGGCCCATAGGGGCGGAGGGAGAAGGGCAGTTCGGGAAGTCGCAGGTCCATCGACCCATCATCGCAGGCCGGTCGGACCGGCCCGGGGGGCGAGCGCGGGTCGGCCGCTCAGGGCTGCCCCGGGCCCGTCAGGGCCGTCGGCCGGGCGCCGGGCACGAGGGAGTCGGGGTTGAGTTCCTCGACCAGGCGGTAGAGCAGGCGCCGCAGGGTCGTGCTCTCCCCCGGGGGGAGAAGTGCGCGGTCGCCTCGGTCGTGATGCGGCCGGCGACCGCGTCGGCACGGGTGCTTGCGGCGCGCCCCTCCTCGGTGGCGAACAGGCACATGCTGCGGCGGCTCGTCGGGTGCGGTTCCCGACGCAGCAGTCCGCGGTCGATGAGCTGGTTCACCGCGGCCCCATCGACTGAGCGGTGAGGCCGGAGCGCCGCGCGATTTACGCCGAGGAGAGCCCCGGCGTGCGCACGGTGTGCATCAGGGCGTTGTACTGCGCCAGCGTCAGATCCATCGCCCGCAGCTCCCGCTCCAGCCTTCCGGCCATGTTCTGCGAGAGCTGCCAGGCGAGATATCCGATGGTGGGAAACACGGTGTCCGTCACGCCTCCAGTCTGAGAACAGGCACGTCGTGGCGGGCGTGAGCGGGTCCGGCCCCCAACCGGATCCGGCCCCGAGGGTCAGGCGGCGGCCCGGCGGCGGGGGAGGTGCGAGTCGCGCCAGTACAGCACCGCCGCGGCGACCACGGCCCAGGCCGCGAGGGCCGGGACGCCGACGAGCAGGCCGTCGTTCTCGAAGTGCGACAGGCCCTGCAGGGCGCGCACGCCGACGCCCACCGGCAGGATCTCGGAGAGCGGGTGCAGCCAGCCCGGGAGGTAGGCGGCGGGCAGGGTGCCGCCGCTGGGGGCTACCGCTCCAGCACCCCGTTGAACCGGCGGGGCAGCCGGAGCGGGTTCCCGTCCCGGATCTCGGGCGGCAGCAGCGGCTCCGGTACCCCCTGGTAGGCCACGGGCCGCAGCCAGCGCTCGATGGCGCTCCCGCCCACCGAGGTGGACGTCGAGGTGGTCGCCGGGTACGGCCCCCCGTGATGCTGGGCCGCCGCCACCGCGACCCCGGTCGGCCATCCGTTCACCACCACGCGCCCGGCGAGCGGCACCACCTCCGCGAGCAGCGCGGCCCCGCGCCCCTCCCCCGCGGCCTCCTCGGCGGAGACCTGCACGGTCGCCGTCAGGTTCCCCGGCAGCCGCTCCAGCACCCCCCGCACCTCGGCCTCGTCCTCGTAGCGGGCCACGACGGTGACCGGCCCGAAGCACTCCTCCAGCAGCAGGTCGTGCGCACCGCCCTCCACCGCGAGCCGCGCCGCCGGCACGGTCAGGAACCCGGCGCTGACGGAGTGCTCGCCGCCCGAGCCCGGCGTCACGGGTGAGTCCACGTCGGGCAGAGCGGCCCGCTCGGTGACCCCGGCGACGAAGTCGTCCCGCATGCGGTGGTCGAGCAGGACGCCCGCGTCGGTGTCACTGACGGCGGCCGTGAGCGACGTGACCAGGCCGTCCCCGGCGGCGCCGGCCGGCACCAGCACCAGACCCGGCTTCACGCAGAACTGCCCCACGCCCAGCGTCATCGAGCCGGCCAGCCCCGCGCCGATGGCCGCCGCCCGCTCCGCCGCCGCGGCCTCCGTGACGACGACCGGGTTGAGCGAGCCCAGCTCGCCGTGGAAGGGGATCGGCACCGGCCGGGCCGCCGCCGCGTCGAACAGGGCGCGGCCCCCGCGTACGGAGCCGGTGAAGCCCGCCGCGGCGAGGAGCGGGTGCCGGATCAGTTCGAGGCCGGCGTCGAAGCCGTGCACCAGGCCGAGCACGCCCTCGGGGATGCCGTGCCGGGCGGCGGCCCCGCGCAGCACCCGGGCGACCAGCTCGGACAGGGCCGGGTGGTCCGGGTGCGCCTTGACGACGACCGGGCAGCCGGCCGCGAGGGCGCTGGCGGTGTCGCCGCCGGGGACGGAGAAGGCGAAGGGGAAGTTGGACGCCGAGTAGACGGCGACCACGCCGAGCGGCACCTTGTAGCGGCGCAGGTCCGGGATGGGCGGGGTCGCGGTGTCGTCGGGGTGGTTGATCACGACGCCGAGGAACTCGCCCTCGTCCACGATGTCGGCGAAGGCCCGCAACTGGTAGCAGGTGCGGGCGAGTTCTCCGCTCAGGCGGACGGGACCGAGCGCCGTCTCGGCGTCGGCGACCTCCACGAGGGTGGTCTCGGCGGCCTTCAGTTCGTCGGCGGCGGTGCGCAGGAACGCCGCGCGGACGGTGCGGTCGGCCAGCGCCTCGCGGGCGGCGTGCGCGGCGCGGACGGCGGTGTCGACCTCCTCGGCGGTGGCCTCCACGGCGACCTGCTCCCGCCGCTTCCCGGTACGGGGGTCGACACTCCAGACTGGTGCTGCTGCCACCGCGGGTCCCTCCACGTGCTCTGCGTTCGCTGCATCGGGCTCGTTCGATATACTGAACGCTGTCTCTGATGATGAACACCAGGGACACTATTTCCGCCGAACGAAGGGGTCAAGGGCGATGTCAGCTGGCGAGACCGGGGGCGGGGCGCAGGTCAAGTCCGCCGTGCGGACGGTGGAACTGCTGGAGTACTTCGCCGGCAGCCCCGGCATGCACTCCCTCGCCTCGGTCCAGGAGGCCGTCGGCTACCCCAAGTCCAGCCTCTACATGCTGCTGCGCACGCTGGTCGACCTGGGCTGGGTGGAGACGGACGCGACGGGCACGCGGTACGGCATCGGCGTACGGGCGCTGCTGGTCGGCACGTCGTACATCGACGGCGACGAGGTGGTCGCGGCGGCGCGGCCGACGCTGGACCGGCTCTCCGACGACACGACGGAGACCATCCACCTGGCGCGCCTGGACGGCACGAACGTCGTCTACCTGGCCACCCGCCAGTCCCAGCACTACCTGCGCCCCTTCACCCGGGTCGGCCGCCGGCTGCCCGCGCACTCGACGTCGCTGGGCAAGGCGCTTCTGAGCACGTACAGCGACGAGCAGGTCCGCAAGCTGCTCCCCCAGACGCTGCCGGCGCTGACCGAGCACACCGTCACCGACCGGGAGAAGCTCATCGAGGAACTGCGCCAGGTGCGGGAGCAGGGCTTCGCCGTCGACCGTGAGGAGAACACGCTGGGGCTGCGCTGCTTCGGCGTGGCGATCCCGTACCGCACCCCCGCGCGGGACGCGATCAGCTGCTCGGTGCCGGTGGCGCGGCTGACGCCCGCGCACGAACAGACCGTGAAGGACGCGCTGTTCGACGCCCGGGACCGGCTGACCCTGGCCACGCGTAGGCTCTGAGCCATGCACATCGCACTGCGCGAGGTCCATGACAGCGATCTGCCCGTCTTCTTCCGGCAGATGAACGATCCCGAGGCCCTGCGCATGGCGGCGTTCACCCCGCGGGATCCCGCCGACCGGGACGCGTTCACCGTCCACTGGACGAAGGTCCGCGCCTCCTCCGCCGTCGTGCGGACCATCCTCGGCGACGGCGACGTGCTCGGCAGCGCGGCGGTGTACGGAGAGCCGGGCGAGCGCGAGGTGACGTACTGGGTGGACCGGGCGTACTGGGGCCGGGGCGTGGCCACGGCGGCGCTGCGGGCCCTGCTCGCCGAGGTCGCGGACCGTCCGCTGTACGCCCGCGCGGCGGCGGACAACGCCGCCTCGCGGCGGGTGCTGGAGAAGTGCGGCTTCGTGACGAGCGCCCACGCGCGCGGGTTCGCGTCGGCGCGCGGCGAGGAGATCGACGAGGTCGTCCTGCACCTCGCGGACTGAGGGGACCGAGCGCCTCCAGGACCTCCGCGCATGGCGTTCATGAACGGACGATGAGAAAACGGGGCGCGCGGGAACGATCCCCGCTCACCCGTTCGTCCTGCCAGCGGGATGAACAAAGGGATGAACAAGACGATCAGGCGTGCCTCCGTCTTCACGCTGCTCCTGGTGTTCGCTCTGCTGGTGCGGGCGACCTGGGTGCAGTTCTACGAGGGCCAGGCGCTCGCCGACAGCAAAGACAACCGGCGCAACGCGATCGAGACGTACGCGGACCCGCTCGGGAACATCATCGTGGCCGGCCGTTCGGTCACCGGCTCGGAGCGGACGAAGGGCGGCGACCTCGCGTACAAGCGCACGTACGAGGACGGCAGGCTCTACGCGGCCGTGACGGGCTACGCCTCGCAGGCGTACGCGCCGACGCAGCTGGAGGGCATCTACGCGGACGTGCTCAACGGCACCGACCCCCGCCTGAAGACGGTGATGGACACGGTCACCGACAGCCGCGCCGAGCCGGGCAACGTGGTCACGACCATCGACCCCGACGTGCAGCGGGCCGGGCTGGAGGCGCTGGGCGACACGAAGGGCGCCGCGGTCGCGATCGACCCGAGGACGGGCGAAATCCTGGCGGTCGTCTCGACGCCGACGTACGACCCCTCGTCCCTGACCGACGCCAACACCGCGGGTGAGGCGTGGGAGAAGCTGACCAAGGATCCGGACAAGCCGCTGACCAACCGCGCGCTGCGCCAGCCGCTGCCGCCGGGCTCGACGTTCAAGCTGGTCGTGGCGGCCGCCGCGCTGGAGGACGGGCTGTACGGCTCGGTGGACGAGCGGACCGACAGCCCGGACCCGTACCGGCTGCCGGACACCTCGACGGACCTGGGCAACGAGAACCCGAGCGCGCCGTGCGAGAACGCGTCGATCCGCACCGCGCTCCAGTACTCGTGCAACAACGTCTTCGCGAAGATGGCCGTCGACCTCGGCCAGGACAAGGTGCGGGCGACGGCGGAGAAGTTCGGCTTCAACGACGCGTCGCAGGACGTGCCGGTGCGCGCCTACACCAGCGTGTACCCGAAGGACATGGACCGCTCCTCGACGGCCCTGACGGGCATCGGCCAGTTCGACGTGACGGCGACGCCGCTCCAGATGGCGATGGTCTCGGCGGCCCTCGCCAACGGGGGCGAGCTGGTCTCGCCGCACATGGTGTCGCAGGTGACCGACGGCGGTGGTGACGTGCTGGAGGACCACACCGACGCGGACTCGAAGCGGATCGTGAGCGCGGACACGGCGGAGCAGTTGCGGTCGGCGATGGAGACCGTCGTGGCGAAGGGGACCGGCACCAACGCGCAGATCCCCGGCGCGACGGTGGGCGGCAAGACCGGCACGGCCCAGCACGGCGAGAAGAACAGCAAGACGCCGTACGCCTGGTTCACCTCCTACGCCACGTCCGACTCCTCGGACAAGGAGGTCGCCGTGGCGGTCATCGTCGAGCAGTCCGACGCGGCCCGCAGCGAGGTCAGCGGCAACGGCCTGGCGGCCCCGGTCGCCAAGGCGATGATGCGGGCGGCGCTCAAGGACTGAGAGAGCCGGGGGAACTCAGTACAGGCTCTAGGGCCGGGTCCAGCGCGGGTCGCGTCCGCTGAGCCCCACGGCCCGCTCCAGCAGCGGCGCCTCGGCGGGGACGGGGACGACAGGTCCGAACATCCCCCCGTCCCGGCCGGGCTCCCCGGCGGCGGCGGAGAGCAGTCCGTACGCCGCCTGGAGCGCGGCCGGGTCGGGGGTGTACTCCTGGCCGGTCGCGCGGGCCAGGTCCCAGCCGTGGATCACCAGCTCGTCGGCGACCACGGCCCCGGCGACCGGGCCGGGCAGGTCGATCCCGCCGGCCCGGGTCATCCCGGTCCAGGCGTCCGGCGCGCGCCACGCCTCGGCCAGCTCGCCCAGCGCCCCGGCCAGCTCCTCGCGCCAGCCCGGGCCCGCGTCCGGCACGCTCGCGTCGGGACTCGTGTTCGTCCTCGCCCCCAGCTCCTTGCGCGCGGCGTCCTTGAAGGCCCCGGCGAGCCCGGTCAGATGCCCGAGCAGATTCCGCACGGCCAGGTCCGGACACGGCGTCGGATCACCGAGCCCCGCGTCGGTCACCCCCTCGGCGAGCCGCACCAGCACCCGGGTCTGGGGGCCGAGGTCGAGGGTGGCGGTGTCGTCGGTGGTCATGGGCTGCTCCTCGGAAGGCGGGGTCGGTCCTCTCACGACGGGTAGACCGATTCCGCCGGCGGAACTCATCGGCGACCGGCACCGGGCAGCGTGATCGGCCGGCTCACCGGTCAACGCCCTCGGCCGGGCGCGTCCCGCTCCGCCAGCGCCGACCGCACCGCCGTCAGGTCCGCGTCCGACGCCAGTCCCGCGTGGTAGAGGCGCAGTTCCGTGGCGCCCAGGTCGCGGGCGCGGGCCGCGTCGGCGGCGAGGGTGGCCGGGCTGCCGCCCATCCCGGTGACCACGGTGAAGTTGGCGGCGAGGACGGCACCGGCGCGGTCCTGTGCGGCGAACGGGGTCAGGAGATCCGTGCCGCCGCCCGTGCAGGGGACGACCACGCCGTCGGCGACGGAGAGGATGTGGGCGGGGTCGACGCCGGCGTTGGCGCCGCAGCGGTAGGACAGCGGGTCGGCGTGCAGGAGGATCCGGAAGCCGGCGGGGGCGGCGGCGCGTACGGCCGTGACGACCGCTTCCTGGAGGGTGCGGGCGGTGCCGTCGCGCCACGCGCGCGTGGCCCGTGCCGTGGCCTCGCCGAGGAGTTCCTCCACCCCCGGCCACCCCCCGGACGAGGGCGCCGCGCCCCGCCACACCGGCTCCAGCGCGGCGCGTACGGCGGCGGCGAGCGTGTCGGCGTCGAGGCCCTGGCTGCCGTACCCCGTGCGGCAGTCGGGGCAGAAGCAGAGGGACATCAGGTACTGGCCGGCGTCCCCGAGGGCGACCCCGCCGGTCTTGTCGTGGGCGTGCAGGTGGGCGAGGCCGTACCAGCCGAGGGACTCCAGTTCGGTGCCGCGCGCGCCGGGCCGTACCGCCGCCTCGGCGGCCAGGTCGGTGAGGTAGGCGCGGGTGGCGGGCCGGGCGACGCAGGGCGCCCAGGGGTAGCGGTCGCCGTAGGCGTTGACGACGGAGGTGTGCGGGTGCTCGGCGCCGAGGCGGGAGTTGTGGGCGAGGACGACCCAGGTGTGCACGTCGAGGCCCGCGTCCGCGAGGGCGGCGGCGGCCTCGCCCCAGGCGTCGCCGGGCGCCCAGTCCCCGGCGGCGTACGGGCGCAGGTCCCGGTCCTTCCAGCGGTCCTCGTCCGGCGGGTAGAGGACGGCGGCGTGCTCGGCGGTGACGACGCGGTGGCGCGGGTGGCGGGGGGTGAGGGCGCGGGTGGAGTGGTAGGCGGCGGCGAGCGTCACCTGCTCGACGCCGAGGTCCGCGACGGACGCGGCGGCGGACGGGTCGCCGGCGACGTCCCAGGGGTAGAGGAACGCCGACGCCCTCACCGGCCGTCCTCCCCGGCGAGCAGCGCGTGGCCGCGCTCGATGATGCCGGCGAGCTGCTTGACGTGGTCCTCGGCCGGTTCCTGGAGCGGCGTGCGCACCTCGCCGACGTCCAGTCCGCGCAGCCGTACGCCCGCCTTGACCAGGGCGACGGCGTATCCGCGGCCCTGGGCGCGCAGTTCGGCGAAGGGGCGGTAGAAGTCGTCCAGCAGGCGGTGCGCGGTCGCGTCGTCCCCCTCGCGCAGGGCGCGGTGGAAGGCGAGGGCGATCTCGGGGGCGAAGCAGAAGACGGCGGAGGAGTAGAGGGTGACGCCGAGGGCGCGGTAGGCGAGCTGCGTCTGCTCGGCGGTCGGCAGTCCGTTGAAGTAAAGGAAGCCGCCGGGGTGTCCGGTGCGCACGGCGCTGATGGTGCGCTGCATCAGGTCGAGGTCGCCGAGCCCGTCCTTGAGGCCGACGATGCCGTCGGTGCGGGCGAGTTCGACCACGCTCGACGGGGTGAACACGGCGTTGTCGCGCTGGTAGACGATCACGGGCAGGGCGGTCGCGGCGGCCACCTCGCGGTAGTGCCGTACGAGTCCCTCCTGGCCGGCGGCCACCAGGTAGGGAGGCAGGGCGAGCAGCCCGTCGGCGCCCGCCTCCTCGGCGAGCCGGGCGTGGCGGACGGCGAGGGCGGTGCCGTAGCCCGCGCCCGCGAGGACGGGCACCCGGCCGGCGGTCTCCTCGACGGCGGCGCGGACGCAGTCCTGGAACTCCTCGGGGGTGAGGGCGTGGAACTCGCCGGTGCCGCAGCAGGCGAAGACGGCGGCGGCACCGGCCTCGACGCCCTGGCGCACATGCTCGCGGTAGACGTCCAGGTCGACGTCGCCGTCGGGGCCGAACGCCGTGACGGGGAAGAACAGCGGCCCGCCTGGGGCGGTGAGCCGGGCGGCGAGAGGGGCTGAGGTCACGGGCACGGGCGCTCCCCATTCCATAGGATGACCTATTCCATATCCATGATTAGCGTCCACACCTCTGAACGTGCCTACGCTAAGCCGCCCCCCGAACACCGTCAAGCAGCTCCCCTTGACGGCCGATCACCCCCTTCCCTAGCGTTCCACGTATCTGAACGTCGACCTCTCGAACGAGTAGGAGCCCGAGGATGCCCGCTCCCCGCACCGTCCTGCTCACCGGCGCCGCCGGCGGTCTCGGCACCCTGATGCGGGAGCTGCTCCCCGCCCACGGGTACGAGCTGCGCCTGCTGGACCTGCGGCCCGTCGAGGGCGCACCGGACGCGCTCGTCGCCGACCTCGCCGACCGGGCGGCGCTGCGCGAGGCGGTCCGGGGCGTCGACGCGATCCTCCACCTGGCCGGCATCTCGCTGGAAGCCCCGTTCGAGAAGGTCCTGAAGGCCAACATCGAGGGCACGTACCACCTCTACGAGGCCGCCCGCGAGGAGGGCGTCCGCCGGATCGTCTCCGCCTCCTCCAACCACGCCGTCGGCTACACCCCGCGCCCGGTCGACGGCGGCCCCCTCGTCCCCGTGGACACCCCGCACCGCCCGGACACCTTCTACGGCCTGTCCAAGTGCTTCGGCGAGGACCTCGCCCAGCTCTACTGGGACAAGCACGGCATCGAGACCGTCTCCGTCCGCATCGGCTCCTGCTTCCCGGAGCCGACCAGCGTGCGCATGCTGTCGATCTGGCTGAGCCCCGCCGACGGCGCCCGCCTCTTCCACGCGGCCCTCACCGCCGAGCGCGTCGGCCACACCGTCGTGTACGGCTCCTCCGCCAACACCCGCCTGTGGTGGGACCTCACCTCCGCGCGGGCGCTCGGGTACGAGCCGCGCGACGACTCCGAGCCGTACGCCGCACGGCTCCTGGCCGAACACGGCGAGCTGGACCCGGACGACCCGGCGCACGCCCGCCTCGGCGGCCACTTCGTGACCGACCCCCCGATCTGGTCGCACTGACCGAACCGGCTCCACCGACCGATCCGGCCCCACCGACCGAACCGGCCCCACCGATCGGTCTGGCCGCACTGACCGAACCGGCCGCGCCGACCGGATCGCGACGCCGCCGGAGACAGACGGGCACCGAACGGGCCGTCCGTCTCCCCGTACGGGCATCCGCACCGCCCGTTTCCACCGGCCCGCCCGCTGCGCCCCAGGTCCGAGACGGGCATTCGGCGCCGCGAACGGGCACACTCGGGCAGTATCGGACCCGTAACAGACCTGGTCAGTGCCCCACGGCCGCTGTACAACTTCCCCCAGGGGCCGAGCGGGCCCGAACGGGCAGGGACACGCGACGAGGTGGTGAGGCAGGTGTTCGGCATGGGCACGAGGACGGCGGAGGAACGCCAGCGGGAGATCGTGCGGATCGCCCGCACCACCGGTTCGGTCGACGTCACCGCGCTCGCCGCCGACCTGGGCGTGGCGAAGGAGACCGTGCGCCGGGACCTGCGCGCCCTGGAGGACCACGGCCTGGTCCGCCGCATCCACGGCGGCGCCTACCCGGTGGAGAGCGCCGGGTTCGAGACGACGCTCGCCTTCCGCGCCACCAGCCACGTGCCCGAGAAACGGCGGATCGCCACCGCCGCCGTCGAGCTGCTCGGCGACGCGGAGACGGTCTTCGTGGACGAGGGCTTCACCCCCCAGCTCATCGCGGAGGCCCTGCCCCGGGACCGTCCGCTGACCGTGGTCACCGCGTCCCTGCCGGTCGCGGGCGCGCTCGCCGAGGCCGGTGACACCACCGTGCTGCTGCTCGGCGGGCGGGTCCGTTCGGGCACGCTGGCCACGGTCGACCACTGGACGACGAAGATGCTGGCCGGCTTCGTCATCGACCTGGCCTACATCGGCGCCAACGGCATCTCCCGCGAGCACGGCCTCACCACCCCCGACCCCGCGGTCAGCGAGGTCAAGGCGCAGGCCGTCCGGGCCGCCCGCCGCACGGTGTTCGCCGGGGCGCACACCAAGTTCGGGGCGGTCAGCTTCTGCCGCTTCGCGGAGGTCTCCACCCTGGAGGCCATCGTCACCAGCACCCTGCTCCCGGCGTCCGAGGCCCACCGCTACTCCCTGCTCGGCCCGCAGGTCATCCGCGTCTGACCGGACGGGCGACGCCCGCACCGGACACCCGCACACCCCTCTCCCTGCCCCATACCTCCCCACATGTTCAGGAGCGATCCATGCGCACCCCGAGCCGACTCAGGCCGCGAGCCACGCTCGCCCTGGCCGCCGCAGGGACGCTGCTCGCCCCGCTGCTCTCCGGCTGCTGGGTCGGGGCGGGCGGCGCCGGGTCCGGCGGCAACGCCATCAACGTGCTGATGGTCAACAACCCGCAGATGGTGGAGTTGCAGAAACTCACTGCCGGCCACTTCACCAAGGAGACCGGCATCAAGGTGAACTTCACCGTCCTGCCGGAGAACGACGTCCGCGACAAGATCAGCCAGGACTTCGCCAACCAGGCCGGCCAGTACGACGTCGCCACCCTGTCCAACTACGAGATCCCCATCTACGCCCGCAACGAGTGGCTCCAGCCGATGGACCCCTACGTCGCCAAGGACCCGGCGTACGACGAGAAGGACGTCCTCGGCCCGATGCGCGAGTCCCTCACCGGCGACGACGGCAAGCTCTACGGCCAGCCCTTCTACGGCGAGTCGTCCTTCCTGATGTACCGCAAGGACCTCTTCGCCGAGGCCGGCCTGACCATGCCCGAGCACCCCACCTGGACCCAGGTCGCCGGCTTCGCCGAGAAGCTGGACGGCTCGAAGCCCGGTATGAAGGGCATCTGCCTGCGCGGACTGCCCGGCTGGGGCGAGCTGATGGCGCCGCTGACGACGGTCGTCAACACCTTCGGCGGCACCTGGTTCGACCAGGACTGGCAGGCCCGCCTCGACTCCCCCGAGTGGCAGAAGGCGACGAAGTTCTACGTCGACCTGGTCCGCGAGCACGGCGAGTCCGGCGCCGCCCAGTCCGGCTTCGCCGAGTGCCTGAACAACATGACGCAGGGCAAGGTCGCCATGTGGTACGACGCCACGTCCGCGGCCGGCTCCCTGGACGCGGCGAAGTCCCCGGTCAAGGGCAAGGTGGGCTACGCCCCGGCGCCCGTCGAGAAGACGGACTCCTCGGGCTGGCTCTACACCTGGGCCTGGGGCATCCAGAAGGCGTCCCGCAACGCCGACAAGGCGTGGAAGTTCGTCTCCTGGGCCTCCGGCAAGGAGTACGAGCAGCTGGTCGGCGACGAGTTCGGCTGGTCCAACGTCCCGGCCGGCAAGCGCGCCTCGACGTACGAGAACCCGGACTACGTCAAGGAGGCCGCCGCCTTCCAGGAGCGCACCCGGCAGGCCATCGAGGGCGCCAAGCCGAACGACCCCGGCGTGCAGCCGCGCCCCGCGCCCGGCATCCAGTTCGTCGGCATCCCCGAGTTCACCGACCTCGGGACCAAGGTCTCCCAGGAGATCAGCGCGGCCATCGCCGGACGCCAGTCCGTCGAGGAGGCCCTCAAGAAGTCCCAGCAGCTCGCCGAGAAGATCTCCAAGGAGTACGAGGGACGATGACCGCCACGACCACGGCCCCCTCGGCCGCCCCCGACGTACGCATCCCCGTCCGCCCGCCGTCCGCCCGGCTGCGTGCCTGGGCCACCCGGGCCCCGCTCCTCCCCGCCCTGATCTTCATGATCGCGGTCACCCAACTGCCGTTCGTGGCGACGCTGGTGATCTCCTTCTTCGACTGGAACGCCCTCTACCCGGACGCCCGCCACTTCACCGGCTTCGCCAACTACGGCGACGTCCTCGGCGACGCGGACCTGCGCGGGTCGGTGTGGACGACGATCCTGCTGACCGTCGCGGTGGTGCTGGTCAGCCTGGTCCTGGGCCTCGCCCTCGCCCTGCTCCTCGACCGCCGCTTCAAGGGCCGGGGCGTGGTCCGCACCCTGCTGATCGCCCCGTTCCTGGTGGTCCCGGTGGCCGCGGCCCTGCTTTGGAAGCACGTCCTCTACAACCCCGAATACGGGCTGCTCAACGGCCTGTTGCACTACGTCGGCGGCCCGCAGCCGGACTGGATCTCCCACACCCCGCTGCTCGCGGTCGAGGCGGCGCTGGTGTGGCAGTGGACGCCGTTCATGATGCTCATCCTGCTCGCCGGCCTCCAGAGCCGGGACCAGCAGCAGATCGAGGCCGCCCGGGTGGACGGCGCGAGCGACTGGCAGATCTTCGTCCACCTCACCCTGCCCCACCTGCGCCGCTATCTCGAACTGGGCGCCCTGCTCGGCTCGATCTACATCGTGCAGAACTTCGACGCGGTCTTCACCATCACCTCCGGCGGCCTGGGCACCGCCAACCTGCCCTACACCGTCTACCAGAGCTTCTACCAGGCCCACGAGAACGGCCTCGCCTCGGCCGCGGGCGTCCTGGTCGTCATCGGCTCGATCATCATCGCCACCTTCGCGCTGCGCGTGGTGTCGTCCCTGTTCCGTGAGGAGGCCGGCCGCGCATGAGTGCCACCGCCGTACGTCCCGCCACCACCGGCACCGCCGGCACCACCGCTGGCAAGCCCGCACGCGCCCACCGCAGGGCGGGTGCCGGCCTCGGCCTGCTGGCCTGGCTCGCGGGCATCGTCTTCTTCCTGCCCATCGCGTGGATGGCGCTGACCTCCCTCCACTCGGAGGAGGACGCGGCCACCAACCCGCCGTCCTTCGCGGCCTCCCTGACCCTGGACGGCTACCGCGAGTTCTTCGGCGCGGGCGGCGGCGCCAGCCCCTGGCCGGCACTTGCCAACTCGGCGGTGGCGTCGATCGCGTCGACCCTCCTCGTCCTGGTCCTGGCCCTCCCGGCGGCGTACGCGCTCTCCATCCGCCCGGTGAAGAAGTGGACGGACGTCCTGTTCTTCTTCCTCTCCACCAAGATGCTGCCGGTGGTGGCGGGCCTGCTGCCGATCTACCTGTTCGCCAAGAACACGGACATGCTGGACAACATCTGGCTGCTGGTCATCCTCTACACGTCGATGAACCTGCCGATCGCGGTCTGGATGATGCAGTCCTTCCTCGCCGAGGTCCCGGTCGCGATCATCGAGGCGGCCCGGGTGGACGGCGCGAAGCTCCCCACGATCCTGGCCCGGGTGGTAGCCCCGATCGCCCTCCCCGGCATCGCAGCCACGTCCCTGATCTGCTTCATCTTCAGCTGGAACGAACTGCTCTTCGCCCGGGTGCTGACGGGCGTGGTCGCCGAGACCGCCCCCGTCTTCCTGACCGGCTTCATCACCAGCCAGGGCCTGTTCCTGGCCAAGGTGTGCGCCGCATCGCTCGTCATCTCCCTGCCGGTGCTCGCCGCGGGGTTCGCCGCCCAGGACAAACTGGTCCAGGGCCTGTCGCTTGGAGCCGTGAAATGAAGGCTGCCGTCATCGAGTCCGTGGGCCGCGCCGTCGTCACCGAGGTCCCCGACCCGACGCCAGGGCCGCGCGAGGTCGTCGTCGAGGTCGCCGCGTGCGGCCTGTGCGGCACCGACCTGCACATCCTCCAGGGCGAGTTCGCGCCCAAGCTCCCGATCACACCGGGCCACGAGTTCGCCGGCGCGGTGGTCGGCGTCGGCACCCAGGTCACGGAGGTGGCGGTCGGCGACCGGGTCGCGGTCGACCCCTCCCTGTACTGCCACGAGTGCCGCTACTGCCGTACCGGCCACAACAACCTCTGCGAACGCTGGGCCGCGATCGGTGTGACCACGCCGGGCGGTGCGGCGCAGTACGCGGTGGCGCCGGTCGCGAACTGCGTCAAGCTGCCCGAGCACGTCCGCACCCAGGACGCGGCCCTCATCGAGCCCCTCTCCTGCGCCGTCCGCGGCTACGACGTCCTCCAGTCCCGCCTCGGCGCCCACGTCCTGATCTACGGCTCCGGCACGATGGGCCTCATGATGCTGGAGCTGGCCAAGCGCACCGGCGCGGCCAGCGTGGACGTGGTGGACCTCAACCCGACCCGCCTGGAGACCGCTCGCGGCCTCGGCGTCTCGGCCTGCGCGGCCACGCCCGACGAATTGGACCGCCCCCAGGGCTGGGACCTCGTCATCGACGCCACGGGCAACGCGGCGGCGATCCAGGACGGCCTGGACCGGGTCGCCAAGGCGGGCACCTTCCTCCAGTTCGGCGTCGCCGACTACGCGACCCGCGTCCAGATCGACCCGTACCGCATCTACAACCAGGAGATCACCATCACCGGCTCGATGGCCGTCCTCCACAGCTACGAACGCGCCGCGGAACTCTTCGCGGGCGGCGTCCTCGACCCGGACGTCTTCATCAGCGACCGCATCCCCCTGGACCGCTACCCGGAGGCGCTGGAGCAGTTCGCGGCGGGCGTCGGAAGGAAGATCGTGGTGGTGCCGTAACTCGTTGCCCCGTTGGGGGTGCCCCCTCTGGGGGAGTGTGAGGACGAGGCCGAAGGCCGGAAAAGGGGGGCTGGGGGCGCAGCCCCCAGGGACGGGGAAGGGAAGGGGCGGCGGGGGCGAAATCCCCTCGCCCGGCGGCACACCCGATTGGCCCTCGGGTAAGGGAACGGTAAAACGCCCCCGCTCGTTCACCCGGCATGACAGCTATGACCCCCGGCTCGAACATCCCCCTCTCCGCCACCCGCGTGACGGTGGACGTCACCGCCCCCGTGCGGCTGGACGTCTCGGGCCTGCTGCTCACCGCCGACGGCAAGGTGCGCTCCGACGACGACTTCATCTTCTACAACCAGCCCACCGGCCAGGGCGTGACGTACCGCTCCGGCGGCGGCTCCGCCCCGGACGCGATCACGGTCGACACGACCGCCGTCCCCCCGGGCATCGAGAAGATCGTCGTCACCGCCAGTCCGGACGCCGCCGGCCAGACCTTCCAGGGCATCGAACCGACCGCCACGATCCGCGACGCGGACGACGGCTCCGTCCTCGCCACCTTCACGCCCCCGCAGCTCGGCACCGAGACCGCCCTGGTCATCGTGGAGGTCTACCTCCGCAACGGCGCCTGGAAGGCCCGCGCGGTCGGCCAGGGCTACGCCAACGGCCTGGCCGGCATCGCCACGGACTTCGGCGTCTCGGTCGAGGAACCGGCGGCCCCCGCCCAGCCCACCGCACCCGCCCCCGCACCCCAGGCGGCGACGCCCCCGCCCGCCGCCGCACCGCAGATGCCGTCCGCTCCCCCGGCCCCGCCCGCCGCCCCGCCGGCCCCCGCCCCGGGCACCGGCAAGATCAACCTGGACAAGGGCCGCGTCAGCCTCCAGAAGAACCAGACCGTCTCCCTGGTCAAGGGCGGCCGCCCGGTCCTCTCGCAGGTCAAGATGGGCCTCGGCTGGGAGCCCGCGTACCGCGGCAAGGACATCGACCTGGACGCGTCGGTCATCGCGTACGGCCCGCAGCGCAACCACATCGACAGCTGCTACTTCGGCAAGCTCTCGATCGTCGGCGGCGCGATCAAGCACTCCGGTGACAATCTCACCGGCGAGGGCGGCGGGGACGACGAGGTGATCGTCGTGGACCTCGGCCGGCTCCCGCAGGAGGTCAGCGGCCTGGTCTTCACGGTGAACTCCTTCTCCGGCCAGAAGTTCACGGAGGTCGCGAAGGCGTACTGCCGCCTCATGGACGCCGCGACCGGCGAGGAGCTGGTCCGCTTCGACCTCACCAGCGCCGAGCCGCAGACCGGCGTGATGATGGCCAAGCTGATCCGCCAGTACTCCGGCGAGTGGGAGATGACGGCGATGGGCGACTTCGTCAAGTCCCGCACGGTCCGCGGCATGGTGAAGCCGGCCGCGCAGGCCCTGTAGGCGACGGCGGGGCGCCCCTGTTGCCACCTGAGCCGGGGCGCCCCTTCGCCTCACGACGAAGCACCGCCCCCGGGTGAGGATCTCCATGAGGATGCCCGTCGGGGTCGCGGAAGTAGGTGCCCCTGCGGCCGCTGATGCGCTCACTGCGACAGCCCTGTCCGACGTCCCGGTACGCGGGATCGCCGTGGTGGGTGAGTCCGCCGTGCTGGATGCGGGCCAGGGCGGCGTCGAACTCCCGCTCGCCGACCACGAACGCGTAGTGGTGCGGCTCGGAGTCGTCCACCCGGATGCCGTCCAGGCTGATCCCGTCGGCGGGTGTGACCGGCGTGAAGTGCGCCACCGGCGGATCGACGCCGAGACCGGGTAGGTCGGCCAGGAACCGCGCCGAGGTGCGGATCACGGGCGGGAACAATGGTGTGGTCCCGTTCCCCGCGGGCCGTGAAGTCGGCCGAAGCCCTCGCTCCGAAGGCGACCGCGGGCGGACCGCGCACGGCCCCGGCAGACCCGGGGAGGACCCCCGGCCCTGATACCGGCGAGCCCGCGAGCCCGCTAGCCCCGCGCCAACCCCTCCAGCACCAGCGCCAGATACCGCCGCACCGCCGCGGCCCCGTCGACCGGAGCCTCCGACTCGGTCCCCGCGTCCCCGGCGGCGGACTCACCCGCGGTCACCACCCCGTGCACCAGCCGCAGCACCTCGACCGGCTCGACGTCGGGGCGCAGCGCGCCCGCGTCCTGCGCCGCCCGCACCAGCCGCGCCGCCGCACTCCGGACGCACGCACAGCAGGCGGCCCCGCCCAGCAGCGCCTTCAGCCCCCGCGCGCGGAGCATCCCGACGGCGAGTTCGTCGAGCCAGGCGACGAGGGCGGGACCCGGCTCCAGCGTGCCCGCGAGCACGTCGGCGCGGGCCGCGATCGCCTCGACCCGCCCGAGGTGAACGGCCTCCAACAGCGTCTGCCGCGTGGGAAAGTGCCGGTACAGGGTGCCCACCCCGACCCCCGCCCGCCGCGCGATGTCGTCGAGGGAGGCACCCTCACCGCGCTCGGCGAAGGCCACCGCGGCGACCTCGAGGAGCCGCCCCCGATTGCGCAGGGCATCCGCACGCATGGGCCTGACCTGCGTCATCGCGACCTCCCCGCCACTCGCCGCCCGTCCCGCCCGTCCTTGCGGGCACCTCCCGCCCGTCCTTGCGGGCACCCTACCGGGCGGCCGCCTCAGCCGGCCCAGGGCCAGTCGGCCACGAGGTTCAGGACGTCGCCGAAGCGGTAGCCCTTGGACGCGGTGTCGTACTTCAGCAGCGACGTGTCGTGGTGGAGCCGCCGCACGGCATCGGCGACACCCCGCTTGACGGGCTTGGGCAGCGCGCGGCCGTACGTCGCCGTCCAGTACGCGAGAAGTTCGCCGCGCTCGTCGGGGCGCCGCAGGACGGAGGCGGTGCGCAGGTTGCCCTCGCCGCGCAGCCAGCCGGGCAGGCGGGCGGTCCACCCCGGGTCGGTGAGGGCGAGTTCGCGCACCAGCGCGGCGAACCGGACGTCGCGGGCCTCACCGGACTCGGAGCAGGTCTGCTGGGACACGTAGGTGGCGACCGACAACAGGAAGAGTTCGGACCGCGCGTCGCGCTCGTGTCCCCGGCCGCCCTCGTAGGTCGGCGACGGGAACATCCGGATGCTCTGCCGAATTGAGCTGCACCGGCCCGAAGCCGATGACGGGATTCGAACCCGCAGCCATCCGGTCAAGGAAGTATCCGCTGCCTGCGCACCGGACCCTCCGCCCTCTGCCGCGCCTCCCGAGTTCAGGTCGACCGCGGCATCGAATTCTTCTGCAGAGAAGTAGCCGCGGTCCGCGCACCGGGAGGTGCGGACGTTCCGGGTGTCCAGAGTTCAGGCCGGCGGAACCGACGTAGGTGCTCCAACCCCTGAGCCACTCCGGCCTGTCGTGCCGGAGACGGGACTCGAACCCGTGACCGCCCCATGATGAGTGGAAGCGGGTCCTGCCCACGCACCTGGACGTTCCTCACTCTGAAAGGGCGGCCTCGGCCGAGCGAGCTGATTGGTTCACCGGCGCCGCTGCCGCTTCCACGGCCCCGTGATCGCCAGCATGATGCCCGGCGTCTGGATGTTGGCGTACAGGGTGCGGCCGTCGGGTGAGAAGGTGACGCCGGTGAACTCGCTGTACTCGGGGTCGTCCGCGCTGCCGATGTTCAGGTCGTTGCGGGCGATGGGGTAGGTGCGCCCGCTCTCGGTGGCGCCGAACAGGTGCTGGACGCCCTCGCCGTCCTCCGCGATGACCAGGCCGCCGTACGGGGAGACGGTGATGTTGTCGGGTCCGTCGAAGGCGCCGTCGGCGGAGGGGTCGGTGTTGACGCCGAGGATGACCTTGAGGGTGAGGGTGCGGCGCCCCGGGTCGTAGAACCAGACCTGCCCGTCGTGCGGCCGGCCGGGGCTCTCGGCACGGGCGTAGGAGGAGACGATGTAGGCGCCCCCGTCGGCCCACCACATGCCCTCCAGCTTGCGGGCCCGGGTGACCTCGCCGGTCGCGAACTGCTTGCGGACGGACGTGGTCCGTGCGTCGCGGTCGGGTACGTCGACCCAGTCGACGCCGTACACCGTGCCGGTCTTCGTCGCGCGGGAGAGGTCGTCCACGAACCGGCCGCCGGAGTCGAAGCACTTGAACGCCTGGAGGACCCCGGCGTCGTCGGCGAGGGCGCGCAGCCGGCCGCGGCCGTGCCGGAAGCGCTCGGGCGGGGTCCAGCGGTAGAGCAGGCCGTTGGGCCCGGAGGCGTCCTCGGTGAGGAGGAGGTGGCCGCGCCTGGGGTCGACGACGACGGCTTCGTGGGCGTACCGGCCGAGCGCCTTGAGCGGCTTGGGGTCCCGGTTGGCGCGGCGGTCCTCGGGGTCGACCTCGAAGACGTAGCCGTGGTCCTTGGTCATACCGTTGGAGCCGGCCTTGTCCTCGGTCTCCTCGCAGGTCAGCCAGGTGCCCCAGGGGGTGCTGCCGCCGGCGCAGTTGGTGGCGGTGCCGGCGATGCCGACCCACTCGGCGACGTGCCCGCCGCGGCGCACCT
Organism: Streptomyces sp. cmx-10-19; assembly: GCA_049998335.1. Classification (GTDB taxonomy): domain Bacteria; phylum Actinomycetota; class Actinomycetes; order Streptomycetales; family Streptomycetaceae; genus Streptomyces. The sequence continues at coordinate 104,341 of JAEBFB010000021.1, forward strand.
CGACGACCGTGCAGCCGCCGGCGGCGGCCGGGTCGTAGACGAGGCCCTCGGTGAGCGGGACGGGGTGCTCCCAGCGGTCGCGGTGGCCGCCGAGTTCGTGGTTGTTGACGAGGAGGGTGGTGCCGCGCGGGCCGTCGAAGGTGGCGGTGCCGTCGTGGTTGGAGGGGGTGTACTCGCCGGACTCCAGCCGGGTCCGCCCGGAGTAGGTGATGATCTCGTACCGGAACCCGGCGGGCAGGGCGAGGATTCCGTCCGGGTCGGGGACGAGCGGCCCGTACCCGATACCGCCGTGGTCGGGCCCGTGACCCTGACCGTGCCCGACGTCGTGCTCGACCTCCGTGGCGGCGAGGGCGTTCGGGGCGCTGGCGAGGGCGCCGACGCTGCCCGCCAGCGCGATCCCGGCACCGGTGAGCGCGGATCTGCCGGCGAAGTCCCTACGGGTGAGCGACATGGTGTCTCCTGTGACGGTGGTCGTGCCGTGGAGGGTGGCGCAGCTGGGTCCGCCGCAACGGTGGCGCCCGCGCCTGAACGGGGGTCCGGGGAGTGCCTGAACGAGAGTTGAACGCCGGGAGACCACTGCCCGCGCGACCCCGCCCCACCGGCGACGGCGGCGCTCCGCCTGTAGGCCACCGTCCCTCCCGGCCGCTCACGGCAGGGCCGCCGGCGGGGAGGTGCAGGGGGGTCGGCAGGGCCGCCGGCTCCTCACGAGCGCTCCGTCCGCCCCGACGGCCCCCCGACTCCGGCCTGACGGTGCCTGCCCCTCCCCCGTGCGGTCCTCGCCCACCGAGGCTCACGCCCCGTGCAGCGCACCGGTCCCGCAGGTCCCCCGTCCGGGGCCTCTGCCTGCCGCCCTAGGCGGACGCACGTTCCACGGACCCCGCAACCCGAGACACCACCCGGTCACGCACCGCCACCCCCAGGCCGCAGGCCCAAGGCCCAAGGCCCCAGGCCAGGCCCACACCGTCCGGACCGTCAGCCCCACGGGGACCTGGGCCTGCCGGACCCGGCCCCGCCGGCCCGCGGCCCCGCCCGGTGCCCCACCCGGCGCCCCGCCGGGCACACACCGACCGCCCCGGCCGGCACGCGCCCACCACCCCGCCGGGCGCCCGACCACCGCCCCGCCCATCGCACACCGACCCCTCCGGCCGTCGCACACCGACCGCCCCGGCCGTCACCCTCCGTGCTGCGACCGCGCCTTGAACGCCGCCTTGCGGGCCTCCTTGGCGATCTTCTTGTCGGGGTGGAGCCGCCCCATCGCCTCCAGCACGTCCGGGGTGGCAGGGTGTTCGACCCGCCACACGGTGTCGAAGAACCCGCTGTGCTGACGGGCGAGGCCCTCGACCAGGGCGCGCAGTTCCTCGGAGTTGCCCTCGGCGGCGAGCTGCGCGGCGACGGTGTCGATGGTCAGCCAGAAGACCATCTCCTGCGGCGGCACCGGCACGTCGGACGCGCCGTGTTCGGTGAGCCACACCCGGGCGAGCCCGCCCAGTTCGGCGTCGTCGAGGACCTCCCGCAGCGCGGGTTCCGCCTCGCCGCCGACGAGGGACAGCGCCTGCTGGCAGCGGAGCCGGCGCAGGGGCGCGCCGGGGTCGGCGCCACGGGCGGCGGCGAGCAGTTCGCGGGCGGCGCCGAGCGGACCCCGGCCGGCCAGCCACCGCTCGGTCTCTGCGTGGGTGGCGGCCGGCGGGAAGTGGGCCGTGCCGTCGAGCAGCGCGTCGGCGCCCTTGTCGGCGAGGTCGCCGACGGCCGGCGCCTCGAAGCCGGCCTCCTGGAGCCGGGCGCGCAGACCGTACAGGCCGAGCGGGGTGAGCCGCACCATGCCGTAGCGGGCGACGTCGGCCTCGTCCACGGGCGCCGCCGGTTCCTCGTCGGCGTCGGCCATGAGGGACTCGTCGACGGGCCGGTAGGCGACGAGCCCGACCGGTTCGAGGAGCCGGAACTGCTCGTCCAGCCGCATCATCGCGTCCGAGACCTGCTCCAGCATCTCGTTGCTCGGGGCGCTCATGTCGCTGGGCACGATCACGGAGGCGGCCAGCGCGGGCAGCGGCACGGGGGTGTCGCCGGGGGCGTCCTCACCGGCGGTGAGCAGGTAGAGGTTGCCGAGCACGCTGTCGAGCAGTTCGGCCTCGGCCTCGGGGTCCCAGTCGAGGGCGGACAGGTCCACCTCACCGCCCTCGGCCATCGCGTCGACCAGGTCGTCCAGGTCGGGCACGCTCGCGTCGGCGAGCACCGCCTCCAGGACGGCGAGCCAGACGCCGAGCACGTCCTGCGGGGTGCCGCCGGTGAGCAGCGCGAGGTCGGCGCCGGCCGTGACGGTGCCGGCCTCCTCGTCGGTGATCTCGACCAGCCCGGTGTCCACGGCGATCCGCCACGCCTCGCTCGCGTTCGCCGCCGCGTCGTCCCCGGTCAGCCCGAGCAGTTCGGCCGCCGCCGGCACCTGCTCCTCGACGAGTCCGCCACCGGCGTCGACGCGGGTGTCGGGCCCGGCCCAGCGGGCCAGCCGCGCGGCCCGTGCCAGCAGCGGCGTGGACAGCGCGTCGCGGGCCAGCTCCGCTTCGGGACGCAGCCGTGCGGGCGGCAGGGTGGAGCTGTCTGACATCGGCTGTTCTCTCCTCGCGCGCCGTGACCGCCGTACGGCCGATCCGGACACCGTGCGGCTCGACCGCTCAGCCTAGACGGGTTTCCACCCATGCCGCCCGGTTCATCTCCCCGACGGGTGGTGTACATGGCCGAAACCTTGACAACGCCCTTGCCCAGGCAGGAGATTGACGCGCGTAGAACCACCCTCGTCCCGCGCGTAGAACCACCCTCGTCCCGGCGCCACGTCACGTCCCCGGAGGGATCCCGTTGGCCAGCAAGTCCTCCGCGCGCCTCGCCGCGCTCACCGTCGCCGCCGTCTGCTCGGCGGCGTCGACCGTCGTCCTCACCTCGCCCGCGCACGCCGAGCCGGTGCGCGTCCACGACATCCAGGGCAGCACCCGGCTGTCGCCGTACGCCGGCCAGCAGGTCACGGACGTGGCCGGAATCGTCACCGGCCTCCGCGGCTACGGCTCCTCCAAGGGCTTCTGGATCCAGGACCCGGCCCCGGACGCCGACCCGGCCACCAGCGAGGGCGTCTTCGTCTTCACGAACGCGGCCCCGAAAGTCGCCGTCGGCGACGCGGTCACCGTCTCCGGCACGGTCTCGGAGTACGTCCCGGGCGGCACCGCCTCCGGGTACCAGTCGGTGACCGAGGTCACCCGCCCGACGGTCACCGTCGTCTCCGGCGGCAACGCGGTACCGGCCGCGACGACCGTCTCCTCCGGCTCGGTGCCGCGCGCGTACGCCCCACAGGGCGACGCCGCGGCCAGCGGCTCGGTCAACGCCCTGCCGCTGCGCCCCGCGAAGTACGCCCTGGACTACTACGAGTCCCTGGAGGGCATGAACGTGCGGGTCGCCGACGCGCGCGTGGTGGGCGCCTCCGACCCGTACACCGAGCTGTGGGTCACGGTGAAGCCCTGGGAGAACGCCGACCGCCGCGGCGGCACCGTCTACGGCTCCTACGACGCCCAGAACACCGGCCGCCTCCAGATCCAGTCCCAGGGCGCACCGGCCGACTTCCCGGCCGCGGACGTGGGCGACACCCTTGAGGGGACGACCGCGGGCCCGCTGGACTACAACCAGTTCGGCGGCTACACCCTGGTCGCGGGCGAGATCGGCACGCTGAGGCCCGGCGGCACCGAGCGGGAGTCGACGCGCCGGCAGCGCGGCGGCGAGCTGGCGGTGGCGACGTACAACGTCGAGAACCTCGACCCGTCCGACGCCACGTTCGCCGCGCACGCGGACGCGATCGTGCACCACCTGAAGTCGCCGGACATCGTGTCCCTGGAGGAGATCCAGGACGACAACGGCGCGACGGACGACGGCACGGTGACCGCGGACGTGACGGTCGGCAAGCTGATCGACGCGATCGTCGCGGCCGGCGGCCCGCGCTACGAGTGGCGCGGCATCGACCCGGTCGACAAGGCGGACGGCGGCGAGCCCGGCGGCAACATCCGCCAGGCGTTCCTGTTCAACCCCGCGCGGGTCTCCTTCACCGACCGCGCGGCCGGTGACGCGACCACCGCGACCGGGGTGGTGAAGGTGCGCGGCAAGGCCGCCCTCACGCACTCCCCCGGCCGCGTCGACCCGGCGGACCCGGCCTGGCAGGACAGCCGCAAGCCGCTGGCCGGCGAGTTCGTCTTCCGCGGCCGCACGGTCGTGGTCATCGCCAATCACTTCAACTCCAAGGGCGGTGACCAGGGTCTGACGGCCCGGTACCAGCCGCCGGCGCGGGTCTCGGAGACGCAGCGCCACCTCCAGGCGACGGCGGTGAACACCTTCGTCAAGCAGATCCTCGCCGTCGACAAGAACGCGGACGTCGTCGCCCTGGGCGACATCAACGACTTCGAGTTCTCGACGACCGCGCGCCTTCTGGAGGACGACGGCGCCCTGTGGTCGGCGGTCAAGTCGCTGCCCCGGAGCGAGCGTTACTCGTACGTCTACCAGGGCAACAGCCAGGTTCTGGACCAGATCCTGGTCAGCCCGTCGATCCGCCGGGGCGGGCGTCCGGCGTACGACAGCGTGCACGTCAACGCCGAGTTCCACGACCAGATCAGCGACCACGACCCGCAGGTCCTGCGGTTCCGTCCGTAACCGGTCGGCTCCGGGGGCGGGTTCAGCGCGGTACGAGGCCGAGCACATGGTCGTAGCGGCGGACCGTGCTGCTCTTCAGTCCCGGCCAGCGCTGCACCCGCTCCCAGCGGGCGGTCCCCGCTCCGATGCCCTGACCCGGCGCGGCGAGGGCGTCGGCGTGGGCCCGGGCGCTCTCCCACTCGGCGTAGTTGAGGACCCGGGTGCCGTCGGTACTGAGGTGGAAGTGGCCGGAGATCCCGCCGGGCCGGGGCTCCACATCACCCTCCAGCGCCTCGAAGACGGCGTCGACCCAGGCGCGCTGCCGCTCGGGGTCGGGCCCCTCGAACTCGACGTCGACGATCACGACGCATCCCGGCACGGGCGCGTCCGCGCGGCTGCCGCTGCGGTAGCGCCGGTACCGGCCGAGGCCGAGGCGTTCGATGCCGGCCACGGCGGTGTCGATCTCGTCGACGCGCTCCTGCCGCCGGGTCTTCGCGAAGGCCTCGTACGCCTGCTCGCTCGCCCACTGGGAGTGGTGCAGCAGGGTGCTGCCGTCGTGACCGGCGTAGACGTGGTAGCCCAGCAGGTCGTCGGCGGGCCACTCCCGGCGCTCCCAGGTCCGGGCGACGGCCTCGACGGTCTGCCGCTGCCGCTCGGGCGTGCCGACCCGCCAGGTGCTGAAGAAGGGCGCCCGGACGTCGGGGCGGTCGAGCACGGGATGGGCGTCGGTACGGCGGGTCATAGGGGCCTCCGGGTAACTCGTGGCGAACCGGGTGTGCACCCCCACCCTCCGACCTCGACCAAAGTCGAGGTCAGGGGCGCGCAGGCGCGCGGAAACGCACGAGAGGGGCCTCCACCCACCGGTGGAGGCCCCTCTTCCGCCCGCGCGGCACTCAGCAGTACCCGTGGCGCTGCTTCCGCCGCAGCAGGGTCACCGCGAGCACGGCACCCGCCGCCGCCCCGGCGGCCACCACGGCCCGCGGATGCCGCATCCCCGACCGCACGGCCCCGCGCAGCCGTCCCGGAACCCGCTTCTGCGCGCCGCGGAGCGCGCCGTCCGCCCGGTCCCGCGCGGCGAGCCGGGCGTGGTCGGCCTTGTCGTGAGCCGCGTACCGCGCCCGGTCGGCCTTGTCCCGCGCCGCGTGCCGGGCGCTGCCCGCCTTCTCCTGGGCCGTGTGGCGAGCCCGTCCGGCCTTGCCCTGCACGGTGTGTCCGGCCTGCGCGGCGGTGCTGCGCAGCTGGACGGTCATGGCCCCGGCCCTGTCCTTGAGTTCGGCGGCGCGGGCCTTGGCACGGCCCTTCACGTCCGCCTTCCCCGCCAGCTCCTCGACGGTGTCGCCGAGTTCGCCGCGGGTCTGCTCGATCTGCCGGCGCAGTTCGTCGGGCCCCTTGGCACCGGTCGGCTGCGCGGTGGAGCCGGACCTCGCACGGTGGTCCCCGCTCGTCGCATCGGTCATCGGTGCGCCCTCTCCTTGATCTGGTCGACGTCGGCCTTGACGCTGTCGAGGGTCTGCTCGGGCTTGGGCGGTACGGCTCGCCGGAGCTGGGCGCGACCGGTCATGGCCAGTACGCCGGCGATCACGAAGAGCACGGCCGTCACGATGAGCGCCGCGGCCCAGACGGGCAGCGCCAGCGAGAGCGCGGCGGTCGCCGTACCGGCCAGGGCGATGACGCCGACGTAGGCGATCGCGCCCGCGGCACCGAGCATCCCGCCGCCCTTGCCGGCGCGCTTGCCCTTCTCGGCCAGCTCCATCTTGGCGAGGGCCACTTCCTGGCGCATGAGACGGGAGAGCTGTTCGGTGGCCTGACCGACGAGTTCGCCCACGGAGTGCTGCTCGTCGCGCACCGGCCTGGTGTGCATGGTCCCGGTCACGGTGTTCCGCCTCCTCTCGGGTTGGGGAGGTCACCGGGTACCCCGGCCCGAGGCCGCCTACCCCCGCCCCTCTCCCCCACCGAACATCACAGCGATACTTAAGCATATCCGGCCGGAAAATTAAGTAGTCCTACACCACGGGCGCACCGAGACTACGAACATGACACCGACACCGCCCCCCTCCGTGCGACCCCTCGGCCGCGCCCTCTGCGCGATGATCACGCCCTTCACTCCCGACGGCGGCGAACTGGACCTGGACGGCGCCCAGCGCCTCGCCGACCGTCTGGTGTCGCAGGGCTGTGACGGCCTGGTCCTGTCCGGCACGACGGGCGAGTCACCGACCACGACGGACGCGGAGAAGTCGGCGCTGGTGAGGGCGGTACGGGAGGCCGTCGGAAACCGGGCGGCCGTGGTGGTCGGCGTGGGTACGCCCGACACGCTGCACACCGCGGCCCTGGCCCGCGCCGCCGAGCAGGCGGGCGCGGACGCCCTGCTGGTGACGGCGCCGTACTACAGCAGACCCCCGCAGGACGCCGTGGAGGCCCACTTCCACCAGATCGCGGAATCCTCCGCCCTCCCCCTGGTCCTGTACGACATCCCGGCCCGCACCGGCGTCCGCATCGAGCCGGACACGATGATCCGCCTGGCCGGACACCCGCGCATCGTCGCGGTGAAGGACTGCGCGTACGACCTGCTGGGCACCCAGAAGGTCATGTCCCGCACCGATCTGGCGTACTACGCGGGCTGCGACGAACAGGTCCTCCCGCTGTACGCGCTGGGGGCGGCGGGCTGCGTCAGCACGGTGGCGAACGCGGCCCCCGCCCTCTTCCGCACCCTCCTCGACGCTTACGACGCGGGCGACACGCACCGGGCGGCGCGTATCCAGCGCAGCGCCCTCCCCCTCACCGAGCAGATGACGGCGTCGGGCCTCCCCGGCACGGTCACCGCGAAGGCCCTCCTGGCCGCCCTGGACCTCCCGTCGGGCCCGGTCCGCGCCCCGCTCCGCCCGGCACCCCCGGAAACAGCCCGCGCGCTCGTGACGACGTACGAGCAACTGGCAGCCTCGCTGGCTCAGTTCCAGGCGTAACCGTCCCCGAACAGCAGGGTGTGCTCCAGCACGTCCTCGGCGGGATCGTCGATCTGCCCGACATGGACGTTGAGCAGCCCCACGCGGGGCCCGTTGTGCGACCCGGTGGTCGTCTCGTCGGCATGGGCGCTCCCGGCCGACACCGCGCACACCACCCCCACGACCCCCGCCCCGACCAGCCACCGCACCACTCGCCCGTTGCTCATGCCAGCCCCTCGTCCCATCGGATCGACGTCTCATCGGACCCTGCGTCCACCCGTTCATCCGCCAGGACCACCGGAAGGTCACGGGGAGTCATCCGTCCGTGCGGGGGGCGCGTCGGAGCACATGGGGTCACGACGATGAGCAGAGGACGCTGCGCCGCCCGGGGCGTCCCCGGCGGCTACCGCATCTGGGACGACAAGGGCCACCGCTGGTGGGGCGGCCTCTGCGAACTCTGCCCCGCCGACCTCCTGACCGAACGCGACGGCCCAGCCGACCAGACCCGCGTCACGGCACTGCCGAAGCGCTACCGGTCCCTGGAGCGCCAGGCAGGTACGCGCGGCGACGGGCGGGACGGACGGCCCTCGGACACCAGGGGATTCAGGCCGCTGTCATGAGCCACTCACGGTCGCAAGATCCCGTCCCGGGACATGCGCGAGCGCCCTTTCCCGGCCGGCCCGGTGCCGGGGAAGGGCGCTCGGCGCTCGTGGTCAAGGTCAGTTGTGGCTGTGCAGGACCTCGTTCAGGCCGCCCCAGACCGCGTTGTTCGGGCGGGCCTCCACCGTTCCCGTGACCGAGTTGCGGCGGAAGAGGATGTGGGAGGCGCCGGAGAGTTCGCGGGCCTTGACGATCTGGCCGTCGGGCATCGTGACGCGGGTGCCCGCGGTGACGTAGAGGCCGGCCTCGACCACGCACTCGTCGCCCAGCGCGATCCCGACGCCCGCCTCGGCGCCCACCAGGCAGCGCTCGCCGATGGTGATGCGGACGTTGCCGCCCCCGGACAGCGTGCCCATCGTGGAGGCGCCGCCGCCGATGTCGGAGCCGTCGCCGACGACGACGCCCGCCGAGATGCGGCCCTCGACCATCGACGTTCCGAGCGTCCCGGCGTTGAAGTTGACGAAGCCCTCGTGCATCACGGTGGTGCCCGCGGCGAGGTGCGCGCCCAGGCGGACCCGGTCCGCGTCGGCGATGCGGACGCCCTTGGGCGCCACGTAGTCCGTCATGCGCGGGAACTTGTCGACCGACGTCACCTGGAGGTGCAGGCCCTCCGCGCGGGCGTTCAGGCGGACCTTCTCGATGTCGTCCACCGCGACCGGGCCGAGCGAGGTCCACGCGACGTTGGCGAGGTGCGCGAAGACGCCGTCCAGGTTCTGGCCGTGCGGCTGGACCAGGCGGTGGGAGAGCAGGTGCAGGCGCAGATAGACGTCGTGGGTGTCGACCGGCTTCTCGTCCAGCGAGGAGATGACCGTGCGGACCGCGACCACCTCGACGCCCCGGCGGGCGTCCGGACCGACCGCGGCGGTCGCGCCGCCGCCGAGGAGTTCGGCGGCCTGTTCGGCGGTGAGCCGCTCGGTGCCGGACGGGCCGGGCTCGGCGATCAGCTCGGGGGCGGGGAACCAGGTGTCGAGAACGGTGCCGTCGGCGGCGATCGTGGCGAGGCCGGCGGCCACGGCACCGGTGGGACGAGGAGCAGTCGTGTCGGTCATGTGGGCAACCTAACCGCCCGGGGCACCCCGGTGCGAACCGGCCGGCGACCGTCTCGCGTGCCGGGCGGCACCCAGCCCGGCCCCGGGTTCAGGGTCACCCACCCCGCCCCGTCACCCGCCCCAGCACCTCCCGCGCGTACGCCTCGTCGTACGGCGTGTCCGTCAGCAGCACCTGCAGGCAGATCCCGTCCAGCACCGCGACCACCGCCCGCGCGGTGACCGCGTCCGTCCGGGGCGTGAGGAGGGCCTCCACCGCCTCGGACCACTCCGCGGCGACCGGGCGCAGGACCGGGCGGCGCAGCGCGGCCAGGTACAGCTCGTACTCCAGCTCCACGCCCGTACGGTCGCCGCCCAGCCACGCCCCGAGGACGCGGGCGAGTGCGGCGGGCAGGTCGGCGTGCGGGTCGGACAGGGCCGGGTGCGCGGCGAGCAGCCGGGTGAAGCCCTCGCCCGCCTGGCGCAGGGCGGCGACGAGGAGTTCGTCCAGGGTCGCGAAGTGGTACGTGGTGGAGCCGAGCGGTACGTCCGCCTCGGCGGCGATCGTGCGGTGGCTGAGCCCCGCGATGCCCGTCGCCCCGACGACCCGGATGGCCGCGTCGATGATCCGCTGCCGCCGCTCGGGGTCGTACCGACGGGACATCAGTGCCCGCCGCCCAGGTTCAGGACGACCACGCCGACGATGATCAGCGCGATACCGGCCGCCTTGGTGAGCGTCATGCCCTCGCCCATGAAGGCGATGCCGATGCCGGCGATGGCGGCGGTGCCGATCCCGGACCAGATGGCGTAGGCGGTGCCGATGGAGAGGGTGCGCAGCGTCTGGGCGAGCAGGGTGAAGGAGATCAGGTAGCCGAGCACGGTCACCAGGGACGGCAGCAGCCGGCTGAAGCCCTCGCTGTACTTCATGGCGGTGGTGCCGGCGACCTCGGCGGCTATGGCTCCGGCCAGGAGCAGATATCCCATGCGTACGAGCGTACATAACCCGGCCGGGCGAGCACACGAGAACACGAAACCGGCATGCACACGAGAACGGCGGCACCCCCGTGGGGGGCTACCGCCGTTCCGGAAGGACGGACAGAAGGCCTCAGACGTTGAATCCCAGCGCCCGCAGCTGCTCCCGGCCGTCGTCCGTGATCTTGTCCGGGCCCCACGGCGGCATCCACACCCAGTTGATGCGCAGCTCGCTGACGAGGCCGTCCGTGGCGGACTTGGCCTGGTCCTCGATCACGTCGGTCAGCGGGCAGGCCGCCGACGTCAGGGTCATGTCGATGGTCGCGATGTTCGCGTCGTCGACGTGGATGCCGTAGATCAGGCCGAGGTTGACGACGTCGATGCCCAGCTCGGGGTCCACGACGTCCATCAGGGCCTCGCGGAGTTCCTCCTCCGAGGCCGGCTTCATCTCCAGGGTCTCGCTCATGCCGTCGTCTCCTTCTCGGCGTCGGCGCCGTCCAGCGCCTGGGCGGTCGCGTCCTTCCAGGCCATCCAGCTCAGCAGGGCGCACTTGACCCGGGCCGGGTACTTCGAGACCCCGGCGAACGCGACCGCGTCCTCCAGGACCTCCTCCATCGCGTCGTCGGGCTCGATCCTGCCCTTGGACTGCATCAGCTCCAGGAACGTCTCCTGGATCCGGCGCGCCTCGTCCAGGTCCTTGCCGACCAGCAGTTCGTTGAGCACGGAGGCGCTGGCCTGGCTGATCGAGCAGCCCTGGCCCTCGTACGAGACGTCACTGACCTTCGTGCCGTCGTACTTGACGCGGAGCGTGATCTCGTCGCCGCAGGTCGGGTTGACGTGGTGGACCTCGGCGTCGCCCTCCCGCAAGCCCCGCCCGTGCGGGTTCTTGTAGTGGTCCAGGATGACTTCCTGGTACATGGAGTCCAGCTTCATGCTCTTCGCTCGTCCCGTCAGCCGAAGAAGTTCCGTACGTGCTCCAGGCCGTCGACGAGGGCGTCGATCTCGGCGGGCGTGGAGTACAGATAGAACGACGCTCGTGTGGTCGCAGGAATTCCGTAGCGCAGGCAGACCGGGCGGGCGCAGTGGTGGCCGACCCGGACCGCGATGCCCTGCTCGTCGAGGACCTGGCCCACGTCGTGCGGGTGGATGTCGCCGAGCGTGAAGCTGATCGCCGCGCCGCGCTCCTCGGCCGTGGTGGGGCCGATGATGCGCAGGTCGGGGACCTCCAGCAGGCGCCGTACCGCGTACTCCGTCAGGGCCTGCTCGTGGGCGAGGATCTTGTCCATCCCGATCGACCGGAGATAGTCGATCGCCGCGCCCAGACCGACCGCCTGCGCGATCGGCGGGGTGCCCGCCTCGAACTTGTGGGGCGCCGGGGCGTACGTCGAGGAGTGCATCGACACGGTCTCGATCATCTCGCCGCCGCCGAGGAACGGGGGCAGGTCCTCCAGGAGTTCCTGGCGGCCCCACAGGACGCCGATGCCGGTCGGGCCGCACATCTTGTGGCCGGTGAAGGCCACGAAGTCGGCCTGGAGGGCCTGGACGTCCAGCGGCATGTGCGGCGCGGCCTGGGAGGCGTCGATGCAGACGAGCGCGCCGACCTCCTGGGCGCGGCGCACGATCGCCTCGACCGGGTTGTGGGTGCCCAGGATGTTGGAGACCAGCACGAAGGAGACGATCTTCGTCTTCTCGGTGATGACCTCCTCGATGTTGGACAGGTCGAGGCGGCCGTCGTCGGTCAGGCCGAACCAGCGGAGCTTCGCGCCCGTGCGCTGCGCGAGCAGCTGCCAGGGCACGATGTTGGAGTGGTGCTCCATCTCCGTGATGACGATCTCGGTCTCGTGGTCCACGCGGTAGGGGTCGTCGGCCCAGCCCAGCATGTTCGCCACGAGGTTCAGCGACTCCGAGGCGTTCTTGGTGAAGATCACCTCGTCGCGGGAGGGCGCGTTGATGAACTCCGCGACCTTGTCGCGCGCGCCCTCGTACAGTGCCGTGGCCTCCTCGGCGAGGACGTGCACGCCGCGGTGGACGTTGGCGTTGTAGCGCTCGTAGTACTCGCTGAGCGCGTCCAGCACCTGGCGCGGCTTCTGGCTGGTCGCCGCGTTGTCCAGGTACACGAGCTTGCGCCCGTCGTGGACCTCGCGGTCCAGGATGGGGAAGTCCTTGCGGAGCGCCTCGCCCAGCAGAGCGGGCTCGGTGAGGAGGCCCGGCAGCTGTGTCACGCGGATACGCCACCCTTCGTGTATGCCTCGTAGCCCTCGTTCTCCAGCTTGTCGGCCAGCTCGGCGCCGCCGGACTCGACGATGCGCCCGGCGGAGAACACGTGGACGAAGTCGGGCTTGATGTAGCGCAGGATGCGCGTGTAGTGCGTGATCAGCAGGGTGCCGACCTCGCCGGACTCGCGGACGCGGTTGACGCCCTCGGAGACGACCCGCAGGGCGTCGACGTCGAGGCCGGAGTCGGTCTCGTCGAGGATCGCGACCTTCGGCTTGAGCAGCTCCAGCTGGAGGATCTCGTGGCGCTTCTTCTCACCGCCGGAGAAGCCCTCGTTGACGTTGCGCTCGGCGAAGGCGGGGTCCATGTTGAGGCGCTCCATGGCCTCCTTGACCTCCTTCACCCAGTGCCGCAGCTTGGGGGCCTCGCCGCGGACGGCGGTGGCGGAGGTGCGCAGGAAGTTGGAGACGGAGACGCCGGGGACCTCGACCGGGTACTGCATGGCGAGGAAGAGGCCGGCGCGGGCGCGCTCGTCGACGGTCATCTCCAGGACGTCCTCGCCGTCGAGGGTGACGCTGCCGCCGGTGATCGTGTACTTGGGGTGACCCGCGAGCGAGTAGGCGAGGGTCGACTTGCCGGAGCCGTTGGGGCCCATGATGGCGTGCGTCTCGCCCTGCTTCACGGTCAGGTCGACGCCCTTGAGGATCTCCTTCGTGGCGTTGTCGGCCTCGACGGTGACGTGCAGGTCTCGGATTTCAAGCGTTGCCATGGGTGCCTCAGGACTCCTGGGTGAGGGAGACGAGCACGTCGTCCCCTTCGATCTTTACGGGGTATACGGGGACGGGGCGCGTCGCCGGAAGGCTGTCGGGCTTGCCGGAGCGGAGGTCGAAGCGCGAGCCGTGCAGCCAGCACTCGATGTGGCAGTCGTCGACCTCGCCCTCGGAGAGGGAGACGTTCGCGTGCGAGCAGATGTCGTGGATCGCGAAGACCTCGCCCTCGGTGCGCACGACGGAGATCGGCGTGCCGTCGAGTTCCACCCGCTTGGGGGTGTCCTCCTCCAGCTCGCCCGCCGCGCAGACGCGTACGAAGGTCATGCGACCGACGCCTCCAGCTCCGTCGCGATCCTGGCGAGGAGGCGCTCCTCGATGTCCGGGACACCGATCTGCTGGACCAGTTCGGCGAAGAAGCCGTGGACCACCAGGCGGCGGGCGTCCAGCTCGGGGATGCCGCGGGCCATCAGGTAGAAGAGCTGCTCGTCGTCGAAGCGGCCGGTGGCGGAGGCGTGGCCGGCGCCGACGATCTCGCCGGTCTCGATCTCCAGGTTCGGCACCGAGTCGACCCGCGCGCCGTCGGTCAGGACGAGGTTGCGGTTCATCTCGTAGGTGTCGGTGCCCTCGGCGGCCGCCTCGATGAGGACGTCGCCGATCCAGACCGCGTGCGCGTCGTCGCCCTGGAGCGCGCCCTTGTAGACGACGTTGGACTTGCAGTGCGGGACGTTGTGGTCGACCAGGAGGCGGTGCTCCTGGTGCTGGCCGGCGTCGGTGAAGTACAGACCGAACAGCTCGGCCTCGCCGCCGGGGCCGGCGTAGGCCACGCGCGGGTGGAGGCGGACCAGGTCGCCGCCGAAGGTGACCACGAAGGACTTGAAGGTGGCGTCCCGGCCGACCAGCGCGTTGTGCTGGCCGACGTGGACGGCCTTGTCGTCCCAGTCCTGGACGGAGACGACGGTCAGCTTGGCGCCGTCGCCCAGGACGTAGTCGACGCCTGCGGCCAGGACGGCGTCGCCGGTGTGGTCGATGACGACGACGGCCTCGGCGAAGGCGCCCAGTTCCACGACCTGGTGGGCGTAGGCGGTGCCGCCCTGGCCGTGCACGGCGATGCGGATCGGCTCGGTGAGGACCGTCTCCCTGGCGACGGTGATCACGCCGGCCTTCTCGAACGCCGAGTACGCCTGGGCGGCCACGCGGTCCACGGGGGTGCCGGCCCGGCCGATGCGCGCGTCGTCGCGGCCGGCGGTCTCCACGGTGACGCCCTCGGGCGCGTCGATGTCGACCTTCACGCCGTCACCGGTGGCGGCCGCGGTGCCGTCGTGCAGGCCGCGCAGCCGCTCCAGCGGCGTGAACCGCCACTCCTCCTCGCGGCCGTGGGGGACGGGGAAGTCCGCCACGTCGAAGGACGCGGGCGCGCTCATGCGCGTGGCGACGGTCGACTCTGCGGCCACCGCGATCTGGCCCGCGGTGGTGGAGCCCACGGGGATGTTCTGAGCCTCAGCCATGGCTGTCGGTCTGCTCTCTTCCTGCGTTCCTGAATGTGGCGACTGCGACGGGGGCGGGGGTCAGCCGACCGCGCCCTCCATCTGGAGCTCGATCAGCCGGTTGAGTTCGAGGGCGTACTCCATGGGCAGCTCCTTGGCGATCGGCTCGACGAAGCCGCGCACGATCATCGCCATCGCCTCGAACTCGCTCAGCCCGCGGCTCATCAGGTAGAAGAGCTGGTCCTCGGAGACCTTGGAGACGGTCGCCTCGTGGCCCATGGACACGTCGTCCTCGCGGACGTCCACGTAGGGGTACGTGTCGGAGCGGGAGATGGTGTCGACCAGCAGCGCGTCGCACAGCACGTTCGACTTGGAGCCGTGGGCGCCCTCGCCGATCTCGACCAGACCGCGGTAGGAGGTGCGGCCGCCGCCGCGCGCCACGGACTTCGAGACGATGTTGGAGGAGGTGTTCGGCGCCATGTGGACCATCTTGGAGCCGGCGTCCTGGTGCTGGCCCTCGCCCGCGAAGGCGATGGACAGGGTCTCGCCCTTGGCGTGCTCGCCCATCAGGTAGACGGCCGGGTACTTCATCGTCACCTTGGAGCCGATGTTGCCGTCGATCCACTCCATGGTCGCGCCCTCGTACGCCACGGCGCGCTTGGTGACCAGGTTGTAGACGTTGTTCGACCAGTTCTGGATGGTCGTGTAGCGGCAGCGGGCGTTCTTCTTGACGATGATCTCGACCACGGCGCTGTGCAGCGAGTCCGACTTGTAGATCGGCGCGGTGCAGCCCTCGACGTAGTGCACGTAGGCGCCCTCGTCGACGATGATCAGGGTCCGCTCGAACTGGCCCATGTTCTCCGTGTTGATACGGAAGTAGGCCTGGAGCGGGATCTCGACGTGCACGCCCTTCGGCACGTAGATGAAGGAGCCGCCGGACCACACGGCGCTGTTCAGCGAGGCGAACTTGTTGTCACCGACGGGGATGACGGTGCCGAAGTACTCCTTGAACAGCTCCGGGTGCTCCTTGAGAGCGGTGTCGGTGTCCAGGAAGATGACGCCCTGCTCCTCCAGGTCCTCGCGGATCTGGTGGTAGACGACCTCCGACTCGTACTGCGCGGCGACACCGGCGACGAGGCGCTGCTTCTCCGCCTCGGGGATGCCGAGCTTGTCGTAGGTGTTCTTGATGTCCTCGGGCAGGTCCTCCCAGGACTCCGCCTGCTTCTCCGTGGAGCGCACGAAGTACTTGATGTTGTCGAAGTCGATGCCCGACAGGTCCGAGCCCCAGTTCGGCATGGGCTTCTTCTCGAAGAGGCGCAGGCCCTTGAGGCGGAGCTTGGTCATCCACTCGGGCTCGTTCTTCTTCGCCGAGATGTCGCGGACGACGTCCTCGTTGATGCCGCGCTTGGCGGAGGCGCCGGCCGTGTCGGAGTCGGCCCAGCCGTACTCGTACGTGCCCAGGCCCTCGAGCTCGGGGTGGGCAGTCTCCGTGGGGAGAGTCATGCGGGGTTCCTCCCGGCCGTGCTTGCGGATGCGTTAGCGGTGTTCGTGGGCGCCTGCGCCGCGGGCGGCGCCTGCGAAGTCTTCGGAATGAACGTGGTGCAGACCCCGTCGCCGTGCGCGATGGTCGCGAGCCGCTGTACGTGTGTACCGAGCAGCTCGGCGAAGAATTCCGTCTCCGCCTCGCACAGTTGCGGGAACTGCCCGGCGACGTGGGCGACCGGGCAGTGGTGCTGGCACAGCTGCTCGCCCTGCTGGGGGTGGGGTGCGCTCCGCGCGGTAGCAGCGTACCCGTCCGCGCTCAGGGCCTTGGCCAGCGCTTCCGCGCGCTTTTCCGCGGGGGCGGCCTCGACCGCCGCGCGGTAGGCGCCGGCCTGGGCGGCGATCCGGGCGCGGGCGAAGGCGGCGATCGCCTGCTCCCCGCCCTCCTGGTCGGCGATCCAGCGCAGGGCGTCGGCGGCCAGCTTGTCGTACGACTGATCGAAGGCGTCCCGGCCGCAGTCGGTGAGCGCGAAGACCTTGGCGGGGCGCCCGCGCGTGCGCGTGCCGTAGACCCGCTGCTCGCGGGGCTCCACCACGTCGTCGGCGACCAGCGCGTCAAGGTGCCGCCGGACGGCGGCCTGGGTCAGGCCCAGGCGTCCGGCGAGTTCGGCGACGGTCGACGGCCCGTGGTCCAGGACGGAGCGCGCGACCCGGTTGCGGGTGGACCGCTCACCGGTCGCGAGTTCCTCCTGGGGAGCCTCTCCGACGTTTTTCACAACGCCATTGTTGCGTAATTCATCCGGGGCAGGCAAGCCGCGTCCAAATCATCCGGCGGTGCCCTGCGTCACTTAGGTCGACCTAACCTGACCTGCGGAAACGATCTGTGATCGATCAATCGGGTGGCGCGCCGGACGCCTCTGGGGGACACTCCCCCGCATGCCCACACCCCCTCCGACCGGCCCACTCGTCACCCGCGGCACGCTCGCCGCCGGGCTGCGCGAGCTGGGTGTGCGGACCGGCGACATCCTGCTCACGCACACCTCCCTGCGCTCCCTCGGATGGGTCTGCGGCGGGCCCGTCGCGGCCGTGCAGGGGCTGCTCGACGTGCTCGGTCCGGACGGCACCCTGGTCGTCCCCACCCAGACCGGCGACCTCTCGGACCCGGCCCTGTGGCACGCCCCGCCGGTGCCCGCCGAGTGGTGGGACACCATCCGCACCGCGATGCCCGCCTACGATCCGCTGATCACGCCCGCGCGCGGCGTCGGGATACTGCCCGAGACGGTACGCACCTGGCCGGGCGCCCTGCGCAGCGCGCACCCGCAGACCTCCTTCGCGGCCCTCGGCGCGCGCGCCGGCGAGGTCGTCGCCGGGCACGCCACCGACTGCCGGCTGGGCGAGCGCAGCCCGCTGGCGACGCTGGAACGCCTCGGCGCCCGGGTCCTGCTGCTCGGTGCGGGCTACGACGCCTGCACCGCCTTCCACCTCGCCGAGTACCGGACACCCTCCCCGCTGGTGGAGGTGGGGCGCCCGGGGCCGGTGGGCTGGGAGCGGGTGACGGAGGTGTCGATCACCTCCGAGCGCTTCGACGAACTGGGCCACGACTTCGAACGGGACCGTCCCGTCGTACGCGGCCGGATCGGCGCGGCCGACGTACGGCTGTTCCCCGTGCGGGACGCGGTGGCGTACGCGGAGCGCTGGCTCCCGCTGCACCGCCCCCGCATGTGACGGGGTTCTCCACACCCCCGGGGGTTTTCCACACCCCCGCGCCTGAGCCGCCGCGCGTCTCCCTAGACTCGTGACCCATGCGAAGTGAGCCCGTGGTCCAGGTCCAGGCCCTGGTGAAGCGGTACGGCACGAAGACCGCGGTGGACGGCCTCGACCTGGTGGCCCGGGCGGGTGTCACCGCCGTGCTCGGCCCCAACGGGGCGGGCAAGACGACCACCGTCGAGACCTGCGAGGGATACCGGAAGCCCGACTCCGGGACCGTGCGCGTCCTGGGCCTCGACCCGGTGCGCCAGGGCGCCGGGCTGCGCCCGCGCATCGGCGTGATGCTCCAGTCCGGCGGCGTCTACTCCGGTGCCCGCGCCGACGAGATGCTGCGCCACGTCGCGAAGCTGCACGCCCACCCGCTGGACGTCGACGCGCTGATCGAGCGGCTCGGGCTGGGCTCCTGCGGCCGCACCACGTACCGCAGGCTCTCCGGCGGGCAGCAGCAGCGGCTCGCCCTCGCGATGGCCGTGGTCGGCCGCCCCGAACTGGTCTTCCTGGACGAGCCGACCGCCGGCCTCGACCCCCAGGCCCGCCGCGCCACCTGGGACCTCGTACGCGACCTGCGCGGCGACGGGGTCTCCGTGATCCTCACCACGCACCACATGGACGAGGCCGAGCAGCTCGCCGACGACGTCGCCATCATCGACGCCGGCCGGGTCGTCGCCCAGGGCTCCCCCGAGGAGCTGTGCCGCGGCGGCGCCGAGAACACCCTGCGCTTCTCCGGACGGCCCGGACTGGACGTCGCCTCCCTGCTCAAGGCACTGCCCCCGGACTCCGCGGCGGCCGAGCTGACCCCGGGCACCTACCGCGTCAACGGCCAGGTCGACCCGCAACTGCTTGCGACGGTGACCTCCTGGTGCGCCCAGCACGGGGTGATGCCTGACCGCATCTCGGTGGAGCGGCACACCCTGGAGGACGTGTTCCTTGAGCTGACCGGGAAGGAGTTGCGCTCATGATCCCGGTCGAGACCCGGACCGGCCGGGGGTCCGGGGGTCGCCCCCCGGAAGGACACAGCCTCGAACTGACCGGCAAGGAGCTGCGCTCATGACGACCACCACCGGCACGTACGCGCCGCGGCCCGGCGCCGCGCCGCTCGGCCGCATGATCGCGGCGCAGGCCGCGCTCGAGACCAGGATGCTGCTGCGCAACGGCGAGCAGTTGCTGCTCACCGTGATCATCCCGACGCTGCTGCTCGTGCTGTTCAGCTCGGTCGACATCATCGACACCGGCACCGGAAAGTCCGTCGACTTCCTCGCCCCCGGCGTCCTGGCGCTCGCCGTCATGTCGACGGCGTTCACCGGCCAGGCCATCGCAACGGGCTTCGAGCGCCGGTACGGGGTGCTGAAGCGGCTGGCCGCCTCGCCGCTGCCGCGCTGGGGGCTGATGACCGCGAAGACGGTGTCGGTCCTGGTCACCGAGGTGCTCCAGATCGTCCTGCTGACGGTGATCGCCTTCGCGCTGGGCTGGTCCCCGCACGGCAACCCGTTCTCCGTGCTGCTGCTCCTGGTCCTCGGCACCGCCGCCTTCTCCGGGCTCGGGCTGCTGATGGCCGGCACGCTGAGGGCGGAGGCGACGCTGGCCGCCGCCAACCTGGTCTTCCTGCTGCTCCTGGTGGGCGGCGGCGTGATCGTGCCGCTGGAGAAGTTCCCGGCCGCCGCCCAGGACGTGCTGGGGCTGCTGCCGATCTCGGCCCTCTCCGACGGGCTGCGGGACGTGCTCCAGCACGGGGCCGGGACGCCGTGGGGCGACCTGGCGATCCTCGCCGTGTGGGCGGTCGCCGGGCTCGCGGCGGCCGGGAGGTTCTTCCGGTGGGAGTAGGCCCGCGCGGCCGGAACGGCCCCCTCGTGAATGCGCGCACAAGCGGGCCCCTACGATGGACGGCGTGCCAAACGTGACCCGCGCCGACGCCGCAGCCGCCGTGCGCAACCCGCTCGCCTTCATCGCCGCGCGCTGGACCCCGGATCCCCGGACGGTCCGGCGGGCCGCGTTCGTCGCGCTCGTCATGTCCGTGGTCATCGTGGTCACCGGCGGTGCCGTGCGCCTGACCGGCTCGGGCCTCGGCTGCCCGACCTGGCCCAAGTGCACCGACGACTCGCTCACCACCACCAGTGAGATGGGCTTCCACGGCGTCATCGAGTTCGGCAACCGCATGCTGACGTACGTGCTGTGCGCGGCGGTCGGCTGGGCGATCATCGCCGCGCGCTCGCAGAAGCCGTTCCGGCGCGGACTGACCCGGCTGGGCTGGGCGCAGTTCTGGATCGTGATGGGCAACGCGATCCTCGGCGGGATCGTGGTCCTGGTGGGCCTCAACCCGTACACCGTCGCCGCGCACTTCCTGCTCTCCACCGCGCTGATCACCGTCGCGACGGTGATGTGGCAGCGCGCCCGGGAGGGCGACGCGGCGCCGCGGCCGCTGGTCGGCGGGGCCGTGCAGCAGTTGGTGTGGGTGCTGATCGTCGTCACCGTGCTGCTGATCGCGATGGGCACGGTGGTGACCGGCGCGGGTCCGCACGCGGGTGACTCCAGCGAGGTCGCGCGCATGCCGATCGACTGGGAGACGGTGGCCAAGGCACACGCCGTACTGGCGTGGATCGTGGTGACGCTGACGTTCGCCCTGTGGTTCGTCCTCAAGGCGGTCGACGCGCCGGGCGGGCCGCTGTCCCGGACGCGCGACCTGTTCCTGGTCCTGCTCGGCCAGGGTGTCATCGGCTACGTCCAGTATTTCACCGACCTCCCCGAGGTCCTGGTCGGCGCCCACATGTTCGGCTCGTGCCTGGTGTGGATCGGGGCCCTGCGCGTGCTGCTGTCGCTGCGCGAGCGGTCGGCGGAGGCGGTGCCGGGCGCGCCGGTTCAGGAGAACGCGGTCACCAGCGTGTCGATGGCCGGGCCCAGGTAGCTCCGGGTCAGTTCAGCCCTTCGGGCGGCCCATTCCTCGGTGGGCGGTGCGGGGGTCCCGTAGCGCCGGGCCCCGACGTCCCGGACGACCTCGCGGGGCGCGCCCAGGTCGGGAAGCTCGTCGAGCGCCTCGCGCTTGGAGATCAGACGGCCGTCCCGCAGCGTGACGGTGGCGCGGGCGAAGGTGAGCAGGCCGAGGTCGACCCAGACGTCCCGGCGCCACCGCTCGGGCCGGTCCACCGCGGGGCGCCAGAAGTCCCGCTGGTCCCGTACCACGAACTCCGCCAGCTCGCCGTCCGGCACCGCCGGCAGCAGCCCCTCGGGCGGCGCGCCGTGCAGGACCCGCCCGAAGGCGTGCAGTTCGCGCCGGGTGACCGGGGTCACCGTGCGGGCGAAGAGCTGCCCGTGGGCCCACGTCACATGGCGCCGCTCCGGATCGCCGAGGGTGCCGGGTGACAGGTACGTGCAGTGGAGCAGCGGTGCGAGCGGCTCGGCGCGCAGCCGGGCGTGCAGCACCCCCAGCCGCCAGGCCGTGCGCGGCGTCACCGGCTGCTCCAGTACGGCGATCAGGTCGAGGTCGCTGCGGCCTTCCTGGTAGTCCCCGCCGGCCAGCGAGCCGTGGGCCCAGAGGGCGAGGGGCGCGAGCGGCGCGAGGCCGGTCAGGAAGCGGTCGAGCAGGGCGCCGGTCGGCGCGGCGGTCGGCATCGGGCCAGTCTGCGCGATGTGTTCCGGGCGGTCCAGGGCGCTCACCCCACGCCGTACACCCGTTCCGCGTTGCCCGACGAGATCATCGCCGCCACCCGCTGCGCGTCCGCCGGTGCCCAGGCGCCCTCCGCGACCCAGGTGCCGAGTACCCGGGCGAGGGCCTCGCCGAAGAGGCGGGCGCCGACGACGTGGAGTTCGGGCAGGCCCTGGGCGCCGCTGGAGAAGAGGATCTTGCCGAAGGGGGCCAGCTCCAGGATCTCCGCGAGGACGGTCGCCGCGCCGGCGCCGGTGCGGACCAGGGCGGCGCCCGAGTCGGCGTAGACGTGCGGGAAGACCCCGGCGAGATGGGCGGCATGGCGGTGGTACGGGTAGCCGTGCAGCAGGACCAGGTCGGTGCCGAGCCCGGCGGTGGCGCGGACGAAGTCGGTGAGCAGCACCGGGTCGGTGCGGTCGATGCGCAGCCCCGGCTCACCGAGCCCCGCGTGCAGCTGGAGCGGCCGCCCCGAGGCGACGGCGATCCACAGCAGGTGCCGCAGCAGCACCGGGTCGCTCAGCTCGCCGCCGACCTCGCGCCCCGTCAGCCAGCGGGCGGCGGCGCCGCGCACCTCGCCGGGGCCGGGCGGTTCCGGCGCCAGCGCGAGGCCGTGGCGCACCCCGGCGACGGAGGTGAAGGCGACGGCGTGCGCGGCGGCCCCGTGCACCGCCTCGGCGAGGTTGGCGAGGAAGGACTCGACGGTGCCGGACGTGTCGGCGACCTGCTCGGCGAGCAGCTCCAGCCGGACGATCTCGTGGGCGTCGGCGTCGGCCGCCGTGGCCATCTCGGCGGGGCCGGTGAGGTCGCCCGGCAGGCCCGCGTCGACGAGGTAGGTGGTGATGCCGCTGCCGCGCAGCAGCCGGCGGTCGGCCTCCAGGACGCCCAGTTCCCGGCGCCGGGCGAGATAGTGCGCGGGCGGGCAGTGCGGTTCCAGGCCGAGCAGGGGCGGGCACCAGCGGCGTACCGCGAAGCCGGTCTGCGTGTCGAAGAGGGTGGTGCCCGGCGCGGGCGGGCCCTCGGTGCGGGCCAGCTGGGCCTCGAAGGTGCCGAGGCCCAGCTCCGTTCTCAGGACGCCGTGGCAGTACTGGTCCACCAGGGACGGCGTTTCGATCATCCGGACTCCCCGTGACGGGACCGTGTGCCTTGCGGCTTCCTACGGGTCCTAACGGGTGAACCGGGTCCCAGGTGTTGCCCGGACCGTCTCAGTTGCCCGGACCGTCTCAGGTGTTGCCCGGATCCGACGGGCGACCGGGTCTCAGGTGGTGCTCGGGCCGCCGAGCTGGATGCCCGCCATGCGGGACCACTCGTAGCGGCCGGTCCTCACCTTGGCGGCGAACTCGCCGTCGAAGTCCTCGTGGACGGTGACCCCGGACCTCTCCACGGCCTGCCGCGCCGAGTCGAAGGAGCGGGCGACCACGTCCCCCCAGGCGCCGTCCGCGCCGACGAGCACGATGCGGGCGCCGCGCTCGCCGAGGTAGGCCACCTGGGCCTCGGCGCCGCCGTGCGCCTTGGCGAAGGTCTCGATCCGCCCGGCCATCCGGGCCACCCGGCGCTCGGCCCGGCGGTCGGGCTTGGTGTCAACCTGCTGCGTGTCTGCCATGCCCAGGATGCTACCGATGGGTAGATCGAACGGCGACGGGCGGGGTGCGTGGCCTTGGCCACGCACCCCTTCCTGCGCTGAACCCCCTGACGGGACCGCCGAGACGGGCGGGGTG
>JAEBFB010000022.1:0-125379 GCA_049998335.1 Streptomyces sp. cmx-10-19
AGAGACCGAACGTCGCGAAACATTCCCACAGTGGCTGCACTCCTACAATCACCACCGCGGACACACCGCGCTGAAAGGGCAACCACCCGCCAGCCGCGTCCCCAACCTCACAGGGCAATACACCTAGACCGGCTCACCGAGGACCCCGACGCCCTGGTCCGGGGCGCGGCCTTCGGGGTGGTCGCGCGGGCGGGCTGCCCGGACCCGCTGGCGGCACGGGCGGTCGCGGCGCTGACCGACCCCGCCTGGCAGGTGCGGTCCGGCGCGGCCGGCGCGCTGTCCGCCGCCGACCCCGGCCGCGCGGTCCCCGTCCTCGCCAAGGCCCTGGCCGACCCGAACGCCGACGTCCGCAAGGCCGCCGTCCTGGCCCTGGCCCGGCACACGGACGCCACGCCCGACGCCCGCGCGGCCCTCGCCACGGCCACCACGGACACGGCCACCACGGACACGGACGCCGGCGTCAGGGCGTACGCGGCCCGGGCACCTGCGAGGCGAGGGGCGGGCGTCCGGGCGCCTATATCCAGTCGTCCGGCTCCGGCTCGGTGTCGGGCCAGTCGTCGGGGCCGGGCTCGGCGGACGCGGGGCCAGGGGAAGCGGGGCCGGCCACAGCGGGGCCGGCGGAAGCGGGGCCGGCGGATGCGGCGGAGCCGGATGAGGCGGTCTCGGAGTTCCCGGACAGCCCGGCGAGCACCCCCACCACCCCCTCCCCGTACGTCGCGAGCTTCTTCTCGCCCACCCCGCTGATCCCGCCGAGCTGCCCGACCGACGTGGGCCAGGCGGCGACGATCTCGCGCAGGGTGGCGTCGTGGAAGATGACGTAGGCCGGGACGCCCTGCTCCCGGGCCTGCTCGGCGCGCCAGGCCCGCAGGGCCTCGAAGGCGGGGAGCAGTTCCTCGGGCAGATCGGCGACGGCGGCCTTCGGCTTGCGCTCACCCCGTCCGCCGCTCGCGCCCTTGGCCGCCGCCGGCTTCTTCGGCTCCTTGCGCAGCGGCACCTCCCGCTCGCGCCGCAGGACCTCGCCGCTGGCCTCGGTCAGCACCAGCGTGCCGTACTCGCCCTCGACGGCGAGCAGGCCCTGGGCGAGGAGCTGCCGGGTCACGCCGCGCCACTCGCCCTCGGTCAGCTCCTCGCCGATGCCGAAGACGGAGAGCTGGTCGTGGTCGAACTGGATCACCTTGGCGGTGCGCTTGCCGAGCAGGATGTCGATGATCTGTCCCGCGCCGAACTTCTGCCCGCGCTCGCGCTTGAGCCGCACCACCGTCGACAGCACCTTCTGGGCCGCGACCGTGCCGTCCCACGTCTCGGGCGGGGTGAGGCAGGTGTCGCAGTTGCCGCAGCCGGCCGGGTCCGGGTCCTGGCCGAAGTAGGCGAGGAGCTGGCCGCGCCGGCACCGGACGGTCTCGCACAGCCCGAGCATGGCGTCCAGGTGGGACTGGGCGCGGCGGCGGAACGCCTCGTCGCCCTCGCCGGACTGGATCAGCTTCCGCTGCTGTATGACGTCGTTGAGGCCGTACGCCATCCAGGCGGTGGACGGGAGTCCGTCGCGGCCGGCGCGGCCGGTCTCCTGGTAGTAGCCCTCTACCGACTTGGGCAGGTCCAGGTGGGCGACGAACCGCACGTCCGGCTTGTCGATGCCCATGCCGAAGGCGATGGTCGCGACCACGACCAGCCCCTCCTCGCGCAGGAACCGGGACTGGTGCGCCGCGCGGGTGCCCGCGTCCAGCCCCGCGTGGTACGGGACGGCCTCGACGCCGTTGCGCGAGAGGAACTCGGCGGTCTTGTCGACGGAGTTGCGTGAGAGGCAGTACACGATGCCGGCGTCGCCGGGGTGCTCCTCGCGCAAAAAGTTCAGCAGCTGCTTCTTGGGGTCGGTCTTCGGGACGATCCGGTACTGGATGTTGGGCCGGTCGAAGCTGGCCACGAAGTGCCGGGCGGCCGGCATGTCCAGCCGCTCGGTGATCTCGCGGTGGGTGGCGTGCGTGGCCGTCGCCGTGAGCGCGAGGCGGGGTACGTCCGGCCAGCGCTCGCCGAGCAGGGACAGGGCGAGGTAGTCGGGCCGGAAGTCGTGGCCCCACTGGGATACGCAGTGCGCCTCGTCGATGGCGAAGAGGGAGATCTTGCCCCGGGAGAGCAGGTCGAGGGTGTTCTCCAGCCGCAGCCGCTCGGGCGCGAGGTACAGCAGGTCCAGCTCCCCGGCGAGGAACTCGGCCTCCACCACGCGCCGCTCGTCGAAGTCCTGCGTGGAGTTCATGAAGCCGGCCCGCACGCCGAGCGCCCGCAGCGCGTCCACCTGGTCCTGCATCAGCGCGATGAGCGGCGAGACCACGATGCCCGTACCGGGCCTGACCAGAGACGGAATCTGGTAGCACAGCGACTTGCCGGCGCCGGTCGGCATGAGCACGACGGCGTCACCGCCGGCCACCACATGGTCGACGACCGCCTCCTGCTCCCCGCGGAAGGCCTCGTACCCGAACACCCGGTGCAGTGTGGCCAGCGTCTCACTGTCCACGCGCCCCGCCACCCCTGTCGCCTCTGCCATCTCGCCGATCACGTCCGTCCCGCTCATCGTCCCGTCCCCCGTACGCCCCGCCACACCCGTCCTGGCCCGTCCTGCCGACCACTGCCTCAACGATAGGGGCCCGCACCGACAGCCCCGAAGTTATCCACAGGCCGCACACCGGTACTCGCGTCAAGGACACGACAGTCGTTCACACGTTCGCGGGAGACTCGCCCGTTTCCGGCGGATAGTCTGATTGCGCCCGCGAGACTCCGTCCCAGGGGAGCACTGATGAGCGTCGCACCGAAGGCGTCCACACCCGACTGGCCGACCCCGCCGGAGGGCGGTTGGACCGCGGACGATCTGGACCGGCTTCCGAACCTGCCTCCGCACACGGAGCTCATCGACGGGAACCTCGTCTTCGTGAGTCCGCAGACCGCCTTTCATGAAAGAGCTGTCGACTTCTTCAAATGGCAGCTTCAGTCGCTGGCACCTGCCGAGTTCGAAGTCTTCCGTGAGTTCACGATCGATATCGACGCGCAGAACAGGCCGGAGCCGGACGTCATCGTGTTCCGGGCCGATGCTTGGACGGACACGGCGCAGACCCGGTTTCCCTCGGCCGCTGTCCTGCTGGCGATCGAGGTCGTCTCCGCCGACTCGGTCTCCCGGGACCGCGAGACCAAGCCCTTGAAGTACGCCAGGGCGAAGATCCCTCACTACTGGCGGGTCGAGAGCGAGAACGGATCGGCCGTGGTCCACGTCTTCGAGCTGGAGCCGACCACCGGCGCCTACACAAGCATCGGCATCTTTCGTGAGCGTCTGAAAATGGATGCGCCCTTCCCGATGGAACTGGACCTGACCGCCGTCAGAGCCCGGCCACGCGGTAAATAGGCACCCACCTGCGGCAACGGCCCGGCACCCCTCGTGGGGACGCCGGGCCGTTGCCGTATGGACGAGGCCGTCACCTCACCGCACGAACACCCCCGCCTGCCCCGCCAGGTCCAGGAAGTACTGGGGTGCGACGCCCAGGACCACCGTGACCGCGACGCCGACCGCGATGGCCGTGGTCGTCAGGGGGGACGGGACCGCGACGGTCGGGCCCTCCGGCCTCGGTTCGCTGAAGAACATGAGGACGATGACACGGATGTAGAAGAACGCCGCGATCGCCGACGAGATCACACCGACCACGACCAGCGGGGCCGCACCGGCCTCCGCCGCCGCCTTGAAGACGGCGAACTTGCCCGCGAAGCCCGAGGTCAGCGGGATGCCCGCGAAGGCCAGCAGGAACACCGCGAACACGGCCGCCACCAGCGGTGACCTGCGGCCGAGCCCGGCCCACTTGGACAGGTGCGTCGCCTCGCCGCCCGCGTCGCGCACCAGCGTGACGACCGCGAAGGCGCCGATCGTGACGAAGGAGTACGCGGCCAGGTAGAACAGGACGGAGGAGATGCCGTCCGGCGAGGTCGCGATGACGCCCGCGAGGATGAAGCCCGCGTGGGCGATCGACGAGTACGCCAGCAGCCGCTTGATGTCGGTCTGCGTGATCGCGACGATCGCGCCGGCCAGCATCGTGATGATCGTGACGCCCCACATCACCGGCCGCCAGTCCCAGCGCAGGCCGGGCAGGACGACGTAGAGGATGCGGAGCAGGGCGCCGAAGGCGGCCACCTTGGTCGCCGCCGCCATGAAGCCGGTCACCGGCGTCGGCGCGCCCTGGTACACGTCCGGCGTCCACATGTGGAACGGCACCGCGCCCACCTTGAACAGCAGGCCCATGACGACGAGCGCGGCGCCGACGAGCAGCAGCGCGTCGTTGCCCATGGTGTCGGCGAGCGCCGGGTTGATGTCCTTCACGGTGCCGTCGACGACCTGAGCGATCGTGCCGTACGACATGGAGCCCGCGTAGCCGTAGAGCAGGGCGATGCCGAACAGGGTGAACGCGGAGGCGAAGGCGCCGAGCAGGAAGTACTTGACCGCCGCCTCCTGCGACATCAGCCGCTTGCGGCGGGCCAGCGCGCACAGCAGGTACAGCGGGAGGGAGAGCACCTCCAGGGCCACGAACAGCGTCAGCAGGTCGTTGGCCGCCGGGAAGACCAGCATGCCCGCGACCGCGAAGAGCAGCAGCGGGAACACCTCGGTGGTGGTGAAGCCGGCCTTGACCGCCCTCTGCTCGCTCTCGCTGCCCGGCACGGCCGCGGCCTGCGCGGCGAAGGAGTCGACGCGGTTGCCGTGCGCCTCCGGGTCCAGGCGCCGCTCGGCGAAGGTGAACAGGCCCACCAGCGCCGCCAGCAGGATGGTGCCCTGGAGGAAGAGCGCCGGTCCGTCGACGGCGATGGCGCCCATCGCGGCGATGCCGGCCTTGGTGGTGCCGTATCCGCCCGCCGCGAGCGCGACGACCGCGGCGAAGGCGGCGATCAGCGCGACGGCGGACACGAACATCTGCGCGTGGTAGCGGGCCCGGCGCGGCACGAAGGCCTCGACCAGGATGCCGATGATCGCCGCGCCGAGGACGATCAGGGTGGGCGACAGCTGCCCGTACTCGATCTTCGGCGCGTCGATCTTGGCGATCGGGTCGGCCGCCGTCGCCGCCGTTGTCCACAGGCTGTGGACGGCTGCTGCGCTCACTTGGCCGCCTCCACCTCAGGCTTGGGGTCCGTCTTGTGTACGTCGGACAGGGTCTGCTGCACCGCCGGATCGACGATGTCCGTCACGGGCTTCGGATAGACGCCCAGGAAGATCAACAGCGCCACCAGCGGCGCCACCACCACCAGCTCCCGCACCCGCAGGTCGGGCATGGCGGACACCTCGGCCTTCACCGGCCCGGTCATCGTCCGCTGGTAGAGGACGAGGGTGTAGAGCGCGGCGAGGACGATGCCGAAGGTGGCGATGATCCCGATCACCGGATAGCGGGTGAACGTGCCCACCAGCACCAGGAACTCGCTGACGAAGGGCGCCAGCCCCGGCAGCGACAGGGTCGCCAGGCCGCCGATCAGGAACGTCCCGGCGAGCACCGGCGCGACCTTCTGCACGCCGCCGAAGTCGGCGATGAGCCGCGAGCCGCGCCGCGAGATCAGGAACCCGGCGATCAGCATCAGCACCGCGGTCGAGATGCCGTGGTTGACCATGTACAGCGTGGCGCCGGACTGGCCCTGGCTGGTCATCGCGAAGATGCCCATGACGATGAAGCCGAAGTGCGAGATCGACGCGTAGGCGATCAGCCGCTTGATGTCGCGCTGGCCGACCGCGAGCAGCGCCCCGTAGATGATGCTGACGACCGCCAGCACCAGGATCACGGGCGTCGCCCACTTGCTGGCCTCCGGGAAGAGCTGGAGGCAGAAGCGGAGCATCGCGAAGGTGCCTACCTTGTCGACGACCGCCGTGATGAGCACGGCGACCGGCGCGGTCGACTCCTGCATGGCGTTGGGCAGCCAGGTGTGCAGCGGCCACAGCGGCGCCTTCACCGCGAAGGCGAAGAAGAAGCCGAGGAACAGCCACCGCTCGGTGGTGGTCGCCATGTCCAGCGAACCGTTGGCCCGCGCCTCGGCGATCTCGGCGAGCGAGAAGGTCCCGGCGACCACGTAGAGGCCGATCACCGCGGCCAGCATGATCAGACCGCCGGCCAGGTTGTAGAGGAGGAACTTCACCGCCGCGTACGACCGCTGCGTCGCCGCCGTCTGCTCGCCGTGCTGGTGGGCGCGGTCGCCGAAGCCGCCGATGAGGAAGTACATCGGGATGAGCATGGCTTCGAAGAAGATGTAGAAGAGGAAGACGTCGGTGGCCTCGAAGGAGATGATCACCATCGCCTCGACGACCAGGATCAGGGCGAAGAAGCCCTGCGTCGGCCGCCACCGGCGGCTGCCGGTCTCCAGCGGGTCGGCGTCGTGCCAGCCCGCCAGGACGATGAACGGGATCAGCAGCGCGGTCAGCGCGATCAGCGCCACGGCGATGCCGTCCACGCCCAGTTCGTAGCGGACGCCGAAGTCCGCGATCCACGCGTGCGACTCGGTGAGCTGGTAGCGGTCGCCGTCCGGGTCGAAGCGGATCAGCACCGCGACCGCGAGCGCGAGCGTGGCCAGCGAGACCAGCAGCGCCAGCCATTTGGCCGCGGTGCGTCGCGCGGCCGGCACGGCGGCCGTGGCGATCGCCCCGACGGCCGGGAGGGCCGCCGTGACTGTCAGCAGGGGAAAGGACATCGGTATCAGACCGCCCTCATCAGCAGGGTCGCGGCGACGAGGAGTGCCGCACCGCCGAACATCGAGACCGCGTACGAGCGCGCGAAGCCGTTCTGGAGCCTGCGCATCCGCCCGGACAGGCCGCCGACCGAGGCCGCCGTGCCGTTGACCACCCCGTCGACCAGGGTGTGGTCGACGTAGACCAGCGAGCGGGTGAGGTGCTCGCCGCCGCGGACCAGGACCACGTGGTTGAAGTCTTCCTGGAGCAGGTCGCGCCGGGCGGCCCGGGTGAGCAGCGACCCGCGCGGGGCGACGGCCGGGACCGGCCGGCGCCCGTACTGCGCCCAGGCGATCGCGACGCCGATGACCATGCAGGCCACCGTCGCCCCGGTGACGGCCCCGGCGCTGATCGGCGCGTCCCCGTGGTCGTGCCCGGTGATGGGCTCCAGCCAGTGCAGGAAGCGGTCGCCGATGCTGAAGAAGGCACCGCCCGCGACCGACCCGACGGCCAGCACGATCATCGGGATCGTCATCAGCCCCGGCGACTCGTGCGGGTGCGGCGGTTCGTACGCGCCGCGCGTCTCGGCGGCGGGCTCCACGTCGGGCTGGGCCGGGGACGGCGTCGGGGCGTTCCGCCAGCGCTCCTCGCCGAAGAAGGTCATCAGCATCACGCGCGTCATGTAGTACGCCGTGATGGCCGCGCCGAGCAGGGCGCAGGCGCCGAGGATCCAGCCCTCGGTGCCGCCCTTGGCGAACGCCGCCTCGATGATCTTGTCCTTGGAGAAGAAGCCGGACAGGCCCGGGAAGCCGATGATGGCGAGGTAGCCGAGGCCGAAGGTGACGAAGGTGACCGGCATGTACTTCCGCAGCCCGCCGTAGCGCCGCATGTCGACCTCGTCGTTCATGCCGTGCATCACGGAGCCCGCGCCGAGGAACAGCCCGGCCTTGAAGAAGCCGTGCGTCACCAGGTGCATGATCGCGAAGACGTAGCCGATGGGGCCGAGGCCCGCGGCGAGGACCATGTAGCCGATCTGCGACATGGTCGATCCGGCCAGCGCCTTCTTGATGTCGTCCTTGGCGCAACCGACGATCGCACCGAACAGCAGCGTGACCGCACCGACGATGGTGACGACCAGCTGCGCGTCCGGCGCGCCGTTGAAGATGGCCCCGGAACGGACGATCAGGTAGACGCCCGCGGTCACCATCGTCGCCGCGTGGATGAGGGCGGAGACCGGGGTCGGGCCCTCCATCGCGTCGCCGAGCCAGGACTGGAGCGGCACCTGGGCGGACTTGCCGCAGGCGGCGAGCAGCAGCATCAGGGCGATCGCGGTGAGCTTGCCCTCGTCCGCCCCGGCCACGAGTCCGGGCTCCCCGTGGCCGCCGAGCACCGGCCCGAAGGCGAAGGTGCCGAACCACAGGAACATCAGCATGATGCCGATGGACAGGCCCATGTCGCCGACGCGGTTGACCAGGAAGGCCTTCTTCGCGGCGGTGGCGGCGCTGGGCTTGTGCTGCCAGAAGCCGATCAGCAGGTAGGAGGCGAGACCGACGCCCTCCCAGCCGACGTACAGCAGCAGGTAGTTGTCGGCGAGGACGAGGATCAGCATCGCCGCGAGGAACAGGTTCAGATAGCCGAAGAAGCGGCGGCGGCGCTCGTCGTGCTCCATGTACGCGATCGAGTACAGGTGGATGAGCGAGCCGACGCCGGTGATCAGCAGGACGAACGTCATCGACAGCTGGTCGAGCCGGAAGGCGACGTCGGCCTGGAAGCCCTCGACCGGGATCCAGCTGAACAGGTGCTGCGTGAGGGTGCGGTCCTCGGCGGCGTTGCCCAGCAGGTCGGCGAAGAGGACGACGCCGATCACGAAGGAGACGGCGGCCAGCAGGGTGCCGATCCAGTGGCCGACGCGGTCCAGCCGGCGTCCGCCGACCAGCAGGACGGCCGCTCCGAGCAGGGGCGCCGCCACCAGCAGCGCAATCAGGTTCTCCACTTCAGCCCCTCACAGCTTCATCAGGCTGGCGTCGTCGACCGAGGCCGAGTGGCGGGAACGGAACAGGGACACGATGATCGCGAGCCCGACCACGACCTCGGCGGCGGCGACGACCATCGTGAAGAAGGCGATGATCTGGCCGTCGAGGTTGCCGTGCATGCGGGAGAAGGCGACGAACGCGAGGTTGCAGGCGTTCAGCATCAGCTCGATGCACATGAAGACCACGATCGCGTTGCGCCGGATCAGCACACCGGTGGCGCCGATCGTGAACAGCAGGGCCGCGAGATAGAGGTAGTAGACGGGATTCACTTCGACGCCTCCTCGGACCGCCGGGAGCCGCCCTCGCGTTCGAGGCGCTCCTCGGCCCGCTGCTCGATGGCCTTGAGGTCGCCCAGCGCCTCCATCGACACGTCGCGGATCTGGCCCCGCTCGCGCAGCGTCTTGCTGACGGTCAGCTCGGAGGGGGTGCCGTCGGGCAGCAGGCCCGCGATGTCGACCGCGTTGTGCCGGGCGTACACGCCGGGAGCGGGCAGCGGCGGCAGGTGCTTGCCGTCGCGGACGCGCTGCTCGGACAGCTCGCGCTGGGTCTTGGCGCGCTCGGTGCGCTCGCGGTGGGTGAGCACCATCGCGCCGACGGCGGCCGTGATGAGCAGCGCGCCGGTGATCTCGAAGGCGAAGACGTACTTGGTGAAGATGAGGGACGCGAGGCCCTCCACGTTGCCGTTCGCGTTCGCCTGGGCGAGGCCGGTGAACTCGGTGAGGGAGGCGTTGCCGATGCCGGCGATCAGCAGGATGCCGAAGCCGAGCCCGGACACCAGGGCCAGCCAGCGCTGGCCCTTGATCGTCTCCTTGAGCGAGTCCGCGGCCGTGACGCCGACCAGCATCACCACGAACAGGAACAGCATCATGATCGCGCCGGTGTAGACGACGATCTGCACGATGCCGAGGAAGTAGGCGCCGTTGGCGAGGTAGAACACGGCAAGGACGATCATGGTGCCGGCGAGGCAGAGGGCGCTGTGCACGGCCTTCTTCATGAAGACGGTGCACAGGGCGCCGATCACCGCGACGGTGCCGAGGATCCAGAACTGGACGGCCTCTCCGGTGGAGGTGCCGGCGGAGAGGGTCGCCGCGGCGGCGAGCTGCGCGGTCATCGGCGGATCACCTCGTCCGAGGCCGGTTCCTCCGGGCCGGAGGTGGAGGCGGCCTCCTGGACCACCTCGCCCTTCGCCTGGGCGGTCTGCTGGACCGTGCCGGGGGCGGCCTCGGTCACCAGGCCCCGGTAGTAGTCCTGTTCGTCCGTGCCCGGGTAGATGGCGTGGGGCGAGTCGACCATGCCCTCCTCCAGGCCGGCGAGCAGCTGGTCCTTGGTGAAGATGAGGTCGGCGCGGGTGGAGTCGGCCAGTTCGAACTCGTTGGTCATCGTCAGCGCGCGCGTGGGGCACGCCTCGATGCACAGGCCGCACAGGATGCAGCGGGCGTAGTTGATCTGGTAGACGCGGCCGTACCGCTCGCCCGGGGAGTAGCGCTCCTCGTCGGTGTTGTCGGCGCCCTCGACGTAGATGGCGTCGGCGGGGCAGGCCCAGGCGCACAGCTCGCAGCCGACGCACTTCTCCAGGCCGTCCGGATGGCGGTTGAGCTGGTGCCGTCCGTGGAAACGCGGAGCGGTGGTCTTCCGCTGCTCCGGGTACTGCTCGGTGAGCCGCTTCTTGAACATGGCCTTGAAGGTCACGCCGAAGCCGGCCACGGGGTTCAGGAAACCGGGGTCGGTCTCCTTGGGTTCCTCAGCCATCGGACGCCTCCTTTCCATCCGTAGGTCCGCTCACGGGTCCGTCACTGTGAGTATCGGGCCCGCCACTGACAATCAGCTCCCGCTCCCGGCGGGGACGGCGCCTGGGCACCGGCGGCGCCTCCTGTCCGGGCAGCGGCGGTACGGGGAACCCGCCGGCCATCGGGTCGAAGGCGGCCGGTCCGCCGGCACCGCCCGCGGGGGCGCCCTCGGCGCCGTCCGCGGCCCGCTTGCCCTTGTCGCGGTACATGTCGACGAGGACGGAAACGATCAGCAGGGCGAGGACGCCGCCGCCGATGTAGAGGGCGATGTCGGTGAAGCCGTAGTTCTCGTTCCGCAGCGCCCGCACAGTGGCGACGAGCATCAGCCAGACCAGGGAGACCGGGATGAGGACCTTCCAGCCGAGCTTCATCAGCTGGTCGTAGCGGACCCGCGGGAGGGTGCCGCGCAGCCAGATGAAGAAGAACAGCAGCAGCTGGACCTTGACCACGAACCAGAGCAGCGGCCACCAGCCGTGGTTGGCGCCCTCCCAGAAGGTGCTGATCGGCCAGGGGGCCCGCCAGCCGCCGAGGAACAGCGTGGTGGCGACCGCGGAGACCGTCACCATGTTCACGTACTCGGCGAGCATGAACATCGCGAACTTGATCGACGAGTACTCGGTGTTGAAGCCGCCCACCAGGTCGCCCTCGGACTCGGGCATGTCGAAGGGGGCGCGGTTGGTCTCGCCGACCATGGTGACGATGTAGAGGATGAAGGAGACCGGCAGCAGCACGATGTACCAGCGGTCGTTCTGCTGGGCGACGATCTCCGACGTCGACATTGATCCGGAGTAGAGGAACACCGAGGCGAAGGCGGCGCCCATCGCGATCTCGTAGGAGATCATCTGGGCGCAGGAGCGCAGTCCGCCGAGCAGCGGGTAGGTCGATCCGGAACTCCAACCCGCCAGCACGATGCCGTAGATGCCGACCGAGGCGACGGCCAGGATGAACAGCATCGCGATCGGCAGGTCGGTGAGCTGCATGGCGGTGCGGTGGCCGAAGATCGACACCTCGTTGCCGGCCGGCCCGAAGGGGATCACGGCGATCGCCATGAAGGCCGGGATGGCCGCGACGACCGGGGCGAGGACGTACACCGCCTTGTCGGCGCGCTTGACGATGACGTCTTCCTTGAGCATCAGCTTGATGCCGTCGGCGAGCGACTGGAGCATGCCCCAGGGGCCGTGCCGGTTGGGGCCGATGCGCAGCTGCATCCAGGCGACGACCTTGCGCTCCCACACGATGGAGAACAGCACGGTCACCATCAGGAAGGCGAAGCAGAAGACCGCCTTGATCACCACCAGCCACCACGGGTCGGTGCCGAACATCGAGAGGTCTTCAGCGGCGAGGTACGGGCTCATGCCTCCACCTCCTTGGGGGCTGCGTCCGCGAGCGTCGCCGGGCCGATGCGGACGAGGGTTCCGGGCAGCACCCCGGCGTCGGAGGCGACGCCGGTGCCGGCCGAATTCAGCGGGAGCCAGACCACCCGGTCGGGCATCTCGGTGACCTGGAGGGGCAGTTCGACCGCCCCGGCGGGTCCGGTGACGGCGAGCAGGTCGCCGTCCTTGACGCCCGCCTCGGCGGCCGTGGCGGCCGAAAGCCGCGCCCGCGCGGCGTGCCGGGTGCCGGCGAGCGCCTCGTCGCCCTGCTGGAGGAGGCCCTGGTCGAGCAGCAGCCGGTGCCCGGCCAGGACGGCCTCCCCGGCGGCCGGGCGGGGCAGCGCGCTCGCGGTGTGCAGCGGATCGCCGGCGCGCGGCCCGTCCCAGGCGCCGAGCCGGTCGATCTCCGCGCGGGTGGTGCGCAGGTCGGGCAGGCCCAGGTGGACGTCCATCGCGTCGGCCAGCATCTGGAGGACGCGGGCGTCGGCGGGAGCGAGCCGGCGGGTCATCTGGTCGGGCTTGAGCGCGGCCTCGAACAGGCGGACCCTGCCCTCCCAGTTGAGGAAGGTGCCGGGCTTCTCGGCGACCGCGGCGACCGGCAGGACGACGTCGGCGCGTTCGGTGACCTCGCTGGGCCGCAGCTCCAGCGACACCACGAACCCGGCCTCGTCGAGTGCCGCACGCGCGCGCGTGGGGTCGGGCAGGTCGGCGACCTCCACGCCCGCCACCAGCAGCGCCTGGAGTTCGCCCCGGGCCGCGGCCTCGACGATCTCGCCGGTGTCGCGCCCGTAGCGGTGCGGCAGGTCGGCCAGGCCCCAGGCCGCGGCGACCTCCTCACGCGCGCGCGGGTCGGTCGCCGGACGCCCGCCGGGCAGCAGCGACGGCAGCGCGCCCGCCTCGATAGCGCCGCGTTCTCCGGCCCGACGCGGGATCCACACCAGCCGGGCGCCGGTCGCCGCCGAGGTCCGTACGGCAGAGGTGAGGCCCCCGGCCACGGCCGCCAGCCGTTCGCCGACGACGATCACGGCGCCCTCGGCGCGCAGCGCTTCGGCCGCCTGGGCACCGCCCTCCTCCAGGCCGACGCCGCTCGCGAGGGCGTCCAGCCACTCGGTCTCGGTGCCGGGAGCGGCGGGGAGCAAGGTGCCGCCCGCCTTCTCCAGGCCCCGCGTGGCGTGCGTGGCGAGCGAGAAGACCTGCTGTCCGTGCTTGCGCCAGGCCTTGCGCAGCCGCAGGAAGACGCCGGGCGCCTCCTCCTCGGCCTCGAACCCGACCAGCAGGACGGCGGGCGCCTCCTCCAGCGAGGTGTGGGTGACGCCCGTGCCGTCGAGGTCGCGGCCGCGGCCGGCGACCCGGGCGGCCAGGAAGTCGGCCTCCTCGGCGCTGTGCACGCGCGCGCGGAAGTCGATGTCGTTGGTGTCGAGCGCCACGCGCGCGAACTTGCTGTACGCGTAGGCGTCCTCGACGGTGAGCCGGCCGCCCGTCAGGACACCGGTGCGGCCCCGGGAGGCGAGCAGGCCCTGCGCGGCGATCTGGAGGGCCTCCGGCCAGGAAGCGGGCTCCAGGTCGCCCTCGGCGTTGCGGACCAGGGGCGTGCTGAGCCGGTCCCGCTGCTGGGCGTAGCGGAAGCCGAACCTCCCCTTGTCGCAGATCCACTCCTCGTTGACCTCGGGCTCCTCGGCCGCGAGGCGCCGCATGACCTTGCCGCGCCGGTGGTCGGTGCGGGTCGCGCAGCCGCCGGAGCAGTGCTCGCACACCGACGGCGAGGAGATCAGGTCGAAGGGCCGGGAGCGGAACCGGTAGGCCGCCGAGGTGAGCGCGCCGACCGGGCAGATCTGGATGGTGTTCCCGGAGAAGTACGACTCGAAGGGGTCGCCCTCACCGGTGCCGACCTGCTGGAGCGCGCCGCGCTCGATCAGCTCGATCATCGGGTCGCCCGCGACCTGGTGGGAGAACCGGGTGCAGCGGGCGCACAGCACGCACCGCTCGCGGTCGAGCAGCACCTGGGTGGAGATCGGCACGGGCTTCTCGTAGGTCCGCTTCTTGCCCTCGAAGCGGGACTCGGCGTTGCCGTGCGACATGGCCTGGTTCTGGAGCGGGCACTCGCCGCCCTTGTCGCAGACGGGGCAGTCCAGCGGGTGGTTGATGAGCAGCAGCTCCATCACCCCGTGCTGGGCCTTCTCGGCGACGGGCGAGGTGAGCTGGGTCTTGACCACCATGCCTTCGGTGCAGGTGATGGTGCAGGACGCCATCGGCTTGCGCTGGCCCTCGACCTCGACGATGCACTGGCGGCAGGCCCCGGCCGGGTCGAGCAGGGGGTGGTCGCAGAACCGGGGGATCTCGATGCCGAGCTGCTCGGCCGCCCGGATGACCAGGGTGCCCTTGGGCACGCTGACCTCGGCGCCGTCGATCGTCAGCGACACGAGGTCCTCGGGCGGGACGGCCGCCTGCCCCCCGCCGGAGGGGGCGTTCGTCGTCACGGTCATGCGTTCACCTCCGTACGGTCGGCCCAGGCCGTGGACTTGGCCGGGTCGAAGGGGCAGCCGCGGCCCGTGATGTGCTGCTCGTACTCCTCGCGGAAGTACTTGAGCGAGGAGAAGATCGGCGAGGCGGCGCCGTCGCCGAGGGCGCAGAAGGACTTGCCGTTGATGTTGTCGGCGATGTCGTTGAGCTTGTCGAGGTCGCTCATCGAGCCCTTGCCGGCTTCGATGTCGCGCAGCAACTGGACGAGCCAGTAGGTGCCTTCGCGGCAGGGGGTGCACTTGCCGCAGGACTCGTGGGCGTAGAACTCGGTCCAGCGGGTGACGGCCCGCACCACGCAGGTCGTCTCGTCGAAGCACTGGAGCGCCTTGGTGCCGAGCATGGAACCGGCGGCGCCCACTCCTTCGTAGTCGAGGGGGACGTCGAGGTGCTCGTCGGTGAACATCGGGGTCGAGGAGCCGCCGGGCGTCCAGAACTTGAGGCGGTGGCCGGGGCGCATGCCGCCGCTCATGTCGAGGAGCTGGCGCAGCGTGATGCCGAGCGGGGCCTCGTACTGGCCGGGGCCCGCGACATGGCCGCTGAGCGAGTAGAGCGTGAAGCCCGGGGACTTCTCGCTGCCCATCGACCTGAACCAGTCCTTGCCCTTGTTCAGGATCGCGGGAACTGAAGCGATCGATTCGACGTTGTTCACCACAGTCGGGCAGGCATAGAGGCCCGCGACGGCAGGAAAGGGGGGACGGAGCCGCGGTTGACCCCGGCGGCCTTCGAGCGAGTCGAGCAGTGCGGTCTCCTCACCGCAGATGTACGCGCCCGCGCCCGCGTGCACGGTGAGTTCGAGGTCGAGTCCGCTGCCGAGGATGTTCTCGCCGAGGAAGCCGGCCGCGTAGGCCTCGCGCACGGCCTCGTGCAACCGCCGCAGCACTGGGACGACTTCACCACGCAGATAGATGAAGGCATGCGAAGACCTGATGGCGTAGCACGCGATGACGATGCCCTCGATGAGGCTGTGCGGGTTCGCGAACAGGAGCGGGATGTCCTTGCAGGTGCCCGGCTCCGATTCGTCGGCGTTGACAACCAGATAGTGAGGCTTGCCGTCCCCCTGGGGAATGAACTGCCACTTCATCCCCGTCGGGAACCCGGCACCGCCGCGTCCGCGCAGACCGGACTCCTTGACGTACGCGATCAGGTCGTCCGGCGCCATCGCCAGCGCCTTGCGGAGCCCCTCGTACCCCTCGTGCCTCCGGTAGACGTCGAGAGTCCACGACTCGTCCTCGTCCCAGAAGGCCGACAGCACGGGTGCGAGCAGCTTCTCCGGGCTGCTGCCCTTGATCTCGGCTGCCACGGTCATCACTCCCCCTCCTCGGCGGTAGGCCCTGCCGGGTTGGAAGGGTCGGATGCCGATGTGTCCTGCGGCGCGTCGTGCGAGCTCAGGTGTTCCGTCGGGGACGGGTTGTGCACGTCCCGGTCCTTCGGCGCGTCGTGCGGTCCGCCGTCCCGCGGGTGCACCACGCGCGCGGGGGACGTCTCGCCCTTGGCGAGCCTGAGCCCGGCCAGGGATGCGGGACCCGCGCTGCCGCCGGCCGCGACGGCGCCGTCCCGCTCGTCGGGGAAGCCCGCCAGGATCCGGGCGGTCTCCTTGAAGGTGCACAGTGGCGCACCGCGCGTGGGCGTCACCGGCCGTCCCGCGCGCAGGTCGTCGACCAGGCGCGTCACGCTCGCCGGGGTCTGGTTGTCGAAGAACTCCCAGTTGACCATCACCACCGGCGCGTAGTCGCAGGCCGCGTTGCACTCGATGTGCTCCAGGGTGACCTTGCCGTCGTCGGTGGTCTCGCCGTTGCCGACACCGAGGTGCTCCTGGAGGGACTCGAAGATGGCGTCGCCGCCCATCACCGCGCACAGCG
The DNA here is from genome assembly GCA_049998335.1 of Streptomyces sp. cmx-10-19. GTDB lineage: Bacteria > Actinomycetota > Actinomycetes > Streptomycetales > Streptomycetaceae > Streptomyces. Next base: position 16,240 of record JAEBFB010000022.1, read on the forward strand.
TGTTGGTGCAGACGCCGACCTGGTAGTCGCCGCTCGGCCGGCGCCGGTACATGGTGTAGAAGGTCGCGACGGCGGTGACCTCGGCCGTGGTCAGGCCGAGCACGTCCGCGCAGAACCGCATCCCGGTGCGGGTGACGTGCCCCTCCTCCGCCTGTACGAGGTGCAGCAGTGGCAGGAGGGCGGACCGGGAGTCCGGGTAGCGGGCGATGACCTCGCGCGCGTCGGTCTCCAGCCGGGCCCGGACGTCGTCCGGGTAGGCGGGCGCGGGCGGTTCCGGCATGCCCAGGCTGACGCCCCGTTCCGAAGAAGAGGTGGTCACCGGTCGACGCCTCCCATCACGGGGTCGAGGGACGCCACGGCGACGATGACGTCGGCGATCTGGCCGCCCTCGCACATCGCCGCCATGGCCTGAAGGTTGGTGAAGGACGGGTCGCGGAAGTGGACCCGGAAGGGGCGGGTGCCGCCGTCGGAGACGACATGCGCCCCGAGTTCGCCCTTGGGCGACTCCACCGCGGCGTACGCCTGCCCCGGCGGTACCCGGAAGCCCTCGGTGACCAGCTTGAAGTGGTGGATCAGGGCCTCCATCGAGGTGCCCATGATCTTCTTGATGTGGTCGAGGGAGTTGCCCAGCCCGTCCGGTCCCAGGGCGAGCTGGGCGGGCCAGGCGATCTTCTTGTCGGTGACCATGACCGGGCCGGGCTGGAGCCGGTCCAGGCACTGCTCGACGATCCTGAGCGACTGGCGCATCTCCTCCAGGCGGATCAGGAAGCGGCCGTAGGCGTCGCAGGTGTCGGCGGTGGGGACGTCGAAGTCGAACGTCTCGTAGCCGCAGTACGGCTGGGCCTTGCGCAGGTCGTGCGGCAGCCCGGTGGACCGGAGCACCGGGCCGGTGGCGCCCAGCGCCATGCAGCCGGACAGGTCGAGGTAGCCGACGTCCTGCATCCGGGCCTTGAAGATGGGGTTCCCGGTGGCGAGCTTGTCGTACTCCGGGAGGTTCTTCTTCATCTTCTTCACGAACTCGCGGATGTGGTCCACCGCGCCCGGCGGCAGGTCCTGGGCGAGTCCGCCGGGGCGGATGAACGCGTGGTTCATGCGCAGGCCGGTGATCAGCTCGTAGATGTCGAGAATCAGTTCACGATCGCGGAAGCCGTAGATCATGATCGTGGTCGCGCCCAGCTCCATGCCGCCGGTGGCGATGCACACGAGGTGGGAGGAGAGCCGGTTCAGCTCCATGAGCAGGACCCGGATGAGCGTGGCCCGGTCGGGGATCTCGTCCTCGATGCCGAGGAGCTTCTCGACGCCCAGGCAGTACGCCGTCTCGTTGAAGAACGAGGTCAGGTAGTCCATGCGCGTCACGAACGTGGTGCCCTGCGTCCAGGTCCGGTACTCGAGGTTCTTCTCGATGCCGGTGTGCAGGTAGCCGATGCCGCAGCGGGCCTCGGTGACCGTCTCGCCGTCGATCTCCAGGATGAGCCGCAGCACGCCGTGGGTGGAGGGGTGCTGGGGGCCCATGTTGACGACGATGCGCTCGTCGTCGGCGCGGGCGGCGGACTGGACGACCTCGTCCCAGTCGCCGCCGGTGACCGTGTAGACGGTGCCCTCGGTGGTCTCGCGAGGGGAAGCGTGCGAAGTGCTCACGAGTACGACCTCCGCTGGTCCGGAGCCGGGATCTGGGCGCCCTTGTACTCGACGGGGATGCCGCCGAGGGGGTAGTCCTTGCGCTGCGGGTGGCCCTGCCAGTCGTCCGGCATCATGATCCGCGTCAGGGCCGGGTGACCGTCGAAGACGATGCCGAAGAAGTCGTAGGTCTCGCGCTCGTGCCAGTCGTTGGTCGGGTAGACCTCGACCAGCGACGGGACGCGCGGGTCGCCGTCGGGCGCGCTGACCTCCAGGCGGATCAGCCGGTTGTGGGTGATCGAGCGCAGGTGGTAGACGGCGTGCAGCTCGCGGCCCTTGTCGTGCGGGTAGTGGACGCCGCTGACGCCGGTGCACAGTTCGAAGCGCAGGGCGGGGTCGTCGCGCAGGGTGCGGGCGACGCGGACGAGGTGCTCGCGCTCGATGTGGAAGGTCAGCTCGTCGCGGTCGACGACCGCCTTCTCGATGGCGTTGTCCGGCAGGAGCCCCTGCTCCTCCAGCGCGCCCTCCAGTTCGTCGGCGACCTCGTCGAACCAGCCGCCGTAGGGCCGGCTCGCCGGGCCGGGGAGCCGTACGGAGCGGACCAGGCCGCCGTAGCCGGAGGTGTCGCCGCCGTTGTTCGCGCCGAACATGCCGCGCTGGACGCGGATCTCCTCGCCGCCCTGACCGCGCTGGCCGGGGAGGTTCTCCGCGGAGAGGTCCTTCTCCGGGTTCACCCCGTTCGCGTCACCCGCGGTGTTGTCGTTGTCGCTCACCGCAGCAGCCCCTTCATCTCGATGGTCGGCAGGGCCTTGAGCGCCGCTTCCTCCGCCTCGCGGGCCGCCTCCTCGGCGTTCACCCCGAGCTTGGAGCCCTGGATCTTCTGGTGGAGCTTGAGGATGGCGTCCATCAGCATCTCGGGCCGCGGCGGACAGCCGGGGAGGTAGATGTCGACCGGGACGATGTGGTCGACGCCCTGGACGATGGCGTAGTTGTTGAACATGCCGCCCGAGGAGGCGCAGACCCCCATCGAGATCACCCACTTCGGGTTCGGCATCTGGTCGTAGACCTGCCGCAGCACCGGGGCCATCTTCTGGCTGACCCGGCCCGCGACGATCATCAGGTCCGCCTGCCGGGGCGAGCCGCGGAAGACCTCCATGCCGAAGCGCGCCAGGTCGTAGCGGCCGGCGCCGGTGGTCATCATCTCGATGGCGCAGCAGGCGAGGCCGAACGTGGCGGGGAAGACGGACGACTTGCGCACCCAGCCCGCGGCCTGCTCGACGGTGGTCAGCAGGAATCCGCTCGGCAGTTTTTCCTCGAGTCCCATGTCAAAGGCCCCTCAGTCCCATTCCAGGCCGCCGCGCCGCCATACGTACGCGTACGCGACGAAGACGGTGAGCACGAAGAGCAGCATCTCCACGAGCCCGAAGATCCCCAGGGCGTCGAAGGTGACGGCCCAGGGGTAGAGGAAGACGATCTCGATATCGAAGATGATGAAGAGCATCGCCGTCAGGTAGTACTTGATGGGGAAGCGCCCGCCGCCGGCCGGCGTGGGGGTCGGCTCGATGCCGCACTCGTAGGCCTCGAGCTTCGCCCGGTTGTACCGCTTCGGACCGATCAGCGTGGCCATCACCACGGAGAAGATCGCAAAGCCTGCCCCGAGGGCTCCCAGTACGAGGATGGGCGCATACGCGTTCACCGCTCCTCGCTCCTCTCAGTCGGCACTGACTGCTGGCGGTTGCACTGGCACTGCACTGGACTCACAGCCGCCCCAACAGCCCCGTGAACCACGCCCGTCCCGGCGAAGATCGCGAACATGTGAAGCAGGTCACAAGCCCAACTGCTCCGCATCTTATGCCTGCCGCTCTGTGATCTGCGACACGGGGTATTGCACAAGCTTTGTGATCTCCACCACCTGACGAACGATCATGAAGTCGGATGAGCGGTGATCTTCACACAGGAAGCGTTCAGGTGATCACCAGAGGTGACATTTTCGTTCGTCATCGCTGGCCAGAGGGGTCTCGCGGCGAGCGTCTCCATATCAAGACACTTCCCTTGCATGCAAATTGGCGCTGAACGCGATCACTTGATAGAGGGCCGTTCACACCTCGGAGGGAGGGGCGGTGCGCGATGTGGACACGTGCACGCGTTCACGAACGCCCCGGAGGTCCCGCCGGGGCGACCCGCACGCGCGGGACGCGGGTGACACGGGAACCGTTCCGTGACCTGCGCCACACCGATGAGAGACGTCCGAGAACCGGGCTTGGCCAACCACCCCAACAAGTGGTAAGCGGGGGGCAATTCGGGCGTAACGATCAAAGACCGTGATCACAGGCGGGTTACGGCCCGTCCGCAATGTCCGTTACGGCGTCAATAAAGAGCGACACGCCCGGGATTCGGAGCCACGGTTGAACAACTGTGGCGCAGCCCACGTTTCTTGAAGGTATGGAGGAGCTCCTGATACCGGTTGTCCCTATGTCCCACACCGCTCACATACGCAGCCACCGGAAACCCCGCCGCAGCGCGTCGACCATCGCGATGCGGGCCGGAGTTGCCGGTGGCGTCCTCAGCACCCTGGCAGTGGCCGGGGCGTCCGGTGCGGCCAACGCGGCCGAACCGGTGACGCAGACCCTCGAACTGCCCACCCTGACGGCCGATCTGGCCGCCCAGGTCGCCCAGTCCGCGGACGCCACGCAGCAGGCGGCCGCGGACTACGAGCTGCGTGCCGAGCGCGACGCGGCCGCCGCCCAGGCCGCCAAGCAGGCCAAGGCGGACCTCGCCGAGGCGAAGAAGAAGGCCGCCGCCGAGGCCAAGAAGAAGGCCGAGGAAGAGGCCGCCCGCAAGGAGGCCGCCGAGCGCGCCTCCCGCACCGCCGAGCGCGCCACCCTGACCGTCGCCGCGGACAACGGCTCCTCGTCCGGCACCGGGAGCGGCGGCAGCAGCAGCAGCAGCGCCGTCGTCAGCCCGTCGTCGTCCACGGCCACCGGTTCGGCCGCCGCGGTCGTCTCCTTCGTGCGGGCCCAGGTCGGCAAGGCGTACGTCTCCGGCGCCACCGGCCCCTCCGCCTACGACTGCTCCGGTCTGGTGCAGGCCGCCTTCAACCAGGTGGGCATCAGCCTGCCCCGCGTCTCGCAGGACCAGTCGACCGCCGGCACCCAGGTCGGCCTCGACAACCTCCAGCCGGGCGACATCCTGTACTGGGGTGGCGCGGGCAGCGCGTACCACGTGGCCGTCTACGTCGGCGACGGCATGTTCGTCGGCGCGCAGAACTCCTCCACCGGCGTCGTCGAGAAGCCGCTGTCGTACGACCCGCCGAGTGGCGCGGTGCGGGTGCTCTGAGCAGCGCCTTCGCAGCAACGTCCGAAGGGGCCGCAGCCATTCAGGTGGGCTGCGGCCCCTCCGCCCTCCCGGCACCCCCTCCCGGCACCCCGGCGCGCCCGGCATCTCGCCCCGTCCCGCGGCACCCGGTATCTCGCCCCGCTCCCGCGGCTCCTGGCATGCTCGGCGCGGGCCGGCGTCTCCCGTCGGCCCGTTCACCGAGCCGAAGGAGAGAACGTCATGCCGAGTGTGTTCGTACAGGGGCGCCCCGCCTCGGCCTACCCCCCGCTCGCGCCCGAGGCCCTGCGCGGGTCGGTGCGGCGCGTCACCGAGGCCGGCGAGGAGGTGCTGCACAGGCCGTGCCGGGACGTCACCGAGTTCGGGCCCGACCTCGCCGCGCTCATCGCCGACATGTTCCGCACGATGTACGTCGCCGAGGGCTGCGGGCTGGCGGCCAATCAGATCGGTGTCGACCTGTGCCTGTTCGTCTACGACTGCCCGGACGACGACGGTGTACGACATGTCGGGCACATCGTCAACCCGGTCCTGGAACCCCTGGCACCGGCCGCGCGGCGGCTGCTCGACGAGGGCGAGGGCTGTCTGTCGGTACCGGGCGCCGTCATGGCCGTACCGCGCCCGGACCGGGCCGTCGTACGGGGCCTCGACCAGGACGGCGAACCGCTGCGCGTCGAGGGCGGCGGATACTTCGCGCGGTGCCTCGCGCACGAGACCGACCACGTGAACGGGCACGTCTACCTGGACCGGCTGTCCGCGCGGGACCGCCGGGCGGCGCTGCGGCAGTCGGCGGCCCGGCGCGCGGAGGTCTTCGCCCGCCTGGCCGCCAACGCGCGGGCCCTCGAAGCGCGCACCCTCGAAGGCGACGCACGCGGGCTCGAAGGCGACGCACGCGGCCTCGAAGGCGGCGCGGGGTCCTGATCAGGCCTTCGGCGCGACCTTGCTCAGTCCGTTGATGATGCGGTCCATCGCGTCGCCGCCCGTCGGGTCCGTCAGGTTGGCGAGCATCTTGAGGGTGAACTTCATCAGGACGGGGTGGGTGAGGCCGCGCTGGGTCGCGATCTGCATGACCTTCGGGTTGCCGATGAGCTTCACGAAGGCGCGGCCCAGCGTGTAGTAGCCGCCGTAGGTGTCCTTGAGGACGCGCGGGTAGCGCTGGAGGGCGATCTCCCGCTGGGCCGGGGTGGCCCGCGCGTGGGCCTGCACGATGACGTCGGCGGCGAGCTGGCCGGACTCCATGGCGTAGGCGATGCCCTCGCCGTTGAAGGGGTTCACCAGACCGCCGGCGTCGCCGACGAGGAGCAGGCCCTTGGTGTAGTGGGGCTGCCGGTTGAAGGCCATCGGCAGGGCGGCGCCGCGGATCGGGCCGGTCATGTTGTCGGGGGTGTAGCCCCAGTCCTCGGGCATGGAGGCGCACCAGGCTTTGAGGACCTCGCGCCAGTCGAGTTCCTTGAAGGCGGCGGAGGTGTTGAGGACGCCGAGGCCGACGTTGGAGGTGCCGTCGCCCATGCCGAAGATCCAGCCGTAGCCGGGCAGCAGGCGGTCCTGGGCGCCGCGGCGGTCCCACAGCTCCAGCCAGGACTCCAGGTAGTCGTCGTCGTGGCGGGGCGAGGTGAAGTACGTGCGGACGGCGACGCCCATCGGGCGGTCCTCGCGGCGGTGCAGGCCCATCGCGAGGGACAGCCGCGTGGAGTTGCCGTCGGCGGCGACGACCAGCGGCGCGTGGAAGGTGACCTCGCGCTTGTCCTCGCCGAGCTTGGCGTGCACGCCGGTGATGCGGCCGGTGCGCTCGTCGACGACGGGGGCGCCGACGTTGCAGCGCTCGTAGAGGCGGGCGCCGGCCTTCTGGGCCTGCCGGGCGAGCTGCTCGTCGAAGTCGTCGCGCTTGCGGACGAGTCCGTAGTCCGGGAAGGAGGCCAGGTCCGGCCAGTCCAGCTGGAGGCGGGAGCCGCCGCCGATGATGCGCAGGCCCTTGTTGCGCAGCCAGCCAGCCTCCTCGGAGATGTCGATGCCCATCGCCACGAGCTGCTTGACCGCGCGCGGGGTGAGGCCGTCGCCGCAGACCTTCTCCCGGGGGAAGGCGGTCTTCTCCAGCAGGAGGACGTCGAGCCCGGCCTTGGCCAGGTGGTACGCGGTGGTGGAGCCGGCTGGCCCCGCGCCCACGACGATCACATCGGCGGCGAGGTCGGAGAGGGGCTCGGTCACGGCGGGATCTCCCCAGAGTTCGAAATGTACGTGCCGACGGGCACTGGACATGGGCAGTCTATTCAGCGACATCGCCCACCCGGCTGAAGGGCCTGCCCAGTGAACCGAGCTCTCCCCGTTGTACGGTTGCGCGTTCCCACCGACGAGGACGCCGTCGCCTGGCATCGGGTCTTCGACGATCCGGACGTCATGGAGTTCCACGGCGGGCGGCGCGCCGAGTTGTCCGTCTACGAGGAGCTGACCGCGCGCCAGCGCCGGCACGACGCCGAGCGCGGGTTCTGCCTGTGGACGGTGACCGACGAGGAGGACCGGGTCATCGGCTTCACCGGCGCGCAGCCGTGGCCGCGGGACTGGGGTCCGCGCGGCGAGACAGAGATCGGCTGGCGCCTGGGCCGGGCTTACTGGGGCAAGGGGTACGTCACGGCGGCGGCCCGGCAGACCCTGGAGCGGGTGCGTACGGCGGGGGTCGCGGAGGTGGTCGCGATGGTCGACGCCCGCAACGCGCGCTCCATCGCGGTGACGGAGCGGCTGGGCATGCGGCTCGCGGAGGTCTTCACCATCCCGGGCTCCGAGCGGCGGGGGCACTGCTACCGGCTCCCCCTCACCGCGACGGCACACGACACGGTGACGGTGAGCAACCAAGCATCACAGTAAGCCACTTGGCGCTTCCGGGCGGTGTGCGGCGGGACCACCCCGCCGGGTACCGCCCGGGGGTGACGTCCGTGCGCCTGGTGTCCGAGCAGCCCGATGTCCGCGCACCGCGCCCGGTCGGCCTGATGGCCGTGGACGCGTGGGCGACGGCCCGCGCGCGGGGCCCGGCCCTGCGCACCCCGGACCGGCCGGACGTGCGCTCCGCCCCCGTCGACCACGTCGTACGGCAGTATCCGGGGCCCGGCGCGCCGGTGCCGCCGGAGTCGCCGGTGTACGTGTGGTTCGACTTCGGGAAGGGCGAGGGCGGCGGCGTCCGGGAGCCGCGTGCGCCCGGGCCGCCGAGGGCGGACCGCGCCGGGCGCTGACCGAGCCGACCGAGGAGGCGCCGACGCCGTACTGCGCCGCGCTCGGCGCACCGTGAGCGCGGGCGCGGCCTACTCCGCCTTGAAGCCCCGGTGCAGCGTCACCACGCCGCCCGTCAGGTTGCGCCACGCCACCTTCGACCAGCCGGCGCCGGTGAGCCTGCGCGCGAGGGCCGGCTGGTCGGGCCAGGCGCGGATGGACTCGGCGAGGTAGACGTACGCGTCGGGGTTGGACGACACCGCGCGGGCGACCGGCGGCAGGGCGCGCATCAGATACTCGGTGTAGACGGTCCGGAACGGCGCCCACGTCGGGTGCGAGAACTCGCAGATGACGACCCGCCCGCCGGGCCGCGTCACCCGGTACATCTCGCGCAGCGCCGCGTCGGTGTCCTGCACGTTGCGCAGCCCGAAGGAGATGGTGACGGCGTCGAACACGTCGTCCTTGAAGGGCAGCCGCGTCGCGTCGCCCGCGGTGAACGGCAGCCAGGAGTGCCGTTCCTTGCCGACCTGGAGCATGCCGAGGGAGAAGTCGCAGGGGACGACGTAGGCGCCGGTGCGGGCGAAGGGCAGGGAGGAGGTCGCGGTGCCGGCCGCGAGGTCCAGGACCTTCTGCGCGGGGCGGGCGTCGACGGCTCTGGCGACCTCTTTGCGCCACGCCCGGTCCTGGCCGAGCGACAGCACGGCGTTCGTCAGGTCGTACCGCTGCGCGACGTGGTCGAACATCGAGGCGACTTCGTGCGGCTGCTTGTTCAGGCTGGCTCGGGTCACCGCCCCATTGTGGCAGGCGGCCCCGTACGCACGAGCGCCACGGTGTCCGCCGACGCGCCCCGGTGTCCGCCTAAACGCCCGGGGAGTAAGCGCCCGGGGAGGCCCGGCTAAGCGCCCCGGTACACCAGTCGGCCGCCCAAGACCGTGGCCACGCACGTGGACGCGCCCAGCCGCACCAGCGCGGCCCGGTCGGGCACGTCGAAGACCGCGAACCGCGCCGGGCCCCCGACGGCGAGCGCCGGAAGCAGTACGAGCGGCACCGGCGAGAACGACGCCGGTCCGGGCAGTGTGGCCGGACGCGCCGCCAGGGCGAGCCCCGGTCTGCGCACCGCGTCCAGGGCCGCGCGGCCGCGCAGTTCACCGGCGACGGCGACCGTGCCGTGCGCCAGCATGCGCTGCACCCCGCGCCGGGCACTGGCGCCCCGCGCGGACGGGTCGCCGTCGAGGAGGGCCCGCGCGCGTTCGCCGAAGACCGGCTCGGTGCCGAGCCGGTCCGCCTCGCGCGGGTCGGGGAGGTACGTCTGCTCCAGCAGTTCCGGACCGTAGGGGTTGAGCAGTCCGGGCGTCAGGATGCCGGGCCACCGGCGCACCCGCGCCCGCGGATGCGCGGCGGCCAGTTCCTCGTACGGGCCGACGGCGGCGAGGTGGGCGCCGTCGACCAGGACGGCGGTCCCGGGCGAGGCCGCGCAGGCGTGGATCGTGAGCACGACGGAGTCCCAGGGCGGCGTCAGTTGGAGGCCAGCAGCTTCAGCTCGGGGTGCGCGGTGCCGCCCTCGATCGCCGTGGAGGAGATGTGCGAGACGACGCGCTCGTCGACGGGGTCGTTCGCCGGGTCGTCGTGCACGACGAGGTGCTCGTACGTCGTGGCGCGCTGCGCCGGCACCCGGCCCGCCTTGCGGATCAGGTCGATGATCTCCAGCCGGTTGGAGCGGTGCCTGGCACCGGCGGAGGAGACGACGTTCTCCTCCAGCATGATCGAGCCGAGGTCGTCGGCGCCGTAGTGCAGGGAGAGCTGGCCGACCTCCTTGCCGGTGGTCAGCCAGGAACCCTGGATGTGGGCGACGTTGTCCATGAACAGCCGGGCGATGGCGATCATCCGCAGGTACTCGAAGAGCGTGGCCTGCGTACGGCCCTTCAGGTGGTTGTTCTCGGGCTGGTAGGTGTACGGGATGAAGGCGCGGAAGCCGCCGGTGCGGTCCTGCACGTCCCGGATCATGCGCAGGTGCTCGATGCGTTCGGCGTTGGTCTCACCGGTGCCCATCAGCATGGTGGACGTCGACTCGACGCCCAGGCCGTGCGCGATCTCCATGATCTCCAGCCACCGCTCACCGGACTCCTTGAGCGGCGCGATCGCCTTGCGCGGCCGCTCGGGCAGCAGCTCGGCACCGGCGCCGGCGAAGGAGTCGAGCCCGGCCGCGTGGATGCGGGTGATGGCCTCCTCGACCGGCACCTTCGAGATCCACGCCATGTGCTCGACCTCGCTCGCCCCCAGGCTGTGGATGACGAGCTGCGGGAACTCCTTCTTGATGGCGGCGAAGTGCTTCTCGTAGTACTCGACGCCGTAGTCCGGGTGGTGGCCGCCCTGGAACATGATCTGCGTGCCGCCCAGCTCGACGGTCTCCGCGCAGCGGCGCAGGATGTCGTCGAGGTCGCGGGACCAGCCCTTCCCGGTGTCTTTGGGGGCCGCGTAGAAGGCGCAGAACTTGCACGCGGTGACGCACACGTTCGTGTAGTTGATGTTCCGCTCGATGATGTACGTCGCGATGTGCTCGGTACCGGCGTACCGGCGGCGGCGTACGGCGTCGGCGGCGGCGCCCAGCGCGTGCAGCGGGGCGTCGCGGTAGAGGTCGAGCGCCTCTTCGGGGGTGATCCGCCCACCGGCGGCGGCGCGGTCGAGGATGGGCTGAAGGTCGGCCTTCTCGGTCACCGGCGTCCCTTTCGCAAGGTTCGTAAGGGTTGTGGACGGACTCCGCCAGCCTACGCCAGACCTGTTGCCGCATCGTGCTCAGGCCGCGTACGCCCCCGCCAGCACCCCCAGGAAGGCGCCCGCGATCAGGAACGGCCCGAACGGGATCGCCGTCCTGCGCCCCGCGCGGCGGGCGACGACGAGGGCGCCGCCGTAGAGCGCGCCGAGCAGGAACCCGGCGAAGGTGCCGAGCAGCAGGGTCGGCCAGCCGTACCAGCCGAGGACCGCGCCGGCGGCCGGCGCGAGCTTGACGTCGCCGAAGCCCATGCCGGACGGGTTGATCAGCCACAGCGCGCCGTACCCGGCGGCGAGGGCGAGGGCGCCCAGCAGGGCGGTGGTCCACTCCCCCGCGTGTTCGGGGAGCAGGGCGGCGACGCCGAGGAGGGCGGGCGCGGCGGCGGCGAGCGGGAGGGTGAGGGGGTCGGGCAGCCGCCGTACCTCCAGGTCGACGGCGGCCAGCAGGACGCCGACCGGGGCGAGGAGCAGCCAGACGGCCAGTTCGGGGCGGGTGCCGGTGGCGGCGGCGAGGGCGGCGCAGACGAGGCCGGTCCCGGCGGCGAGGACGAGGCGGCTGGGCCCGTACCGCGGCGCCGGGGGGCACTCCCGGCAGCGGGCCCGGCCGAGCCAGCCGCGCACCGGGTGCCCGCCGGGGCACGCGGAGTGCCAGGGCTGCCCACCGGGCGCGGAGAAGCGGTACGCCGCGCGCGGCAGCACCGTCCCCGCCACCACGCCCCACAGGCCACCGACGACCACTACCAGCACCTCGAAGTCCATCCGGTCCCTCCGCTCCACCCGGGCCAGCCCGCCGTGACATCGCGCTGCCCCTCCCACAGAGTGCCGCCACGCCTTCTCACCCCGCCGGAATGGCATACGCCCCCGGACCACCGCACGTTGACGGGACGTCACGCGCCGCGGCTACCCGACCTTCGACAACCGCGCCTCGGGCCGCCCCGACCCCTCGCTCTCCGACGCGTAGTCCAGGTCGTCCCCGACCGGGGTGAAGTGGACGGTCGTCGGGGCCGGATCGCATCCGTCGTGGTTGTCCTCGGCGCCGGCGGACGCGGCGGTGATCTCCTTGCCGGTCACCTTCTGGAGCGTCAGTACGTCCACGCAGACGCCGCCCAGCACGTCCGTCTGGCGCAGCCGGCCCAGCTCCTGGCCCACGCCGACCCGCTCGATGGTGATCCGGAAGGTGCCCGCCGGCAGCTTCCCGCCCAGGGCGGTGGCCTCCCCCTCCCAGGTACCGACGTACCGCTCGGGCACGACACCGGACGCGGGGGCCGAGACGGAGGACGTGGCGGACGGCGCCCGGCCGGCGGTGTCCCCGGAATCGGCGCCGTTCCCGCCGCCCCGGCCCGGCAGCAGGTCGAAGACGAACACCGACCCGACCGTCACCGCCGCCAGCGCCCCCGCCACCGCGAGCGCCACGGAGCAGCTCAGCCGCCGTCCCCGCCCGTCGGCGCCCCGCGTCGAACTCGCCGTGACGGAGACGGCGAGCCGGCCCGGCGGGGGTACGGCGTCCCGCGGACCCGGCACGGGGGCCTCGGTACCGAGCGGCACCGGCCCGGCCCCGGCCACCGAGCCCGACGGCGGCATCACCGGCGGCGGCATCACCGGCGGCGGCCCGAAGACCCCGGACGCGGGCACTCCCACCCCGGGCGCCCCCGCCCCCTCGCCCCCCGCCGTCACCGAGGCCCGGCTGAACCCGACGGGACCCGAATCCGCCGGCCTCCGGGAGTCCACCCCCGCCGCCTCCAGGTTCAGCAGCTCCACCGCCCCCCCGGCTCACCCGCTCCACCAGCGCGCCCGGCAGCCACCCGCCGCTCACCAGCCGGGCCGCGCCCTCCGGAGCGAGTCGCCGGGCGACCTCGCCGGGGGCCGGACGGGCCGCCGGGTCCTTCGCGAGGCAGGCCGCGACCAGCTCCCGCAGCTCCCCGTCCAGGCCGTCGAGCCGGGGCTCCTCGTGCACCACCTTGTACAGCAGCGCCGCCGAGGAGTCCCCGGGGAACGGCGGCGCGCCCGTCGTCGCGTACGCCAGGACGGCGCCCAGCGAGAAGACGTCCGCCGCGCCCGTGACGCCGTGCCCGAGGATCTGCTCGGGCGACATGTAGCCGGGCGAGCCGAGGGAGACGCCGGTCGAGGTCAGGGACGCGGTGCCTCCCCCGGACTGCGTCCGGGAGGTGCCCCCCGTCGCGCGGGCGATGCCGAAGTCGATCAGGAGCGGGCCGTCGAGGGTGAGCAGCACGTTGGACGGCTTCACGTCCCGGTGGACGAGGCCCAGCTCGTGCACCGCGGCCAGCGCCTCGCCGAGGCCCGCGCCGAGCGCCCGTACGGAGGGGACGGGCAGCGGGCCGCCCTCCGCCACCGCCGCCGTCAGCGACGGACCGGCCGCGTACGCCGTGGCGACCCACGGCACCCGCGCCTCGGGGTCGGCGTCCAGGACGGACGCGGTCCAGGCGCCGCCCACCCGCCGCGCCGCCGCCACCTCGCGGCGGAACCGGGCCCGGAACTCCTCGTCCAGCGCGAAGTGCGGGTGCACGATCTTCACGGCGACCGTGCGGCCCCCGGCGCTGCGCCCCAGGTAGACCCGCCCCATGCCGCCGGAGCCCAGCCGGCCGAGCAGCCGGTAGGGCCCCACCGTGGTCGGTTCGTCGTCGTCGAGCGGCCGCATCGCGCCACCCCTCCCCCGTACGCCGGTACCTGCCAGCAGGGTAGTGCGCCGCCCGGGAAAGGCCCCCGGTACGGATCGGGCGCCGGTGCGGATCAGGCGCCGAGCAGCTCGATCTTCACGTCGGCCGGGAAGCCCGTGGTGGGGCCGACCCGGTGGGCGAACTCGGCGACCGCCGCCAGCTGCGGGGCGCCGAAGCTGAAGTCGAGGGTGGTGAAGTACCGGGCGAGGGTCTCCTCGTCGAAGGCCTCCCAGCGGGCGGCCTGCTCGGCGACCTTCTCCACCTCCTCCAGGGAGAGGTTGCGGGAGGCGAGGAACGCCTCGTGCACCGCGCGCGTGATCTCCGGCTCGCGCGCCGCGTACTCACGCCGGGCCGCCCAGATCGCGAAGACGAACGGCAGGCCCGTCCACTCCTTCCACAGCGCGCCCAGGTCGTGCACGGCGAGGCCGTAGCGCGGGCCGTCGATCATGTTGGCGCGCAGGGCCGCGTCGCCGATGAGGACGGCCGCGTCCGCCTCCTGCATCATCAGGCTCAGGTCGGGCGGGCAGGTGTAGTAGTCCGGCCGGACGTCGTAGCGCTCGGCGAGGAGCAGCTGGGCGAGGCGTACGGAGGTCCGCGAGGTCGAGCCGAGGGCGACGCGGGCGCCGTCCAGCCGGTCCAGCGGGAGCTTGGAGACGATCACGCACGACATCACCGGGCCGTCGCAGCCGACGGCGATGTCGGGCAGCGCGACGAGATCGTCGGCGTTCTTCAGGAATTCGACCAGGGTGACGGGACCGATGTCGAGATCGCCCTGCACCAGCTGCTCGCTGAGCTTCTCCGGGGTGTCCTTCGTCAGCTCGAGGTCGAGGAGCGTGCCCGTTCTGGCGAGCCCCCAGTACAGGGGCAGGCAGTTCAGGAACTGGATGTGGCCGACACGCGGCCGGGTGCGAGAATTGTCCACATCGCGAGGCTAGCCCTCCCCCGGCATACCCCCGCCGCCGACCCCCGGCGCCGCCGGGCGTCCGTCGAGCCGTCCGCCGACTGGCAGCACGTGTTCAAACATCCGGGTGAAGTGATCTTGGCCTCTGTTGCGTCCAGGGGGCCGCGTGCTACGCTCACAGCAAGTTGCAGTTTGGTTTCCCTTGCAGTACAGAGCCTGCGGAGCATGTGACCGCGGGCTCTCGTCGTTCTCAGACATATGCAGTTGTGCAGCATTCAAAGTCTTCACACTTGCTGGTTCTGGAGCAGGGCAACCCTTTGGGCCCAAGGAGGGCTTATGGCTACCGGAACCGTGAAGTGGTTCAACGCCGAAAAGGGCTTTGGTTTCATCGCCCAGGAAGGCGGCGGCCCGGACGTCTTCGTCCACTACTCCGCGATCAACGCTCAGGGATTCCGTTCCCTCGAGGAGAACCAGCAGGTGTCCTTCGACGTCACGCAGGGTCCGAAGGGCCCGCAGGCGGAGAACGTCACTCCTGTCTGATCGACAGCAGTACCCAAGGAGCCCCGCGCCGTTTCCGGCGACGGGGCTCCTGCCCTTTTCACCGGCTGTCGGTGCCCGCCCACCGGCTGTCGGTGCCGGCCACTAGGGTCCGCCCATGACCAGCTTCCTGGACACCACCCGGACCTTCTACGACGCCATCGCCGAGGACTACGCCGACCACCACCGCGACACCGGCGCCGGAACTGCGATCGACCGCGCCCTCATGGCCGCCTTCGCCGAACTGGTGGGACCGGACGGCCAGGTGGCCGACCTCGGCTGCGGCCCCGGCCGCGTCACCGCGCACCTCGCCTCGCTCGGCCTGCGCGTCTTCGGCCTCGACCTCTCCGCGTCCATGCTCGCCGTCGCCCGCCGCGAGCACGCGGACCTCCGCTTCGAGCAGGGCTCCATGCTGGACCTCGACCTGCCCGACGGCGCGCTCGCGGGGGCCGTCTCCTGGTACTCCTCGATCCACACGCCCACGGAGCGGCTCCCGGACCTCTTCGCGGAGTTCCACCGCGTGCTGGCCCCGGGCGGGCATCTGCTGCTCGCCTTCCAGGTCGGCGACGCGCCCAGCCGCCTCGACCGGCCCTTCGGCCACCCGGTCGTCCTGGACTTCGAACGGCGGCGGCCCGAGCCGATGGCGGAGCTGCTGGAGGGGGCCGGGTTCACGGTCCTGTCGCGGACGGTACGCGTCCAGGAGGCGGACACCTCGGCCAAGATCCCGCAGGCCTGCCTGATCGCCCGCCGCTGAGCACACACCGCTGGGCGCACGCCGCTGGGCGCACGCCGCTGCACCGGACGACGGCTCAGGTCCCCTCGTACAGGGACTCCACCGCCCCCGCGAAGTCCCGCATGATCGCCTCGCGCCGCAGCTTCATCGAGGGGGTCAGATGGCCCTCCCACTCGGTGAAGGCCCTCGGCAGGACGGCGAAGCGGCGGATGGACTCGGGGCGGGAGACCATCTTGTTGGCCTCGTCGACGGCGCGCTGGAGCACCGCGAGGAGGTCCGCGTCGGCGGTGAGCAGCTCGGGCGGCACGGGGTGCTTGCCGTTCATGCGGCGCCAGTGGGTGATGCCGTCGGGGTCGAGGGTGAACAGGGCAGAGACGTAGGGGCGCCGGTCACCGAGGACGAGGCACTGGGAGATCAGGGGGTGGGAGCGCAGCCAGTTCTCCAGCGGGGCCGGGGCGACGCTCTTGCCGCCCGCGGTGATCAGCAGCTCCTTCTTGCGGCCGGTGATCGTGAGGTAGCCCTCGTCGTCCAGGCTGCCGAGGTCGCCGGTGGCGAACCAGCCGTCGGGGGCGGCCGGGACGACGCCGCCGGCCTGCGGGTCCCAGTAGCCGTGCAGGACCTGTTCGCCGGCGATCAGGATCTCGCCGTCGGCCGCGATGCGGACACGGGTGCCGGGCAGCGGCCAGCCGACCGTGCCGAGGCGCGGCTTGAGCGGGGGCGTCACCGTCGCCGCCCCCGTGGTCTCGGTGAGCCCGTAGCCCTCGAAGATCTCGATGCCGGCCCCGGCGTAGAAGGCGGCGAGGCGGCGGCCGAGGGGGGAGCCGCCGCAGATGGCGTATTTGACCCGGCCGCCCATCGCGGCGCGGATCTTGCGGTAGACGAGGGGGTCGAAGAAGGCGCGGGCGGTCTTCAGACCCCGGCCGGGGCCGCCGCCGGTGCCGGTCTGGCGGGCCTCGGTGGCCTCGCCGTAGCGGACCGCGACCGAGGCGGCGCGGTCGAAGGTCGAGGCCCGGCCGCCGGACTCGGCTTTGGCGCGGGCGCTGTTGAAGACCTTTTCCAGCATGTACGGGATGGTCAGCAGGCAGGTCGGCCGGAAGGCGGCGAGGTCCGGCAGCAGCTCGTCCGCCTTGATGCTCGGTGCGTGGCCGAGGCGGACCCGGGCGCGGACGCAGGCGACGGCGACCATGCGGCCGAAGACGTGGGACATCGGCAGGAAGAGCAGGATCGAGGGCTCCTCGCTCATCCCGGTCTTGAAGACGGGGTAGAGCAGCTCGATCGCGTTGTCGACCTCGGCGAAGAAGTTCCCGTGGGTGAGGACGCAGCCCTTGGGGCGGCCGGTGGTGCCGGAGGTGTAGATGACGGTGGCGAGGGTGGCGGGGCCGAGCATGCCCCGGCGGACCTCCACCTCGCTGTCCGGCACCCGCGCGCCCAGCTCGGCGAGCTGTTCCACGTGCCCCTTCTCCATCACCCACAGGTGCTTGAGGTCGGGTATGCGGTCCAGTTCGGGGCCGAGGGCGGCGGCCTGCGCGGTGGTCTCGGTGACGAGGGTGACCGCGCCGGAGTCCTGGAGGATCCAGCGGATCTGGAAGAGGGACGAGGTCGGGTAGACGGGGACGGTGACCAGTCCGGCCGCCCAGGCGGCGAAGTCGAGGAGCGTCCACTCGTACGTCGTCCGGGCCATGATCGCGATGCGGTCGCCCGGCATGAGGCCCTCGGAGACCATGCCCTTGGCGACCGCGTGGACCTGTGCGGCGAACTCGGCGGCCGTCACGTCGGACCAGTCGCCGTCGGGCGATCTGCGGCTGAGGACCACCTGGCCGGGGACGGCGGCGGCGTTGTCGAAGGGCAGGTCCGCGAGCGAGCCGTGCCGCACCGGCGGGGCGAACGGCGGTACGTACGCCTCCCGTACGGTCCCGTCCAGCCGCCGGGTCTCGGGCGCCACCAGGGTGGGGCCGGGCGAGTCCGCGTAGGCGGCCGACGCGGCGAAGGAGGGAAGCGAGGTGGACACGGGCGGCTCCTGGGACGTGCAGCGGAGACACAGCGGGTGCTGTCACCGCTCAGCTGCATGACGTACGCGCCTCGCGCCGAGGCGTTCGTCGCCGGGCCCGCGACGGGGAGTCACCAGCGGTCGGCCCCGGGATCGTACGGGGCACGCGTGGGGAGTTGGTGCGGGTTCGGAGTCGGTCCCGCGCCGGACGTGTGCAGCGTTGGGGGTTACCTGCGGGTAGGTCACGTTCCTGCCGGAATGGGCGGGGAGGTGAGGACCGGCTGGGCGGACGCGACCGGCGCGGTGACCGGCAGCGTGTCCGTGTCCTGCGGCGGGGTCCAGGACCGGCCCGTCATCGGGTCGCCCAGGCCCGCCCAGGCGAAGTTCACCGGCGTCGTCGCCGCCTGCCGCGCGGTGATCCCCTCGGTCGCGCCCGCCCAGTCGGCGAGCGGCTCGGCGGCGTCGACCGGGGCCTCGGCCGGCCCGGCGACCTCGCCCTCCGGCAGGTCCGGGTCCCGGTGGGCGTCGCGGGCGGCGGCCACGATCAGCTGCGTCACGAACGCGACGATCTCCTCGCGCATCGCCGCGGCCTCCGCCGTGAACCGCTCGCCGTGGGTACGGGCCCGGAGGTGCGGCACCCGCCAGGCGTCGGGGCACCGGGCGGTGTGGGTGAAGAACGCCCGCAGTCCCGACCAGAGTCGCCCGTCGGCGGACAGCCCCGGACGCACGCCGGCCCGGACCGCCTCGATGAGGGTCCGGGCCTCGCGCCGGACGCAGGCGCTGAAAAGATCGTCCTCGGAGTTCAGGTACAGAGAGACCCACGGCTTGGACACTCCCGCCAGTTCGGCGATCTCGTCCATCGACGCCGCCGTGTACCCCCGCTGTCCGAAGACACGTACGGCGGCGTCGAGCATCTGCTGCTCCCGCACCGCCCGCTGCGTCCGCCGGCTCTTCCCCGCACCCGCGCCCATGCTGATCACCGCCGTACGGTCCGCACGGCGGTGATCAGCGCCGCGCACACCGCCGGCCGCGGCCGCCGCACCCGCCGGGCCGCACGTCGGCCGGTGCGCGGCGTGCTCTCCGACCCGGCCGCCGACGGGACTCAGGTGATGCGCGGAGGGGGCCGAGGCGGCGGTACCCCTGGACCCATGCGCCGGTCCCCCGCACCGTCGCTCGGTGCGGGGGACCCGTGCGTCCAGGAGGCCGCGGCGTGCGCTCAGGCCGCGACCGGGACCGGTACGGCGTCCTGCTTGGCCGGTTCCGGCTCGTCGACCGGGGAGCTGTGGGCGTGGTCGTACGCGTGCCGGTCGAGGATGCCCTCGCGGGCGGAGACGATGACCGGGACCAGCGCCTGGCCCGCCACGTTCGTGGCCGTCCGCATCATGTCCAGGATCGGGTCGATGGCGAGGAGGAGGCCGACGCCCTCCATCGGGAGGCCGAGGGTGGACAGGGTCAGGGTGAGCATGACCGTGGCGCCGGTGAGACCGGCGGTGGCGGCGGAGCCGACGACCGAGACGAACGCGATCAGGAGGTAGTCGCCGACGCCGAGGTTGATGTCGAAGATCTGCGCGACGAAGATCGCGGCGATCGAGGGGTAGATCGCGGCGCAGCCGTCCATCTTGGTCGTGGCGCCGAACGGCACGGCGAAGGACGCGTACTCCTTCGGCACGCCGAGGCGCTCGGTGACCTTCTGGGTGAGCGGCATGGTGCCGACCGAGGAGCGGGAGACGAAGGCCAACTGGATGGCGGGCCAGGCGCCCTTGAAGAACTGGAGCGGGTTGGCCTTGGCGACACCGGCCAGCAGCGCCGGGTAGACGACGAAGAGGACGATCGCGCAGCCGACGTAGATGTCGGCGGTGAAGGTCGCGTACTTGCCGATCAGGTCCCAGCCGTAGGTGGCGATGGCCGTGCCGATGAGGCCGACGGTGCCGAGGGGGGCGAGGCGGATGACCCACCACAGGGCCTTCTGGAGCAGTTCGAGGATCGACTCGCTCATGGTGAGGATCGGCTGGGCCTTCTCGCCGAGCTGGAGAGCGGCGATACCGGCGACGGCGGCCATGAAGACGATCTGGAGCACGTTCAGCTCGGTGAACGGCGTGATGACGTCCGTCGGCACGATGCCGGTCAGGAAGTCGATCCAGGAGCCGGTGTGCTTGGGCTCGCCGCCGTCGGCCGGGGTGAGGCCGGTGCCGGAGCCGGGGTTGGTGACCAGGCCGATGACGAGGCCGATGGCCACCGCGATCAGCGAGGTGATCATGAACCAGAGGAGGGTGCGGGACGCCAGGCGGGCCGCGTTGTTGACCTTCCGCAGGTTGGTGATCGACACCAGGATCGCGAAGAAGACGAGGGGGGCGACGGCCAGCTTCAGCAGGCCGATGAAGGTGTCGCCGACCTTCTCCAGCGTGGTGACCAGCCACGAGACGTCCTGGCTGCGGGCGAGCCAGCCCAGCAGGCCGCCGAGGACGAGGCCGCCGAGTATCTGGGCCCAGAAGGGCACCTTGACGTGCTGCTTGGTGAGAGAAGACACGGACATGCTCCGTAAGAGGGGGGACGGGACGCGAGGACGGACGCGCTGAACTGACGTGGGGAACCGGCGGGATGGCGAAGAACGTCAGGGGCGACAGGTCGCGGACGCGCACCGGCAGAGGTCCACGTGCAGGCGCGCGACGAGCCCGAGGCTCGGCGGTGTGGGCGCGACTACGTGTCTCATGCACAGAACATTAACACCCTCGCTTTGAGACCCTCAAAGCCTCACTTTGAGAGGCGGGAGCGGGGCGCTGCCCGTACAACGCAAAGCACCCCGGTTTCCTGGGAACTCGGAAGCCGGGGTGGCGGTGTCTGTGACGGACGTTACGAGGTCTGCCCCTGGGTCTGGCCCTGGGGCTGGCCCGGCGTCCGGGCCTGGGCCCGCGCGGTGTCGTCGGCGACGTCCTCCTGGCCGCGGTTGGCCTCCAGGTTGGACTTCATCCGGTCCACGCGCCGCACGACCTGCATCGAGGCGCGGTCCCGCTCCTTGCGCAGCGCGACGTAGCTGATGGGTGCCGAGATCACCAGGGAGAGGAGGACGATCCACATGCCGTTGGAGTCGCCGAGGCCCCGCGGGAACACGCCGGCGTAGACGAGCCCCCAGACGGCCAGCAGGCAGGCCACCAGGATCCCGAGGCGCATCAGCGTGTAGCGGAACATCTCAATCCACTCTTCCGTATCCGGCACAAGGGGCACTGTCCAGTCCGTCCAGTGAAACATGCCGGGTCCTCGATCTTGCGGCGGGGGGCACCCCTGGCGCCCCCGGCGACCTCAGCCCAGCGGCAGCAGCATGACGACGTCGTCGCGGTCGTCGCCCGGCGCCACCCGGATCGCGCCGGGCACCCGGCCGACCTCCTTGTAACCGCAGGACTCGTAGAACCGCTCCAGGCCGAGGCCGCCCCGGCAGGTGAGCCGGATCGCCTCGATGCCGTCGAGGGTGCGGGCGGCGTCCGCGGCGGCGGTCATCAGGTCGCGGCCGTGGCCCCGGCCCTGGTGGCGCGGGTGGATCATCACCGTGTAGAGCCACAGCCAGTGGCGCATCAGCCGGTGGGTGTTGAGGGTGAGGAACGCGGTGGCGGCGACCCGCCCCTCCTCGTCGTACCCGACGAGCAGCCGGGTCCGGCCCTCGGCCATGCCGACCAGGTGTCTGACCAGCTCGGGGCGCACGTCCTCCCGCGTCACCGGCGGGACGAAGCCCACGGAGCCGCCCGCGTCGGTGACGTCGACCCACAGGTCGAGGACGCCGTCGCGCAGCTCGGGGGTGACGGGCGGTTCGAAGGTGAAAGTAAGGGACACCCAGCCATAGTAACCATTACCCGACACGCGGCTGGCGTCCTTACACCCGCATCGGCTGCGGTGACTCTCGGCGTCCCGTGTCAGGGCCCTCGTACTCGCGGAGGATCTCGTATCGCGTGTTCCGCTCCACCGGGCGGAAGCCCGCGTCGCGGATCAGGTCGAGGAGGTCCTCACGCGTCAGCTTGTTCGGCGTGCCGTAGTCGTCCGCGTCATGGGTGATCTTGTACTCGACCACCGACCCGTCCATGTCGTCCGCGCCGTGCTGGAGGGCGAGCTGCGCGGTCTGGACGCCGTGCATGACCCAGAAGACCTTGACGTGCGGGACGTTGTCGAACAGCAGCCGCGAGACCGCGAAGGTCTTCAGCGCCTCCGCGCCGGTCGCCATCCGGGTGCGGGCCTGGAGGCGGTTCCTGACCTTGCCGTCCTTCATGTCCACGAAGTCGTGCTGGTAGCGCAGCGGGATGAAGACCTGGAAGCCGCCGGTCTCGTCCTGGAGTTCCCGCAGCCGCAGTACGTGGTCCACGCGGTGGCGCGGTTCCTCGATGTGGCCGTAGAGCATGGTGCACGGGGTCTTGAGCCCCTTCTCGTGCGCCAGGCGGTGGATACGGGACCAGTCCTCCCAGTGGGTGCGGTGGTCGACGATGTGCTGCCGCACCTCCCAGTCGAAGATCTCCGCGCCGCCGCCGGTGAGCGACTCCAGGCCGGCGTCGATGAGTTCGTCCAGGATGTCGGAGGCGGACATGCCGGAGATGGTCTCGAAGTGGTGGATCTCCGTGGCCGTGAACGCCTTGAGCGACACGTTCGGCAGCGCGGCCTTCAGCTCCCGCAGCGAGCGCGGGTAGTAGCGCCAGGGCAGGTTCGGGTGCAGGCCGTTGACGATGTGCAGCTCGGTGAGGTTCTCGCCCTCCATCTCCTTGGCGAGCTTCACCGCCTCCTCGATGCGCATCGTGTACGCGTCCTTCTCCCCCGGCTTGCGCTGGAAGGAGCAGTACGCGCAGGACGCGGTGCACACGTTGGTCATGTTGAGGTGGCGGTTGACGTTGAAGTGGACGACGTCGCCGTTCTTGCGCGTCCGCACCTCGTGCGCGAGGCCGCCGAGCCAGGCCAGGTCGTCCGAGGCGTACAGCGCGATGCCGTCCTCGCGGGTCAGCCGCTCACCGCAGCGGACCTTCTGCTCCAGCTCCCGCTTGAGCCCGGCGTCCATGCGATACCTCTTTCCGATACAGACTGCGACAGACTGCGTAAACCGTAACGCCCCCCGGCGGCGGGCCCCCGGGACCTCCGGGACCTCCGGGACCCGGGAACCCCGGGACCTACTGGACCTCTTCCGGCAGCTCCCCCACCCGGTTCTCCCACTTGGTGGAGAGCACGATGGTGGTCCGGGTGCGGGAGACGCCCTTCGTCCCGGACAGCCGCCGGATGGTCCGCTCCAGACCGTCCACGTCGCCGACCCGCACCTTGAGCATGTAGGAGTCGTCCCCGGCGATGAACCAGCAGTCCTCGATCTCCCGCAGCTCCTTGAGCCGCTGCGCCACGTCCTCGTGGTCGGCGGCGTCGGACAGGGAGATGCCGATCAGCGCGGTGACGCCGAGGCCGAGCGAGGCGGCGTCCACGGTGGCCCGGTAGCCGGTGATGACCCCGGCCGCCTCCAGCCGGTTGATGCGGTCGGTGACGCTGGGGCCCGAGAGTCCGACCAGGCGCCCCAGCTCCGCGTACGAGGCCCGCCCGTTCTCCCGCAGCGCCTGGATGAGCTGCCTGTCCACCGCGTCCATGCGATCGAAGCCTTCCACTGAAGAGGTCCGTGAGTGTGGGTAACCAACGTGTGGGGGGAGGGTGCTGCTCAGCCGTTGCCGCTCAGCCGGTCGGGCGCGCCCCGCCGAGGTCGCCGCGCCAGCGGCGGTACAGGTCGTGCGGGACGCCCGCGGCGTCGAGGACGCGTCCGGCGACGAAGTCCACCAGGTCCTGGATGTGCGTCGCCCCCGCGTAGAAGGCCGGCGAGGCGGGCACCACGGTCGCGCCCGCGTCGTCCAGGGTCACCAGGTTCCGCAGGGTGCGGCCGTCGAGGGGGGTCTCCCGGACGGCGACGACCAGCCTGCGGCGCTCCTTGAGGGTCACGCCCGCCGCGCGCTGGAGCAGGTCCTTCGACAGGCCCAGCGCGACGCCGGCCACGCAGGCCGTGGAGGCGGGCACGATCAGCATGCCCTTCGCCGGGTACGACCCCGACGACGGCCCCGCCGCGAGGTCGCCCGCGCTCCAGTGCCGTACGAGGGCGTCGCCGTCGGCGCCTTCTTCACCGAGGTCGACGTCGAAGGTGCCGGGCTTGCCGTCGGCGCCGCGGGAGAGCCAGGTGCGCAGGTCGGTCCGCCAGTGGGCGTCCCGGAAGGAGATGCCGGTCTCGTCGAGCAGGGTGAGCCGCGAGGCCCGGCTGACCACCAGGTCGACGCGCTCACCGGCGGCGAGCAGCGCCCGCAGCACGGCGGCGGCGTACGGGGTGCCGGACGCACCGGAGACCCCCACGATCCAAGGCGCGCGCTGCGTTTCTCCTGGGTTCACATCTTGAGCCTACCGGTGGAGAAGCAGTCCTTCAGGACCGGTCCGGTGCCTTGGGATCCACGGGGAGGCGGCTGGTGTCGATGGTCAGCTTGCCGAGGGCGGAGTCGACGGTCAGGTCGGACCCGTAGCGGAGGGTGTCACGGCCGCGATAGCCGTCGGGTCCGGGGTTCCACAGGGTCACGACCTGGCCGCGCAGCGGGTCGAGGACCAGGTAGTTGGCGATGCCCCGGGAGGCGTACCAGCGGGGTTTCACCTCGTAGTCGCGGCGGATGCTGCTCGGGGACACCACCTCGGCCACGAACTCGATCAGGTCGGCCTGGTACGAGCCGCTGTTCTCGGCCTCGGCCTCGGCCGGGATGACCGCGAGATCGGGGCAGAACTCGTTGTCCCCGTCGAAGGGAAAAGCGACGTCGGTGACCAGGCTCCAGCCTGCGGGGAGCTGCGTCTCCAGGTCGACCCGGAGTCGCGTGATCGTCCTTCCGTGGAACGGCCTGACCGGGTTCAGCATGAGGCTGCCCTCGACGATCTCCGCGTGATAGCCGGGGAACATGCCTTCCAGCCGGCTGAGCTGCGCGTGCAGGCGGTCAAGGTCCGAGACGGTCACGGTGGCCTCCCTGGGTTCCTGCTCCCGATGCTGAGCCGCACCGTATTCAGACGGTCAGACCCCGCACGAGCAGATCCAGCAGGGCGCACACGAAGAGGCTGATGCCGAGGAAGCCGTTGACGGAGAAGAACGCCCTGTTCAGGCGGGTCAGGTCGTGGGGGCGGACGATGGTGTGCTCGTAGACGAAGGCGCCGGCGACGACGACGAGGCCCAGCCAGAAGAAGGCACCGGCGTCGGTGGCGACGGCGTACCAGGCGAAGAGGGCGGTGGTGATCGTGTGGCAGACGCGGGCGCCCCGGATCGCGGCCGGGACGCCGAAACGGGCCGGGACGGACTTCACGCCGACCTGCCGGTCGGTCTCGATGTCCTGGCAGGCGTAGATCAGGTCGAAGCCGCCGATCCAGATGCCGACGGCGAGACCGAGGATCACCGCGTCCCACGACCACTCGCCGGTGATCGCCAGCCAGCCGCCGATCGGGCCCATCGCCTGGGCGAGACCGAGGATGGCCTGCGGGAAGTTCGTGAACCGCTTGCCGTACGGGTACACCACCATCGGGATCACCGCGACGGGGGCGAGGGCGAGGCAGAGCGGGTTGAGCAGCGCGGCGGCGCCGAGGAAGACGACGACGGCGACCAGCGCGCCGGTCCAGGCGTGCTTGACCGACATGGCGCCGGTGACCAGTTCGCGGTGGGCGGTACGGGGATTGCGGGCGTCGATCTCGCGGTCGATGATCCGGTTGACCGCCATCGCGAAGGTGCGCAGGCCCACCATCGCGATCGTGACCAGGAGCAGCCGGCCCCAGTGGATGTTCCCGTCCCACTCGTACATCGCGGTCAGCGCGGCGATGTAGGCGAAGGGCAGCGCGAAGACCGAGTGCTCGATCATCACCAGGCGCAGGAACGCTCTGGCACGCCCAGGCTGCTGCGGCAGGGCGGCGGAAGCCGACGTCACAGTCCGTACTCCTTCCAGCGGCGGTCGACCTTCGCCGCCGTTTCCGGGTCGGACACCACCATGTCCGGCCATCCCCCGTCGCGCGTGTACCCCTCCTCGGGCAGCTTCCGCGTGGCGTCGATGCCCGCCTTGCCGCCCCAGAACTGCTGGTAGGAGGCGTGGTCGAGGTGGTCGACCGGGCCTTCCACGACGGTGAGGTCACGGGCGTAGTCGGTGTTGCCGAGCGCCCGCCAGGCGACCTCGTGCAGGTCGTGGACGTCGCAGTCGGAGTCCACGACCACGATCAGCTTGGTCAGGGACATCATGTGCGCGCCCCAGACGGCGTGCATGACCTTCTGGGCGTGCTTGGGGTACTTCTTGTCGATCGAGACGATCGCACAGTTGTGGAAGCCGCCGGACTCGGGGAGGTGGTAGTCCACGATGTCCGGCACGATGATCTTGAGGAGCGGCAGGAAGAAGCGCTCCGTGGCCCGGCCCAGCGGCCCGTCCTCGGTCGGGGGGCGGCCCACGACGATCGACTGGAGCAGCGGGCGCCTGCGCATCGTCACGCAGTCGATGGTGAGGGCGGGGAAGGGCTCCTGCGGCGTGTAGAAGCCGGTGTGGTCGCCGAACGGCCCCTCGGGCAGCGTCTTCCCGGGCTCCAGCCAGCCCTCCAGCACCACTTCCGCCTGCGCGGGCACCTGGAGCGGCACGGTCTTGCAGTCGACCATCTCGATCCGCTTGCCCTGGACGAACCCGGCGAAGAGGTACTCGTCGATGTCGCCGGGGAGCGGGGCGGTGGAGGCGTACGTCACGGCGGGCGGGCAGCCGAAGGCGATCGCGACCGGCAGCCGCTCGCCCCTGCGGGCGGCGACCTGGTAGTGGTTGCGGCTGTCCTTGTGGATCTGCCAGTGCATGCCGATGGTGCGCCTGTCGTGGCGCTGGAGCCGGTACAGGCCCAGGTTGCGGACGCCCGACTCCGGGTCCTTGGTGTGGGTCAGGCCCAGGTTGAAGAAGGAGCCGCCGTCGTCCGGCCAGGTGAACAGGGCGGGGAGCCGGTCGAGGTCGACGTCGTCGCCGTGCAGCACGACCTCCTGCACCGGCGCGCTGTCGGCCTTCACCTTCTTCGGCGGTACGTGCGCCATCGCGCCGAGCTTCCCGAACGCCTCGCGCATCCCGACGAAGCCCTGCGGCAGCTCGGGCTTCAGCAGCCCGCCGATCTTGTCCGAGATGTCGCTGTACGCCTTCAGCCCGAGGGCCTTGAGCAGGCGCCGGTCGGTGCCGAACACGTTCATCGCGAGGGGCATGTCGGAGCCCTTCACGTTCTCGAAGAGCAGGGCGGGGCCGCCGGCCTTGTTCACCCGGTCGACGATCTCCCCGACCTCCAGGTACGGGTCCACCTCGGCCTTGATGCGCTTGAGGTCGCCCTCGCGCTCCAGCGCCCTGAGCAGGGAGCGAAGATCGTCGTAAGCCATGCCGTCCAGTATCCCCGAGCGGCTACCCTGGCCCTGTACCTGGGGGCCGTGACGCGTCCCCACCCCTCGCTTCCCGCTGGAGAGGCCCCATGCTCCGGGTGCTGATGTTCCTCGTGCCACTGGCGTTGAGCGTCTACGCGTTCATCGACTGCATCAGCACGAAGGACGAGGACATCCGCCACATCCCGAAGCCGCTGTGGGCGATCCTCGTCCTCCTCTTCCCGCTGGTCGGCTCGATCTCCTGGCTGATCGCGGGCAAGAAGCGCCACCCGGGCGGCGCCGGCTCGCCCTGGCAGGGCGGCGGCGGTGGACGGCGGCAGTGGGTGGCGCCGGACGACAACCCGGAGTTCCTGAAGTCGCTGGACGACGAGAAGGACAAGGACCTGGACCGGGACCGGGACGAGCGTCCGGGCGACGGGGGCTGACCACGTCTCGGGGCGTCGCCTCACAGCGTCGCGAGCCAGACGGTGACGGCGGCGACGGCGATGAGCCCGAGGTTGAGGGCGATCCGACGGCCGCCCAGCAGCCGCACATGCACCCCGGTCGCGGCGATCTGCACGCCGGTCCGGTCGACGTGGCCCTGACCCGCGCCCCCTTCGACGAGACGGGCCTCGCGGTACGCGAGCTGCGCGCCGACCCGGTGGGCGCCCTGCTCCGCGCCGACGACCCGCTCGCCGCCCGCGCCACCCTCACCCCAGCCGACCTGGCCGACCGCCGCTGGTTCCGCTTCCCGGACGGCACGGACCCGCTCTGGACGGCGTACTGGAACGGCGGCCGCCCCCGCGTGGGCCCGGTCGTCCGCACCGTGCAGGAGTGCCAGCGGACGGTGCTGTGGAACGGCACGGTCGGCATGACCCTGACGTCCCACGTCCCCGCGACCGGCCTCACGGCCGTCCCCCTGACCGGCATGCCCCCGAGCCGGGTGGTGGCGGCGTGGCCGGAGGGGGAGACGAATCCGCTGGTCGACTCCTTCGTCCGCGAGGCGATCGGGGCGTACGGGGGGCGGTAGGGACACGGGATCAGTCGTCCGCGAAGACGTCCTCGGCCCGGTCGACGGTCACGGCCCGCACCAGCCAGTCGCGCAGGACGTCGGGATCGCCACACGCCGTGATACGCCCGCGCACCTCGTCGGAGACGTCGAGGCCGCGCTGTTCGAGAACGAGGAGGAGGTCTTCGGCACGGCTGGCGGCGCCAGCCTCGGCGCGGCCCTCGGCGCGACCCTCATCGCGGATTTCTTCGGAGATGTAGGACTTGTAGAAAGAGAGGTCCACGGCCACCAGGTTCCTCCAGAGGTGCTTGGCCGGGCGGTTGCCCAGGCCCTGAGCGGTGAATTCGACGAGGGGGTTGGCAAGGTCTTCCGGCGCGTCCAGCAATGCTGTGGACAGGGCCTTCAGTATCGCATTCACGACCGGTTCCGCGGCGTGTGTGATGGCCGCCAGGCTGGCGAGGACCAGGTCGGCGCGGGCCTCGTCCGGGTCGGTGATCACCGGCATGTTGTGCGGGCCGGCGACCATGGGACGCAGGGTGAGGGTGGGGAGCTGGGGCGGTCCGCTACTCACCGGCTGCTGGGCCCATTTCGCGGTCGCGTGGTCCTGGCAGACGACGAGGAGGGCGGCGGGGAGCCGGTACTTCGTCCACAGGTACGAGACGTAGTACGCCCAGCTCGCGGGCTTGTCCGGGTCCTTCTTGCCCTGGGCCTCGACCACCAGGAGGAAGGGCCCCTGATCGGCAGTATCGAAACGCAGGAGCGTGTCGGCGCGGCGTTCGACGGGGCTGGTCTCGGTGAGGTCGGTCGGCAGGGCGGTCGCGCCGATGGGCTTGGGTATCTCGACCCCCAGATAGTGCGAGACGCGGCTGAAGAGGCCGGGGTCGTGCTGGAAGAGGCGGTGCATCGCCTCGTGGGACGAGCTGACCATGTGGTTCCTCGGCGGTTCAGGGGTGGGCGGTGGCTGCCGTGGTCCGGCAGTCGCGGCAGTGGGGCTCCGGGGCGGGGGCGCGGAAGCCCCGGTCGCACCGGTCGCAGTTCCGGAGGGAATGGCGGACCGGCGGTGGAGCGGCCGTCGCGTGGGGGCGTACGGGCGGTGGCGGGGGCCGGTGCGCGGCGAGGCGGTGGGCCAGGAGGGCGGCCGGGCGGCGCAGGGGTTCGTCCGGGAGGTGGCTCGTCAGGGCCTGGCGCACGGCACCGGGCGTGACGTCCCGTTCCAGCCAGGCGGCGATGCCGGGCACCAGGTGCGCGATGTACGTGGCGGAGAACAGCAGCCGGGAGTCGCGTCGGCGCAGGTCGGCGGCTAGGTCGCCGGCCGCCTGGAGCAGTGCGGGCGCCGTGCAGCTCGGCTGCGGTACGGCGGGGAGCGCCTTGTGCCCCGTACGGCGGAAGCGGGGGCGGGGGCGCTCGGGCGGGGCGGGGCAGTCGGGGGCCGTCTTCGAGCGCCGGGCCTGCGGCTGGTTGCACGAGACGGTGCGGGTGACGATCCGTCCGTCGGACGCCCGCTCGCGTTCGCGGCGCAGGTAGCCGTACTCCTCCAGCTCGCGCAGGGCCGCGCTGATACGGGTCGCGCCCTCCCTGAAGCGGGCGGCGAGGCTCTTGATGTCCACGGGGGTACCGACGCGCACCGACTGGATGTGCAGGCCCAGGCCGATCGCCAGCAGGGAGAGATGCGGGTGCTGCGCCAAGTGGTTGCCGACCACCGTGAAGTTGGCGGTGTGGCGGACGTTGTCGTGGACGACGCCGGATCGGGGGCGATTATCGCCAACGGCGGGCTGGGCGTGCGGGGGCACGCTAAGGTCTGGGGTACCCATCAGGAAGCCCTACTTCCTCGGTGGTCAGGCCCTCGCGGGGATCGCTAGTCCCCGACGAGGGCTGACATATGTCAGCGGTAAGTGCGCTGAGCGTAAGGGAGTTGGGGGTACCCAAAGCCAGCCAGACCGGTGATGTTCACCCAGGCGAGTGACG
The DNA here is from genome assembly GCA_049998335.1 of Streptomyces sp. cmx-10-19. GTDB lineage: Bacteria > Actinomycetota > Actinomycetes > Streptomycetales > Streptomycetaceae > Streptomyces. The sequence goes on from JAEBFB010000022.1 coordinate 46,325, forward strand.
CGCCCGCCGTGGGCGGGAAGGGTGGGCTTGGTGGGGTTCGTTCAGCCAGTGGTTCTTTGCGGGGAGAGCGCCCGCGTCACCGAAGCACGAGGAACCGGATCCCGGTGAGCGCGGCCCACGCGGCGCTGCTGACGACCAGGACGGGGCCGTAAGGGTCCTGCTGTCGCGGACGAGGACGAGGCCGGGCAATCCGGGGGCACCTCGACGCGATTCCGCCCTGCGTGAGCAGGACCGCCTCGCGGACGTGCTGTAAGACCTCGCCGAACACGGCGTCGGAGGCCGAGGAGTGGCAGCGCCGCCACACCCAGGAGACGCGCCGCACCCGCTACCGCCGTACTGTCGCCGACTACGCGGTGCTGGAGCCCCTCGGCTGACGGGTGCCGACGATCACGCTCAGGTCCGGGGCGAGGCGGAGTTCGGTCGCGTACAGGGCGGGGTGGGTCAGCCAGTGGAGGCGGGCGTGGTCGGGGGTGCCGTCGTGGAGGGGTGGCCAAGTGGTGGACGGGGTGAAGTCGTCGACGACCAGGGTGCCGCCGGGGGCGAGGAGGCGGGTGGGGTCGGCGGCGTCGTCGGGGTCGGTGGTCTTGGCCTGGCCGCCGCCGTCGAGGACGAGGAGGTCGTACGGGCCGTGGTCCTCCACGCGGTGCCAGTCGCCCTGAAGGACGGTGACCTGGGGGCAGTCCGCGAAGAGCTGCGTGGCGATCCGGGCGCGGTGCGGGTCCCGCTCGGCGCTGACGAGGCGCACTCCGGGTCGCGCGCCGGTGGTCAGCCAGGCCAGGCCCACCCCGCAGCCCGTGCCGGTCTCGGCGATCGCGTGCGGGGCGCCGGCGGCCAGCAGCGCGAGCAGGCGGCCCTGTTCGGGGCGGCAGGAGTACGGGAAGCCGTGGGCGTCGGCCGCCTCGACGGCTCGGCGGACCAGTGGGGGCAGCGCCGGGTCGGTCCGGTGGGCGGCGGTTCCGGTCTGGGACATGGAGCACAGGATGGGCGTATCGGCGTTCGAAGGGCCATCCGTTTTGTTGAAACGTGCCGACACACCAGGTGCTCTGTCGCGGAAGCGGCATTCCCTTGGTCGGGTCTGTGACATCTGCGAACGGAGAGACCCCTCGTGCGAATGACCGACATCCAGCGCTGCGAGATCCGGCCCGGGCGCCTCGTCGAGTGGACGCTCAGTCCCAGGACGCTCGACATCGCGGCGGGACTGCCCGAGGACGCGCGGCCGCCGGCGTACATCCAGGAGTCGCACATCCGGACGGCCCGGTCGGTGCGCGAGGACGGGCTGTTCGTGCCGACCTGGCTCGGCGCGGCGTTCGACCTGCCGGGCCCGGTCGACCTCGACGTGCTCCAGGAGGCGTTGCGGGCCTGGACGCTGCGGCACGAGACGCTGCGCAGCGGCTTCCGCTGGGGCGGCGCGGCCGGCGACGACATGCGGCGCTTCACCCTAGACGCGGACGCCGTCTTCCTGCACCGCGAGGACGTCGGCGACTTCCCGGACGCGGCGGTCCTCGCCCGGCACCTCCAGGACCGCTTCGACCGCGTCGCCGACGCGCTGCGCTGGCCGAACCTCATCTACACGGCGGTCGTCCGCGACGACGGCGCCGCCGGTGTCTACATGGCCTTCGACCACAGCAACGTCGACGCCTATTCGATTTACCGGATTCCCGCCGAGGTCGGGGAGTTGTACGCCGCCGGGGTCGAGGGGCGCACCGTGCCGCGGCCCCGGGTCGGCTCGTACGTCGACTTCTGCGAGGCGGAGCGGGCGGACGCGGACCGGATCGACGGCGCCCACGACATCGTGGCCCGCTGGCGGGAGTTCATCCGGCGCTGCGGCGGCGTGCTGCCGTCCTTCCCCGTCGACCTCGGCGTCGAGCCCGGCGGCCCGCTGCCGGAACAGCGGCTGCTGCGCGAGCCGTTGGTGGACGCGGCCGACGCCGCCGCCTTCGAGGCGTACTGCCGCCCCTACGGCGGCAGCCTGGTCGGCGTGCTGGCGGCCACCGCGCTCGTCGTCCACGAGATCGGCGGCGAGCCGGTCTACCGCACGGTGGTGCCGTTCCACACCCGGTCGCGCTCGCAGTGGTCGGAGTCGGTCGGCTGGTACGTCGGCGGCGCCCCCGTCGAGGTCCCGGCGGACCGGGCCCACGACTTTCCGAGCGCCCTCGCCACCGTACGCGCCGAACTCCAGGCCAACCGGCGGCTGTCCCGGATGCCGATCGACCGCGTGCTGCGGCTGCTCGGCACCGACTTCCGGCCGACCTCGCCCGACCTGTACTCCATCGTGTCGTACGTCGACGCCCGCGCCGTCCCGGGCGCCGGGCAGTGGCCCGAGCAGTCGGCGTACGCGCTGCTGCGGGTGTCGTACGGCGACCAGGTGTGCGCCTGGGTGACCCGGCTCCCGGAGGGCCTGTGGTTCGCGAGCCGGTACCCGGACACCGACGTCGCGCACAAGAACCTGCGGCTGTACGTGGAGCGGCTGCGGGACATCGTGACGGGCGTCGCCCGCGGGCAGGTGCCCAGCCCTTAGAACCCGACCGCCTGGAGGGCGCCCAGGCCCACGTCCGCGTAGGAGTGCTTGCCGGAGACGAAGATGTTGACGCCGTAGTAGTTGAACAGCCAGCAGGCGAAGGCGACCAGGGCGAGGTAGGCGGCCTTGCGGCCCTTCCAGCCGGCGGTGGCGCGGGCGTGGAGGTAGCAGGCGTAGGCGACCCAGGTGATGAAGGACCAGGTCTCCTTGGGGTCCCAGCCCCAGTAGCGGCCCCAGGCGTCGCCCGCCCAGATCGCGCCCGCGATGATCGTGAACGTCCACAGCGGGAAGACGGCGGCGTTGACGCGGTAGGCGAACTTGTCGAGGGAGGCGGCGGAGGGCAGCCGGTCCAGGACGGAACTGGCGAAGCGGCCGGGGGTGCCGCCGCCGGCGAGCTTGTTCTCGAAGCTGTCCTTGAAGAGGTACAGGATCGTGGCGACCGCGCCGACGTAGAAGACCGCGCCGCAGAAGATCGCGGTGGAGACGTGGATGTAGAGCCAGTACGAGTGGAGGGCCGGGACCAGCTGGTCGCTCGCGGTGTAGAGGACCGTCACCGCGAGGCCGAGGTCGAGCAGGACCGTGGTGACCAGGGGCAGGCCGAGCCAGCGGATGTTCTTGCGCAGGGCCATCAGCGCGAGGTACACGCCGACGGCGACCGTCGAGAACGTGATGTTGAACTCGTACATGTTGCCCCACGGCGCCCGGTTCACCGACAGCGCGCGGGCGAGGACGCCGCCCACCTCGACGGCGAACGCGAGGACCGTGAGGGAGATCGCGATCCGCCCGTACAGGTCGCCCTGCACGGTGCCGCCGTGGGCGCCGGGCCCGTCGGGCACGTCCCGGGAGCCGGACGCGGAGCGCACGACGACCTGCGGCCGCTCCAGTACGGCGGTCCCGCCGGCCTTCTGCACGGTGACGGCCGGGCCCGCCGTGGCCTTCGCCGCCTTCGTCCCGGCCTGCGCGGTCAGGGCGGCGGCGGTACGGCCGACCTTGCTGCGGCTGCCGAGGAGCCACTCGGCGATGTAGGCGAAGAACGCCAGCGTGTAGACGGCCATCGACGAGTAGATCAGCGTGTTGCTGACGTTCGCGAGATGCTCGTTGGTCGCGGCGGCCAGTTCGGTTGCGGCGGCGAGAGTCACTTCTCAGCCCCTTCGGCAGGTACGACGTGGGTGTCGGGGGAATCGGGGGTGTCGTCGTTGTCGGCGGGCGGCGCGGGGGCCTGCTCGTAGAGGATGCCGGCCAGGTCGCCCAGTTCCTCGGGGACCTTCGCGGACTCGCTGCGGCCGAGGCCGGCCATCTCGACGACCGTGACGCCGTCCTCGCCCCGCACGGCCCGCACCCACACGCGGCGGCGCTGGATGAACAGGGACCCGGCGAGGCCGAGGATGGCGGTGACGGCGCCGGCGAGCGCCCAGCCGCTGGCGGGCTGCCGGGTGACCTGGAAGTTGGCCCACTCCTGGACGCCGTCGAACGTCACCGTGCCGGCGCCATTCGGCAGGGTCATGGTGTCGCCGATGGCGAGCCGCTTCGCGAAGGGCTTGCCGTCGGCGTCCTTGTACTGCGTCAGCTTGCGGGTGTCGAGCTGGTAGACGCTCTTGGGGATGCCCGCGTCCACGCCCAGGTCGCCGTGGTAGGCGTTGAGCGCGAGCCGCGGGTTCAGCAGGCCCGGGAACTGGGAGAACATCGTGCCCTGGCCCTCCCCGGCGAAGGTCGGCACGAACACGGCGGAGAAGCCGAGCTGGGTCTTGACGCCCCTGGCGTCGGTGTAGCCGTCGCGGACCATGATGGCGCCGGAGGAGGTGACGTTGGAGTCCTGCGGCAGCAGGGCCGTCGCCTCGTGGTCCATGACGACCTTGCCCCGGCCGTCCTTGACGGTGAGGATCGGCGCGTAGCCGTGGGCGGTGAGGTAGACCTTCGAGCCGTCGATCTCCAGGGGCTCGTTGACCTTGATGGTGGTCGGCTTCTCCTTGCCGTAGGCGCCCTCGCTGTACTCGACCTTCGCCTCGTAGACGCGGGGGGTGCCGCGGTTGGGGCCGGTGGCCTCGTAGGTGCCGTGGAAGTCCTTGAGCGTGAAGCTGAAGGGGGCCAGGTCGTGGTCCGGGTCGAAGAGGTTGCCGGACTTGAAGTCGTCGTACTGGGTGAGCGTGTTGGAGAAGCCGTCGCCCTCCAGGATCAGCTTGTTGCCCTCGTACTTGAACAGCTGGCCCCAGGCGAACGCGATCAGCATCACGATCAGCGCGATGTGGAAGGCCAGGTTGCCGGCCTCGCGGACGTAGCCCTTCTCGGCGGCCACCGCGTCGCCGACGACGTGGGCGCGGAAGCGGCGCCTTTTCAGCAGCGCGAGGGCGGCCTCGCGGACCTCGTCGGGCTCGGCGCCGGTACGCCAGGTGGTGTGGGCGGGCAGCCGGTCAAGGCGCCGGGGGGCGCCGGGCGGGCGGCCGCGCAGCTGGCCCACGAACTGCCAGGTGCGCGGGACGATGCAGCCGATGAGGGAGACGAACAGCAGGATGTAGATCGCGGAGAACCACACCGAGCTGTAGACGTGGAAGAGGCCGAGCCTGTCGTAGACGGGCCCCAGGATGTCGTGGTCGTCGCGGAACGCCTGCGCCTTCATGGCGTCGACGCCCTCCTGCGGGATCAGCGACCCGGGGATGGCGCCCAGCGACAGCAGCAGGAGCAGCAGCAGCGCCACCCGCATGGAGGTCAGCTGGCGCCAGAACCAGCGCAGCCAGCCGATCATCCCGAGGGAGGGGAGGTTCGGGGCGTCCTCCTGGGGGGCGGTGGAGAGCTGGGAGCCGGCGGCGCCGAGTTCCTGGTCCTCGCCGCCCGGCGCCGGCTCCGGGTTCGCCGGGGTCCTGCCCGTCGGGGTCGTGTCCGTCGTGGTGTCGCTCATCGGTCAGATCCCCACAGTGAAGCCGTTGGACCAGGTCTGCATGTCCTGCACGATGCTGTCCCACGCACCTGTGAGCAGGAGCAGACCGGTCGCGATCATCATGACGCCGCCGATCCGCATCACCCACACATAGTGGCGCTTGATCCAGCCGAACGCGCCGAGCGCCTTGCGGAAGGCGACGGCGGCGAGGACGAAGGGGACGCCGAGGCCGACGCAGTACGCGACCGTCAGTATCGCGCCGCGCCCGGCGGTGCCCTGGTCGGCGGAGAGCGCGAGGACGGAGGCGAGCGTCGGGCCGATGCAGGGGGTCCAGCCGATACCGAACAGGGCGCCCAGCAGGGGCGCGCCGACCAGGCCGGTCACCGGCCGCTTGTGGAAGCGGAACTCGCGCTGGGTGAACCAGGGCATCAGGCCGACGAAGAAGACGCCCATGAGGATCATGAGCACGCCGAGCACCTTGGACAGGACGCCCCGCTCCTCCTGGAGCGTGGAGCCGAAGAATCCGAAGAGCGCCCCGCTGGAAACGAAGACGGCGGTGAAGCCGAGGACGAAGAGGGAGGCACCGGCGACCATCCGTCCGCGGCGGGCCTCGCCGAGGTCGGTGCCGGTGACGCCGGTCACGTAGGAGAGGTAGCCGGGGACGAGCGGCAGGACGCAGGGCGAGAAGAAGGAGACGAGGCCGCCGAGGAGCGCGATGGGCAGGGCCACCAGCAGGGCGCCGTTGAGCACCGTGCCGTTGTAGCCGTCGGCGGCGAGCGTGGTCACTGCGGACACGTCAGGCGCCGTCCGTGAGGTACGGCTTCAGCATCGCGCGCAGCTTCTCCTCGCTGAGTGCCTGGAGGGTGCGCGCGGCGACCTTGCCGTCCCGGTCGATGATGAGCGTGGAGGGCACGGCCTGGGGGTTGAGGGTGCCCTTCTCGAAGCGGAGCATCAGCCGGCCGGCCGGGTCGTACAGGCTCGGGTAGCTGACGCCGAACTCCTTCTCGAAGGCGCGGGCCGGGCCGGGCGAGGTGTCGCGGGTGTTGATGCCGACGAACTGGACGCCCTGGTCCTTGACGTCCTGGTAGACCTTCTCGAAGTTCTTGGCCTCGGCCCGGCAGGGCGGGCACCAGGAGCCCCAGACGTTGAGGACGACGACCTTGCCCCGGTAGTCGGCGACGTCGGCCTGGCCGCCGTCGACGGTCTTGCCGGACAGGTCGGGGGCGTCGGCGCGCTCGCCCCTCTTCGCGGTGGCGATGCCGTCCGAGCCGGTGATGAAGCCCGTCTGGCCGCCGCCGCCCGAGGTGCCGCCTGAGCTGCACGCGGACACCAGCAGGGCCGCGGCGGCCGCGCCTGCGGCCAGGGCGGCGCGGCGCCGGACGGGGACGGCGGTGGGGAGCGAGCGCAGGGGGGCGCGGCGGGCGGCACTCATGTGAAAAGTTTCGCATGTCCGTTCCGGGGATCTTGCGCACCCCCCTCACGGGTGGAAACCCGCATTTCAGGCGGCGTTCGCGGAGCCCGTCGACGAGGTGGAACCGGTCGCCGGGGTGTCCTTGAGGAAGGTGTTCCAGCCACCGGCGGGCCGCTGCCCGACGTCGAGGGTGCGCAGCCCCTCCAGCACCTCCGGCTTCTGCACGTCCAGCCAGTCGGTGAACTGGCGGAAGGAGACGAGCCGTATGTCCGCGCCCTTCTCCTTCTCGGCGGCGATGTACTTGAGGGCGTTCTCGACGGCGTCCATGTAGATGCCGCCGTTCCACTCCTCGAAGTGGTTGCCGACGAAGAAGGGCGCCCGGTTCGTCTTGTGCGCCCGCTTGAAGCCGTATATGTACGCCTTGCTGGCCTGCTTGCGCCAGCCCGGGTAGTTGTACGAGGGCGCCTTGGTCGAGTTGACCGACTGGTTGGCGAGGATGTTGTAGTCCATCGAGAGCACCTCGAAGGAGTGCCCGGGGAACGGTATCTGCTGGAGCGGCAGGTCCCAGACGCCGTTGCGCTTGACCGGCCACACCTGGCGGCCGCCGGGCGAGGAGGCGTCGTAGCGCCAGCCCAGTTCGCGGGCGGCGGGCAGCAGGTTGTCCTGGCCGAGGAGGCAGGGGGTGCGGCCGCCGACGAGTTCCTTGTCGTAGTCGAAGGGCAGGGCGGGCAGGTCGGTCCAGCCGCTGTTGGTCTTCCACTCCTTGACGAAGGATTTCGCCTGGTCGATCTCGCTGCGCCACTGCGCGGTCGTCCAGTTGCCGACGGTGCCGCCGCCCCCGCAGAAGTGCCCGTTGAAGTGGGTGCCGATCTCGTGCCCGTCCAGCCAGGCGCGGCGGACGTTGGTGAGCGTCGCCTTGATGTGCTCGTCGGTGAGGTAGCCGATGTCGGAGGCGCCGCGCGGGTTGTTCGGGGGGTCGTACAGGCGCTTCTTCGACTCGGGCAGCAGGTACAGCCCGGAGAGGAAGAAGGTCATGTGCGCGTCGTACTGCTTCGCCAGGTCGAGGAAGCGCGGGAAGAGGCCGTTGCCGACCTCGCCGGCGCCGTCCCAGGAGAAGACGACGAACTGCGGCGGGGTCTGCCCCGGCTCCAGCGGCACGGGCGCGTCGGGCTGGTGCGGCTGCTTGCCGGTGTAGGCGGTGGAGCCGTCGCCGATGGGCTTGTCGGGGGCGGGTGACGTGGTGCCGCCGGAGGGCGAGGGGTTCCCGGAGTCACCGTCCTGCTCCGCGCCGCCGGCCGACGGGTGGGAGCCGGTGCCGCAGCCCGCGAGCGAGACGGCGGCCGCGGCCCCCGCGCCGAGTCCCAGCATCCCCCTGCGGGTGAGCGTGCGGGTGGAAGTACGCATCGCAACCTCGTTCGTCGCGTCCTTGGGTGGTCACCGAGTGAGAGGACGCGACGAACGAGCGGGTTCCGGATGTATGTACGGATCCGGTAACGGGGGCCGGGACCGGCGGAGGCGTACGACGGTCAGGCGCCGTACGCCTTGCCCTTCCCCTTGACCGGCTTGGCGCCGGCGAGGAGGTGGGCGGGGACGAGGTCGCGGGCGGGCTCGGTGTAGCCGACGGAGACGATGCGGTCGCCGCGGTACGTGAACGTCGTCAGGGACGCGAGGGTGCACTGCCGCTTGCGCGGGTCGTGCCACAGGCGGCGCCGCTCGACGTACGAGCGCAGGATCCAGATCGGCAGCTGGTGGCTGACGACCACGGCCTCGTGGCCGCGGGCCCGGTCGCGGGCGGCGTCGATCGCGCCCTTCATGCGCACCACCTGGTCGACGTACGGCTCGCCCCAGGACGGCTTGAAGGGGTTGACGACGTGCTTCCAGTTGGCGGGGCGGCGCAGGGCGCCGTCGCCGATGCCGAAGGTCTTGCCCTGGAAGACGTTCTCCGCCTCCAGGAGCCGTTCGTCGGTGGCGAGGTCGAGCCCGTGCGACTTGGCGATGGGCGTCGCCGTCTCCTGCGCCCGCTCCAGCGGGGAGGCCACGACGTACGTCACGTCGCGCGGGGCGAGGTGCTCGGCGACCCGGTCGGCCATGCGCCGGCCCAGCTCGGAGAGGTGGTAGCCGGGGAGGCGGCCGTAGAGGACGCCGGTGGGGTTCTCGACCTCGCCGTGGCGCATGACGTGGACGACGGTCAGCTCTTCGTTGGTGTTGTCGGTGTCGTTGGTGTCGTTGGTGTCGTGGCTCATGCCGTTGCTCTCGTTGCCGGAGTTGGTCCCGTTGCTGATCACGCCGTCGCCTCCGCGGCCGCGCGGGCCGCCGCCGGGAGGGCGTCGGCGATGCGCTGGACGGCCCGCTCGTCGTGGGCGGTGGACACGAACCAGGACTCGAAGGAGGAGGGCGGCAGGTAGACGCCGTGGGAGAGGAGCGAGTGGAAGAACGCGGTGAACCGGAAGGACTCCTGCGTCCGGGCCTCGTCGTAGTTGGTGACCGGCCGGTCGGTGAAGAACACGGAGAACATGTTGGAGGCGTGCTGGAGGGTGTGCGCGACGCCCTCCTTGGAGAGCGCCTCGGTGACGAGCGCCTGGATCTCCGCGGAGACGGCGTCGACGGTGGCGTACGCCGCGTCGTCGAGCAGCCGCAGCTGGGCGAGCCCGGCGGCGGTGGCGACGGGGTTGCCGGAGAGGGTGCCGGCCTGGTAGACGGGCCCGGCCGGGGCGAGGTGCGCCATGACGTCGGCGCGCCCGCCGAACGCTGCGGCGGGGAACCCACCGCCCATGACCTTCCCGAAGGTCATGAGGTCGGGTACGACGCCCTCCACCCCGAACCACCCGGCGCGGCTGGTCCGGAACCCGGTCATGACCTCGTCGGACACGAACAGCGCGCCGTTCGCGGCGCAGGCGTCCTTGAGCCCCTGGTTGAACCCGGGCAGCGGCGGGACGACGCCCATGTTGCCGGGGGACGCCTCGGTGATCACGCAGGCGATCTCGCCGGGGTGCGCGGCGAAGGCGGCGTGCACGGCGTCGAGGTCGTTGTACGGCAGCACGATCGTGTCGCTCGCCTGCGCGCCGGTGACGCCGGGGGTGTCGGGCAGCGCGAAGGTGGCGACGCCGGAACCGGCGGCGGCGAGGAGCGAGTCGACGTGGCCGTGGTAGCACCCGGCGAACTTGACCACCTTGGTGCGCTGGGTGAACCCGCGGGCGAGGCGGATCGCGGACATGGTGGCCTCGGTGCCGCTCGACACGAGCCGCACCTCCTCCAGCGGGGCGACGCGCTCGACCATCGCCTCGGCGAGCGCGACCTCGCCCTCGGCGGGCGTACCGAAGGAGGTGCCGCGCGCGACGGCCTCGTGGACGGCGGCGATCACCTCGGGGTGGGCGTGCCCGAGGATCATCGGCCCCCAGGAGCAGACGAGGTCGACGTACTCACGGCCGTCGGCGTCGGTCAGGTACGGACCGGTGCCGGACACCATGAACCGGGGCGTGCCGCCGACGGCGCGGAAGGCGCGGACCGGGGAGTTCACGCCACCGGGTGTGACGGCCGCCGCACGGTCGAACAGAGCCTGCGAGGCCGGTGCTTCGTATGGATATGCCATTTCGCTCATGACCTGCGACTTCTCCGACCTTCTCGACCTTGTCCGACGTACGGGGCGCTGCGCGGGCCCGTGGGTGCCGTGGGGGACTTCTTTCGGCCTCCGCTCGGCCTGTGGTTGCCCAGCGTGACCCTCATCAGGGTAGACAACCGTCCCGATCGCCGTACCGTCTGCCAGACTGGAGCCGGTCCGCGCAGCTCACCGGAGCGGCGCGGCGAGCGGCTATGCGTCCCGCGGCCAGATGTCCCACCGCACGTTTCGGCGGGCGGCCGTGGGGGAGGTCACTGACACGATGATCGGGTTGCGCGGCGGGGGCCACGCGGCCTAGAAAAGCAGTCGGGTGGAGATATGCATCGCGGTGGCGGACTGGGCGAGGGGACCGACGACCTCGGTCCTCGACGTGCCCGGCGGGGAAGGCACCGGCGCGAGGCGGAGGAGACGTCCGAGACACGTCGGACACGCGGCACACCGGGCGAGCCCGACCGGCTCGGGGCAAGGAGCGGGAAGGGTGGTCGGGTGGGGGTGACCTACAAGTACTTCGGCGCGCCGGACGGCGCGACCGCGGCCCGCGTCCCGATCTCGATGCGCCCCGAGGAGCTGGGCGGCGACGAGCTCGGCATGAACGGCATGTTCACCAAGATCAAGCCGGAGACGATGGCCGCCATGGTCCTCACCGGCATCGAGGGCGTCCCCCTCCACAAGGTGCCCCCGCTGGAACTGGTCGTCCTCCACCCCGACTACGCCGTCGTCAGACTCCCCATGACCGTCGTCGACCCCCTCCGAGGCATCGGCGAGGAGGCCGTCGGCGCGGCGGCCTTCATCTGGTCCACGGTCCCGGACCGCGGCGGCCCGGGGGACGCGTTCACCGTGTACCAACTGCTCCACGAGTGGCAGGACTTCTCACACCGGCTCCATGAGGCGGGGCATCAACCGTACTGCCTGGTGTGGCCCTGAGCTGGCTTTTCGTGAGGGGCGGGCGGGGTCTTCGGGCCTCGCCCTTTTCAGCGCCGGGGAGGGGCCGTCAGGCGGCCAGGGCACATTGAGGGCACATCGGCTCTGCCGGGGGTGCCGAGATGCCCAGGGTGGTGCGGGTCCTGCTGGATCATCGGCCGGCCTCACTCCGGCGACGTCGGCGCGCTTCGGGTGGCGATGAGGATCTGTTCCGCCCGGGTGGTGTTGTCGCTCCGGACGGCCTGAGCCATCGCGGCGCGAGCGGCCTCGGGAGCCGTCTCCGGCGGAACCACCAGCAGTGAGAAGACGTCCCGGTCACCTCGGGTGACGAGAACGGTGCCGTCGCCCACCACGAAGGAGTCGATGTGTACCACCCTGCCGTCCACGACGATCCGCGTCGTGAGCCCGTCCCAGGCAGCCGCGTCCAGCCCGACACGCGTGATCGGGCCGACATGGCCGGTGAGGGCGTCCACCAACGCGGGCAGCTCGCCACGGACGTCGTGCGACCGTGGCCACCACGCACCGTCGAGCACACCTTCTCGCGACTCCGTGGTCCGCAGCCGGAGCAGCGCGTATCCGGGCCGTACGTCCTCGTGAACGCCACCCGGCAGGTGCCGGGCAGCCGGAGGGGGCTCGAAGCCGGTCATGAGAATCACCTGTTTCCCGACGTCCGGATGCCGCTCGCTCCCTCCCGCCCGCGCGCCTTCCGCGGAGCGGGTGATCCCGGTCCCGGAACAGCCGGGCCGGGGTGGCCGTAGTGGAAGGCGGCGATGCGTTCAACGTGCTGGGCGTTGAGCAGGTGGATGACGAGCACGCCCAGGGCCATCACCGCCAAGAGCACGATCACGGTGACGAGGATTCCCATGGTGGTCACATCCCCTTCGCCTGATTCGGTACGCCAGCGGTGGCTCCGGGGATCCGTGGGCGCGGGGCAGGATCGTCCACGTGCCCACCTTCGGAGTTCCAGACCGCTTCCGAAGCCCGGTCGTCCTTCGCGGCAGTCCGCAGGTTCTCCGCCTCCGCCACGAGCCGGCTCGCGGTCGACGTGCCCAGGGGGTCGCTCCCGGCGGCCATCAACCACGCGGCCGAAGCAGCCGGCGTCGACGGCGGAATCACCAACAGGTTCCAGCGACCCACGCGGTAGGAGAGCAGCAACAGCTCGTGCGGGTCCTGCTCGGCCAGGAACCAGCCGGCCTTCACCACATGCCCGGCCACGGGCACCTTGCGCGGAATGGCGGGCCAGTGAACCGGATTCACGGTGACCCGGGTGATCCGCCCCCACAACGGATCGAGCGAGGCCAGCAACGAGGGGAGTTCCGCCGCGAGATCACGGGAGCGGGGCCACCAGGCGCCGTCCAGCACAGCGGGAACGGGACCTGCGGGAGCCAGCGACAGACGCGGAGACGAGGTGGTGAACCGGTCTTCGGATGCCGGCGGGAGGGAAACGGTCGCGGTCATGGTGCGAGCCCTGCCCCCGGGCCGATTACCACCGGCCCGGTGTCATCAATCGCCGAAAACGACACGAGCGTGTCAGCCGGTGTACGGAATGCCCTCGGTGACTTCAGCCTACTCCCAGGGCCACCCGCACGGACCGTGGAGCCGGCACAGGTCCTCCTCGGAGCCCGCACGGGTCCTCCTTCGGACTCTGGCCCGCCAGGCGCCGCAAAGCCCAGCGAACGCGACCCCAGTTCAATGCCCTTGCTCCGTCGCCCTCCACGCCCGACCGGTGAACGACTGGTTGCGAGGCGGAGCCGCCCGAGCCACACGGTGGACGGTCCGCGGCAGTAGAAGGCTTCATCGGCGCCCCGGCGCCCCGACGGTCCGCACCGGGCCCACCACCAGCCACCAACCACCAGCCGGCCTTCACGCCTCTCGACGACGCGCCGCGGCGTTGCACCGCGCTCCTCACGGAGAGCACCCGTGCGCCTCCCGGCGCCACCGGTCACTGCCGCCAGTCTCCCCGGACCCGGCGCCGGTCCCTGCGGATCCGTTCGCGCCGGTCCCGGCGACGGACGAGGTCGCCCGGCTCAAGGTCGCTCTCCATCAACCGCCCGACCACGAGACCGACGGCACCCAGTCCCAGTACCAGCAGGAACGCCCAGGCGTCCCCGAAATAGGCGGCGAAACCCAGGGCCATTCCCGTAATCAGGCCCACCACGGCTCTGCTCATCACGTGCTCCTTCGCCTACTCCGGCCCTTCCACCTCGGCTACTGGACGCGCTCCCCCTCTTCCCCCTCTTCCTCCTCATCGGGCAGTTTCACGTCGCTCACCGTGATGTTGACTTCGACGACTTCCCGGCCCGCCATCCGCTCCACCGCCGAGACCACGTTCTCGCGCACCTCACCGGCCACGTCCGTGATCGGGACGCCGTAATCGACGACGATCTCCAGATCGACGGCCGCCTGCAGCTCTCCGACCTCGACACTGACTCCGCGGGTGGCGGACCGGCCGCTCCCGGCACCAGGCATCCGTTCCCGCATGGATCCCATCGCGCGGGCGGATCCACTGCCCAGGGCATGGACGCCGCGCACGTCCCTCGCCGCCATTCCGGCGATCTTCGCCACCACTACATCCGCGATGGTCGTCCGGCCGCGAGACCCGGGCGCTCCACCACGCTTGACGCCGGTGTTCTCAGTCATCGGGACAGTCCTCCCTCACGAAGCCCACACGGCACTCTTGTTCAAATGTACGCCTTTCATACCTTTTACTCCAACCGGCGATCGGTGGCCTCCATCCTCCTCGGCACGTGCCGTATGGCGGCGCGAAATATCAAATGCCGCAGTTCCCGTCAGCCAACCCCGACGACATAAATATTAATTGCAGAATACTTGCGTGCATTGGGGTTCTCGACCTTCAACCGGGCACGACGCGCCTGCAATCAATCCCCCTCGGACACATTCCTGCGTAATATGCCATCAATTCTCAAGCCTCCCGGGCAGAAAAAAGCCCCGGTAGCTCACGGCCCCTCCACAGGAAATGGCCTCTCAAATGAAGCTGAAGATCCCGCAGGCGGCCAGATGCCGCTCTTTGACCGGATGGCTGACCACAGGACTCGCTGCGACGGTCGCCGCCGTGATGGTCGCCGTTGTGCCGACGCCCGCCGAGGCGATCGCCACGCCCGTACCCCTCGGCACGGCTGCCAGTTTCTCGGTGCTGGCAGGTTCCGAGGTCACGAACACCGGGCCGTCACTCCTCAGTCAGGATCTCGGAGTGAGTCCGGGGACGGCCATCTCCGGGTTCCCGCCCGGCCAGGTACTCGGTGCCGTGCACGCGGCGGACCAGGTAGCCAACAACGCCAAGAGCGACCTCGTCACGGCATACAACAACGCCGCGAGCCAGGCCACCGACTTCGCCCTCGCGGCGGGAATCGGTGCCGGTCAGACCCTGCTCCCCGGCGTCTACACCGCTTCGTCCGGTGTGGGCCTCACCGGTGACCTGATCCTGGACGCCGGCGGCAACCCGAACGCCGTCTGGGTCTTCCAGATCCCCGAGGCGCTGACGACGGCCTCCTCCAGCCGGGTGCTGCTCACGAACGGCGCCTCGGCGTGCAACGTGTACTGGCAGATCGGAAGTTCGGCCACGCTCGGCACCAACTCGACGTTCGTCGGCACCCTCATGGCGCTCACCTCGATCAGCGTGAACACGGGGACGAACATCGAAGGTCGGGCTCTCGCCCGCAACGGCGCCGTGACGCTCGACAACAACAGGATCTTCCCGGGCACCTGCTCGACCACGACCTCCGGCACCACGTCCGGGACCACCACCGGCACGACGACCGGGACCACGACGGGCACGACGACCGGGACCACGACCGGGACCACGACCGGGACGACCACCGGGACCACGACCGGGACGACCACCGGCACCACCGTCGGTCTGATCGGTGGCGGCCTCCTGGGCGGGCCGCTCGTCACCGGCGGGGGCACCGTGGGGTCCACCTCCGGCAACACCGCCGGCAACACGGCGGGCAACACCGCTGGGAACACCGGTGGCAACAACGTCACCGCCGGAAACACCTCGGGCAACACCGCCGGCAACGCCACCGGCGGCCACGACGGCAAGCCCGGTGGGCCCGGTGTTCCCGGTGTTCCCGGTGGGCCCGGCCACGGGGACGGCCACGGGGACGGCCATGGCGGTAAGCCCGGTGCCGGCCACGGTGTCGACCATGGCGATAAGCCCGGTGCCGGCCACGGAGAGGGTCACGACGAGGGCGGCAAGCCCGGCAAGGAGCACGGAGGAATGCCCAGCGAGCCGGACCACGGCTATGGCATGGGATCTGACGAGTCCCCCGACAGCTACGGCTACGGCGACGCCCCGAAGACCGAGGAACACGAGGACGCCAAGGGCTAGACAGCCCATCGAGCTGCGATGAGTCCCTTCACCGGATGACGGCGCGCTGCGGAATCACATCGATTCCGCAGCGCGCCTCCGGTGCGTCTCCAGATGCATTAACGATCGCGGGCAGAAGACATGAAGGCAAGGTGGGCGGTGTCCAGCCGAATCGAACCAGCGGATGTGCAGGACCTCGGGCAGTGCGACTCCGGTCCGCCGCGGGAGCGCCACGACGAAGCGGGCGCTTCCGGATCACGGCCGGTGGGCGTACGACTACTGAACACGCTCCTGCATACGACCGTGTTCCTCTGCCTGGCCGTGACTCTGGTCCACGTCGCCCTGGTCTTCTTCCACGTCGCACCGCCCAACCCGGTCTCTCGGCGGTACAGCCAGCAGATCGACGCATGGGTCTACCCCCTCTTCGAACAGAACTGGCGGCTTTTCGCGCCCAATCCCGATTCCGTCAACCGACAGGTCCTGGCGAGAACCGCGCACGCCGGCCCCGATGGATCGATGCAGGTCAGTCCTTGGTTCGACCTGTCGGCCGTGGACAGTGAGGCCATCGAACACCAGGCGTTTCCCAGCCACACGGCGCAGAATCTGCTGCGTCGCGCCTGGGCCGCTTACGCCGAATCGCACGGGAAGGACGACACCGCTCGCTCGGAGCGGGCCGTGATGCTCCAGAAATACATGAACAACATCGCCTCGGACCGCATCGCCGAACACCGCGGCGACGGCGGCCGCCACATCGACTTCATCCAGCTCCGGGTCATCACGCTCCCCGTCGCGGCGCCCGGCTCCGACGCAGCGGACAGTCCACCGAAACCTGTCGAGAACCGACTCCTGCCCTGGTGGAAGGCGACCTCTCATGGGAAGTGAACGGCTGCGCAAGCTCCCCGCTGCGGTCATCACGCTCGTCACCGGCCGACCGGTATCCCTGTACGCCACGTCGGTGCTGCGCATCGGCTACGGACTGCTCTACCTGGTCTTCCTGCTCCGCGAGTTCCCGCACCGCCACGAGATCTGGGGTCCGGACTCCCCGTGGACACCCGCGCTGGCCGCGCAGCTCTTCGACCAGACCGGGTGGTACAGCTTCCTGCTCCTGTCGGACAACCGCGCCTACTTCGAGCTGTGCTACGGGGTGGCTGTCGTGACGTCCGCGCTGTTCCTGCTCGGCTGGCGGACCCGGGCCACGTCCATGGTGTTCGCCGTCGTGGTGACGTCGTTCCACTCACGGTCGATCTTCATGACGGACGGAGGCGACAACCTGGTCCTCCTGATGTCCCTGTACCTCGTACTCACCGCGTGCGGCCGACGCTGGTCCCTGGACGCACGCCGCGAGCGACGCAGGGCGGCTCGCGCGGCCGGTGCGACGGCCCGTGCGAAGAGTCCCGGCCCGACCGCTCGGCAACTCCGTGACGCCCGCGTCACCTTGACCACCGTGGTGCACAACTGCGGTGTCTTCGTCATCGCGGCCCAGGTCTGTTTCCTGTACGGATCAGCCGGCCTGTACAAGGTCCAGGGTTCGTACTGGGCCGACGGCACGGCACTCCACTACGTACTGCACCTCGAACTCTTCCAGCCCTGGCCCGCGCTCTCCCTTCTCCTGGACCAGTACCCTCTCGCGATCGCGGTTATCAGCTACCTGACCGTGCTCACCCAGGTCGCTTTCCCGTTCGTGCTGTTCGGCAGGCTCAAGTACCCCGCCCTCGCGATCCTGCTGGGCATGCACGCCGGCATCGCGGTCCTGCTGGGTCTGCCGGTCTTCTCGGGCGCCATGATCATCGCGGACGCCGTTTTCCTGCCCGACCGCTTCTACACCTCACTGCCCCGCCTGGGGCGGCGTACGGCACGGCGGCTCGGCGTACGGCTGCCGCGGCCCGGCGGAGAGAGAGGGGTGACGGGGGGTGTAACCGTGCCTCCGCAGGCCAAGTCCGGGAGCCCCGGCTTGCACCTGCGGTGGAGGTCGGCGGCAGGGCGGAAGGGATGACACCGACGGTCCACCGGGGCCACCGGGGCCACCGTCAGCGACGGCCTGCGGGCAGGGCGCAGGCCGCGGTTCCGCCCGGCAGGCGGTCGCGGTTGTTCGCGACGATCCGGTACACGCCGTGCGCGACCCAGCGGAACGGCGGCAGGGTGAGCAGCGCGCCGAGAACGGCCCACCCCTCGCCTGCCCGCAGCAACAGCCTGGCCACCGCCTGCGCACCGCCGTGCACGGCCCCGTCGGGCGTGATCCACAGGGCCTCGTACTCGGCCTGACTCCGAGTGGCGCCCAGAGAGGCCAGGTCAGCGAACTGCCAGGGCGTGATGGAGCAGTCGGGTCGTAGCAGGCGTTCGAGGAAGGTCACTGACGTCGTACAGAATCGGCAGTCACCGTCGTAAACCAGTACAGATCGGGTCCGCATGGGAGCAATCCTGCCTCACCAGGGCAGCCGGCCGGGGCAGGCCGCCCCCCTGGCGCTTCCGACGGTTCATCGTCACGGGCCGACGCGGCCGGGTTCTCGGGCCTCAAGGCTCGCGCCACAGCGGGTGGGGTCGGAGACGGCCACGGCCCGTTGATCGGCGGGGGCACCGATGTGCCTGGCGGAGGTCGGGTCGCCGCCCCTTCACGCCCCGGCCTCGGCTTCGGCTTCTCTGAAGGCGTCGTCGATCGTCTTCCGGGTTCGACTACGGGCGCGAACAGCGGCTGCCGGTCAGCTCGCCTTGTCCGGCGCGAGCGACGAACAAGGGCGCAAGCACCACGAGCAGCGCACCTTCGCCGGCTCTTCGAGCGTCCGGGACGCATGGCACAGGATCGGCTCCACGCGATTCGTAGGAACGTGGCCGTGAGGTGAGGTCCCGCGCGGTAGCCGGCGGGCTTCGTCCACCGGCTGCCCCGGCGCCGGTACTTGTGGGCGTTCCGCCAGCCCTTCTCAGGTGCCGCAGCAGCCGCCCTGCGGAGACTTCTGTGCCGTGACGCCCCCTGCCGAAGGCGCGGCGAGCCGGAGGAGTCGGGGTTCGGGGGCGGCACAGCAGCCGTCGCCGCCGGCCTGTCGGGCGTCGGGGGCGTCGAACAGGCCCGCGCCGCCGCAGACTCCGGTTTCCGGGAGGGTGAGTTCGACGCGGTCGGCGGCGTCGAGGTCGCCGGCGAGGGCGGCGGTGACGGAGCGGACCTGTTCGTACCCGGTCATGGCGAGGAAGGCGGGGGCGCGGCCGTAGGACTTCATGCCGACCAGGTAGACGCCCTGTTCGGGGTGGGACAGCTCGCGGTGGCCGTGGGGGGAGACGGTGCCGCAGGAGTGCTGGTCGGGGTCGATGAGCGGGGCGAGTCCCACCGGGGCCTGGAGGCGCTCGTCCAGGCTGAGGCGCAGTTCGGCCAGGAAGGAGAGGTCGGGGCGGAAGCCGGTCAGCACGATCACCTCGTCCACCGGGTCGGGGCGGCGGCCGTCCTCACCGACGAGGACGAGGCGTCCGTCGGCGGCGCGTTCGAACGCCTCCGTGCGGAAGCCCGTGACCGCGTCCGCGTGCCCCTTGTCGACGGCGGCCTTCGCGGCGAGGCCGAGGGCGCCGCGGGCGGGCAAGTGGTCGGCGGTGCCGCCGCCGAAGGTGGAGCCGGAGATGCCGCGGCGCAGGATCCAGACGGCGTGTGTGCCCGTACCGTCCTCGGACTCGGCCAGTGCGGCGAGGTACGCGAGCGCGGTGAAGGCGGAGGCACCCGAGCCGATGACGGCCGTGCGCCTCCCCGCGTACCGGGCGCGGACGGCCGGGTCGCTCAGGTCCGGCACTCGGTAGGTGACGCGGTCGGCCGCCGCCTTCTCACCGAGGGCGGGCAGGCCGCTGCCGCCGGCCGGGGACGGGCGGGTCCAGGTGCCGGAGGCGTCGATCACCGCGCGGGCGAGGACGCGCTCCTCGCGGCCGTCGGCGTACTCGACGTGCACCACGAAGGGCTGCCGGTCCCGGTCGGCGTCGACGATCCGGTCACGCCCGGACCGGGAGACACCGGTGACGGTGGCGCCGGTGCGGACCCTGTCGCCGAGGGCGCCGGCGAGCGGCTGGAGGTACCGCTCGGCCCAGTCGCCGCCGGACGGGTACGCCGACGGGTCGGGGCGGGTCCAGCCCGTCGAGGCGAGGAGCTTCACGGCGGCCGGGTCGACGACCTCGCCCCAGGCGGAGAACAGGCGCACGTGGCTCCACGCGCGCACGGCCGCACCGGCCCTGTCGCCCGCCTCCAGGACGAGGGGCTCGACGCCGCGCTCCACGAGGTGGGCGGCCGCGGCGAGTCCGGTGGGGCCGGCTCCGACGACTACGACGGGAAGCTGCTGGTTGCTCATGATGCTCGGTCTCCTCCGAGGGGGCGGCGGCGGCCATGACGGGCTCTTGATTCGATACTCATCGATGCCCCTGCATCTCGGAGCTTGCCACTGGTATCGACAAGCGTCAACATAGACGCATGTCGAACTCAGAGGTCGTGGAACCGCCCGTCGTGCGGGGCGGCGACGTGGTGCCGTGCTGCCCTCCGATCACCGCCGGGGAGCTGTCCCGGGCCGACGCGGAGAAGATGGCCGCCATGTTCAAGGCGCTCGCGGACCCGGTGCGCCTGCGGCTGTTCTCCAAGGTCGCCTCCCACCCGGGCGGCGAGGCGTGCGTGTGCGACATCGCGGACGTCGGCGTCTCCCAGCCGACCGTCTCCCACCACCTCAAGAAGCTGCGCGAGGCCGGACTGCTCACCTCCGAACGACGCGGGACCTGGGTCTACTACCGGGTCGCCCCGTCCGGGGTGGCGGCCATGTCGGCCCTGCTCGACCTGCGCGCCTGACGTGCGGGGGTCGCGCCCGCGCCTGACCTGCGGGAGTCGGGTCGCGCCCGCGCCTGACCGGCGCGGGCTGTGCCGCGTCACGGCCCCGTCGTCACCGCGTCGGCGGCGAACCTCCTTCGCCAGGCGAGCGCGACGTGGACCAGGCCGATCAGCACCGGAACCTCGATGAGCGGGCCGACGACGCCGGACAGGGCCTGGCCGGAGGTGACACCGAAGGTGGCGACGGCGACCGCGATGGCCAGCTCGAAGTTGTTGCCCGCCGCGGTGAACGCCAGCGTCGCGGTGCGGTCGTAGGCCAGACCGAGGCCCTTGCCGAGGAGGAAGGTACCGAAGAACATCACCGCGAAGTAGACGAGCAGCGGCAGCGCGATGCGGGCGACGTCCAGTGGCCGGGAGGTGATGGTCCCGCCCTGCAGGGCGAAGAGGACGACGATCGTGAACAGCAGCCCGTACAGCGCCCACGGCCCGATCCTCGGCAGGAAGCGGGACTCGTAGCCCTCGCGGCCCAGCCTCCGCTCGCCGATCCTGCGGGTCAGGAAGCCGGCCAGCAGCGGGATGCCCAGGAAGACCGCCACGTTGAAGGCGATCTTCCCCGTCGAGACGTCCAGGCCCTCCCCGTCGTCCAGGCCCAGCAGGCCGGGCAGCAGGTCGAGGTAGACCCAGCCCAGCAGGCCGAACGCCAGGACCTGGAAGACCGAGTTCAGCGCGACGAGCACGGCCGCGGCCTCGCGGTCGCCGCGGGCGAGGTCGTTCCAGATGATCACCATCGCGATGCAGCGGGCCAGGCCGACGACGATCAGGCCGGTGCGGTACTCGGGCAAGTCCGGCAGGAAGATCCAGGCCAGGGCGAACATCACCGCGGGTCCGAGGAGCCAGTTGACGACCAGCGAGGAGATCATCAGCTTCCGGTCGCCGGTGACGGCGTCGAGCCGGTCGTAGCGGACCTTGGCCAGGACCGGATACATCATGACCAGCAGGCCGAGGGCGATCGGCAGGGAGATCCCGCCGGCCTCCACCGTCGCCAGCGCGTCGTCCAGCCCGGGGACCGCCCGCCCGACGCCCAGGCCGGCGGCCATGGCGACGAGGATCCATACCGCGAGACAGCGGTCGAGGGTGGAGAGCTTCCCGACGATGGAGCCGTCGCCGCCCCCGGTCCGCGCGGAGGCAGTGGGCTCCGTGGAGGTCACAGGCAGGCCCTCTTGTTGTCGGCGGCACCGTGGGCGGCCTCGGCCAGGTCGGCGAACTGCCCGGCGAGCCGGGCGATGACGTCGGGACGGAGCTTGTAGTACGTGTAGCGCCCGCACGGCTCGGTCTCCACGACCCCGGCCTCGCGCAGGACCCTCATGTGGTTGGAGAGGTTGGTCTGCCGGGCGCCGGTCTCCTCGACGAGATGGGTGGTGCACAGCGTCTCGCGGGCGAGGAGGGTCACGATCCGGAGCCTGAGCGGGTCGGCAAGCACCCGGATCAGATCAGCGTCGACTGACATCATCATGGACTGATATTTTCACATCATCCGGTGCTCCTTCCACAAAGGAAGAACGTATGCCCTCCGCCCCGTCCGCCTCCGTGCTGTTCGTCTGCGTCCACAACGCCGGCCGCTCCCAGATGGCCGCCGGCTTCCTCCGGCACCTCGCGGGCGACCGGGTCGAGGTCCGCTCCGCCGGCTCCCTTCCGGGCGACCGGGTCAACCCGGCCGCCGTCGAGGCGATGCGGGAGGTCGGTGTCGACATCTCCGCCGCCCGGCCGAAGGTCCTCACCAGCGAGGCCGTCCAGGCGTCCGACTACGTCATCACCATGGGCTGCGGCGACACCTGCCCCGTCTTCCCCGGCAAGCGCTACCTGGACTGGAAGCTGGAGGACCCGGCCGGCCGGGGCGTCGAGGCCGTCCGCCCCATCCGTGACGAGATCAGGACCCTGGTCGAGAGCCTGATCGCCGTGATCGCCCCGGCGGGGCCGCAGGCGACGGCGTGAGCGGGATGCGCGAGGCCGGCCCCGCCGGCTCCGGGCCCGGCCGGCGGCTCACGCTCGGCGCCCCCCACGCGGACGGGGCCCGCACGGCGACTCGGTGACGTCGCTGACACCACGACGTCAGTGGCCCCCGGTGAGTTCGCCCGTCAGTCTGCCGTGGAGGTTCGCACTCGGCGGGTTCAGGCCGGTGATCCGGACGGTCTTGGGCTGCCGGACCGTACGTGCCCGGCCGGGGGCGTGCCCCCTGCCCCCTGCCCCTCTCGGTCGCCACGCCCTCCTTCCCGTCTCCCCCTCACCCGCCCGGCTCCCTCCGGCGCGCCCGGTCCGCTCGGCCTACCGACGATGGGGCGGACGAAGGCGACGGCGGCCGGACGCCGTGCTGTGCGCGTCCAGGAGGCCCCGTGAGCATGTCCGAACCGCCCGACTTCGCGGACCGGACCGACTTCGCGGACGCCGACCGCGGGCTGGTCGCGCCGCCGGCGGCGGCGACGGTGACCGGGGCGGACGGGCGGGTGGTGTGGGACTTCGGGGCCACCGGGTTCCTCGACGGGGAGTGTCCCGAGACCGCGCATCGAGCCTGTGGCGGCAGTCGCAGTCGTGCGCCCGCGCGGGGCTGTACGAGGTGACCGACGGGGTCTACCAGGTGCGCGGCTTCGACCTGTCCAACATGTCGCTGATCGAGGGCGAGCGCGGGGTCGTCGTGGTCGATCCACTGGTCTCGGCGGAGTGCGCCCGCGAGGGGCTGGCGCTGTACCGGGCGCATCGCGGGGACCGGCCGGTCACGGCGGTGGTGTTCACGCACTCGCACATCGACCACTTCGGCGGCACCCTCGGCGTCGTCGACGAGGGCGCGGAGGTGCCGATCGTCGCGCCCGAGGGGCTGATGGAGCACGCGGTCGCGGAGAACGTGTACGCCGGTACGGCCATGCTGCGCCGCGGCGTGTACCACACCGGCGGGAACCTGCCCCCGGGCCCCGGGGGCCTGATCGGCGTCGGGCTCGGCTTCACCGCCACACAGGGGTCGCCGAGCCTGCTCCCGCCGACGCTGGAGATCACCCGGACCGGGCAGGAGGAGCGGCTGGACGGGGTGCTGTTCCGGTTCCAGCTCACGCCGGACACCGAGGCGCCCTCGGAGATGAACTTCCACCTGCCCGAGCGGCGGGCGCTGTGCATGGCGGAGAACGCCACCCACAACCTGCACAACACCCTGACCCTGCGCGGCGCCGTCGTCCGCGACGCTCGGCTCTGGTCGCGCTACCTCACCGAGGCCGTCCGGCTCTTCGGCGACGACTCCGACGTCCTGTTCGCCTCGCACCACTGGCCGACCTGGGGCACCGACCGGCTCAAGCGGTTCCTGTCGGAGCAGCGCGACCTCTACGCCTACCTCCACGACCAGACCCTGCGGCTGACCAACCAGGGCCTCACCGGCACCGAGATCGCCGAGGTCATCGAACTGCCGCCCGCGCTCGCCGCGTCCTGGCACGCCCGCGGCTACTACGGCTCGGTCAGCCACAACGTCAAGGCGATCTCCCAGCGCTACATGGGCTGGTACGACGGCCACCCCGCCTCCCTGTGGGAGCACCCGCCGACCGCGAGCGCCGAACGGTACGTCGACTGCATGGGCGGCCTGGACGCCGTGCTGGGGAAGGCGCGTGCGTACGCCGACGGCGGCGATCTGCGGTTCGCCGCGCAGCTGTTGAAGCACGCAACCTTCGCCGTGCCGGACAATGCGGAGGACAGGGAGCTGCTGGCCGGGGTCTTCGAGCGGCTCGGGTACGGGGCCGAGTGCGGGACCTGGCGCAACAACTACCTGACCGGCGCACAGGAGTTGCGGGAGGGCGTACGGCAGGGCGCGATCAGCGCGGGGAGCATGGCGTCGGCGCTCAGCGTGGACCAGATCCTCGACTCGCTCGCCATCCGCGTCAACGGGCCCCGGGCGTGGGAGCACGAGGTGTCCGCGCACTGGCACGTCACCGACCTCGGCGAGCACCACCAGGTCCTTCTGCGCAACGGCGTCCTCGTCCACTACCCGACCGAGGACACCGAGAGCGCCGACCTCACCCTCGTCCTGACCAGGTCCCAGCTGATGGGGCTGCTGACCGGGAAGGCGGGGCTCGACGGCATCGAGCACACCGGGGACCCGGGCGTCCTGCGCACGCTGGTGTCGGCCCTGGACGAGGCGGACCCGAACTTCCCCATCGTGACCCCGTGACCCCGTGACCCCGTGACCCGTGACCCGTGGTCCCTCGACTCCCCTGGCACCGGAAGGAGGTGAGCCGCATGGGCGACGCCGTCGGACAGAGGCACGAAGTACGTCGGGGACGCGATCACCGGTCTGTCGTCCGGCTGACCGTAAGGGCGGACCGGGGTGAGCCGTGGACGACGCGGTCACGGCATGAGGCACGCGACGGCACTCAGTCGACGCAGAACTCGTTGCCCTCGATGTCCAGCATCGGGATGCAGGAGTCGGTGCCGTCGTAGAGGGTCTGTACGTGGGTCGCGCCGAGGAGTTCGAGGCGGGCGCGTTCGGCCTCCAGGGCGGCGAGGCGTTCCTCGCCGGTGAGGCCGGTGCCGACGCGGACGTCCAGGTGGACGCGGTTCTTGACGGCCTTGCCCTCGGGGACGCGCTGGAAGTAGAGGCGGGGGCCCTCGCCGGCGGGGTCGACGCAGGCGGACCAGGAGTCGCGGTCCTCGGGCGGCTGCGTCTGCCAGTAGTCGGCCCAGGTGGCGTGCTGCTCCGGAGGCGGCGGTACGACGTACCCCAGTACCTCGCACCAGAAGCGGGCGAGGCTCCCGGGTTCGGCGCAGTCGAAGGTGACCTGGAACTTCCTGGGCGTCGCTGGCATCGGGGCACCGTATCCGAGGGGGCCATCGGCGTCGACCGAGTTCCTCCCGGCTCCCACCCGGGAGGGCGCCCGTGGAAGCCGCCGGGGGGCCTATCTTGGCGTTCATGCAGGCATACACGATCGGGCAGGCGGCGCGGCTGCTGGGTGTGAGTTCGGATACCGCGCGGCGGTGGGCCGATGCGGGGCGGGTGGCGACGTACCGGGACGAGGCGGGGAAGCGGTTGATCGACGGGAAGGATCTGGCCGCCTTCTCCGTGGAGCTGGCCCAGGGCGGGGAGGAGGATGTGTCTACCACCTCCGTGCGCAACGCCTTTCCCGGGATCGTGACCGCCATCAAGCTCGGGGACGTCGCGGCGCAGGTGGAGATCCAGGCCGGGCCGCATCGGCTGGTGTCCCTGCTGACGCGGGAGGCGGTGGAGGAGCTCGGGCTGGAGGTCGGGGTGGAGGCCACCGCCCGGGTCAAGTCGACCAACGTGCATGTCGATCGGGTGTGAGATGCGTCAACTCGGCAGTGAGTAGCCGCCGTCGGCGTTGATTGTTTCGATGCCCCTGATGTAGCGGGCGCCGCAGCGGCCCTGGGGGAGGACCAGTTGGGAGGTCCAGGGGCGTGCCGTCGAGGGGGGGCGGCGAGGAGGACGGGGGCGGTGCTGGACGCCGCTGGTGGCGCGCCCGAAGGCCACGTGTGCCGTGAGCTGTGGCCAGGCGAGGAGGGCGGGGACGCTCAGGCGGGCCGGGCGGGCTGGGCGGCCAGGCCGCCGGTGAGGACGAACTCCGGGGGCGGGGCGGTGCTCGGGGTCGGTGGGGGCTTCGAGGGGCTGACTCACGGGCTGAGCCCTCCCGCTCGACCACACCCGGACCGGGTTCCCGGGCAAACGCACATGCCAGGACAATCAGCGCCCTGCGCAGCTTATGCGAAGTGACAGGGGACTTTTCCTTCGCGTCTGCGGCATCATGGGGGCCGTATGCGCATCACGGCGGGCCGGTGGGGCTGAGGTGGTCGGAGGGCCCGGGGTGATGCGTCCGTCGACGGACTTCGAGGGAGTGGACCCGTGATGATCAGTTCCGCGCGCCGGAGCCGCCGCACCGTACAGGTCGCCGGGGTGGGCGCCGCCGCGCTGCTGGCGCTGACCGCCTGCTCGTCGTCCGACGACGACTCCGGCAGCGGCAGTGCCTCCGGGGACGCGGCCGCTTCCACCGCGGCGTCCGCCAAGGTGTCCGGGACCGTGAACGTCTTCGCCGCGGCCTCGCTGACGGAGAGCTTCACCCAGCTCGGCAAGGAGTTCGAGCAGCAGCACCCCGGCACCAAGGTCGTCTTCAACTTCGGCGGCAGCGACTCGCTCGCCGCGGGCATCACCAGCGGTGCCCCCGCCGACGTGTTCGCCTCCGCCAGCCCCAGGACGATGAAGATCGTGACGGACGCCGGGGACGCGGACGGGACCCCGGCCGCCTTCGTGCGCAACCGGCTGGAGATCGCCACCCTGCCCGGCAACCCGGACAAGGTCTCCTCCCTCAAGGACCTCAGCGACTCGGACCTGAAGGTCGTCCTGTGCGACAGGACCGTGCCGTGCGGTGCCGCCGCCCAGAAGGCCCTGGACGCCGGTGGCCTGAAGCTGACCCCCGCCTCCTACGAGGAGGACGTGAAGTCCGCCCTGAACAAGGTCGTCCTCGGGGAAGCCGACGCCGCCGTGGTCTACAGGACCGATGTGCGGGCCGCGGGTGACAAGGTGGAGGGCGTGGAGTTCCCCGAGTCGGCGAAGGCCGTCAACGACTATCCGATCACCCTCCTCAAGGACGCGGAGAACGCCGCGGCCGGCCGGGCTTTCCTCGCGCTCGTGCGGTCCGCCGAGGGCCAGAAGGTGCTGACCGAGGCCGGGTTCACGGCGCCGTGACCCGACCGACCCGCGTCCGCTTCCGCGTCCGGGGCGGCGCGCCCCTGCCGCTGCTCGTCCCCGCGCTGATCGGGCTCGCCTTCCTGGTGCTCCCGCTGGCCGCGCTGCTGGTCCGGGCGCCCTGGCGGAGCATGCCCGAGCTGCTCACCAGCCCGGAGGTCTGGCAGGCGCTGCGGCTCTCGCTGATCTGCGCGACGGCGGCGACCGCGGTGAGCCTGGTCATCGGCGTGCCCCTGGCCTGGCTGCTGGCGCGGGTCGACTTCCCTGGACGGGGTCTCGTACGGGCCCTGGTGACGCTGCCGCTGGTGCTGCCGCCCGTCGTGGGCGGCGTCGCCCTGCTGATGGCGCTGGGCCGCAACGGCGTCGTCGGGCGGTGGCTCGACGACTGGTTCGGCCTCACGCTGCCGTTCACCACCACCGGCGTCATCCTCGCCGAGGCGTTCGTCGCGATGCCGTTCCTCGTCATCAGCGTCGAGGGCACCCTGCGCGCCGCCGACCCGCGCTACGAGGAGGCGGCGACCACCCTCGGCGCCTCCCGCTTCACGGCGTTCCGCCGGGTGACGCTGCCGCTGATCGCGCCCGGTGTCGCCGCCGGGGGCGTACTGGCCTGGGCGCGGGCGCTCGGGGAGTTCGGGGCGACGATCACCTTCGCCGGGAACTTCCCGGGCCGTACGCAGACCATGCCGCTCGCCGTCTACCTCGCCCTGCAGAACGACCCGCAGGCCGCCATCGCCCTGAGCCTGGTGCTGCTGGCCGTGTCCATCGCCGTACTCGCCGGCCTTCGCGACCGCTGGATGACCGCCTCATGACCGCCTCATGACCGCCCCCGAGACCGAGGCCGCGTCCGGTGCCGACGGGCTCGACGCCCATCTCGTCGTCCGGCGCGGAGACTTCCGGCTCGACGTGACACTGTCCGCCGCTCCCGGCGACGTCGTCGCCCTGCTCGGACCCAACGGCGCGGGCAAGACCACCGCGCTGCGCACCCTCGCCGGACTCGTGCCGCTCGATGGCGGTCATCTGCGGCTCGACGGGCGGGAGTTGGACCGTACGCCGCCGGAGTCCCGGCCGGTCGGGGTGGTGTTCCAGGACTACCTGCTCTTCCCGCACCTCTCCGCCCTCGACAACGTGGCGTTCGGGCCGCGCTGCCACGGCGCGAGCAAGGCGGACGCCCGTGCCCAGGCCGCCGGGTGGCTGGAGCGGATGGGCCTGACCGCGCACGCCGCCGCCAAGCCGCGCCGGCTCTCCGGGGGGCAGGCCCAGCGGGTCGCCCTCGCCCGCGCCCTGGCCACCCACCCCCGGCTGCTGCTGCTGGACGAGCCGCTCGCCGCCCTCGACGCACGCACCCGTCTCGACGTACGCGCCCGACTCCGGCAGCACCTGGCCGAGTTCGAGGCCGTGGCCGTACTCGTCACGCACGATCCCCTCGACGCGATGGTCCTCGCCGACCACCTCGTCGTCGTCGAGGACGGCCGGGTCGTCCAGGAGGGCGGCCCCACCCATATCGCCCGCCACCCGCGCACCGACTACATCGCCCATCTGGTCGGCCTCAACCTCTACCGGGGCCGGGCCGACGGCCACACCGTCCACCTCGACGACGGGCCCGACATCACGACCACCGAGGAGCTGACCGGGCCGGTCCACGTCGCCTTCCCGCCGAGCGCCGTCACCCTGTACCGGGACCGGCCCACCGGCTCCAGCGCCCGCAACCTCTGGCGCTGCGAGGTCGCCGGTCTGGAGACCCACGGCGACCAGATCCGCGCCGACCTCACCGGCGAACTCCCCCTCGCCGCCGACCTCACCACGGTCGCCGCCGCGGAACTCGACCTGCGCCCCGGCGCGACCGTGTGGGCGACGGTGAAGGCGACCCAGACCCACGCGTACGGCGCCGCGCCCGCGGCGGACGGGTGAGCCGGCGCCCCTGATGGCGTACACCCGGTAGTCCCGGCACCGGCCGGGGGCGACAGTGGCACCACCGCCACCGCCACCGCCACCGTCCGTTCCGTACGGACACCGTCCGCGAGGGGAGCCGCCGATGCCCGGGACGACGCCGCCCGTGGGCCGGCGACGCGGCCGCGCCTCATGACGCATCCCGGCACGTCATGACGCATCCCGGCACGCTCGTCCTGATCATGGCCGACTCCACCGCCGCGATCCGGTCCGCGAGCAGACCCAGCGCGGCGACGGCGCGGGTGAGCGGGTCCTCCCCGGGCCCCCGCCGAGGGCGCGGACGTGGGCGGCGCGCAGGTCGGTCCAGCGGGCGGACTGGTCCGGCGTGAGCGTGCCGCGCAGGGCGGCGAGTTTGAGGAGGCTCGCCTCGGCGCCGTGGGCCAGGGCCTGGGCCTCCGCCGTGTAGTGGTCGTCGAGGACGGCGTCGCGTTCGGCGTCGTTCATGACGGGGCGGATCCGCTGGGCGATCTTGTTCATGTTGCGGTAGGAGCCCTGGAGCCGGAACGGCGGCTCGGTGCGGGTGGCGTCCTCCTGGGCCGCCGACGCGATGTACGCCGCGTTGACGGCGCCCTGGCCTTCGCGTCCAGGTCGGCGCTCTTCAACCGGGCCTCGGCCAGGGTGAGTTCCTCGGCGGCCCGGTGCGTGGCGGCCGCCTCCGCCGCCTCGGCGGCCTTGATGTCCTTGACCAACCGCTGCTGCGCCTCGGCCTCGGCGGCGATCACGACGGCCTGCCGGCCGGAACCCGGCAGAGTTCATAGGGCCTTCAGTGCCGGTGGACTGCCGGGAGCGCCGCGTACGGGTCGTGTACGAGCGCCGTACGGATCGTGGGGTCGCGGTGACGGGCCAGGGAGGGTCAGTGGTCGCGGGTCAGTGGTCGCGGGTCAGTGGTCGCGGGTCAGTGGTCGCGGGTCAGTGGTGGGCGTGGACGACGGCATGCCCCTTGCCGCGGCCGATCATCCACTTGTTGACCGGCGTGGTGAGCAGGAAGGCGACGGCGAGTCCGCCGAGCAGCGCGGCCCAGAACAGGCCGTCGGACAGCTGGGCGTCCATCGCACCCGGGGTGACGGCGACGATGCCGTTGTCGACCAGTTCCATCACGGCGATGGAGACGGTGTCGGCGGCCAGCGCGACCTTGACCGCGGCCCTCGGACCGAGGCCGGAGCGCAGGACCGCGGACAGCGTGAGCGAGTAGCCGAAGACGAAGGCGAGCGCGATGGCCACGATCATGGTCGGCGCGTTGCCCCAGCCCAGCGCGGTACCGATCACCATGCCGGTGATCTCGCCGACGGCACAGCCGGTCAGGCAGTGCAGGGTGGCCCTGGCGGCCATGCTCCAGGACGCGGTTCCGTGATTCATGCGGCCTTCCCTCTCCTCGTTCTGCCTCTCTCCTGTTCTCCACCAGACGTCAACCATACCCCCTAGGGGTATATTCCCGGCCCGTCTCCACTACCCCGTCCGCCTCATACCGGAAGCCGATCGGAAGCGCATCGGAACCCCCGAAATCTGGTTCCGGAAGCGCCCGTCCTGATCGGATCGGTCGATGCACGAGGCACATCGGCCCACTCGGGGCGCGTGCCGTATCCGCCAGGCCGGATACCGGCGGCAATGAGGTGACACATGAGTAGTACACGCGTTCCGCCCGGCGCCCGGGGAACCTACCCCGCGCCGACCCTGACACTCACGCCAGGCCATGTTCGCAACCAGGCCCTGACCGTCATCGCGATCCCGTTCGTCCTCATAGTCGTGCTGGCCGTCGTCCTCACCGCGACGGCCCGCGACGACGGCTACTCCGCCGTCGACGACCTCTACGGCAGCGGAACGCTCCCCGACTGGGCCGGCGGTTCGTCGGACGACGAGGGGACGTCCGACGACGGCACCAACCCGGACGGCTCGGGCGGCCTGTCCGGCGACGGCTCCTACCCGTGGGGCGAGACGAGCGACGAGCCGACCGACGACACGTACGACGATCCGTACGACGACACCGACGGCACCGACGGCACCGACGGCACGACCGACGACGGCTCCCTCGGCGACGGCACCGAGACGAGCACGGACGGCACCGGCACGGACGACACGTACACCGGCGAGGACACCGGCCCCGAGGCGACCGTGACCGCCTACTTCGACGCCATCAACGCCGGCGACTACTCCACCGCCTGGGAGCTGGGCGGCAGGAACCTCACCTCGGACTACGACGACTTCGTCGCCGGCTTCGCGACGACCCTGCGCGACGACGTCACCATCGACGCCACCTCGGGCGACGACGTGTCGGTCACCCTCGTCGCCTGGGCGACCGACGGCACGCAGACCACGTTCGAGGGCACCTACACGGTGACCGACGGGGTCATCACCTCGGCGGACGTGCGGGAAGGGAACTGAACGACATGACCACCCACGCCGCCCCGCCACCGCCGGACGCGACGAGCAACGCCACCCGGCTGCTGTGCGCGGGCACGTACCTCGACCCCGTGTACCGCAAGGCGGTGATCCGGGAGCTGCTGACCCACCAGTACCGGATCGTCGCCCCGTCCTACGGCTACGACGCCGCGCCCGTGCTGGCGCACGCCCTGGCCGCCCACAACCTGCGCCGCAACCAGCTGATCGCCCTCGGCGCGGGCGCCGCCGTCGTCCTGCTGCTGATGTTCGCGGGGCTGCTCACCGGCCTCTCGGCGGCGCTGCTGGTCTTCTGGCTGGCGTGGGCCACGATGTTCTTGCGCCGGCTCGCGATCCTCCAGACGCTCGCCGCGCACCTCGCGCCACCGGCGCGGGGCCGTCCCGGGTTCGACGGCGCGTACCCGATGACCTCGCGCCTCACCCCGGAACTCGTCGGCAAGATCAGCCGGGAGCAGGCCGGCGACACGGTCTACTACGGCGGCTACAAGCCGTTCGTCGGCGCGGGTTCCGCCATCCGCAGCTGGGCCAACGCGGAGCTGCTGCTCGGCGTCCCGCTGTCCCGCGACCGGACCTTCGCGCCGGCCGGGTTCAACGGGCACATCCCCGCCCCGCACGGACCGGTGGACGGCGAGGGCACCCCGGGGCCGACGGAGCGCAAGCCGATCATCCCGTTCACCGTGGAGGAGATCACCGGCCGGGTCAGCGAGCAGATGCTCGCCGAACTGCGCGACAAGCCCGCCCCCAGCGACCGCGTCCGGCTGCTCTCCGTCGACCGGCGCCGCTTCACCAAGGCCGTGCGGACCGCCGAGGCCGGCGACTCCGTCTCCGTGCTCCTCGACGCGCCCGAGCCCGGCCGACCCGACGAGCACTGGCGGGAGGACTACGACGCCAGCCGCGAGTACCTGTGCGTCCGCATCGGCGCCTGGCAGCAGGAGCTGGTCACCTCGGTGTTCATCGGCTTCGACATCAAGGGCAGCACCCTGCACACCGAGTTCTACACGTACGTCCTCGGCCCGGTGCCGCAGAGCTTCCACCTCGCGGACCGGCTGCCCGCCACCATCGGCGGCAAGCTGATGTGGCGCATCGCCTGGGACGTGACCCGCAGCGCGCCCGGCGAGCTGCTGCGCCTGATCGCCAACCCGCTGCGCGAACGGCTGCCCAGCCGCTTCGGCAAGGAGACCGTCCGCAAGCTCGTGGGCCAGCCGAACGACACCAGCGAGTTCCGGCTCGGCCGCTACGCGCTGACCGCCGTCGACTGCGGCGCCCTCACCAGCGTCCGCGAGATGGCGCTCAGCGGCGGCTTCCACCACTTCTTCCAGGAGACGGACGCGGTCAAGTACATCCAGATCATCGAGCGCCATCTGCTCCAGATCGTCGGTGACTTCCTGCGCGACCACGACGTGGACACCAGCGAGCACGAGGCCAACCAGACCAACATCCTCCAGCAGAACTTCGGCGCCAACAGCACCAACAACTTCGGCGGGAACCAGAGCGTCGGCAACAGGGGCAACCAGACGTTCGGCAACAACTCCGGCATCACCAGGGAGGCACGACCGGCATGAGCGGCCAGCAGTTCCACGGCGACGTCAGCGGCAACGGCTTCGGGCAGGGCTCCACCACCAACTTCGGGGGCAACCAGAGCACCGGCAACAGCGGCAACCAGTCCTTCGGCGACCACTCCCCGATCCACGCCGCGCCGGTCGCGCCCGCCGGGCAGCCGCACCCCGGAGGGCGGCGGCACGACGCGCCGTCGGGGGCCGGCGACGCCGAGCGGGCGCGGGGCGTGTTCGTCGTGCACGGCCGCGACGACCAGGTGCGGCGCGAGATGTTCGAGCTGCTGCGGCGGCTCGATCTGCGGCCCAAGGAGTGGGAGGACCTGGTCAGAGCGACCGGCCAGGCGTCGCCCTTCCTCGGCGACGTGGTCGCCGCCGCCCCCGCGCAGGCCCAGGCGGCGCTGGTCCTGCTCACCCCGGACGACGTGGTCCACCTCCACCCCGACCTCCAGGGCCACCACGAGCCCGACCACGAGACCCGGCCGGTGTGCCAGCCGCGGCCCAACGTGCTGATCGAGCTGGGCATGGTGCTGATGGCGTACCCCGAGCGCACGCTGATCGTCGAGGTCGGCGCGCTGCGGCCGATCGCCGACATCAACGGCCGCAACGTCATCCGCTTCGACGGCTCCGAGACCGCGCTCGGCAAGATCGTGGAGCGGCTGAAGCTGGCCGGCTGCGCGGTCAACGACACCGGCTCGGACTGGCGCCAGACCTATCCGTTCCGGCACTTCTCCGCCTACCACCGCCGGCCCTAGGGGACGCCCCCTGGCCGCCGGCGGTTCCCGCGCCGTTCGGGGGACCGGCGCAACCGGCCCCCGGAGCACGTCCCTTCACTGCGGACGACGTGCTCCGGGGGCCGGTCCCGTACCGACGCCCGTCAGGCCGGGGTCCCCGCCGCGCCGGCGCGTGTCCAGCCGTCAGGGCGGAGTGCCGGCGCCCGCCCGCACCTGGCCGTCAGGCCCCCGTGCCCATCCCCGCCCGCACCTGACCGTCAGGCCAGGGCCCCCGCGCCGACGCGTGTCCGGCCGTCAGGGCGGAGTGCCGGCGCCCGCCCGCACCTGGCCGTCAGGCCCCCGTGCCCATCCCCGCCCGCACCTGACCGTCAGGCCAGGGCCCCCGCGCCGACGCGTGTCCAGCCGTCAGGGCGGAGTGCCGGCGCCCGCCCGCACCTGGCCGTCAGGCCCCCGTGCCCGTGTCCGCCGCCAGGACGCCGAGGAACGCGGCGAGCTCCGCCAGGTCGACCCGCTCCAGCTCGGCGGGGCGCAGGACGACCCGCAGCTCGCGGCAGATGACCCGCTCCCGGGAGTGGGTGATGAAGGAGAGCAGGATCAGCCGCAGCAGGCTCTCCTCGTCCAGCCCGTGCAGCCGGGACAGCCCGGAGCCGATCAACGGCACGGCCACCCGGTCGAGTTGGCCGTGCCGGTACACCGCGTCCCACACCCGGCCCAGGCTCAGCCACAGCTCCTCGGTGCTGGAGCGGGCCACGCAGTCGTTGCCGAGCCGGGAGTAGGCGACGCCGAACACCAGCCGGGGCCGGGTGCCCAGCACCGCGACGGTGCCGACCGGGTAGCGGTCCAGCTTGCCGTACGGCTTGTCCTCCCGCGTCTCCCGGGCGACCGGCACGGCCGCGCGCAGGGCCGCCTCCAACTCGTCGTCCAGGCGCCGCACCGCACCGTCGTACCGGCGCGCCAGCAACTGCCCCTGGACGCTGCCGTCGCTGATGACGATGCCGTCGCTGACGTCGGTGTCGAAGGTGTCGCAGAAGCCGACGACCAGGTGCGCGGACTCGTCGAAGAGGTCGCCCGGCCCCACCGTCACCGCCATCCGCGGCCGCCCGAACTCCTGACGCACCGACACCGTGGGCCGGCTGCGCGCGAACGCCCAGGCCAGACAGAGCAGTAAGGACCCGGCCGTCACCGGCGCCGGGTCGGGCACCGCCTCGGGCCACAGCTGGCCGACGAACTGGAGGACCGCCGACACCCCGCCGAAGGCCGCCATCAGACTCACCACGAACAACCGCCGGGTGCGCGCGCCGCCGAACGGACCACGGCGCACGACCCGGCGTCCCCCCGCGCCCCGAGAGCCGCTCAGCCGTCCGCCCCGCCGCGCCGGCCCGACGGCCGGACCGGCCCCACGCGAACCGACCGAATCCACAACTCCCCCAAACGGACAATTGATACGCTGCCGAAACCTCTCCCGCGACCCCGGGGCGGAGGAGGGTGGAGCGAGCGGAGACCACTTCTATGGCGCGCATCCGTGTGAGCGTCCTGGGCCCGGCCGGACTCGAAGTCGACGGCGTCCCCGCCCGGTTGACCCCGACGACGACCCGCCTGCTGGTCCGCCTGGTGGCCGCCGAGGGCGAGGCCGTCCCGGTCCGCACCCTGCACCGGGACGTGTGGGGGGCCGCCGCCGGCGAGCAGCCGCACCAGGCCCAGCGGCACCGCAACGAGGTCCAGAAACGCGTCCTGGAACTGCGCCGCGCCCTCGACGCCGACCACTGCGGGGACGGCGCCCGCGTCCTGCGCACCGAGCAACTGCTGGCCGCAGCCGTGCCGGAGACGGCGTACCGGCTGGTGCTGGCACCGGACGAGCTGGACTGCGCGGAGTTCACCGACCTCGTCAACTCGGCGCTGCTCGCCGCCCCCGCGTCGGCCGCCGACCGACTCGCGGCGGCCCTCGCCCTGGTGCGCGGCCGGCCCCTGGCCGACGTCGCCGGCGACGCCTTCGCCCAGCCCCTGATCCGCCGGCTCACCGCCCTGTACGAGACGGCCCGCCGCCAGCTGATCCGCAGCCGCATGGACCTGGGCCGGCACGACCTGGCGCTGCCCGTCGCGGAACGCATGGCCCGCGAGCGCCCGGACGACCGGGACGTCACCGAACTGCTCGACTCCCTGCGGACCCGGCTGCGCGAGCGCCACGGGCGGGAGCTGCTGCGCCAGCCCTTCCCCGGCGGCGGGGACCTCGTCGTGGTGCGCGGCGACCTCTTCGACGAGGAGGACGCCAACCTGGTCGTGGGCTTCACCGACACCTTCGACACCGCGACCGAGCAGGACCTGGTGATCAGCAGGGCCAGCGTGCAGGGGCAGTTGGTGGAGCGGCTGTTCGGCGGCGAGCGCAGGCTCCTGGACGACCGCATCCAGGCCGGGCTGCGGGCCTTCACGCCGGTGCGTACGGAGCGGGTGCAGGACAAGCCCCGGGGCCGGCGCGTGCGGTACCCCGTCGGGACCACGGTGCCGCTGCCGGTGGACGGGCGCCGGGTCTTCGCGGTGGCGTACTCCCGGCTGGGCAACGACCTCGTCGCCCGCTCCGGGCCCGATGATCTGCGGGCCAGCCTGGACACGCTGTGGCCGGCGGTCGCCCGCTACGGCATGTACAAGCCGGTCGCGATCCCCCTGATCGGTTCCGGCCTGGCCCGCGTGGTCGAGCTGGACCGCACGCAGCTGCTGCTGATGATCGTGGACAGCTTTTCCACCCACACCCTTCGCGATCCGACGACGGCCCCCGAACTCCGCATCGTCATCCACCCCTCCGACCTGCCCCGAACCGACCTGGCAGCCCTCGGCACCCACCTCCGCGCCTCCCCCCACCACTGACCCCCATCCCACCCCGCCCCCCACTTCGGAAACCACCCCCGAACCGCTTCCGACCCGCTTCCGCCCCCGCCCCCGCCCCCAGACGGCGGGCACCCGCCTTCCGCCCGAACTGCGGGCAACCGCGCCGCGCCCCCCACCCCCCGTCTGCGGGCAATCGCCCCGCGCCCCCACCCCCACCCGTAACTGCGGGCAAACGCACCGCCCCCCACCCCCACCCGTAGCTGCGGGCAATCGTGCCGCTGGGGCGGCACGGGTGGGCGCAGCGGCACCCCCACAGCGGGGCCAGCGCACACCCACCCCCGGCCCACCCCCACAGCGGGGCCAGCGCACACCCACCCCCGGCCCACCCCCACGCCGAGCGCCGCCCCGGCGGGACGCTCAGTCCGGCCCCGTACCCACCCCCACCGTGAACCCGATCACCGACCCACCCCCGTCCCGCCGATAGGCGAACGGCGCACCCCCATGCGCCAGCGCGACCTCCCGCACGATCGACAACCCCAGCCCCGACCCCGGCCGAGCCCGAGCATCCGCGGCCCGGTAGAACCGATCGAACACCCGCCCGAGATCCCCCACCGCGATCCCGGGCCCCCGGTCCAGCACCTCCACCCGAACCGCCCCCGTCTCCACCTCCGCCCCCGCCCCCGCCCCCGCCGCATCCCCACTCACCACGACCTCGATCGACCCCCCACACGGATCGAACTTCGCCGCGTTCTCCACGAGATTCGACACCGCCCGGGTCAGCATCGCCGCCCGCCCCTCGACGACCGCCTCCCCCACCACCCGCACGACCACGTCCCGCCCGGTCCGGCGCCGAGCCGCCCCCGCCACCTCGTACGCGACCTCCCCGAGGTCCACCACCCGGGGCGGCTCCGTCGCCGACTCCCCCGCCGCCAGCTCCACCAGCTCGTTGACGAGATCGGTCAGCTCGCGCGCCTCCTCCCCCAGGTCGGCGACCAGTTCCTCCCGCGCCCCGGCCGGCAGCTCGTCCATCCGCCGCAGCAGCGAGATATTGGTCCGCAGCGACGTCAGCGGCGTACGCAGCTCGTGCCCCGC
Organism: Streptomyces sp. cmx-10-19; assembly: GCA_049998335.1. Classification (GTDB taxonomy): domain Bacteria; phylum Actinomycetota; class Actinomycetes; order Streptomycetales; family Streptomycetaceae; genus Streptomyces. The sequence continues at coordinate 84,034 of JAEBFB010000022.1, forward strand.
GTCCTGCACCAGCCGCCGCTGGTCCTCCTCCGACTGCGCGAGCCGCCCCAGCATCAGATCGAAGGCCCGCCCCAGCCGCCCCACCTCGTCGGGCCCGGTCACCGGCACCGGCACCCCCAGCCGCCGCGTCCGCGCGACGTTCTCCGCGGCCGAGGTCAGCACCACCAGCCGCCGGGTGATCCGCCGGGCCAGCCACCACCCGAACAGCCCCGCGGCCGTCACCACGGCCCCCACCAGCACCAGTGTCCGCCGCTGGAGCGCCCGCAGCAGATCCTCGGTGTCGCTGAACTCCTGCGCGACCTGCACCGCCCCCCGCCCCCCGCCGAGGGAGACGGTGGCGACCCGGAAGGCGTCGTGCCCGACGTCCACGTCCTCGTGCTGCACCGTCCGCCCGGCGACCCCCGCCCCCGCCGTGCGCCGGTCGGCGCCGGTGACCGGCAGCCGGGGCTCCGCCGGGTCGGTGACGGCACCGTCCGGACCGAGCACCTGCACGTCCGTACGCGCCGGGCGCACGATGTCGTGGCCCGGCGCGGTGGTGGAGAAGTCGGCGGGCGACAGCCGCTGCCGGCGCACCTCGGCCTTCAGATCCTGCACGGCCTGCGCGAACACCGACTCCTGGTCGACCCGGACCAGCCGGGCGGCGGCGCTGTAGGACAGCCCGCCCACCAGCACCGTGACCACGGCGGTGATCGTCGAGAAGGACACCGCGAACGTCGTCCGCAGCGACAGCAGCCGGGGCAGGCGCCCGTGCGGGGCGGCGGCCACTCAGTCCGCCCGCAGCACGTAACCCACCCCGCGCACGGTCTGGATCAGCTGCGGGGCGCCCGGCTGGTCGAGCTTGCGGCGCAGATAGCCGACGTACACGGCGAGGTTCTTGGAGCCGGGCCCGAAGTCGTAGCCCCAGATGCGGTCGTAGATCGTGGAGTGGTCGAGGACGATGCCCGCGTTGCGGACCAGCAGCTCCAGCAGCTCGAACTCGGTGCGGGTCAGCTCCAGCTCGCGCCCGCCCCGCCAGGCGCGCCGGGCCCGCGGGTCCATGCGCAGCCCGGCCGCCTCCAGATACCGGTCCGCCGGGTCCTCCGCCTCGGCGGCCCGCTCGGGTACGTCGGTCCCGGCGGCGTCGGCCCCCACCGCGTCGCCCGCCCCCTCGGTCCCGGCACGGCCGGTGCGGCGCAGCAGGGCGCGCAGCCGGGCGAAGACCTCCTCGACGTCGAAGGGCTTGACCACGTAGTCGTCGGCGCCCGCGTCCAGTCCGGCGATCCGGTCGGCGGTCTCGACCAGCGCGGTCAGCATGAGGATGGGTGTGTCGTCGCCCTCGGCGCGCAGCTCCCGGCAGACCTGGAGCCCGTCCAGGCCCGGCATCATCACGTCCAGGAGGAGCACGTCCGGCCGGGCGCGGTGGGCCTGCGCGAGCGCCTCGACCCCGTCCGCGACGGCGGTGACGCGGTAGCCCTCCAGGGTGAGGGCACGCTCCAGGGCATGCCGGATGGCGCGGTCGTCTTCGGCGAGCAGAACAGTCCGGGGCACCCGTCCAGTCTGCCAAGCCGAACCGCGCCCCGACCGGCGGGCCACCCTGTCACGCGATCCTCATCCGGCGGGCCGCAGTGCCGCGAGCCGTTCCTCGAAGGGGGTGACCTGCTCGAAGGAGTCGCGCGCCGCCTGGGGGCGGGTGCCGGACAGTCCCGCCATCAGCGCGGCCAGCTCGGTCGCGGCCCGCTCGATACGGGCGTCCAGGCCCTGCGCGCCCCAGTCCTCGGAGGCGGCGTACACAGCCGTGGGGACGACGACGGCCCGCAGGTAGGCGTAGAGCGGCCGCAGGGCGTGCTCCAGCACCAGCGAGTGCCGGGCACTGCCCCCGGTCGCGCCGATCAGCACCGGCTTCCCGGCGAGCGCGTCGGGGTCGCTCACGCTCAGCGCGTCGAAGAAGGACTTGAACAGTCCGCTGTACGAGGCGGAGAACACCGGCGTGACCACGATCAGCCCGTCCGCCGTCGAGACGGCCTCGAACGCGTCGGCCAGCGCCTGGGCGGGGAAGCCGCTGGTGAAGGTGTGGGCGATGTCGACGGCGAGGTCGCGCAGCTCGATCACCCGCACCTCCGCCCGCCCGGGTTCCGGCGCGGTGGCGGCGGGGGCGGCGACGGCGGCCAGCCGGTCGGCGAGCAGCCGGGTCGAGGACGGGACGCTCAGCCCCGCGGAGACGACGACGAGCTTCATGCGTGCACCTCTTCCTGGGCCGGGTCCGGGGCGGCGTTGTTACGGCCGGCCAGGAGGGAGGCGTGGGTCGGCGCGTCCGGCACGTTCGCCGGGCGGTTCTCGGCGAACTCCTCGCGCAGGACCGGCACGACCTCCTCGCCGAGCAGGTCCAGCTGCTCCAGGACGGTCTTCAGGGGCAGTCCGGCGTGGTCCATGAGGAACAGCTGGCGCTGGTAGTCGCCGGCGTACTCGCGGAAGGCGAGGGTCTTCTCGATGACCTGCTGCGGGGAGCCGACGGTCAGCGGGGTCTGCTCGGTGAACTCCTCCAGGGTCGGGCCGTGGCCGTAGACGGGCGCGTTGTCGAAGTAGGGGCGGAACTCGCGCACCGCGTCCTGGCTGTTCTTCCGCATGAACACCTGGCCGCCGAGGCCGACGACGGCCTGCTCGGGCGTGCCGTGCCCGTAGTGGGCGTAGCGGGCCCGGTACAGGGCGATCATGCGCTTGGTGTGGTCGGCGGGCCAGAAGATGTTGTTGTGGAAGAAGCCGTCACCGTAGTAGGCGGCCTGCTCGGCGATCTCCGGGGACCGGATGGAGCCGTGCCACACGAACGGCGCGACACCGTCCAGGGGGCGGGGCGTGGAGGTGAAGCCCTGGAGCGGGGTGCGGAACTTGCCCTGCCAGTTCACGACGTCCTCGCGCCACAGGCGGTGAAGGAGGGCGTAGTTCTCGACGGCGAGGTCGATGCCCTCGCGGATGTCCTTGCCGAACCAGGGATAGACCGGTCCGGTGTTGCCGCGGCCCATCATCACGTCCACCCGGCCGTCGGCCAGGTGCTGGAGCATCGCGAAGTCCTCCGCGATCTTCACCGGGTCGTTGGTGGTGATGAGGGTGGTGGAGGTGGAGAGGACCAGCCGCTCGGTGCGGGCCGCGATGTAGCCCAGCATGGTCGTCGGCGACGACGGCACGAACGGCGGGTTGTGGTGCTCACCCGTGGCGAACACGTCCAGCCCGACCTCCTCGGCCTTGAGCGCGATCGCCACCATCGCCTTGATCCGCTCCCGCTCGGTCGGCGTACGGCCCGTGGTCGGGTCCGGCGTGACATCACCGACGGTGAAGATCCCGAACTGCATCCCGCTCACCCTCCAGGTGGTTGATGTTTCAACTACATCCCCTCCAACGGGCCCCTCCTCCTTCTTATTCCGCCCTCCACGAACGCCGGTCAGGCCACCTCGCACCTCACGGCACCAGCACCACCCGCCCCCGCACCCCACCCTCCGCCAGCCGCGCATGCGCCGCCGCCGCGTCGTCCAGCCCGTACGTCTCGGCCACCCGCAGCGTCAGCGCCCCCGCGTCCACCAGCGCCCCCAGCTCAGCCAGCCGCGCCCCGTCCGCCCGCACCTCGACCACCAGGGCCCGCACCCCGCGCCCCGCACCCACGTCGGCCGCCGGCCCCGCCCCGGGCACCACCCCGACGTACACACCCCCGTCCCGCACCCACGCCACCGCCGGCTCCCCGAGCACCGCCGCGTCCAGCACCGCGTCGAACGACCCCCCGGCCACCTCGCCGCTCCGGCCGCTCACCACCCGCCCGGCGCCCAGCCCCCGCACCAGCGCCTCGTCGCCCTCCCGGGCCAGCCCGGTCACCTCGATCCCCCGGTGCGCGGCCAGCTGCACCGCGTACCCCCCGACCGCCCCCGCCGCCCCCGTCACCAGCAGCGAGTCGCCCGCGCCCAGCTCCAGCAGATCGAGCGCCTGCACCGCCGTCAGGCCGTTCAGCGGCAGCGTCGCCGCGTGCACCGCGTCCACCGAGCCGGGCGCCACCGCCACCGCGTCCGTGTCCACGACGACGTACTCCGCGTGCGTACCGAGCGGCTTCACCATCCCGTAGTCCAGCGCCACCACCTCGTCCCCGGCCTCCCACGCGGTGGCCACGCCGGTCGCGTCGACCGTCCCGGCGACGTCCCAGCCGAGCCCCAGCCGTTTGCCCGCGCCACCGAAGAAGCCCTGCCGCACCCCCGCGTCCACCGGGTTCAGCGCGGCCGCCGCGACCTTGATCCGCACCTGCCGCGCCCCCGGCTCGGGCACCTCGGCCGCCACCACCCGCACGACCTCGGGCCCACCGAAACCGTCCACCACCACAGCACGCATGACCGCTCCCTCGACTCACGAAATGCACGTGTCCGCAACCCTAGGGAGAGCTACTATCCACAGGTAAGTAGTTACCTGAGAGTGCGTTGCGTACCGGGGAGTGAGCCACATGGCGACGACGACGGCGGCCCAGCGCCGCGAGCGGGCCCGCGCCGAGTACGACGCGTACATCCGCGACTGCCCCACCAACCAGCTCCTGGACCGCATCAGCGACAAGTGGGTCAGCCTCGTCGTCTCCGCCCTCGCCGCCGGTCCGATGCGCTACAGCGACCTCGGCCGCAAGCTGGCGGGCGTGAGCCCGAAGATGCTCACCCAGACCCTCCGCTCGCTGGAACGCGACGGCCTGCTCACCCGCACGGTCACCCCGTCCGTGCCGGTCCGCGTGGACTACGAGCTGACGCCCCTCGGCCACAGCCTCAGCCTGCTGCTGTCCGCCGTGAAGGACTGGGCCGAGACCCACTTCGACGAGGTCCACCGCGCCCGCGAGGCGCACGACTCCGGCACCTGATCCCGGGCCGGAGCGCCGTGCGAAGCTTCCGGCATGACCGTCCTGCGCTCCGCCGCCCTCTTCGTCGTCGCCGCCGTCCTCGAGATCGGTGGCGCCTGGCTGGTCTGGCAGGGCGTGCGCGAGCAGCGCGGCTGGCTCTGGGCGGCCGGCGGCGTCCTCGCCCTCGGCGCGTACGGCTTCGTCGCCACCTTCCAGCCCGACGCCCACTTCGGCCGCGTCCTCGCCGCGTACGGCGGGATCTTCGTGGCCGGCTCGCTCCTGTGGGGCATGGCCGCCGACGGCTACCGCCCCGACCGCTGGGACGTCACGGGCGCCCTGGTCTGCCTGGCCGGGATGGCGGTCATCATGTGGGCTCCCCGCAACGGCGGCTGACCGGCGACCTACCCTGGGCGGCGACCGCCCGTACCGCCCCCGCGCACGCACCTGGAGCAGCCATGTCCCCCGCAGCCGCCCCGTCCGCAGCCCCGTCCGCCGCCTCCCGCATCGCCGTCGTCACCGGCGCGAGCAGCGGCATCGGCGCCGCCACGGCCCGGCAACTCGCCGCCGCCGGCTACCGCGTCGTCCTCACCGCCCGCCGCAAGGACCGTATCGAGGCGCTGGCGGCGGAGATCCAGGTAGCAGGCCACCAGGCGACGGCGTACCCCCTGGACGTCACCGACCGCGCGGCGGTGGACGAGTTCGCGTCGGCGTTCAAGACCATCGGCGTCCTGGTCAACAACGCGGGCGGCGCGCTCGGCGCCGACCCGGTGGCCACCGGGAACCCGGAGGACTGGCGCCGGATGTACGAGACGAACGTCATCGGCACCCTCAACCTCACCCAGGCCCTGCTGCCCAAGCTGGAGGCGAGCGGCGACGGCACGGTGGTCGTCGTCTCCTCCACCGCGGGCCTCTCCACCTACGAGGGCGGCGCGGGCTACGTCGCCGCCAAGCACGGCGAGCACGTCCTCGCCGAGACCCTCCGCCTGGAGATCGTCGGCCGCCCCGTCCGCGTCATCGAGATCGCGCCCGGCATGGTCAAGACCGACGAGTTCGCCCTGACCCGCTACGCCGGCGACCAGGACAAGGCCGCCAAGGTCTACCAGGGCGTGGCGGCCCCCCTCACCGCCGACGACGTCGCCGACACCATCACCTGGGCGGTCACCCGCCCCGCCCACGTCAACATCGACCTCCTGGTCGTCCGCCCCCGCGCCCAGGCATCCAACACGAAGGTCCACCGCGAGGGCTGACGGCGGGAGACCGAGACCCCGAGGGGCCCCGGCGCGCGTCAGCCCTTCACGCAGACGACCTGCTTCAGCTTCGCCACGACCTCCACGAGGTCGCGCTGCTGGTCGATGACCTGGTCGATCGACTTGTAGGCGCCCGGGATCTCGTCCACGACGCCGGAGTCCTTGCGGCACTCCACGCCCCGCGTCTGCTCCTCCAGGTCCTTGGTGGAGAAGCGGCGCTTGGCGGCGTTCCGGCTCATGCGCCGGCCCGCGCCGTGGGAGGCGGAGTTGAAGGACTTGTCGTTGCCGAGGCCCTTGACGATGTACGAACCCGTCCCCATCGAGCCCGGGATGATGCCGTAGTCCCCGGAGCCCGCGCGGATGGCGCCCTTGCGGGTCACCAGCAGGTCCATGCCGTCGTACCGCTCCTCGGCCACGTAGTTGTGGTGGCAGGAGATCTCCGGCTCGAAGACCGGCTTGGCCTTCTTGAACTCCTTGCGGACCACGTCCTTGAAGAGCGCCATCATCAGGGTGCGGTTGTACTTCGCGTACTCCTGCGCCCAGAACAGGTCGTTGCGGTACGCCGCCATCTGCGGGGTGTCCGCGACGAACACGGCGAGGTCGCGGTCGACCAGGCCCTGGTTGTGCGGGAGTTGCCGGGCGACGCCGATGTGATGCTCGGCCAGTTCCTTGCCGATGTTGCGGGAACCGGAGTGGAGCATCAACCAGACGGCACCGGTCGTATCCGTGCAGAACTCGATGAAGTGGTTGCCACTGCCGAGCGTTCCCATCTGCTTCCCGGCCCGCTCGTGACGGAACTTGACCGCTTCCGCGACCCCCTCGAACCGCCCCCAGAAGCCGTCCCACCCGGCCGCCGCGAGCCCGTGGAAGCGGTGCGGCTCCAGCGGGCTGTCGTGCATGCCGCGGCCCACCGGGATCGCCTGCTCGATCTTCGAGCGGAGGCGGGACAGGTCACCGGGGAGGTCGTTGGCCGTGAGGGACGTCTTCACCGCCGACATCCCGCAGCCGATGTCGACTCCGACCGCCGCCGGGCACACCGCGCCCCGCATCGCGATCACGGACCCGACCGTCGCGCCCTTGCCGTAGTGCACGTCCGGCATGACCGCGAGGCCCTCGATCCACGGGAGGGTCGCGACGTTGCGGAGCTGCTGGAGCGCCCCCTCCTCGACCGACGCCGGGTCGGTCCACATCCGGATGGGCACCTTCGCGCCCGGTATCTCCACGTACGACATCTCGTCCTCGTTCCCCCGGAAAGCATATGAGCAGACAAAAGTCTCGAAGCGCAAAACCGGCGCCGAAGACGGCCAAAGGGACGACCGACCGGCGTTCACGGCAGCGCGTGCGATACACATTGTCTTCCGGGGGCGCCCCCGTGCGGCAAGCGATTAACCAGCGGGGACACTGGTGTCCCGACCACAGCGCCCACCACAGCCCCACCCGGCGAGAGGAGCCGCACCGTGCAGCGGAAGGCCTACGTACCCGGCGTCGCCGCCCTCCTGACGGCGTTGCTGGCCGGCTGCACCGGCGGCTCGGGCGACGGCGCCACGGCCGACGACTCCAACCCGGGCCGGCCGGGCGTCGCCACCGAGGCCGCCCAGCCCGGCAAGTACCGCACCCTGCCCGAACCCTGCAACGCGATCGGCCGCAAGACCCTCGACGCCCTCCTGCCCGGCATCCCGGAACTGCCGGACGAGGAGCAGCGCGAGAAGGCGTACGCGGGCGAGGCGACGCTCGCCTACGACACCGACCGCAAGGTCGGCTGCCGTTGGAAGGTCGAGTCCGCGGACGCCACCGACCACCTCTTCGTCGACTTCGAGCGCGTGGTGTCGTACGACAACGCGGTGAGCGACGACAGCCAGGCCGAGCAGCTCTTCGCCGAACAGGTGGACGCGGCCCACCTGCCCGAACCGGTCGTCACGGAGACGGCGTCCGAGTCACCCTCCGACTCCGCGTCCCCGTCGGAGTCCCGGTCCCCGTCCGGCACCCCCGCCGCCCCGTCCGGTACGCCGTCCGGCACCCCCTCGGGTACGCCGTCCGGCTCCGGTTCACCCACCGACGGCGCCCCGTCGTCGAGCGCGTCCCCCGACGCCACCCCCACCGGCCTCCAGCCCCGGCTCCTCGACGACCTCGGTGACGAGGCGTTCGTCGACGACGAGCTGAGCAGCTCCGGTTCGACGGCGAAACGGCGCACCGTGACTGTGGCGTTCCGCACGTCGAACGTCGTGGTGACCATCGAGTACGCCGAGCAGTCGGCGACCCTCGGCGTCGTGCCCGACAGCGAGGAAATGCAGGACATGGCGCGGAAACTGGCCGTCCAGCTCGCGGATTCGCTGAGCGGCTGAGCCCGTTCGGGGCTCCCCCGCGCCCGGACGCGACGCCCCCGAACCGGAACCGCACGATTTCTTCACCGCGTACCGTGGCCCACCGGACCCGTTCCGGACGCAGCCGTGCGACCGCGCGGGGCCACCGCAGGACCACGAGTGCCCACGAGTGACATGAGTGAAGGAACCATGCAGCTACGAGCCCAGTGTGAACAGCGTGCCCCGCGAGCGAAGCGACTGACCCGCGCCCTGGTGTGCGCGGCCGCCGCCGTACCCGTGATGCTGGTGGCCACCGGCTGCTCCTCGGACTCCGGCTCCGACTCCGGTGACGGCAAGGACAAGGCCGCCGCCGAGTCGTCCTCGGCGTCCCCGTCCGCGAGCCCGACGCCGACGGTGCGGCCGGCGGCGTACGGGAAGCTTCCCGAGGCGTGCGCGGTGCTGTCGAAGAAGACCCTCGACGACCTGGTGCCCAAGGCCGGTTCCGGCAAGGAGGGCACCTCCAGCGACACGGCGACGCGCGCCAGTTGCTCGTGGGACAGCCTCGACGACAACGGCGTGAAGGGCTCCCAGTTCCGCTGGCTGAGCGTGTCGCTGCTGCGCTTCGACTCGGACCAGACGCGCGGCGCGGGCGACGAACTGGCGGGGGACTACTACACCAAGCAGGTCGGGGACGCGAAGGCCGCGGAGGGTGCGCAGAGCCTCAAGGCCGCGCCGGTCAGCGGCGTCGGCGCCGAGGCGACGGCGGTGCGCTACGACCTGAAGAAGAAGGAGGGCACCTTCAAGCAGCAGACGGTCGTGACGCGGATCGAGAACGTCGTCGTCACCGTCGACTACAACGGGGCGGGTCTGGCCGGCGACACGACGCCCGACGCGGACGACCTGGCCAAGGACGCGCAGAAGGCCGCCACGGAGGTGGTCGCCTCGGTGACCAGGGCCAACGACGCGGCCGCGGGCGGCGGTACGACGAGCGGCTCGCCCTCGCAGCAGTCCTCCGCGCCGGCCTCGGCATCGGCCTCGACGGCCCCCGCGAAGTCGAGCTGACGGGTCGCAACCACCCACCGGCCACCCGCGCACCCGTACACATGTGCCACGCTGTTGCGCGCAACAACAGGCACTGGGAGGGGAGTACGGGTGGCCGCGCCACTTCAGCTGACCCGGACGCATCGCGTTCTCATCGGCATGGTCGTCTTCGGCGCCGTCATCATCGCCGGGATCGGCTTCGCAGGTTCCTATGCGGCGGTACGGGAGCTGGCCCTGGAGAAGGGCTTCGGCAACTTCAGCTACGTCTTCCCGATCGGCATCGACGCGGGCATCTGCGTCCTGCTGGCGCTCGACCTGCTGCTGACGTGGATCCGCATCCCCTTCCCGCTGCTGCGGCAGACGGCCTGGCTGCTGACGGCGGCGACGATCGCCTTCAACGGCGCGGCGGCCTGGCCGGACCCGCTGGGCGTGGGCATGCACGGCGTGATCCCGATCCTGTTCGTGGTCTCCGTCGAGGCGGCCCGGCACGCGGTCGGCCGGATCGCCGACATCACGGCCGACAAGCACATGGAGGGCGTCCGCCTCACCCGCTGGCTGCTCTCGCCGGTGCCGACGTTCCTGCTGTGGCGGCGCATGAAGCTGTGGGAGCTGCGCTCCTACGAGCAGGTCATCAAACTGGAGCAGGAGCGCCTGGTCTACCAGGCCCGGCTGCGCTCCCGCTTCGGCCGCGCCTGGCGCCGCAAGGCCCCGGTGGAGTCCCTCATGCCGCTGCGCCTGGCCCGCTACGGCGTCCCGCTCGCGGAGACGGCCCCGTCGGGCCTGGCGGCGGCGGGCATAGAACCGGCGGTGATCTCGCCGGTGGCCGCCGCGGGCGGCGGTGCTCCCGAGGCGGCTCCCGTGCCGCAGAAGGCGGCCCCGGCCGGCGAGCAGCGCCCGGAGCTGCCCCAGGGCCAGGGCCGGGCCCGGCCCCCGGAGCCGGTCCAGGAGCCCGAGCCCGACGAGAGCCCCTGGTTCAACACGCCCCGCCAGGTCGCCTACCAGGGCGGCTACGACCCCACCTACCACCCGGCGGAGCAGTACGCCCAGTGGTACGAGGAGCAGCAGCAGGCGGACGAGTACCGGGACCAGTACGAGGAGGAGCCCCCGCTCCAGGAGCCCTCTCCGGAGGAGACCGGCAGCTTCCCGATCCCCGTCGTCCCGGGCCGCACCCGCGAGCTGGGCGGGGGCGGCGCCCCCGAGCAGCCCCCGGCCCAGGTCCAGCCCCCGGTCCAGGTCCAGCCCCCGGCCCAGGTCCAGCCCCCGGTCCAGGACCCTGACGACGACGCCCTGTACCAGGTCTTCAAGCAGTCCATCGACGGCAGCGGCTACCCGACCCCGCGCGAGTTCGGCTACAACGTCGAGGCCACCTACGGCCGTTCCGTCCCGGACGCCGAAGCCAAGCGCATGGTCCTGCGCTTCCAGGAACGCCACACGGCGGAACTGGAGGAGGAGCACATCGCGTAGGCCCGCACCGGCACGAGAAAGGGGGGCGCCCGGCGAACACCGGACGCCCCCCTTCCCATACTGCGGGACTACGGGACCACGGAACCGCTGGCCTACGGGGCTACTCCCCGAGCAGGGCCCGCACCCGCTCCTGCCCCACCGCCAGCAGCAGCGTCGGCAGCCGCGGGCCGGTGTCGCGGCCGACCAGCAGGTGGTACAGCAGCGCGAAGAACGTCCGCTGGGCGGTCTTGATCTCCGGCGGCAGCTCCTTGGGCGTGGCGTCGGCGGAGAAGCCGGCCTGGACCTTCGGGACGCCGTAGACGAGGTGGCTGAGCCCGTCCAGCGACCAGTGCTCGGCGAGCCCGTCGAGCAGCAGCCGCAGCGAGGCCCGGCCCTGCTCGTCCAGGGACTTCAGCAGCTCGGCGTCGGGCTCCTCGCGGACGATGGTGCGCTGGTCGGCGGGGACGTGGGTGTTGATCCACGCCTCGGCCCTGTCGTACCGCGGCCGGGCCTCCGCCAACGTCGTCAGCGGGTCGGCCGGGTCCAGCTCGCTGAGGATGCGCAGCGCCTGGTCCTCGTGGCCGGCGGTGATGTCGGCCACGGAGGCGAGCGTGCGGTACGGCAGCGGGCGGGGCGTGCGCGGCAGCTCGCCGGCGGCCGTGCGCACGGCACGGGAGTGGGCGGCGGCGTCGGCGGGCAGGGCGCTGCCGTCGGCGACCTTGGCGGCGAGGCGGTCCCACTCGTCGTACAGCCGCTGGATCTCCTGGTCGAAGGCGATCTTGAAGGACTGGTTGGGGCGGCGCCGGGCGTACAGCCAGCGCAGCAGCTGCGGCTCCATGATCTTCAGCGCGTCGGCCGGGGTGGGCACGCCGCCCCGGGACGAGGACATCTTGGCCATGCCGCTGATGCCGACGAAGGCGTACATCGGGCCGATGGGCTGCTCGCCGCCGAAGATCCCGACGATCTGCCCGCCGACCTGGAACGAGGACCCGGGCGAGGAGTGGTCGACGCCGCTGGGCTCGAAGACCACGCCCTCGTAGGCCCAGCGCATCGGCCAGTCGACCTTCCAGACCAGCTTGCCGCGGTTGAACTCGCTCAGGCGCACGGTCTCGGAGAAGCCGCACACCGTGCAGGCGTACGTCAGCTCGGTGGAGTCGTCGTCGTAGGCGGTGACGGTCGTGAAGTCCTTGCCGCAGTTGCCGCAGTACGGCTTGTACGGGAAGTACCCGGCGGAGCCCGAGCTGCCGTCGTCCTCGGCGGCGGCGCCGGAGCCCTCGGCGGCCTCCAGCTCGGCCTCGTCGACGGGCTTCTGCGACTTGTTCGCGTTCTTCGCGGGCGCCTTCTTCGTCCGGTACTGGTCGAGGATGGCGTCGATGTCCCGGCGGTGCCGCATGGCGTGCAGGATCTGCTCGCGGTAGACGCCCGAGGTGTACTGCTCGGTCTGGCTGATGCCGTCGAACTCGACGCCCATCTCGGCGAGCGAGTCGACCATCGCGGCCCGGAAGTGCTCGGCCCAGTTCGGGTACGGGGAGCCCTTCGGGGCCGGGACGGAGGTGAGCGGCTTGCCGATGTGCTCGGCCCAGGTCTCGTCGACGCCCGCGAGGCCGGCCGGCACCTTGCGGTAGCGGTCGTAGTCGTCCCAGGAGATCAGGTGCCGTACCTCGTGGCCCCGGCGGCGCACCTCGTCGGCGACCAGGTGCGGGGTCATGACCTCGCGCAGGTTGCCCAGGTGGATGGGCCCGGAGGGGGACAGTCCGGACGCGACGACCACAGGTTTGCCCGGGGCACGACGCTCCGACTCGGCGATGACCTCGTCCGCGAAACGGGAGACCCAGTCGGTGGTCTCTGTGCTCTGAGCCACGATCGGCACGTCCTCTTTCCTGATACTTCCGCTGAATCGGCCGGTACGGTCGCACGGCTGACCGCTCCATTCTCCCAGCCCGCACGTCATCCGCGAAAACGGCTTTTCACCGCGTGGGATACTCGGCTTTCGTAGTACTCCAGGAACCCGAGCAGAACGGCAGCATCCATGGCCTCGGTCACGTCCCTCACCGACTCCGTCCAGCAGCAGCTCGCGTCCGCCCTCTCGGCCACCCGGCCGGAGGCCGCCGGCGCCGACCCGCTGCTGCGACGTAGCGACCGGGCGGACTACCAGGCCAACGGCATCCTCGCCCTCGCCAAGAAGGCCAAGGCGAACCCGCGGGAGCTGGCGGCCGAGGTCGTCGCGCACCTCACCACCGGCACCGACGAGGTGATCAAGGATGTCGAGGTCTCCGGCCCCGGCTTCCTGAACATCACCGTCGCCGACCGCGCGATCACCGGGAATCTCGCCGCGCGCCTCGCGGACGGCGACCGTCTCGGCGTACCGCTGAAGGAGAACGCGGGCATCACGGTCGTCGACTACGCCCAGCCGAACGTGGCGAAGGAGATGCACGTCGGCCACCTGCGCTCCGCCGTCATCGGCGACGCCCTGCGCGGCATGCTCGACTTCACCGGCGAGCAGACCATCGGCCGGCACCACATCGGCGACTGGGGCACCCAGTTCGGCATGCTCATCCAGTACCTGTTCGAGCACCCCGGCGAGCTGGCCCCGGCCGACGACGTCGACGGCGAGCAGGCCATGTCGAACCTGAACCGGGTGTACAAGGCGGCGCGCGCGGTCTTCGACGCGGACGAGGAGTTCAAGGAGCGGGCCCGCAAGCGGGTCGTCGCCCTGCAGTCCGGCGACAAGGAGACCCTCGAACTGTGGCAGCAGTTCGTGGACGAGTCGAAGGTCTACTTCTACTCGGTCTTCGAGAAGCTCGACATGGAGATCCGCGACGAGGAGATCGTCGGCGAGTCCGCGTACAACGACGGCATGCCCGAGACCGCCCGCCTCCTGGAGGAGACGGGCGTCGCGGTGCGCTCCGAGGGCGCGCTCGTGGTGTTCTTCGACGAGATCCGCGGCAAGGACGACCAGCCGGTCCCGCTGATCGTGCAGAAGGCCGACGGCGGCTTCGGCTACGCCGCCTCCGACCTGACCGCGATCCGCGACCGGGTCACCGACCTGCACGCCACCACGCTGCTGTACGTCGTGGACGTACGCCAGTCGCTGCACTTCAGGATGGTCTTCGAGACCGCCCGCCGGGCCGGCTGGCTCGGCGCGGAGGTCACCGCGCACAACATGGGCTACGGCACGGTGCTCGGCGCCGACGGCAAGCCCTTCAAGACCCGCGCGGGCGAGACCGTACGCCTTGAGGACCTGCTGGACGAGGCGGTGCAGCGCGCGGCGCAGGTGGTGCGGGAGAAGGCGCGGGACCTCACCGAGGAGGAGATCCAGGAGCGGGCCGCGCAGGTCGGCATCGGGGCCGTGAAGTACGCGGACCTGTCGACGTCGCCGAACCGCGACTACAAGTTCGACCTGGACCAGATGGTCTCGCTCAACGGCGACACCAGCGTCTACCTCCAGTACGCCTACGCCCGGATCCAGTCCATCCTCCGCAAGGCCGGCGAGGTCCGCCCCGCCGCCCACCCGGAGCTGGCGCTGCACGAGGCGGAGCGCGCGCTGGGCCTGCACCTGGACGCCTTCGGGGACACGGTCTTCGAGGCGGCCGCGGAGTACGCCCCGCACAAGCTGGCCGCGTACCTGTACCAGGTGGCGTCGCTGTACACGACGTTCTACGACAAGTGCCCGGTCCTGAAGGCCGAGACGCCGCAGCAGGTCGAGAACCGCCTCTTCCTGTGCGACGTCACGGCCCGCACCCTGCACCAGGGCATGGCCCTGCTGGGCATCAGGACGCCCGAGCGGCTCTGACCACGACGACGGCGCCCTCCGTCCGGCATGTGCCGGACGGAGGGCGCCGCGTCATGCCGGGTGGTCAGGCGTAGGAGTGGATGGTGCCCCGCAGCGCAGCGGTGCCGCCCTCGCAGTGCTGGACGAAGGTGGCGGCGAATGCCTTGATCGTCCCGTCGTCCGCGCGGGCCAGACGGGTGACGGTGAACTCGCCGGTGGTGGTGTTGCAGCCGCGGCTGTTGCCGGACACGTCCAGCCCGGCGACTCCCTCGCCGCCGCTGCGCCCGGCCTGGTAGGTGCGGCCGGCCTCGAACTGCTCCCCGGCCGGCGGCTCCAGGCGGGCCGACCAGTCCTCGCGCTTGCCGGAGACCCCGAAGGAGACTCCCTCGCCCCAGGGACGGAGCGAGAAGGTGCTGGTGGCGCCCGTGAAGGTCTGGCTGTGTCCCGCGCCGACCCAGTCACCCGGGTCGCTGGTGTAGCCGAAGGACAGCGGGTACGCCTGGTACTTGACGACACCCTTGAGGGCCGGCGCGTCCGCGCTCTCGCAGTGCTGGGTGTAGGAGGCGTCCAGGACGGTGAGGGCGCCCGAGTCGTCCGTCTCGATCTGGTTGACCGCGAACTGGCCCCAGACCTCGTTGCAGCCGCGTCCGTCACCGGACACGTCCAGGCCCGGTGAGCGGCCGGTGCGGAAGGCGGCCCGCTCCGCGTTCCGGTAGATGCCCGGGTGCAGCTTCTCCCCCTGGGGCGCGGCGAGTTCGACGTCCCACCAGGTGGTGTCGTCCTCGCTCTCGGCCCAGACCCGGAAGCGCACGTACTCGGCGGTCCCGCCGGCCGTGATGGTCGCCGTGGTGGGTGTGTACGCGGTTGAGGTGCCCTGTCCGATGTAGTCACCGGTCTCGCTGGTGTGGCTGTACTTCGTCACGGCGACCGGTGTCCCGGCGGCCGCCGCGGCGGGCGTCGACAGACCCGCCGTCAGGCCGATCGTCGCGGTGAAACCCGTCAGCGCGCCGAGCAGGGCGCGCCGCCATCCGGTGCGAGTACGCACGGATACCTCCCCCTTCATGAGACGGGCCCCCACACCGGACGCCCGAACTGGTGTGCCAAAAGGCTCAGTTGACTCTACCCAGCCGCTTCACCCAGGCCACGGGAACCACATGCATCCCTGGTGTGACCTCGGCCGGGACCTACACCGTCCGAAGCGCCTGGCCCAGCCTGCGCAGCCCCTCCGCGATCTCGGCCGGGGTCTGGGTGACGTAGCACAGGCGCAGGGTCGCGCGGTCGGGGTCGCCGGCGTAGAAGGGGGCGCCGGGGACGTACGCGACGTCGTGGCGGACCACCTCGGGGAGCAGGGCGGTGGTGTCGTACCCCTCCGGCAGCCGCGCCCACAGGAACATGCCGCCCTCGGGGCGGGTCCACACCGACCCGGCCGGGAGCGCGTCCGCGAGGCCCGCGAGCATGGCGTCCCGGCGCACTCCGTAGGCGGCGGCGACGCGGGCGACGTGGGCGTCCAGGTCGCGGTCGGCGAGGTAGCGGGCGGCGGCGAGCTGGTTGACGGTCGGGGTGTGCAGGTCGGCGGCCTGCTTGGCGACCGCGCAGGCCCGGCGCAGTGCGGCGGGGGCCCGCAGCCAGCCCAGCCGCATGCCGGGCGCCATGACCTTGGAGAAGGAGCCCAGCAGCACGGTCCGGTCCCGGGCGCCCTCGCAGGAGGCCAGCCACGGCACCCGCTCGCCCTCGAAGCGCAGCTCCCCGTACGGGTCGTCCTCGACGATCCACAGCCCGCAGCGCCCGGCGACCTCGGCGACGGCGGCGCGGCGGGCGGCGGGCATCGTGCGGCCGGTAGGGTTGGAGAAGGTGGGGACGGTGTAGAGCAGCTTGGGCCGCTCGCGCACCACCAGGTCCTCCAGCGCGGCCGGGTCGATGCCGTCCTCGTCGCCGTGCACGGCGAGGACCCGGGCGCCGGCGAAGGCGAAGACCTGGAGCGCGGCCAGGTAGCAGGGGGCCTCGACGAGGACGGTGTCGCCGGGTTCGACCAGGGCGGTCGCGAGCAGTGACAGGGCCTGCTGGGAGCCGGTGGTGACGAGGAGGTCGTCGGGGCCGGTGGGCAGTCCGCGCGCCGAGGTGCGGGCGGCGAGCGCGGCGCGCAGGGCGGGCTCGCCCTCGGTGGTGGCGTACTGGAGGGCGCGCTCGGGCGTCTCGGCGAGGACGGCCGCGTAGGCGGCGGCGATGCCCTCCGCGTCGAACAGTTCGGGGGCGGGCAGCCCGCCCGCGAAGTTGATCACCTCGGGGCGGGCGGTGACGGCCAGGATGTCCCGTACGGGCGAACCGCCGGTGGACCGGGCCCGTGCGGCGAGCGGGGGCAGAGGGGCGGCGGTGGCGGCGGCAGGGGCGGCGGACGCGGTCTCGGTCACGGTCATGACCGCAGCCTAGGGATATATGTGCCCCCTACAAGCGGCTTTCCGTGATACGGACGGACGCCCGCGCCGGCGAGCACCTGCCGCCCGGGCCGTCAGGCCTTGATGCCCAGCCCCGCGTACACGTTCATGACGTCGCCGATGTCGAGGAACTGCCGGACGCCCTCGTCCCGCGCCGGCCCGGCCACGGCGCGCCGCAGGAAGTCGCGGTTGTGGCGTACGTCGAGGCAGCCGCGCGGGTTGGCGGCGAGCCCGGCGGCGGCCGCGGCCAGGTCGGCCGGGTAGTGGTCCTCGCCGCCGAGGAAGACGTCGTAGACCCGCGCCGGATGCGCCTTGCCGCTGTCGCGCCCCCTCCGCAGCTCCGCGGAGTCCTGGCTGAGGGCCTCACCGGGCATGGGCGCCTCCTGACGTGGTGGTCGGCACGACTGTCCCGCGGCCGCAGGCCGACGTGCCGGGGTACGGGCTCGCCGCCCCGGCCGCCTCACTCGGCGGGGCCGGGGTCGACGTACTCCCAGGCGTCGCCGCCCAGGGGGCGCGCGTAGTAGGTGTTGTCCCGCGAGGCGCTGGTGCGGAAGGGCTTCCCGTGGTCGTCGACCCGCGTGATCCCGTGCCGGTCGCCGCTGGACCACTCCAGCTCTGAAGGGGCACCCGTGCCCCCTGCCGGCACCGCGTCAGCGCAGGCTGCGCGCGACCTCCGTCGCCCAGTACGTCAGGATGTTGCGCGCACCGGCCCGCTTGATGCCGGTGAGCGACTCCAGGACGGCCTTGTCGCGGTCGATCCAGCCCTTCTCGGCGGCGGCCTCGATCATCGCGTACTCGCCGGAGATCTGGTAGGCGGCGACGGGGACGTCCGAGACCTCGGCGACCTTGGCGAGGATGTCGAGGTAGGGGCCGGCCGGCTTGACCATCACCATGTCGGCGCCCTCCTCCAGGTCCAGCGCCAACTCCCGCAGCGCGTCCCGGGTGTTGGCGGAGTCCTGCTGGTAGGTCTTCCGGTCCCCCTTGAGCGAGGAGCCGACGGCCTCCCGGAAGGGCCCGTAGAAGGCGGACGCGTACTTGACCGCGTAGGCGAGGATCGCGACGTCCTCCCGCCCGATCTGGTCGAGCGCGTCCCGGACGACCCCGACCTGCCCGTCCATCATCCCGCTGGGCCCGACGACATGGGCGCCCGCGTCGGCCTGGACCTGCGCCATCTCGGCGTACCGCTCCAGGGTGGCGTCGTTGTCGACCCGGCCCTCGCCGTCGAGCACCCCGCAGTGCCCGTGGTCGGTGAACTCGTCGAGGCACAGGTCGGACATGACGAGCAGCTCGTCCCCGACCTCGGCCCGCACGTCCCGCAGGGCGACCTGGAGGATCCCGTCCGGGTCGGTCCCCGCCGTCCCGAGGGCGTCCTTCTTCCCGTCCTCGGGCACGCCGAAGAGCATGATCCCGGAGATCCCGGCCTCGACCGCCTCGGCGGCCGCCTTCTTCAGGGTGTCCCGGGTGTGCTGGACCACCCCGGGCATCGCCCCGATCGGCACCGGCTCGCTCACGCCCTCCCGGACGAAGGCGGGGAGGATGAGGTCGGCGGGGTGCAGCCGGGTCTCGGCGACCATCCGACGCATCACGGGGCTGGTCCGCAGCCGCCGGGGCCGGGCACCGGGAAATGAACCGTACGACGTCATACCACCCACGCTACGCCCGCCCCGCCCGTGCCTTTGCCGACGCCCGGTCGGTCCCGGTGAGCCCCCCGGCGAAGCCGTTCTCTTCTCGCTGCCGCCTCAGCCCTGGAGCAGTTCGAGCTCCCGCTCGACGAACTGCCTGAAGCTCGTCGGCTCCCGACCGAGCAGCCACGTGAGCACGTTGGGGTTCCCGATGAAGTCGTGGCTGCTGTAGCGCTTGCTGATCGCCCGTGCCGCGTCCGTGTGATACGGGAAGCGGCTTTCGTGGTCGGCTCCGAGGGACGCCGCCGTGAACTGGTCGGCGTCGATGCGCCGGGCGGTGACCTCGCGGCCCAGCACGTCGGAGATGACCTCCGCGATGTCGTGGGCCGTGTAGCGCCCGGCCGAGACCAGCTCATAGGTCGCCCCGGCGTGGCGCTCGCTGTCGGTGAGTACGGTGGCCGCCACCTCCGCCACGTCACTCAGATCGACCATCGACTGGTGCCGGTCGAGCGCCCACGACAGGAGGAAGACCCCTTGTTCCAGCACGGGCTTGAGCCTGTGGCGCATCATGTAATTGGCGGGCTGGAGAATCGTGAACTCCAACCCGGAGGAAAGCAGGTGTTCCTCGAGATCGCGCTTGATCTCGTGCTGGGTGAGATCGGTGAGGATCGCGTGCAGCACCGAGCTGAAGACGAAGTGCTTCACCCCGGCCTCACGCGCGGCGTCGATGGCCGCGAAACCCATCTCCCGTTCCTTGGGATGGAGAGTCGGCCCGACGTAGTAGACCTTGTCCACGCCGCGCATGGCCCGAACCATCACGCCGGGGTCGGTGATGTCGCCGACCACGACCTCGGCCACACCGGCGGCACGGAGAGACCGCGCCGATTCCTCGGAGCGAACGCAGGCACGGAGCGTCTGGCCCTCGGCGAGAAGTCGCGGAACCAGGAACTTTCCCTGGTTTCCATGAGCCGCGGTGACCAGTATCACGAGACCATCCCCTCACATACGTCCATCGGTGGCCCGCAGGGGGTCACGCACGAGCGCCATCATCATCCCGCCATGAAAAAAATGTCAACACTTTCTCCAGCGAATACGGATAAACGTGCGATGAGACTCCTCACCGTCGAACCAACCTCTCAATAATGTCAACATTAAACGCGCCGTTCACTCCACCCCACGGCACTCCCCGACCATCCCTTGACCTCAACCGCGCTTGAGTTCCTACGGTCGCCGTATGGACTACTCCCACCCCGACGCCGAACTGATCCGCCAGCCCGCCGGCTACTGGACCTGGGCCGCCTACAACGCGATCGTCACCCGCACCCGCACGGCCCTCGCCGAACTCGGCACGACCCAGCCCCAGTGGTGGACCCTCAACCAGCTCGCCACCACCCCCAAGCCCCGCACCGAGGTCGCCGACCTCCTCCGGAACTACCTCGACACGGGCCCGGAGACGATGGAGTCGGAGATCGACGCGACGCTCGCCCAGGGCTGGACCACCGAGACCCCGGACGGCCTGCTCTCCCTCACCCCCGAGGGCAGGACCTTCTACGAGAAGGCGGCAGCCGTCCAGTCCGCCCTCTGGACCGAACGCCACGCCGACATCTCCGACGCCGACTACCTCACCACCCTGAAGGTCCTCCAGCGCTTCATCCACAACACGGGCGGCAGCGCCTGGCACCACTGAGGCACGACGCGGGAAGGCCACAGGCACCGGCCGAAAGGTGATGAGGTGGGGGCATGGACCTAGACTCCGTCCGCACCTTCGTCACCGTCGTCGACACGGGCCAGTTCCAGGGTGCCGCCGCCGAGCTGGCCCTCACGCAGCAGGCGGTCTCCAAGCGGATCGCGGCGCTCGAACGCCATGTGGGCGTACGGCTGTTCACGCGGACCGCGCGCGGCGCCCGGCTGACCATCGACGGGCAGGCGTTCCTCCCCCACGCCCGTGAGCTGCTGGCGGTGGCCGAGCGCGCGGTCTCCTCCGTACGCGCCGGACGGCGACCCCTGCGGGTCGACGTACTGAGTTCCCGGGGCGCGGCGTCGGGTCTGATGCGCGCCTTCCACGACACCCACCCCGAGATCGACCTGGACGTGGTGATGCTCCTGGAGATGGAAGCGGCCGTCTCCGCCCTGCGTTCCGGCGCGATCGACGCGACGTTCCGCGCCGTAGGCGCCCCCGGCCACACCCTCCCCGACGACATCACGTCCACCCGGGTCCTGGACGAGCCCCTGCAACTCCTCACCGGCCCCGCCCACGCCCTGGCGAACACCCCCTCGGTGACCCTTTCCCAGCTCACCGGCCACCGGATCTGGATGCCGGGCATCACCCCGGGCACCGAGTGGGCCGCCTACTACGACGACCTCGTCGCCGAGTTCGGCCTCACGATCGAGGCGACCGGTCCCAACTTCGGCTCGGACGCTCTCCTCGACACCGTCGCCGACACCCCGGCCCTGGCCACCTTCATGGGCGCCCACACCCGCCTGGTCTGGCCGGCGGGCCACGGCCTGCGCCTCATCCCGGTCACCGACCCCACCCCGGTCTACCCCCACTCCCTCCTCTGGCACCGCGACAATCCCCACCCGGCCTTACCGGCTCTCCGTGCCCACCTCACCGCGACGCCCACCGCCCCGGGCACCTGGACCCCCGACTGGGTGCTCTCCCGCTGAGAGATCCACCTCGGCCCGCATCGCGCACCCCACGTCGGCCAACTCCCCGAGGAGCGGCACCCGCCGGGTGGAGATTCCCTGATTCATGTGACCCAGCGTGTTCAAGCGTGCCTACGCTGTGAAGCCGGTCCCGGGTGTCGGAGGTTGGTGCGGGATGAGCGAGTGGGACGTAGGGCTGGACGACGAGGAGGCCGGGGCCGTGACGCGCACGGTCGCCCGGCAGCTCAAGCTGTGGCGGGAGGCGGCGGGCCTCACCCAGGCGGAGTTCGGCGCGGCCATCGGCTACGGCGAGGAACTGGTCTCCTCGGTGGAGCGGTGCCGCCGGCTTCCCCGCCCCGAGTACCTGGACGCGGCGGACGAGGCGATGGGTGCGGGCGGAAAGATCGCGGCGTTCAAACAGGACGTGGCGGAACTCCGGTACCCGAAGAAGGTACGGGACCTGAAGAAGTTGGAGGCCAGTGCCGTCGAATTGTGCGCGTACAACAACTCCGTCGTTCACGGGCTGTTGCAGACCGAGCACTACGCACGGGCAGTACTCAGCTCCCGCCGCCCGCCTTTCACCGCCGACCAGTTGGACCAGCAGGTGGCGGCGCGCATGGCACGGCAGGAGGTCGTCGACGACACGACAGCCCAGCCAGTCTTCAGTTTTGTGCAGTGCGAGTCGACACTGCGTCGGCCCATCGGCGGCAAGACGGTGATGCGCGGACAACTCGAACGACTGCTGCACGTCGCCGAGTTCCGCAACGTCGACCTTCAGGTGCTGCCCCTGAGTCGCTCGGAGAACTCGGGGCTCGACGGCTCGTTCAGGTTGCTCAGGCTCGGAGACGGCACCACGGTCGGCCACACCGAGGTGGTGCACATCAGCCGCGTGATCGCCGAACCCAAAGAGGTACAGCTCCTGGAAATGCAGTATGGAATCATCCGGGCACAGGCTCTCAGCCCGCGGGAGTCGACGGCCCTCATCGAGAAAGTGCTTGGAGAGACATGAAGCTGGAGTGGATAAAGAGCAGCTACAGCACATCCAGCGGCCCCGACTGCGTCGAGGTGGCCACCCCGGACGAGAGCCCCATCCTCATCCGCGACTCCAAGAACCCCGCCGGCCCCCGCCTCACCCTCGCCCCCGCCACCTGGACGGCGTTCCTCCCCTACGCCTCCGCGTACCGACCGGAACGCTGACCAGGACCGCACCGCTCGCCCGCACGACGCACTCAGGGGCCGTGCCCCCTCGGCGCGGCCCCTGAGTCGTCGGACGTGGCGGTACGTCAGGCAGCGGCACCCGGGTGGGTGCCCTTGCGGCGCCGGACGACGAACATCGCGCCGACACCGACGGCGACGGCGGCGCCGCCCGCGAGGGCGATGGCCGGGAGGGCGGAGCTGGAGCCGGTCTCGGCGAGTCGGCCCTGCGGGTCGATCTGGGTGTTTCCGGCGGGCTTGGCGGGCAGCGGCTTGCTGCCACCCTGCGGCTTCGCGTCCGGCACGTCGCCCGGCGCACTGGTGTCGGCGGCGAGGATGTCGAACTCGTAGTAGCTCTGTCCGTCGGCCATGACGCAGCCGCCCTTTTCGTCGGCGTACATGCCGATGCTGATGGCGAACCCGGTACCGGACGGAGCCTTCTTGTCGACGCTCAGGCGCAGGTCGATGGAGAAGGACTCCTTCGCCTTGATGTCGGTGTAGCCGAGGTATCCGGCGGTCTCGTCGTCCTCGCCGAGGGAGATGTCGGTCCACTGACCGGTGGCCGGGTCCTTGTACTGCAGGGTGAGGGTGCCCGTGTTGACGAAGAACTCGTCGCTCTCGTCGACCTGGGCGGCGAAGACGCCGAGGTCGACGCGCTTGTAGGCGTGGTCGCCCTTGTTGTCGATGTCGAGCTTGAAGTGGTGGAACCCGCTGCCGGCGACGACCTTCGAGGGCAGGCCGGAGAGGCCGGTCCGCAGATCCTCGTCCAACGCCACCTCGTCCCCTTCGCACTCGAGCGGCCCCTCCGAGGCGGAGGGGGAGGCGGACGTGGATGCGGAGGGCGAGGTGGAAGCGGTCTGTGAGGGCGAGGCGGACGAGGCCGGCTCGGAAGCGGCAGGAGTGGACCCGCCCGCGGACGGCGACGACTGCTCCGCGGCCGGGGTGGTGTCGGCGGCGGCGGGGGTGGTGTCCTCGGCCGCGGGGGTGGTGCCGTCCGCCGCGGGCGTGGACTCCGTCTGGGACGGGGCCGTCTCGCTGACGGCCGGCGACGGGCCGTCCGTCGCGTACGCGGCCGGCGCCACGAGCAGGGCAGCCGGAGCTATGACGGCCGTCGCGGCGGCGAGAGCCAGGGAACGGCGAATCTTCATGTGGACCTCAGTGGAGGAAGTGACCGATGCGTCGCCGGACTTGACCAACCCGACCCGCGAACGGTTGTACGATCACTCACACCTTCTTCACGTGACCTAGGTCTCATCACGACAGGCAGGCCGCACCCGGGCTTCCGGCAGCAGGCGTCGGGGCGCCCGCCCGGGGAGGCGCAGGCCCGACGCCGCAAGGGCGCCCCCCTCAAGGAGCGCCCTCATCGGCTCACGTGCTGGACCGCCGCCTCCGGGCCCCCGGCCGCCGTTCGCTCGGCCGGGTCACCGGGTCGCCGGCGTCCAGGGCCGCCGCGCGGCGGCGCAGGCCGAAGTCGGCCAGGGCCTCCGCCAGCTTCGACACCGACGGCTCGGGAGCCATGACGTCCACCCGCAGCCCGTGCTCCTCGGCCGTCTTGGCGGTCGCCGGGCCGATACACGCGATCACCGTGACGTTGTGCGGCTTGCCGGCGATGCCGACCAGGTTCCGCACGGTGGACGACGACGTGAACAGCACCGCGTCGAAACCGCCGCCCTTGATCGCCTCCCGGGTCGTGGCCGGCGGCGGCGAGGCGCGCACCGTGCGGTAGGCGGTGACGTCGTCCACCTCCCAGCCCAGCTCGATGAGGCCCGCCACCAGCGTCTCCGTGGCGATGTCGGCGCGCGGCAGGAAGACGCGGTCGATCGGGTCGAAGACCGGGTCGTAGGGCGGCCAGTCCTCCAGCAGACCGGCGGCCGACTGCTCGCCGCTCGGCACGAGGTCCGGCTTCACGCCGAAGGCGATCAGCGCGTTCGCCGTCTGCTCGCCCACCGCGGCGACCTTGATCCCCGCGAAGGCGCGCGCGTCGAGGCCGTACTCCTCGAACTTCTCCCGGACCGCCTTCACCGCGTTGACCGACGTGAACGCGATCCACTCGTAGCGGCCCGTGACCAGGCCCTTGACGGCCCGCTCCATCTGCTGCGGGGTACGCGGGGGTTCGACGGCGATGGTCGGCACCTCGTGCGGCACCGCGCCGTAGGACCTGAGCTGGTCGGAGAGCGACGCCGCCTGCTCCTTGGTGCGCGGCACGAGGACCTTCCAGCCGAACAGGGGCTTGGACTCGAACCACGACAACTGGTCGCGCCGGGCGGACGCGCTGCGCTCACCGACCACGGCTATCACCGGACGGCCGCCGTCGGGCGAGGGCAGCACCTTCGCCTGCTTCAGCGTCTGCGCGACCGTGCCCAGCGTCGCCGACCAGGTCCGCTGCCGCGTCGTCGTACCGGCGATCGTCACCGTCAGCGGGGTGTCCGGCTTGCGGCCCGCCGCCACCAGCTCGCCCGCGGCCGCCGCCACCGAGTCCAGCGTCGTCGACACGACCACCGTGCCGTCGGAGGCGCCCACCTCGGTCCAGCAGCGGTCCGACGCCGTACGGGCGTCCACGAACCGCACGTCCGCGCCCTCGGCGTCCCGCAGCGGCACACCGGCGTACGCGGGCACGCCCACGGCGTTCGCGATGCCCGGGACCACCTCGAAGGGCACCCCCGCCGCGGCGCACGCCAGCATCTCCTCGGCGGCGTCCGCGTCGAGCCCGGGGTCCCCGGTCACCGCACGCACGACCCGCCTGCCGCCCCGCGCGGCCTCCATGACAAGATGTGCGGCATCCCGCACGGCGGGGACGCCAACGGTCGTCGACGAACCGTCGACCACCGCCAGCTGAGGCGTGCCTGTGCCCGGATCACCGTCCGTGTGCACTTCGGACACGCCCTGCCGCGCGTGCGTGCGTACGACGTCGAGCACCTCGTGCTCGGCGACGAGGACGTCCGCGTGCGCCAGCGCCTCCACGGCGCGCAGAGTCAGTAGTCCCGGATCTCCGGGTCCGGCACCCAGGAAGGTGACGTGCCCGTGTTCCGGACCGGCGGGAAGGGTGGTGGGGCTCACTGCGCTCGCTCCCCCATCAGACCGGCCGCGCCCTGGGCGAGCATCTCGGTGGCGAGTTCGCGACCGAGTGCGAGTGCCGCCTCGTGCGTCTCGGGCACGGGACCGGTGGTGGACAGCTGCACCAGCGTCGAGCCGTCGGTCGTACCGACGACGCCGCGCAGGCGCATTTCGTTGACAAGCTGCTCGTCGGCGTGGCGGTCCCCCCGCTCGAGCGAAGCCGAGAGTGGGGGAAGGTCGGCCAGCGCGCCCACAGGTGCGCTGCAACCGGCCTCCAGGGCGGCGAGCAGGGACCGCTCGGCCGTCACGGCGGCCCGCGTGAACGGGTCGTCCAGCTCGGCGAGTGCGGCGATCAGCGCGGTGTCGTCCGCCGCGCACTCGATCGCCAGGGCCCCCTGGCCGGGGGCGGGCAGAACCGTGTCGACCGACAGGAAGTCGGTCACCTCGTCGATGCGCCCGACCCGATTGAGCCCGGCGGCGGCCAGCACGACCGCGTCCAGCTCACCGCTGCGGACGTATCCGATGCGCGTGTCGACGTTGCCCCGGATCGGGACCGTCTCGATCTCCAGCCCGTGGGTGCGGGCGTACGCGTTCAGCTGCGCCATGCGACGCGGCGCGCCGGTGCCTATGCGGGCGCCGCGCGGCAGGTCGGTGAACTTGCGCGCGTCCCGGGCGACGACCACGTCGCGCGGGTCCTCGCGCACCGGCACGGCGGCCACCACGAGGCCCTCGTGCTGTGCGGTGGGGAGGTCCTTGAGCGAGTGAACCGCGAAGTCCACCTCGCCCCGCAGCAGCGCGTCGCGCAGCGCGGCGACGAACACCCCCGTGCCGCCGATCTGCGCCAGGTGCTCGCGCGACGTGTCGCCGTACGTGGTGATCTCGACCAGCTCAACGGGCCGACCGGTCACCTGGCTCACGGCGTCCGCCACCTGCCCGGACTGGGCCAGGGCGAGCTTGCTGCGCCTGGTCCCCAGCCTCAGTGCCTTCTCAGTCATGCCGGCCCTCGGTTCTTCTCAGTGCTGTTCTCGGCGCGGGAGACGGAGGCCACCGTCTCGGGGTCGAGGTCGAACAGGGTGCGCAGCGCGTCCGCGTACCCGGCGCCGCCGGGCTCGGCGGCGAGCTGCTTGACCCGCACCGTCGGCGCGTGCAGCAGCTTGTCGACCACACGCTTGACGGTCTGGGAGATCTCGGCGCGGTGCTTGTCGTCCAGGCCCGGCAGCCGCCCCTCCAGCCGGGCGATCTCACCGGCCACGACCTCGGCGGCCATGCTGCGCAGCGCGACGACGGTGGGGGTGATGCGCGCGGCCCGCTGGGCGGCGCCGAACGCGGCGACCTCGTCGGCGACGATCCGCCGGACCAGGTCCACGTCGGCGGCCATCGGCGCGTCCGCGGAGGCGTCGGCGAGCGACTCGATGTCCACCAGGCGCACCCCGGCCAGCCGGTGCGCCGCGGCGTCCACGTCACGGGGCATGGCGAGGTCGAGGAGGAAGAGCACGGGCTCGGGCCGCGGCACCTCGGCGACCGGCGCGGGGCGCCGGCGCTCGGGGATGCGGCCGACGCTCGCGGCCGTCGCGGCGAGCGCGCCGATCAGCTCGGCCTCCGCCTCGGGTCCGGGCCGCCCGGCCTCACGGGTCCGGTCCGCCGTCGCGCCGCCGGCCACCCAGGCGCCGTGCTGCTCCAGCGTCGCCGCGTCCATGCCGGCGACCGCGGCCTCTCCCATGACGGAGAAGCCGGTCGCTACGGCGGACAGGTCGAGCGGGCAGTTCTCGTCGGCGCCGGCGGCCGGAAGCGACGTTTCGGCGGTCTTCGCCCCCTGCGCGGGAACGGCGGCGACCGGCACGGCGGGCGTGCCCGTACGGCCCTCCACCGTCGCCGCCACGTCCTCCGCCGTGAGGACCAGACCGGTCGCGCCGGTGCAGGAGACGGCCACGTCGGCACGTGTCAGCTCGACCGGCACCGCGTCCATCGGTACCGCGCGGGCCAGCACGTCCGTGTCGTCGCCCTGGGAGAGGATCTCGGCGAGCCGCTCGGCGCGCTCGAAGGTGCGGTTGGCGACCACGATCTCGGCGACCCCGGACCGCGCCAGCGTCGCGGCGGCCAGCGAGGACATCGACCCGGCGCCGATGACCAGCGCCTTCTTGCCCTCGGCCCAGCGCTGCACGTCCGCGCCCGCGGCCAGCTGCTCCAGGCCGAAGGTGACCAGGGACTGCCCGGCGCGGTCGATGCCGGTCTCGGAGTGGGCGCGCTTGCCGACCCGCAGGGCCTGCTGGAACAGGTCGTTCAGGAGCCGCCCGGCGGTGTGCAGCTCCTGCGCGCGGGCCAGGCCGTCCTTGATCTGGCCGAGGATCTGCCCCTCGCCGACCACCATCGAGTCCAGCCCGCACGCCACCGAGAACAGGTGGTGCACGGCCCGGTCCTCGTAGTGCACGTACAGGTGGGGCGTCAGTTCCTCCAGGCCGACCCCGCTGTGCTGGGCGAGCAGCGTGGACAGCTCGGCGACGCCGGCGTGGAACTTGTCGACGTCGGCGTACAGCTCGATGCGGTTGCAGGTGGCCAGCAGCACGGCCTCGGCGGCCGGTTCGGCGGCGACCGTGTCCTGGAGGAGCTTGAGCTGCGCGTCCGCGCTCAGCGAGGCCCGCTCCAGGACGCTGACGGGGGCGCTGCGGTGGCTCAGCCCGACGACGAGGAGGCTCATGCCGGCATCACGGCGGGTACGTCCCCGTCCGGTCCCTGGTCGGCGGAGGGCTGCCGCTTGCGGGCGGCGGGCGGCGCGACACCGTCGGCCGCGGCCTCCTCGCCGGCCTTGCGCTGCTCGTGGAAGGCGAGGATCTGCAGCTCGATGGAGAGGTCGACCTTGCGCACGTCGACGCCCTCGGGCACGTTCAGCACGGTCGGCGCGAAGTTCAGGATGGAGGTGACGCCGGCGCCCACGAGGCGGTCGCAGACCTGCTGGGCGGCGCCGGCGGGGGTGGCGATCACGCCGATCGAGACGCCCTCGGCCTGGACGATGGCCTCCAGCTCGTCGGTGTGCCGCACGGCGATCCCGGCCACCGGCTTTCCGGCCATCTGCGGGTCGGCGTCTATGAGCGCCGCGACCCGGAACCCGCGGGAGGCGAAGCCGCCGTAGTTGGCGAGAGCCGCGCCGAGGTTACCGATTCCTACGATCACTACCGGCCAGTCCTGGGTGAGACCCAGTTCACGGGAGATCTGATAGACGAGATACTCGACGTCGTAGCCGACGCCGCGGGTCCCGTAGGAGCCGAGGTAGGAGAAGTCCTTGCGCAGCTTCGCGGAGTTGACCCCCGCCGCGGCCGCGAGTTCCTCGGACGAGACCGTGGGTACCGAACGCTCGGAGAGCGCGGTGAGAGCGCGGAGGTACAGCGGAAGCCGGGCGACGGTGGCCTCGGGAATCCCTCGGCTGCGGGTCGCCGGTCGGTGTGTTCGGCCAGTTGCCACGGTGCTCCTGCGGGTAGAGCGGGGCTGTAGGCGGTCATACGTCCCTACATGACCGCCCCGTCGAATGCAGGCTATGTCTTTGTGAACGCGTGCACAAAGATGGTGTCCGATTTGCCCGGCCAACGTGACCGGGGTCACGCGCCCCCGGCGCACGGAACGGGAACCGGCACACTCGTACGCTCGTTCCTCACTCATCGGGGGCAAAGCCGCACACGCTCCTCACGATCAACGCCCCCGAGGCCAAGTCACCATCGATCCTAAGCGACCATACGGACTACTTGGACTGGTCGGTCAGTGCCCTGCGGAGCCGTTCCTCGTTCACACGCCAGAAGGTGTGCTGCTCCCCGTCGACCAGCACGACCGGGATCTGTTCCCAGTACCGGTCGTGGAGTCGGCGGTCCTCGGTGATGTCCCTCCCCTCCCAGGGGACACCGAGTTCGGCACACACCTTCTCGACGACGAGCTGTGCGTCATCACACAGATGACAGCCGGGTTTGCGGATGAGGGTGACGAGATGGTTCTCGGAGTGCTCCTGAGACTGCGCGGGCTGCGGGGCCCCCTCGGTCTGCGCGGGCTTTCGGCGGAAGAGCGGACTCATGCCGGCCATTGTCGCCCGCCCGGACCCCTCGTCGGCGGGCCGGTCCTCGACGGCTTCGGCGGGCCGGCCCTCAGGGGCGCGGTCGCCCGGAGTTCACAGAACGCGAACCTCTCGGCTCCGAAGCCTCCGAACAGACTGGCTATGCTCACGGGCATGGCCGCACTTCGATGGCTCACCCCACGCCGGCGTTCCGCCACGGCGCGGAGCGTGCTGGCGGGCGAGGCCTCCGCGGAGGCAGCCCGCAAGTCCGCGCAAGCCGAGGCGCCCGCAACGGACACCGCCCCGCCCGCCGAACCCGAGTTCCCGGTCCACGGCGACGAGCGGGCCGCCGCCTTCTTCGACCTCGACAACACCGTCATGCAGGGCGCCGCGATCTTCCACTTCGGCCGGGGCCTGTACAAGCGGAAGTTCTTCGAGACCCGCGACCTGGCCCGGTTCGCCTGGCAGCAGGCGTGGTTCCGGCTCGCCGGGTTCGAGGACCCCGAGCACATGCAGGACGCCCGCGACTCCGCCCTCTCCATCGTCAAGGGCCACCGCGTCTCCGAACTGCGCTCGATCGGCGAGGAGATCTACGACGAGTACATGGCCGAGCGGATCTGGCCCGGCACCCGCGCGCTCGCCCAGGCCCACCTGGACGCCGGGCAGAAGGTGTGGCTCGTCACCGCGGCCCCGGTGGAGATCGCCCAGGTGATCGCCCGCCGCCTCGGCCTGACCGGCGCGCTCGGCACGGTCGCGGAGTCGGTCGGCGGCGTCTACACCGGCAAGCTCGTCGGCGAACCGCTGCACGGGCCCGCGAAGGCGGAGGCGGTACGCGCCCTCGCGATCGCCGAGGCCCTGGACCTGTCCCGCTGCGCCGCCTACAGCGACTCGCACAACGACATCCCGATGCTCTCGCTGGTCGGCCACCCCTACGCGATCAACCCGGACTCCAAGCTGCGCAAGCACGCGCGCGAACTGGAGTGGCGGCTGCGCGACTACCGCACCGGCCGCAAGGCCGCCAAGGTCGGCATCCCGGCCGCCGCGGGCGTCGGCGCGGTCGCGGGCGGCACCGCGGCGGCCATCGCGCTGCACCGCCGGCGCCGCTGACGGCCGGCCGCTGCCCAACCGGGATGACGTACCCCCGGGACACGGCCCCCAGTCCCCCGTACGCACATCGAGCACAACACGCTCTGTAGTCATATGGAATCCGAACCGATTCGGTCATCAAATGATCAATTCAGCACAGCTGATCGACCGTCAATCGGGTAAGGAAGCGACGTAATCGATGATTTGAGCAACTGGGCGTAGCAGTGCCTGCACGAAGCGTTATTCTCCTCAGACGCATTCCGGCACCCCACCTTCGCTATGACGGGTGAATGGTTCCGAACTGCACGTGATGGAAGCTCTGCCTCTGGGAGTCCCGTGTACCCACACGTCGGGGTTGACGCCTCGGGCCTGGCTACGCTGCGCGCAACGGTCAAAACAGCCCAAGACCTGTTGCGCGGCTTCGTCCCCACCGCGTACGCCGTCCCCGCATTCGCCGCGGCCACCGCGCCCGCCGGCCCGTGCTACGCACTGGCCGAGGGCGGCGCCGCCGTCGGCAGACGCGCGCGGTCGTCCTCGTCCGGGGCCGCCGCCACCACCCACCGCCGCCCCGCCGCGGACAGCGACAGCGCCCGCATGATGGACCTGGTCGAACGGGCCCAGGCGGGCGAGGCCGACGCCTTCGGCCGGCTCTACGACCAGTACAGCGACACCGTCTACCGCTACATCTACTACCGCGTCGGCGGCAAGGCGACCGCCGAGGACCTCACCAGTGAGACGTTCCTGCGGGCTCTGCGGCGCATCGGCACCTTCACCTGGCAGGGCCGCGACTTCGGCGCCTGGCTGGTGACGATCGCCCGCAACCTGGTCGCCGACCACTTCAAGTCCAGCCGCTTCCGCCTGGAAGTGACCACCGGCGAGATGCTCGACGCCAACGAGGTCGAGCGCTCCCCCGAGGACTCCGTCCTGGAGTCCCTCTCCAACGCCGCCCTGCTGGACGCCGTACGACGGCTCAACCCGCAGCAGCAGGAATGCGTGACCCTGCGCTTCCTCCAGGGCCTCTCGGTCGCCGAGACCGCCCGCGTCATGGGCAAGAACGAGGGCGCGATCAAGACCCTCCAGTACCGCGCCGTGCGCACCCTCGCCCGCCTCCTCCCGGACGACGCGCGCTGACCCGTCCGGCGCCCCCGAGGCGCCGCCACCCTCCGCATTCCCCAAGTCACCCACGGTGAGACTCAGTTGAGACCGCGGTCCGATCATCCACCGTCCGTAACCCAAGTGCCGCGCCGCTCGTTGTGCGGGATGCAGGCTCCCTGTGGTCACCCCCTGGCCGACTCCGATCACACGATCGGATGGTTCCGGTCGGGGTGTGCAACCCTCAGGACCCCCTGGGGAGTCGACCGTCATGACGAGAGGAGGTGCCGCCAGTGATCGCGAACGTATCGGCACACCGGCGGGCGAACGCCTTCGCCCAGGCTCTGGAGGAGCAGTCCGATCCCGGGGCGGTGGCCGAGCAGACCGAAGGACCGGCGACCACCGGGGCGTCCGCGGAACAGACCGAGCAGGGTCGCCTGACGACCCTCGCCCGCGGTCTGGAGACGCTGCCCCGGCCCGAGCTGGACCCCGAGGTCAAGGTCGTCCAGCGGGCCCAGCTCGTGGCCGCGTTCGAGGCCATGCTGCAGGAGGGCACCGCGGGCGGCGGGGCGGCGGATCCAGCGGTCCCGGAGCAGCGCCGCGCGCGCGGCAGCCACCGGGCGGCCCCGATGAGCAGGTTCCGGCCCCGTTCGCGGCTGGCCAAGGGCCTCACCGCGGGCGGACTGAGCGTGAGCGTCGCCGCCGGAGCCTTCGGCGGAGTCGCCGCCGCCAGTTCGGACGCCCTGCCGGGCGACTCGCTCTACGGACTCAAGCGCGGCATAGAGGACTTCCGCCTCGGTCTCGCCGACGGGGACGACGAACGCGGCCGCGCCTACCTGGACCTGGCCTCCACCCGGCTCAACGAGGCCCGCCGGCTCATGGAACGCGGACGCAGCGGCCCCCTCGACCACGAGTCGCTGGGCGAGGTCCGCCGCGCCCTGTCCGGCATGCGGCACGACGCGACCGAGGGCCACCGCCTGCTCAGCGCGGTCTACGCCCACGACCCCGACTCGCTCGCCCCCATGCAGGCCCTCTCCGCCTTCTCCCAGTCCCACCGGGAGGCCTGGGGAGCCCTGCGCGAGCGGCTGCCCGTGCAGCTCGGGGACGTCAGTGAGCAGGTGTCGTCGGTCTTCGACGCCATAGACGACGATGTGGCGCCGCTCCAGTCCCTGCTGCCACCGCCCCCCGCCCGGGACGACGACCGGGGCCCCGGCGGCCGCCCGAGCGGCACCGGATCGGCGACGACCGGCACCCCCGGCGGCTCCGCCCACCCGTCCAAGCCGAGCACCGGCGACGGCGGCACGTCGGAGCGCGGGCGCACCGACACGGGCCGGCCCAGCGAGTCCGCCGACTCCGGCCAGCAGGACGACGGCCTCCTCGGCGGCGACACGGGCGGCCTGCTCGACCCGCCCCAGCACACCACCCCCGGCCCGGCCTCCCCGTCCACGGGCCCCGGCACCACCCCGCCCGCGCAGCCGGACGTCACCCTCCCACCCCTCCTCCCGGGCCTGCTCCCGGGCCTGGGCATCGAGGCGGAGGACGCGGACTGAGATACGGCGGTGGGGGTGACCTTGCTCCAAGGCCACCCCCACCGCCGTACGCCGGAAACCGTCCGTCATCCGGAAACCGTGCGTCATCCGGAAACCGTGCGTCAGAAGAACACCGAACGCCGCTGCACCAGCAGTTTGTAAAGCGTGTGCTGGATCTGCTCCCGTACCTGGTCGGTCAGGTTGAACATCAGCATCGGGTCCTCGGCCGCCTCCGGCGCGTAGCCGTCCGTGGGGATCGGCTCGCCGAACTGGATCGTCCACTTCGTCGGCAGCGGTACCGCGCCCAGCGGCCCCAGCCACGGGAAGGTCGGCGTCAGCGGGAAGTACGGGAAGCCCAGCAGCCGCGCCAGGGTCTTGGAGTTGCCGAGCATCGGGTAGATCTCCTCGGCGCCCACGATCGAGCACGGGATGATCGGCACCCCCTGCCGCAGCGCCGTCGACACGAAGCCGCCCCGCCCGAACCGCTGGAGCTTGTACCGCTCGCCGAAGGGCTTGCCGATGCCCTTGAAGCCCTCCGGCATCACCCCGACCAGCTCGCCCTGGCCGAGCAGCCGTTCCGCGTCCTCGGCGCAGGCCAGCGTGTGACCGAGCTTGCGGGCCAGCTCGTTGACGACCGGCAGCACGAACACCAGGTCCGCCGCCAGCAGCCGCAGATGCCGGTCGGCGGGATGGTGGTCGTGCACGGCGACCTGCATCATCAGCCCGTCCAGCGGCAGCGTCCCGGAGTGGTTGGCGACGATCAGCGCCCCGCCCTCGGCCGGGATGTTCTCCACGCCCTTCACGTCGACCCGGAAGTACTTCTCGTACATCGGCCGCAAGAGCGACATCAGCACCTGGTCGGTCAGCTCGGCGTCGTAGCCGAAGTCGTCGACCTCGTAGTCCCCGGTGAGCCGCCGCCGCAGGAAGGCCAGCCCGCCCGCGATACGCCGCTCCAGGCCGCCGTCCCCGCCCTCGGGCACCGCGGGGGGCACCTCGGCCCCGGCCGCCCCCGGTACGTCGTCCTGCGCCGCCCCGCGCACCGGCAGGGGCCGCACCTCCCGCACCGGCCCCGGCTCCCCCGCGGCCGGGCCCGCGCCCGTACGCCGGCGCCGCGCGGCACCCTTGCCGCCCGCGCCGCTCCCACCGCTGCCCCGCGACCGGTCGTCGTCGAACGGAATGACCTTTGCGTCCGCCATCGTTGCTGCGCTCCTCAGTTCGCGCTCTGCGTCGGGAGGGGGTGGTGGCCGCTGCCCCGCCGGGACAGCTCCGCGAGCCGGTCGACGGCCCCCGCGAGGACCTCGGGCGGCAGCAGCCCGGCACCGCGGCCGCGCGCGAAGTCCGCGAACGCCCCGGCCGTCGTGTATGCCGGCCGGAACCCGAGGGTCTCGCGCATCTGCGCGGTGTCCACCACCCGCCCGTGGGTGAGCAGCCGGATCTGCTCGGGTGAGAAGTCCGTCATGCCCAGCGTACGCACGAGCGAGCCCGCCCAGGTGACCGCCGGCAGCAGCAGCGGCACCGTGGGCCGGCCCAGCCGCCGCGAGCACTGGGACAGCAGCAGCACCCCGTCCCCGGCGATGTTGAACGTCCCGCTGTTCAGCGTGCCCCGCCGCGGCTCGTGCGAGGAGAGCCGCAGCACCTCGATCACGTCGTCCTCGTGCACGAACTGCAGCCGCGGGTCGTAGCCGAACACCGTCGGCAGCACCGGCAACCCGAAGTACGAGGCGAGCGGCGTGTCCGCGGCCGGCCCCAGGATGTTGGCGAACCGCAGCACCGTCACCGCGACGTCGGGCCGGCGGCGCGCGAAGCCCCGCACATACCCCTCGACCTCGACGGCGTCCTTCGCGAAGCCGCCGCTGGGCAGCGACTTGGGCGTGGTCGTCTCGACGCAGACGGCCGGGTCGCGGGGCGCCGAGCCGTAGACGTTCGTACTGGACTTCACCACCAGCCGCTGCACCGTCGGCGACTTCTGGCAGGCGCCGAGCAGCTGCATCGTGCCGATGACGTTGGTCTCCTTGACCGACGTACGGCTGCCGCCGCCCAGCGCGATGCCCGTCACGTCCATGTGGACGACCGTGTCGGCGCCCGACTCCGCCAGCACCCGCCCGATCGCCGACTGCCGGATGTCCGCCTGGACGAACTCGGCGCCGCCCAGATCATGCTCCGGCACCACCGCGTCCACGCCCACGACCCGGTCCACGTCGGGGTCGCGCTGGATACGCCGCACGAACCGGCCCCCCAGCTGCCGGGCCACTCCGGTCACGAGCACGACCTTGCCCAAGATCCGCGCCTTCCCTTCGCCCTGCCGCCTAACGTGCCGCCTTCCCGCTGCGCCGCCCAACTTAGCCGGTCGGTGTTGCGCTGCGATGACCGGAAAACGCCTGTGGCCCCCCACCGATGCGGTGGAGGGCCACAGGTCACGCCGACGGCGCAGCGTCGCCTTACTTCTTGTTGCGACGCTGAACGCGCGTGCGCTTGAGCAGCTTGCGGTGCTTCTTCTTGGCCATCCGCTTGCGCCGCTTCTTGATAACAGAGCCCACGACTACCCTCGCTCACTTCTCATCACTCGGTTGTTTGGGCGCCATGGGCCCACACGACCTACGAGGGGCTAGCCTACCCGCCCGAGCGCTGAGGTCGTAATCGAGGCTTCGTCAGGCCGTTTCCACCCCCACGTAGCTCTCGCGGAGGTACTCGTGAACCGCTTGCTCCGGGACACGGAACGACCGTCCCACCCGGATCGCGGGCAGATGACCGCTGTGCACCAACCGGTACACGGTCATCTTGGAGACGCGCATCACCGAGGCGACCTCCGCCACGGTAAGGAACTGAACCTCGTTCAGAGGCCTTTCGCCAGCTGCAGCCATGACACACCTGAACCTTCCGCACTCGACGGCCACCGGCTTCCCCTTCCGGTGACTCTTCGTCGCTGCGTGCTCACTCCCCAATGTAGGGGCGGGTGATGCGAATGGGGAAGAGGTGCACCCATCGCTTCCCTACCGTGACAGACACGCCCGATTGAGTACGTAGCGGGTGAGCGGCCGGTAGTACTCGGACCGCACGGCGTCATCCAGTGGAACGACGACGGACACCAGCCCCTCGGCCTGCCCGACGAAGAGCGCGGGATCGTCCGTATCGGCCGGCCCGATCGCCTCGAACCCCAGCTGACCTGCCCCGCAGACCCAGCCGTGGTCCCCGATCACCAGCTCCGGAAGCGGCCCGCCCGCCTCGGCCGCGGCCGCCAGCGCGGTCCGAACCGGGAGCGGCGAGTGAGTGTGTGCGCCCGGCTCACCACCGGCGCGCCCGCCCCCGGGTCCGCGCACCAACGCGACTCCCCGGACGTAGTCGAGGGTGTGCGTACGTAGACCGAACCGGGTCAATATGTCGACACGGTGGCCCTGCGCAGGGGTGAGGACAGCACATCCCGCCGCCGACAGGGCCTCGGCCAACGCGGCGTAGAAACCGAGCAGCCGATGCGGATGCCCGGTCCCGATCAGCACCGGAGCGCGACGCTGAGCAACCGCCGCGAGCCGCCCGGCGAAGGCGTCCAGCGCGGTCAGGGTCAGCTCGGGGTCGATCACATCCTGACCGGAAGTATCCCGCAGGTCGTCCGAAACCCCGCACCGGTCGGCCATCAGCCTGACCACGTCCCGGAGCCCCCACTCCTCCACGGGATCGAGCCCGAGCATCACCCGGGGATCCCGCGCGGCGAACGCCCGGTAACTGCGCAGACTCACCTCCCGCCCGGTCCCCACCACACCAGCGATCCGAGCCTCAACCAGTTGCTCCCGAAGAGCCCGCCGGGTCACCACCCCCCGATGCTCCCGCGAGCACCCCCGCAACCGGGCGCAACCACGCCGCCGACACCGCGGGCAATCGTGCCCCCGACTGCGCGACTGCGGGCACTCGTGCCTCCCTCAGTGCCTGAACGGCCTGGGAGGTACCCCCAGGCGATGGGGTCCCCCCGCTCGATCGAAGCCGAGAGCGGGGGAGGGTGGGCGCAGCGGCACCCCGTCGCGCCGGGCAGCGCACCCACCCCCGCCCAGCCCCACCCCGGGCCACCCTCGAAGGCGCCGGAAACCGACCGTCACGCCAACAGCCCCCGCAACGGAAACACCGCCCGCCGAGCCGCCACCACCGCCTGATCCAACCGATCCGCAGGGTCGTACCCCGTCTCCCACGAGGCCCAGGAAACCGGCCACCGCCCATCCGTCATCCGCTGCGGCCCCAGCGTCCGCGTCCGCGCGAACACCTCCGCCCGCCACCCCTCCGGAATCACCGTCGACGGCGCCACCGGCCGCCCCGCCGCGATCCCCACCAGATGCGTCCACGACCGAGGCACGACCTCGACCACGGCATATCCCCCGCCCCCCAGCGCCACCCACCGCCCCCCGGCGTACTCGTGCGCCAGCTCATGACACGCCACCTGCACCGCCCGCTGCGCGTCCAACGACACCGCCAGATGCGCGAGCGGATCCTCGAAGTGCGTATCCGCGCCATGCTGCGTCACCAGCACCTGCGGCCGGAACTCCTCCAACAGCTCCGGCACCACCGCGTGGAACGCCCGCACCCACCCCGCGTCCCCGGTCCCCGCCGGCAGCGCGACGTTCACCGCCGACCCCTCCGCCCCCGCGGCTCCCGTCTCCTCCGGCCACCCGGTCTGGGGGAACAGCGTCCGGGGATGCTCGTGCAAGGACACCGTCAGCACCCGCGGGTCCTCCCAGAACGCCGCCTGCACCCCGTCCCCGTGATGCACGTCGACGTCCACGTACGCGACCCGCTCGACCCCCAGCTCCAGCAGCCGCGCGATCG
Source organism: Streptomyces sp. cmx-10-19 (assembly GCA_049998335.1). GTDB lineage: Bacteria > Actinomycetota > Actinomycetes > Streptomycetales > Streptomycetaceae > Streptomyces. The sequence goes on from JAEBFB010000022.1 coordinate 122,159, forward strand.
CCAGCGCCGCGTCGTTGTACACGCAGAACCCGGACGCCGCCCCCGGCATCGCGTGGTGCAGCCCGCCCGTGAAGTTCACCGCGTGCGGCGCGTCCCCCCGCCACACCGCCTCCGCCGCCCCCACCGACTGCCCGGCGATCAATGCGGACACCTCGTGCATCCCGGCGAACGCCGGATCGTCCACGGTCCCGAGCCCGTACGACCCGTCCGCCGACCCCGGGTCCGCCGACGCGGCCTTCACCGCGTCGATGTAGTCCTGCCGGTGCACGAGCCGCAGCGTCGACTCCCCCGCGGGCCGCGCCGCGACGACGTCCAGCTCCCGGTCGAGCCCGAGGGCCTCCACCAGTTTGCGCGTCAGGGCGAGCCGGACCGGGTCCATCGGATGGTCCGGCCCGAAGTCATAGCCCGTTACTGCCTCGTCCCACATCAGCTGTGCGCGGCCGCTCATGCCCGCCACCGTATCGGTCCGCCCCGGCCCCGAACGACCGGGCGTACACGACCGTCACCAGCACCAACACCATCGGCACCAGCATCGCCCCGCGACAGCTCCAGGCGTCCCCGAGCGCCCCCACCAACGGCGAACCGATCAGAAATCCCACGTAGTTGAACACATTCAGCCGCGCCACCGCCGCGTCCGACGCCCCGGGTCCGCCCTTCTCCCCCGCCAGCCGCCCCGCCGCCGCGAACGTCTGCGGCACCAGCACGCACAACCCCAGCCCCAGCAGCGTGAATCCGAGCATCCCCGTCCAGGCCCCCGGCGCCCCCGCCACCACCGCGAACCCGCCCGCCGCGACGACCGCGCCACCCCGCACCACCGCCACGGCCCCGAACCGCCGCACCCCGAAGTCCCCCAACGCCCGCCCCACCAGCGTGGTCACCATGTACACGTTGTACGGCACCGTCGCGAGCTGCTCCGAACTCCCCAGCACGTCCTGGAGGTACTTGGCACTCCAGTTGGAGACCGTCGAGTCCCCGATGTACGCGAAGGTCATCACCAGACACAGCGGCAGCAGCACCTTGAACGCGACACCCCCGCCACCCCCCTGCTCCGCCGGCCCCTCGCCCTGCCCGCCGCCACCCCCGTCGACGTACCAGCGACTCCCCACCAGACACAGCGGCAGCAACACCCCCGCGACCGGCAGATACGACACCCACAGCGCCAGATCCCAGTGCGCCCCCGCCCACGCCAGCGAGGCCCCGAGAATCCCACCCAGGCTGTACGCCGCATGGAACCCCAGCATGATGCTGCGCCCGTACGCCCGCTGGAGGCTCACCCCGAGCATGTTCATCGAGGCGTCCAGCACCCCCACCGCCAGACCGAACACCCCGAGCGCGACGGCCAGTACGGCCACCCGGTCCCCCGCCCCGACGCCGAGCAGCGCCGGCAGCACCACGGGCTGGGACCAGCGCAGCAGCCGGCTCGGCCGGACCCGGCGCACCAGGTGCTCGGTCGCCACGCTCCCGACGCCGGCCAGGATCGGCACGGCGGCGAGGAAGACCGGCAGCAGCGCGTCGGACACGCCGTAGCGGTCCTGGATGGCGGGGATGCGCGTCACGAGCAGCGCGAAGGCGACGCCCTGGGCGAAGAACCCGAACGCGAGCGAGGCCCTGCCGCGCCGCAGCACATCAGTCATGGCGGCGAGCGTAGGGCCCCGACTTACTCGTGGGTAGATCCGGCCAAAGATGAACTCCGCTCAGCTTCCGCCGCCTCGCGGCAGTCGCCGGCCGGCGCACAGCCGATCATCCGCGCCATCGGCGCGGCCCCCAGCGCGCCACTCACCAGGAAGGCCAACGCCATCGTCGCGATCATCACCACGGTCCCGAGCCAGACCATCGTGTCGACGGGGAGCGAGTACACGCCCACGATCCGCAGCCCGCACTCCCCGACGAACGCCACGCCCCACACCCCCGAGAACATCAGCTCCGCCCGCCGGAACTCCGCCGACTCCCTCCGCAGCCGCGTCCAGGCCGCCTCCCGCCCGGGGTCCCCCTTCACCAGCCACGGCTTCAGCGTCACCGTCATGATCGGCCGCCCCACCAGCACCGACCCCAGCAGCGCGAACCCGACCAGGCTCCCGACCGCGCTGTCCTTGGCCAGCATCAGCCGCGCGTCCCCCGTCTCGAAGCTGAGCAGCAGTCCGACCAGGTTGGCCAGCAGGATGAGCAGCGGCAGCGCGTTCACCTCCCGCCGCCTGAACACACCCCACCCGGTCCGCAGCACCGGGATGACACTGCTCCACCCCAACGCCGCGACGGCACTCATCCCGAACCCGCTCTTGAGCAGGTAGTACGACCCGATCGGCACCCCGACGTCCAGGAGGAGCGAGACGAAGGTGCGTCGCTTGTCCGAGTTCATCGTCATGCCCTCAGCTTCGCGGCCGGGCGGGGTCCTCCAGTAGGAACAACCGTCCAGAGGCAGGCATGACAAATGTCAGAGCCCGAGCAGCCCGGCCAACTCCCCCATGTCCCCGAAGAGCCGGGTCGCCCCGCCGAGCTTCGCCGCCGGTGTCATCGCGGTGAACCCGTACACGTCCATCCCGGCCGCGACGGCGGCCTCGACCCCGAGCGGACTGTCCTCGATCACGGCACACCTCTCCGGAGCGACCCCCATCCGCTCAGCCGCGTGCAGGAACAGATCCGGAGCGGGCTTCCCCCGCCCCACATCCTGGGCACTGAAGATCCGCCGGTCGTCGAAGAACCGGTCCAGTCCGGTCTTCCGATGCCCCACCCGAATCCGCTCATGGCTCCCCGAAGAGGCCACGCAGTACGCCGCCCCGTCCGCCGCCAGCTTCTCCAGCACCTCGACCGCCCCGGGCACGGGCTTCAACTCCCGCTCGAAGGCCGCGAACACCCGCGCATGAAAGACATCGTCGAAGTCCGAGGGCAGCGTCCGTCCCGTCCGCTCCAGCACCAGGTCATGCACCCGGTGCATCGCGGCCCCCATGTAGTCCCGCAGGGAGTCGTCGTACGTGGTCGGAAACCCGAGCTCGGTCAGATAGCCGGCCAGCAGCCGATTGGAGATCGGCTCACTGTCGACGAGAACACCGTCATTGTCGAAGACAACCAGGTCGTAGCGCATAGAAAGACCCTAAACGCAGAAAGCCCCGCACCATAAGGTGCGGGGCTTCCCAGCAATATTTGTTCGGCGGTGTCCTACTCTCCCACAGGGTCCCCCCTGCAGTACCATCGGCGCTGTAAGGCTTAGCTTCCGGGTTCGGAAT
>JAEBFB010000023.1:0-122199 GCA_049998335.1 Streptomyces sp. cmx-10-19
GCGCCCCCGCGCGTCGCTGCCCGGCGATCCGCGCCTCGGCGATCCGCGCCCCCGCGCGTCGCTGCCCGGCGATCCGCGCCTCGGCGATCCGCGCCCCCGCGCGTCGCTGCCCGGCGATCCGCGCCTCCGCGATCCGCGCCCCGCACGCCGCCACCCCGCGCTCCGCGCCTCCGCGATCCGCGCCCCGCACGCCGCCACCCCGCGCTCCGCCCTTCCGCGATCCGCGCCCCGCACGCCGCCACCCCGCGACCCTCCCCCCGCAATCCGCCCCCGCGGACCCGCACCCCCGCACACCGCCCCTCCCCCGAACCCCGCCGCGCTCCTCCCCCGAACCCCGCCGCCTCGCGGGCCGCACTCCCGGCCCGGCCCTCCCCCCGCTCGCCTCACACACGGCACCCCGTGCCAGTGATCGCGGCATCATGTGACAGGCATCACCGCTCAGGTGTGACCCACGATTTAGAGACCCTCCGCATGCGGCGATAACCTGCGAGACGGACATGCCGCGCGCTCGGCCACCGTGTGCGCCTCCCTTGTGACACAGCGGACGTCACGTTGCCCTTCGCGGCACGCCCACGCATCCAACGAACCGCGAGATCACTGATAGGGACGGAAGCGCGTGGACCTGTTCGAGTACCAGGCGAGGGACCTCTTCGCCAAGCACGATGTACCGGTGCTGGCCGGTGAAGTCATCGACACGCCTGAGGCGGCGCGCGCGATCACCGAGCGTCTGGGCGGCAAGTCCGTCGTCAAGGCTCAGGTGAAGGTCGGTGGCCGCGGCAAGGCCGGTGGCGTCAAGCTCGCCGCCTCCGCGGACGAGGCCGTCGCCCGCGCGACGGACATCCTCGGCATGGACATCAAGGGCCACACGGTCCACAAGGTGATGATCGCCGAGACCGCCCCGGAGATCGTCGAGGAGTACTACGTCTCCTTCCTCCTCGACCGTGCCAACCGCACCTTCCTCTCCATCGCCTCGGTCGAGGGCGGCATGGAGATCGAGGAGGTGGCGGCCACCCGTCCGGATGCCGTCGCCAAGACCCCGATCGACGCGATCGACGGTGTGACGCCCGAGAAGGCGCGCGAGATCGTCGAGGCCGCGAAGTTCCCGGCCGATGTCGCCGACAAGGTCGCCGACATCCTGGTCAAGCTGTGGGACACCTTCATCAAGGAGGACGCCCTCCTGGTCGAGGTCAACCCGCTGGCCAAGGTCGTCTCCGGTGACGTCCTCGCCCTCGACGGCAAGGTGTCCCTCGACGACAACGCCGAGTTCCGCCACCCCGACTTCGAGGAACTCCACGACAAGGCCGCGGCCAACCCGCTCGAGGCCGCCGCCAAGGAGAAGAACCTCAACTACGTCAAGCTCGACGGCGAGGTCGGCATCATCGGCAACGGCGCGGGTCTCGTCATGAGCACCCTCGACGTCGTCGCGTACGCCGGTGAGAAGCATGGGAACGTCAAGCCCGCCAACTTCCTGGACATCGGCGGCGGCGCCTCCGCGCAGGTCATGGCGAACGGCCTGGAGATCATCCTCGGCGACCCGGACGTCCGCTCCGTGTTCGTCAACGTCTTCGGCGGCATCACCGCCTGCGACGAGGTCGCCAACGGCATCGTCCAGGCGCTGAAGCTCCTGGAGGACCGCGGCGAGAAGGTCGAGAAGCCGCTCGTCGTCCGCCTCGACGGCAACAACGCCGAGCTGGGCCGCAAGATCCTCACCGACGCCAACCACCCGCTGGTCCAGCGCGTCGACACCATGGACGGCGCGGCCGACAAGGCCGCCGAGCTGGCTCACGCCGCCAAGTAAGCACTCAGGACGAGGACAGAACACACCATGGCTATCTGGCTCAACAAGGACAGCAAGGTCATCGTCCAGGGCATGACCGGTGCCACCGGCATGAAGCACACCAAGCTCATGCTGGGTGACGGCACCGAGGTCGTGGGCGGCGTCAACCCGCGCAAGGCGGGCACCTCCGTGGACTTCGACGGCACCGAGGTACCGGTCTTCGGCACCGTCAAGGAGGCCATCGAGAAGACCGGCGCCAACGTCTCCGTCATCTTCGTGCCGGAGAAGTTCACCAAGGACGCCGTCGTCGAGGCCATCGACGCCGAGATCCCCCTGGCCGTCGTCATCACCGAGGGCATCGCCGTGCACGACTCGGCGTCGTTCTGGGCGTACGCCGGCAAGAAGGGCGACAAGACCCGGATCATCGGCCCGAACTGCCCCGGCATCATCACCCCGGGCCAGTCCAACGTCGGCATCATCCCGGGCGACATCACCAAGCCGGGCCGTATCGGCCTGGTCTCGAAGTCCGGCACGCTGACGTACCAGATGATGTACGAGCTGCGTGACATCGGCTTCTCGACCGCCGTCGGCATCGGTGGCGACCCGATCATCGGCACCACGCACATCGACGCGCTCGCCGCGTTCGAGGCCGACCCCGAGACCGACCTGATCGTCATGATCGGCGAGATCGGCGGTGACGCCGAGGAGCGTGCGGCCGAGTACATCGCGAAGAACGTGACCAAGCCGGTCGTCGGCTACGTCGCGGGCTTCACCGCGCCCGAGGGCAAGACGATGGGCCACGCCGGCGCCATCGTCTCCGGTTCGTCCGGCACCGCCCAGGCGAAGAAGGAGGCCCTGGAGGCCGCGGGCGTCAAGGTCGGCAAGACGCCGACCGAGACGGCCAAGCTCGCCCGCGAGATCCTCGCCGGCTGAGCGACCGCCAGACCCACGCCGAGTGGCCCGTCCCCTGTCGCAGGGGGCGGGCCACTCGCCGTACGGAGGACGTACGGCGGACGCGCGAACGGGTCACTCCAGCAGCGGCGCCAGCCGTTCCGGCCCGTCCTGCACCTGGTCGCGCAGCTTCTGCCGCAGCTCCAGTTCCTCGTCCGACAGCGAGCCCGGCGCCACCCGGGGCGGCACCCCGCGCACCGTCTCGCCGGGGGAGACCGGCGGTTCGTAGTGCGTGGGCGCGGTCCGCAGGGTCAGGGCCGTGGTCCCGATCAGCGCGACCGTGAAGGCGATCGCCGCCCGGGTCCGAAACCGCGCCCGCCGTTCGCTGCCCACCCGCACCACCGGCGGCCGGCCCGTCCGCAGCCGCTCGCCCGAGGCCAGCTCGGCCAGCCGCCGGTGCAGCACCTCCGGATCGGCCAGCTCGGGCAGCCGGTCGGCGAGCGCCGCACGGGCGTGCAGCAGCCGGCTGGCCGCCGCCCGGGTGCTCGCCTCCGTCTCCGCGGCCGTCTCGGGCAGATCGAGGCCCACCCCGTCGTACAGCAGGAGCGTGCGGCGGCGTGGTGGGGGGAGGCGGAGCAGGGCGCTGAGCAGGGTGCGGTCGCCGGGGTCGGCGGGCGGCGGCTCCGGCTGCCGGTGGCGCAGGCGGAACCGGTGCCAGGGCGAGAGCGCGTACTCGTACGCCGCCACCCGCACCCACCCCGCCGGGTCCCGGTCGCGGGCCGCCTCGGGCCAGTGCTCCCACGCGTACTGGAACGCCCGCTCCACCGACTCCCGCGCCAGCTCCCGACGCCCGGTCAGCAGATAGGTCTGCCGTACGAGGGCGGGCGCGCAGAACTCGTAGAGCGCGTCGAACGCCTGAGCGGGGGTCAGCTCCGGGACCGGTCCCCCCGCGGGCTCCAGCGGCCTCGCCGGGAGTACGAGGCTGTCGCCGCCGTCGGCGGGACGGTCCTGTGCGGCGCCGACCGCCACGACCACCGGCACCGGAGCGGGTGCCGGTGCGGGCGTGGGGGGCGGCTCGGTCCGACGGGCCGTCTTCTCCTCGGCCAGGGTGTGCAGCAACTTCGCGTAAGCCTCCCGTTCGCGGCCCCGGGGAGTGGTGCGGCCGCTCTCCCAGGCGCGGAGCGTCGCGCGGCTGACGCCCACCCGCGACGCGAGCTGAGCCTGTGTCAGCGAGGCGGCCTCACGCAGACGTCGGCGTGCCCGGGGAGGGGGGAGCGGGGGTGCGGGGCTCCGTGTCACGGGGTACCCCTTCGTACGAAAAAGTACATAAACATATATTGAGCGACACAACGGGGCTTCGCCTGTTACGCCGGGAAAGCGCGTGTCGTTGGGAGCATGGCGGGCGTGATCCAGACGACCGCTCGCCCCTCCTCGCTGTCCCAGCTGCACACCCGGTGGCGTGACCGGTGGCGCGACCGGTCGCCGGGGCTGGCCGCCGGTCTGCTGGGCGGCGCGGTCGCGGCGTTCCTGGGACTGGTCTCGTGCGCCGCGCTGGTGATGCTGCTGTGGATCAGCTCGCCGTACCCCGACGACGGACCCGGCGGCGCCCTGCACGTCGCCGCGGCGCTGTGGGTGCTCGCGCACGGCGCCGAACTGATCCGCGTCGACACGCTCTCCGGCGTTCCCGCGCCGATGGGCGTCACCCCGCTGCTCCTGCTGCTCCTGCCGGTGTGGCTGCTGCACCGCGCGGCCCGGGACGCCACCGACCCCGGCGACGGGGTGGGCGTGGTGGTGGGAACGGCGGCCAAGGGCGCCGGCGTGCGGCTGATCGAGGGCGGGGTGCTGCGCGCGGCGGGGCCGCCGCCGGTCTCCGCGCGCAACGCCTGGGCCGGGGTGGTCCTCGGCTACCTCGCCGTCGCGCTGCCCGTCGTGCTGTACGCGGGGGGCGGGGCGCTGCGGCCTTCCTGGTGGGCGGCGGTGTGTCTGCCGCTGGTGACGGTGTGCGCGGCGGGCGCGGGGGTGTGGACGGCGTTCGGGCGGCCGGGCGGGCCGGTGGGGCGGGCGCTGCGGGTACTGCCGCGCAAGCTGCGGGAGCTGATGGTGGAGCCGGACGCGCGGCTGGGCGCGGCGACGCGGGCGGCGGGGGCGGGGGCGGCGGTGCTCGTGGGGGGCGGGGCGCTGATGGTCGCGGTGTCGCTGATGTGGCACGGGGGTGCGGCGCAGGGGGCGTTCCTGCGGCTGACGGAGGGGTGGTCGGGGCGGGTCGCCGTGCTGCTGCTCTGCCTGGCGCTGGTGCCGAATGCGGCGGTGTGGGCGGCGGTGTACGCGCTGGGGCCGGGGTTCGTGCTGGGGGCGGGGCAGGCGGTGGGGCCGTTCGCGTCGGCGCCCGCGCCGTTGCTGCCGCCGTTTCCGTTGCTGGCGGCGGTACCGGAGGCGGGGGGCGGGGGGCCGGTGCAGTGGGCGGCGGGGGTCGTGCCCGGGGTGGCGGGGGTTGCCGTGGGGTGGTTCGTGGGGCGGGCGGCGGTGGGGGACGCGGAAGGCGATGCGGGGGGTGGTGGGGATGCGGCGTGGTCTGGGCGGCGGACCGTTGTGGCCGGGGTGGTGGCGGCCGGGCTGTGTGCGGGGTTCGTCGCGGTGCTGGCCGGGTTCGCGGGTGGGCCGCTGGGGAGCGGGGCGCTCGCTCGGTTCGGGCCGGTGTGGTGGGAGGCGGGGGGTGCGGCGTTCTTGTGGGTCGGGGCGGTGGGGGTGCCGGTGGGGGTGGGGGTGCGGGGGTGGCGGGCCCGGGGGGTCCGTGCCGGTGCCGGTGCCGGTGCCGGTGCCGGTCGGCGGGACTGGTGGGGGTGGGGGTCCGTGCCCGGTCTCAAGTGGTGGCGGCGGGAGGGGGCGGCGGAGGTCGATGCCGGTGAGGAGTCCTACGATCTGCTGCCGGTCGACTCGGCGGGGGAGTCGTCGGGGACGGGGTCTTGACGCGGGCGGGCCGTCGGGCTTCTTTCGCCCCCGCCGCCCCCTCCCCGTTCCCGGCCCTGGGGGCTGCCGCCCCAGACCCCCGCTTTCGGCCTGGACGGCCTCGTCCTCACACGCCGGACAGGCTGGCAAGCAAGAGGTCAGCCCTCCGTGCCGAGTACGTCCCTCAGTTGTTCCGGCAGGTGGCGCTCGCAGGTCTGTTCCGCCTGGTGGGTCAGGGCGTCCTCGCGGCAGGTGTAGTAGTCGTTGTAGACCAGTTGCGCGCCGTAGGACGCGGCGACCAGGAGGATGGCCAGGCCCGAGGTGACCAGGCCGCTGATCGCGGCGGTGCGCTGGGGGCGGCCGGGGGGTGCCGCGGCGTCGGTGTCCTGGCGGGGCTTGGCGCGCAGGGAGCTGATGGCCCAGTAGAGGGCGAGGGCGCCGAGGAGCAGGGCCACGGACGGCCAGGTGAACAGGGCGAAGAAGAGGGCCCACATGCCGCTCAGCAGGGCGTAGCGGGCGCGGCGCTGGGCCGGGTCGGCCGGGTCCCAGCGCGGGCCGGGGGTGTTGCCCTGGCCCTCGGGGCCGCCCGCGCCGGGGCGCTCGCCGAAGCCGCCGGAGGAGCGGCCGGGCTGGCGGTCGCTCCACTGGCCGCCCCAGGGGGAGCGCCCTGAACCGTCCTGCCGTGAGTCGTCGTCGCCGGAGGGGTGCCGGGGCTGCCAGGGCCGGTCCGGGGTGCCCTCGGGCGGCGGGGCGAAGGGATTGTCCCGGTCACCGCGGCCGTCGGCACCGTCCTGCGAGCCGCCGTCCCTCCGGTCCGAGGAGGAGTCGGGCGGTGACGAGGGGCGTTCCCGCAGCAACACGGTGCTGCGGTCCCCTGGCTGCGCCGACTGCTGGGGAAGCGTGAGCAGTCGCAGGCTGCGGTCCGGCATCAAGTGAGCGTCTTCCCGTTGGCGACGATGAACAAGCGTCCTGTAACCGTGAACGCGCGGCGCACGGGCCGCGTTCCCGGTCAGGCTCCACGCAGACGCTACCTTCCGGCCACGCCCCCGTCCCGAGGGGGCCGTCCGGTGTGCCGGTATCGTTGCTGACGGTCGGCCGCTTCGTAGACTTCCCCGTATCCCGGGGCGCGAAGCATTCGTACGACTGTACAAACCGGCTGTACAGGCCCGACCGTACAACCCGCTCCCCCGAGAAAGGCCCCCACCGTGGCCGCCAAGCCCGTGGCCCAGCGAGCCAAGCGCCTCGTCGTGCTGGTCTCCGGATCCGGCACCAACCTCCAGGCGCTGCTCGACGAGATCGCCGCCACCGGCGTCGCGGCCTACGGGGCCGAGATCGTCGCGGTCGGCGCCGACCGCGACGGCGTCGAGGGGCTCGCCCGCGCCGAGCGGGCCGGGCTGCCGACCTTCGTGACGAGGGTCAGGGACTTCGGGAGCCGGGAGGAGTGGGACGCGGCGCTCGCCGAGGCCGTCGCCGCCCACGAGCCGGACCTCGTGGTCTCGGCCGGGTTCATGAAGATCGTGGGGAAGGCGTTCCTCGCGCGCTTCGGCGGGCGGTTCGTCAACACCCACCCCGCGCTCCTCCCCAGTTTCCCGGGGGCCCACGGGGTGCGGGACGCGCTCGCGTACGGGGCCAGGGTCACCGGGTGCACCGTCCACTTCGTCGACGACGGCGTCGACACCGGGCCGATCATCGCGCAGGGCGTGGTGGAGGTCCGGGACGAGGACGACGAAGGCGCTCTCCACGAGCGCATCAAGGAAGTCGAGCGAAGGCTGCTCGTCGATGTCGTGGGGCGGCTCGCCCGCAACGGCTATCGCATTGAGGGACGAAAGGTAGTTATCCAGTGACCGCCACCGCCGAGAGCAACAAGCGGGCCCTTCGCCGGGCGCTCGTCAGCGTGTACGACAAGACCGGGCTGGAGGAGCTGGCGCGCGGGCTGCACGAGGCCGGCGTCGAACTCGTCTCCACCGGGTCCACCGCCGGGCGGATCGCCGCCGCCGGTGTCCCCGTCACCAGGGTCGAGGAGCTGACCGGCTTCCCCGAGTGCCTGGACGGCCGGGTCAAGACCCTGCACCCCAAGGTGCACGCGGGCATCCTCGCCGACCTGCGCCTGGAGAGCCACCGGCAGCAGCTCGACGAGCTGGGCGTGGCGCCGTTCGACCTGGTCGTGGTCAACCTGTACCCGTTCCGCGAGACCGTCGCCTCGGGCGCCTCCCCGGACGAGTGCGTCGAGCAGATCGACATCGGCGGCCCCTCGATGGTGCGCGCCGCCGCCAAGAACCACCCCTCCGTCGCGGTCGTCACCAGCCCCGCCCGGTACGCCGACGTGCTCTCGGCCGTGAAGGACGGCGGCTTCGACCTCGCCGCCCGCAAGCGGCTGGCCGCCGAGGCCTTCCAGCACACTGCCGCCTACGACGTGGCCGTCGCCTCCTGGTTCGCCTCGGAGTACGCCCCGGTCGACGACTCGTCGTTCCCCGACTTCCTCGGCGCCACCCACGAGCGCGCCCACACCCTGCGCTACGGCGAGAACCCGCACCAGCCCGCCGCCCTCTACACCTCCCCCGACGGCGGCGGCCTCGCCCGGGCCGAGCAGCTGCACGGCAAGGAGATGTCGTACAACAACTACACGGACACGGACGCCGCCCGCCGTGCCGCGTACGACCACGCCGAGCCCTGCGTCGCGATCATCAAGCACGCCAACCCGTGCGGCATCGCGGTCGGCGCGGACGTCGCCGAGGCGCACCGCAAGGCACACGCCTGCGACCCGCTGTCCGCGTACGGCGGCGTGATCGCCGTGAACCGGCCGGTGAGCAGGGAGCTGGCCGAGCAGGTCGCCGAGATCTTCACCGAGGTCATCGTCGCGCCCGGCTACGAGGACGGCGCGCTCGAAGCCCTCACCAAGAAGAAGAACATCCGCGTCCTGCGCGCCCCCGAGGCGCCCTCCGCCCCGGTCGAGGTCAAGCCCATCGACGGCGGCGTCCTCCTCCAGGTCACCGACCGCCTCCAGGCCGAGGGCGACGACCCGGCCACCTGGACGCTGGCCGCCGGCGATGCCCTGTCCGGGGCGGAGCTGGCCGAGCTGGCCTTCGCCTGGAAGGCGTGCCGGGCCGTCAAGTCCAACGCGATCCTGCTCGCCAAGGACGGCGCCTCCGTCGGCGTCGGCATGGGCCAGGTCAACCGGGTCGACTCCGCGAAGCTCGCGGTGGAGCGGGCGGGCGCCGAGCGCGCGCAGGGGGCGTACGCCGCCTCCGACGCCTTCTTCCCCTTCCCGGACGGCCTGGAGATCCTCACCGCGGCCGGCGTGAAGGCCGTGGTCCAGCCCGGCGGCTCGGTCCGCGACGAGCTGGTGGTCGAGGCGGCGCAGAAGGCCGGCGTCACGATGTACTTCACCGGGACGCGGCACTTCTTCCACTGAGCCGCACGGCGTCGCGCGCGGAGGCGGCCCTGCGAGTTCACAGGGTCACCTCCCGCCCGGCGGCGTGTACTCCTTGAGGTGGTGGGCGACGCGGTCGGCGTAGTCGCGGTACTTCGGGGGAACGCCGCCCGCGTCGTTCACCTTCCGGTACGACGTCCGGTACGCGACCGCGACCAGCACCCGGCGGTCGCCCGGCAGCCCCGCGTCCAGGCGGGGCGTGATCCAGCACAGGTAGCGGCCCATCGCCGGGATCGACTCCGCCGGCGGGAACGGCGGCTCGGGGACGGCCTCGCCCGGCGTGCCGTCCTCGTGCATCCACCAGCGCAGCACGCTCGGCGTCCAGCGGGCGATGCCGTACTCGTCGCGGGCCGGGTCGGCGAGGTCCGGGTCGAAGTCGCTCTCCACCTTGAGCATGGCCGCGATCAGGGCCGGGCTGACCTCCGCGCGGTCGCAGTCGTGCGCCGTCTCCACGATCAGCAGCCGGTACGCCGGCGGCACGCCCCGGTCGGTGCGCAGCTCCCCGGCGCCGTAGAAGGCGGCGGAGACGCTCGCGGTGCCGCCGGAGCGCGGTCCCGGCGCGGGGGCACGGCCCTCTCCGGCCCAGATGACGACGCCGTACCCGAGCGCGGCCAGGGCGGCGAGCCCCGCGACCGACGCGGCCAGGACCGTAGGCCGGGGGCGTGCGCGGGGGCGTAGGGAGAACCTCCCAGGACAGGTCGCCGCGCCCCCCGTCGCCTCCGCCACCCGTCGCAGCAGCGCGTCCGTGCCGACGCGGCCCGCATGCGTACGGGACAGGCACGCACCGACGATCTCCCGCCACCCGGGCGGCAGTTCCGGGGACAGGCGCAGCTCGTCCGTGCCGCGCGCGTAGGCGATCGCGGCGTCGCGGCGGGCGGTCGCGGTGCCGCCGGGCAGCGGGAAGGACCCCGTGAGGACCAGGTGGGCCAGGACGCCGAAGGCCCACACGTCGGCCGACGGGCGGATCCGGCGCCCCCGTTCGCCGATCTCGGACCACAGCAGCTCGGGCGGCGTGTAGTCCGGCGTGGAGAAGGCGGGCGTGTAGGCGTGCGTGCCCTCCAGCTCGGCGGCCATGTTGAAGTCGGCCAGCCGCACCGAACCGTCCGCCATCAGCAGCACGTTGGCCGGCTTCAGGTCGCCGTGCACCCACCCCGCCCGGTGCAGCTGGGCCAGCCCCGCGCAGACCTGCGCGAGCAGCGCGGGCCCGGCCGGCGGGCGGGGCGTGGCGGTGAGCAGCGCGGACAGGGAGCCCTCGGCCCGCTCCAGGACCAGGACGGTGGCGCCGTCGAGCCTGCCGTTCGCCGGGTCGTCCACGGTGAGGGTCTCGTACATCCGGATCAGCCGGGGCTGCCGCAGCCGGCGGAGCAACTCCACCTCGCGCTCGACGAGTTCGCGCAGATGGGTGAGCTGGCGCGGGGTCCCGGTGCCGGTCGGCAGGAACTTGAGGGCCGCCGTGTCCGGCAGGCCCCCGCCCGCGCCGGCGGTGCGGCGGGCGGTGTACACGCTGCCGAAGGCGCCGGTCGCGATCGGCTCGCGCACCTCCCAGACGCCCACCCGGTACCCCCGCGGCACCGGGACGGCGTACGGCTCGGTCACCGCAGCGCCCGTCCGGACGGCGCCGCGAGGACCACCAGGTCGTCCTCGCGGACCAGGTCGAAGCGGAGCGCGAGGGAGACCAGGGACTCCTTCTTGCCGTTGAGCCGCGGGCCCGGCTGGGCGCTCTCCGGGCCCGGTTTCAGCCGGAGTTTCACCGCGAGGTAGTCGATGTTCCACTGCACCGACGTGCGCGAGGCGGCCGGCCAGGTGGGGCGCAGCCGGTCGACGACCTGGTCCGTCGTCGGCAGCGGCGCGTGCGGTGCCCCGCGCAGCCGGGGCTCGCACAGGGCGGCCAGTACCGCGAAGTACCGCTTGGTGCGGTCCACGGAGAAGGCGGGGGCGGTCGGCTCGCCGTCGGTGCCGTCCTCGGCGCGCCGGTAGTCGTGGCGCGGCGCCCACACCTCGATCGGCAGCAGGTCGCCCGCGGCGGGCAGCACGATCCGCGAGAACTCGAAGGGCACCGGGGCGTCCAGCCGGCCCGGCGCCACCTTGATGTGCTCGCCCGCGCCCTCCGGGTTCTCCACCACGTACGTCTGGTGGCCGGAGAGGTTGGACAGGGCCCAGAACGTGCCGTGGGCGGCGATCTCACCGGCTCTGCGGGACACCCCGTCGTGCCCGATCGTCAGGCCGCCCTCGGGCACCGACCGCCCGAAGACGAGCCGTTCGCCGGGCGCGAGCCGGACCTGGGTGCGGGTCTGTTCGTCCTCCGTGGTCGGCGGAGGTACCACGATGATGCTGTACAAGGTGCGTCTCCCCGTGCCTGACGGCTACCCAGGTCAGAGTAGGGGGACGCACCGGGGCCGTGTCTCCCCTCGTACGGGTGAGACACGGCCGGGTGACGTGATTGGCGAGAAGTCTCCTGTCGGGGCGGCCCGTTCAGTAGCGCGGTCGCGTGAACCAGAGGCTGCCGTTCCGGTTGGCGCAGAAGACGATGATCAGGATGCCGAGGATCAGACTCACGAGGGCGAAGACGTTCGCGGCGACCAGGCTGATGGCGCTGAACAGGACGACCACCGAGGAGTAGACGATCGCGGAGACCCGCACGCCGCCTCGGCCCGTGGCGAACTTGACGCCCGTGAATATCGCCCAGAAGGCGAAGGCGAGCACGATGACCCCGAGGACGATCATGACACCCGTGCCGATGCTGGCGACGGTGTCCGCGTCCTCCGCGCTGATGGTCGGGTCGTCGGAGACCGCGTCCTCGAACTGGTCGGCGAACCAGGCGCTGGCGATCATCATCAGCAGGCCGCCGAGGACCTGGAAACCGCCCAGCACGAACAGCATCACGCGCGCGGCCTTCACCGAGCCCGGCATCACCTCGGGACCCGGCCCGTGGCCGTGGCCGCCGTACGGCTGCACCGGCGGCGCCGCGGGGTAGCCGTAACCGGGCTGGCCCTGCGGCTGCTGCGGATAGCCGTAGTTCGGCTGCTGGCCGCCCTGCGGGGGTCCGTAGGGGTTGTTCGGTTCGCCGAAACTCATGGCGGGTCTTCCTCCGTAGCTGTCACGTGCGGGGACGACGCGTGGCCGGCCTCGGAGGAGTTCTGCGTGGCGGTTCGTCCCCCCGGTACGGCCCCGCGGCACTGTGCCGTCCAATCGTTCTTGACCGGTCTCTTACTTGTCCACCCCGCCCACGAGGTGTTGTGCAAGTGCAACAGCGCCGGTCGTGGACCGCCCTGATTGGAACAGCGGGCCGGTCATCCGCGAGGATGGGGGCATGACCGCCCAGATTCTCGATGGCAAGGCCACCGCAGCCGCGATCAAGTCCGAACTGGCCGCCCGTGTGGCGGCGCTGAAGGAGAGGGGCATCACGCCCGGACTCGGCACCGTCCTGGTCGGCGACGACCCCGGCAGCCAGAAGTACGTCGCCGGCAAGCACCGCGACTGCGCCCAGGTCGGCATCGCCTCCATCCAGCGCGAGCTGCCCGCCACGGCCACCCAGGAGGAGATCGAGGCGGTCGTCCGCGAACTGAACGACGACCCGGCCTGCACCGGCTACATCGTCCAGCTGCCGCTGCCCCGGGGCATCGACGAGAACCGCATCCTGGAACTGATGGACCCGGACAAGGACGCGGACGGCCTGCACCCGATGAACCTCGGCCGCCTCGTCCTCAACGAGCCGGCCCCGCTGCCCTGCACCCCCAACGGCATCCTCACGCTGCTGCGCCGCTTCGGCGTCGAGATCAAGGGCGCCGAGGTCGTCGTCGTCGGCCGCGGCGTCACCATCGGCCGCCCGATGCCGCTGCTGCTCACCCGGCGCAGCGAGAACGCCACCGTCACGCAGTGCCACACCGGCACCCGCGACCTCGCCGCCCATCTCAGGCGCGCGGACATCATCGTCGCCGCCGCCGGTTCCCCGCACCTGGTCCGCCCCGAGGACGTGAAGCCGGGCGCCGCCGTCCTCGACGTCGGCGTCTCCCGCAACGCCGAGGGCAAGATCATGGGCGACGTCCACCCCGGCGTGGCCGAGGTCGCCGCCTGGATCTCCCCGAACCCGGGCGGCGTCGGCCCCATGACCCGCGCCCAGCTGCTCGTCAACGTGGTGGAGGCGGCGGAGCGCAGTGCCGGCTGAGGACACCGACGCGGAGCGCGCGGCGGCCCCGGGGGAGACGGCGCGCAAGGCGGACCCGGCGACCTCGGGTCCCTCCGAGGGCCCGAGGGCCGAGGAGTCCCCGGAGGCCCCCAAGTCCCCGGAGTCCCCGGAGTCCCCGGAGTCCCCGGAGGAGTTCACCGTCCGGGACCCGGTCAGCGCCCCCGACGCCTCGGGCCGGCCGCGCCGGACCACCCGCCGGTTCCCGCTGTTCACCCGCGACACCGCCCGCCCCGAGGGCGGCGGCCGGGCGGCGGGCCGCGACGCCCCGGCTCCGGCCCGCCAGTGGCCGGTGCTCACCGTGACCTGCCTGGTCGGGCTCGGCCTGCTGCTCACCGGCCTCGACGTGTTCCGCTGGGGCCTGGTGCTGGTCGGCGTCGCCCTGCTGCTCGGCGCCGCGCTGCGCTGGTTCCTGTCCGACGTCGGCATGCTCGCGGTGCGGTCGCGCTTCACGGACATCTTCACCTACGGCGTGCTCGGCACCGCGATCGTCATGCTGTCGCTGATGGCGCAGCCCAAGGCGCCGCTCACGATCCCGTTCCTGAAGGACTTGCTGCACTTCACGGTGAGCTGACGGCGGCCCGTCCTCACCCCCGTGAAAGGACGGGCCGCCGCCGCACTCCACCCTCCAGCACACACGACGCGCTGTTCAACGCCCGCCGGGCCGCTGTGGCACGGAAGTGACGGTTCCGCTACTCCGCTGCGGTCCGGGTTCCGGCAGGGTTGCGCCACGGGTTCCGTCCGGGGTTCTGCCGGGGTTCTGTTCGAAGCACCGCACCGCCGGTGGGAGACTGGACCCCGGGTCGGTGGGCGTGCGACGGTGCATGTCCGCGGCCTCTGCACTCCTGTGCGCCCCCACCCCGGGAACTGAGATCCTGATCGGGCGCATCCCTGTGGGTAGCCAGAACGGGTGCTCCGCGCGGGACGCAGCGCGCGGAGACCGGCGGGGGAACGGCCAGCACGTCACCGGGGGAAGAGGGGGAAGCAGTGCCTCGTTGGAAGGCCTTGCCGGAGGAACTCGATCCGCAGATCAGGGAGTTCACCAGTCAGCTGCGCCGGCTCGTGGACCGCAGCGAGCTGAGCGTCGCGTCGGTCGCCGACGCCACGGGCTACAGCAAGACGTCCTGGGAGCGGTATCTGAACGGCCGGCTGCTGGCGCCGAAGGGCGCCATCGTGGCCCTGGCCGAGGTGACGCGGACCAACCCCGTCCACCTGACCACCATGTGGGAGCTGGCCGAGCGTGCCTGGAGCCGCTCGGAGATGCGCCACGACATGACGATGGAGGCCATCCGGATCTCCCAGGCGCGCGCCGCGCTCGGTGAGACCGGCTCGACCCCCGCCGTCCAGTCGGGCGGCCGCGGCAGGGGCGGCCGGGGTAGCCGCCCGGGCCGCCAGGGCGGCGGCGCCACGGCCACACCCGGCGTCGCCGGACCGGCCGGTGTCTCGCCGACCTTCCCGCCGGCGTCCTCGCCGTCGGTGCCCGTGCAGCCGACGGCCGCCGACAGCCCCGACTCGGCCGCGGGGCCGGTCCGCGGCGGCGGCGCGCCCGCCTCCGGTGCGACGGACGGCAACTCGTGGAACATCGCCGGGTACCGGGGCCCGGCGCCGACCGGCGACCGCGGGCGCCCCGTCACCAGCCGGCCCGGCGCGGAGCCCGGCGACCCCGTACGCCCCGCGCCGGCGCCCGGCCCCGCGACCCCGTACGGCGACTCCTCGTACGGCACGGCGCCGTACGGCCGACCCCCGCGCGGCGGCGCCCAGAACAGCAACCGCCACAACGGCACCGGCGGAAGCAACGGCCACAAGAGCAGCAAGCGCCACAAGAAGACGACGACGTTCGTCGCGGGCGTCGTCGGCGTCCTCGTCGTCATCGCGGGCGCCTTCTTCCTGCTGAACGACGACGGCGACAAGAAGAACGAGGGCGCCGAGCCCTCCCCGTCGCCCACCGCGAGCAGCAGGGCCACGCTGCCGCCGGGCGTGAAGTGCGCCGGTGACGACTGCACCGGCCAGGACCCGGAGGCGATGGGCTGCGGCGGCGACCTGGTCACCACCGCGGCCTCCGCCACCGTCGGCACCGCCGCCGTCGAGGTCCGCTACAGCAAGACCTGCGGCACCGCCTGGGCCCGCGTCACCCAGGCCGCCCAGGGCGACCGGGTCCAGATCAGCGCGGCCGGCAGGAACCAGCAGACGGGCACCGTGGACGTGGCCGGCGACACCGTCGCGTACACGCCGATGGTGGCCGTGAAGACGGCGGCCGAGGCCGAGGCGTGCGTCACGCTGGCGTCGGGACAGAAGGGCTGCACGGAGTGAGCCGGCGGGCGGACTGGGGAAAAGTCCGCCCGCACAGGCATGGCGCGCCCGGCCCCGGGCACGCGAGAAGTACCCCCACGGGAGTCCGGCAACGGTATCCCCGAAACGGCGGTCGCCTCCGTCCCCCCTCTCCCGGACAGGCGGCCGCCTCTCCCATGCCCCTCCGCGTGCTCCTCCCGGGTGCTCCCCGCACGTACCGGTGACCCTGTGGGACGGGCCACACCGACCCGCACGTCCCGGACACCCGAGGCGCGATAGCCTGACCGCTGGATGGATCTCTTGATACCAAGAGATCGATCAAACGCCCGGGGCGGGACGCCCCACCGCCAGCTGTCATACGGAGAACGCCATGACCCGCACTCCCGTGAACGTCACCGTCACCGGCGCGGCCGGCCAGATCGGTTACGCCCTGCTCTTCCGCATCGCCTCCGGCCAGCTGCTCGGCGCGGACGTGCCGGTCAAGCTCCGCCTCCTGGAGATCACCCCGGCGCTCAAGGCCGCCGAGGGCACCGCGATGGAGCTGGACGACTCCGCGTTCCCGCTCCTCCAGGGCATCGAGATCACCGACGACCCGAACGTCGCCTTCGACGGCACCAACGTCGCCCTCCTCGTCGGCGCCCGCCCCCGCACCAAGGGCATGGAGCGCGGCGACCTCCTGGAGGCCAACGGCGGCATCTTCAAGCCGCAGGGCAAGGCCATCAACGACCACGCCGCGGACGACATCAAGGTCCTCGTGGTCGGCAACCCGGCCAACACCAACGCCCTGATCGCCCGGGCCGCCGCCCCGGACGTACCGGCCGAGCGCTTCACCGCGATGACCCGCCTCGACCACAACCGCGCGCTGACCCAGCTCGCGAAGAAGACGGGCACCTCGGTCGCCGACATCAAGCGCCTGACCATCTGGGGCAACCACTCCGCCACCCAGTACCCGGACATCTTCCACGCCACGGTCGCCGGCAAGAACGCCGCCGAGGTCGTGAACGACGAGAAGTGGCTCGCCGAGGACTTCATCCCGACCGTCGCCAAGCGCGGCGCGGCCATCATCGAGGCCCGGGGCGCGTCCTCGGCCGCCTCCGCCGCCAACGCCGCCATCGACCACGTGCACACCTGGGTCAACGGCACCGCCGAGGGCGACTGGACCTCGATGGGCATCCCGTCGGACGGCTCCTACGGCGTCCCGGAGGGCATCATCTCCTCCTTCCCGGTCACCACGAAGGACGGAAAGTACGAGATCGTCCAGGGCCTGGAGATCAACGACTTCTCCCGCGCCCGCATCGACGCCTCCGTCAAGGAGCTGACGGAGGAGCGCGACGCGGTCCGCGGCCTCGGCCTCATCTGAGCCGACCCGGCCCCGCCACGGGCCCCCTCCCGGTACACGCCGGGAGGGGGCCCGTGCCCGTTTCCCCGTGCCGGCTCCACGCGCCCGGCAGCCGCTTCTCGAACCAGTGCCCCGCGTAGACGTTCCGGTCCGAGTACGCCGGGATCTCGGTGTACCCGGCCCGCTCGTACCTCGCCCGCGCCTCACCGAGCGCCGGATGCGTGTCCAGCCGTACGACGCCCAGGCCCCGGGCGGCGGCCTCCGCCTCCAGGGCGTCGAGCAGCCGGCGGGCCAGCCCGAGGCGCCGGGCGGCGGGGTGCACCCACACGTGCCTGACCTCGCCGGCCCCCGGCTCCGTGCGGCGCAGCGCCCCGCAGCCGACCGGCCGCCCCTCCTCGTACGCCACGAGGAACACCCCGGCGTCCCCCGACACCTCTCCGGGCGCCACCAGGCCGGCGGGGTCGAAGCCCTCGGGGAAGCGCGCGTCCAGCTCGGCGGCGTACCCGTCGAGGCAGGCGCGGGGGTCCGGGCCGCGGGCGTCGACCGGTACGACGGTGAGGGCGGCCAGGCGCAGCGGGCGCTGCGCGGTGGCCACGGCGTCGGTGAGCTGCCGGCGCTGGTCCGGCGCGAGCCCTTGGAGCAGCCCGGCGGCCAGCCCGTCGGCACGCCGGTTCTGCTCCTCGGCCTCCGCGTGGCCGGCGGGCGTCGCCTCGACCGTGCGCAGCCTGCTGTCGCCGGGATGGGCGCCGAGACGGACCATGCCCTGCTCCTGGAGCGCCTTGGCCATCCGGCTCAGATGTCCGGCGTCCAGGCCGAGGCGGGTGCGCAGGTCCCGCAGGGCGACGGGGTCGCCGCTCTCCGCGATCTCGTACAGCAGCCGGGCCTCGCCGAGCGGGCGGCCCCGGCCGGGACAGCGGTCGTCCAGCGCGCCGCTACGGCGCGTGAAGCAGCGGTTGAAGCGGCCAGGGCCGTGACGTCGTCGGGGTGCGGTTCCTCGCGTGGTCGTCCCCTTGCCTCGACTTCAGTCAAAGAAGCCGGGGAACGGCGTCCGCCCTTCTCACCACGTGGTGCTGCCCGCCGGGATCCGCCGGGTCACCATCAGCCGGTTCCAGCTGTTGATGGCCGCGATCAGCGCCAGCAGATGGGCCAGCGCGGCCGCGTCGAAGTGGCGGGCCGCCTCCGCGTACACCGCGTCCGGCACGAAACCCTCCGTCAGCAGGGTCACCGCCTCGGTGAGCGCCAGTGCGGCCCGCTCCCGCGCGTCGAAGACCTCGCCGGCCTCCTCCCAGGCGTTCAGCAGGTCGAGCCGCCGCTCGCCCACCCCCTGTTCGCGCGCGATGCCGAGGTGCATGTCGAGGCAGAACGCGCAGTGGTTGAGCTGCGAGGCGCGGATCTGCACCAGCTCGGCGAGGCCCGGGTCGCCCAGCCCCCGCCGGGCGGCGGCGCCCACGGCCTGGAGCGCCGCGCGGACGCCGGGGGCCAGGGCCGTCGTACGGGCCGCAGCGGGGACGGCCGTACCGGCCGCCGTACCGGCCGTCACGCGGGCCGGCCCGGCGTGTAGTGGCCCGGGGTCAGCCGGCAGGTCACGCCGAAGCGGTTCCAGGCGTTGATCACCGTGATCGCGGCGATCAGCTGGGCCAGCTCCGGCTCCTCGAAGTGCTCGGCGGCATGCGCGTACACCTCGTCGGGCACGAAGCCGTCGGTCAGCACGGTGACCGCCTCGGTCAGCTCGATCGCCGCCAGCTCCTTCTCCGTGTAGAAGTGCCGCGACTCCTCCCAGGCGGCGAGCTGCACGATCCGCTCGACGCTCTCCCCGGCCGCGAGGGCGTCCTTGGTGTGCATGTCGAGGCAGAAGGCGCAGTGGTTGAGCTGCGAGGCGCGGATCTTCACCAGCTCGTAGACCACCGGGTCCAGTCCGCGCCGGGCGGCGCCGTCCAGCCGGATCATCGCCTTGTAGACCTCGGGCGCGTGCTGGGACCAGTTGAGCCGGACGGGCAGCTCGGAGGCGTGGCCGGTGGTGTTCGTGTCGCCGGTCGTCGCGTCATCGGTGTGTGTCGTCATGCCTCGACCCTACGAAGCAAGCAGCCCAGGGGTATGGTCCATTCTCATGGCGAAATCCTGGGCCACTCTGGGCGTCGACCTGCACCTGGAACCCACCGGGCCGGGTCTGCGCCGGGGCCTCACCGGCGCCCTGCGCGAGGCCGTCCGCACCGGCCGGCTGGCCCCCGGCACCCGGCTGCCCTCCTCCCGCGTCCTCGCCGCCGACCTCGGCATCGCCCGCAACACCGTCGCCGACGCCTACGCCGACCTGGTCGCCGAGGGCTGGCTCACCGCCCGCCAGGGCTCGGGCACCCACGTCGCCGAACGCGTCGCCGCCCCGCCCGCCGCCGCTGCCGCCCGGCGCCCCCGCGGGCCCGCCCGCCCCGTGTACGACCTGTGCCCCGGCACCCCCGACCTGGCCTCCTTTCCGCGCGCCGAGTGGCTCAAGGCCGCCCGCCGCGCCCTCGGCGCCGCCTCCCACGACGCCCTCGGCTACGGCGACCGGCACGGCCGCCCCGAGCTGCGCACCGCGCTCGCCGGCTACCTCGCCCGCTCCCGGGGCGTCCGCGCCGACCCGGCCGCCCTGCTGGTCTGCGGGGGCGTCGCCCACGGCCTCGCGGCGCTGGCCGCCACCCTGCTCGCGCGCGGCACGCACACCATCGCCGTCGAGTCGTACGGCCTCCACGTCCACCGCGACCTGCTCACGGCCGCCGGACTGCGCACCGTCCCCCTCCCCGTCGACGGCCGGGGCGCCGACCCCGGGGCGCTCACGGACGACGTCGGCGCCGTACTGCTCACGCCCGCCCACCAGTTCCCGATGGGCGTGCCCCTGCACCCCGATCGCCGGGCGGCCTTCGTGGACTGGGCGCACCGCACCGGCGGACTGGTCCTGGAGGACGACTACGACGGCGAGTTCCGCTACGACCACCAGCCCGTCGGCGCCCTCCAGGGCCTCGGCCCCGACCGCGTCGTCCACCTCGGCACCGCCAGCAAGTCCCTCGCCCCCGGACTGCGCCTGGGCTGGATGGTGGCGCCGCCCGCGCTCGCCGAGGAGATCGCCGGCTCCGCCGCGTACCGCCCCCCGGGCGTCCTGGACCAGCTCACCCTCGCGGAGTTCCTCGCCTCCGGCGCCTACGACCGCCACGTCCGCTCCGCCCGCCTGCGCTACCGGCGCCGCCGGGACGCCCTGGTCGCCGCCCTCGCCGAGCACGCCCCCGGAATGCGCGTCACCGGCATCGCGGCCGGACTGCACGCCGTGCTGCCGCTGCCCGACGGCACCGAACAGCAGGTCATGCGGGCCGCCGCCTGGCACGGACTCGCCGTCCACCGCCTGTCCCTGTACCGGCACCCCGACGCGGCCGGCCCGGCACCGGACGCCCTCGTCGTCGGCTACGGCACGCCGCCCGACCACGCCTGGGCGGGGGCGCTGGACGCGCTGTGCCGGTCGCTGCCGTAAATCCCTCCGCGACAGGAGTCGTACACTCGCTCGGCTCAATCGTCGTACCACCGCCCGGACATGACGGGGCCGGACCGCACCGGACGACGTACGGACAACGGGGGACAGGACATGGCGCAGACCCGGCGACGGCTGCGGTCAGGCACCGTGGTGCTCGGCGGCATGGGCATGCTGGCGGCTGCCCTCAGCGCGTGCGGCTCGGACCCCGACCGGCGCTGCGTGGACCGCGACAGCTACGACTACCTCAACGGCTACAAGGTCGTCGCCGACAAGAACTGCAAGTCGGGCTCGTCGAGCGGTTCCGTCGGCAAGGGCGGCAAGAGGAAGACCGGCTCCTCGCGGTCCGTCTCCGACGCCGACTGGTACTACGACGCCGACGTCAGCAAGGGCTGGGCCGACTCCGGCACCTTCAGCCGGGACGAGGCCGTCGACCGGGGCGGCTTCGGCTGCTCGGGTTCCGGCAGCGGCGGCGGCTGAGCCCCGTGGAACGCCGTACGACCACCCCGCGCCCCGGCTGGCAGCGGACCGTCGAGCAACAGGGACTGATCTACCCCCTGACCCGCTACCCCGACGACTCCCTGCGCCCCTACTGGGACGAGAGCGCCTACTACGTCTTCTCCCTGCCCGAGGTCGAGGCGCTGGAGGAGACCGTCGAGGAACTCCACCGCATGTGCCTCGCCGCCGCCGGACACATCGTCGCCGCCGACCGCTTCGCCGACCTCGGCATCACGGACCCGCGCGTGGTCGAGGCGGTCACCGAGGCATGGCACCGGCGCGCCGAACTCCCCTCCGTCTACGCCCGCTTCGACCTGCGCTACGACGGTACGGGCCCCGCCAAGCTCCTGGAGTACAACGCGGACACCCCGACCTCCCTGGTGGAGGCCGCATCCCCGCAGTGGTTCTGGATGGAGGAGCGGTTCCCCGGCGCCGACCAGTGGAACAGCCTCCACGAGCGCCTCGTCGACGCCTGGAAGAAGCAGGCCGCGCTGCTGCCGCCCGGCAGCCCCCTGTACTTCGCGCACTCCGCCGAGGACGAACTCGGCGAGGACCTCATGACGGTCGCCTACCTCAAGGAGACCGCCGGGCAGGCCGGCCTGGACACCGACTGGCTCGCGATGGAGGAGATCGGCTGGGACCGCCTGTCCGGCCGCTTCGTGGACACGAAACTCCGTTTCATCCGCAGCCTCTTCAAGCTCTACCCCTGGGAGTGGCTCACCACCGACCGCTTCGCCGGCCACGTCCTGGACACCCTCGACAACGGCGGCGGCACCGGCACCACCCTGTGGATCGAGCCCGCCTGGAAGATGCTCCTGAGCAACAAGGCCCTCCTCGCCGTCCTCTGGGAGCTGTACCCCGGCCACCCCCACCTCCTCCCCGCCTACCTCGACGGCCCCCGGGATCTCGCCGCCACCACGGGCTGGGTCTCCAAGCCACTCCTGGGCCGAGAGGGCGCGGGCGTCACGGTCCACCCCGCCGGCACGACCCCCGCACTCCGGGACGAGCCCTGCTGCTACCAGTCCCTGGCCCCCCTCCCCGACTTCGACGGCAACCGCACGGTCCTCGGCGCCTGGGTGGTGCAGGACGAGCCGGCGGGCCTGGGCATACGGGAGTCGTCGGGCCTGGTGACAGACGAGTACGCCCGCTTCCTGCCTCACGTGATCTTGTAGAGGGCCCCTTGACCGGCCCCGCGGGGGCCGTCGAGGGGCGCGGGGCTGTGACCTGTGCGGCTCCGCCGCGTGGGCGCGACAAGCCACAGCACGCCCGCACCCCGAGACGCACGGAACCCCGCAGACGCGTTCCGGTACGCTGCCCCCAGGGCCGTGACTGGCGCGCAGGGATGGAAAACCATCGGGGAGCGGCCCGAGAAGAACACGTGCCGTGCGCCTGGGCCGACCTGAACGCTGCCTGCAACGTCCGGAGGTCACCATGCCCGCAGAACTCTCCCCCGAGTCCACCGCCTACCGCGCCGCGCTCGACGTCATCCGTACGGTCGAGCCCCGCGTCGCCGACGCCATCGGCCAGGAAGTCGCCGACCAGCGCGAGATGCTCAAGCTGATCGCCTCGGAGAACTACGCCTCCCCGGCCACCCTCCTCGCGATGGGCAACTGGTTCAGCGACAAGTACGCCGAGGGCACCATCGGCCGCCGCTTCTACGCCGGCTGCCGCAACGTCGACACCGTCGAGTCCCTCGCCGCCGAGCACGCCCGCGAACTCTTCGGCGCCCGCCACGCCTACGTCCAGCCGCACTCCGGCATCGACGCCAACCTGGTCGCCTTCTGGGCCGTCCTCGGCGCCCGCGTCGAGGTGCCGTTCCTGGAGAAGACCGGCGTCCGCCAGATCAACGACCTCACCGACGCCGACTGGGCCGAACTGCGCCAGGCCTTCGGCAACCAGCGGATGCTCGGCATGTCCCTGGACGCGGGCGGCCACCTCACCCACGGCTTCCGCCCGAACATCAGCGGCAAGATGTTCGACCAGCGCTCCTACGGCACCGACCCGGCCACCGGCCTCATCGACTACGAGGCCCTGCGCGCCACCGCCCGCGAGTTCAAGCCGCTGATCATCGTCGCGGGCTACTCCGCGTACCCCCGGCTGGTGAACTTCCGGATCATGCGCGAGATCGCCGACGAGGTCGGCGCGACCCTCATGGTCGACATGGCGCACTTCGCGGGCCTGGTCGCGGGCAAGGTGCTCACCGGCGACTTCGACCCGGTCCCGCACGCCCAGATCGTGACGACGACCACGCACAAGTCCCTGCGCGGCCCGCGCGGCGGCATGGTGCTGTGCGACGACTCCCTCAAGGAGCAGGTCGACCGCGGCTGCCCGATGGTCCTCGGCGGCCCGCTCCCGCACGTCATGGCCGCCAAGGCCGTCGCCCTCGCCGAGGCCCGGCAGCCCGCGTTCCAGGACTACGCCCAGCGCATCGTCGACAACGCCCGGGCGCTGGCCGAGGGCCTGACGAAGCGCGGCGCCACCCTGGTCACCGGCGGCACGGACAACCACCTCAACCTGATCGACGTGGCGTCCTCCTACGGCCTCACCGGCCGCCAGGCCGAGGCCGCCCTGCTCGAATCCGGCATCGTCACCAACCGCAACGCCATCCCCGCCGACCCGAACGGCGCCTGGTACACCTCCGGCATCCGGATCGGCACCCCGGCGCTCACCACCCGCGGCCTGGGCACCGCCGAGATGGACGAGGTCGCGGGCCTGATCGACCGCGTCCTGGCCGCCGCCGAGCCCGGCACCACCAAGTCCGGCGCCCCCTCGAAGGCGTCCCACGTCCTCGACGCCAAGATCGCCGACGAGATCTCCCACCGCGCCACCGACCTGGTCGCGGGCTTCCCCCTCTACCCGGAGATCGACCTGGGCTGACGCCCGGCAGAGGGCCTCTAGAGGTCGATCAGTTCCCGACGATGTTCCCCGCGCGGCGGGCCGGTACGGTTCCGGCCCGCCGCGCGGCGTATCAGCACCGTCCGGGCCGCCCCGGCCCCGAGCCCGGCGGCCCCCGCCCACCCCGCCCGGCGTCACGAGCCGTCACCGTCCCCGCCGTCGCCCTGACCGGCACCCGGGGCGGCCGTCCCCACGAAGCCGTCGTCGGCCAGCCGGGCGTACACCTCCGGCGGGACCCGGTGCCGGCGGATGTCGTCGTCCGCCACGCCCGGCGCCGGATCGGTGCGCACCCACGGCGTGCCGTCCCGGTCCGTGAAGAACTGATCCTGACGCGGCATCGCCACGTCCCCGCCCGGCGCCCGCCGCGTCCGCGGCCAGCCCCCGACCCCGGTCAGCCCCCACAGCACCGTGAACCGCACCGCAGGACGGTCGTCCCGCGTCCAGGCTTCCGGCGCCCGCTCCGTGACCGTGGACGACGGGTCCAGCAGGCTCCGCAGCCGGTCGAGACCCACCTCGCCCGCGTGCCAGGACGCCGTACGGCCCACGCCCGGCCACACGACCACCGCCACGTCCGGCTCGTCGTCCGGCGGCTCCGGCCCCGCCGCCGAGGCACCCGCCGCGCCTGTCACCCCCGCCGACAGCACCACCGAGACCGCCGCCGCCCCCGTGCCCACCCGTCGCCGCCCGCCGTACCCCTCCCGGCCTCGGCCCGTCCGCCCCTTGTCGCACCCCCGCGGACCAACGGGAGCCGCCCTGTGCCGAACCAGTGCCCGAACGTCCCGCGCGGCCTGAGAGAATGGCAGGCATGGCCTCTGAACGTCCCCGCGTGCTCTCCGGTATCCAGCCGACCTCCGGCTCGTTCCACCTCGGCAACTACCTCGGCGCCGTCCGCCAGTGGGTCGACATGCAGAACACCCACGACGCGTTCTACATGGTCGTCGACCTGCACGCGATCACGGTCCCGCAGGACCCGAAGGAGCTGCGGGAGAACACCCGCGTCGCCGTCGCCCAGCTGCTCGCGGCCGGGGTCGACCCGGACCACTGCACCCTGTTCGTGCAGAGCCACGTGCCCGAGCACGCGCAGCTCGCCTGGCTGATCAACTGCATCGCCGGGTTCGGCGAGGCCGCCCGGATGACGCAGTTCAAGGACAAGTCCGCCAAGCAGGGCAACGACCGCACCACCGTCGGCCTGTTCACGTACCCGATGCTGATGGTCGCCGACATCCTGCTCTACCAGGCCGACCAGGTCCCCGTCGGCGAGGACCAGCGCCAGCACCTGGAGCTGACCCGCGACCTCGCGGACCGCTTCAACCAGATGTACGCCGACACCTTCACCGTCCCGAGCGCCCACATCCTCAAGGAGACGGCGAAGATCTACGACCTTCAGGACCCGACGGCCAAGATGAGCAAGTCGTCGGCCAACCCGAAGGGCCTGATCAACCTGCTCGACGAGCCCAAGGCCACCGCGAAGAAGGTCAGGAGCGCCGTCACCGACACCGACACGGTGATCCGCTTCGACCGCGAGCACAAGCCCGGCATCAGCAACCTGCTCTCGGTCTACTCCACCCTCACCGGCACCACCGTCCCCGAACTGGAGCAGCGGTACGAGGGCAAGGGGTACGGCGCCCTGAAGACGGACCTCGCCGACGTCGTCGTGGAGTTCGTCACCCCCTTCCGGGAGCGCACCCGGCAGTACCTCGACGACCCGGAGACGCTGGACGCGATCCTCGCCAAGGGCGCCGACAAGGCCCGCTCCGTCGCCGCCGAGACCCTCGCCCGGGCGTACGACGCGGTGGGCTTCCTGCCCGCCAGGCACTGACGCGGCCCGCCGCCCGCCGCACCGCCCCCGGCCCCGCCGGGGGCACCGGCACCGTGCCGGTCCCGCACCGGCCGTGCGCCCCGGCATGCCGCCGTAGCGCTGCACATCACTCCGGTTGCGCCTGCCCCCGGCAGGGTCGTGGCCGTACAGTCGATAACCGGATGTCCGACAGCACGACTCGGAACGACAGGAGACGAAGTGGGGCCCGTAACGATCGGCGTGTCGATCGCGGTCCCGGAGCCTCACGGCAGCAAGCTCCAGCAGCTGCGCGCGGGCTTCGGCGACGCCGCCGCCCACGGCATCCCCACGCACGTCACCCTGCTCCCGCCGACCGAGGTCGACGGTGCCGCGCTGCCCGTGATCGAGGCGCACCTCGCCGAGGTCGCCGCGCGCGGCCGGCCCTTCCCGATGCGGCTGTCCGGCACCGGCACCTTCCGGCCCCTGTCGCCGGTCGTCTACGTCCAGGTGGTCGAGGGCGCCGCGGCCTGCACCTGGCTCCAGAAGCGGGTCCGCGACACGTCCGGCCCGGTGCCGCGCGAGCTGCAGTTCCCGTACCACCCGCACGTCACCGTGGCGCACGGCATAGACGAGGCGGCGATGGACCGCGCCTTCGAGGAGCTGTCCGACTACGAGGCACAGTGGCCCTGCACCGGCTTCGCGCTCTACGAGCAGGGCGCCGACGCCGTCTGGCGCAAGCTGCGCGAGTTCCCCTTCGGCAGCGCCACCGTCCCCCCGCAGGCGGGCCGCGTCGAGTCCGGCACCCTGCCCGCCCGGTAGCCGTCGTACGTCACACCGGAAGCCGCCGGAACACGGTGCGCGGCAGGTGCCGCAGCGCCGACATCACCACCCGCAGCGCGCCCGGCACCCACACCGTCTCCGAACGCCGCCGCAGCCCCAGCTCGATCGCGGTCGCCACCGCCTCGGGCGTCGTCGCCAGCGGCGCCTCCTCCATCCCCTCGGTCATCCGCGACCGCACGAACCCGGGGCGTACGACCATGACGTGGACGCCGGTGCCGTGCAGCGCGTCGCCGAGGCCCTGCGCGAAGGCGTCCAGGCCGGCCTTGCTGGAGCCGTAGATGAAGTTGGCGCGCCGCGCCCGCTCCCCGGCGACCGAGGAGAGCACCACCAGCGAGCCGTGCCCCTGCGCCTGGAGGGAGCGCGCGGTGACCAGCCCCGCCGAGACCGCGCCGGTGTAGTTGGTCTGCGCGACCCGTACGGCGTTCAGCGGCTCGCGTTCGTCGTGCGCCTGGTCGCCGAGGATGCCGAAGGCCAGCAGCACCAGATCGACGTCGCCCTCGGCGAACACCTTGCCGAGCGCCGCCTCGTGGGACCCGGGGTCCAGCGCGTCGAAGGCGACGGTGCGCACCTCGGCGCCCAGGCCCCGCAGTTCCCCGGCGGCCGCGTCCAGCGCGGGGGAGGGGCGGCCGGCCAGCCACACCGTACGGGTGCGGCGGGCGACCAGGCGGCGCACGGTGGCGAGCGCGATCTCGGACGTACCGCCGAGGACGAGCACGGACTGCGGGATGCCGAAGGCGTCCTTCACGACAGCTCCTGGGGATTGCCTGGGGGAGAGGGCTCAGAGGTGGAGACGGCGGGCCAGGTCGGAGACGAACACCCCGCGCGGGTCCAGCTCCGCGCGCAGCGCCCGGAAGTCGGCGAGGCGCGGGTACATCGCGGCGAGCAGCTCCGGCCGCAGCCGGGAGTCCTTGGCGAGGTAGACCCGGCCGCCGGCCTCCGCGACCTCCTCGTCCAGCCCGTCCAGGAAGGCGCCGAGGCCCGGCAGCCCCGCCGGGACGTCCAGGGCGAGGGTCCAGCCGGGCACCGGGAAGGACAGCCAGCCCGGGTCGGCCTCCCCGAACCGCTTGAGGACGGCCAGGAAGGACGGGCAGCGGTGCTCGGAGATACGCCGCACGATCCGGCGCAGGGCGTCCTCCTGCCCGTGCCCGACGGCGAACTGGTACTGCACGAAGCCGCCGCGGCCGTAGATCCGGTTCCAGTGCGGCACACCGTCCAGGGGGTGGAAGAAGGTGGGGATCCGCTGGAGCCGCCCCCGGCTCTCGCGCGGCGCCTTGCGGTACCAGAGCTCGTTGAACAGGCCCACCGTGGTGCGGCTGAGCAGGCCCTCCGGGACGACGTCGGGGGCGGCCGGGAGCCGGGAGGTGCGGAAGGCCAGCGGGTCGCGCCGGGCCCGGGAGCGGCGCGGCAGCGCGTCCAGCGGGGCGTGGTCGCCGCGGGTGAGCACCGCGCGGCCGGTGGACGCGCCGCGCGCGAGGAGGTCGATCCAGGCGACCGAGTAGCGGTAGCGGTGGTCGGTGGCCGTCAGACGGGCCATCAGGTCGTCCAGGTCGCCGGCCCGCTCGGTGTCCACCGACATCAGCGCCGTCCGGACCGGCTGGAGCCGCAGCGTCGCGGTGAGGATCACCCCGGTCAGCCCCATGCCGCCCGCCGTCGCGTCGAACAGCGGCGTGCCCGGCGTCACCGTGCGCACCGCGCCGTCGGCCGTGAGCAGCTCCAGCGCGAGCACGTGCCGCGCGAACGACCCCGACACATGGTGGTTCTTGCCGTGGATGTCCGCGCCGATCGCCCCGCCGACCGTCACGTACCGGGTCCCCGGCGTCACCGGCACGAACCAGCCCAGCGGCAGCAGCACCTGCATCAGCCGGTGCAGGGACACCCCCGCGTCGCAGAGCACGGTGCCGCCGTCGACGTCGATGGCGTGCACGCGGTCCAGGGCCGTCATGTCCAGCACGGCACCGCCCGCGTTCTGCGCCGCGTCTCCGTACGCCCGCCCCAGCCCCCGCGCGATGCCCCCGCGCGCCCCGCAGTCCCGGACGGCGAGCACCGCCTCCTCGTACGTCCGCGGCCGGATCAGCCGGGCCGCGGTGGGCGCGGTGCGGCCCCAGCCGGTGACGGGACCCCAGTCCTCGTCGGGGAAGGGGGCGCCGGGGTCCCGGGCGGTGTCGGGAGCGGTGTCGGCAGACATGCCGGTGACCGTATCGCCCATCTGTGAATGATTAGTTCCGAAACATTGGGCCCGTCCCCGAAACGGGTGATTAATGGTATGTCGTCCCACCGTGCCGGACTTACCACCCCGTAGGCGTGGACAGTGAGTGCACATGGACGACCTCGACGACATGGACCACCGGATCGTCACGGCGCTCAGAGCCTGGGGCGGCGACCCGCGCGTGGCCGGTGCCGCGCGGGCCCTGTCCTGGGCCGGGGAGCACGGGGCGCTGTGGCTCGCCGCGGGCCTCGCCTCGGCCGCCGTGGACCGCCCCCGCCGCTCGGCCTGGCTGCGCGGCACCGCGCTCACCGCCGGCGCCCACCTCGCCAGCATGGGCGTGAAGCGGGTCGTACGCCGTCCCCGCCCCGCGCATGTCGTGCCCCTGGTGCGCACCGCCGGCCGGCACTCCTTCCCCAGCTCCCACGCCACCTCGGCCACCGCCGCCGCCGTCGTCTTCGGCGCGCTCGGCGTCCGGGCCGCCTGGCCGCTGGCCGCCGCCGTGTCCGCCTCCCGGCTGGTCGCCGGCGTCCACTACCCGTCCGACATCGCCGCGGGCGCCGCCCTCGGCGCGCTCACGGCCCGGCTCGGCGCCGGCTGGATGCGGGGAGGCACCCGTGACTGACACGGCCGTCCTGCGCCAACGCGCCCCCGAACAGCAGCCGGAGCCCGCCCCGCCCCGCCGGGCGAGACACATCCCGGCGGGTCTGCTGCGCACCGCGCGCCCCCGCCAGTGGGTCAAGAACGTCCTGGTCGTCGCCGCCCCGGCCGCCGCCGGGGAACTCTTCTCCCGGGCCGCCCTCGGCCGGCTCGCCCTGGTCTTCGTCCTGTTCACCGCCTGCGCCGCCGCCGTCTACCTCGTCAACGACGCCCGCGACGCCGACGCCGACCGCGCGCACCCCGTCAAACGGCACCGCCCCGTCGCCGCGGGGCAGGTCCCCGTACCGCTCGCCTACGCCACCGGCGGCCTCCTCGGCGTCCTCGCGCCCCTCCTCGCCGCCTGGCTCTGCCCGCCGCCCGTCACCGCCGTACTGGTCGCCTACCTCGCGATGCAACTGGCGTACTGCGTCAGCCTCAAGCACGTCCTGGTGGTCGACCTCGCCGTCGTCACCACCGGGTTCCTGATGCGGGCCATGATCGGCGGGCTCGCGCTCGGCATCCCGCTGTCGCGCTGGTTCCTCATCACCACCGGCTTCGGCGCCCTGTTCATGGTCGCCGCCAAGCGCTACTCCGAGGCCGTCCAGATGGCCGGCGAGGCGGGCGCCACCCGCGCGCTGCTCACCGAGTACACCACCGGCTACCTCCGCTTCGTCTGGCAGCTCGCCGCCGGGGTCGCCGTCCTCGGCTACTGCCTGTGGGCGATGGAGGAGGGCGGCGTCCCGCACACCAGCGTGCTGCCCTGGCGCCAGCTGTCCATGTTCGCCTTCGTCCTCGCCGTCCTGCGCTACGCCGTCTTCGCCGACCGCGGCACCGCCGGCGAACCCGAGGACGTCGTCCTGCGCGACCGCGCCCTCGCCCTGATCGGCGTCGTGTGGCTCGCGATGTACGGGCTGGCTGTGGCCAATTGGTAGCCGACGCGCAGACCCACGTCAGCCGGCGCGCCGCCGCCCGGCGCGAACTGCTGGGCTTCGCCACGGCCGGCCTGCTCGCCTACGCCGTCGACCTCGGCCTCTTCGTCTTCCTGCGCGGCCCCGCCGGACTCGACCCGCTCACCGCCAAGGCGCTCTCCTTCCTCGCCGGATGCTCCGTCGCCTACGCCGGCAACGCGCTGGGCACCTACCGGCACACCCGCCCGCGCGGCCTGCGCCCCTGCGCCGTGTTCCTCGCGGTCAACGCCGCCGGGGCCGCCGTACAGCTCCTGTGCCTGGCCGTCAGCCACTACGGGCTCGGCCTCACCTCGCAGCGCGCCGACACCGTCTCCGGTGCCGGTATCGGCATGGCGCTGGGCACGATCCTGCGGTTCTGGGGCACAAGGACACTGGTCTTCCCGGCCGGCGACGGAACCGGCGGCCGTACGGGATCATGGACCGGGACGAGCGGGGGCAGGGTCGGATCATGGACTGGCTGAAGAAGCTCCCCGTCGTGGGACCGTGGTTCGCCCGGCTGATGGCCACGCACGCGTGGCGCTCCTACGAGCGCCTCGACCGCGTGAAGTGGTCCCGGCTCGCCGCCGCCATGACCTTCACCAGCTTCATCGCGCTCTTCCCGCTGCTCAGTCTCTCCGCCGCGGTCGCCGCCGCCACCCTCAGCAAGGACCAGCAGGACGGGCTCCAGGACAAGATCGCCGAGCAGGTCCCGGGCATCTCCGACCAGCTGAACATCCAGGGCCTGATCGACAACGCCGGCACCGTCGGCCTCATCTCCGGCGCCCTGCTGCTGTTCACCGGCATGGGCTGGGTCGAGGCCACCCGCGGCTGCCTGCGCGCCGTGTGGGAGATCCCCGACGAGGACGAGAACCCCGTCGTGCACCGGGCCAGGGACGGCGTGGTCCTGATCGGCCTCGGCGGCGCGCTCCTGGTCACCGTCGCCATCTCCACCGTCGCTTCGGCGCTGGTCGGCTGGATCATCCGCCAACTGGAAATCCCCGAGGGCGGCTTCGGCGGCGTGCTGCTCTACGTCGCCGCGTTCCTCGTCGCCGTCCTCGCCGACTTCCTGCTCCTGCTGTACGTCCTGACCCTGCTCCCCGGCGTCCAGCCCGAACGCCGCCGGCTCGTGGTCGCCGCGCTGATCGGCGCCATCGGCTTCGAACTGCTGAAGCTGCTGCTCAGCGGCTATATGCAGGGCGTCGCCGCGAAGAGCATGTACGGCGCCTTCGGTGTCCCCGTCGCCCTGCTGCTGTGGATCAACCTCACCTCGAAGCTGGTGCTGTTCTGCGCCTCCTGGACCGCCACGGGCAGCAAGGCGCAGGAACTCGGGGACGACGGGGGCGACGGGGGCGACGACGGCGAGGGCTCCAGGGGCCCCGACGTCACGGGCGCGTCCGGCGGCGGACCAGGTCCGGCAGCGGCCACCTCCGGTTGACCACGAAGGCGCCGCCCGCGAGCAGCACCAGCACCCCGGCGGTGATCCCGGCCGCGATGCCGACCCCGCCGACGCCGGTCGTGGTCCGCGCGCCCGCCACCGGCCGCGTGCCCACCACGCCCTTGCCGGTGCCGCCCGCCTCACCGGGGACCTCGGGGGTGGCCCCGGCGGAGGGGCTCGCCTGCGGCTCGGCGCCGCCCGGCCGCACCAGCTCACCCACCGGCCGCGTCCTGCCGGCCGCCGCGAAGCCCCAGTCGAAGAGGCGGGCGGTCTCCTTGTAGACCTCGTTGTGCTCGTCCTTCGCCGGGTTCATCACCGTGACGAGCAGCACCCGCCCGTCGCGCTCGGCGACGCCCGTGAAGGTGGCGCCCGCGTGGGTGGTGTTGCCGTTCTTCACCCCCGCGATGCCCGGATACACGTCCACGTCCGCGTCACCAGCCAGCAGCCGGTTGGTGTTCTGGATCTCGAAGGGGTCGCGCCTGGTCCTGCCCTTCTTGTCCTTCACCGTCTCGCCCGGGAACTTGGCACGGACCGTCGAGGCGTACTCGCGGAAGTCCGCCTTCTGGAGCCCCGAGCGGGCGAACAGGGTGAGGTCGTACGCCGAGGAGACCTGGAGCGGGGCGTCGTAGCCGTCCGGGCTGACCACGTTCGTGTCGCCGGCCCGCAACTCCTGGGCGTGCGCGTTCATGTCCCGCACGGTCTGGGCGACGCCGCCGTTCATGGCGGACAGCACGTGCACGGCGTCGTTGCCGGAGCGCAGGAAGACGCCGAGCCACAGGTCGTGGACGGTGTAGGTCTCGTTCTCCTTCACGCCGACCAGGCTGGAGCCGTCGCCGATGCCCGCGAGGTCGTCGACGGTGACCTTGTGCTGGGCGGTTTTCGGCCACTTCGGCAGCAGCGTGTCGGCGAAGAGCATCTTCAGGGTGCTCGCCGGGGCCAGCCGCCAGTGCGCGTTGTGCGCGGCCAGCACGTCGCCGGTCTCGGCGTCCGCCACGATCCAGGAGCGGGCGGTGAGGTCCTTCGGCAGCACGGGCGCCCCGCCCGCGAGATCCACCTGAGTCCCCGGCTGCCCGAGCCGCGCGCCGCCCACCTGCGACATCGACGCGGGGGGCGTGGCCGAGGGGCTCGCGGAAGGGCTCCCGGAGGGACTGCCGGAAGCACTCCCGGAAGGACTCCCGGAGGGACTGCCGGACGGGCTCGTGGCGGGCTTCGGGGCGGCGAGGGCGGCCGGCGAGAGGACCGCGAGAGCGGTCAGGGCGGCGGAGGCGACCGTCAGGGACCGCCTGACGGCGTTCTTGGGTGCGGGCACGAGCGAGAAGTTACCCCGCGGAACCGGTCCGCCCCCACCCCGGGCACGGGACCGGACCCCGGACGGCGATACTGATGCCATGAAGCTCAGCCGCCCCGTCTCCTGGTTCCTGCTCGCGTTCGGGGTGTGGAGCTGGATCATCTGGATCACTTTCGTCAATAACCTGATCAAGGACAGCAGCGGGCTCGCCTTCGAGGACGGCGACCCCACGGCGTACTTCTACGTGCACCTGACGCTCGCCGTCGTCTCCTTCGTATGGGGGACGGTCGTCGGGCTCATCGGGTTGCGCGGCCTGCGCGCACTGCGCCGAACGTCATAGGCGTCACGGACGCCGCAACCGAGGGGAAACGACGGCATGGTGGTCGTCTACGCGCTGGTCGCGCTGGTGGTGCTGGGCGTACTCGTGGCGTCCAACTGGTACGTGTGGCGGCGCCTGTTCCGGGACACCTCCCGGGGCCCCGGCCTCGTACGCCGGATCGGCGTGGGCGTGATCGCCGGAGGCTGGGTGCTCGCGGTGGCGGCCCTGGTCGGCGAGCGCGTGGGCATGCCGTTCTGGCTCCAGCGCGTCCTGGCCTGGCCGGGCTTCCTGTGGCTTGCCCTGGCTCTCTACCTGCTCCTCGCGCTCCTGGTGGGCGAGGCGGTACGCCCGCTGCTGCGGCGGTTCCTGGACCGGCGTACGCCGGCGGCGGGAGCCGTCACGGAGGTCCCCGACGCGGAGGCCGAGCGGATACCGGCCGGGGCGACGGCGGTGCCGGCGCAGCCCGAGGCGGGCCCGGAGCCGGGGAGTGCGCCGGACGCCGGTACGCCCGGCAGCGGCAGCCCGCTCGCCCTTCCCTCCCGCCGCCTGTTCGTCTCCCGCGTCGTCGCCGGTGCCGCCGCCGCGGCCGCCGTCGGGACGGTCGGCTACGGCACCTACGGCGTGTTGAGCGGGCCGAAGGTGAAGCGGGTCACCGTGCCGCTGGCCAAGCTGCCGCGCGCGGCGCACGGCTTCCGCATCGCCGTGGTCAGCGACATCCACCTCGGCCCGATCCTCGGCCGGGGCTTCGCGCAGCGGGTCGTCGACACGATCAACTCCACGCAGCCCGACCTCGTCGCCGTCGTCGGCGACCTCGTCGACGGCAGCGTGAAGAACCTCGGCCCGGCCGCGGCCCCGCTCTCCCAGCTGAAGGCACGGCACGGCGCCTACTTCGTCACCGGCAACCACGAGTACTTCTCCGGCGCCGAGGAGTGGGTCGCCGAGGTGCGCCGGCTCGGCCTGCTGCCGCTGGAGAACGCCCGCACCGAACTGCCCCACTTCGACCTGGCCGGTGTCAACGACGTGGCCGGCGAGAGCGAGGGCCAGGGCCCCGACTACGCCAGGGCCCTCGGCGACCGGGACCGCGCCCGCGCCTGCGTGCTCCTCGCCCACCAGCCGGTGCAGATCCACGACGCCGTCGACCACGGCGTCGACCTCCAGCTCTCCGGCCACACCCACGGCGGCCAGCTCTGGCCCGGCAACCTCATCGCGGCCGGCGCCAACCCGACGGTGGCCGGCCTGGAGCGCTACGGCGACACCCAGCTCTACGTCCGCCGAGGCGCAGGCGCCTGGGGCCCGCCGACGCGGGTGGGGGCACCCTCGGACATCACGGTGATCGAGCTGGTGTCGAAACAGGCCTGACACGCGTGCCGCGCCCCGCTTCGGGGCGTCCGTCTGGATCGGTCCGGCCGCAAGCACCCGGTGGCTCCTGGCCGGCCCGAGCGGGGGCGATGGAGGCACCTCCCGCGCGAGCGCGGCCGAGCGTGGGGGAGTCGGCGACCGACGACAACGCGGCCGGGGGCACCTCCCACGCCCTTCAGGCGGTGGGGGAGTGCGTGCCAGACCTGGCGACGCCGGCAAGATCCGAACGACGCCCTCTAGCCGGCCGTCCCCGCGCCCGGGTCGGCCGGCCGGTCCTCGCGGCGCCAGGCGCATGGTCCGCTCCGCCGCCGGACGTGTCCAGACGGTCCGGCCACAACCGGCGCGCCTGGTCGGTGAAGCGCCGCACCGAGAGGGTGTCGCCCTCCAGCTCCCGCACCGCGCGCACCAGTTCGCGCAGGCCGTCGGCGAAGTCGCCGCAGCGGCCGACGAGATGGAAGAGCTGGAGGCGGGGCCGGTCCGCACGCGGGACACCGCCCGCGACCGGCGCGCGCCGGTCGCCGCCCTCGCGGGCGAGGACCCTCATCCGCCACGGCGCCCCGTCCGCCGCACGCGGGTCCTGACCCGGTATCGCCCCCGACCCCGTTCGCACCACGTCCCTGTGTCCCCCTCACAAGTCCTTCGGCAACGCGTTCGTCCTTGCGCCCCCGCGCTCACCGCCATGGCCTGTCAGGTTGAGCCGATCGGGTCTTTGCGGGGTACGGTCCGCGCGCTTCCCGCCCGCCGGGCTATCCCTTCCGCTGCCGGTCCTTCGCCGGGTCGGGCAGGGCTTTCGTCATGCCGGGCAGGAAGTCCGTGAAGAGTTCGTGCACTTCGCGCACGAGGGGACGCACCACCCGGAACCGGGCCAGCACCACGCCCCGCGCGGTGAGCCGGGCGCCGCGCTCGGCGAGGCGGTAGCTGCGCTCGCGGCCCTCGGTCCGGTCGAAGATCCAGTACAGGACGAGGCCCATCTGGGAGAGCCACATCAGCTCCGGGAGGATGTCCCGCAGCTCCTCGGGCACCTTGGTCCGCGCCCCGGCGAGCACCGCGCGGTGGATGCTGATGGCCTCCACGCGCGCGTGCTCCGACTCGGGGGAGAAGGGGCTGAGCGGGCTGTCCGGGTCGGCGGCGTTCTTGAAGAACTGCACCGCGAACTCGTGGTACGGCGTCGCGATGTCCAGCCAGACCTTCAGCACGCCCCCCAGCCGCGCCTCCAGGTCGGTCTCGGTCGCCAGGACCTCGCGGACCGCCGCCTGGTGCTCGGCGGCGATCCGGTCGTAGAAGCCCTGGATCAGGTGCTCCTTGCCGGCGAAGTAGTAGTAGGCGTTGCCGACGGAGACCCCGGCCTCCTGGGCGATGGCCCGCATGGTCGTCCGGTCGTAACCGCGTTCCTGGAAGAGCCGCATGGCGGTCTCCAGGATCAGCGCGCGGGTCTGCTCGGACTTGCTGAGGGGGGCTCCGTCGTCGGGGCCGTCTTTCGCGGGCACGGTCACGAGCCTAACGAGTGGCGCAGGTGCCGTCGTCGCACCCTCGGCCGGTGTACATCCAGCCGAGGCCCGGCTCGTACGCCCACCCGTCGCCCGACCCCCGCCCCTCAGCGCGGCGCTTCGCGCCGCCCCTTGCGATGTCGGCGCGCCGGTAGCCGCTGCCGCCCCGCCGCTGCTGCCCGCCGCGCCACTTGGCGGCGGCCAGGACCGCGCCCCGGGCCAGCCGGGCGCCGGCCGGGGTGCTGAGGCGGTGGGCGAGCGGGCGGTACTCGCGCAGCGCCCACAGGACCACGACCCAGGCGGCGGCGCCCCGGTACACCTGCCCGGCGTCCCCGACCGCGGTGACCTCGTCCAGGGTGGCGGCGTGGTCGAGGCCGGGCAGCCGGCGCCGGGCCTCCTCGGACCCGGCCGGCACCAGGTCCAGCGGCACCAGCCGGGGCTGCCGCAGCAGCCAGTCCCGTACGTGCGCGCACAGGGAGCACTCGGCGTCGTAGAGGACGGTGAGCCGGCGCACCGGGGTGGCGGCCGCCGGGGGAGCGGGTGTCATCGGCTCAAGCCCCGGCCGTCGGGGCGACCCAGCCCTGCGGCGGGACCGGCGGCACCTGCTCGCGCTCCATCAGGCCGCGCCGCCGGATGCGGTTGAGTACGTAGACGTTGGCGAGGTGCAGCGCGCCGAGGACCAGCAGCACCACGCCGAGCTTGGTGGAGAGCGCCTCGAAGATCCCCCGGGTGTCGGCGATGGTGTCGTCCCCGCTCAGGTAGAGGGCGATGAAGCCGAGATTGACGAGGTAGAAGCCGACCACCAGCAGGTGGTTGACGGCGTCGGCGAGCTTCTCGTTGCCGTGCAGCACGTCGGCCAGGAAGACCCGGCCGTGGCGGCTGAGCGTACGGGCCACCCAGACGGTCAGACCGATGCTGACGGCCAGGTAGACGACGTAGGCGATGACGGTGCGATCCATGCCCCACCCCTTCTTGAACGCGTTCAAAACGCTGACGGGGATGACTGTAGACCTGTTTTTGAACGTGTTCAAGCGAGGTCGGGAGGCCGGGCGCTCCCGCTAACGGCGGCCCAGCTCAGGGCGCTTGGAGTAGTCCGTGAGCCCGATGACGTTGCCCCACGGGTCGGCGAACTCGACGGTCCAGCCGGTGGCGACGGGGAAGGGCGCGTCCAGCGTCACGATGCCCGCCTCCCGCAGCGCGCGGTCGGCGTCGCGGGCGTCGGCCACTTCCAGCCACACCCGCGCCGAGGGCCACAGCGGCGGCCGGGGTCCGAAGCCCTCCTCCGCCCGCAGCAGGATGCCCGGTGTCTCGCCGCCCGCCTCGAGCAGCGCGATCCCGGCCTCGTCGAGCCGGAAGGCGACCGGGAAGCCGGCCCGCTCGTAGAAGCCGACGGCCTCGCCGAGATCCCCGACGGGCAGCAGCACGTTGTCGAACCCGAGCAGTTCGTACGATTCATGAGCTGACATGACGTCAGATTAGGTGGGTGGCCCCCAGAGCGGGCGCGACCGGCGGCGGGGGCCCGGCGGGGTCACTCGTTGGGGCGGACGGCGGCGACCGGTCCGGACTTCTCTTTGCTCGAAGAGTCAGACAATATGACCGACAGTTTCCCGTATCTGTCAGGAGTGACCCCACTGTGAGCGAGCAGCCGCAGCAGCCCCAGCCGCCCGGTTACGGCTACCCGAACCAGGCCCCCGGCGACCCCGGCCAGGCCGGGCCCTACGGCTACCCGCAGGGCGGCTACCAGCAGCCCCCGGGCGGCTACCAGCAGCCGGGCTACGGGCAGCCGGGCTACGGGCAGCCGGGCTACGGCCACCCCGGCTACACGCAGGCCGGCTACTACGGCGCCGGCGACGCCCAGTCCCCCTACGGCTACGACCCCTACGGGCGCCCGTACTCCGACAAGTCGAAGATCGTCGCCGGGGTGCTCCAGCTCTTCCTCGGCAGCCTGGGCATCGGCCGCTTCTACGTCGGCTCCGTCGGCGTCGGCATCGCCCAGCTCTTCACCTGCGGCGGCCTCGGCATCTGGGCGCTGATCGACGGCATCATGTACCTGGTCAGCAACGACCGCACCGACGCCCAGGGGCGGATCCTGCGTGGCTGACGCGGCCCGTCCCGCGTCACCCGGCCGCAGGCGCACGCCGTGGCCCCCCGCGGCGGCACCCCTCGCGGTGCTCGCCGCGGGCGTGGCGGGCGCGGGGTACCTGTGGGGCACCGACCCGCACGAATCCGGCCACGCGCTGCCCGGGTGCCCCTTCCGGTACGTCACCGGCCTGCTCTGCCCGGCCTGCGGCGGCACCCGCATGGTGTACGACCTGATGCACGGCCACTTCGCGGCGGCCTGGCTGGACAACCGCGCCCTGCTGCTCGCCGCGCCCTTCGCGCTGGCGCTGTGGGGCCGCTGGACGCTGGAGGGCCTGCGCGGCCGCGCCTACCGGCCCGGGATCGCCCCCTGGGCGCAGGTGCTCATCCTGCTGACGGCGGTGGCCTGGACGGTGCTGCGTAACCGTGTATGACCGTTCGTGACGTCCGAGTGCCGCCATCGTGTCTGGAATTGATCACGGAATGGGAACGTTCGATCGATTCCCCTCCCTGGCGCCTCACCTGTCTCCTTATGCTCCCTACGCGCAGGGGGGGGACGGTCACCACGTCACGTGGGCCGCGGCGCGCCGGTCGGTGTGCGATCAGCGGTGTTCCCTCCTGGGCCGTCGGACCCATCGGGTCCGGCCCGTCCCCTTTTTTCCAGGAGCACCACGATGACCGTCCCCCCGAACCCCGCCGCGCCCTACGGCTTCGACCCCCAGGGTCGCCCGTACTCCGACAAGTCGAAGATCGTCGCCGGCCTCCTGCAGATCTTCCTCGGCACCCTGGGCATCGGCCGCTTCTACGTCGGCTCCGTCGGCGTCGGCATCGCCCAGCTGCTCACCTGCGGCGGCCTCGGCTTCTGGGCGCTGATCGACGGCGTCATCTTCCTGGTCAGCAACGACCGCACCGACAAGGAGGGCCGCGTGCTGCGCGGCTGACGCCCGCTCACCCCGGTGACGGCCGAGGGCCCCGATCACGATGATCGGGGCCCTCGGCCGTGCGGTCGGCGCGGGGATCAGAAGCGGCGCGTGATCAGGGCCCGCTTCACCTCGGCGATCGCCTTGGTGACCTCGATACCGCGCGGGCAGGCGTCCGTGCAGTTGAAGGTCGTACGGCAGCGCCACACGCCGTCGCGGTCGTTGAGGATCTCCAGCCGCTGCTCGCCGGCCTCGTCGCGCGAGTCGAAGATGAAGCGGTGGGCGTTGACGATCGCGGCCGGGCCGAAGTACTGGCCGTCGTTCCAGAACACCGGGCACGAGGACGTGCAGGCGGCGCACAGGATGCACTTGGTCGTGTCGTCGAAGCGCTCGCGGTCCTCGGCGGACTGCAGACGCTCGCGCGTCGGCTCGTTGGTGTCCTTCGTGATCAGGAAGGGCATCACGTCGCGGTACGCCTGGAAGAACGGCTCCATGTCGACGACCAGGTCCTTGAGGACCGTCAGGCCCTTGATGGGCTCGACCGTGATCGGCTTCTCGGGGCTGATGTCCTTGATCAGCGTCTTGCACGCGAGGCGGTTCTTGCCGTTGATCCGCATGGCGTCCGAGCCGCAGATGCCGTGCGCGCAGGACCGGCGGAAGGTCAGGCTTCCGTCCAGCTCCCACTTGATCTTGTGCAGCGCGTCGAGGACACGCTCCTTGGGGTCGATCTCCAGCCGGAAGTCTTCCCAGGCGGCCTCCGCCGCGACCTCCGGGTTGAACCGGCGGACGCGGAAGGTGACCGTGATGTAAGGGGAGTCGGCGAACCCGGGCTCGGGGGCCGAGTCGTTCTTCTCCAGGACAGGGGTAGCCATCAGTACTTACGCTCCATCGGCTGGTAGCGGGTCTGGACGACCGGCTTGTAGTCGAGCCGGATGGACTCGGCGCCGTCGTCGCCCACCTCGCGGTACGCCATGGTGTGGCGCATGAAGTTGACGTCGTCGCGGTTGGGGAAGTCCTCGCGGTAGTGACCGCCGCGCGACTCCTTGCGGGCGAGGGCGGAGACCGCCATCACCTCGGCCAGGTCGAGCAGGTTGCCCAGCTCGACGGCCTCCAGCAGGTCGGTGTTGAAACGCCGGCCCTTGTCCTGGATCGACACGCTCTTGTAGCGGGCGCGCAGTTCGGCGATCTTCTCGACGGCCGTCTTGATCGTCTGCTCGGTGCGGAACACCATGACGTTGGCGTCCATGCACTCCTGGAGCTCCCGGCGCAGGGTCGCCACCCGCTCGGTGCCGGTGGCGGAGCGCAGCCGCTCGATCTGCTCGACGACCAGGGACTCCGGGTTCTCCGGCAGCTCGACGAAGTCGGCCTTCTGCGCGTACTCCGCGGCGGCGATGCCGGCCCGCTTGCCGAACACGTTGATGTCCAGCAGGGAGTTGGTGCCCAGGCGGTTGGCGCCGTGCACCGACACGCAGGCGACCTCGCCGGCGGCGTACAGGCCCGGGACGACGGTGGTGTTGTCCGCGAGGACCTCGCCCTCGACGTTGGTCGGGATGCCGCCCATCGCGTAGTGCGCGGTGGGCTGGATCGGGATCGGGTCCGTGTAGGGCTCGATGCCGAGGTAGGTGCGCGCGAACTCCGTGATGTCGGGCAGCTTGGCGTCCAGCTGCTCCGGCGGGAGGTGGGTGAGGTCCAGGTAGACGTGGTCGCCCTCGGGACCGCAGCCGCG
This sequence comes from Streptomyces sp. cmx-10-19, assembly GCA_049998335.1. Lineage (GTDB taxonomy): Bacteria > Actinomycetota > Actinomycetes > Streptomycetales > Streptomycetaceae > Streptomyces. The sequence continues at coordinate 40,761 of JAEBFB010000023.1, forward strand.
GCCCTCGCGGATCTCCGTGTAGATGGAGCGCGAGACGACGTCGCGCGAGGCGAGGTCCTTCATGACCGGCGCGTACTTCTCCATGAAGCGCTCGCCGTCCTTGTTGCGGAGGATGCCGCCCTCACCGCGGGCGCCCTCCGTCAGCAGGATGCCCATGCGCCAGATGCCGGTCGGGTGGAACTGGAAGAACTCCATGTCCTCCAGCGGCAGCCCGCGCCGGTACACGGCCGCCTGGCCGTCACCGGTGAGCGTGTGCGCGTTGGAGGTCACCTTGAAGAACTTGCCGGTGCCGCCGGAGGCGTAGATCACGGACTTAGCCTGGAAGACGTGGATCTCGCCGGTCGCCAGCTCGTACGCCACCACGCCGGCCGACTTCTTGACGCCGTCGACCTCGGTGATCAGCTGGTCCAGGACGTAGAACTCGTTGAAGAACTCCACGCCCTCCTTCACGCAGTTCTGGTACAGCGTCTGGAGGATCATGTGACCGGTGCGGTCGGCCGCGTAGCAGGAGCGGCGGACCGGGGCCTCGCCGTGGTTGCGGCTGTGACCGCCGAAGCGGCGCTGGTCGATCGTCCCGTCGGGCGTCCGGTTGAACGGCAGGCCCATCTTCTCCAGGTCGAGGACCGAGTCGATGGCCTCCTTCGCCAGGATCTCGGCGGCGTCCTGGTCGACCAGGTAGTCACCGCCCTTGACCGTGTCGAAGGTGTGCCACTCCCAGTTGTCCTCCTCCACGTTGGCCAGCGCGGCGGCCATGCCGCCCTGCGCGGCGCCCGTGTGGGAGCGGGTGGGGTAGAGCTTCGTCAGCACGGCGGTGCGGCTGCGCTTGGTCGACTCGATGGCCGCGCGCATGCCGGCGCCACCGGCGCCGACGATGACGGTGTCGTACTTGTGTACCTTCATGATTTTCGCAGCCCCGTGCCTAGCGGATGTTCGGGTCGAAGGTGAAGATCACCAGCGTGCCCAGCAGGATGGTGAACACCGTGGCGGTGTAGAGCAGGCCCTTGAGCCACAGCCGGGTGTTCGGGCGCTCCGCGTAGTCGTTGACGACCGTGCGCAGGCCGTTCGCGCCGTGCAGCATCGCGAGCCAGAGCATCAGGAGGTCCCAGACCTGCCAGAACGGCGAGGCCCAGCGGCCGGCCACGAAGGCGAAGCCGATCTTCGAGACGCCGCCGTCCAGCACCAGCTGGATGAGCAGGTGGCCGAGGACCAGGACGACCAGCACGACGCCGGACAGGCGCATGAAGAGCCAGGCGGCCATCTCGAAGTTGCCGCGGGTGGACTTCGGCGACTTCTTGGTGCGCTTGCGGGGCGGCTCGATCAGCGGTGCCGGGTTGTCGGCCGTGTACAGGGAGGCGCCCTCGACGGGGCCGATCCCGGAAGCGGGGGATTCAGTCGTGGACATTGGCGTCAGCTCCCGAACAGTTCACGAGCGGCGTGGCCGAGGACGGGGTAGATCGCCCCGAGCATCAGCACGACCCACAGGGCGACGACGGTCCAGAGCATCTGCTTCTGGTAGCGGGCGCCCTTGACCCAGAAGTCGACGGCGATGACACGCAGACCGTTGAGCGCGTGGAAGAGGATGGCGGCGACGAGGCCGTACTCCAGCAGCGCGACGATCGGGTTCTTGTACGTGGCCACGACGTTGTCGTAGGCCTCGGGGGACACACGGACGAGCGCGGTGTCCAGCACGTGAACGAACAGGAAGAAGAAGATGAGGACGCCGGTGACTCGATGAGCCACCCAGGACCACATTCCTTCCCGGCCGCGGTACAGCGTTCCAGCCGGCACGGAAATTTCCTCCGGGAGCGGGGATTGGGGCCGCGCCGGCTTTCCTTGTCGGTCGGGCCCGGCCGGGTACGGTCCTCCGGCCCCCAGCATGGTAGCGACGGTTGCCTGCGGCGCTTACGGGGGGCCTGCTTGTGTGATCAAAGTTGCACTCAAAGGAGCAGTGGTTCTGGCGTCGGGAGGGTCAGGGTGCGGGGGTTCGGGTGGTTTGCCGGGTGTGCGCAGTGGGGGGCTGGTCGCGCCCGCGCGGCGGAGCCGCGTATGTCACAGCCCCGCGCCCCTTCAGGGCGATGGTCAGTCTGCCTCTTGCCAGGCAGCGGAGTTCCTCCGCTGCCACCGGGCGTTCGTCCTCGGGATCGTTCGCCAGACGTGACCGGATGGCTGCCAGGGCGTGGTCCAGGGACTCGGTGGGGGGCAGGCCGTCCAGGCAGATGACGAACGCGTGGCCGAAGCGGGTCTCGTAGGCGGCCGCCGCGGCCGTGAGGGCCGTGTGGGCCGCCGCGTAGGTGTCGTCCGGGAGGGTCGGGAGGGACTCCGCGGCGAGGGCCTCGGTCAGGTCGGCCGGGGTGAGGTCGTACGTCGCCTCGTCGGCCGCCGCGAGGAGGGCGGCGAGGTCCGGGTAGGGGCGGTGGGCGGCGAGGCGGTGGGCCCAGGACCGGCTGTTCAGGCAGGTGAGGAGGGTGCGGGCGGCCTCCTCGGAGGAGACGGCGTTGAAGCGCTCCAGCGAGGGGCGGGCCACCGGTGCGGCGCGTGTTTGCACCGGGACGGGTATGGCCACTCGGGCGGGGAGGTCCGGGAGACGGTGCACAGGCGGCGTGGGTCCTTGTGGGAGTCACGTGTGTGTCGGCAGGGGATGGTGCGAGAGATGCGGCGTCACGTTATCGAGTGACGGCACGAAACGTCCTCCCGGTGCCCGAATTTCACCCGAACAGGAGAGTTTCGGAACATGTGGTGGACGCGTGGTGAGGGACTCGGCCGTAGGTTGGCGCTGTGAGTCAGCACGGACGCCGTAAACCGGCGAACAGAGTAAGGCAGCGGGCCGTGATCGCCGGTGCGGCGGTCGCCGCGCTCGGCGTGGGAGTCGGTCTGTGGGTCACCGACGGCGACGGCGAGGGGCAGCCCTCGGGTACGGCCGCGCGGTCCACCGGTGAGGCGGCCGCGCCCAGCCCCAGCCGCTCCTACCCCCTGTCGAAGGAGCCGCGGACCATACCCGCCGTACGGGAGCACACGCCCGCGCGCGGGCCCGGATGGCAGCCGGCGAAGGGGCACCGGGTCGTCGTCGCCGACGCCGGGCTCGCCGACGAGGGCAAGCAGATAGCCGGCGAGCTGGGGCTGACGTACGCGGGGGAGAAGGACGACGAGCGCGCCGGGGACCTGCTGCTCGACGCCAAGGCGGACACGGGGGCGAACCCGGAGTCGTACACCATGACCGTGCGGGACGGGCGGGTCACCGTGACCGGGCCGGGCGAGGCGGGCGTGTACTACGGGACCCGGACGCTGAAGCAGGAGGTGGCCGGCGGGGGCACCGCGCCGGAGGGCGTGGTGAAGGACGAGCCGGCCAAGCCGAAGCGCGGGTTCTCCCTCGACATCGCGCGCAAGCACTACGACGCCGGCTGGATCAAGGACCGGATACGCGAGCTGGGCGACCTGAAGTTCAACGAGCTGGGCCTGCACTTCTCCGACGACCAGGCCTTCCGCATCGAGTCCGACTCGCACCCCGAGATCGTCTCCGACGAGCATCTGAGCAAGGCCGAGGTCAAGGAGATCGTGGACCTCGCCGCCTCCCGGCACATCACCGTCGTCCCCGAGGTCGACTCGCCGGGGCACCTCGGCGCCGTGATCGCCGCGCACCCGGACCTCCAGCTGCGCAACGCCCAGGGCACGCCGACGCGCGGGGCCATCGACATCTCGAAGCCGGAGGCCGCGAAGATCGTAGACGACCTGCTGAACGAGTACGCCGACCTCTTCCCCGGTTCCCAGTTCCACCTGGGCGCCGACGAGTACCAGGCGCTCGTCGTGTCCGACCCCGAGGCGTCGTACCCGACGCTGGCCGCCGCCGCCCGCAAGGCGTACGGCTCCGGCGGCACCGTCGCCGACCTCACCACCGGGTGGCTCAACGGCCGCGCCAAGACCGTCATGGCCCACGACCGCACCCCGCGCGCGTGGAACGACGGCTTCTTCAAGGACACGTCCGTCGAACCGCTCAAGGACATCAAGGTCGCCTACTGGACCGGCAAGGAGATCGGCGCCCGCCCGCCGACGGCGTACCTGGGCGCGGGGCGCGAGGTCCTCAACTACAACGACGAGTTCCTCTACTACGTGCTCGGCGAGCCGCAGACCTTCGTCTACCCCACCGGCGAGCGCATCTACGAGCAGTGGACCCCGCGCGTGCTGCGCGGCACCACGGCCGTCGACGCCACGTACGACGACCAGATCCTCGGCGGCAGCTTCGCCGTCTGGGGCGACTTCCCGAACGCCCAGACGCAGGCGCAGGTCGCCGAGGGCATCCGGCTGCCGCTGGCGGCGACGGTCCAGAAGCTGTGGGACCCGGACAAGCCGGAGCTGTCCTGGACGGACTTCAAGGCCCTGGCGAACCGCCTGGACTGACCCCGAACGCGCCGGTCCGGGGCTCGGATTGTCCGATCCGGCTGCGAACTCCCGTACGGCTGTGATGGTCTCTTGGACGAGCCGAACCGACACGCCGGGGGGAACCGGGACATGGGCTACTGGGGTTACTACGTGGTGGGCCGCGCCGAGCGGCCGCTCGCGGAGCTGGACGCGCTGCCGGGCGCCGCGGACATGGTCCTGAGCCGCTCCGCGCCCGGCGGCTGGCAGGTGTGGGAGTTCCCGGGCGGCGACGGGGACATCGGCAACATGAACGACCTGGCCGGGCAGACCGGGGCGCCCGCGCTGTTCGGGTACGTCATGGACAGCGACTGCGTGGTCGTGGAGGCGGCGGCGCCCGAGAGCGGGGCCTGGACGACGTGCCTGGTGCGCTCGGCGATGGCCGGGTACCTCGGCGCGGAGCGGGACGGGCTCACCCTGGAGGACTACTTCCTGGAGCCCCGCGACGCCGCCGAGCGGGCCGTCGCCTGGGCGGCGGAGGCGGGGCACGAGGCGGACGCCGCCAGGCTGACGGAGGTGCTGGCGGCGGAGCCGGACGCCGAGGCCGCCGGCGGTGAGCGTCCGGTGGCCGAGAACCTCTTCTTCCACTTCCTGGACCGGCTCGGCGTGGTGCCGCTGTGACCCGCCCGGTCCGTCGCGCGCAGTAAGGGTCGGTGCGGGCTCCGTGGCGGCGGAAACGGGGTGGAACGGCGGGAAGAGCGGGAAGAGGGAGGCGGCCGAGGAGCCTGGTGGAACTGATCGCGCGGGCCGACACCCGCGGGCTCGCCGCGATCGCCCCGGCCTGTCTCGATCGCCGCATGCCGCTGCTCGACGGCGACGACGAGGTCCTCAGCCCCCTGTGGGAGGCCCTCGCCGACGACACCGGCGCCCCGGCCGGACCCGACCGGGCGTACGGGCTGGCACGGGCCCGCGACAAGCTCGCCGGTCCTGACGCGCGCGGCGAGGACGAGGCGGTGCTCCCGGCCCGCCGGATGCCGGCCGCCGCACCGGCCGAGTGCTCGGGGCCCGCCCTGCGGGTGTGGGCCGACGCCTGCTCCGCCGCGTCCCTGCGCATCCACCGCCTCCTCGACCCGGCGGTGCCGCCCGGACCGGCGGGGCCCGAGGCGCGGGCGCCGCTCGTCGCCGCCGAGCCGCGCCGCCAGGTCGCCGTCCCGGACGTCCTCGCCGCCCACGGCCCCGCCGGGCCGCGCCCCGCCCGGGAGGTCTCCACGGAGGGGCGCCGGGTGCTGCGCGCGGTGGTCTCGCGCCGGGCGCGCGGCCGGGTCTGAACCGGCCCGGACCGGTGAGGCACCTGTGACGGACCCGGGCAGGTCCCGCACCGGTCGTGCGGGGACCCCCGCCGGGGTGTGACGAAACTCCGCCGCGCGGCGCTCTACGGGGTGTGACCAGCGAAATGACGACCCGACAGACCCGGCCCACGGCCGCCGCGAAGCCCGTACGGTGGGCGGCCGACGCGGTGACCGCCCTGCGCGAGGGCGCCCGGCTCCGCCTGGACCACTCCGAGCAGAGCCTGTGGCGCGTCGACCGCCTCATCGACGGCATACGCCGCGAGGGCGCCCCGTACGCCGCCGTCGAACACACCCTGCGCGGCCTCGGCGCCTACGCCGGCGAGGTGATCGTCCACCTGACCGGCGGCGAGTGGTGGTCGACCGGCGGCGAGCACTGGGTCCGCACCCCCGACGGCCGCCTCTGGGACCCCATCGACGAGGCCCGCCGCTGCTACCACGACGCAGGCTCCCTACGCCTGCTGTGCCGCGACGCGACGACGGGGCGGTGAGATGCCGGGGCGACGGCCGGGGCCGCCACCCCCCACAGGAGAGGCCCCGGCCGTCGCGTGGCACGGGTCGCGCGGCGGCCCGTACTTGGTACTGCGCCGGGCGTGCGCTTTGTGTCACACCTCGCTGCGTCACGGGTTAGTTGCATCTTGTACGGCAAGGAGGGAGAGGCATGGACGAGTGGCGGTTTCAAGCCGTAACGTGCCTTTCGCGCCGATCGGTGGGGGAGGGCCTCGTCCCGCGACACGGGGGCGGTGGACCACCGTGGCCATCGATTCAGGGACCACGACGGCGAGTACCCGGTCCGCGAGAGCGGCGCCGGCTTAGGCGCAGAGAGGCGCTCGGTGCTGGGGGACGACGCGGAGCTGACCGCCGCCGTGCGGGCGGCGCAGGACGGGGACGAGACCGCGTTCCGGACGGTGTACCGCGCCGTGCATCCACGGCTGCTGGGCTACGTACGCACCCTCGTCGGCGATCACGAAGCCGAGGACGTGACCTCCGAGGCCTGGTTGCAGATCGCCCGTGACCTGGGACGCTTCGACGGCGACGCCGACCGCTTCCGGGGCTGGGCCGCCCGTATCGCCCGCAACCGCGCCCTCGACCACATCCGCATGCGCGGGCGCCGCCCCGCCGTCGGCGGTGACGAGACGGAGCTGACCGGCCGGCCCGCCGACTCCGACACCGCCGGGGAGGCCCTGGAGGCCCTCGCCACCGACAGCGCCTTCTCGCTCATCGCCCGGCTGCCCCAGGACCAGGCCGAGGCGGTCGTCCTGCGGGTCGTGGTGGGCCTCGACGCCAAGAGCGCCGCCGAGGCGCTGGGCAAGCGGCCCGGCGCCGTCCGCACCGCCGCGCACCGCGGCCTGAAGCGGCTGGCCGAACTGCTCGGCGGCGATCCGGAATCGGCCGGCACCCTGGACGCCCTTCCTCCGCTGCGAGAACCGCGCCCCCGCGCGGTGACGTCCGCGACTGTGACGCATACGCGCGCGAGGACGCAGAAGGACATGTGATGGCCGACGAGCACGACAGGTGGCTGGACCGCGAAGCGGCGGAGCTGTTGCTGCGCGGCGAGTCACCGGAGGTGCTCGACCCCGCCGCGCGCGAACGGGCGGAGCGGCTCGCCGGCACCCTCGGCGCCCTCGCCGCCTCCTCCGGCCCGAAGGCCCTGCCCGACGGTGAACTCCCCGGCGAGGAAGCCGCGTTGGCCGCCTTCCGGCACGTACGCGCCGAGCGGGACGACGCCGGCGTGGCCGGGGCGGGGGTACCGGTCAGCGGCGGCGGACGGTTCGGTGACGCCGGGCTCGTGGCGATCGGGGCCCGGCCCGAGCGCCCCCCGACCCTCCTGCGGTGCCGGTCCCTGCGGCTCGCGCTGGCCGCCGTCCTCGCCGTCGGCATGGTCGGCGGCGTGGCGTTCGCGGCCGGGAACGGCGTACTGCCCACGCCCTTCGGCGGCACCGAACCGGAACCCGCCGCCACCGTCTCCGCCGCCGCCTCCCCCGACCGTTCCCTCGCCTCGCCCTCCCCCCTGGAGGGCACGCGGAGCGGGTCCGCGCCCGCCGACCGCGGGACTCCGGGCACGACGCCGGGCACGCGGGAGGACGGGGAGGGAAGCGGGGGGAGCGGGGAGCAGGGCGCCGCGCCCGAGGCCGGTGACCCCGGGCGGGGCGGGGCCGACGGGCGGCGGCCGGGGCTCGTCGCGTCCTGCCGGAAGGTGCGTGCGGGCAAGGACCCCGACGGCAGCCATCGGCGGGCGCTGAAGCAGGCCGCCGGGGGGTCGTCGCGGATCGCCGCCTATTGCCAGAGCCTCCTCGGAGGCAGCGGCAGCGGCGACAGCGACAGCAACAGCAACAGCAACAGTGACATCGGTGGAGGGGCTCAGCACCAAGGGCGGCAGGAGCGGGATCGGGGGCAAGGGCGGGGTGGTCGGGACGGCCGTGATGCCGGGAGCGGCCGTGACGCCCATGACTCCCACGACGGCAAGGGCGGTCAAGACGGCAAGGGCGGTCAAGACGGCAAGGGCGGCGACACCGGTCGCGGTGACGACGACGACCACACAGCCTCCGCCCCCTCCCTCTCCCGCCAGCCCCGTCACGTCCCCACCCACGCCCCGCACGCCCCCGCGCTCTCGGGGGCCCGGCGGCTGCCTTCGCCCGGGGTGTGACACTTTCCGGCGTCCCGGCGCAGTACCGAGTGAGCCGACTGGTCATCGGCTTGCGCACCGAGCCGGGGGTTCCCCCCCGTACCCGCGGCTCGTGCCCTCGGCGCGGGTGGGACACGTTCCCCCGGTCCCGCCCGCGCCCCCAACCGCCCCGGCCGGTGCGCCTACGGGTAGACGACGACCTTGTCGCCGTTCCGCACCCGCGCGTACAGGTCCGCGATCGCCCCCTCGTCCCGTACGTTCACGCAGCCGTGCGAGGCGCCCGCGTAGCCGTGGGCCGCGAAGTCGTACGAGTAGTGCACGGCCTGGCCGCCGCTGAAGAACAGGGCGTACGGCATGGGGGAGTCGTAGAGCGTGGAGACGTGGTGGCGGGACTTCCAGTAGACACGGAAGACGCCCTCCCGCGTCGGGGTGAAGCGGGAGCCGAAGCGGACCGCCATCGTCGACACGGTCCGCCCGTCGACCATCCAGCGCAGGGTCCGGCTCGACTTGCTGACGCACAGCACCCGCCCGGTCAGGCAGCGCGGGTCGGGCGCGGCGGCCGGCTGCCCGCCCATCAGGTACAGGTCCCACCGGCCCGGCTCGCGCGTCATCGCCAGCAGCCGCTGCCAGGTCACGGTGTCCGTCGCGCCCGTCCTCGGCAGCCCGCGCTTGCCCTGGAAGCCGCTCACGGCCTGCTCGGTCAGGTCGTCGTAGGTCCCGGTCGGGCCGTCGACCAGCCACTCGACCTGACGCAGCCGCGCCTGGAGTTCCCGCACGTCCCGGCCGCTGTCGCCCCGCGTCCACAGCACCCGGGGCGCGGGCCGCGCGGTCGGCGCGCTCGGCGCCCGGTCGTCGTCCGGCGGCTGCGGCTGCGGCTGCGTCCTCGGCGGCGTGCCCGTGGCCGGCGCCCCCAGCGGCCTGCCGTCCGGTCCTGTGCCCTGCACGGTGCAGCCTCCCAGCACCAGCGCGGCCCCCAGCACCGCGGCCGCCACCCGCCCCGCGCTCCCCGAGCCCGTCGTCCCGCGCATTACGCCACCCCCCGTCGTCCCGTCGTCCCGTCGTCCCCTGAGATGTCTCCCCGCGGATGCCGCACCGCGAACGGCACGGCATCGTGGGGAGCGGGAAACCCGCGCCGGAAAGGACTGCGCCGGGAAACCTGCGCCGGAAGCCAGCGGGAGGCATCGTCATGACGCGTGAGTCCGAGTCCGGCCTGCCCGTCGAACCGGTCTACGGCCCCGAGGCCCTGGCCGGCTGGGACCCGGCCGAGAAGCTGGGCGAGCCGGGGGCCTACCCCTTCACGCGGGGCGTGTACCCGTCGATGTACACCGGCCGGCCGTGGACGATGCGCCAGTACGCCGGGTTCGGCACGGCCGCCGAGTCCAACGCCCGCTACCGGCAGCTGATCGCCCACGGCACGACCGGGCTGTCGGTCGCCTTCGACCTGCCCACCCAGATGGGCCACGACTCCGACGCCCCGCTCGCGAGCGGCGAGGTCGGCAAGGTCGGCGTGGCGATCGACTCGCTCGACGACATGCGGGTGCTGTTCGGCGGCATCCCGCTGGAGCAGGTGTCCACGTCGATGACGATCAACGCCCCCGCCGCCCTCCTGCTGCTCCTGTACCGACTGGTCGCCGAGGAGCAGGGCGTGAGCGCCGGGCAGCTCACCGGCACGATCCAGAACGACGTGCTGAAGGAGTACATCGCGCGCGGGACGTTCGCGGACTACGAGCGGTACTTCGAGGAGGGACTGGAGCTGGTGATCGCGGGGATCGCGGCCGCCTACGGCCTGGACTGGACCGCCCCCGACGCCTTCGCCCGCTGTGCCGCCCGGTACCGGCGCACCGCGCGGGTGACGACCGGCGGCAGCAGGTCCAGGGCGAGCCGGCGGGTGCGCTCACGCGGCGTCTTCGGGCGCGGCGCCCGCGCGGATGCCGGACGGTCCGCGGGCCGCGCGGGCGCCGGCTTCGCCGGTGCGGTCTGCTCGGGTACGGGGGTGGGAGCGGGCGCGGCCGGGGCGGGGGCCGGGTGCCGGGAGGCCGGCAGCGAGGGCGGGGTCAGCCGCTTGCTCTTCGCCCGGGTGCGCACCAGCCGGTGACCGGCGGCCTGCTCGACGGACAGGGAGATGTCGTCCCGGTCGCGCAGCGCCGCGATCAGCTCCTCCTGGACCGGCGCCGGATCGCCCCAGGTGCCGTACAGCTTCTGGGTGGTCAGGCAGACCGGGCGCAGGCCCCGGTTGAGCACGGCCTCCCAGGCGGCGACGGCCACCCCCGGCGTGTGCTCGCTGCGGAAGTCGTCGAGGACGACGATGCCGTCCGGCGCCAGCAGCGACCGGGCCGCGCCGATGTCGCCCTCGACGTGCTCGTACAGGTGGGAGGCGTCGACGTGGACGAAGCGGCAGGTGCCGGGCGCGACCTCGTCGACGATCGCGGAGCTGGGCGCCTGGACGATCGTCGGCAGGGTCTCGTGGAAGGACAGGTAGTTGCGCTCGAAGGCCTGCCGGGTCAGGGAGGAGTACGACTTCGCCGCCTCCGCCCGGTTGGCCGCGTCCGGCGGCTCGGCACCGAACAGGTCGCAGACGGTGAGCGTCTCGCCGTCCCGCAGCCGGTGCCCGAGCAGGATCGCGCTCTTGCCCAGGTAGGCGCCCAGTTCGAGCAGGTCGCCCCGGGTGCCCAGACGTTCCTGCCGCTCCAGGAACCAGGAGAACAGCACCTGGTCGAGGGGCCAGAACCAGCCGGGTACGTCGTTCAGCTCACCGGGGTACTTGTGCGTCTCTTGCGCAGTGGCCATGAGGGGAGGATGCCTTCTCTCCAGTCGGAAAACAGTCGGCACGCTCGATCCGGCGGGCAGAAAATCGCACGAATCGCTCAATGTGTCCGGTTGAGTACCGCGCGTAGTCGCGGGGTCAGCGGCTTCTCCACGAACCGGTACATCAGCCAGGCCAGCAGGAGCATCGCCGCCACCGTCAGCGCGAAGGTGGCCGCCGAGGGCACGTGCAGGGTGCGGTGCAGGGCGCGGATCACCACCCAGCCCAGGTGCTCGTGCACCAGGTAGAAGGGGTACGTCAGCGCCCCGGCCACCGTCAGCCAGCGCCAGTTCGCCCAGTTCAGCCACCCCAGCGCGATCGCCGCCACCACCGCGAAGCCGAAGGCGACGACGAGGACGATGCCGAACGTCGTGCGGTGCGCGAAGGCGTTCGGGTCGGAGGCGTTCCACAGCTCCGCCACCGCGTAGTGCTGCCCGATCAGGAAGCTCACGGCCGTCACGCCCCACGCGTGGGCGTCCCGCCGGTCGCGGTGGATCAGGTACAGGCCGATGCCGCCGACGAAGAAGGGCGCGTACTCGGGCATCAGCACCACGTCGAGCAGCGGCTCGTGCGCGGCCTGCGCGAGCACCGCCGCCAGCAGCCAGCCGCCGCAGAACAGCAGCACCCGCCTGCGGTTCGCGCCGGGCAGCACGACCAGCAGCGCGAACAGCGCGTAGAAGCGCACCTCCACCCACAGCGTCCAGCACACGCCCAGCACCCGGTCCGCGCCCAGCGGCTGCTGCATCAGCGTCAGGTTGACCAGCGCGTCGCTCGGCGACACCGCGTCGTAGGCGACCGCCGGCAGCGCGAACACCGCCGTCACCAGCACGACCGCGACCCAGTACGCCGGCATCAGCCGCGCCACCCGGGACGCGAAGAACGACGCCAGGGACCGCCCCCAGCCGCTCATGCAGATCACGAACCCGCTGATCACGAAGAAGACCTGCACCCCGAGGCAGCCGTACGAGAACACCGTGTGCAGCGTCGGGAACTGCTCCGCGGCCGAACTCCCCCACGCGTCGGTGACGGTGCCGCCCCGTCCGCCGTAGTGGTACGCCGCCACCATCAGGGCGGCGACCAGGCGCAGGCCGTCGAGGGCGCGGAGGCGGACCGGGGCCCGCTTCGCCCCCGGTGCGGGCGGTGCCGCCGGCTCGGCGACCGTCGTGTGCGGCGCCGTCGTCGTGCTCACGACCGTCTCGGTCACGCTCGTCCTACTCCTCAAGGCTCTGACCGATGTCCGGTCGGTGTCGGTGCCCAGGACGCCCGCGGGCACGCGGAGCGCGCCGCCTCTCCGTCAGGGTGGGGTGAGGCACAGGCTAGGCAAACGTCCGTCCGAAAAGTGAACAGACAAGCGGGATATCACATGAACTTCTGCGGAATCCCGGGTGGCCGACGCGGGACCGACTGTGCGGAAAACCCGTTCGCCTCTCGCACTCCAGTTCACCCCCCTTTTTTTTCGAGACTCGCCCCGGATCCCTGTTTCACCTGGTCGCACGCCGAATGGCCCGGGCCCGCCGCACCACCTTGCGCGCGGTGGAATTGCGCGGCAGGAAGGCCAGCCGTTCCGGGAGGCCGCCGGGCAGGCCCAGTGAGGTGAGGCGGCGCTTCTTGAAGTAGCGGCGGGTGCGGTTGTCCAGGCGGGTGCGCAGGAACTCCTCGGCCGCCGGGCGCAGTCCGGGCAGCACCTTGGGCTGCATGGCGAACCCGACGGCCCGCACCAGCGCGGCCAGCGCGTCGGTCTCCATGCCCTGCCGCCGCCCGGTGACGGCGGCCGCGTCGGCCGGCTCCGGGAGCAGCGCGTCGACGATCGTCACCGGGACGCGGTTGCTGTTCTCGTACGGCGTCAGCCGGTCCAGCAGCGTCTCCGTCCCCACCCGGGCCACCGGCAGCCCGTACAGCGCGGAGGCGGTGATCAGGGCCGTGGAGAAGCAGCCCACGACCAGCGCCGGGCGCATCCGCTGGTACAGCACCTCGGCGAGGACCGGCGTGTCCACCACGGTGAGCTCGGCGCCGAGCCGCTCCGCCTCCCGCTCCAGGGTGGTGGCGTAGCGGGCCGGGGCCGTGGGGTGCGGCTTGAACACCACGCGGGTGTGGCCGAGGCCGACGGCGCCGGTCAGCATCCGTACGTGCAGGTCCTCCTCCTCGTCCGCGGTCAGGATGCCCAGCGCCGACAGGTACTGCCCGAGCAGCACCGCGGGCCGCTCCACGTCCGGCAGGTCCGCGCCGGTGTCCGCCAGCTCGGTCAGCACCTTGGCGAACGCCGGCGTCGGCACGATCTCGGGCGCGACCTCGAACTCGGTCAGCAGCAGCGGTGCGAGGCCCGGCACCAGGTCCAGGTGGAGCAGCCGCTCCACCCGCGTGCCGACCAGCGGGTCGAGCTTGTTGCGGGTGGGGCCGTAGCTCATCAGGCCGTCGGCGTAGACGGTCAGCGGCGCGTCGGTGAAGATCTGCGCCACGCCGAGCGCCGGGTGCACCTGGATCGACTCCACGGCCAGCGCGACGTCGTCGTCGCCGATCCCCCACGCCAGCCGCAGATGCCGCTCCCACATCGGGGCGTCGTCCACCCGCGGGGCCCAGCCGCCGGGGTGGAACGGGAAGATCGTCTCGTTCCACGACACCACGTCGTCGAACCGCGCCCGCAGCGCGTCGAACCCGGGCATGTCGGCCGGGGACGGCGTCGTCTCGGGCGTCGCCGCGTTGTTGGAGACCAGCAGGATCCGCCGGTCGGACGGGGCGAAGCAGCCGCTGTCGAGGGCGGCGGCGAGCGTCGCCGTGCCGTACAGCGTCGACGCGAGGAAGATCTGGGTGCTCACGCGGCGACCTCCGCGCCGGACTGGGCGCGGCGGCGCAGCTTGCGCAGCCGAGTGGCCCGCTCGACGTCCATCGACCGGAGCACGTCGTCGAGCGCGTCCTGCGGCATCCGCCGCAGCGCGGACGCGCTCATCGCCTTCAGTTTGCGGGCCACGGCAGGCTCGAACCTTTCGACGGAACCGAGATGGTGGGAGATGATCGCGCAGTACGTGCGCACCGCCTTCGGCAGCAGCCGCGCGGCGTCCGGGTCCCCGGCCGCGCCCGCGAGGACCTCGTCGAAGGCGCGGATGAAGTCCAGCTGGCGCACGTCACCGATCTGGGTGAGCGAGGACGCCACCCCGCGCCGGTAGAAGACGCCGAGCAGGCCGGTCACCGCGAACGACTCCGCCTCCCGGTGCAGCTTCCAGATCCACGGCCGGTCCTCGGCGGTGCGCAGCCCGTCGGTGAAGTGCAGCAGCCCGCGCTCGACCAGCCGGCGGTGGTAGACGCCGGCCCAGGCGTACGCGTAGTCCACGGAGGTGGAGCGGTGCGCGGGCAGGATCGCGTCGCGCGGGTCGAGCCGCACGTTGCGGCGGCCGTACGGCACCCGGTGCACCAGCCGGGCCCGCGCGGTGCACTGGACGTGGTCGGTGCGGACGAAGTCGCACTCCAGGCCCTCGATCGCGGCGACGAGCCGCTCGTAGTAGCCGGGCGCCAGCCAGTCGTCCCCGTCCAGGAAGGTGAGGTACTCGCCGCGCGCCCGGTCGATGCCGGTGTTGCGTGCCGTGGCCAGGCCGCCGTTGCGTTCGTGTCTGACCAGCACCGCTCCCGGCAGCTCGGCCTCGGCGCGCGCGAGGAGGTCCACGGTGCCGTCGGAGGAGCAGTCGTCGACGAGAATGAATTCGAAGTCGTCCCGCGCGTTCGCGCGCAGACTCCGCAGGGTGTCGGGTGCGTATTGCCGGACGTTGTAGAACGGCACGATGACGGAGAGCTTGAGCACGTGAAGGACGCTAGGCGGCGGCCCGGCACCGGGCTTTACCTTCACCTTGACACGGGGTGAACGGGGCGTGTCGAAGCCGTGAAGCGCGCACCGGATTCGACGCCGGGCGGCCCGATTCCCCATTCGGCGATGTGCTGTTCACCCTTTGTTGGATTCCGGTTGGGCGATTCCTAGGAATGCCTTCCTAGCGTCTACGACGTGCCAGCAAGTACGACGAAGGTCCTGCGAACAGCCGTTCTGGCGGACTCCGACACCCGGTGGAAATGGGGCGCGCTCACCGCGTCCCGCATCGCCCCCGAGGACGCGGACGTCCGCCTCGACGGCTACCTCCTGCGCGGCCGGGCCACCCCCACCGCCCGCCAGCTGCGGGAGGTCGGCGTCCCGGCGGACTCGCTCCGCGAGGTGACCGCCGCGGAGTTCCTGCGCGCCATGAACGAGGCGACCGGGGAGGAGACGGGGGAGGAGTCGTACGACGTCGTCGTGCTCGCCCTGGTCGGCGGGGGCGTGCAGGCGATGCTGCACGGGCTCGCGCGGATCTGGAAGGGCCGCACCGACCGGCCCGCGGTCGTCACCGGCTACGTCGGCGTCGTCTACGAGAAGCTCGCCGACGGACTGCTGCTGCGGCACGGCGCCGACCTGGTCCTCGCCAACTCCCGCCAGGACGCGGACCGTTTCCGGGCCGTGTACGAGGGGGTCGGCGCGGACGCCGGCGCGGTGACCGAGGTCGCCCTGCCGTTCCTGGGCGGCGCCGCCTACGAGGAGGGCGCCGACCGGCCGTACACGGTGGTCTTCGCCGCCCAGCCCTCCGTGCCGGACAGCCGCCGGGACCGTACGTACCTCCTCGAACGGCTGATCCGGCACGCGCGCCTGCACCCCGAGCGGGAGGTCCTGCTCAAGCTGCGCTCCAAGCCCGGCGAGCACACCACGCACATCGAGGAGCTGCCCTACCAGAAGCTGGTGCAGCGGGCCGATCCGCCGCCCAACTTCCGCCTGGTGTACGGGCACATGGGCGAGGTGCTCGACCGCACCGACCTGCTGGTCACCGTCAGCTCCACGGCGGCCCTGGAGTCCCTGCACCGCCGGGTCCCGACCGTCGTCCTGACCGACCTGGGCGTGCGCGAGGCGCTCGGCAACCACCACTTCGTGGGCTCCGGCTGCCTCGCCTCCTGGGACCAGCTCGACGCGGGCCACCGCCCGGTGCCGGACCCCGCGTGGCTCGCCCGGCAGGGCGTCGCGGCCGACGGCGGCTACGAGACGGCCTTCGACGCGGCCCGGCAGCGCATCGCCGGCCTCCTGGGCCGGTCCGGGGGCCTCCCGCCCCTCGACCCCTACTACACCCCGGTCACCGCCCCCGGCTACCTGCCCGGCATCCTCGCCCGCCACCACCTCGCCCCCGACGGCACCCCGCTGCCGGGCGCCCCGGCCGCCGACCGGGCCCCCGGCCCGGTCCGCCAGGTCGTCCGCCGGGCCGCCCGCGGCGCCTACCGGCACGGCGTCCAGCGGGTGGCGCCGGTGATCCGGCGGATGGGGGAGCTGTGAGCGGCGGACAAGCGATCGAGGCAGCCGTGACCGGCGCGACCGACGCGGCTTCGACCGGCGTGGCCCGGACCGGTGTGATTCCCGACGAACCCCCACAAGGAGCAGACCCCATGTCTCACCCCGAAGCGGGCCGCGGCGCCTCGGTGCGCCGGGTGCTCGCGGTGATCCCCGCGCGCGGCGGCTCCAAGGGGGTGCCCGCGAAGAACCTCGCCCCCGTCGGCGGCGTCCCCCTGGTGGTGCGCGCGGTGCGCGAGTGCCGGGCGTCCCGGCTGGTGACCGACGTCGTCGTCTCCACCGACGACCAGGGCATCGCCGCCGCCGCCCGCGAGGCCGGCGCCGAGGTCGTCCTGCGGCCCGCCGCCATCGCCGGGGACACCGCCACCTCCGAGGCCGCCGTGCTGCACGCGATGGACGCCCACGAGGCCCTGCACGGCGCCGCCGTCGACGTCGTCCTGCTCGTGCAGTGCACCAGCCCCTTCCTGGTCCGCGAGGACGTCGACGGCGTGGCCGGCGCGGTCGCCGAGGGCGGCGCCGACACGGCGGTGACCGTGGCGCCGTTCCACGGGTTCGTGTGGCGGGACGGCACCGACACCGGCGAGGCCGACGGCGGGCACGGCGTCAACCACGACAAGGCGTACCGCCCCCGCCGGCAGGACCGCCCCCAGGACCTCCTGGAGACCGGCGCCGCCTACGCGATGGCCGCCCCCGGCTTCCGCAAGCACCAGCACCGCTTCTTCGGCCGCACCGAACTGGTCCGCACCGACCCGGCCCGCGTCCTGGAGATCGACGACCCCCACGACCTGGCCCGCGCCCGCGCCCTCGCCCCGCACTTCGACACCGCCCGGCCCGGCGCGCTGCCGACCGCCGCCGACATCGACGCGGTCGTCCTCGACTTCGACGGCACCCAGACCGACGACCGGGTGCTGATCGACACCGACGGACGGGAGTTCGTCTCCGTCCACCGCGGCGACGGACTCGGCATCGCCGCCCTGCGCCGCAGCGGCCTCGCGATGCTGATCCTGTCCACGGAGCAGAACCCGGTCGTCGCCGCCCGCGCCCGCAAGCTGCGGATCCCCGTGCTGCACGGCGTCGACCGCAAGGACCTCGCCCTCAAGCAGTGGTGCGAGGACCAGGGCATCGCCCCCGAACGGGTCCTCTACGTCGGCAACGACGTCAACGACCTGGGCTGCTTCGCCCTCGTCGGCTGGCCCGTCGCCGTCGCCGGCGCCCACGACGCCGTACGCGGCGCCGCCCGCGCCGTCACCACCGTCCCCGGCGGCGCGGGCGCCGTCCGCGAGATCGCGGGCTGGCTCCTCGGCCCCTCGCTCGACGTACCCGGCCCCTCCGACTCCCTCGACACCCCCACGCTCACCCAGTCCAGGTAAGGAACCCCCTGTCATGAGCACCAACTCCCGCATCCGCACCTTCGGCACCCGCGAGGCCGGCCCCGGCCGCCCCGTCTACGTCACCGGCGAGATCGGCATCAACCACAACGGCGACCTCGACAACGCCTTCAAGCTGATCGACGCCGCCGCCGAGGCCGGCTGCGACGCCGTCAAGTTCCAGAAGCGCACCCCGGAGATCTGCACCCCGCGCGACCAGTGGGACATCGAGCGCGACACCCCCTGGGGCCGGATGACGTACATCGACTACCGCCACCGCGTCGAGTTCGGCGAGGACGAGTACCGGCAGATCGACGAGTACTGCAAGAGCAAGGACATCGCCTGGTTCGCCTCCCCGTGGGACACCGAGGCCGTCGCCTTCCTGGAGAAGTTCGACGTCCCCGCCCACAAGGTGGCGTCCGCGTCGCTGACCGACGACGAGCTGCTGCGCGCCCTGCGCGCCACCGGCCGCACGGTCATCCTCTCCACCGGCATGTCGACGCCGAAGCAGATCCGCCACGCGGTCGAGGTCCTCGGCAGCGACAACATCCTGATGTGCCACGCCACGTCGACGTACCCGGCGCAGGCCGAGGAGCTGAACCTGCGCGTCATCAACACCCTCCAGCAGGAGTACCCGAACGTCCCGATCGGCTACTCCGGCCACGAGACGGGCCTGCAGACGACGCTCGCCGCCGTCGCGCTGGGCGCGGTGTTCGTCGAGCGCCACATCACCCTCGACCGGGCCATGTGGGGCTCCGACCAGGCCGCCTCCGTCGAGCCGCAGGGCCTGACCCGCCTGGTCCGCGACATCCGCACCATCGAGGCCTCCCTCGGCGACGGCGTCAAGAAGGTCTACGACTCCGAGCTGGGCCCGATGAAGAAGCTCCGCCGCGTCACCGGTGTCGTCGCCGAGGCGGAGATCGCCGCGGCCGCGGGCGAGCCGGTCACGGTCTGAGCCGGTCACGGTCCGAGCCGTACAGATGAGCCCCCGCGCCGGGAAGGCCGGCCCCCGCACCCGTACTCTCGCGTTCGTCGAGAGCCCGGTACAACTGTTGAACGTGCTGGAGTGGGCGCACACCCGCGCACCCGGCGCGGAGCTCACCCTCGTCGTCCTCTCGCCCCTCGACCCCATGACCCGCGGCCAGCTGCGCCGCATGGCGGAACTGGCCCGCAAGGAGGGCCACGAGATCCGCTGGGAGGAGGCCCGCGGCGGCGCGTCCGCGCCCTTCCGCACCGTCGGCGGCCTCACCGCCGACCTGCGCCGGGCGGACCGGGTCGTCATGGGCGACCCCTTCTCCCGCTACGTCCAGCTGCTCCTGACCATCACCGGCGCCGACGACCTCGTCGTCGTGGACGACGGCACGGCCACGATGGAGTTCGTCACCCAGCTCGCCCACGGCGAACGCCTGGTGCGCTGGCACCGCAAGGGCAGCCGCCCCGGCCCCCGCGACCTGCTCTTCGCCCCCGTCTCCGGCGCCGCCCGGCGCCGCCTCACCCCGGCCCGCGACCGCCGGGTCTCGGTCTTCTCCGCCATGCCCATCGGGGACGTCCCCGACGGCGTCACCGTCACCGCCAACGACTTCACCTGGACCCGCGCCCGCTTCGGCCCGCCCCGCATCACCAAGGGCGCCGACATGGTCGGCACCTCCCTGGTGGAGACCGGCGTCGTCGACGCCGACCGCTACCTGGACGCCGTACGCGGCCTGGCGAAGACCCACGGCGCGGCGCGCTACTTCGCCCACCGCCGCGAGAGCACCGAGAAGCTCCACCGGCTCGCCGTGGAGACGGGACTGGAGATCGTCCGCCCCGACCTCCCCCTGGAACTGATCGCCCGCCGCGGCCCCATCGGCCGCACCGTCCTCAGCTTCCCCTCCACCGTCGTCCACACCCTCCCCCTCGCCCTGACCGGAACCGACGTCCGCGTCGCCGTTTGCGACATCGACCCCACCTGGCTCACGGCGTCCGCCTCCCCCCGGGCCCGCGGCTTCCTCTCCGGCGTCACAGGCTCGGCCCGGGACGTCCACCGGCTGCCGGCGGTGGCGGGTTAGCCGTGTAGTGGGCATCCGGCCAGGTCGGGGCTTGATCCAGCCTGAGTACCGATACTCAGACGACCTGGTGACTGTTGCGGATGGGGTTCGTCCTGACGGGCCGTTAGCGTTCTTCTCATGGCGTGGGACGAGTGGGAACAGCTCAAAGCTGCGGCAGCCGAGCGGCAGTCGGCGCATATGCAACTCAACCAGCTGCCCACCGAGAGGGGCGGCGGTGGTGGAGGTGTCACGTACGGTCCCCCGTCCGGCAGGCTGAGGTCGGACAAGTCCGCGTGGTCGAAGGCCGGGGAGGGCGTCAGTGAGCTGCGGACCAATCTGGGCAGGGCACTGATCGAGCTGGAGGATTCCCAGACCGGTCTCGACAAGACGTCCGCGTTTCTGACCGCCGCGGCGGTCAAGGGCGTCTTCGACTCCTGGGAGCGCCGGGTGAGGGACATCGACGAGTGGTGCGACGGGCTCGCCGGTGTTCTGGAAAAGACGGGGAACGACCAGCTGAGGACGGACCAGGCGATCGAGGCCGAGATCGCCGCGCTGAACGTCGGCTCCAAGGATGCGTCCGCAGCGCACGGCGCGGGCCGGTGACCGGCTGTGGACATCAAGTCCCTCAAGGCACTCAAGCCGAGCGAGTACGCCGACGCCGCGGACGGATACCGCGCGGTGAGCGATGCGGCCGACGCCGCCAGGGAGCGCGTCGACAAGCAGATCACCAAGGCGATGGACGAGGCCAACGAGGGGAAGGCCGCGGACGCCGCTCAGAAGCAGCTGAAGCAGCTTTCGGAGAACCTCCACTACACCCGGGCCGAGTGCGGCCTGGTCAGCGGGTCGCTCAACGGCTTCTCGACGGAGATCGCCGCACCGCAGCGCCGTCTGACCGAGGCCCTGGACGATGCGGCCGCACTGGCGTACGCGGTCAGCGCGGCGGGAGACGTCACGTTTCCCGCCGGCGGTGAGAACAAGCTGACCGGAGATCCGGTGCCCGGGGGTACGGCCGTGGGCAACAACGGCATGCTGAGCCCCGGCAACAGGGCTCTGTACGGCCCTGGGGTCGACGGGCTGTACCCACCGGACGCGGGAGCCGGCGGGATCGCGATCCACCAGGGCAACCCGCACTACGCGAAGGCCCAGGACATCGCCGACCGCATCGCTCACGCACTGCGGGAGGCAACGGAGATCGACGAGCGGTACGGCGAGGCCCTGATGAAACTCAAGGCGGCGCCAGGACTGAGTGTCGGCGCGAAGACGTGGGCGGATGTCGCCTCCGACGTCGACGCTGTCAGTTCAGCCGCGAGCGAGTACCTGCGGGACGCCGTCCCGCTCGACAAGTCTCCCGCCGACCGTAAAGAGTGGTGGGACAGCCTCACGAACGAGCAGCGCGACGAGTACCGGATCGCGTTCCCGGAGGTCATCGGAAACCTGGACGGCATCCCTGCCGTGGTGCGTGACGAAGCGAACCGCGAGAATCTTCCCCTGCTCATCGCGTCACTCGAAGGCCGTCACGACGAGGCATCGCAGACCAAGCTGGGCGGTCTGCAGGGAATTCAGGAGAAGCTGTCCAAGCCCAGCGTGCCGCCGATGTACCTTTTGGGTATCGGGCTGGAGGGAAACGGGAGGGCCATCGTCTCCTTCGGTAACCCGGACACATCTAAGAATGTGTCGGCGTACGTTCCCGGACTTGACACGAAACTCGACCAGTCATTTGCCGGAGGGACCGTGAATCGCGCCTTCTACACTGCGACGTTGGCCAGGGAAATGGGCCACCCTTCGACTGCATCGATCGTCTGGTTAGGTTACGACGCGCCGCAGATGAAAGTCGGCGAATTGATCTCCGGGGCCAACGTGATGTCGGAGAGCAGCGCCAAGGCGGGGGCTCCGGCCTACACCAGTTTCATGGGAGGGATCGCAGCTACCAACGAGAACGCCGACCCGCATATCACGGCGATCGGCCACTCGTACGGTTCGCTGACCGTGGGGACGGCTGCGAAACAGGACGGTGGTATTCCCGGTGCCGACGACATCATTCTGGTCGGCAGTCCCGGCGTGGGCGTGGACAGGGCCGGTGATCTGGGGGTCGACAAGGAACATGTCTGGGTCGGGGCCGCAGAAAACGATGTGGTGACCAAATTGCCGTCTCCGAAAGAAGGGGGCGGTGCACTCGTCGGTGCGGGTCTCGGGCTTGCCGCGGGTGGGTCAGCCGGCGCTCTGATCGGTTCCGCCGCCGGTGGTAGCGTGAGCGATGCGGACGACAACGACCTCTGGTTCGGGAAGGATCCCGCGAGCGCGGAGTTCGGTGCCAACAGATTCAGGACGCTGCCCGGCCCGACGCTCGTCTCGTTTCCGAACGTTTTGAACTCCGATCTGACCCTCGATGCACATTCGAATTACTTCAACCCGGAAGAAGGGAAAGATCAGGTGTCCGCGAAGAACATCGCTGCCATCGTCGCTGGTGACACCGGTTACGTTTCCAGGGAGAAACCGCGGTGAGAAACAAGACTCCAGCCGTCGCGTTGCTGATGGTTCTGCTTGCTGGATGTGGGGCTTCCGGTTCTGATTCGTCCCCCCGGGGTCAGGAGATTTCGATGAATATGCAGGAGGCGGCCGATCGTGCCGACGCTCTCCTCGACGGAACGTTCGCCGCGATCAAGCCTGCGGTCCGATGGACGCCCACGTTCACCATGCCAGGCGACTGCTCCGTGGACCGTGACCGCGCGGTGATGACGATCATCTCGGAGCAGAGGCGGGACGCCTTTCTCGGTGTGGTCGAGCGGCACTGGAAGAGCGAGGGGTATGAGTTGGTCGACGTCAGCGCGAACGGTCTGGCTGCCAATTTCGTGACCGAGGACGGCTTCCAGTTGCAGGTGCTCGTCGGTGCTCAGGGGCAGGCCCACTTCAGCGTGACCACGCCGTGCGTGGAGCCGTCCGAGGTGTCGGGTCCGGCGAGCCCTCCCGTCGGCCCGGACTACTCGCAGCAGGAGGTTCCCGATCCGAACGTCCATTCGGATTTCTGGTCGTCCAGTGAACCCCTCGCCTCGTCGTCCCCTGGTGGGCAGACCTGAAGCCGTCGGCGAGTGGAGCGGGCCGCGCGTGGTAGTCGGGAGGGGGAGGACCGGAGCCGCCGAGGGGTCGGGGCTCCGGTGATCTCCTGCGACGGGCTCGGCCGGAAAGACGGGCGAGTTTACCCAAGCGAGACGACGGCTATGCGTAGGGCGGTCGGGTTTTCTTCGCCTGACGGGTTGAATTTTTGGTGATCGTGGGTCCACCGGCCGCTCGGGCGCCCTACGCTGCAAAGGGTGAAAGCGTTGATGTCCCCAGAGTCCGAGGCCGACACTCCCGGTGGAACCGCCGACGCCGCGCTGCCCGGCACCTTGCCGGACGCGCTGCGCGCGGAGCTGGTCGCCTTCCGCCGCGACCTGCACATGCATCCCGAGCTGGGCAACCAGGAGTTCCGCACCACCGCCGCGATCAAGGAACGCCTGGAGCGGGCCGGCCTCAAGCCGCGCGTCCTGCCCGTCGGCACCGGCCTGATCTGTGACATCGGCACCGGCACCGAGTCCGGGCGCTGGAGCGGCGGGCCCCGCATGCTCGCCCTGCGCGCCGACATCGACGCCCTGCCCATCCCGGACACCAAGAGCGACTGCCCGTACCGCTCCCAGGTGCCCGACCGCGCCCACGCCTGCGGGCACGACGTGCACACCACCGTCGTCCTCGGCACCGGGCTCGTCCTGGCCGCGCTGCACGAGCAGGGCCTGCTGCCCCGGCCCGTGCGGCTCGTCTTCCAGCCCGCCGAGGAGGTGCTGCCCGGCGGCGCCGCCGACGCCATCGAGGGCGGCGCGCTCGACGGCGTACGCCGCATCCTCGCCGTGCACTGCGACCCGCGTGTCGACGCCGGCCGGATCGGCCTGCGGGTCGGCCCCATCACCTCCGCCTGCGACCGGCTGGAGATCGCCCTGAACGGCCCCGGCGGCCACACCGCCCGCCCGCACCTGACCACCGACCTGGTCACCGCCGCCGCCCGCGTCGTCACCGACGTGCCCGCGCTGGTCGCCCGGCGCGTGGACAGCCGCAGCGGACTGGCCCTGACCTGGGGGCGGATCGAGTCCGGCCACGCCCCGAACGTCATCCCGCAGCACGCCGAACTGGCCGGCACCGTGCGCTGCCTCGACCTCGACGCCTGGCACCAGGCGCCCGACCTCATCGTCGGCGCCATCGACGAGATCGCCAACCTCTACCGGGCCAAGTCCGAGATCACCTACGTCCGCGGCGTGCCCCCCGTCGTCAACGAGGTCACCAGTACCGAACTCCTCCAGGCCGCCATGGTCGCCCGGCGCGGCACCGACGCCGTGGAGAGCACCGAGCAGAGCCTCGGCGGCGAGGACTTCTCCTGGTACCTGGAGCACGTCCCCGGCGCGATGGCCCGCCTGGGCGTCCGCCCGCCCGGCGAGCGGACCGTCCGCGATCTGCACCAGGGCGACTTCGACGTGGACGAGCACGCCATCACCGTCGGCGTGGAGATGTTCACCGCCGCCGCCCTCATCGACGCGGTGTAGCCCGGCGAGGCAGGCCGGCGCAGCACCGGCCGGCCCGGCAGGGCACCGGTCCGTCGGATACGGCGCCGGCCTGTCCGGTACGGTTTCGGCTCGTCGGGTACGGCACCGGTTCGTCGGGGTATGGCGCCGGCCTGTCCGGTACGGTTCCGGCTCGTCGAGTACGGCACCGGTCCGTCGGGCAGAGCGCCGGTCCGTCGGGGTACGGCGCCGGTCCGTCCGGCAGAGCACTCGCCCGCCCGGCAAGACACCGGCCCACCCCGTCCGGCACCGACCCCTCCCGGCTGCCCCCGCGGTGCCCCCGCCGCAGCCCGGCCCGCAAGCACGCGCGGCGCCCCGTCGGGCGCCCCGGACGCCCCATTCGCTCCCGTTCGGCCGAGTGGTTCACAGGGCCGTAACCGGTCAGCGGCACGAATGGATAACGGCCCGGCGGAACCCCGTTCCCAGGAGTTTCTACGCGCGTTACTGTGCGCCGAACCGAGCACCCGCTGCGGGGCTTCGGAGAATGGGGAACCTCGAATGCGTCGGATATCCAGACTGACCCGCGCCGCGGTCGGGGTCGCGTCGCTCGCCCTCACCGCCACCGCCTGCGGCGGCACCAGCAGCGAGAGCGGCAGCGGGAATGACGGCGGCAAGGGCGACAAGGGCCTCGCCATCGCCTACGACGTCGGCGGCAAGGGCGACCAGTCCTTCAACGACGCCGCCTTCGCGGGCCTGGAGCGGGCGAAGAAGGAGTTCGGCTACCAGACCGCCGACATCGAGCCCACCGACGGCGAGACCGACGCCGACAAGGAGCAGCGCCTCGTCTCCCTGGCCAAGCAGGGCTACGACCCCGTTATCGGGGTCGGCTTCGCCTACGGTCCCGCGATGGAGGCCGTCGCCGCCAAGTACCCGGACACCACCTTCGGCATCGTCGACTCCGTCGTCGAGGGCAAGAACGTCGCCTCCCTCGTCTTCGCCGAGAACGAGGCGTCCTACCTCGCGGGCGTCGCCGCCGCCAAGGCCACCAAGACCAGGACCGTAGGCTTCGTCGGCGGTGTGGACGTGCCGCTGATCCACAAGTTCGAGGCCGGCTTCCAGCAGGGCGTCACCGACACCGACCCCAAGGTCAAGGTGCTCTCCCAGTACCTGACGCAGACCGCCGAGGAGGGCGGCTTCTCCAGCCCCGACAAGGGCAAGGCCGCCGCCGAGGGCCAGATCGAGAAGAAGGCCGACGTCGTCTACCAGGCGGCCGGCCTCTCCGGGCAGGGCGTGATCGAGGCCGCCGCCAAGGCCAAGGTCTGGGCGATCGGCGTCGACTCCGACCAGTACCGGCAGGAAGCCCTCGCGCAGTACAAGGACTCGATCCTGACCTCCGCCCTCAAGGACATCGACGGAGCGGTCTACGCCCTGGCGAAGTCCGTCGAGGACGGCAAGCCGCTCACCGGCACCCAGACCTTCGACCTCAAGTCCGACGGCGTCGGCCTGTCCGACAGCAACCCGAAGTTCGCCGAGGTCCCGGGCGCGAAGGACGCCGTGGCCAAGGCCGAGGAGGGCATCATCGGCGGCACCATCAAGGTCAAGACCGAGTAGTACCGGCCACCGGAAGGTGTGTGGAGCGGCCGGGCGGCCACGTCGCCCGGCCGCTTCGGCACGCCCCGGGCGAAGCCCCCGCCGAGGGGCCCTCACGTCACCCTCCGCCACCCCGCGTTCGCACCCGGCAAGCCTCGGACGCCCTCGCGCCTCCCCTTGCTCACGGGCCTATAACAAGGTGGACAGAAGGGGTTTTCAGGCAGGTCTACGCGCGTTAATCTGCGGCGGAAGCCAGCGCCGTAGCCGAACCGTCCGGCGCTTTGTACGACAGGAGCACCAGACATGCGCCGGATTTCCCGGATCACGGTCGCAGGCGCAGCGACCGCCTCCCTGGCCTTCGCCCTCGCCGCCTGCGGTGGCACCTCGACCGACTCCGGCTCCTCGGAGTCCAAGGGCGACAAGGGCCTCGCCATCGCCTACGACGTCGGCGGCAAGGGCGACCAGTCCTTCAACGACGCCGCCTTCGCGGGCCTGGAGCGGGCGAAGAAGGAGTTCGGCTACCAGACCGCCGACGTCGAGCCCACCGACGGCGAGACCGACGCCGACAAGGAGCAGCGCCTCGTCTCGCTGGCCAAGCAGGGGTACAACCCGGTCGTCGGCG
Organism: Streptomyces sp. cmx-10-19; assembly: GCA_049998335.1. Classification (GTDB taxonomy): domain Bacteria; phylum Actinomycetota; class Actinomycetes; order Streptomycetales; family Streptomycetaceae; genus Streptomyces. The sequence continues at coordinate 67,359 of JAEBFB010000023.1, forward strand.
TCGGCTACGCGTACGCCACCGCGCTGAAGAGCGCCGCCGAGAAGTACCCGGACACCACCTTCGGCATCGTGGACGACTCCACGGTCGAGGCGAAGAACGTGGCCGACCTGGTCTTCAGCGAGCAGGAGGCGTCCTACCTCGCCGGGGTCGCCGCCGCCAGGGCCACCAAGACCAAGACCGTCGGCTTCGTCGGCGGTGTGGACGTACCGCTGATCCACAAGTTCGAGGCCGGCTACGAGCAGGGCGTCAAGGACACCGACCCCGAGGTCAAGGTGCTGTCCCAGTACCTGACGCAGACCGCCGAGGAGGGCGGCTTCGCCAGCCCCGACAAGGGCAAGACGGCCGCCGAGGGCCAGATCGAGAAGAAGGCGGACGTCGTCTACGCCGCCGCCGGTCTCTCCGGCCAGGGCGTCATCGAGGCCGCCGCCGCCGACAAGGTGTGGGCGATCGGCGTCGACTCCGACCAGTACCGGCAGGAAGCCCTCGCGAAGTACAAGGAGTCGATCTTCACGTCGGCCACCAAGGACGTCGCCAAGGCCGTGTACAGCCTCGCGAAGTCCGTCGAGGACGGCAAGCCGGAGACCGGTATCGTTCGGGGCGACCTGAAGTCCGGCGAGGTCGGTCTCGCGGACTCCAACCCGAAGTTCGCGGGCGACGCCGAGCTCCAGGCAGCCATCAGGACGGCCGAGGAGAAGATCGTCAGCGGCGAGATCAAGGTCAAGAGCAGCTGAACCGAGCACGACCTCGAACAGCGTGTAACCGCGGAGGTTGCGCCGCTCGGCGGGGTACGGGGAGCGGGCCCGAGGGCCGGCACCTCGTACCCCTTCGTGTCGATGTGCCGCCGCCGCTTTGAGATGCCGTAGGGGCGCTACGCGCGTAGACGGCCCCCGTCCCCAGGAGTGTGCGCCATCAACGCGTCCAGCAGCCCTCCGGCCGGAGCGGCGGTCCACGAATCGGTGACCGCCGTCGAACTCGCCGGGATCACCAAGCGCTTCCCCGGCGTCGTGGCCAACCACGACATCCACCTCACCGTCCGCAAGGGCACCGTCCACGCCCTGGTCGGTGAGAACGGCGCCGGCAAGTCGACCCTGATGAAGATCCTCTACGGCATGCAGAAGCCGGACGAGGGCACCGTCGCGATCGACGGCGAGCAGGTGGCCTTCTCCTCGCCCGCCGACGCCATCGCGCGCGGCATCGGCATGGTCCACCAGCACTTCATGCTCGCCGACAACCTCACCGTCCTGGAGAACGTGGTCCTCGGCAGCGAGAAGCTGTACGGCATCGGCGCGAAGGCCCGCCGCCGGATCAAGGAGATCTCCGAGCGCTACGGCCTCGGGGTCGAGCCCGACCGCCTGGTCGAGGAACTCGGCGTCGCCGCCCGCCAGCGCGTGGAGATCCTCAAGGTCCTCTACCGCGGCGCCCGCACGCTGATCCTGGACGAGCCGACCGCCGTCCTGGTGCCGCAGGAGGTGGACGCCCTCTTCGACAACCTGCGCGAGCTGAAGGCCGAGGGCCTGTCCGTCATCTTCATCTCCCACAAGCTGGGCGAGGTCCTCTCCGTCGCCGACGAGATCACCGTCATCCGGCGCGGCACCACGGTCGGCACCGCCGTCCCCGCCGAGACGACCCCGCGCCAGCTCGCCGAGCTGATGGTGGGCAGCGAGCTGCCGACGCCGGAGACGGCGGAGTCCACGGTCACCGACCGCCCGGTCCTCACCGTCGACACGCTGCGCCTGGAGGCGGCGGGCGGCAAGGCCCTGCTGGACGACGTCACCTTCACCATCCACGCCGGTGAAGTCCTCGGCATCGCCGGCGTCGAGGGCAACGGGCAGACCGAGCTGGTCGACGCGCTGATCGGCCTGCGGCACGCCGACTCCGGCACCATCCGCTTCCTCGACCAGGACATCACCGCGCTGCCCACCCGGGGGCGCCGCGAGCGGGGCGTCGGCTACATCCCCGAGGACCGCCACCGCCACGGGCTGCTCCTCGAAGCGCCCCTGTGGGAGAACCGCATCCTCGGCCACGTCACCGAGAAGCCCAACAGCAAGGGCGTCTGGCTGGACCTCAAGGGCGCCCAGGACGACACCCGCCGCATCGTCGAGACGTACGACGTCCGCACCCCCGGCATCGACGTCACCGCCGCCTCGCTGTCCGGCGGCAACCAGCAGAAGCTGATCGTCGGCCGCGAGATGAGCCACCAGCCGCGCTTCCTGATCGCCGCGCACCCCACCCGGGGCGTGGACGTCGGCGCGCAGGCCGCGATCTGGGACCACATCCGCGAGGCCCGCCGCGAGGGGCTCGCCGTGCTGCTGATCTCCGCCGACCTGGACGAGCTGATCGGCCTCTCCGACACCCTGCGCGTCATCTACGACGGCAGGCTCGTCGCGGACGCCGACCCCGCCACCATCACCCCCGAGGAGCTGGGCTCGGCCATGACCGGCGCCGCCACCGGCCACCTCGCCCACGAAGAGACCCCGGCCGACGGCGGATCGGGCGCGGAAGACGAGGCCCGCTGATGAAGAAGTTCGACAAGGAGCGCGTGCTCCTCGCGGTGGCCGGACCGGTCATCGCGCTCGCCGTGGCCTTCGTGCTCAGCGCGATCGTGCTCGTCGCCTCCGGCAAGAACCCGGTCGAGCCGTTCTCCCTGATGTTCGAGCAGGCCGGCTTCTCCGACGTCCAGGTACTGATCGTCAACCAGGCGTCGCTGTACTACATCGCCGCGCTGGCGGTCGCCATCGGCTTCCGGATGAACCTGTTCAACATCGGCGTCGACGGCCAGTACCAGCTCGCCGCCATGACGGCCGCGATCGTCGGCGCCCACGCCGATCTCCCGGCCGCCCTCCAGGTGCCGCTGCTGCTGCTGACCGCCGTCCTCACCGGCGCCTTCTGGTCCGGCATCGCCGGTGTCCTCAAGATCACCCGGGGTGTCAGCGAGGTGGTCGCCACGATCATGCTCAACGCCATCGCCACCTCGGTGATCGGCTACCTGTGGCTGCCGGACGTCTTCGGCGTGAAGATCGGCAACAACAACACCACCGGCGAGATGCACGAGTCCGGCTGGATCCCCGGCATCGACATGGGCGCGTCCGGCGAGATCTACGGCCTGGTGATCCTCGCCGTGCTGCTCGGCATCGGCTACTGGGTCGTCCTCAACCGCACCCGCTTCGGCTTCGACCTGCGCGCCTCGGGCGCCTCCGAGTCCGCCGCCGCGGCCAGCGGGGTCGACCCCAAGCGGATGGTGCTCACCGCGATGCTGATCTCCGGCGGCCTCGCCGGACTCGCGGGCCTGCCGATCCTGCTCGGCGACACCCACACCTACAGCCTCAACTTCCCCACCGGCATCGGCTTCCTCGGCATCGGCATCGCCCTGCTGGGCCGCAACAGCCCGGTCGGCATCGCGTTCGCCGCGCTGCTGTGGGCCTGGCTCGACAAGGCCAGCCCCGAGCTGGACTTCCACGGCTACGACAAGGAGATCGCGGTCATCATGCAGGGCCTGATCGTCCTGTCCGTCGTCGTCTCCTACGAGGCCGTCCGCGAGTGGGGCCTGCGCCGCCAGCAGCGCCGGGTCGGCGCGGAACTGGCCGCGGGTCACGTCCTCGGCGCCACCGACAACACGAAGGAGGTGGCTGGGCGATGACCACCGCGACCGACGTCAACCAGCCCACGCTGCAGCCCTCGGCGCCGACCGGCCGCCGCCTGTCGTGGCCCGTCCTGCTGCTGGTCGTCGCCGGAGCCCTGGCGCTGACCTCGATCGTCCGCCTGATCACCGGCGCGGACGGCATCACCAACGTCAGCCAGATGTCCACCGCGCTCCAGCTCGCCGTGCCGATCGGCCTCGCCGGCCTCGGCGGCCTGTGGGCCGAGCGCGCGGGCGTCGTCAACATCGGGCTCGAAGGCATGATGATCCTCGGCACCTGGTTCGGCGCCTGGGCGGGCTTCCAGTGGGGCCCGTGGACCGGTGTCCTCGTCGGCATCATCGGCGGCGCGATCGGCGGCCTGCTGCACGCCGTCGTGACGATCACCTTCAACGTCAACCACATCGTCTCCGGTGTGGCCATCAACATCCTCGCCCTCGGCGCCACCCGCTACCTCGCCCCCCTCGCCTTCGAGGGCCACCAGGGCGGCTCGGCCAAGCAGTCCCCGCCGGTCGACTCGCTGGGCCACTTCACGGTGCCGGGGCTCTCCTCGGGCCTGGTGGACCTCAACGAGAAGGGCTGGTTCCTGATCTCGGACATCGCCGGCCTGCTCGGCGGCCTGGTCACCAACGTCTCCTGGCTGACCCTGATCGCCGTCGCCCTGATCCCCGCCACCTGGTGGATCCTGTGGCGCACCGCGTTCGGCCTGCGGCTGCGCTCCTGCGGCGAGAACCCGGTCGCGGCCGAGTCGCTCGGCGTCAACGTCTACAAGTACAAGTACCTCGCCGTGATCATCTCCGGCGGCCTCGCCGGACTCGGCGGCGCCTTCCTCTCCATCGTCGCCAACCCCTTCTACCTGGAGGGCCAGACCAGCGGCCGCGGCTACATCGGCCTCGCGGCGATGATCTTCGGCAACTGGATGCCGGGCGGCCTCGCCATCGGCGCCGGGCTCTTCGGCTACACCGACAGCCTCAACCTGCGCGGCGGTTCCGCCAACGTGCACGCCCTGCTGCTGCTCGGCGCGCTGCTGCTGCTGGTGGGCGCGATCTGGCTGGCGGTCCGCAAGAAGTACGTCCACGCGGTGATCACGCTGGTCGTCGGCGCCCTGGTCTTCGCCTGGTACGCGGGCACCGACGAGGTGCCCAACCAGGTGGTGTCGGCCACGCCGTACGTCGTCACGCTCGTCGTCCTCGCCCTGTCCGCGCAGCGGCTGCGGATGCCCAAGGCGGACGGCATGCAGTACCGCAAGGGCCAGGGCAAGTGACCGCCCCCGACTGGGAGGCACTGCGCGGGGCGGCCCGGGACGCGATGTCCCGGGCGTACGCCCCCTACTCCGGGTACGCGGTGGGCGCCGCCGCCCGGGTCGACGACGGGCGCACCGTCACCGGCTGCAACGTGGAGAACGCCAGCTACGGCCTCGGCCTGTGCGCCGAGTGCGGGCTGATCTCCCAGCTCCAGGTGACCGGCGGGGGCCGGCTGACGCACTTCGTCTGCGTCGACGGCCACGGCGAGGCCCTCGTCCCGTGCGGCCGCTGCCGGCAACTGCTGTACGAGTTCGGCGGCCCGGAGCTGCTCCTGGAGACCCCGGAGGGGATCCTCCCCCTGTCCCGGATGCTCCCGCAGGCCTTCGGCCCCGACCACCTCACCAAGTCGTAGCCACCCTCGTAGCGACTCCCGTAGCGACTCTCGTTAGGAAAGCCAGACATGGCCATGGACGTCATCTCCGTCATCCGCACCAAGCGCGACCGCGGCGTACTCGATGCCGAGCAGATCGACTGGGTCATCGACGCGTACACGCGCGGCGAGGTGGCCGACGAGCAGATGGCGTCCCTCGCGATGGCAATCCTCCTCAACGGCATGAACCGCGACGAGATCGCCCGCTGGACCGCCGCGATGATCGCCTCCGGCGAGCGCATGGACTTCTCGTCCCTGTCCCGCCCCACCGCCGACAAGCACTCCACGGGCGGCGTCGGCGACAAGATCACGCTGCCGCTGGCCCCCCTGGTCGCGGCGTGCGGCGCGGCCGTCCCGCAGCTCTCCGGCCGGGGCCTCGGCCACACCGGCGGCACCCTGGACAAGCTGGAGTCCATCCCGGGCTGGCGGGCGCTGCTCTCCAACGAGGAGATGCTGGACGTCCTCGACGGCGTCGGCGCGGTGATCTGCGCGGCCGGCGACGGCCTCGCGCCGGCCGACAAGAAGCTGTACGCCCTGCGGGACGTCACCGGCACGGTCGAGGCGATCCCGCTGATCGCCTCCTCCATCATGTCCAAGAAGATCGCCGAGGGCACGGGCTCCCTGGTCCTGGACGTGAAGGTGGGCAGCGGCGCCTTCATGAAGACCCTGGACGACGCCCGCGAACTGGCGTCCACGATGGTCGGCCTCGGCACCGACCACGGCGTGAGGACCGTCGCCCTCCTCACCGACATGGCGACCCCGCTCGGCCTCACCGCGGGCAACGCCCTGGAGGTCCGCGAGTCCGTCGAGGTCCTGGCGGGCGGCGGCCCCTCCGACGTGGTCGAACTGACCCTCGCCCTGGCCCGCGAGATGCTCGACGCGGCCGGCCTGCCTGACGCCGACCCGGCGAAGGCCCTGGCCGACGGCTCCGCGATGGACGTCTGGCGCCGGATGATCGCGGCCCAGGGCGGCGACCCGGACGCGCCCCTGCCCACGTCGAGGGAGCAGCACGTGGTGAAGGCGGGCGCCTCCGGCGTCCTCACCCGCCTCGACGCCTACGACGTCGGCGTCGCCGCCTGGCGCCTCGGCGCGGGCCGCGCCCGCAAGGAGGACCCGGTGCAGGCCGGCGCGGGCATCGAACTCCACGCCAAGCCCGGCGACCCCGTCACCGAGGGCCAGCCCCTCCTCACCCTCCACACCGACACCCCGGACCGCTTCGACTACGCCCTCGCGGCGGTGGAGGGCGCGTACGACATCTCCCCGACGGGAACGGCGTTCACGGCGTCGCCGGTGGTGCTGGAACGCATCGCCTGACCGGGAGTTTCCCCCCTTGGGTGAATGGGACCGGTGGATCTCTGCCGGTCCCGTTCGGCATGCTGGGATCGGTGACGCACCGATAGGAGAACCGCCATGAGCGCACTCACCGTGAGCCAGGAGCCCGACCAGAACTGGGACGACCTCGTCCGGTTCTGGGAGGAGATGGAATGGCCCGAGGGCAGCAAGGTGGAGATCATCGAGGGGATCATCACCGTGTCACCTGCTCCGGGACTGCCTCACAACGACATCACCGAACGAATCCAGCGCCGCCTGTATGCGGTGATTCCTGGCCGTTGGGGGGTCTACCAGACTCTCGCGCTCTCCGTGCCGTCGCGCCTCGGTATGCTGATCCCCGATCTTGTGGTGACACAGTTGCCGGACCATTCGGAGTCGGACACCCACATCCCTGCGGCTCTCGCAGAACTCGTAGTCGAGGTCACCTCCAAGTCCAGCGCCCGCCATGACCGCATCAGCGAGCCCGCCGCCTACGCCGCCGCCGGCATCCCGTTCTACCTCCTCGTCGACCGCTGGGCCCCCGGCGGACCCACCGCGACGCTCTACGGTGAGCCCAAGGGTGACGTGTACCGGGTGCTGAGCGCCGCCAAGTTCGGCGACCCCCTCACCCTCCCCGCCCCCTTCGACCTGGTCATCGACACCGGCGAGTTCCCCGAAGCGTGACTCACCCCAGCACCGCCGCCACCGCCACCAGTACCGGTACGGACAGCAGCGTCGAGACCAGGATCGTGTCGCGGGCCAGGCGTTCTCCGACGCCGTAGGTGGAGGCGTACGCGTAGAGGTTCTGGGCGGAGGGCAGGGCCGACGTCACCACCACGTCGAGGAGTTGGTGGCCGCGCAGGCCGAAGGCGCCGGCGGCCAGGGCCCAGGCGAGGGCGGGCTGGCCGAGGGACTTCAGGGCCACCGCGAGGAGCACCGGCCGGCGGTCCGCGCCGCGCATCGGCGTCGTCGAGCCGCACAGCGAGATGCCGAAGGCCAGCAGGACCGCCGGCACCGACATGTTGCCGATCAGGGTCAGCGGGTCCATGACCGGCGCCGGCACGCGCCAGCCGGCCGCCGCGACGGCCACGCCGGCCAGGGAGCCCACGGCGATCGGGTTGCGCACCGGGGTCAGCAGACGGCGCCACAGGGGGCCGTCGGCGCCTCCCGACGAAAGGTCGAGGACCGTCACCGCCACCGGCGTCACCAGCACCAGCTGGAACAGCAGCACCGGCGCCACCAGCGAGGCGTCGCCCAGGACGTACACGGCGATCGGGATGCCGAGGTTGCCGGAGTTGACGAAGCCCGAGCACAGGGCGCCGATCGTCGTACGGCCCAAGCCCCAGCCGCGTACCGCGCCCACCGCGCCGAAGATGCCGAAGACCGCGACCGTCGACAGGGCCGTCACCAGCAGAAAGCTGGAGAAGACCACCGACAGGTCGGCCGTCGCCAGCGTGGTGAACAGCAGCGCGGGCGAGGCGACGTGGAAGGCGAGCCTGGTGAGCACCTCGCGGCCGTGCGGGCCGAGATGGCCGCGCAGCCCCAGGACATAGCCGACGGCGATGACGACCGCGATCACCACGAAGCCGGTCAGCACTCCCTGCACGGTGCCTCCCGACCGGTGCGGAGGAGCGCGGCGGGCGGCGGGTCGGCGGCGGATCGGGATATGTGGAGCATGCGGCAAAGCCTCTGCTGGAGGGCATGCGCAGGTCAATGTGATCCCCGACGGCCTCCGGGACCGATGAGTTCGGCGGGTGCGCCCGGTCTACCGCACGTGGACGCCGTGACACCCGCCGTACTCGTGCTGCCGGGGCCCGTCTCCCGAGGAGAGACGCCCCGGCTCTGCGCCGAGGTGCGAGCGCTGCTGGAGGCCGGGCGGACCGGAGTCGTCGTCTGCGACGTCGGCGGGCTGGGCCCGCCCGGCCTCGCCGCCGTCGACCTGCTGGCCCGGCTGGAACTCACCGCCAGACGGGCCGGCGGCCGGATACGGCTGCGGGACGCCGACCCCGCGCTACACGCCCTCCTCGACGTCGTCGGACTCCGCTTCGAGACGGAGCGGCAGGTCGAACAGCGGGAACCACCGCTGGGTGTCGAGGAAGCAGTGGAAGCCGGTGATGCGGCCGTCTGAGATCTCCAGCACCTGCACCGCCCACGGCACGTACCCGCCCGCCTCCGGGTCCGGCTTGTAGTGCGCGAAGGCCGGCAGCCCGTTGGCCTCCACCGGCACCAGCCGCGAGTGCGCGCAGGCCGCGCCGAGCGTCGACATGAACCCGGTGATGTCCGCCGGGCCCGCCAGCCACAGGTCGAACGGCGGCATCGTCATCACCGCGTCCTCGTGCAGCAGCGCCGTCAGCGCCGCCATGTCATAGCCCTCGAAGGCGGCGACATAGCGTTCCAGGAGCTTCTGCTGCTCCTCGTCCAACGGGTCCGACACGGCAGCGCCGTCCCCCCGGTCCGCCCGCTCGGCGAGCGTCGCACGGGCCCGCTGGAGGGCGCTGTTCACCGACGCCACCGACGTCCCGAGCAGCTCGGCGACCTCGGCCGCCTTCCACGCCAGCACCTCCCGCAGGATCAGCACCGCCCGCTGCTTGGGCGGCAGCTGCTGGAGCGCGGCCATGAAGGCGAGCCGCACCGACTCCTTGGCGACCGCCGCCTCGGCCGGGTCCGCGGTCGAGGGCAGCACGCGCGCGTCCGGCATCGGCTCCAGCCACGTGTGGTCCGGGCGGGGGGACAGGGCGGCCTGCGCGAGCGGGGTCGACTCGGTCAGATCCATCGGACGGGCCCGCTTGTTGCCCGCGGTCAGCATGTCCAGGCAGACGTTGGTCGCGATCCGGTAGAGCCAGGAGCGCAGACTGGAGCGGCCCTCGAACTTCCCGTAGCTCCGCCAGGCGCGGACCAGGGTGTCCTGGACCGCGTCCTCCGCCTCGAAGGAGGAGCCGAGCATCCGGTAGCAGTACCCCGTCAGTTCGGCGCGGTGCTTCTCCAGCGCGGAGTCCAGCTCCGTGGTCACGGTGCTGTCGGTCATCGTCCACCCACCCCTGTGGCCGTCCCGTCGTGCGCGTCTTCGCGCCTCGCACTTCGGAAGCTACCGCAGGGCACTGACAATGGCCTGTGGAGTGGGGAGACGTGCAGGTCAGGACGGTTCAGGTCAGGACGGTCACGATCGTTCAGTCAGGCCGTCGCCGATACGGTCGCGGACGGCCGGCGGGCCGCCAGCGAACCGGTCACCGTGATCGTCACGACACCCAGCACCGCGAGCAGTCCGACGCCGACCGTCCCGGCCCAGCCGCCCGCGTGGAAGGCCAGCGCGCCCACCGTGCTGCCCACGCTGGAGCCGATGTAGTACGAGGACTGGTACAGCGCCGACGCCTGCGCGCGGCCGTGCTCCGCCGTCTTGCCGACCGCCGAGGAGGCCACGGCGTGCCCGGCGAAGAACCCGGCCGTGATCAGCACCAGGCCGAGCAGCACCAGCGGCAGCGACGGGGCGAGGGAGAGCAGCAGACCCGCCGCCGTCGTGCCGCCGCCCAGGTACAGCGCGCCCCGGCGGCCGAAGCGGCCCACGAGGCGGCCCGCCGTCGACGCCGAGACCGTACCGACCAGGTAGATCACGAAGACCGAGCCGACGACGCCCTGCGGCAGCGCGAACGGCGCGTCCGCCAGCCGGTAGCCGATCACCGTGTAGACGCCGCCGAACACCGTCATGAACAGGGCGCCGATCGCGTACAGGCGGCGCAGCAGCGGGTCGGCGAGGTGGTCGCGGACCGTGCCCGCCAGCACCCTCGGGCGCAGCGACCCGGGCGTGAAGTGCCGCGGCACGGGCAGCAGCAGCCGGAACGCCACCGCGCACGCCACCGCCACCAGCCCGATCACCCCGACGGCGACCCGCCAGCCCCACTCCTGGGCGACCCAGCCGGTGATGATCCGGCCGCTCATCCCGCCGACGCTGTTGCCCGCCACGAACAGGCCGATCGCGGTGACCAGCGCCCGCGGCCGCACCTCCTCCGCGAGGTACGCCGTCGCCGACGCAGGGAGCCCCGCCAGCGCCGCGCCCTGCACCGCGCGCAGCGCCACGAGCGCCGGCAGCGAGGGCGCGAAGGGCACCAGCAGCCCCACGGTCACCGCGACCGCGAGCGACGCCGTCATGACCGTACGGCGTCCGAACCGCTCCGACAGCGCGCTCATCGGCAGCACGAACAGGGCGAGGCCACCGGTCGCGGCGGCCACCGTCCAGCTCGCGTCGCTCGCCGTGACGCCGAGGTCGCCGGAGATCAGCGGGAGCAGGGCCTGCGTGGAGTACAGCAGCGCGAAGGTGGCGACGCCCGCGAGGAACAGGGCGAGACTCATCCGGCGGTAACCGGGGCCGCCCGGGGTCAGGCGCGCGTCGGCGGCGTCGGGGACGGAGGCGGTGGTGGCAGCGGCGCCCACGGTGGTGGACGCCCCGGTATCGGCGGGAGTCATGCTGCGACCGTACGGAGGCCCTGACTCATCCGTCCAATGCATGGACTGTCCATAATCGTTCCTATGGTGCATCAGTCGAGTTCAGGGCCCCGCCTGTCACGGTCCGGTGACACAGAGGACATCGTCGCACTGCTCGCGCCCCGCCTCGCGCACTTCGCGGGCGTGGCCCGTACGGAGCACGTCACGCGGGCCGCGCAGGAGATGAACGTCCCCCAGTCCACCCTCTCCCGCGCCCTGGTCCGCCTGGAGGAGGACCTCGGCGTCGACCTCTTCGTGCGCCGGGGCCGCACCCTCGCGCTCACCGTCGCCGGACGCACCTTCCTCGGCTCCGTCGAACGCGCCCTCGCCGAGGTGCAGCGCGCCGCCGACGAGGTCCGCGCGGACGCCGACCCGGCCACCGGCAAGGTCGCCTTCGGGTTCCTGCACACGATGGGCGCCGAGACCGTCCCCGGCCTGCTGCACGCCTTCCGCGCCGACCACCCCCGGGTCCGCTTCAGCCTCGTCCAGAACTACGGCGAGGCCATGCTGGAACGCCTGCGCGCCGGGGAACTCGACCTCTGCCTGACCTCGCCGGTCCCCGACGCGCCCGACCTCGTCGCCCGCCGCCTCGACGAGCAGAAGCTCCGCCTGGTCGTCCCCGCCGACCACCCCCTCGCCGCGCGCCGCCGCATCCGTCTCGCCGAGGCCGCCGAGGAGACCTTCGTGACCCTGGAGCCCGGCTACGGCCTGCGCCGCATCACCGACGACCTGTGCAAGGAGGCCGGTTTCCGGCCGCGGGTGGCCTTCGAGGGCGAGGAGGCGGAGACCCTGCGCGGCCTGGTCGCCGCGGGCCTCGGCGTCGCCCTCCTGCCCCCGCCCGCCGTCCCCCGCCCCGGCGTGGCCGAACTGACGGTCACGGCCCCCCGCGCGGCCCGCGAGATCGGCGTCGCCTGGCTGGCGGGCCGCACGGACACCCCACCGGTGGCGGCGTTCAAGCGCTTCCTGCTGTCCCGGCGCGGGAACCTGCTGCCGGGGTGACGCCGCCCGCGCGGGAAACCCCGTGGCGCCTCCGCCCTCCGCCCTCCGCCCTCCGCCCTCCGCGCAGGGAGGATGTGCGCATGGCCCGACTCCACGACATCGTCTTCGACTGCGCGCACCCCGCCGCCGCCCGCTTCCGGGCCGCCGCCCTCGACGAGCACGCCGTGGCGCCGTACGACGACGCGGAGTCGGCCCGGCTGCGGGCCCGGGGGATCACCGGTACCGAGACCGACCCCACCGTCGCGGTCGAGGACCCCGCCGGAGCACCTTGGGTTCTAGGAGTCGTTGCAACACCCCAGCTCAAGGGGTGCGATGGAGTTCGAGATCCGCAAGGAGCGAACTGCGCAAGGGCGAAGCGCGCTGCCTGACGCCGCCGGCGACCTGAACCGTCCTACCGCCCTCACCTGCGCAGCGACTTGCCGAACCCCACCGCCAGCGGCATCCGCAGTCCCAGCGGCGGCGGCGCGGCCAGCGCGTCCTCCACCGGGCGGGAGAAGGGCATTCCGAACAGCGTCCCCAGAACGAAGTCCTCCGCCAGCGCGGCGACTTCGTCGCGGTACTGACGGAGCCCGTGCCCGTCGGAGTGCACCTCGAAGCGGCACACCCCGCGGTTCGCCTTCTTCGCCCGCGACGCCAGCCGGAAGGACAGCTCCGGGTCGCTGCGTTCGTCGTTGGTGCCGTGCACGATCAGCACCTGGCGCCCGGCGAGCTGTTTCACCGGTTCGGGTGGCGCCGCCACGTCCTCCTCCGGCAGCCAAGGGGCGATCGCCAGGACCGAGGTGACGGCCTCGTGCCCGGCCGCCCGCAGCGCCGCCCGGCCGCCCATGCCGATGCCGGCCAGGCACACGGGGACGTCTCCGTAGCGGCGTACGGCCTCGTCGGCGGCCCACTCGGCGTCCCGGGCGAGATGCGCCTCCGTGCCGTTCCAGCCCCGGCAGCGGTAGTGCACGACATGCGTGGCCAGCCCCTCCTCGCGCCCCGCCCGTGCCAGCCGGCGCCCCAACGTCCGCACGGACGCCGCCGCCAGCAGCGGGGACGGCCTGCGGCTGGAGACCTCGTCGCCGCCGGGGAGCAGCAGCACCACCCCGCTGACCGCCGTTCCCTCCGGACCGAGCGTCCGCCCCAGCCGGGCCCGCCGCACCGGCGTCGCTTGCTGTGCCATGACAGAACATTCTCAGAAGGCCGGGTGTACGCCACCTGTCCGCGCAGTCACCGTTACATATCGGCGGATCCGTACACCGGGTCCGTCCGCCCCCACCGCCGTCCCCCCGTCATGGGCGTTCACGCGATGATCTACGCGCGTAGGAGTTACAGTGCGGAGATGACGAGCCAGAGCATCGCGAAGAGCGCCGCGACCACCGCGGGGACTCCGACGCCGGACCGGATCCGCCGGGCGCCGAAGGTTCTGCTGCACGACCACCTCGACGGCGGCCTGCGCCCCGGCACCGTCGTCGAACTCGCCCGCGAGAACGGGTACGCCGGCCTGCCCGAGACCGACGCCGGCCTGCTCGGAGCCTGGTTCCGGCAGGCCGCCGACTCCGGGTCCCTGGAGCGGTACCTGGAGACCTTCTCCCACACCGTCGGCGTCATGCAGACCCGCGACGCCCTCGTACGGGTCGCCGCCGAGTGCGCCGAGGACCTCGCCGAGGACGGCGTCGTCTATGCCGAGGTGCGGTACGCCCCCGAGCAGCACCTCGAAGGCGGGCTCACCCTGGAGCAGGTCGTCGAGGCCGTCAACGAGGGTTTCCGCGAGGGCGAACGCCGGGCCCGGGAGAACGGCCACCGCATCCGCGTCGGCGCCCTGCTCACCGCCATGCGGCACGCCGCCCGCTCCCTGGAGATCGCCGAACTCGCCAACCGCTACCGCGACCTCGGCGTCGTCGGCTTCGACATCGCGGGCGCCGAGGCCGGCTACCCGCCCACCCGGCACCTGGACGCCTTCGAGTACCTGAAGCGGGAGAACAACCACTTCACCATCCACGCCGGTGAGGGCTTCGGGCTGCCGTCCATCTGGCAGGCCCTCCAGTGGTGCGGCGCCGACCGGCTCGGGCACGGGGTGCGCATCATCGACGACATCCAGGTCCACGAGGACGGCACGGTCAAGCTCGGCCGGCTCGCCTCCTACGTCCGGGACAAGCGCATCCCCCTGGAGCTGTGCCCCAGCTCCAACCTCCAGACCGGTGCCGCCGACTCCTATGCCGAGCACCCCATCGGACTGCTGCGCCGGCTGCACTTCCGGGCCACCGTCAACACCGACAACCGGCTGATGTCCCACACCGGCATGAGCCGGGAATTCGAGCACCTGGTCGACGCGTTCGGCTACACGCTCGATGACATGCAGTGGTTCTCCGTCAATGCGATGAAATCAGCGTTCATTCCTTTCGATGAACGACTGGCCATGATCAATGACGTAATCAAGCCCGGATATGCAGAGCTGAAATCCGAATGGCTGTTCCAGCAGACCGCCTCCACCAGCGGTTCTTCGGAAGAGGCGGGCTGAGAGCAGGGCGGCGGCAAAAGGGAAATGCGGACAGGGTCTCACCAAGCGTCCGCATTTCGATGTTTGCCGGACGGGCGGCCGCGTGCTTACGTTCAGGGACCGCTCACCTCCCCGTCATCCCCCTACGAGGACGCATTCTCATGAAGAAGTCTGCTGCCAGGACCCTCGGTGTCGCCGCCCTCGGTGCCGCCTTCGCCGCCGCCGGTGCCGGCGCGGCCTCCGCGGCCCCCGCGCTCCCCGACGCCGCGCAGACGGTGGACTCCGTCGCTCGCACCCTCCCCGCCGAGACCGTCTCCCAGGTCGCGCCCGGCGCGGGCAACGCGCTGGAGACGGGCCGGAAGATCTCCGGCACCGGTCTGACCGCCGCACAGCCGGTCGTCGAGCAGGTCGTCGCCGAGCAGCTCGCCGAGGGCCCGACCGAGCCGGTCGCCAAGCTGCTCGGCGGTGTGCCGGTGCGGAGCCTGCCCACCAAGGGCCTGCCGGTCAACGGCCTTCCGCTGGGCGGCTGAGCCACCCGGCACGCACGCGCCGACGGGGCGCATCCGGCGAGACGCCAGGGTGCGCCCCGTCGGCGTACCAGAGGGAGGGCGCGTGCCTCACCAGGCCGTGCGGGCCGCCTTCTCCTCGGAGGGGAGCAGCAGCCACAGGGCCAGGTAGAGCAGGAACTGCGGGCCCGGCAGCAGGCAGGAGACCACGAAGACCACCCGCATCGTGGTGTTCGAGGTGCCGAAGCGCCGGGCCAGCGCGGCGCACACTCCGCCGATCATGCGGCCGTGGGTGGGGCGGGCGAGGCGGGACATCGCGGCTCCTTCGTGAGCGTGTGGACCAGTGGGGCGGGGTCGCCGTCCGGCTTCCCTTTCATCTGCCCTCCACGCTACGGAGACGAACGGAACAAAGCGTCGCTCTACGGGGCGATTCCGACCCTGGGAATCGTCGGGGTCCGCCCCTGAGACGGCTCCTCCTGGGGGAGGTCCGCCCGCCCGTGGGCACGGCACCTGCGGCGGAGCCGGGCCCGGGCCGCGGGGACGACGGCGAGGTGCGCGAGGGCCACGCCCGCCGTGTTCAGCAGCAGCGAGTCGACGTCCACGACCTGGCCCGGTACGCCGGTCTGCAACAGCTCGATGGCCAGCGACAGCAGGGCCGCCGCGGCCAGGGTGCGCAGCAGGGACGCCAGCGGGGAGACGGTCAGCCGGCCGCCCGCCACCGGCAGCAGCACGCCCAGCGGCGCCAGCAGGGCCAGCGACCCGCCCAGCGCACGGGCCGCCCCCGGCCAGCCCAGCGCCAGATCGGCGCGGATACCGGCGAACGGCTCGACATTGGGCGGCAGCACCCAGGGGACGTCCAGCGGCCGCAGCGTGTACCAGGCGACGAACGCGAGATGTGCGACGAGGAGAACACTTCCCGTCACACGGATGCGGAGCGCGGCGCTGCCGCCGAGGAACCCATGACGCTGCACGTCACCCAAGACGCCGCCCCCACCGCGCCCGGTTCCGGCCCCTCCCGATCGGGCGTGAGTCCTGCGCCACACGGCCCAGCGGGCCGGGGAGCGGGGGCCGGGGAGGGCGTCAGCCGCCGGTGACCTCGTGGGCCGGCGGTTCGTTGCTGCCCGGCCGGGTGCGGACCCCGTCGGTGCAGGTGTAGCGCAGCGCGGACCGGTCGCCGGGTCCGGCCAGGATGACCGAGCCGTCGCCCTCGGCCGCGGCCGAGTCGGAGAACGTGCACACGACCTGCGCGAGCGCGTACGAGGTGAGGCCCCCCGGGGCGGTGCTCAGCCGCAGCGTGTCCTCCGGGTCACCCGCGCGCGGCCCGCTCACGGTGATCCCGCGCCGTACGTCCGTCGTGTACCCGGCCTCCTTCTCCGCCCGCGACGGCGGCGCCGCCAGCTGGTCGAGGAGCCCCTGGGCGACCAGGACGCGCCGCCCGGAGTCGGAGGCGCCGTCCGGCACCCGTACCGTCCGGTCCACCGCCACCAGCGACGCACCGCACAGCAGGGACACCTGCGCGGGCAGCCCCCGTGCGGCCGACGACGTCACGTCCGGCTCCCCGAGCGAGCAGCGCACCCGCGACGGCGCCGGACCGTAGTCCGTGGGCACCTCCGTGGCGCGGATGCCGCACCCGGCCAGCAGCAGGGCCAGCACGGCCGCCCCGGTCAGGGGCCGCAGGCGGCGTACGGTCATCACACCCGTCCCTTCGCGTCCTTGCCCCGGCCCTCGTCCCCCGCGGCGTCCCCGGCGTCGTCGGTGCCGTCGGCGTCCTCGTCGGCCGGCGGGTCCTGGGGGAGCCGCAGCGTGAACACGGCGCCCCCCTCGGGCGAGTTCTCGGCGGTGATCCCGCCGCCGTGGATGTGCGCGTTCTCCAGGGCGATGGACAGGCCGAGCCCGCTGCCCTCGGACCGCGGCCGGGAGGCGCTCGCCTTGTAGAACCGGTCGAAGACGTGCGGCAGCACGTCCTCGGGGATGCCGGGCCCGTGGTCCCGCACCCGGATGACGATCTCGTCGTCCGCCCGCGCCACCGACACCCGCACCGGCGAGCCGCCGTGCTTGAGGGCGTTGCCGATCAGGTTGGCCAGGATGACGTCCAGCCGGCGCGGGTCGAGCCGGGCGTGGATGCCGCGCTCGGCGTCCAGGTCGACGGCGTCCAGCCAGGCACGGGCGTCGATGCAGGCGGTGATCTGGTCGGCGACGTCCACGTCGTCCAGGACCAGCCGTGCGGTGCCCGCGTCGAAGCGGGTGACCTCCATCAGGTTCTCCACCAGGTCGTTCAGCCGCCGCGTCTCGCTCACCACCAGCCGCACCGCCGGCTCGATCATCGGGTCGAAGCCGCCGCCCTCGAACTCCAGCTCCTCCTCCAGCACCTCCGTCACCGCCGTGATCGCCGTCAGCGGGGTGCGCAGCTCATGGCTCATGTCGGCCACGAAGCGCCGCGACGCCTGCTCCCGCCCCGCCATGTCCGCGACCCGCTTTTCCAGCGCCTCGGCGGCGCTGTTGAACGTCCGCGACAGATCCGCCAGTTCGTCGCTGCCGGAGACCCGCAGCCGGGTGTCGAGCCGGCCCTCGCCGAGCCGTCGCGCCGCGATCCCGAGCCGGTGCACCGGCTTCAGCACGGTCGTCGCCAGCGCCTGCGCCAGCAGCGCGCTGCCGAGCAGCGCCAGGCCGGTGGCGATCCCCAGCGACCAGGCCAGCGAGTTGAGATCCTTGGCCTCGGGCTCCAGCGACTTGAGCATGTACCCGGTGGGCCCGCCGCCGATCACCCGCGTCCCCGCCACGAGATACGGGGTGCCACCGTCGGTGGTCCGCTGCCAGTACAGGTGGTACGGCTGCTTGTTGGACGGCGTGAGCTTCTGCTCCTTGTTCACCGCCTTGATCAGCGTGTCCGGCACGTCGGCCAGCTCGAAACCGCCCAGCCCGCCCGAACTGCCGTACACCGCCCGCCCGTCGGCGCTCTGCGCGACCAGCAGCACCCCGAACCGCTGGCCGCTGTCGGCCATCTGGCCGGCGGTGTGCTGCAACTCGTCCTGCGTGGGGTGCTCGGGCAGCGCGCCCGCCCGGTTCTGCATCTCCTGCTCGAAACCGGCCAGGACGGCGTCCTGGGCGCGGGTGAGCACCGCCTCCCGGTTCAGCCAGTAGGCGATGCCGGAGGCGGAGACGGCGGCGGTGAGCGCGACCAGGCCGAAGACGAGGATCAGCCGCAGCCGCAGACTGGTGAAACGCAGCCAGGAACCGACCCTTCTGCGTGCCGCGGCCCAGCCGCGTGAACCCCCCTGGTGCTCCTCGGTCACTGAGGCGGATCCAGCCGGTAGCCGACACCCCGCACGGTACGGATCAGGGTCGGGGAGGACGGCACGTCCTCCACCTTCGCGCGCAGCCGCTGCACGCAGGCGTCCACCAGCCGGGAGTCGCCGAGGTAGTCGTGCTCCCACACCAGCCGCAGCAACTGCTGCCGGGACAGCGCCTGTCCGGGCCGCCGGCTCAGCTCCAGCAGCAGCCGCAGCTCGGTCGGCGTCAGCTGGAGGTCCTCGCCGTTCTTCGTCACGGTCATCGCCGACCGGTCGATGACCAGGCTGCCGAAGCTCGCCGAGTCGCTCGACTCCCGCTCCCCGCGCCGCAGCACGGCCCGGATACGGGCGTCCAGCACCCGGCCCTGGACGGGTTTGACGACGTAGTCGTCCGCGCCCGACTCGAGACCGACGACCACGTCGATGTCGTCGTTGCGCGCCGTCAGCAGGATGATCGGCAGCTGGTCGGTGCGCCGGATGCGACGGCACACCTCGAAACCGTCGATGCCGGGCAGCATCACGTCCAGCACGATCAGGTCCGGCCGCTGCTCGCGCAACAGCCTCAGACCGTCCTCACCGCTGGCAGCGGTGGCCACCCGGTGTCCCTGGCGGGTCAGTGAGAGCTCCAGGGCCGTACGGATGGCGTCGTCGTCCTCGATCAGCAACAGGGAAGGCACGCGCTCATTCTGGCCCATGAAGGGGGTGGTGTTCGACCTGCGGGTCCCGACGCGGTCCGCCGACCGCGCCGGACCCTGAGAAGGAACGGTGGAAGGAACGGCGGTGCGACCGTGACGGACCCCTGTGACAGCTCTGTGACAGTCGGCGGACACGGCCATGAAGTCACCCCGGCAAGATTTTCGTCACAAGCAACACCGCACCACCGCACCACAGCAGGCCGAACACCGGAAGTCCACGACGGGGGGCGCGAGATGAACACGCTGAAGGGCACCAGCACCAGCGCAGTGGTCACGCGCCTGCACGACGTGCACATGCACCGGGGTTCTGAGAAGTCCGGTGCCGCGACCGGGCGGGGGTGCGCTCGCGGCGCCGGGCGTCAGCACACCGTGCACATGACGGTGGTCGACGCCCACCAGGGGGAACCGCACGGGGGAACCGCGTACGGGGAGGCAGAGGGGGAGCGCCGCTCCCTGTCGGAGGCGGAGTTCACCGCCTACGTCCAGGAGCGCCGCGCCTCCCTGTACGCCACCGCCTACCACCTGACCGGCGACCGCTTCGAGGCCGAGGACCTGCTGCAGAGCGCGCTGTTCTCGACCTATCGGGCGTGGGACCGGATCAGCGACAAGGCGGCGGTCGGCGGATACCTCCGCCGCACCATGACCAACCTGCACATCAGCGCCTGGCGGCGCCGCAAGCTCAACGAGTACCCGACCGAAAAACTGCCGGAGACGCCCGGCGACATGGACGCGATGCGCGGCACCGAACTGCGCACGGTCCTGTGGCAGGCGCTCACCCGGCTGCCCGAACTCCAGCGCACGATGCTGGTCCTGCGCTACTACGAGGGCCGCACCGACCCGGAGATCGCGGACATCCTCGGCATCAGTGTGGGCACGGTGAAGTCCAGCATCTGGCGGTCGCTCCGCCGGCTGCGCGAGGACGAGGTCCTCAGCTTCGGCCGTGACCGGGAGGACGCCTTCGGCGAACTGGTCGCCTGAAGGCAGGGGCCGAGGGGGACCGGCCCGAGGGGGGAACGGGAGGGCCCCGGGGGGGGGGCCGTGAAAAAAAGTTCGGGCCGGGGTGTATCACCGGGGGAGGTCCGGGCTCTTACTCACGGGGAAGCACCACGGGGGAAGTACGGGGGATCCACGGGGGACCCTCCCGGGGTGGGGACCACGGGGGGAAAGTACGGGGGACACGGGGGAGAGAAAGGGAAGCGGGGCTGGAGGGCCGGGGGGTCCGTCCAGTCCCGCTTCTCGTCGTGCCGCTTCCTGTCGCGCGCGGCGCCGGTCAGGCCGCCGTACGCGCGCTCGCGCACCGGCCCGCCGCCGCGGACGCCAGCCGGCCCATCGCCTCGTCCCGGTCGCAGGCGTGGGCGCCCAGCGCCGTCTGCCGGGCGATGACCGTCCGCTCCTGCCGCATCAGCCGCCAGCCCCGGCGCAGCAGGAACGGCACCGACTTGCGGCCCTCCCGCAGATCCCGCAGGAAACGGCGCCGGAAGGTCGTCACGGGGCCCCGGCTCAGGCACAGCGCGTCGGCCAGCACGCCCAGTTCACGGCAGCGCGTCACCAACTCGGCGGCGAAGATGCCCTCCGCGAGGAACAGCGGCGTCCGCCCGATGTCGACGGCCTCCTCGCCGGTACGGGCGCTCAGCGACAGGTCGTACACGGGCACCCGGGTACGGCCCGTGCGGCACAGCTCCACGATGGCGGCGACGGCCGCGTCCGCGTCCCACGACGCCCGATGGTCCCAGTCGATGTCGGAACTGAGCGGCACCAGCGGCAGCGTCGGGTCGGTGCCCTCCTTGTAGAAGTCGTCGAGCCGCAGCACCGGGAGACCGGAGCGGGCGGCGAGGAGGGACTTGCCGGAGCCGGAAGGGCCGCAGAGCAGCACGACTCGCGTCGGTATGGGCGGATGGGAGCTCACGGGACACCAGTCTGAGGCATCGAACGGCCGTCGTACGACCCCGCGGGGTGACTTTGCCGCGCTCGTCACATCCCGATCGGGGCCATGCGGTGACCTGAGCACGGTGTGCGCTGTTATCAGGGCAGTCCGTAGCAATCCGCAATCCACATCCAGAGGTGGCAGCAGTGATGGCCCGACACGCGTCCCCCCGCGCCCCGCACGCACAGCGCGCCCTGATCCTCCTCGCGACCGCCGGGGTGGCCCTGGGCGCCGGCGCGGCCGGCGCCTCCGCGGCGGAGGGCGGCGACACGATCGCCGGCCTGGCCCACACCCGGCCCACCTCGCTGGGCAACATCGACCCGCAGGCCGGCGTCCAGGCCCTGACCGGCACCGTCGGCTACGTCACCGGCCCGGTCGCCGACCTCAAGCCCAACCCGCTGGCAGGCACCGGCGTCGACCCCCTGGACAACGGCGTCGGCACCAAGGTCGCCGACTTCAAGCCGCTGACCTCCACCGCCCTGACGGGCCCGGTCGCCCAGGCCCGGTCACTGGGCAGCATCCCGGTGCTGGGACAGGTGACGGAGCTGGTGCGCTGAGGAGGCGGGTACGCGTCGGGCCGCGACCTCCGTGCGGGAGGTCGCGGCCCGTTGCCGGTGCGGGTGGGTCAGGCGGTTCGGCCGAGGTGGGTCACCAGGATGCGGATGACGTCATCGTCGATGGCGTACAGAACCCGGTACTCCCCGATGCGCAGTCGCCGGAGATCGGCTGATCCGTACGGGACGGACCCTGTGGGGCGCGGGTCCTCCGCCAACTTGTCGATGGTGTCCAGCACCAGAGCGAGACCGCTCGGGTCGTCTGACAGGAACCGAGCGGCGGCGTTCAGGGCCTGCGGTTCGAAGGTGATCTCGTAGGTCACTTCTGTTCGAGTCCCAGTCGCCTGCGCACCTCGGACATGGGGATGCCCTCTCCGAGGGTCCCTTCTGCCTTGCGCCGCTGATAGTCCGCCACCGCCAGCGCGTCCTCCAGATCCTCTATCACCTGGGGCGACACGAGCAGGGCGGCGACGTGCCCGTGATCGGTGAGGGCGATGGTCTCGCGGCCGTGCGCGGCACGGCGCACGAGATCACCGAGCTGGGAGCGGGCGGCACTGATGGCGATCTCGGTCATGTGCACATGATTACTCAAGAGCAACTTTGTGGTCAATTCAGCAAGCGTCGCTCTGTCGGCCCTGCTGTACGACGGCTTACGCCGGCGGGTGGTGCTCGGGGCCCGGGCGGGCTGGGTCATCGTGGTCTGCACCCACTCGTGTCATGCGCCGTGTCGGCGGACCGTTCCGTATCTCCGATGGGGCCGGGGGTTCGGCAGCGTCAGTCGCGTACGGTGACAGCTTGAGTGCGGAAGGCGAGAACGTGCAGGTGGTAGGCGTTCCACAACCCGGTACGGAATGCTGTCACCCTGGTGGGCCGTCGGTCCCCACTGTGACGCTGACGGCGTGAACAGTGAGAATCAGTGGGAAGCCGAGCCCTCCCCCGGACCTGAGGCGACCGACGACACGTCGCGCCACCCCGGTCGTCCCGAGCTGGAGGCGACCCGGCTTCCCGTGGGTCGGCTCGCCCACGACGTACGGCGGGAGAAGCGCGGGATCGTCATGGACCACCAGGACGGGGTCGTGTGGCTGCGTCCCGAGGGCGGCGGCACCGAGTGGACGGCACGGCCCCGCGACGTGCGGCCGCTGAACGTCCGGGAGCAGGCGGAGGCCCTGATGTGGGCGCGGGTAGCGAGCGCGAACGCCCGCAGCAGAGGGGAGGTGCTCTGACGCTTCACGCCCTCGTGGGCGGCCCCGGTGCGGGCAGACGCAGGCATGGCGACGACAGACAGGAGGCGGGCGGGGGCATGGACAAGGTGGGAGACGCCGAACGGGCGTGTGAGGAACTGCGCGACGCGCTCAGGGCGGTGGGGGTGACACTGCCGTCTCTCGGACTCGACGCCGCCTCGTGCGCCGGGTCCGCCCCGCTCGCGTTGATCGACCTGGGGCGCTGCAACGTGTCCACGGCCCGTGCGCTCGCCCGCGCACTCTGTCCCGATCAGGGAGTGTCACGGTGAGAGGACTTCGGGGCGGTGGACTTGTTCCATAAAAGGGGAGGGAACGGGCCGGCTTCCTGGTGTAGCCTCGCTCGACATCCGCAAGACCTGCGGGAGTCGGCGGTGGTGAAAGAGGGGATGCGTGCCCAACCTGGTCCGGGCGCGGAGGCTGGCCAAGAAGCTGACCGAGCGGTACCGCCTGCTGAAGATCGCGGAGGACGTGGCGGGTCACCCCACCGAGAAGCAGATGTTCCTCAGTCGAGCGGTGGCTGCCCTCTCCCTGCAGTACGTGGTGGGCATGGATGCCGAGGACGCGGCGGGCGCGATCACCGACGGCAGCGGGGACGAGGGATTCGACGCCGTCGCGGTCACGGGCCGGGAGATCTTCGTCGTCCAGGCCAAATGGAGCGAGAAGGGGGCCGCGGGGTTTAAGTTCGCTGACGTCGCCGCCGTTGTGGACGGGTTGCGCTTCCTCTTCAACCGGGAATTCGACCAGTTCGGCCCGAAGATGGCCCCGCACGTCGACGCCTTGACCCGAGCTCTGAGCACACCGCAGCCACGTGTGACTCTCATTCTCGCTCTCGTCAACGGGGACGTCGGAAAGGAGCTGCACGACAACACCCGGAGTCGGTTGGAGCGGCAGATACAGGCCCTGCACCCGCGTGATCCGGGCCTCGTCGAGGTGAAGATCGTCAACCTCCTCGACATGTACGACTTCGTCCTCGAGAAGCCCCAGCGGAAGGTGAACCTCGTCTTCGACCTGGACAGTCCGGGCAGACAGGAGAAGCCGTTCCCTCTCTACTACGGCACCGTCCCCGCCGCCACAGTGGCCGCCTGGTACGCCGACGGAAACCGCGACCTCCTCACCGACCGCAATGTCCGTGACGCGCTTGAGGACACGGAGGTGAACGCCGGGATCCGCAACTCGCTGATCAAGCACCCGGATCATTTCCTCTATCTGAACAGTGGCATCACCCTGGTCTGCGACAGACTTGACGGCAACGGCGTGGACCCTCCCGCCAAGTGGGCGCCCGTGGGTCTGCGTCTGGAGGGCGCGAGCGTCATCAACGGTGCCCAGACCGGCGACGCGATCCGTGCCGTGGCGGAGTCCCACCCCGACATGGTCGCTCAGGCCCGGGTACAGGTCCGGATCATTTCTCTGGAGGACTGTCCGGAGAATTTCGGTGACGCGATCACGATCGCGGCCAACACGCAGAACCCCATCGAGGCCCGGGACTTCAGGGCGCTGGAGCAGGAGCAGGTCGACCTGCAGGAAGACTTCCAGCTGTCACTCGGCCTCACCTACTCCCGCAAGCGGGGGGAGGGCGAGCCCAAGCCGGACGAGGGCTGCGTGATGGAGGAGGCCGCGTTCGCCCTCGCCGCCGTACATCCGGACCCGGTCTGCGCGGCGGCGGCCAGACAGGATCCGGCGTGGCTGTGGGAGAAGATCAACTACCAGCAGGTATTCGGCCCTCTGCCGACTGCTCACCGGGTGTGGCGCTGTGTCGGCCTCCTCCGCGCGGTGCGTGCCGCACTGCAGGAGGTCGACCCGGGCGGGAAGACCCGTGCGCGGCAACTGGCGGAGTCCGCCGACCTCCTTCTCACCCACGTCCTCTTCCGTGTCCTGAAGACCGACGACCTCGACGTTGAGGAGGCAGGGCCGGCCTGGCGGGAGCGCCTGGCCTCAGTGCCGTCGTTGGTGCGGCGGTCGGTGCCGCTCTTGCTCGACGTTCTCCACGGTGCGTACGGAACGAGGGTTCGTCTCGCCAAGGCCCTCGCATCGGCGGAGCGAGCGCCGGAGATCACCGAGAGGCTCTACGAGCTCCTGCAAGCGGCCGACTCACCCGAAGAGGAGACCTCAGCGGACGCCGGTGAGGCGGCGGGCCCGCCAGAGGCCGGCTGGGCCAGCCTCGTGCTCACGGTGCCTTCGAAGACTCCGGGCGACGCGGGGTCCACGGCGCCACCGGCGGCCGGTGCGCGCAGCGCCCGCGCTGTCACGGTCATCGTCGGGCAGGGGCTCATCGGGGAGGGAACGCGGCTGGAGTTGCGCCCCGACACCGAAGCGGATCACAAGAACCTGCCCCGCTGGCTCCAGGAGGATCCGAGACGAGGCGTCGCGCACTGGCGGAACAGCAAGAGTGCCCCCCTCGTCTGGGCGGTCGACGGCCAGGCGTACTCCCCCTCCCGGCTGGTCCGCCGCATCCGCAGCGAGGCGATGGGCAATGACCGGCAGGTGCAGGGGACGAAATACTGGGTCACGCCGGACGGGCGCTCGCTGACCAAGATCGCGGAGGAAGGCGCTGCGCTGGACGGCGGCGGCGAAGCCTGACGGCATGACCCGCGGCGGGGAAGAAGCGGTTCCGTGCTGGCCTAGTCTTGGGCCGTGCCGTCCGCTGACGGCGGGCGGTGTGCCGTGTGGCAAGAGGGAACAGAGGGGCACTCATCACGATGGCTGAGGAACAGCTGGGCTTCGACCTGCCGGAGGAGGGCCCGCACAAGCCGGAGACGTCCGGGAAGACCGGCAAAGAGGGCACTGGCGAGGCTCCGGCCGGGCCGCGCAAGCTCGCGGACGACGAGGTCTTCGACTACATCACCGGCGACAAGGTGGTGAAGCTCACCGAGGCCGAGAAGGTACGGCAGCATATCGCCCGCTCCCTCGTCCACCAGTACGGAATCGACCCGGACGACATGGAGGCCGACTTCTCCATCCCGGTGATCAACGACGCCGGCCGCAAGACCCGGCGCCGCGCGAGCATCGCGATCTTTGAGCACGGCGAGGATCATGAGCTGAAGTACCTCCGCCGGGTCGTCGTCACCAAGCCCCGCCCCAAGGACAGCCGCACCGTCTCCAAGATCCGCACCTACGCCCATGCCAAGGCGCAGATCGACGAGGTCGGCCAGCTCATGCAGGCGGCGCCCGACTGCCGCTACGGGATGTGGACGGACGACAAGGACCTGTACTTCGTCTGCAAGGACGATGATTCGTCCCTGTTCGAGCCGAAGTACCGCCCGCTGCTGAACTGGCCGCGCGGCGATGCGACCAGCTTCGACGCCCAGGGCGACGCCTCCTCCCTCGCGATCATGCGGCGGGCGGACGAGCGGATGCTGCGGTTCGCCTTCCGCCGCTGCCACAATTACATCCACGGCAACGAGGGCCTGCCCAAGGATGCGGCGTTCTGGCAGTTCCTGTACGTGCTGTTCGCCAAGCTCCACGACGAGCGGCTGGTGCGCGAGGGTGCCGTGGAGCCGCGCTTCCGTATCGACAGTGACGACCTCGCCGCCGCCGCCGAGGAGGAGGCGGGCAGTGCCGAGGTCGCCCAGCGGATAAGGGAGCTGTTCGACGAGGTCAAGGAGTTCTACGCCCCCCAGCAGCTGTTCGACGAGTACGACCGCCTCACCCTGACCGACGGCGCCCTCACCTTCATCACCAAGCAGCTCGCCACCTACCGCATGCACGACACGTCCCTGGACGCCCTCGGCACCGCCTACCAGGAACTCGTCGGCGACAACCTGCGCGGCGACCGCGGCCAGTACTTCACCCCGTCCGGCGCGGTCCGCCTCATGGTCGAGATGCTCAACCCCCAGGAGGGTCAGACCGTCCTCGACCCGTGCTGCGGCACCGGCGGCTTCCTCCGCGAGACCCTGCTGCACATCCTGCACACCTGGATGCCGGAGGACGAGCAGAACCTGTCCGTCCAGGAGAAGGCCCGGCAGGAGACCAGGAAGCGCAAGCGGCTCGGCGAGTACGCGCAGGCCTGTGTCTTCGGTACCGACTTCGACCCCTTCCTCACCCGCGCCGCCGCGTTCGGCGTGATGATGCTCACCGACGTCGCGGGCAACACCTTCCAGGTCGACTCCCTCGGCTTCCCCCGGATGGGCAACCTGCGGGGCATGCAGCGCGCCCTGCGGCACCTCGACCGCATCGCGCCCGGCGAGGTCGACATCCTGCTCACCAACCCGCCCTTCGGTTCCGACATCCCCGTGACCGGACCAGTGCTTGAACTGTTCCGCACGGACGAGGGCGGCTTCGAGAAGGAACGGAGCATCGCCTACAGCTGGTCCCGCGACGAGGACGGCACCCTGGTGAAGGGCAGGCCGGCCGTCTCCGTGGCGCCCGAGCGGCTCTTCGTCCAGAAGGCCGTCGAATGGGTCAAGCCGGGCGGCCGTATCGGCATCGTGCTCCCCAACGGCATCCTGTCCAACCCCGGCCCCGACGACGAGGCCGTGCGCAAGTACATCCTCGACGAGTGCTGGGTGATGGCCAGTGTCGAACTTCCCGTCGAGATCTTCGTCGTCGGCGCAGGCGTCAACATCCTCACCACCCTGCTCTTCCTCCAGAAGAAGACACAGGAGGAGAAGGACGAGGAGCAGCTGCACGGCCCCCTGGATCACCCGGTGTTCATGGCCGTCGCCGAGAAGGTCGGCCACGACCGGCGCGGCAACGACCTGTTCGTCCGGGATGCCAAGGGTGACTACGTCATCAAGGAGTACGAGGAGACGGACGAGATCGTCGTCAAGAACGTCGCGATCGAACGTTCCATCAAGCGGCGCACCCGCATCCTCGACAACGACCTGATGTCCGAGCGCGACCGGCCCAAGTACCACGACCGGCCGAGCGTCGTCCGCGAGTACCGGAAGTTCATCAAGCAGTACGGTGCCCAGCTCCCCTGGAAGCGGCCGGAGGACGACGCGTGAAGATCGCCGAGCGGGGCAACCCGGCCATGCGGAGCTGGCTCGACCGGCAGGGGTTGCGGTTGGACGCCAAGCCCTACTTGTCGGGGGCGTTCGCGACCCGGCAGATGCTGGGGCGGCTGATGGTGGAGAAGGTACCGTTGGGCGAGGTTACGGTCGGGCATGCCGGAGGGATTTATAACGGGCCTCAGTTTCGCCGTGTGTACCTCACTGATCCTGAGCACAGCGTGCCGTTCGTCGGTAGCAAGGACATGCTGGTCGCGGACCTGAGTTCGCTGCCGCGCTTGCGCAGAACCGACGCCGAATCGTCGAGCCTGCATTACCTGAGGCTCCAGTCCGGTATGACGCTGATCTCCTGCTCCGGATTCAATGCCGGGAGGCGGGCGTACGTGCGCCCGGATATGACCGGGTATTGGTCTTCGCAGGATGTACTCAAAGTCGTTCCCGACCCTGGCAAGATCGGTGCGGGGTACCTGTACGCCTATTTGGCCAGCCGGTTTGGGGAGGCGTTGGTCAAGGGAACGGTGTACGGGTCCGCAGTCAAGCACATCGAGCCGCACCATATTGAGGGCCTCCCGGTACCGCGCTTTGGTGAGGCGGTGGAGAAGGAGATCCATGAACTCATGGAAGAGGCTGCCTCATTGCGGGCGGCGTTCCAGAGCGGCGTGAATCAGGCGACACGGGACCTGTTCGAGACCGCGGGGCTCAAGGATCTGCTCGACCTGCGGTGGCATGAGCAGGGGCGGGACCTCGGGTTCGCGCAGCGTGGGGTGGACACGACGACGTTGCGGGCGCTGAACTTCCAGCCGCGAGCGCGGAAGATACTGCGGCGGCTGGGGGAGGTCGAGCATGTGACGTTGGGGGAGGTTTGCAAGGGTGGCAGGCTGGGGTCGGGGGTACGTTTCAAGCGGGTTGACGCAGATCCGGATCATGGCGCAGTGCGACTGATTGGCCAGAGGCAAGCTTTCTGGCAGCGGCCTGAAGGGCGCTGGATTACCCCGCACCAGGCACCGACAGGCATCTTTGCTTCGGATGAGACAGTGATGATCGCCGCCCAAGGAACCCTCGGTGAGAACGAGGTCTTCTGTCGTTCGTTCCTTGTGACAGGCTCATGGCTCGCCCATGCTTACAGCCAGCACTTTTTGCGAGTGGTTTCCGGAGATTCGCGCGTTCCTGGGGCCTACCTGTTCGCCTTCCTTCGCTCGGAACCGTTGTTCCGTGTGCTCCGGTCGATGTCAGTCGGAGGCAAGCAGCAGGACATCCACGAGGAGCTACGAACGACCATCCCGGTACCGATCCTGGGGGAAGGCGACGTCGATCGCATTGCAAAGACTGTCCGTGAGGCGTACCGCCGACGCGACGAGGCTGATCGCCGGGAGGACCAGGCTCTCGCCAAGCTGGAGGAAGCAGTGGTCCGCCACGCAGGCGTTGAAGCTGGCTGACCGGCTGTCTCTTGTGCCGGAACGGCCCGCTCCTGCATCACACTTACAACGAACTGAGCTTGAGGCCGATGATGAACCGGTCCCAGGCCTGCACGGAGAGGTTCAGGACCGGGCCGTCGGCGTTCTTGCTGTCTCGGACGGGCACCGCTTTGGGGAAGCCGCCGGCGACCTCGACGCAGTTGCCCCCGTCTGCATTGCTGTAGCTGGACTTGCGCCACCGTATGGTGCTCAGTCCAGGCGCTGCTCGCATTAGGTGTACTCCTCCGAAGCCGCTTGGATCACTGCGGCGGAAGCCTGCGGTGACAGGGCGCATGCCCTGAGCAGATCGTACTCGCGCTGGTGCTGTTTCACCGTGGCCTGCTCCTCGATGAGATGACCGGAGTGACGGTTCTCGAAGTAGGCAACCGCTGTGCTCCCTGGCAGGCTCAGGAGGGTGAAGGGGCAGTCCAGGAGCGGGTGTTCCCCGTGTGAGAAGGGAATGACCTGAACGGTCACACGAGGCGACTGCGCCGACTCCAGGAGGCTGCGGAGCTGGTCGCGCATGGTTGCCGGGCCTCCGAATGGCCGCCGCAACACCGCCTCCTCCAACACCACCCACAAGTACGGCCCGTCCCCCTCCCCCAACCGCCCCTGCCTCCCCACCCGAAGCCCCACCTTCCGCTCGATCTCCTCCCCCGAGGCCTCCGGGTCCCCCACCCGCAGCAGCGCACGCGCGTACGCCGGTGTCTGGAGCAGCCCCGGCACCAGGTGGCCGGCGTACTCGTGGATGTCGGTGGCCTGGTCGGCGAGTTCCATGAAGCGGCGGTAGCGGTCGGGGTAGCGCTCCCGCTGGATGATGCTCCACAGGCCCTCGAACAGCCCGCCCGTGCCGAACGCGGCGTCGAGCTTGGACGAGAGAGGGGGCAGCGGCAGGCGCTCGGCCGCCTCGACGCCGTGGAGCTGGGTCTTGCTGTAGTTCACGATGTCGGACAGTCGGTCCAGGGACACCCCGGTGAGCTGTCGCTGGCGGCGCAGTTCCGTGCCGTAGAGCTCCCGCGCCGAGCGGGCCGGGTCGAGTTTCTGGGTCTCGGAGGCCATGTGCTTCCCCTGTTGACGCGCCGTTCCGCATCCCTGGGCGGGATGCCGTCACACGGCTCACGATAGTCGCGCGTGGTGACGGTGCGCGTGCGAACAGTAAAAGCCCCGAAGTCACCCCGGCGCGACTTGGCACCAGGAGGCACCAGGAGGCACCAGGAGGGCACCGCATGGCCCCTCGTGGTCGGCCACGGAGGCCGTACCTGACAGCTGCTGTCCGCTCCGAAGGGTGCGGATGGGGCAGGGCGGGGCGACGGCGGGTCGTCGATCTGGGGCTTTGTGCTGGAGCGGGCGGCGGGAAACGGAAGCCGCCCTTGGTACACGCTGCGGTGGCGCAGATGTCAGGCCCAGAAGGCTTCGGTGACGACGATCTGTGGGTCGGCGCGGCGGCGCATGAAGGTGTAGATGAGCCAGCCGCGTCCGCCGGCCAGGTCCACGATGTGAGGGCCCCCGGGGTTCGTGGAGGCCAGCGGTCGTACGGTCATCCAGTGCGGGAGCGATGCGTCTGCGTCGATCCCCCGGAAGTACGGGTCTTCGGCGGTGACCAGTTCCGCTCGGGCGCTCATGACCAGGTCGCTGCCTTCGGCGGGCATGTTCTGGAAGTCGTGCTGCGCCTCCTTCGTCCAGTCCATCTGCCAAGGCGGCCGGAGTGGTTCGTCGATCACTCTCCGGGCTTCCTCTCGGCGGCTTCGTGCCGGAGGCGGCTGTACTCCTCCAGAAGCCGGATGGACTCCTCGGGGTCCTCGGACTTGGCGGCGCGGGCTTCGAGGTCGCGAAGGTGCGAGTCGAGTGCGGGATGACGCGCGATGGCGTACTGCGTCCACCACAGGCGCATGAAGGCCGGTACGGGGGTGATGTTGTAGGCGTCGCCGATGACGCGCTTCCAGTGGGCCTCGAAGTCCGGGAGGAGGTGCGGAGTGTGTTCCTGAATGGCCAACCGGAGTGCCTGGGGCGTGCGTTCGGGCATGGGCGGCAACCGCAGGGGTTCCCCCCCGTACTCATCGAAGGGGAGTGCGTGGGCGGGCATGGTTCGGGCTCCTTGGTGGGGAGGGTGGGTCAGGCCGCCTCGTGCGACTGGTGCCGACGGGCCATCTGCTCGAACCACTCGGCCGGTACCAGGTAAGCGACCGTCTTCCCCTTGCGGGTGATGGCGGCGGCCTCGCCGGCGATCCGGGTCCGGTCCAGGATCTCGCCCATTCCCTTGCGTAGGTCGATGGTTGTGTACGTCTTCGTCTCCATGTACTGGAGCGTATAACAACTGTCATAGTTGACATAGGTGCTCGTGGGGTGTTGGCGACCTGTCTCCCCTGTGACGCGCCGTTCCGCATCCCCGGGCGGGATGCCGTCACCCTGTTCACGGTGGTCGCGGACGGTGACGCTGTCGGTGCGAAAAGTGAAATCCCGGAGCTGCCCCGACGCACCTCCCGCACCAGGAGGCACCACATGGCCCCCCACACCCCGTCGCCCCCGCCCTCGCTGCCGCGCCGCAGCTCCGACCGTACCGACGCCACCGTCGCCGCCGCGGCCCAGGCGCACGAGGCCGCCGTACGTGCCGCGCGGGAGGAGCGCGCCCCGTGGCGGCTGCCCGTCGGGCAGCTCGCGTACGACACCCGGCGGGAGCGGCGGGGTGTCGTCATGGATCACCTCGACGGGCTCGTCTGGCTGCGCCCGGACGGCGGTGGCACCGAGTGGACCGCGCGGCCGGGCGAGGTCGAGCCGGCCGCCTCGGTGCTGGGGGGTGAGCTGCTGGAGGGCGTCCTGCGGGCACGGGTCGCCGTGGCGGACTCCCGCAGCCGGCGGGAGCTGCTGTGACCGCGAGCGCTCCCCCTGCCGAGGGTGTTGTACCTGTGACGCACGCGTTGTCAGTGGCTGGGCTTAGGGTGGCCGATGACTCGAAGTGTGCAGGTGCGGACAGGGGGTTGCGGCCGGTGGCGCGGATGATTCCGGTGGGTGAGCCGGTCAACGATGCCGAGCGGATGGTGCTGCGGCATCTGCGGGACCACGCCCCCGAAGGCTGGACGGTGGTGTCCAACTTCGAGCTGTCGTACGGGCGCGGCCGGCAGGTCTTCGAGGTGGACCTGGCCATCCTCACCGAGCACGTGTGCCTGCTCGCCGACACCAAGGGAGCGCACGGCCGCATCGAGGTGCGCGGGGCCCGCTGGTATCTGAGCCGGGGATCGTATTTTCCGTCTCCGGTGCGCAAGTCCCGGGAGCACGCCAAAGTACTGGGGCGCCTGCTGCGGCGGTCCCGGTCCGGTGCGGCGCTGTCGGTGTGGTGCGATCCGCTGGTCATCCTGCCGTTCGACGACGCCGTGCTGCGCGACCCGGCAGGCCTGGACGAGCCACAGACGGTGCGGCTGCGGGACCTCGTGCCGTTCCTCGCTCAGTACCGTCCGGCGGCCGGTCACCCGGTGCCGGACATCGCCGGCCGGCATGACGACATCGTGCGAGTACTGCTCGCCGAGGCCCGGACTCCCGCCGGGCCCCGGACGTTCGGGCGGTACGAGGTCGAGGAGACCTTGGCGGAGACCGACCCGTCGGCACAGGCGGTCCCCTACGACCCGTACGAGAACGTGTCGGTGTACCGGGTGCGCAGGCAGGGCCAGACAGGTGCGGGTACCTATCTGCTCCAGGTGCACGGCGTCGATCCGCTGCTGCCGGAGGCCGAGCTGGAAGCGGCGTTCGCCCGGATCAGTACGCCGATGCAGGCGCTCGGCAGGCTCAAGGCGAGCGAGCACATCGTGGCCTGTGTGGACGACTTCCCCGTGGACGACCAGGCGGGCTACGCCGTCGTGCTGGAGGACGTCCGGGCCGACGCGCTGAGGGTGCGGCTGACGGACGAGTCGTCCCCCCTCGGCGCGGACGCCCGGCGACGGGTGATGTCCGGCGTGCTCGCCGGGCTCGCGCACGCCCACGCCAAAGGGGTGGTGCACCGAGGGCTCACCCCCGACGCGGTCCTCGTCGACCGTGACGGGGACGCCATGCTGACCGGGTTCGACCTGGCCTACCCCGGGCAGCCACGCGGCTCGCAGCTCACCGTGCGGCAGACGGCGCTGGCGCGGCACGACGCGGCCTATCTGGCACCGGAGGTGACGGGGGACGCGGACGCGTTCTCACCTGCCTCGGACATGTACGCGGCAGGTGCGCTCTTCCACGAGCTGTACACCGGGGAGCCCCCCGATCCGGAAGGGGACACCGGGGCGGCCGCGGCGGCCCTCGCGGCGGTCCCCGGACTGGATGCCGGGGTGGGATCTCTCGTCGCGGCGCTGCTCGCGCCCGACCCGCAGCAGCGTCCGGAGGCCCGTGACGCGCTGGAACTGCTGGAGCGGCACCGCCCCGCGCCGGGCGGGCGGCGCGCGGCCCCGGCCGAGTGGGAGGACGACGGCTCCTTCGACTGGCACAACCCGCGCAACTACGCCGACCTGCCCCACGGTTTCCGGCTCACCGAGAAGTTCCGCGTGCGGGCCAAACTCGGACAGGGACAGTTCGGCGTCGTCTACCGGGTCTACAACGTCCTCGACGACGAAGACGAAGTACTCAAGATCCTCACCGGCGGCGGCCTGGACGTGGAGGAGCGGCTCAAGAAGGAGTACCGGGCCCTCCGCCGGCTCCCGCCGCACCCCAACCTGGTGCGGCTCATCGACGCCGAATGGCTGCCCAAGGGCGGATTCCCGTACCTGCGCATGGAGTTCGCGGAAGGACGGGACCTCCAGGCCGTCATCGACCGCGGTGGTGAACGGCCCCTGGGCCCGGCCGACGTGCTCCGGCTGCTGGAGGACTGCCTGAGGGGCCTCGGGCATCTGCACGGACACGGCGTCTACCACTGCGACATCAAACCCAGCAACCTCCTGTGGACACCCGATGGCACCCGGCTGCTCGACTTCAACGCGGCGGTCTCCACCGGCTCCACCCTCACCCCCACCCTCGGGTCACCCAAATTCATCGCCCCCGGAGCCCTCGGCCGGGGACGGCCCAGGGCCGAGGACCTCACCGACCTCGATCTGTACGCGGCCGGACTCTCCGCCTACATGGCGCTCACGGGTGCCTACCCGTGGCGAGGCCGGGAGAGTCCGCCGCGTGACGAGGAGGCCCCCGACCCCCGGGGCATCGCGGGCTTCGCCGACCTGGGCGCCGGCTTCGCCGGCGTACTGCGCCGCGCGATCTCGCCCCGCCGGTCCGAGCGCTTCCCCGACGCGGAGGCGTTCCGCACCGCGCTGCGCGAAGCCGGAGAGGTACGCCGGACACCCCCGGGCCACGCCACCGGGGACGAGGTACGGGCCGTACCGCGAGGAGCCGGGGCCGACCCGGCTCAGCCGGCCGAACCCGGACACAACCCGTTCGTGACCCATCTGCAGACCCTCTACAGCCAGAACGCGCGGACCAACGCCGGCACCCGCGGCCTGGACCCCACCGGCTTCCCGCTCTACGTCGAGACCGCCCTCGACACCCGGCTGACTCCGGCCGTGCTGCGGGGCGAACACCGCCTGGTGGTCATCACCGGCAACGCCGGCGACGGCAAGACCGCCTTCCTCCAGCATCTCGCCACCACCGCGGCCAAGAAAGGCGCGGACTTCGCCACCCACCGCGCCAACGGCGACGAATTCACCTACCGCGGGCGTCTGTTCCTCACCAATCACGACGGCAGCCAGGACGAGGACGGAACGGACAACGACAGCGTGCTGGAGGCGTTCCTCGCCCCCTACCGGGGCGAGACCGCCGGCACCTGGACCGACCACGAGACCCGGCTGCTCGCCATCAACGAAGGACGGCTGGCCGACTTCCTGAGCCGGCACCAGAAGCACTATCCGCTACTCGCCGACACCCTTCGCGAGGGTCTCGTCAGCGGGCAGGAGGCCCACGGCATCGCCGTCGTCAACCTCAACGCGCGCGACGTCTTCGCCGATCCCCAGGGCACCGGCTCCATCATGCGGCGCATGGTCGAGACCATGACCGACCCGCGGCACTGGGAGGCCTGCGGCTCCTGCCCCCTCGCCACCCGCTGCTACGCCCTGCACAACGCCCGGACCTTCGCCCACCCCACCGCCGGCCCCCAGGTCCGCGAACGCCTCACCGTCCTGCACCGCATGGCCCAGCTGCGCGGACGGCTCCACATCACCCTGCGCGACCTGCGCTCCGCCCTCGCCCATACCCTCACCTCGGGACGGGACTGCGACCAGATCCACGCCCTCTACGCCGGTGGCGCCGACACCGCCCAGCAGCGGCTCGACAGCTTCTACTTCACCAGCTGGGCCGGAATCCATACGGACGGTGACCAAGAGCACGACCGGTTCCTCACCCAGCTCCGTGACCTCGACATGGCCGGGGTCCCCGACCCGCAACTGGATCGCAGACTCGACTACACGGGGCCCTCCGGCGGCCACAGCCTGATCTCGGTGGACCAGCGCGGTGATCACGACGGGGAACTCCTGCGCGAACAGTTCGCCGCCCTGCCCCGCACCCCCGACCCGGGCGGCCACCAGCGCGACGCCCACCGGGCCTACCTCGCCTCCGCCCGGCGCCGCTTCTACTTCGAGAGCCTCGACGACACCCGCTGGACCACGATGGTCAGCTATCGATCCGGCGGCCGCTTCCTCGGCCTCCTGGACGGTACGGTCCCCGCGGTCGGGGAACTGGCCCGCCTCATCGAGGCGATCAGCCGCGGCGAAGGGATGCCGCACCCCTTCGGCCCGGACGGTGAACCCGACCTCGCTCTTCAGGTCAGAGCGGTGCGCGGCGCCACAGTCCGCAGCCACCGCCTCTTCCCCGCCGGACGGTTCACCCTCGAAGTGCGGACCCCCGCCGCCTCCCCGTACGTGGAGAGCAGCCCTCGGGAGCTCGTCATGAGCCACCGTCCCGACGGCGACGGCCCGCAACACGCCCGGCTCGTCGTCCGCCTCGACCTGTACGAGCTGCTCGACCGGCTCCACCACGGCCACCGGCCCGGCGTCGAGGACCAGCAGGGACAGAACCTGGCCCTCGCCGTCTTCAAGAACGCCCTGTCCGCCGCGTCCTGCCAGGAGGTGCTGCTCACCGCCCCCGGCAGCCCGCCGTACCGACTTACCCGGCAACCCGGCGCAACGCTGCGGCTCGCCCCGGCACGAGGAACGGAGCACTGATGGCACTGCGCCGCCGCGACAGCGAGCTGAAACACCCCGGCGTCTCCCACCTGGAGTACAAGCGGGTCGAGATGGACCGGGTCCTCACCGGATTCCTGATGCGGGTCAACCACAACGGCCTGCCCAGCAAGATGGTGCAGCGCAAGGAGCTCTCCGTCGATGCCTTCGTCAAGGAGTTCACCAAAGAACAGCACGCCGCGAAGTTCCCCGGCTTCGCCGAGCACAGCGACATCGCCCGCCGGTGGATCGAGACGCAGCTGCTCGACATGGTCAACCGCGGCCGACCCAGCCAGGCCGTGGCCGGACTGCGCCCGCTGCACGGACTCACCTACAAATTCCGCAACTACTACCACTCGCGTGCCTACGGCGCGGACGCCCAGCTCTACCAGATGCTGCGCCACGCGCGAGGCGGTCAGGGCCAGGCAGCCCTCGAACAACTGCGGCGGTTCTTCTTCACCGGACTCGGCTCCGCCCCCCGCGGCCGGCCCGACGAGTCGGCGGACCCCCGTATCGACGTCGAGACCCAGGCCGTACTGCACCTCAACAGCCAGGTCACCCAGGACGCGGCGCAACAGGTGCGCGGCTGGTACGACGCCCCGCCCCTGTGCGTCGGCCAGGCCGACCTGCTCGCCGACGACGTCCTGCGCCTGATGTCCCTGAAGGACCTGCTGCCGCGCGTCACCCTCGTCGAATACCTGAAGATCCTCTGCGCGCTGCACCTCGCCCTCGGACAGCTGAAGACGATGAAGCTGCTGCCGCACGCAGTGGCCCGGGGCGGTGCGGACCCTGCCTGCGGCCCCGACAACTGCCCCGCCGCGGCGGCCGCGGCCGATCCGCTCGCGGGCTGTCCGTTCCGCGTAGGACTCTTCGTCGACGCGGCCGGTATCCCCGGGAGCCAGGCGGCCGCCCTCGCCGAACAGAGCGCGGCCGCCTGGCACCGGCGCATCCCGGACTTCGTCCGCGCCGGATACGTGGTACGCAAACTCGACGACTTCGCCGATCAACTCGTCTCCCGCGGCGAGGCCAGCCGCCCCTCCCAGGGCCGTGCCACCGTCGGTGAACTCCTGCGCTTCGGCTCGGACGCCTACCGGGAGCGCCGCGAACGGTTCTTCGAGGCCCGCCTGGAGAACATCCTCGTCGAGACACCGAAGGAGGAGCAGCCCGAAGAGGTCCGGCCGCTGCTGGAGGCATCCATGGGGCTCGGCCCCTTCGAGCAGTACATCGAACTGCTCATGGCCTACCGCGGTCGCTACCACCACAAGTACCTCATCGAGACGATCGACTCTCTGCTGCTCAAGAACCGGCCGGGTGCGCTGATCGCACAGCCCCACCGCGGTCGGCGCCGCTTCGTGCTCGACAGCGCGCTGCTTGAAGTACTCGTCCAGGTGGCGCTGCTGCGCCCCAACCCGCGAGGCACCCGCTCGCGGTTCACCCACCACACCGTCTCCCTGCGACTCGACGAATTCACCGACCTCCTGCGCACCCGCTACGGCCTGCACATCGACCGGCTCCCGGCCGGTGACGGCTTCGCCGTCCCCGGCCCGGAGGAGGAGTCCGCGCTCCGCGCGAACACCGACGCGTTCACCACGAAGCTGCGGGAGACCGGCTTCTACGACGACCTGTCCGACGCGTACGTCACCCAAGTGATCACGCCCCGCTTCGTGATCGCGCAGGACGGCGCGGTCACAGCCGGCAGCGGAAGGTAGCGGAGAACGGACCACCATGGCACGCGGACTTACCGAGATCACCGAAACCCAGTGGCGCCAGGCCCTGGAACAGGCGCTGCTGCCCCGCATCGCCTCCGTGCTGCGACGGAGGGAAGCCGGACACTGCATGCGCGTCGAAGGGCTGCACACCGACCTGGCCGTGAGCCTGACCCGCAGACTGCACACCGCGGTACCCGAGGCTCAGGTCCACGTCCTCGACCCGGGATCGGGGGACCTCGACGCCGACGACGTGACCATCACCGGCACCCGACTCGTCGAACTGCGCAACCCCGACGACACCGGGGCGCTGCGGCCCCCGTTGCTGGTCTTCGTCCCGCCCGGCACCCGGGCCAGCGCGGAGGACTCCTTCTCCACCGCGACCTTCGAGGAACTGCCGCTGAACGACGTGCACGCGGCCCTGCGGCAGACCCTGCTCGGCCAGGTGCCGGAGGCGCTGCGCCCGTCCGTCACGGAACTGCTCGGATCCCCGGCGGCCGGCGGGGTGAAGGGCGCCGACGCCCAGGCCGCCGTGCGGTACCTGCTCACACTCAGGGAGAACCACCACCATCCGGAGGCAGCCGGTGCGGCCGTCCATCTACTCGGACTCATCCCCGACTTCCGGCTCTTCTCCGATCCCGCGCTGGTCCGCCACAAGAGCGAGCGCAACCGCCGTGTCGTCGACGCGCTCAGCGACCACGCCGCCACCCCGCGACAGCGGGTTCTCTCCCTGGGCCTGCCTCGCTCCAGCGCGGAACAGCGGGCCTTCACGAAGCGATTGGTCGCCTTCGCGGGACGCACCTCGTTCGCCGAGCCCCGCCAGTGGTGCCGTTCCATCGCCGTGGAACCGGACAACTGGCCGCTGGCCTTTCACCACTGGCCGGAGGAACAGGACCGCAAGGACCAGCGGATCACCGTCGAAGTCGACGACCTGACCGCTCTGCCGAAAGTCGGTGACAGCGACGAGGACCTGCGCAACCACCCGGTACTGGAACGCGTCTTCGGCGCCCGCTACCTGCTGCCCGGCGGGCTCTCCTCCCTGCCGGTGGCCTTCACGGTGGACCCCGACGCCCGCACCATCACCGGACTCGCGCACTTCAAGGTCGAGATCTGCTCGGAATCGGTGGGCGACGGCGCCGACGGAGACGACGACAGCACGGTGGCGGTCAGCCCCACCGGGCTCAGCGCCACCATCCCGGCGCACCGCCGCACCACCCGGAACGCACACAGGACCCAGGTGAAGCTGAAACGCGGACGCCGTGGCACAGAGTGGGAGGAAGGCTGGCACTTCGTCAGAATCACGCCGCTGGACGACCACGGCGAGCCGTTGCCCGTGACCCGGACCGGTCAAGGCCACGGACGGCGGGCCGCGGAGAGCGACCGCTTCTACGTGGTACCGGACGGGGAATTCGACGAGCCCCCGGTCCCCCGCGTCCAGCACGCATCCGATGTGGCCCAGGCCCTCAACCGGCTGCGTTTCACCGCGCGCGCCGAAGGACGCGACCCCTGGCGCATCACCTGCCGTGATGTCACCTGGGCGAGCACGGGAACCAAGACCCGGTCCCTGCGCGCGTCCTTCGGCGCCGGCACGCCCTTCCTCCTTGACCTTCCGCGACGGCTCGCCGAGGCACAGCAGTCGCTTCTGGCCCGCCCCCACACCCTGACCGGCCCCACGGTGGAGATCGACGCGGCCGACGCAGCACACCTGCGCCCCGACCCCCGGCCCACAGCACAGCACACCGATCCCACACCCGCGTACACCACGTTCCTGCACGCACGTGCCGTCCTGTTCTCGGCTGTCACCGGGGAACAGGCCGGCGAGGACGCACAGGTGGTGGAAGCAAGGGACCCCCGGAGCCTGCGCTCCCTGACCGAGGCCTACGGGGAGGCCTACCTGAGCGCGCTGACGGCCTGTCTGCGCGCCCTGGAGGATCCGTACGCGCGCGACGCGGACGCGCATCGCGGCGAACTCCACCACCTGTTGAGCACCGACACCCTGCCCGTGACCCTGGCCGCCCCGGACGGCAAACGCTCCGGCGCCGTGCTCGTGGCACCCACCCACCCCCTGCGGATGTTGTGGAGCAGCTGCCACACCGCACTGGCCGACCACTGGCTCGGTGAAGCGGAACACGACGACAGAGCAGCCGTCCTGGAACGGCTCGAAGCACTTGAGCGGAAG
Source organism: Streptomyces sp. cmx-10-19 (assembly GCA_049998335.1). GTDB lineage: Bacteria > Actinomycetota > Actinomycetes > Streptomycetales > Streptomycetaceae > Streptomyces. Next base: position 107,597 of record JAEBFB010000023.1, read on the forward strand.
CTGGCGCCTCTGGGCTTCCCCCTCACGGTGCCTCTCGGCACAGGAGAACTCACCTTCGCCGCCGGACTCCTGACCGACCACTGGCAGGTCTGCCTGCCGAGCGAGGCCGAGAACCCGCGTGGCACCGTCGCCCGGATCGCCACGGCCCTCGGTGCGGACGGCGCTGCCATGAGCAGCGGCGACGTCACCGGCGCGGACCTCGCCGACCGGGTCGAGCGCTATATCCGCCTCCACCCCTACGCCGACTCCCTGATCATCAACGCGGTGGGTGCCGGCCGCGGCGAACTGCTCACGGACATGCTCATCTCCCTCCAGGAGCGCCGCCACCTCGCCCATCTGCGGTACACGATGCGGCTGTTCACCCCGGCTGCCGACGATCCCTGGGCAGGGTCCGCCCTCACCGACCTCTTCGCACCCCGAGACGGGGCGCGCACCACAGCCGCCGAGGCCTTCTCCACGCCGGGCGATCCACTGCGCCCGAAGCTGTCCGTGCTCGTACGAGACCTTGCCGGCCTCACCTCCGGCCGCGAGGACTTTCCCGCGCACCTCACCTTCCTGTTCGCCCCGTTCGGCGGAGAGCGGCACGACATCGCTCCCGGCCGTCCCGCCGCCGGCCGGGCAGCCGTACACGGACTCGTGCAGGAGATGACCAGCCACTACAGCGAGGACGGCGGATCGGCGATCTGGAGCCGCCGCCCCCGGCACGGTGTCACGGACCCGCTGCCCGGTGCGGAGATCACCGGAGACCTGCTCGCCGCACTGCCCGCCACGGTGTCGGCCGCCGTGGTGGCGGCCACCGCGGGGGAGCCCAGGCCCGGCATGCTGCCCCAGATCAGCCTCAGCCTCGGTACGGACGACCGGTCACTGCTGCACGACGTGCACCGCATGAGCGACTGGGTGGTCACCGTGGACCGTACGCTCGGTGCCGAGTACTTCGACCACGGGCGCCCGAACCGGGCCGAGTACGTCATCGACTACACGGCCTCCTCGGTGGCGGGCATGAGCAGCCACATCGTGGTCTCCTCACGCTCCGTCGACGAGTTGAGAGCGCTGCTGGAACCGGTCCTCGCGGACCGCAGACTGAGCATCGAACAGCGTCATGTCCGGACCTTCTTCGACCAGTTGCGAGAACTGTCGGGCAACCTGGCTTTCAAACTGGCGGCCCTGAGCGAGAGCGGACGCACCGAGGTGGTGGGGCTGGCGCTGGCCCGTCTCTACCTGGAGCATCGCAGCGCACTGCGGCACCAGATCCTGGTGCCCCTCGACGCACATCCCGAGCTCTACGCGGAACAACAGCGACGCTCGGCCGCGGGCGACACGGAGATCAGACTGCACCGCACGGACCTGGCCCTGTTCGACCTGGACGCGGAACGCGCGACCATCACCTGCCGGCTGATCGAGGTCAAGTGCTTCACCGGTGCGGGGGGCCTGGCGTCCCTGGATTCGACACGTCAGCGGATCCGTACCCAGCTGGACAACACCCGGCGGGTGCTCACCGGACTGTTCGATCCGTCTGTCACCCGCAGCGACCGCCCACTGCAGAACGTCACCCTGCGCACGCTTCTGGCCCACTACCTCGCACGCGCGGAGCGGTACGGCCTCCTGTCCCCGAAGTCCCGGGACGAGGCGCGCTGGCTTCTCGACCACCTGGACCACCACTTCACCTGGGGGTTCACCGCCACCGGCCTTGTCTTCGACCTGTCAGCGGGGGGACTCGACATCGAAACCGCGGACGGCATCACTTACCACCGGGTCGGCCGGGAATACGCCCTGCGGATGCTCGACGACATTCGGACGGAGTATCTGCGCGAACCGGAGGACGAGGCGGAGCGCTCCCAGACGGTCGGCGAGAACGAGAACGAGGACGGAACGGAGCCGGAGCGGACCGGTCTGCTGCCGGGTACGGGTTCCGTACTGCCCGAAGACGCGGATGCTGTGGCGCTCGCCACGCTCCGGCCACGGGATCGCGAGCGGATCATCCCGGACGAACCCGGGCCCCTCCCCCTGGACACCGAGGACGAGACTCCGGGACGCGGGGCGGAGCCGTACGCAGGTGAGACAGCGGGCGACGAGCCGGAGCGGGAGGCACGGACCCCGGCGGAGCCTCACGAGCCCCCTGCCGTGCCGGAACCGCAGGGCACCGACGGCGAAGATCCGACGCCTGCGCCGGACCCGGATGCCGAGAACGTGGACACAGGCGACATCGGCGAAGGCGCTCGGGGGCCGGTTGCCGATGTCGTACTAGGAGTGGCCAAGCCCTCACCCCAGTACGGCCTCCTCGGGACCAGCGCGGGCCGGCGGGTCGCCCTGGACCTCTACGAGACCCACACGATGAGCCTGTTCGGCGTCCAGGGAGGCGGCAAGAGCTACACCCTGGGGGCCATCCTGGAAATGGCCTCCCGGTCGGTGCCGGGAATCAACCGGCTCGGCAAGCCTCTGGCGAGCATGGTGTTCCACTACAGCGAGACGTCCGACTACGCCCCCGAATTCACCAGCATGATCCGCCCCAACGGCGACGAGGGGCAACGGGCCGCCCTGCGGCTGCGTTACGGTGCCGACCCGGTGGGGCTGGAGGACGTGCTGATGCTCGTCCCCACGGAGAACCTGGACGACCGGCGGGAGGAATTCCCGGACCTGGAGATTTTGCCCCTGACCTTCGCCTCCTCTGAACTCAAAGCGAGCCACTGGCGGTTCCTCATGGGAGCCGTGGGCAATCAGGCCACCTACATCCGACAGGTCAACCGGATCATCAAGCAGAACCGCAAGGACCTCACCCTGGACGCCGTCCGCCAGGGCATCGAGAACTCCGAACTCGCCGATCACCTCAAGAAACAGGCCAAGGCGAGGCTGGAGTTGGCGGAGGGCTTCATCGACGACACCACTCGGTTGCGTGATCTGGTCCGGCCCGGACGGCTGATCATCGTCGACGTGCGCTCCGACGACATCGAGAAGAGCGATGCGCTCGGTCTGTTCGTCGTGCTGATGCAACTGTTCGCAGAGGCACGCCAGTCGGACGAGGCATTCAACAAACTGGTCGTCTTCGACGAGGCGCACAAGTACGCGGACAACGGCGACTTGGTGGCGGGGCTCGTCTCGAGTGTCCGCGAAATGCGGCACAGGGGTATGTCCGTCATCGTCGCCAGCCAGGACCCGCCGTCTGTTCCGACGGCGCTGATCGAGCTGTCCAGTGAAATCGTGCTGCACAAGTTCACCTCACCGGCGTGGCTCAAGTACGTGCAGAAAGTGAACACCGCCCTGGGCGGCCTTACTCCGCAGAAGATGGCGGCCCTGCAGCCGGGCGAGGCCTACCTGTGGTCGAGCAAGGCAACGGACGAAGCGTTCACCCAGGGAACCGTCAAGATCCAATGCCGCCCGCGGGTCACAGAGCACGGAGGCGGTACCAGAACTGCGTTCGACTGACTGGTAGGGGAAAGCGGGTGGTCCCGGCGAAAGCCGCCGGGAGCACCCGCGTGGAATGCGCGGAGCCGCTCGCTCAATAGGCGGAGCCCGAGACGCCCAGGGCGCCCGTCGGGTGCCAGACCGTCTTCGTCTCCAGGAAGGCCGTCATGCGGTCGAGGCCCGGGGGTGTCGTCCAGTCGGGGTTGTCCACAGGGTGTGGACGCAGGACTCGTTTGAGGTTGTCCGCTGCCGCGATCTCCAGATCCTTCGCCAGTTCCTCGTCGGCGCCGGTGAGGTCGATGGCGTTGACGTCCTGGTGGGCGGCGAGGGGGGTGGCGATCTCCGCCGTGCGGCCGGAGAGGAGGTTGACCACGCCGCCGGGGAGGTCGGAGGTGGCCAGGACCTCGCCGAGGGAGAGGGCGGGAAGGGGGGACCTCTCCGAGGCCACCACGACCGCTGTGTTGCCCGTCGCGATGACCGGGGCGATCACCGAGACCAGGCCCAGGAACGACGACTCCTGCGGGGCGAGGACGGCGACGACGCCCGTCGGCTCCGGGGAGGACAGGTTGAAGTAGGGGCCCGCGACCGGGTTGCCGCCGCCCACCACCTGGGCGATCTTGTCGGTCCAGCCCGCGTACCAGACCCAGCGGTCGATCGCCGCGTCCACCTGGGCCGCCGCCTTCGACTTCGACAGGCCCTCCGCGTCGGCCACCTCCGCCACGTACTGGTCGCGGCGGCCCTCCAGCATCTCGGCGACGCGGTAGAGGATCTGCCCGCGGTTGTACGCCGTCGCGCCCGACCAGCCGCCGAACGCCTTGCGCGCGGCGACCACCGCGTCACGGGCGTCCTTGCGGGAGGAGAGCGGGGCGTTGGCCAGCCACTTGGATTTCGCGTCGGTCACCTCGTACACCCGGCCGCTCTCGGAACGCGGGAACTTCCCGCCGACGTACAGTTTGTAGGTCTTGAACACCGGCAGTCGTGCGTCAGACATCGAGGTACGCCTCCAGGCCGTGGCGGCCGCCCTCGCGGCCGTAGCCCGACTCCTTGTAGCCGCCGAACGGCGACGTCGGGTCGAACTTGTTGAACGTGTTGGACCAGACGACCCCGGCGCGGAGCCGGTTCGCGACCGCGAGGATGCGCGAGCCCTTCTCCGACCAGATCCCCGCCGACAGGCCGTACTGCGTGTTGTTGGTCTTGGCGACGGCCTCGTCCGGGGTACGGAAGGTCAGGACCGACAGGACCGGGCCGAAGATCTCCTCGCGGGCCACCGTGTGGGCCTGGGTGACGTTCGTGAAGAGCGTCGGGGCGAACCAGTAGCCGGAGGACGGGAGTTCGCAGGCCGGAGACCAGCGTTCGGCGCCCTCCGCCTCGCCCTGGTCGGCCAGCGCGGTGATGCGGGACAGCTGTTCGGCGGAGTTGATCGCGCCGATGTCCGTGTTCTTGTCCAGCGGGTCGCCCAGGCGCAGGGTGGAGAGCCTGCGCTTGAGGGAGTCCAGCAGCTCGTCGTGGATCGACTCCTGGACCAGCAGGCGGGAGCCCGCGCAGCAGACCTGGCCCTGGTTGAAGAAGATGCCGGTGACGATGCCCTCGACGGCCTGGTCGATCGGGGCGTCGTCGAAGACGATGTTGGCGCCCTTGCCGCCCAGTTCGAGGGTGAGCTTCTTGCGGGTGCCCGCGACCGTGCGGGCGATCTCCTTGCCGACGGCGGTGGAGCCCGTGAAGGCGACCTTGTTCACGTCGGGGTGGGCGATCAGCGCGGCGCCGGCGCGGCCGTCGCCGGTGACGATGTTGACGACGCCCTTGGGCAGGCCCGCCTGGCGGCAGATGTCCGCGAAGAACAGGGCCGAGAGAGGGGTCGTCTCGGCGGGCTTCAGGACCACCGTGTTGCCGGTCGCCAGGGCCGGGGCGATCTTCCACGCCAGCATCAGCAGCGGGAAGTTCCACGGGATGACCTGGCCGGCCACGCCCAGCGGGCGAGGGTTCGCTCCGTAGCCGGCGTGGTCGAGCTTGTCGGCCCAGCCGGCGTAGTAGAAGAAGTGCGCCGCGACCAGGGGGAGGTCCGCGTCGCGGGTCTCCCGGATCGGCTTGCCGTTGTCCAGGGTCTCCAGGACGGCCAGCTCGCGGCTGCGCTCCTGGATGATCCGGGCGATGCGGAAGAGGTACTTCGCGCGCTCGGAGCCCGGCAGCGCCGACCACTTCTCGAACGCCTTGCGGGCGGCCCTGACGGCGCGGTCCACGTCCGCCTCGCCGGCCTCGGCGACCTCGGAGAGGACCTCCTCGGTGGCGGGGGCGACCGTCTTGAAGACCTTGCCGTCGGCGGCGTCGGTGAACTCGCCGTCGATGAACAGGCCGTACGACGGGGCGATGTCGACGACCGCGCGGGACTCGGGCGCCGGTGCGTACTCGAAAACAGGTGCCATGGTGATCAGTCCACCGTCACGTAGTCGGGGCCGGAGTAGCGGCCCGTGGCGAGCCTCTGACGCTGCATCAACAGGTCGTTCAGGAGCGAGGAGGCGCCGAAGCGGAACCAGTGGTTGTCCAGCCAGTCCTCACCAGCGGTCTCGTTGACCAGCACCAGGAACTTGATCGCGTCCTTCGCGGTGCGGATGCCGCCGGCCGGCTTCACGCCGACCTGGACGCCGGTCTGCGCGCGGAAGTCGCGGACCGCCTCCAGCATGAGCAGCGTGTTGGCGGGCGTGGCGTTGACCGCGACCTTGCCGGTGGAGGTCTTGATGAAGTCCGCCCCGGCCAGCATGCCGAGCCAGCTCGCGCGGCGGATGTTGTCGTACGTCGACAGCTCGCCGGTCTCGAAGATGACCTTCAGACGGGCGTCCGTGCCGCACGCCTCGCGCACGGCGGTGATCTCGTCGTACACCTTCAGATAGCGCCCGGCGAGGAACGCGCCGCGGTCGATGACCATGTCGACCTCGTCGGCGCCCGCCGCCACGGCCTCGCGCACGTCCGCCAGCTTCACGGCCGGCGAGGCGCGGCCCGCCGGGAACGCGGTGGCGACCGAGGCGACCTGCACGCCGGAACCGGCGACGGCCGCCTTCGCCGTCTCCACCATGTCCGGGTAGACGCACACCGCCGCCGTGGCGGGGGCGGTGCGGTCGGTCGGGTCGGGGCGGACCGCCTTCGCGCCGAGCGCCCGGACCTTGCCCGGGGTGTCCGCGCCTTCCAGCGTCGTCAGGTCGACCATCGAGATGGCGAGGTCGAGGGCGTACGCCTTCGCGGTGGTCTTGATGGAGCGGGTGCCGAGCGAGGCGGCCCGCGCCTCCAGACCGACCGCGTCGACGCCGGGCAGTCCGTGCAGGAAGCGGCGCAGCGTGCTGTCGGACGCGGTGACGTCGGCGTACCCGGGGGCGGGGGCGTTCGTGGGCCCGGGTGTGGAGGCGGTGGCTGCGGGGCGGGCAGCGGGTGCGGAGGTGGGCATGGTCACCAGCCGAGCATATCTACGCGCGTAGCGGCTGTACAGCCCCGGGCGGATTCGGGCGGGGGCGGCGGCGGTCGGGGCGGGGCGCTGACGCGTGCGGGGGTGAGGCGGCTGGCGGTCGGGGGCGGGGGTGGCTGGCCGTCGCGGCCAGGGGGGTGTCGATGTGCGGGGCGGCCGTGGGGCGGCGGGGTGTGGGCGGTCGGGGTGGTCGGCGGTCGGGGTGGGGTGTTGCGGGCGCGGGCGGAGGCTGGGGGCGACGATCGAGGCAAGGTCTGTTGACGTGCGGGGCAGCTGGGGTGGTCGGCGGTCGGGGCCGGGTCTCGCCGACGCGGGGGGCTCGGGTGGCCGGCGAGTGGATCCGGGTGGCTGACGTGCGGGGCAGCCGGGGATGACCGGGCGTGGGCGGCCGGGGTGGCCGGTGATCGAGGCTGGGCGGCAGGCGATCGCGGCTGGGGGCCGTCGGCGTGTGGGGCAGACGGGGGGCCGCTGCGGGCGGTCGGGGTGGCCGGCGGCCGCGGTGGGATGGCGCGGGTGGGGTCAGAGTGGTCGGTGCGTGAATCTAGGGGTGGCTGAGTGCGGGGTGGGGCTGGGTGGCCGGCGATCGGGGCTGGGGTCGTCGACGTGCGGGGCGCCGGTGTGGGCGGTCGGGGTGGCCGGCGATCAGGGCCGGGGGTGGCTGACGTGCAGGGCCGGGGTGGTCGGCGTCCGGGGCCGGCCGGTGTGGGTGGGCCGCGGTCGGGGCCGGGCGCCGGGACGGACCGGCGCGGAGGGGCGGACCGCGTGGGGGGTTTGGGAGGGCGTCGGGCACAATCGGCAGCATGACGACGCCCGACCCCCGCTCACCCTCGCCGCAGCCTCCGGTGCCCGCCGTCAAGGACCGGGTCTACCGTTCGCCCTCGGGCATCGCCGGTGGTGTGCTGCTGCTCGCCCTCGCCCTCTGGCTCGGCGTCGACGCCCTGGTCACGGGGGAGGGGCGGACGCCCTGGACGGCCGCGGCGGTGCTGCTCCTGCTCGTGCCGCTCGTCATCGCGTACACCGTGCGCCCCGCCGTCTTCGCCGACGAGGACCGGCTGCGGGTGCGCAATCCGTTCCGGGTGGTCGTGCTGCCCTGGGGGCAGGTGGCGCGGTTCCGGTCCGCGTACTCCAACGAGGTCTTCACCGAGGGCGATACCAAGTACCAGCTGTGGGCCGTGCCGGTCTCGCTGCGGGGGCGGAAGAAGGCCGCCCGGCAGGAGACGCGGCGGGCCGCCGGGGGCTCGCCGGGGCGCGGGCGGGCGCCCGGCGGGTTCGGGCAGTTCGGGGCGCGGGACGGCGCCGACGCCGTCGAGGCGGACGGGCCCGTGCGGGCCGAGGCCGACAAGGTCATGGACGAGGTGCGGGACCTGTGGGAGCAGCGCAAGGAGGCCGTCACCTCGCAGGGCGAGGTGACGGTGCGGTGGGCCTACGAGATCCTCGTGCCGGCGGCCGTGGGGCTCGTGGCGGCCGTGGTGCTGCTCGCGGCCGGGTGACGCCGGGTGGAGACCGGGTGAGGGCCGGGTCGGGACCGGGATGAGTTCGGTGCGGGTGGGGGTCCTTCGCGGGTCCCCCCGGCCCGTCGTGCCGGGGGGCTTTCGGCCGGCGTACGTCAGATCCCGGCCGCCGCCGACAGGTCCTGCTTGAGGGACGCCAGCAGGGTCGCCGCCTTCGTCCGGGCCGCGGGGAGGCCGGCGCGGTCCGGGACCGGGACGACCACCTCCAGGTAGCACTTCAGCTTCGGCTCCGTGCCGCTCGGGCGGACGACGACCCGCGCGCCGTCGAGCGTGTAGCGCAGCCCGTCCGTGGGCGGCAGCGCGGCCGTGCCCCGGGTGAGGTCCTCGGCCAGCGTGACGGGCAGGCCCGCCAGGGTGACCGGGGGCTGCTCGCGCAGGCGGGCCATCGCGGAGGTGATGACGGACAGGTCGTCCACGCGGACCGAGAGCTGGTCGGTGGCGTGCAGCCCGTGCTCCACGGCGAGGTCGTCGAGGAGGTCGGGCAGGGTACGGCCCCGCTCCTTGAGACCGGAGGCCAGCTCCGTGATCAGGAGGGCCGCCGTGATGCCGTCCTTGTCGCGGACGCCGTCCGGGTCCACGCAGTAGCCGAGGGCCTCCTCGTAGCCGTAGCGGATGCCGTCGACCCGGGCGATCCACTTGAAGCCGGTGAGGGTCTCGGCGTGCGGGAAGCCCGCCTTCTCGGCGATACGGGCGAGGAGGGACGACGAGACGATCGACTCCGCGTACGTGCCGTGCGCGCCGCGCGCGACCAGATGGGCGGCGAGCAGCGCCCCGACCTCGTCGCCCCGGAGCATGCGCCAGTCGCCGCCGTCGGGTACGGCCACGGCGAGGCGGTCGGCGTCGGGGTCGTTGGCGACGACCAGGTCCGGGTGCGCCTCGCGGGCCGTCGCGAAGGCGAGGTCCATCGCGCCGGGCTCTTCCGGGTTGGGGAAGGCGACGGTGGGGAAGTCCGGGTCGGGCTCGGCCTGCTCGGCGACGACGACGGGCTCGGGGAAGCCGGCCCGGCGGAACGCGGCGAGGAGCGGGTCCTTGCCGACGCCGTGCATCGCCGTGTAGACGGTGCGGGCGGTACGGGGCGAACCGGGGGCGAGGACGGCGTCCGTGCGGGCGAGATAGGCGTCGAGGACGGAGTCGTCCAGGATCTGCCAGCCGCCGTCGGGGCGGGGGACATCGTGCAGGGAGCGTACGGCGGCGATCTCGGCGGCGATGTCCGCGTCCGCCGGAGGCACGATCTGGGAGCCGTCGCCCAGGTACACCTTGTAGCCGTTGTCGCGGGGCGGGTTGTGGCTGGCGGTGACCTCCACACCGGCGACGGCGCGGAGATGCCGGATCGCGAAGGCGAGGACGGGGGTGGGGAGGGGCCGGGGGAGTACGGCGGCACGCAGGCCGGCGCCGGTCATCACGGCGGCGGTGTCGCGGGCGAAGTCCTCGGACTTGTGCCGGGCGTCGTAGCCGACCACGACCAGGCCCTCGAAGTGGCCCTGCTTCTTGAGGTACGCGGCGAGACCGGCGGCGGCACGGACGACGACCGCGCGGTTCATCCGCATCGGCCCGGCACCCAGCTCCCCCCGCAGACCGGCGGTACCGAACTGCAGCGTCCCGGAGAACCGATCGGCCAGCTCCGCGTGATCCCCGGCCTCGATGAGCCCGGCCAGTTCGGCGCGGGTCTCCGCATCGGGATCCTCGGCCAGCCACGCCTTGGCCCGCCCGAGAAGGTCATCGTCATACACGTCGCTAAGCCTCTCGTCAGAAGTGGTGAGTCAGCCCGCCCCCGCCGGCTGCGGGCTAGGGTGCGGCTGGGGCGGCGCGGGTGGGCGCGGGGTACCCCCAGGCCGTTCAGGCGCTGGGGCAGGCACCCGGCCGGGCGCCGGACCTACAGCCGCCCCAGCACCCGGGTCAACAGCTCCCCCATCCGCGCGGCGGAATCCCGCCCCGCCTGGAGAACCTCCTCGTGGCTCAACGGCTCCCCCGTCATCCCCGCGGCAAGATTCGTCACCAGAGAGATCCCCAGCACCTCCGCCCCCGCCTCCCGCGCGGCGATCGCCTCGAGCACCGTGGACATCCCCACCAGGTCCGCTCCGATGACCCGCGCCATCCGGATCTCCGCCGGCGTCTCGTAGTGCGGCCCGGGGAACTGCGCGTAGACCCCCTCCTCCAGCGTCCCGTCGACCTCCTTGCACAGCGCCCGCAGCCGCGGCGAGTACAGGTCGGTGAGGTCCACGAAGTTCGCGCCGACGATCGGGGACGTCGCCGTCAAGTTGATGTGGTCGCTGATCAGCACCGGCTGCCCCGGGCGCATGCCCTCGCGCAGCCCCCCGCACCCGTTGGTCAGGATGACGGTCTTGGCCCCGGCCGCCACGGCGGTACGGACGCCGTGCGCCACCGCCGCCACCCCGTGGCCCTCGTAGTAGTGGGTGCGGCCCAGGAAGACCAGCGCGCGCTTGTCGCCGACGGAGTACGAGCGGACCTTGCCGCCGTGCCCCTCCACCGCCGGCTGCGGGAAGCCCGGCAGGTCGGTGACCTGGAGATCGGCGTCGGGCGCGCCCAGGGCGTCCACGGCCGGAGCCCAGCCGGAGCCCATCACGAGGGCGACGTCGTGGGTCTCGGCGCCGGTGAGTTCGCGCAGGCGGGCCGCGGCGGCGTCGGCGGCGGCGTACGGGTCGCCCTGGATGTCGTCCGGAAGAAGAGATGCGTTCACGGCGAAGAGACTATCCGCTCTTCGCCTACGCGCGTAGATGTCAGAGGTCACGGGATGGTGATGGTTACGCCGGTGTTTCCGGCCGGGGCCGCACGACGACGGCCGGACGGCGACGAAGATCAGCAGGGACGCTTGCGCAGCTCCATCACGTAGTCGTGCGGCGCGCCCGCCGACTCGGCCGCGTCCGCGACCTCGCCCAGATAGCGCGCGGAGGGCAGCCCGCCCTCGTACGCGTTCAGGACGTACGTCCAGGCCTTCTCCTCGCCCTCCAGGGTGTGGATGCGGACCCGGGTACGGCGGTAGATGTCCAGGCCCACCCCCTCCCAGCGGTCGAGTGAGTCCTCGTCCATCGGGGCGATGTCGTAGAGCGCCACGAAGACCTGCGAGATCGGGTCCTCCACCAGCGTCGCCAGCGCGCCCTCCCAGCCCATGTGCTCGCCGCCGAAGGTCAGCCGCCACCCGTTCAGCCAGCCGGTGGCGCGCAGCGGCGAGTGCGGGGCGCGGCGGGTCATCAACCGCGCGTCGAGGTTGCCGGCGTACGCGGCGTAGAGCGACATGGGGGAAGGGTACGGCAGGGGGACGGAACGGCACGGTTGTGACAAGAGGTCCCCCCGGGCGGCCTCTCCTTGAAGGGTGCGGGACAATGGAGTACGTGACTCGGATCGTGATCATTGGCGGCGGACCCGGCGGATACGAAGCGGCGCTGGTGGCCGCGCAACTCGGCGCGGAGGTGACCGTCGTCGACTGCGACGGTCTGGGCGGGGCGTCGGTGCTGACCGACTGCGTGCCGTCCAAGACCCTCATCGCCACGGCCGAGGTGATGACCACCTTCGACTCCTCGTACGAGGAACTGGGGATCATCGTCGCCGACGACACCCCGCCGCTGGAGCAGGCGGCCCGGGTCGTGGGCGTGGACCTCGGCAAGGTCAACCGGCGCGTGAAGCGGCTCGCGCTGGCGCAGTCGCACGACATCGCCGCCTCCGTCACGCGCGCCGGCGCACGGGTCGTGCGCGGGTGCGGACGCCTGGAGGGCATGCAGGCCCTCGACGGCTCCCGCAGGGTCGTCGTCCGCGCGGCCGACGGCAGCGAGGAGACGCTCACCGCCGACGCGGTGCTCATCGCGACCGGCGGGCACCCGCGCGAGCTGCCCGACGCCCGGCCCGACGGGGAGCGCATCCTCAACTGGACCCAGGTGTACGACCTCGACGAGCTGCCGGCAGAGCTGATCGTGGTCGGCTCCGGTGTCACCGGTGCCGAGTTCGCCGGTGCCTACCAGGCGCTCGGGTCGCGGGTCACCCTCGTCTCCTCGCGCGACCGGGTGCTGCCCGGCGAGGACCCCGACGCCGCCGCCGTGCTGGAGGACGTGTTCCGCCGGCGCGGGATGAACGTCATGTCGCGCTCCCGCGCGCAGTCCGCCAAGCGGGTGGGCGACCGGGTCGAGGTCACGCTCTCCGACGGCCGGGTCATCACCGGGTCGCACTGCCTGATGGCCGTCGGCGCCATCCCCAACACGCAGGACATGGGCCTGGAGGAGGCCGGCGTGACGCTCAGGGACTCCGGGCACATCAAGACCGACCGGGTCTCGCGGACCTCCGCCCCCGGTGTGTACGCCGCCGGTGACGTCACCGGCGTCTTCGCCCTCGCCTCGGTGGCGGCGATGCAGGGGCGGATCGCCATGTACCACTTCCTCGGCGACGCGGTCACCCCGCTGAACCTGAAGACCGTCTCCGCCAACGTCTTCACCGACCCCGAGATCGCCACCGTCGGCTACTCCCAGGCCGACGTGGACGCCGGCAAGATCGACGCCCGCGTGGTGAAGCTGCCGCTGCTGCGCAACCCGCGCGCCAAGATGCAGGGCATCCGGGACGGCTTCGTCAAGATCTTCTGCCGCCCCGGCACCGAGATCGTGGTCGGCGGTGTGGTCGTGGCGCCGCGCGCCTCGGAGCTGATCCACCCCATCTCGATCGCCGTCGACAACAACCTGACGGTCGAGCAGATCGCCAACGCGTTCACCGTCTACCCCTCCCTGTCGGGGTCCATCGCGGAGGTCGCCCGGCAGCTCCACACCCGCAAGGGCGGCGGCGAGGGTTAGACCGTCTCGGGGCTGGCCGGTTCTACTCCCCTGCGGTCACGGGGAGTTACGGCCGTGCGGGTGGCATAGGCGGTTGGAGTACCTGCGTATACCACCTCACGTGCTCCCATGCGAACAACTTCTGTTATTCGGCGCATACTGCTGAAAGCAGACGGTCGTTGGGGTTACTGTCAGTTTCGTGTTCGCTGCAGAACGTCGCCAATTGATCCTCGAAATGGTGCGAGCGAACGGGGCCGTGTCGCTCCGTGAGCTCGCCCGCGTCGTCCAGACCTCCGAAGTGACCGTACGGCGGGACGTGCGCGCACTGGAGGCAGAAGGACTCCTCGACCGCCGGCACGGCGGTGCGGTATTGCCGGGCGGGTTCACGCGAGAATCCGGCTTTCCGCAGAAGTCCCATCTCGCGACCGCCGAGAAGACGGCCATCGCCGATCTCGCCGCGGGCTTCGTCGAAGAGGGCGAGGCCATCGTGGTGGGGGCGGGTACCACGACGCAGGAGCTGGCCCGCCGGCTCGCGCGGGTGCCCGGACTGACCGTCGTCACCAACTCGCTGCTGGTGGCCCAGGCCCTCGCCCACGCCAACCGGGTCGAGGTGGTCATGACCGGCGGCACCCTGAGAGGGTCCAACTACGCCCTCGTCGGGTCGGGTGCCGAGCAGTCCCTGCAGGGGCTGCGGGTCTCCAAGGCGTTCCTGTCCGGGAGCGGGCTGACCGCCGAGCGGGGGCTGTCCACCTCCAACATGCTGTCGGCGTCCGTCGACCGCGCGCTGGTGCAGGCCGCCGCCGAGGTCGTCGTCCTCGCCGACCACGGCAAGCTCGGCACGGACACCATGTTCCAGACCGTGCCGACGGAGCTCATCACCCGCCTGGTCACCGACGAGGCACCGGCCCACGACGACCGCGCGGGCACCGAACTCCAGGCCCTCGCCGACCAGGGCGTGCAGATCGCCGTGGCCGGGGCGTCGGGGGGTGCGACGAACGGGACCGGGGGCCCGGGGGCCCCGGGGGGTGATTCCGTCCCGGCGCGACAGCAGCGCCGGGACGTGCCGCTCCCCGGACCGCGCCGGCAGGTTCCGGGCGCCCCGGCGGGCCTGCGCTCGGCCACCGCCCTCAGCGAGCAGAACGGCGGCACGGAACGGGCCCGCGTCGCCGACATGCGGCGCCGCTAGCCGCCCCGGCCGTAGGTTCGCCGCCCCGGCCTTAGGTTCGCCGCCCCGGCCGTACGGTCCTCCGCGGCGGCCCCCGTCCACACGGCGGGGGCGCCCGGTGGACCGGTGCGGTCCGCCGGGCGCCCCTGGCGCCGTACCGGTCTCAGTCCTTGATCCGGTCTCAGTCCTTGATCTCGCAGATGGGTGCGCCGGAGGTGAGGGAGGCGCCGACCTCGGCGCCGAGGCCCTTGATGGTGCCGGACTTGTGGGCGTTGAGGGGCTGTTCCATCTTCATGGCTTCCAGGACG
>JAEBFB010000024.1:0-119854 GCA_049998335.1 Streptomyces sp. cmx-10-19
TGCGCGAGGGCAGCGAGGAATACCTCGACAGCGAGAAGTACCAGCTCAAGCCCCGCGACTGGGCCGCCGCCGCCCGCGAGGGCCGCACCATCGCCCCGCTCGTCACCAAGCTCAACACCATCCGGCGGCAGAACCCGGCCCTGCGCCAACTGCGCGATCTGCACTTCCACCACACGGACAAGGAGGAGGTGATCGCCTACTCGAAGCGGCAGGGGTCGAACACGGTTCTGGTGGTCGCCAACCTCGACCCCCACCACACCCAGGAGGCGACGGTCTCGTTGGACATGCCGCAACTCGGCCTGGAATGGCACGAGTCGGTACCGGTGCGCGATCAGCTCACCGGCGAGACCTATCACTGGGGCAGGGCCACCTATGTGCGGCTCGAGCCGGGCCGTACGCCCGCGCACGTGTGCACGGTCCTGCGACCGTCCCACCCGCATACCGGAGGGTCACCCACCACATGATCGTCAACGAGCCCGTGCCGGACACCTTCGAGGACACCCCCGCCAAGGACCGGGACCCGGACTGGTTCAAGCGAGCCGTCTTCTACGAGGTCCTCGTCCGCTCCTTCCAGGACAGCAACGGCGACGGCGTCGGCGACCTCAAGGGACTCACCGCCAAGCTGGACTACCTGCAATGGCTGGGCGTGGACTGCCTGTGGCTCCCGCCCTTCTTCAAGTCACCGCTCAAGGACGGCGGTTACGACGTATCCGACTACACGGCCGTGCTGCCGGAGTTCGGGGACCTGGCGGACTTCGTCGAGTTCGTGGACGCCGCGCACCAGCGCGGCATGCGCGTGATCATCGACTTCGTCATGAACCACACCAGTGATCAGCACCCGTGGTTCCAGGAGTCGCGGAACAACCCCGACGGCCCCTACGGCGACTACTACGTGTGGGCCGACGACGACAAGCAGTTCCAGGACGCGCGGATCATCTTCGTCGACACCGAGGCGTCGAACTGGACCTACGACCCGGTGCGCAAGCAGTACTTCTGGCACCGGTTCTTCTCCCACCAACCGGACCTGAACTACGAGAACCCGGCCGTGCAGGAGGAGATGATCTCCGCGCTGAAGTTCTGGCTGGACCTGGGCATCGACGGGTTCCGGCTAGACGCGGTGCCGTACCTCTACCAGGAGGAGGGCACCAACTGCGAGAACCTCCCGGCCACCCACGACTTCCTGAAGCGGGTGCGCAAGGAGATCGACGCGCAGTACCCGGACACGGTGGTGCTGGCGGAGGCCAACCAGTGGCCGGAGGACGTGGTCGACTACTTCGGCGACTTCGCCTCCGGCGGCGACGAGTGCCACATGGCCTTCCACTTCCCGGTGATGCCGCGCATCTTCATGGCGGTGCGCAGGGAGTCGCGCTACCCGGTCTCCGAGATCCTCGCCAAGACGCCGGCGATCCCGTCGCGCTGCCAGTGGGGCATCTTCCTGCGCAACCACGACGAGCTGACCCTGGAGATGGTCACCGACGAGGAACGCGACTACATGTGGGCCGAGTACGCGAAAGACCCCCGCATGCGCGCCAACATCGGCATCCGGCGGCGCCTCGCCCCCCTCCTCGACAACGACCGCAACCAGATCGAGCTGTTCACGGCCCTGCTGCTGTCCCTGCCCGGCTCGCCGATCCTGTACTACGGCGACGAGATCGGCATGGGTGACAACATCTGGCTCGGCGACCGCGACGCCGTGCGCACCCCGATGCAGTGGACGCCGGACCGCAACGCGGGCTTCTCCTCCTCGGACCCCGGGCGCCTGTTCCTGCCCACGATCATGGACCCGGTCTACGGCTACCAGGTCACGAACGTCGAGGCGTCGATGGCCTCGCCCTCGTCCCTGCTGCACTGGACCCGGCGCATGATCGAGATCCGCAAGCAGAACTCGGCCTTCGGCCTCGGCTCGTACACGGAGCTGCCCTCGTCCAACCCGGCGGTCCTGGCCTTCCTGCGGGAGTACGAGGACGACCTCGTGCTGTGCGTGCACAACTTCTCGCGGTTCGCGCAGCCCACCGAGCTGGATCTGAGCGAGTTCGAGGGACGCCACCCGGTCGAGCTGTTCGGCGGGGTCCGCTTCCCGGCGGTCGGCGAGCTGCCGTACCTGCTGACCCTCGCCGGACACGGCTTCTACTGGTTCCGGCTCCGCAAGGACGCCGTCTAAGCCCCGCGCTCCCGGTGCGGGCCGGTTTCCACCGGCCCGCCCTGGGCACGCATCAGTAACCACCCCGACGACCCGGGGAAAGGACGCGACGCCATGTCGGAAGCCGTCATACGCACCGTCCCGAGCCCGCCAGGCCTCCTTGCGTCACTGGATCCGCTGCTGCGGGAGTGGCTGCCCCGGCAGCGCTGGTTCGCGGGCAAGGGGCGCCCGGTCACCGGCTTCTCGCTGGTCGCCGCGACGGACCTGCTCCCCTCCGACGCCCGCCTCGGCCTGCACCACGTACTGGTCCGCGCCCACCAGCAGCTCACGCCGACCGCCCCCGAGGAGCCCGGTGACTGCTACCAGCTGCTCATAGGCACGCGCGAGGCGCTGCCGCCCCGGCTGGCGTCCGCGCTGATCGGACACGTGACCGAGGGCCCGCTGGCCGGCCGCACCGCCTACGACGCCCTGCACGACACCCGGCCCGCCGAGGTGCTCCTGGAGGCCCTGCGCACCCGGGAGCGCATCGGCGGGCTCCGCTTCGAACGGGACCGGCACCAGCAGATCCGCACCGGACTGGTCCCCCGGCTGATGACCGCCGAGCAGTCGAACACGTCCCTCGTGTACGGCGACACGTTCATCCTGAAGCTGCTGCGCCGGATCGTGCCCGGCGTCAACCCCGACCTGGAGCTGCCGCTGGCGCTGGCCCGCGAGGGCAGCGCCCGGGTGCCCGCGCCGGCCGGCTGGATGGCCGCCGACCTGGACGGGGAGACTTGGGTGCTGGGCGTGCTCCAGCCCTATGTGCAGGGCGCCACGGACGGCTGGGAGCTGGCGCTGCGCGAGCTGGCCAAGGGCGAGGACTTCACCGCCGAGGCGCGGGCGCTGGGGCGGGCCACCGCCGAGGTGCACACCGCGCTGGCCCGCGCGCTGCCCACCGTCACGCTCGGTCACGCCCAGGTGCGGCAGCTCGCCGATGGCATGATCCAGCGGCTGGAGGAGGCCGCCCGGGCGGTGCCCGTGCTGCGGCCGTACGCGCCCGAGCTGCGCACCGCCTTCACGGCGCTGGGCGATCTGGCCGCCGAGGGCAGCACCTGGACCGCCCAGCGCATCCACGGCGACCTGCACCTCGGCCAGTGCCTGCGCTCGCCCGCCGGCGACTGGTCGCTGATCGACTTCGAGGGGGAGCCCGCCAAGCCCCTGGCCGAGCGGCGGCTGCCGCAGCCGACCGTGCGGGACGTCGCCGGGATGCTGCGCTCCTTCGACTACGCCGCGCACTCGGCCGAGGCCCCGGTGCCCGGCTGGGCCGCGTCCTGCCGGGCCGCGTACTGCACCGGGTACGCCGAGGCCGCCGGCCACGACCCGCGCACCGACCCGGTGCTGCTGCGCGCCTACGAGACGGACAAGGCGGTCTACGAGGTCCTCTACGAGGCCCGGCACCGCCCCGACTGGCTCCCGGTGCCGATGTCCGCGGTGCGCCGCCTGTCCACGCCCGAACCGGCCTGACGTCCGACCCCGTCCGAACCCACCCCGCCTGGAGGCCCCGCCCGTGACCCCCCGCCCCTCGTCCAGCGGTCCCGACCCGAAGAAGACGACCGCCAAGAAGGCGGCCGCGGCTGCGAAGAAACCCGCCGCGAAGAAGGCGGCTCCGGAGCGGGCGCCCGGGGAGCAGGCACCCTCGGAGCAGGCACCCTCGGAGCAGGCGGCGAAGCCCGCGAGGAAGGCCACTGCGGCGGTGGCCAAGAAGGTCACCGAGGCGGCCGCCGAGAAGACGGCGGTCGCCAAGAAGACGGCCCCGGCGAAGAAGGCGCCGGCCGCTAACAAGGCGACCGCCGCGAAGAAGGCGCCGGCCGCCGTGAAGAAGACGGCCGCCGCAAAGAAGGCGACCGCCGTGAAGAAGACGGCCGCGTCGAAGGCCGTCGGCGCGAAGAAGACCGTGGCCCCGAAGACCACGGCCAAGAAGGCCGCGGCCGAGAAGACCCCCGCCAGGAAGGCCCCCGCCGAGCGGGTGCCCGCGAAGAAGTCCGCCGAGGTGGCCGTCTCCCCCGTGCTGGACGCGGGCGACCGGGAGCGGCTGCTCGCCGGGACGCATCACGACCCGCACACCGTGCTCGGCGCGCACCGGGTGCCCGGCGGGGTCGCCTTCCGCGCCTTCAAGCCGTACGCCCGTGCGGTGACCGTCCTCGCCGGTGACCAGCGGGTGGAACTGCGCGACGACGGCGAGGGCTTCTTCTCCGCACTGGCCCCGCTGACGGAGGTCCCGGCGTACCGGCTGCTGGTGGCGTACGAGGGTGCGGCCCAGGAGGTGGAGGACCCGTACCGCTTCCTGCCGACGCTGGGCGAGCTGGACCTGCACCTGATCGGCGAGGGCCGGCACGAGCAGCTGTGGCAGGCGCTCGGCGCGCACCCGACGACCCGCGAGGGCGTGGCGGGCACCCGGTTCGCGGTGTGGGCGCCGAACGCGCGCGGCGTGCGGGTGGCCGGCGGTTTCAACTTCTGGGACGGCACCGGGCACCCGATGCGGTCGCTCGGGGCGACCGGGGTGTGGGAGCTGTTCCTGCCGGGGATCGGGCCGGGTGAGCTGTACAAGTTCGAGATCACCCGGCCCGACGGCTCGCGCACCTTCCGCGCCGACCCGCTGGCCCGGCGTACCGAGGTCCCGCCGGCCACCTCGTCCGTGGTCCACGAGTCGCGGTACACGTGGGGCGACGAGGAGTGGCTGGCCCGGCGCACGGACTCGCCCGCGCACGAGGCGCCGATGTCCGTCTACGAGGTGCACCTCGCCTCCTGGCGCCCGGGGCTGACCTACCGCGAGCTGGCCGAGCAGCTCCCCGCGTACGTCAAGGACCTGGGCTTCACGCACGTCGAGCTGATGCCGGTCGCCGAGCACCCCTTCGGGGGCTCCTGGGGCTACCAGGTCACCGGCTTCTACGCGCCGACGGCCCGCCTCGGCGACCCGGACGACTTCAAGTTCCTGGTGGACCGGCTGCACCAGGCCGGGATCGGCGTCCTGATGGACTGGGTGCCGGCGCACTTCCCGCGCGACGACTGGGCGCTGGCCGAGTTCGACGGGCGCCCGCTGTACGAGCACTCCGATCCGCTGCGGGCGTCTCATCCGGACTGGGGGACGCTGGAGTTCGACTTCGGGCGCCGGGAGGTGCGCAACTTCCTGGTCGCCAACGCGGTGTTCTGGTGCGAGGAGTTCCACATCGACGGGCTGCGGGTCGACGCGGTCGCGTCGATGCTGTACCTGGACTACTCGCGTGAGCCGGGCCAGTGGACGCCGAACGAGCACGGCGGGCGGGAGAACCTGGACGCGGTGGCGTTCCTCCAGGAGATGAACGCGACGGTGTACCGGCGGGTGCCGGGCGTGGTGACCGTCGCGGAGGAGTCGACGGCGTGGGACGGGGTCACGCGGGCCACGCACCACAAGGGGCCCAGCGGCTTCGGCGGGCTCGGCTTCGGGCTGAAGTGGAACATGGGCTGGATGCACGACTCGCTGGAGTACATGAGCCACGACCCTGTGCACCGGCGGTACCACCACGGGGAGATGACCTTCTCGATGGTGTACGCATACAGCGAGAACTACGTGCTGCCGATATCGCACGACGAGGTGGTGCACGGCAAGAAGTCGCTGGTGTCGAAGATGCCCGGCGACTGGTGGCGGCAGCGCGCGGACGAACGCGCGTACCTGGGCTTCATGTGGGCCCACCCGGGCAAGCAACTCCTGTTCATGGGACAGGAGTTCGCGCAGGGCGCCGAGTGGTCGGAGGAGCGGGGCCCCGACTGGTGGCTGCTCGACCCGCAGTACGGGGCGGCGGCCGACCACCGGGGCGTCCTGGACCTGGTCCGCGACCTGAACACCGTCTACAAGGAGACGCCGGCGCTCTGGCAGCGCGACACCCACCCCTCCGGCTTCTCGTGGATCGTCGGGGACGCCGCCGAGGACAACGTCCTCGCGTTCCTGCGGCTCGACGCGGACGGCACCCCGCTGCTCGCGGTCTCACACTTCGCCCCGGTGGTCCGTCCCGACTACCGCCTCGGCGTCCCCGACGACATCCCGGCCTGGCACGAGGTCCTCAACACCGACGCCGCCCGCTACGGCGGCGGCGACGTCCGCAACCCCGACCCCCTCAAACCCGAACCCCAGCCCCGCCACGGCCGCCCGGCCGGCATCCGCCTGACCCTGCCTCCCCTGTCGACGGTGTGGCTGCGGCCGGCCTGACGCGCCCGCTCCAATCGGATGACCTGCTTGCCCGTCCAGGGGATCAGGTAGGGGAGCAGCGTCCTGTCTGATGCTTTCGATCGTGTCGAGCAGTACGAGTCGCCGGTTCCGTCTTCGCTGCCCCAGTACCGCAGGGCACGCGAAGACGGCCGACTCGTACGACGCGACGCTCGCTCAGTCCTGCCCAAGCCCCTTCGGCAGTGGCTCGGTGTGCAGGACGCCGAGGCGCTGGGTGGCTCGGGTCAGGGCGACGTAGAGGTCGCTGGTGCCGTACCGGCCCGGTTCGACGACCAGGACGGAGTCGAACTCCAGGCCCTTGGACTGGCGGGGGTCGAGCAGGACCACCTTGTGGGTGAGGTCCGGCTCCGTGTCCGCCGTGACGCCGTCGAGGCGGGCGGCGAGGGAGCGGTGCAGGGCGCGTGGGGCGATGACGGCCAGGCGGCCCTCCTCCGGGGTGAGTTCGCGCACGGCGTCGGCGACGGCGCCCGGGAGGTCGGCGGTGGACCGGATCCAGGGGCGTACACCGGTCGAGCGGACCGAGCTGGGCGGCTCGAACTCCGGGTCGGCGGCGCGGACCACGGCCGCGGCCACGTCCATGATCTCGGCCGGGGTGCGGTAGTTGACGCCCAGCCGGGTGTGCTCGAAGCGGTCCTCGACGTAGGGGGCGAGGATCTCCGACCAGGAACCGACCCCGGCCGCCTCCGCGGTCTGCGCCGGGTCGCCGACCAGGGTCATCGAGCGGGTCGGACAGCGGCGCATCAGCAACCGCCAGGCCATCGGGGAGAGTTCCTGCGCCTCGTCCACGATGATGTGCCCGAACGCCCACGTCCGGTCGGCCGCCGCCCGCTCGGCCGCGCTGCGGTGGTCCTCCTCCTCCTGGCGTTCGGCGAAGCGCTCGGCGTCGATGATGTCGTGCGCCGACAGCACCTCCGCGTCCTCGGCGTCCTTGTCCTCGAACTCGTAGGTCCGGGACGCGTACGACACGTCGAGCACGCCCTGCGCGTACGCGATCTGCTGCTCCCGCTCGCGCTCCGCGCGGGTCCGGGCGACCCGGTCGTCCACGCCGAGCAGCTCGGCGGCCTCGTCCAGCAGCGGCACGTCGGCGACCGTCCAGCGCCGGGTGACCGGGCGGCGTACGGCGGCGGCGTCCTCGGCGGACAGGAAGGGCTCCGGGTCGGCGAGGAAGTCGGCGACCAGGCGGCGCGGGGTCACGCGCGGCCACAGCTGGTCGATCGCCGACCAGACCTCGGGGTTCTCGGCGAGTTCGTCCCGGATCTGGGTGATGTCGCTCGGGTCGAGGAGGTTGCCGCCGTCGTAGGGGTCGGTGCCGATGCGCTCGGCGACCATGTCGGTGAGGGTGTTGAGGATGTGCCCCTCGAAGTGCTCGCGGGCCGCGTTGTGCGGCAGCTTCGCGGCCCGGGTGCGCTCGCGGGCGACGTTGACCAGGTCGTCGTCCAGCATGAGGATCTCGCGGTCGTGCTCGATCGCGATCACCGGGTCGGGCAGCGCCTGCCGGTCCCGGACCACCTCGGCGAGGACGTCCGCCATGTCGGCCCGGCCCTTGACCGCCGCCGCCTCGGGCGTGTCCGTCGCCGTCGCCCTCACGCCGGGGAACAGCTCGCCGACCGTGGCCAGCAGCACGCCGGTCTCGCCCAGCGAGGGGAGCACCTCGCCGATGTAGCCGAGGAAGGCCGGGTTGGGGCCGACGATGAGGACGGCGCGCTTGGCGAGCAGCTCGCGGTGCTCGTAGAGCAGGTACGCCGCGCGGTGCAGGGCGACGGCGGTCTTGCCGGTGCCGGGGCCGCCCTCGACGACCAGGACGCCGCGGTGCGGGGCGCGGATGATGCGGTCCTGGTCGGCCTGGATGGTCTGCACGATGTCGCCCATGCGGCCGGTGCGCGCCGAGTTCAGCGCGGCCAGCAGCACCGCGTCGCCCGACGGGTCCTCGTGGCCGGTGCGCGTCTGGTCGCCGAGGTCGAGGATCTCGTCGTGCAGCGCGGTGACCGTACGGCCCTCACTGGCGATGTGCCGACGGCGGCGCAGCCCCATCGGAGTGTGGCCGGTGGCCAGGTAGAAGGGGCGGGCGACGTCGGCCCGCCAGTCGATCAGGACCGGGGTGCGGTCGGCGTCGTCGGCCCGCAGCCCGATGCGGCCGATGTGGTGGCCCGCCCCGGAGGTGAGGTCGATGCGGCCGAAGCACAGGGAGCCGTCCACCGCGTTGAGCGCGGCGAGCAGCCCGGAGCGCTCGGCGACCAGGATGTCCCGTTCCAGCCGGGCCTGCATGGGGGTGTTGCCCTGCGCGAGCGCGTCCGTGACCGCGTCCTCGGTGTCGCCCCGCAGCGCGTCCACGCGCGCGTAGAGTCCGTCGACGAATTCCTGCTCGTGGCGCAATTCGTCGTCCGGAAATTCGCTGTTTGACAATTCCACTCCCGCCCGGATACACTGTGCTCACTGCACTTCTTCATGACTTCTTTCGGCTGAAGTCATGAATCAGCGAATATACGCAAAGAAATCCCCCGAGCGCAATTGCGCCGGGGGATTTCTTCGTTCCGGGTCCACCGGATGCGCCGGGTACGGGTCAGAGCACGTCCTCCAGCTCCGCCAGCAGCCGCCGCTTCGGCCGGGACCCCACCATCGACTTCACCGGCTCGCCCCCGCGGAACACCATGAACGTCGGCATCGACAGCACCTTGTACGCGTTCGTCGTCGCCGGGTTCCGGTCGACGTTCAGCTGCACGACCTTCAGCCGCCCCGCCTCCTCCTCGGCCACCGCGCCGAGCACCGGCGCCATCTGCCTGCAGGGCGGGCACCAGTCCGCGGTGAACTCCACCAGCACCGGCAGCTCGCTCTCCAGCACGTCCGCGCCGAACCCGGCGTCCGTCACCTCGGGCACCCCATTGCTCGTCATGCCTGTCCTCCCAGCTCGCACTTGGGCTCCGGACCCCCCGGAACCGCTGCCTCCGCCCGCGCCAGCTGCGCGCCGACCTGGGCGCGCACCGACGTGAGCTGTGCGATCAGCGCGTCCAGCTCCACCAGCTTGCGCCGGTAGACCCCGAGCGAGGCCGGGCACGCGTCACCCTCGGGGTGCCCCGCGCGCAGGCACTCCACGAAGGGGCGGGTCTCCTCCAGGTCGAACCCGAAGTCCTGGAGCGTCATGATCTGCCGCAGCAGCTTCAGGTCGTCCTCGTCGTACGCCCGGTACCCGTTGCCGGTGCGCCGCGCGGGCAGCAGGCCCCGTGACTCGTAGTACCGCAGCGTCCGCGTCGTGGTCCCGGCCCGCCGGGCCAGCTCGCCGATTCGCATGCGGACGAACGTAAGCCTTGACGCGGACGTCAAGGCAAGAGCCCCGCGGGGTGCGCGGGGCTCGGGACCGGGCGGCTGAGCGACGGGGGGAGCCCTCAGCCGCCCGGAGTACGGGGTCCGGGGTCCGGCGGGCGGTCGGGCCCGCGCGGTCCGGCGGGGGGTCAGGCCCGCGCCAGCTCCTTCTCGCCGCCCTGTTCGGGCAGGTCGGGGGCGGAGTCGTCGGTGCCGTGGCCGTCGTCCAGGAGGGTCTTCTCGTCGAAGGGCGCCCGTCCGGCCAGCACCTCGTCGACCCGGGCGCGGTCGATCTCCTTGGTCCAGGTGCCGATCAGCACCGTGGCGACGGCGTTGCCCGCGAAGTTGGTCAGCGCGCGGGCCTCGCTCATGAAGCGGTCGATGCCGACGATGAGACCGATGCCGTCCACCAGGGCGGGCTTGTGCGACTGGAGACCGCCGGCCAGCGTGGCGAGCCCCGCGCCGGAGACACCGGCGGCGCCCTTGGAGGCCACCAGCAGGAAGAGCAGCAGCGGGATCTGCTCGCCGATCGACATCGGCGTGCCCATCGCGTCGGCGATGTACAGCGAGGCCATCGTCATGTAGATCATCGTGCCGTCGAGGTTGAACGAGTAGCCGGTCGGGACGGTGATGCCGACCACCGGCTTGCTGACGCCCAGGTGCTCCATCTTGGCGATGAGCCGGGGCAGCGCCGACTCCGACGAGGAGGTGGAGAGGATCAGCAGGAACTCGCGGCCCAGGTACGTGAAGAGCGAGAAGACGTTGACGCCGGAGACCAGGCGCAGCATCGCGCCCAGCACCAGGAAGACGAAGAGGAAACAGGTGGTGTAGAAGCCGAGCATCAGCACGGCGAGGCTCTTGAGCGCGTCCACGCCCGCCGAGCCGGTGACGGCGGCGATGGCGCCGAAGGCACCGATCGGGGCGGCCCACATGATCATGGCCAGGACGCGGAAGACGAGGCGCTGGATGTGCTCGATGCCGCGCAGCACCGGCGCTCCGGCCGAGCCCATCGCCTGGAGCGCGAAGCCGCAGAGCAGGGCGATCAGCAGGGTCTGGAGGACCTCGCCGGCCGTGAACGCGGAGACGATCGTGGTCGGGATGACGCCGAGCAGGAACTCGGTGGTGTCCTTGGCCTCCGCGTCGACCTGCGCCTGGCCGGTCTCCTTGACGGCGTCGGTGACCGCGAGGCCCGTGCCCGGGTCGAGGATGTTGCCGACGATCAGGCCGATGGCGAGCGCGACCAGTGACATGACCAGGAAGTAGACCAGGGCGATACCGCCCACCGCGCCGACCTTGGCGGCCTTGCGGACCGAGCCGATGCCCAGCACGATCGTGCAGAAGATGATCGGGGAGATCATCATCTTGATCAGGTTCACGAAGCCGGTGCCGAGCGGCTTCAGCTCGGTCGCGAAGTCGGGGGCGGCGAGCCCGACGGCGATCCCGAGGGCGACCGCGATGATCACCGCGATGTAGAGGTAGTGCGTGCGGTCGCGTTCGACCTTGGGTGCGGCAGGTGCCGTAGCGGCGTTGCTGGTCACGGCGGCCCTCCTTGACGGCGTCGTCGGCATCACCGGCGTGCGGCTCACGTCCGGGTGGCGGGTTTTCGGGGGACGGGGGTGATGCGGGGACGGGGTGACTATCTCTCTCCCTGTGAGCGCGGTCACCCTTGCGTTCATTGAGTTCACGGCCCGGCCGCGCGGCGGCGGCAGGGGGGACACTGGGCGGCATGCAGCTCCGTCTCCCGAGACCCCGCAGCCTGGCGGGGCAGCTCTTCGCCGTGCAGGCCGTACTGATAGCGGTCGTGGTGGTCGGGTACGCGCTGTTCACCTGGATCAGCGACCGGGGGCAGGCCGAGGACGCGGCCGGGCGGCAGGCCAGGTCGGTGTCGCTGGCGATCGCCGACTCGCCGTCGGTGGCGGCGGCGATCGGTACGGCGGACCCGACGGCGGGGCTTCAGCCGTACGCGCTACGGGTCATGCGGGACACCGGCGTCGACTTCGTGACGATCATGGATCCGCGGGGCATCCGCTGGACCCACCCGGACCCGGAGCAGATCGGCCGTCCCTTCCAGGGGCACATCGACCGGGCGCTGCGCGGCGAGACGTTCACCGAGACCTACACGGGCACGCTCGGGCCGTCGGTGCGGGCGGTCGCGCCGGTCGTGGCCGGGGGGCGGGTGGTCGGCCTGGTCAGCGCCGGGATCAGGGTCGAGGAGATCAGCAGGCGGGCGCAGGAGCAGGTGACGGCGCTGGTGGGGGTGGCGGCCGGGGCGCTGCTGCTGGGCGCGGTCGGGACGTACGTGATCAACGCGCGGCTGCGGCGGCACACGCACGGGATGAACGCGGACGAGCTGAGCCGGATGCACGACTACCATCAGGCGGCGCTGCACGCGGTGCGCGAGGGGCTGCTGATGCTGGACGGGCGGTACCGGGTCGCGCTGATCAACGACGGTGGACGGGAACTGCTCGGGGTGCGCGGTGACGCGATGGGCGCCTCGGTGGCGGACCTGGGGCTGCCGGCCCAGCTCACGGGGGCGCTGCTCGCGTCGGAGCCGCGGATGGACGAGGTGCATCTGACGGCGGACCGGGTGCTGGTGGTGAACACCTCGCCGGTCTCGGGCGGGGAGCGCCGGGGCACGGTGGTGACGCTGCGGGACGTGACGGAGCTGCAGTCGCTGACGGGTGAGCTGGACTCGGAGCGGGGTTTCTCCGAGGCGCTGCGGTCGCAGGCGCACGAGGCGGCGAACCGGCTGCACACGGTGGTCTCGCTGATCGAGCTGGGGCGGGCGGAGGAGGCCGTGGAGTTCGCGACGGCGGAACTGGAGCTGGCGCAGGCGCTGACCGACCAGGTGGTGGCGGCGGTCGGCGAGCCGGTGCTGGCGGCGCTGCTGCTGGGCAAGACGGCGCAGGCCAACGAGCGGGGCGTGGAGCTGGTGGTGTCGGGGGAGAGCCGCCTGGACGACGGGCTCCTCCCGCCGTCCCTGCCGGCCCGGGACCTGGTGACGATCCTGGGCAACCTGGTGGACAACGCGGTGGACGCGGCGCAGAGCGCGGTGCCCTCGCGGGTGACGGTGGCGGCGTACACGGAGGCGGCGTACACGGAGGCGGTCGCCGACGGCTCGGACCTGGTGCTGCGGGTCTCGGACACCGGCGCGGGCGTCGACCCCGCCCATGCCGACCTGGTCTTCCAGCGCGGCTTCTCGACCAAGCCGGCCGAGGAGGGCGGGCGCGGCCTGGGGCTGGCCCTGGTCCGGCAGGCGGTCCACCGTCACGGGGGCACGCTGACGGTCACGGCCGCCGAGACGGGCGGCGCCTGCTTCGAGGCCCGCCTGCCGCTGCCGGCCGACGGGGGCGCCCCGCACGCGGCGGCTCCGGGGCGGGGGGCCACCGTATGACCCCGGTGCCCCCGGAGGGGCCCATCCGTGTCCTCGTCGTCGAGGACGATCCCGTCGCCGCCGACGCGCACGTGATGTACGTGGGGCGGGTGCCGGGGTTCGCGGCGGTGGGGAAGGCGCACACCGGTGCGGAGGCGCGGCGGGTGCTGGACCGTACGCCGGTGGACCTGCTCCTGCTCGACCTGCACCTGCCCGACGTGCACGGGCTGCGGCTGGCGCGTTCGCTGCGGGCGGCGGGGCATCACGCCGACGTGATAGCGGTGACGTCGGCGCGGGACCTGACGGTGGTGCGCGAGGGGGTGTCGCTGGGCGTCGTGCAGTACGTGCTGAAGCCGTTCACCTTCGCCACCCTGCGCGACCGGCTCGTGCGCTACGCCGAGTTCCGGGGCGCCGCCGGGGAGGCGAGCGGCCAGGACGAGGTGGACCGCGCGCTGGCCGCCCTGCGCGCCCCGGGCCCGGCCGCCCTGCCGAAGGGCCTGAGCGCGCCGACGCTGGAGCGGGTGACGTCCGCCGTGCGCGGCGCGGACGGGGGCCTCACGGCGGCCGGGGTGGCGGAAACGGTGGGCATCTCCCGCATCACGGCCCGCCGTTACCTGGAGCACCTGGTGGACGCGGGCCGCGCGGACCGCAGTCCCCTCTACGGCCAGGTGGGGCGGCCGGAGTTGGTGTACCGGTGGGTACGGAGCCGGTGATCCGGGCGGCTCTGCGCGCCTGGTCGGCCTCCTTGGTGTAGCCCGCCCGTAGGCGTCGGCGGCCCGTGACAGGCACCCGTGGTCCCCGGCCGCGCCCCGGCCAGGGCCGTCAGCCAGGCCGTTTCCACGCGCCCCGCCACTCCCCCCGTCCCAGCCGCCCTCACGCCGCCTTCGCGTACCGCACGATCTGCGAGGCGAGCCCCGCCACGGCGAGCGCCTCCAGCACCGAGAGCGCGACGAGCAGGCCCCCGGCGTCGCCGTTCGCCCAGAGGACGGTCAGCGCCGCCAGCGGCACCGCGCAGAACGCCGTCA
This sequence comes from Streptomyces sp. cmx-10-19, assembly GCA_049998335.1. GTDB lineage: Bacteria > Actinomycetota > Actinomycetes > Streptomycetales > Streptomycetaceae > Streptomyces. The sequence goes on from JAEBFB010000024.1 coordinate 14,076, forward strand.
GGTCGATCACGGTCTGGACCGTCTTGCGGGACCGGCGCCTGGTGTCGCCCCGGTGGCGCGCGTCCCACCCGAAGGTGGTGAACCCGCTCCCGCCGTCGGCGAGGAGGGCCAGCCGGGGCCCCAGTTCGTCCCGGACGTAGAGCCCGATCGCGGAGATCTTCTCGTCGCTGACGAGGTAGGTCCAGCCGAGGACGACGCACACCGGCGGCAGCGCCAGCAGCATCGCGGGCCGCTTCGCCTGCGCCGTGGCGGCGATGACGGCGGCGCCGACGGCCAGCGTCACGTAGAGGAGGTTGTCCCGGAACCCGATCCTCGCCCTCTGCTCGCTCTTCACGCTCTCGTACTCGGCGACCAGCAACTGCCCCACGGTGACGTCCTGTTCCGACACGCGTCCCCCTCACCTCGGCGGTCACGTACGACTATGCCGGACGGACCGGATCAGCGGGACACCGTGTCCGCCCGCGCCCCGCGCCAGGGCACCACCGCCCACATCCGTGTCCCGCCCCCGGGCTCCCGCGCCTCCCCGGTGCCCCACTCCCCCGCGCAGGTCCGCATCACGCACCCCAGCAGCCGTAGCGCCGCCCGCCTCCGGGCGTCACAGGCCGCGGCCAGCCGGGGGTGCTCGTGCCGCCGGTGCGCGTCGTAGAGCACGACCCGTAGCGCGCCCTCGCGGTACTTGACGGACAGGTACACCTCGTCCCCCGGCGTGAACCGGCAGGCGCAGGGGTTCAGTTCGCCCACGACCTGCGTCAGGCGTCCGCCATGCCGTCCAGCCCGTGCGCGTGCAGCATGGCCCGCGTCACCACCCGCGCGATCCGCGCACTGGCCGGGCCGGCGGGCAGGGTGAGGCTGTACGTCAGCGCGTCGGGCGCGGGCGGGACGTGCGCCTCCTCGACGGAGAGCGGGCAGGCGGAGACACCGCGCAGTACGGATGCGGGCATGGACAACTCCCTTGTCGGCGACACCGGTCACTTCGGCGAGTGATCTGCCCGTCGCTGAATGTAGCCAGATTGGTGGTACACGTGCCACTAACTTCTACGCATTGCCCACTCACCATTGGACCTGTGTGACGCACACGGTGCAGACGGGCCCCGATCCGCCAGGAAGAAGGGGCACTGATGCCGACACGGCCCGCGCCGACGGAGCGCCAGAAGCGGCTGGGCGCCGAGCTGCGCAGCATGCGACTCGCGGCCGGACGGACCACCGAGTACGCCGCCGGGCTGCTGGGGCTGGACCGCACGAAGGTGTCCAACATGGAATCGGGCGCCCGAGCCACCTCACCGGAGCGCGTCCGGATACTCACCGGCGATTACGAGTGCGCGGACGAGCGGTACGTCGAGGCACTGGTCGCCATGTCCGACGCGGGCAACCGGGGCTGGTGGCAGCAGTACCGGGGCATCCTGCCCCGGTACTGCTGGACGTGGCGGAGTTGGAGTGGTTCGCCGCCCGGCTGGAGAGCTACCAGACGGTCCACGTGCCGGGGACTATTTTGCAGCTCGGCGAGTACGCCCGCGCCATCTTCGCCGCCGCCCTGCCCCCGCTGCCCAGCTCCGAGATCGAACTCCGCGTCGTACAGCGCCTGCGGTGCCAGCAGGTCCTGGAGCGGGAGGAGCCCGTCGAGTATGTGGCGTACGTCCACGAGTGGGCTCTGCGGATGCAGTTCGGCGGGCGCCGCGTGATGCGGGCGCAGTTGCACCATCTCTGCCAGCTCTCCGAGCGCGACAACGTCGATCTGCGCGTGCTCCCCGTCGAAGCCGGGGCATTCCCCGGCGCCGGGCACGCCGTGCTCTACGCACACGGCCCCGTCCCCCGGCTCGACACGGTGCAACTGGACTCCGCCCACGGCGGCGAGTTCACTCACTCCGAGGCCCAAGTAAGTACCGGGCCCATATGGACTGGTGGCGTAACCACACGCGCGACCCCAAGAGATCACGCGACCTCATCCACTCCATCGCCCGACAACTCTGACCACCGAGAGGACGCCATGCCGCACATCACCTGGGAGGACCCCTTCTGCACTGAAGGCAACAACTGCTTCCGCATAGGCACCGACCCCCGAGGCAACGCCTACATCGCCGTCACCGGCCAGGAGGACCACTACCTCACCGACACCGGGGACGCGCTCCGGAGCCTCATCCAGAGATCAAATCCGGCCGAGCCGATCACCTGCTGTAGGCATCCCGTGCACGCTCATTGACCCGGCGAGACCACGCCTCTTACGTTCGCCACGCAGCCATCCAGGCCACAGCGACGTGCCCGCAGGAGGTCATGCCCGTGCGCTCCACCGTTCGGTACACCGCTCTTTTCACCCTCACCGCGCTCACCGCCACCGCCCTCACCGCCTGCGGAGGCGGTTCCGGCAGCGATGCGGACACGGTGAAGGTCTCCTTCAAACAGTCGACGGACAACTCCATCAAGGTGACAGACACCTATCTCGCCGACATCAAGAAGCAGTTCGAGAAGGCGAACCCCGGCAAGAAGGTCGAGCTGGTGCCGATCAAGGCGCCGGACTCGGAGTACTACACCAAGGTCCAGCAGATGCTCCGCTCCCCCAAGACCGCCCCGGACCTGGTCTACGAGGACACGTTCCTCATCAACTCCGACATCACCAGCGGGTACCTGAAGCCGCTCGACGACTACCTGGCGAAGTGGCAGGACTGGGACCAGTTCATCGACACCGCGAAGGCGGCGGCCAAGGGCGAGGACGGGAAGACGTACGGCGTCCCGGACGGGACCGACACCCGGGGACTGTGGTTCAGCAAGGACGTGTTCGCCAAGGCCGGGCTGCCCGCCGACTGGCAGCCGAAGACCTGGGCCGACGTGCTGGAGGCGGCCCGCACGATCAAGGAGAAGGTTCCCGGGGTCATTCCGCTGAACGTGTACACCGGCAAGCCGGCCGGTGAGATGGCCACCATGCAGGGCTTCGAGATGCTGCTGTACGGCACGGGCGACGGCTCCGCCGACCCGCTGTACGACAAGGGCAGCAAGAAGTGGATCACCTCGGGGAAGGGCTTCGAGGACGCCCTCTCCTTCGTGGAGACCGTATACAAGGAGAAGCTCGGCCCGGAGGTCTCCGACGCCCTGGACCCCAACCTCGCCACCACCATCCGCGGTGAGCTGCTGCCGCAGGGCAAGCTCGGCATCAACCTGGACGGCTCCTGGCTGCCGCAGGACTGGCTGCCGGGCAGCGGGCACGAGTGGCCCGAGTGGTCGCAGGAGCTGGGCCTCGCGGCCATGCCCACGCAGAACGGCCAGGCGCCCGGCAAGGTGAGCATGTCCGGCGGCTGGACCTGGTCGATCCCGGACAAGGCGGGCAACCCCGACCTCGCCTTCGAGTTCATCAAGACGATGCAGACCAAGGCCAACGCCCAGAAGTGGTACCTCGCCAACTCCGGCATCGCCGTCCGTGAGGACGTCGCGAGCGACCCCGCGTACATCGACGCGCAGCCCGCCCTCGAGTTCTTCACCGACCTCGTCCCGAACACCCACTACCGGCCCGCCTTCCCGGCGTACCCGAAGGTGTCCGTCGCCATCCAGGAGGCGATGGAGGGCGTGACGACCGGGGACAGGTCGGTCGAGGAGGCGGCGCGCGGCTACGACGAGGCGCTCAAGGAGGCCACCGACGGCAAGGTGGTCACGAAGTGACCGCGGCCGCGCCGGGCCACGTGGGACCGGAGGTGCGCAAGCACGACGCGCCACCCGGTCCGCGCCGCCCCCCGCCCCCCGCCGCCCCCGGCGCGCGGTCCGCGACCGCCCGCCGCTCCCTGTTCCGCCTCCTGCCGCTGTCCCCCGCCGTCGTCCTGCTGGCGCTCTTCCTCGCCGGGCCCATCGTCTACTGCGTGGTCATCGCCTTCACCGACCTCCAGCTCACCGGGCAGGCCCAGGAGTCCTTCGTCGGCTTCGACAACTTCACCCGCGCCTTCCGCGACGACGCCTTCCTCAACGCGGTATGGCTGACGCTGGTGTTCACCGTGCTGTCCTCGCTGATCGGGCAGAACACCCTCGGTCTCGCGCTGGCCGCGCTGATGCAGCGGGCGTCGAAGCCGGTCCGTACGCTCACCGGTGGCATCGTTGTCACCGCCTGGGTGCTGCCGGAAGTGGTGGCGGGCTTCCTGCTCTACGCCTTCTTCCGCCGCGAGGGCACCCTGAACGCCATCCTCGACTGGCTCCATCTGCCCTCGCAGAACTGGCTGTTCACCCTGCCGATCCTGGCCGTGTCCTTCGCCAACGTGTGGCGGGGCACGGCCTTCTCGATGCTGGTGTACTCGGCCGCGCTCAACGAGATCCCCAAGGAGGTCACCGAGGCCGCCGAGGTCGACGGCGCGAGTGGCTGGCGCCGGATGTGGCACATCACCCTGCCGATGATCCGGCGCTCCATCGGCACCAACCTCATGCTCAACACCCTCCAGACCCTGTCGGTCTTCGGGCTGATCTGGGTGATGACCCGGGGCGGGCCGAGCGGCAAGAGCCAGACGCTGCCGCTGTTCATGTACGAACAGGCCTTCCAGAACAGCCTGATCGGCTACGGCACGGCGGTCGCGCTGCTGCTGTTGCTGATCGGCTCGCTGTTCTCGGTCGTGTACCTGCGCCTGCTGCGGACGGAGGTCTGACGTGGCGACCGCTCAGCTGACCAGGACCCCCGGCCCTACCGCCCGCCGCAGTCGGCGCCGCCTGGCCGCCGACGCCGGGCTGCTGGTGGTCGCCGCGGCCTTCGTGCTGCCGCTGGCCTGGGTGGTGCTGTCCGCCCTGGACCCGCACGCGAGCCTGCGCGTGAAGGTTCCCGACGGGCTCACCCTGGACAACTTCGACGCGATCCTCACCTCGGAGATCACCTTCACGCCGCTGCTCAACAGCCTGCTGCTGTGCGGCGGCGCGACCCTGCTCACCGTGGTGTGCGCGACGCTCGCGGCGTACCCGCTCTCCCGGTTCCGGTCCCGGCTGAACCGGCCGTTCCTGCTGACCGTCCTGTTCGCGACCAGCCTCCCCATCACCGCGATCATGGTGCCGGTCTACGCCCTGTTCGTACGAGTGAACCTGATCGACACCATGCAGGGCACGATCTTCTTCTTCGCCGCCTCCCAACTGCCGTTCGCCATCTGGCTGATGAAGAACTTCATGGACGGCGTGCCCAAGGAGCTGGAGGAGGCGGCCTGGACGGACGGGGCGTCCTCGTTCCAGTCGCTGCTGCGGATCGTGCTGCCGCTGATGGGGCCGGGGGTGGCGGTGGTGACGGTGTTCTCGTTCGTGATGATGTGGGGCAACTTCTTCGTCCCCTTCATGCTGCTGCTCACCCCGGACCAGATGCCGGCCTCCGTCAGCATCAACGACTTCTTCGGCAACCGGGGCATGGTCGCCTACGGGCAGCTCGCCGCGTTCTCCATCGTCTACTCGACGCCGGTCGTGCTGCTGTACGTGCTCATCTCGCGGCGCCTGGGCGGGGGTTTCGCGCTCGGAGGTGCCGTCAAGGGGTGAGGGACGGGGGCGCCGGCGGCACCCGTACGACAGAGCGGCCGGCGCCCGTACGTTCCTACAATCCGTATCGCCGGTTGAACAGCCCGTAGTCAGCGCCGCTCCGGACCCCTACGGTGTGGCCCGTGCGCCGACCCTCATCCCACCCGACCCCGTCGGGCCCCCCGTTCAACGCCCTGGCCGCCCGACGGCTGCGTGTCGCCCTCACCATGGGGCCCGAGCACGTCGCCCACGGCATGCGGGTCTCGTACGGACTGTCGTACGTCACCCCCGAGCATGTGATCGCCTGGGAGCGCGGGACGCTCTCCCCCGGTAACCCGGAGCTGACCGCGCTCGCGGGGGTGCTGTGGTGTTCGCCCGGTGAGCTGATCGGGCGCCCGCAGACCCTGCGCGAGCACCGGATCGCCCGCGGGCTCGCGCCGGAGGACGTGGCCCGTGCCGTCGGGCTCGGCCTGTCCGCCTACCAGCGGATGGAGGAGGGGGACGGCTGGCGCGGCAACGACCGCCAGTCGGCCGCGCTCGCCGACGTGCTCCAGCTCTCGCTGCCCGACTTCGTGACCGTCACCGGGCGCGACGAAAAGCTCGCCGAGCTGCTGACGGGCGCGGTGACCACCCGGTGGCAGAGCGGGGTGCGCCCCGTCGCCAAGCTGGCGCCGCTGGACCGGCGGGTGCTGGAGAACGTCCTCCAGGTGCTGCACCAGGAGTACCAGGGGCTCATGACCGCGACCCTCGGCTGGGGCGGCGGCGGTGCCGACGCCGGAGCCGAGGGCCGCGACTTCCTGGACCGGATCGTGGAGCACTTCTGGGCGGCAGTGGACCGCCATCCCTGAGTCCCCGGCCAGATGGTCCTAGAAGACCGACTCCGCCTCGTCCATCCGGTCCTTCGGCACCGTCTTCAGCTCGGTGACCGCCTCCGCCAGCGGGACCATGACGACGTCGGTGCCGCGCAGGGCGGTCATCCGGCCGAAGCCGCCCTGGTGCGCGGCCTCCACCGCGTGCCAGCCGAACCGGGTGGCGAGCACGCGGTCGTACGCGGTCGGTACGCCGCCGCGCTGCACGTGGCCGAGGATGACCGGCTTGGCCTCCTTGCCGAGCCGGCGCTCCAGCTCGTACGCCAGCGCGGTGCCGATGCCCTGGAAGCGCTCGTGGCCGAACTTGTCGATGGCGCCCTTGCCGTAGTCCATCGTGCCCTCGGCGGGGTGGGCGCCCTCGGCGACGCAGACCACGGCGAACTTCTTGCCGCGCGCGAACCGCTCCTCGACCATCTTGACCAGGTCGGCGGGGTCGAAGGGGCGCTCGGGCAGGCAGATGCCGTGGGCGCCGGCGGCCATGCCGGACTCCAGGGCGATCCACCCGGCGTGCCGGCCCATGACCTCGACGACCATCACGCGCTGGTGGGACTCGGCGGTGGTCTTGAGCCGGTCCATCGCCTCGGTGGCCACGCCGACGGCGGTGTCGAAGCCGAAGGTGCGGTCGGTGGAGGAGATGTCGTTGTCGATGGTCTTCGGCACGCCGACCACCGGGAGCCCGGCGTCGGACAGCATCCGGGCCGCCGTCAGGGTGCCCTCGCCGCCGATCGGGATCAGCGCGTCGATGCCGAAGTGCTGGATCATGTCCGAGGCGTTCTCACAGGCTTCGCGGAGCCGGTCGCGCTCCAGGCGGGACGAGCCGAGGATGGTGCCGCCGCGGGCCAGGATGCCGCTGACGGCGTTGAGGTCGAGGGTGCGGTAGCGGCCGTCGAGGAGTCCGGCGTACCCGTCCTCGAAGCCGATGACCTCGTCGCCGTAGTTGTCGACCGCTCGGTGCACGACCGACCGGATCACTGCGTTCAGGCCAGGGCAGTCGCCGCCTGCGGTGAGAACTCCGATACGCATCGTGCTGTGTCTCCTGCTCGCTGTTGACACCGGTGAGCCGGTGTCAATTCTTCCACGGCCCGGCGAGCGGTGGGGACGGACCGCGATGGCCGGGCGCTCTAGCCATCGCCAGAGGTATTGTCAAGGCAATTCTGGACAACCCGGTGGGCGAGTTCACAGGGCCGGACAGCCGCCTCCCAGACGGAACGGAGAGCACGCGTGACGCGCAGCGTGTACGTGACCGGTATCGACCGCGGCGACGGCCGCCAGGTCGTCGAGCTGGGGGTCATGGAGCTCCTGACCCGGCAGGTCGACCGGGTCGGGGTCTTCCGTCCCCTGGTCCACGAGGGGCCCGACCGGCTCTTCGAGCTGCTGCGGGCCCGCTACCGGCTCACGCAGGACCCGGCGACCGTCTACGGCATGGACTACCAGGAGGCGTCCGTCCTCCAGGCCGAGCAGGGCGTGGACGAGCTGGTCTCCGCGCTGGTGGACCGCTTCCACCTGGCCGCCCGGGACTACGACGTCGTCCTCGTCCTCGGCACCGACTACGCCGACACCCAGTTCCCGGACGAGCTGTCGCTGAACGCGCGGCTCGCCAACGAGTTCGGCGCCTCGGTGATCCCGGTCGTCGGCGGCCGCAAGCAGACCGCGGAGTCCGTGCTCGCCGAGACCCGCAACGCCTACCGCGCCTACGACGGCCTCGGCTGCGACGTGCTGGCGATGGTGACCAACCGGGTCGCCCCCGAGGACCGGGACGAGATCGCCGAGCGGCTGGTGGACCGGCTGCCGGTGCCCTGCTGGGTGGTGCCGGACGCGCCCGCGCTGGCCGCGCCGACCGTCTCGCAGATCGCGCACGCCCTCGGCGCCAGGGTGATCCTCGGCGACGACTCGGGGCTCGCCCGCGACGCGCTGGACTTCGTCTTCGGCGGGGCCATGCTGCCCAACCTGCTGGCCGCGCTGACCCCGGGCTGCCTGGTCGTCACCCCCGGCGACCGCGCGGACCTGGTGGTCGGCACGCTGGCCGCGCACAGCGCCGGCACCCCGCCGATAGCGGGCGTCCTGCTGACCCTGGACGAGGTGCCGGACGAGGGCATCCTCACCCTCGCCGCCCGTCTCGCGCCGGGGACGCCGGTGCTGTCGGTGGAAGGGAACAGCTTCCCCACCGCCGAGCGGCTCTTCTCCCTGGAGGGCAAGCTCAACGCGGCCACCCCGCGCAAGGCGGAGACCGCCCTCGGCCTCTTCGAGCGCCACGTCGACACCGCCGAGCTGAGCCGGCGGGTCTCCGCCCCCAGCAGCGACCGCGTCACGCCGATGATGTTCGAGCACAAGCTGCTGGAGCAGGCCCGCTCCGACCTGCGCCGGGTCGTCCTGCCCGAGGGCACCGAGGAGCGGGTGCTGCACGCGGCGGAGGTGCTGCTGCGCCGGGGCGTGTGCGAGCTGACGCTGCTCGGGCCCGTCGAGCAGATCCGCAAGAAGGCCGCCGACCTGGGCATCGACCTCGGCGCCGCCCAGCTGATCGACCCGGCCGTCTCCGGGCTACGGGACTCCTTCGCCCAGAAGTACGCCGAGCTGCGCGCCCACAAGGGCGTGACCGTGGAGCTGGCGTACGACGTGGTCTCGGACGTGAACTACTTCGGGACGCTGATGGTGCAGGAGGGGCTGGCCGACGGCATGGTGTCGGGGTCGGTGCACTCGACGGCGGCGACGATCCGCCCGGCCTTCGAGATCATCAGGACCCAGCCGGACTCCTCCATCGTCTCGTCGGTCTTCTTCATGTGCCTGGCCGACAAGGTCCTCGCCTACGGCGACTGTGCGGTCAACCCCGACCCGGACGCCGAGCAGCTCGCCGACATCGCGGTGCAGTCGGCGTCGACGGCGGCGCAGTTCGGGGTGGAGCCGCGGATCGCGATGCTGTCGTACTCGACGGGCACGTCCGGTTCGGGCGCCGACGTCGACAAGGTGCGCGAGGCGACCGAGCTGGTCCGCTCGCGCCGCCCGGACCTCAAGATCGAGGGGCCGATCCAGTACGACGCCGCGGTCGAGCCGTCGGTGGCGGCGACGAAGCTGCCGGGCTCGGAGGTCGCCGGGCAGGCCAGCGTGCTGATCTTCCCGGACCTCAACACCGGCAACAACACCTACAAGGCCGTGCAGCGTTCGGCCGGCGCCATCGCGGTCGGCCCGGTGCTCCAGGGGCTGCGCAAGCCGGTCAACGACCTGTCCCGGGGCGCGCTCGTCCAGGACATCGTCAACACCGTCGCCATCACGGCGATCCAGGCCCAGCAGTCCCCCAGCGAGAAGGCGTCCCACCAGTGACCAGCGCGACCCGTGTCCTCGTCCTCAACTCCGGCTCCTCGTCGGTGAAGTACCAGCTCCTCGACATGCGCGGCGGCGACCGGCTCGCGGTGGGCCTCGTCGAGCGGATCGGCGAGGAGACCTCCCGGCTGAAGCACACGCCGCAGGGCGGCGAGGCCCGTGAGTGGAGCGGGGCCGTGCCCGACCACGGGGCGGCGCTGAAGGCGGTGGCGGCGGAGCTGGCCAAGGACGGCCTCGGCCTGGACTCCCCCGAGCTGGCCGCGATCGGGCACCGGGTGGTGCACGGCGGGCTGCGCTTCACCGAGCCCACGGTCGTCGACGACGCGGTCCTCGCCGAGATCGAGCGGCTCGTCCCGGTCGCCCCGCTGCACAACCCGGCCAACCTCACCGGTATCCGCACCGCGCAGGCGCTGCGCCCGGACCTGCCGCAGGTCGCCGTCTTCGACACCGCGTTCCACACCACGATGCCGGAGTCGGCGGCCCGCTACGCGATCGACGTGCAGACCGCCGACGCCCACCGCGTCCGCCGCTACGGCTTCCACGGCACCTCGCACGCCTACGTGTCCCGCGAGACGGCGCGGCTGCTGGGCCGGGCGCCCGAGGACGTGAACGTCATCGTGCTGCACCTGGGCAACGGGGCGTCCGCGTCGGCGGTGCGGGGCGGGCGGTGCGTGGACACCTCCATGGGCCTGACGCCTTTGGAGGGGCTGGTGATGGGTACGCGCTCGGGAGACATGGACCCGGCCGTCATCTTCCATTTGATGCGCGTTGGCCACATGTCCGCCGACGAGATCGACACTCTCCTCAACAAGAGGAGCGGTCTGATCGGGCTGTGCGGCGACAACGACATGCGGGAGATCCGCCGCCGGGTGGACGCCGGCGACGAACGGGCGGCCCTCGCCTTCGACATCTACATTCACCGGCTGAAGAAGTACATCGGCGCCTATTACGCCGTTCTCGGGCGGGTGGACGCGGTGGCCTTCACGGCGGGCGTCGGCGAGAACTCGGCCCCGGTGCGGGAGGCGGCCCTGGCGGGCCTGGAGGGCCTCGGCCTGGCGGTCGACGGCGAGCGGAACGCCGTACGCGGGGACGCGGCGCGGCTGATCTCGCCCGAGGGCGCGCGGGTGGCGGTGGCCGTGGTGCCGACCGACGAGGAAATGGAGATCGCGACGCAGACCTACGCGCTGGTAAATGATTCGGGGAATCTCACCTGAGCGGCAACCCGCCCTTTTGTATTTTCCGCCAGACGGATTATTCCACGCCGAAACAAACCGATAGGATGGCTTCATGCGCCGTTCGAAAATCGTCTGTACCCTCGGCCCCGCTGTCGACTCCCACGAGCAGCTCGTCTCGCTGATCGAAGCCGGCATGAACGTGGCCCGCTTCAACTTCAGCCACGGCTCGCACGCCGAGCACCAGGGGCGGTACGACCGTGTCCGGGCCGCCGCCAAGGAGACCGGCCGGGCCATCGGGGTCCTCGCCGACCTCCAGGGCCCGAAGATCCGCCTGGAGACCTTCGCGGAGGGTCCCGTCGAGCTGGTGCGCGGTGACGAGTTCACCATCACCACCGAGGACGTGCCGGGCGACCGGACGATCTGCGGCACGACGTACAAGGGCCTGCCCGGTGACGTCACCAAGGGCGACCAGGTGCTCATCAACGACGGCAACGTCGAACTGAAGGTCACCGAGGTCGAGGGTCCCCGGGTGAAGACGATCGTCATCGAGGGCGGCGTCATCTCCGACCACAAGGGCATCAACCTGCCCGGCGCCGCGGTCAACGTGCCCGCGCTGTCCGAGAAGGACGTCGAGGACCTGCGGTTCGCGCTGCGCATGGGCTGCGACCTGGTCGCCCTCTCCTTCGTGCGGGACGCCAAGGACGTCGACGACGTGCACCGCGTCATGGACGAGGAGGGGCGCCGCGTCCCGGTCGTCGCCAAGGTGGAGAAGCCGCAGGCGGTCGAGAACATGGAGGCCGTCGTGATGGCCTTCGACGGCGTGATGGTGGCCCGCGGCGACCTGGCCGTCGAGTACCCGCTCGAAAAGGTCCCGATGGTGCAGAAGCGCCTGATCGAGCTGTGCCGGCGCAACGCCAAGCCGGTGATCGTGGCGACCCAGATGATGGAGTCGATGATCACCAACTCCCGTCCGACCCGCGCCGAGGCCTCCGACGTGGCCAACGCGATCCTGGACGGCGCCGACGCGGTGATGCTGTCCGCCGAGTCCAGCGTGGGCGCGTACCCGATCGAGACGGTCAAGACGATGTCGAAGATCGTCACCGCCGCCGAGGGCGAGCTGCTCTCCAAGGGCCTCCAGCCGCTGGTGCCGGGCAAGAAGCCGCGTACGCAGGGTGGTTCGGTGGCCCGTGCCGCCGCCGAGATCGCCGACTTCCTGGGCGGCAAGGGCCTGGTGGCCTTCACCCAGTCCGGCGACACCGCCCGCCGGCTGTCCCGCTACCGCGCGGCGCAGCCGATCCTCGCCTTCACCACCGACGAGTCGGTCCGCAACCAGCTGGCGCTCAGCTGGGGCGTGGAGCCGCACGTGGCGCCGTTCGTCAACACCACCGACGAGATGGTCGCCCTGGTGGACCAGGAGACGGCCCGCATCGGCCGGTTCAGCGACGGCGACGTCGTCGTGATCACGGCCGGTTCCCCGCCCGGTGTCTCCGGCACCACCAACATGGTGCGCGTGCTGCACCTGGGCGAGACGCGGCGCGGCTGACGTCCCGTCGTACGCACGCGCCGAGGGCGCCCCCGTTCGCAGGGGCGCCCTCCGGCGTTTCCGCGGCTCCCGGACGGGCCGGGGGCGCGCAGTCAGTCGGTCGTGTACTGGTGCATCCCCGGGATGTGGAGCGTGCCGCCGAACTGACCGGCCTGCACGACCGTCACCTTCGTGAAGTAGATCAGCGGGAGGTCCAGCGGCGGCGGGTTGTCGGGGTCGAAGGTGATCGGAATCAGCCCGAGCAGGTTGCCCGAGATGCTCTCGGAGTACATCACCGTGTCACCGTCGCGGATGGTGGACGTCGAGCCCTGGGCCGCCTGCACGTGGTACGTCCTGCCGGCCTGCTCGTCCTTCACCGTCTGGTGCAGGTCGCCGATGTCGGTGCCGTCGGAGATGACGTACTTCAGCACCTTCTTGGTGGTGCCGTTGGCGGTCTTCACCTGCACGACCCCCTTGTACGAGGCGCCCTTGAGGAGCAGCGAGCTGGCGTTGAGGTACCAGGGGTCGTCGGGCAGCGGCACCGGGTTGTCGACGCCGCCCTCCGCGTCGGTGGCGATGGGGCAGTCGTCGGGGTCGGCGCTCTCGGAGGCGCTGGGGGCGGGTGAGGCGGTGGCCTCGTCCCCGGCCTCCTCGGCGGCCTTCTTGGCGTCCTCGACGGCGCCGGTCGCCTGGTCCACCGTGTCCCCGGCGCCCTCGGCGGTCTCCTCCGCCGCCTCGGACGCCTTGCCGGTCACGCCGTCGACGGTGTCCTTCACCGTGCCGGTGACCTCGCCGGTGGTGTCCTTCACCGTGCCGGTGACCTCGCCGGTGGTGTCCTTCACGGCGCCGGTGACGTCGCCGGTGGTGTCCCTCACGGCGCCGGTGACCTCGCCGGTGGTGTCCCTCACGGCGCCGGTGACGTCGTCCACGGCGTCCTTGGCGGTGTCGCCGGTGGCGCTCCCGGAGGGGGAGGCGGCGGGGGCGGCCGCGGGGCTCGGGCTCTCGGCGTCACCGGTGGCGCCGGCGCCGTCGGCCTTCGCGCCGCCGCCGAGGAGGCCCCCGAGGGCGTCGCCGAGGCCGTCCAGGAGACCGCCCTCGGCCTTTTCGGACTCGGACGGGGAGGGCTGCGTGCCCTGGCTCTCGGAGGCAGGTGCGGAGGCGGTCGCGGAGGGGCTCGGGGCGGGGTCGGCGCCCTTGTCGCCGCCGGCGTCCTTGTCGTCGGAACCTGAATCCGACGAAGAGGAGCCGCCCTGGTCCGCGTCCGCGTCCGTGTCCGTACCGGCGTCCTTGCCGCCGTCCGCGTCCCCGGCCCCCTCGGAGGCCGACGGGCTCGGCTCGCCCGCGTCACCCTTGCCGTCGTCGCCCTGGCCGTCGTCGCCCGTGCCGTCGGTCGCGCCGTCGTCGGCCCCGTCCGTGGCGGAGGGCGACGGAGTGGGCGACGCGTCCTTGCCGGCGCCTTCGAGGGCCGCCACGCACGCCTTGTACTCGTCGGCCGTCAGGCTGTTGGAGGCCGGCGCGGTGGCGTCGTTCCCGTCCGCGAGGGCCAGCGTCGGCGTGAACCCCATCCCCATGAGGACGGCCGTGGGCATCGCGGCCAGGGCTATCGCCTTGCCGGCCGGTACGTGGAACCTGGTGAACAACGGCTTCCTGGGTGCCGCGTGGCGCGGCCCGGTTCTCACACGGGACGACTCCACGTCTGTCCCGCGGGTCACCTCGTCAGCCGGCACTGTGCCTCCCGTTCGCCCCGTTGGCCGGGATCGTTCCTGACAGTTCGTCGGTCTCGTCCACGCCCTTCCTCGGGCGCGGCACGCCGGCGTCGGACACCGGGGCGCCGGGCGCCGGGATGCCGCCGGGGGCCGGGGCGCCGGGGACCAGGCCCTCGGGCGCGGTGCCCGTTCCCCGGTGCTCCAGCGGCGGCTGGGCCTGCGGCGGCTCGCCGGGCACCCAGGACACGGCCATCGCTCCGCCGACCAGGGCGAGCAGGAAACCGATGAGGAACCCGCCGAGGTTGGACACGGGGATCGACACCAGCGCCAGCAGGATCGCCGCCACGCCCGCGAAGACCCGGACGTGCTTCTGGAACCACAGGCTGACGCCCAGGACGACCAGCAGCACGCCGATGATCAGGGACCCGGCGCCCGCGGTGGTGGCCATCGCCAGCGTCAGGTGGCCGATCTGCAGATTCGCGTACGGGAAGTAGGCGATGGGGAGGCCGCCGAGCGCGATGAACAGGCCGGCCCAGAACGGGCGGTCGCCGCGCCAGGCACGGAACTGCGCCCTGCGGCGGGTGAACTGGCCGGCGGCGGCAGGAGTCTCGGCGCTCATGGAAAACAGCTCCCTGGTACGGCTTTGCTGTGGTGGAGACGCGGTCCGCGCGAGAGCGCGGCCGCAGTGGGGACGGGCGGGGGCGCCACCGGCTCCCCCGCCCGTCAAGGGGTGCTTAGTAGCACTCCTTGACACCCTTGGACAGCGACATCTTCAGACCGCTGAGCTTGAAGGTTCCGGCGGTGGTCGCCCACGCCGTCTGCTTCACGTTCTTCAGCGTGGCCGAGTCGGCCTGCTGGGCGAACCCGTAAGGGTTCGTCGTGTCGCCCCTCTTGATGCCCGGACCCTTGCTGGCGTCCCTGGCGGCCACACCGATGTCGATACCGCGGAACGTGGCATCGGCCTCGAGGTCCTCGACGTCGATGTACAGGTTCTCGGCCTCGACCGGGGTGCTGCCGCCGCCGGCCTTCAGCATGAGGCTGACCGAGCCGATGAGCGGGATGTCCGGGGTGACCACGGACTGGCACATGTTCTTGATCGAAGCGGACTTGAACGCCGAGACCGCGACGGGGTGAGCCGTCCTCTCGCCCTGCAGCGTGTAACCCGAGTCGATTGCGCCGTACTGCGAAAAGCCCGTGCCGTCGAGCTGGTCGGCCGTCACCTTGAACGACTGGCCCGACACGCTGAACGACGCGGCGAGGGCGCCCTGCGCGAGCGCGACGCCTATCGCAGCCGTGGCGGCGACGCTGGGCACCATCACCACAGCGAACCGCTTCCATCTGGTCCCGCCACGCACCTGGGACTCCATATTTCCTCCTTCTCGGACGTACATCTCCTGACCTCGGCCGGCCTCCGGATCGGTGGCCCGGCCTGGCAGGGATGGGAGAAGTGCTACGTCCTCGGGAAGGAGAGCGCCCGCGCTCGGCGGCACGTACCACGCGTCCGAATCACCGGCGATCACCCCCGAGCGACAACCACTGGTCGCGCCTGACACACATCACGCACAACCCTGCTGGACAGGCTTCGCCGGGAGAGCGAAGACCCCCCTGCCCAAGAGCCGGCGCCACTGCCGCCGGCTCTGCCCGGTGGGGACCCTGTAACTCCCGCTACCCGACTGGCTTCCGGGGAACGGGAACGGACCGAGCGTCGCCGATCGTGGTGCATTCTCGCCGTCGACACAAGGGGGTTCGTTACTGGCTAGTAACGGCTGGATGACCACGGCGCGACGCACGGATCTCGAACGGCGACTCTGGGTGCGTCTTCAGGGGTGGACATAGCTACGCATCAAGGGCCACACCCCGACAGAGGAGCGGCATTGACTTACTCGCAGTAACAGCGGCCGCGATGACCAAGTTTTGGCAAAGCGCGGCCGCAGTGGCGTCCCGTCGACAGCTCCTTCACACCGGCCGCACCACCGAACTGACGGTCGGCGACCGGTCGCCCGCGGCGCCCTCTAGAAGAGGGCGCGGGCCAGCGCTCTGCGCGCCGCGGCGACCCGCGGATCGTCGGCGCCGACCACCTCGAACAGCTCCAGGAGCCGCAGCCGTACGGCGTCCCGGTCGTCGCCGGCCGTGACGCGGACCGTGTCGATGAGCCGTCCGAAGGCGTCCTCGACATGACCGCCCACCAGATCCAGGTCGGCGGCGGCGATCTGCGCCTGGGCGTCGCCGGGCCTCTCGGCCGCGTCCTGACGGACCTTCTGCGGGTCGGTGTTCTGCACCCGCTGGAGCAACTCGGCCTGGGCGAGGCCCAGTCTGGCCTCGGTGTTGCCGGGCTCCTCGGCCAGTACGTTCTTGTACGCCTGGACGGCACCGCCGAGGTCGCCCGCGTCCAGCGCCTGCACGGCGGCCTCCAGGGCCGCGTCGTGCGGACCGGCGGGGCGCTCGGGGACGGCGGGCCGGGTGCCGGGTTCCGCCTCGGGGTCGACGACGAGACCGGTGAGGCCGAAGCGCTCCTCGGCGACCTGCACCAGCTGGTCCAGGGTCTGGCGGATCTGCGCCTCGCCCGCGGCGCCCTGGAAGAGCGGCAACGCCTGGCCGGCCACGACCGCGAACACGGCCGGGATGCCCTGGACACCGAACTGCTGCATCAGCATCTGGTTGGCGTCGACGTCGATCTTGGCGAGGAGGAAGCGGCCGTCGTACTCGACGGCGAGCCGCTCCAGGACCGGACTCAACTGCTTGCAGGGCTCACACCACTCGGCCCAGAAGTCGATGACGACCGGGACCTCGGTGGACCGCTGGAGGACCTGGCTCTCGAAGCCGGCCTCGTCGACGTCGATGACGAGGTCGGCGGGGGAGACGCCGCCCGCCCCGCCGTGGCGGGCCGCCTCGGCGCGCGCCTGCTCCGCCTTCGCCTTGGCCTCCTGGGCCGCCTTCACCGCGGCGAGGTCGACGACCCCGCTCATGGACATGTTCCGTGGCTGCATGGGTCTATCCTCCCCCGTACCGCACGCGTCTGTGAAAGGCGGGGGTGAAAGCCCGCCCGGATGTGTGCTGTTGTGGCGCCGGGTCCCCACCCGCGCCGGTGGTCGTCGCTCACGCGGGGGCGCACCCCCGCTTTCGCTACGGGTCGT
Source organism: Streptomyces sp. cmx-10-19 (assembly GCA_049998335.1). Lineage (GTDB taxonomy): Bacteria > Actinomycetota > Actinomycetes > Streptomycetales > Streptomycetaceae > Streptomyces. The sequence continues at coordinate 31,248 of JAEBFB010000024.1, forward strand.
AGCGTAATGCCGGGACGGCCCGCCGGAACAGCCCTTGCCGGTGATCTCCCTCATGGCCGCACAGAACCCGGCGGTTATGGTCGGGGGATGCAGCGCACCACCCCCGCCGGCCGTGCCGGACGGCCCCGCAGCGCCGCGGCGGACACCGCGATCCTGGCCGCGACCCGGGCCGCGCTGGTCGACCTGGGCTGGTCCAAGCTCACCCTGGGGGACGTGGCGTCGCGGGCCGGGGTCGCCAAGACCACGCTCTACCGCCGCTGGGCGGGCAAGAACGAGCTGGTGGTCGACGCGGTGGCGGAGCTGTTCGACGAACTCCGGCTGCCCGACAGCGGCTCGCTGGCCGCCGACATCGAGGGCGTGGTGCTCCAGTTCGCGGCGATCCTGGCCCGGCCGGAGGCCAGGAGCGGGCTGATGGCGGTGGTGGCGGAGTCCACCCGCGACGACGCCCTGCGCGAGCGCATCCGCGCCTCCATCGTGGACCGGCAGAAACGCCTGGTGCTGGAGGGCCGGGCCCGCGCCCAGGCCCGCGGCGAACTCCCCTCCGAGCCCGACCCCACCGAGGCCGCCCGCACCGCCGACCTGATCTTCGACGTGGTGGCGGGTGCGGTGGTCCACCGCACCCTGGTCAGCGCGGAACCCGCGGACGGGGAGTGGGTCCGCGGCCTCACCCGCGTCCTGTTGACAGGACTGGCGGGCACGGACCGGCCGTGACGCCCGACCGCCCCTCCCCGTCTCAGCGCACGCTGAGCACCAGCTTGCCGGTGGTCCGGCCGGTCTCCCCCTGAACGTGCGCCCGGGCGCCCTCGGCGAGGGGGTACGTGCCGGAGACGTGGGCGCGCAGCCGGCCGCGCTCGACGAGGTCGGCGACGGCGAGCATCCCGGCGTGGTCGTGCTCGACCAGCAGGACGACGGCACGGGCGCCCGCCTTCTCGGCCGCCGCGGCGGTGTCCGCGTCGCCGGGGAGCAGGGAGACGAGGACGCCGCCGGGGCGCAGGACGCCCGCCGAGCGGGTGGCGGTGTCCCCGCCGAGGGCGTCGAGGACGACGTCGTAGGGCTCGTCGGTGTCGGTGAAGTCCTCGGTGCGGTGGTCGACGCAGGCGTCCGCGCCGAGTTCGCGCAGGAAGTCGTGCTTGGGGGCGCTGGCCGTGCCGGTGACGTGCGCGCCGCGCTCCTTGGCGATCTGGACGGCGAGGTGGCCGACGCCGCCGGCCGCCGCGTGGATCAGTACCCGCTGCCCGGCCCGCAGACCGGCGGTGTCCACGAGGGCCTGCCAGGCGGTGAGCGCGGCGAGCGGCAGCGCGGCGGCCTGGACGTGGCCGATCCCCGCGGGCTTGGGGGCGAAGGCGCGGGCGGGTCCGGTGACGTACTCGGCGTGCGATCCGGCCCCGTGCGGGTAGGGCAGCATGCCGAAGACCTCGTCACCGGGCCGGAAGAGGGTGACGCCGAAGCCGGTCTCGACGACGGTGCCGGAGACGTCCCAGCCGAGGGTGAGGGGCGGGGGCGGCAGGAAGATGCTCAGCGCGCGGTGCTTGAAGTCGGTGGGGTTGACCCCGGCCGCGTGCACGGCGACGAGGAGTTCGCCGGGGCGGGGTGCGGGGCGGGGCAGCTCGGCGAGGCGGAGTACGTCGGGGCCGCCGAGGGCGGTCTGGTGCAGGGCCAGCATGGTGGGGCCGGGGCGGGTGTCCGTGGAGGTCATGCCCCGATCCTGGCCGGGGAGCCCGGTCCCGGGCGATGGCAGGAAGGTCATCCTCCGATACATTCCCGCCATGCCCTACGACCTCGCCAGCCGCGCCGCCGAGCTGGACCGCCATCTGCGTCCGGAGCCCCGGCCCGGCGCCCACCGGGTCGTCGTCCTCGCCCTCGACGGCGTCTACCCCTTCGGACTCGGCATCCCGCACCGGGTCCTGGGCTCCGCCGACGGCCGCTACGAGGTGCTCTCCGCGAGCGTCGACGGACGGCCGGTACGCACCGACGCCGATCTGACGGTCACCCCCGCGCACGGTCCCGAGGCGCTGGCCGACGCGGACACGGTGATCATCCCGCCGTACGCCGTCCCTTCGACCCCGGAGGCGGCGCGGGACCCGAGGGCGCTGGCCGCCCTCTCCCGGGTACGGCCCGGCACACGGCTGGTGTCCATCTGCACGGGCGCCTGTCTGCTGGCCGCCGCCGGGCTCCTGGACGGGCGCCGGGCCACCACGCACTGGGCGCTCGCCCGGCACTTCCGGGCGCTGTTCCCCCGGGTGGAGCTGGACGCGGGGGTGCTCTTCGTCGACCACGGGGACGTGCTGACCTCGGCGGGGGCGGCGAGCGGGGTCGACGTCTGCCTGCACCTGGTGCGCCGGGACCACGGCAGCGAGGTGGCCAACCAGGTCGCGCGGCGCTGCGTGGTGCCGCCGTACCGGGACGGCGGGCAGGCGCAGTACATCGAGCGTCCGCTGCCGCCGCGGAGCGCGGCCGGTACCGGCCCGACCCGCGACTGGGCGCTGGGCCGCCTGGAACAGCCGCTCACGCTGGACGAGCTGGCGGCGCACGCGGCGATGAGCACCCGGACCTTCGCGCGCCGGTTCCGTGAGGAGACCGGTCTGAGTCCCGGCCGCTGGCTGACCCAGCAGCGGCTGCGCCGGGCGCGGCACCTCCTGGAGTCCAGCGACCTGCCGATCGACCGCGTCGCCCACGAGGTCGGCTTCGCCACCGCCACGTCGCTGCGGCGGCATCTGGCGGCGGAGGCCGGTGTGGCCCCCTCGGCATACCGGCGCACGTTCCGCGCCGGGGCGTGAGAGGGGGCGCTCGGGTGGGGGGTCAGAAGCCGGGCGGCTCGGTGTACACCCCCCACTCGTCCCGCAGCACCCCGCAGATCTCGCCGAGGGTCGCCTCCGCGCGGACCGCGTCCAGCATGGGTTCGATCATGTTGGCGCCGGAGCGGGCGGCGGCGAGCATGCCGTCCAGGGCGGTGCGTACGGCCGCGTCGTCCCGTGCCGCCTTCCGCTCGCCCAGGACCCGCACCTGCTCGCGCTCGACCTCGTGGCTGACCCGCAGGATCTCCAGGTCGCCGGTGACGGAGCCGGTGTGGACGTTGACGCCGACCACCTTCTTGTCGTCCTTCTCCAGGGCCTGCTGGTAGCGGAAGGCGGACTCGGCGATCTCGCCGGTGAACCAGCCGTCCTCGATGCCGCGCAGGATGCCGGAGGTGATCGGCCCGATGCGGTGCCGCCCGTCGGGGCGCGCCCGCAGCCCGCGCTCCTTGATCTGCTCGAAGATCTTCTCGGCGTCGGCCTCGATGCGGTCGGTCAGCTGCTCGACGTACCACGCACCGCCCAGCGGGTCGGCGACGTTGGCGACGCCGGTCTCCTCCATCAGCACCTGCTGGGTGCGCAGGGCGATCTCGGCGGCCTGCTCGCTGGGCAGGGCGAGGGTCTCGTCGAGGGCGTTGGTGTGCAGCGAGTTGGTCCCGCCGAGCACGGCGGCCAGCGCCTCCACGGCCGTACGCACCACGTTGTTGTACGGCTGCTGCGCGGTCAGCGACACCCCGGCGGTCTGCGTGTGGAACCGCAGCCACTGCGCCTTGTCGCTCCGCGCCCCGTACACGTCCCGCATCCACCGCGCCCAGATGCGGCGCGCGGCGCGGAACTTGGCGATCTCCTCGAAGAAATCGACGTGCGCGTCGAAGAAGAAGGACAGTCCGGGCGCGAACACGTCCACGTCCAGCCCGCGGCTGAGCCCCAGCTCGACGTACCCGAACCCGTCGGCGAGCGTGTAGGCCAGCTCCTGAGCGGCCGTGGCCCCGGCCTCACGGATGTGGTACCCGGACACGGAGAGCGGCTTGTACGCGGGGATGCCGGCGGCGCAGTACTCCATCAGGTCGCCGATGAGCCGCAGGTGGGGCTCCGGCTGGAAGAGCCACTCCTTCTGGGCGATGTACTCCTTGAAGATGTCCGTCTGGAGCGTGCCGTTGAGCACACCGGCGTCGACGCCCTGCCGCTCGGCGGCGACCAGGTACATGCAGAACACCGGCACGGCCGGCCCGCTGATCGTCATGGACGTGGTGACGTCCCCCAGCGGGATGCCCCGGAACAGCACCTCCATGTCGGCGGCCGAGTCGATCGCCACCCCGCAGTGCCCGACCTCACCGAGCGAACGCGGGTCGTCGGAGTCGCGCCCCATCAGCGTCGGCATGTCGAACGCGACGGACAGCCCTCCCCCGCCGTTCCGGAGGATCATCTTGTACCGCTCGTTGGTCTGCTCGGCGTTCCCGAACCCGGCGAACTGCCGGATCGTCCAGGTCCGCCCCCGGTAGCCGGTCGGATACAGCCCCCGGGTGAACGGATACTCCCCCGGCCACCCGATCCGCTCGAACCCCTCGTACACGTCCCCGGCCCGCGGCCCGTACACCGGCTCCACGGGATCCCCGGACAGCGTGGTGAAATCCGCGTCACGCTTCCGCGCCGCGTCGAACCGAGCCTGCCACCGAAGGCGGCCTTCCTCTATGGCGTGAGCGTCCATACCCCCGAATTTACTAGGACGTCCAAGTAAATGTCGATGGGTGACCGCCGGACGGGTGACCGTACGGCGGTGGGGTCAGACCTTGGCGACCGCGGGCGCCGGCTGCGCGACCTTGGCGTCCAGCTCCCGGCTGATCCTGCGCTCCACGAAGAAGGCGGCGGTCGGGACGGTCCCGGCCAGCAGCACCCAGAGCTGCTTCTTCACCTTCCACTTCGCCTTGGAGCCCAGGTCGAAGGCGAAGACGAGGTAGATGACGTACAGCCAGCCGTGGGCGATGCTGACGACCCGCGTGAAGTCGTCGGCGCCGTCCAGCTTCAGGCCGTACTTGGCGATCATGCCCAGGCAGAGGACGATCAACAGCACACCGGTGACATACGCCATGACGCGGTAGCGGGTCAGCACGCTCTTTTTCATGCGTACGAGCGTAACCACCCGATTCGCACGATCTTGCGGCGGCCCCGGCAACGCGCCGAGCCCCTGCTCAGACCTCGTCGAAGTCGCCCGCCGCTACCCGCAGGGGGCGGAGCATCGCGAAGATTTCGGCGCATTCCTCGGCGTCGTAGGCGCTGAGGCCGAAGTCCATCGCCATGAGGTCGCGGGTGGCGGACTCGACGACCTCGCGGCCCTTGTCGGTGATGGTGGCGAGGGTGCCGCGGCCGTCGTTCGGGTTGGGGCGCTTGTCGACCAGGCCGGAGCGGACCAGGCGGTCGACGGTGTTCGTGACCGACGTCGGGTGCACCATGAGGCGCTCGCCGATCTTCGACATCGGCAGTTCGCCCGACTTGGAGAAGGTGAGCAGCACCAGCGCCTCGTACCGCGCGAACGTCAGCTCGTACGGCTTGACCACCGCGTCGACCTCGGCCAGCAGGATCTGGTGCGCCCGCATGATCGAGGTGATCGCGGACATGGACGGCACGCCGCCCCAGCGCCGTTGCCAGAGTTCGTCGGCTCGGGCGATGGGGTCGAAGGAGAGACTGAGGGGCTTTGGCACGGCATCAGACCTTACCGGCCGGTCATATGCCGGTCAGCCCCGTCTCGCTCCTCGGAACCGGGGCCGGGAGGCGTTCAGCCGGCCAGGTGGCGTTCGACCGTCTCGACCTTCGAGGTGAGGCCGTCGGTCACCCCGGGGCGGATGTCGGCCTTGAGGACGAGGGACACCCGCGGCGCCCGCGCCTCCACGGCGGCGACCGCGCGCCGGACGACGTCCATGACCTCGTCCCACTCGCCCTCGACCGACGTGAACATCGCGTCGGTGCGGTTCGGCAGGCCCGACTCGCGGACCACCCGGACGGCGTCGGCGACGTACTCCCCCACGTCCTCGCCGACGCCCAGCGGCGTCACGGAGAAGGCGACGATCATGCCTTCACCGCGCCTTCCTGGCGGGCGCGGGAGGCGATGACCGCGTCCTTGGCCTCGCGCTGCAGCTTGCGCTCGGCGAAGAAGCCGCCGGTCGGCAGGACGGACAGGACGAAGTAGAGGGCGCCGGTCTTCAGCGGCCACTTGGCGCGGTTCCAGGCGTCCGCCCAGAAGATCACGTAGAGCACGAAGAGGACACCGTGGATCATGCCCATCGCCGGGACCGCGTTGAAGTCCGTGGTCCGCTTCAGCACGGAGCAGACGAGCAGCAGCAGGAACGAGATCGCCTCGGGGCCCGAGACCAGGCGGAGGCGGCGGAGGGCGGAGGCTGTCTTGAGGTCCACGGGTCACCTTCGGGAGAGTCGTCGGACGGGAGCGGACGCAGGCGTCGCGGATCGCGAGCCGCCGCTTTGTGAACGGGCGCACAAGCGCCCCGCCCATTGTGGCAAACCTCCGGCGCGCACCGGCACCGACCCCCTAGGGGGACGATTCAGGGATCATCTCCACCCGTGGGACCTGTCGGAGGCTCCACCCGGCGGGCTACCTTCGCATTTGTGGCGATGTTCCGACTTCAAGGCAGCAAGGTCCTCGCCGTCGACATGACCGGAGACGCCGTCAAGGCGAAGAACGGCTCGATGGTCGCGTACGACGGCGAGATGGCCTTCAAGAAGCTGAGCGGCGGCGGTGAGGGCATCCGGGGGATGGTGACCCGGCGGATCACCGGCGAGCAGATGACGGTGATGGAGGTGAAGGGGCACGGGACCTGCTGGTTCGCGGACCGCGCCTCGGAGATCAACCTCGTGGGTCTCCAGGGCGACAAGCTGTACGTCGAGTCCAGCAACTTCCTGGCGGCGGACGCCGGACTGCGGACCGGCACCAGTTTCACGGGCGCGCGCGGCGCCTCGCAGGGCAACGGGCTGTTCACCACGACGATAGAGGGGCACGGCCAGGCGGCGATCATGTCGGACGGCCCGGCGGTGGTGCTGCGGGTCAGCGCGCAGTACCCGCTGACCGTCGACCCGGGGGCGTACGTCGCGCACCAGGGGAATCTGCGGCAGTCCTTCCAGTCCGGCGTGACCTTCCGCACCCTGTTCGGGGAGGGCGGCGGCGAGGCCTTCCAGATCCGCTTCGAGGGCGACGGCCTGGTATACGTGCAGCCCAGCGAGCGGAACACGATCGCGGGGGACGTCTGACATGGCCTTCCAGGAGATCAATTCCAAGATGGTCCGGGCCACGGTCGCCCCCGGACAGCGGCTGTTCAGCCAGCGCGGCGCCATGCTGGCCTACCAGGGCGAGGTGTCCTTCACCCCCAACCTGCGCGGCGGCCAGGGCGGCGTGATGTCGATGATCGGCCGCCGCGTGGCCAACGAGGACACGCCGATGATGACCGTCGAGGGCAGCGGCACCGTCTTCTTCGGGCACGGCGGGCACCACGTCCAGGTCATCGACCTCTCCGGCGACACCCTGTACGTGGAGGCGGACCGGCTCCTCGCCTTCGAGGGCACCCTGGAGCAGAACACGGTGTTCCTGGGCTCGCAGGGCGGGGTCTTGGGGATGGTGCGCGGCCAGGTCAGCGGCCAGGGCCTGTTCACCACCAGCCTGAGAGGCCACGGCTCGGTGGCGGTGATGGCCCACGGCGGTGTCTTCGAGGTCCCCATCACCCCGCAGCGCCCGGTCCGCGTCGACCCCCAGGCCTACGTCGCCCACCACGGTGACGTGCGCAACAAGCTGTCCACGGCACTGGGCTGGCGGGACATGGTGGGCCGCGGCTCCGGCGAGGCGTTCCAGCTGGAGTTCAGCGGCAGCGGCACGGTGTTCGTCCAGGCGTCGGAGGAGAAACTGTGAGCACCGTCCACCACGACCCGGCGACCCTGCCGGCCGACGACAACGTCAACGCGTACACCTTCTGTGTGGAACTGAAGGGAAGCCAGTGGTTCCTGCAGAAGGGGAAGATGATCGCCTACTACGGGACGATCGACTTCAACGGGATCGGGCACGGCCGGCTGGACCGTCTGGTGCGGACTTCGTTCCATTCGCCACTGCACGCGAGCGACTGGGTCGTGGCCGAGGGCTCGGGCAAGATGCTCCTCGCCGACCGGGCCTTCGACGTCAATTCGTACGACCTCGAAGAGGGCAACCTGACCATTCGCTCGGGCAACCTCCTCGCTTTTCAGCCAAGTCTCGCCCTCAAGCAGTCGATCGTGCCGGGCTTCCTGACCCTCATCGGAACCGGAAAGTTCGTGGCGGCGTCCAACGGTCCGGTGGTGTTCATGGAACCCCCGATCCGGGTCGACCCGCAGGCCCTGGTCGGCTGGGCCGACTGCCCGTCCCCCTGCCATCACTACGACCACGGGTACATGACCGGCCTCCTGGGCGGTCTACGTGCGATGACGGGGCTCGGCGGCGCCTCCGGGGAGGAGCACCAGTTCGAGTTCGTGGGCGCGGGGACGGTGCTGCTCCAGTCGAGCGAGGTACTGATGGCCGAGCAGGCGACCGGCGCTCCGCCGCAGCAGGCGGGGGTGCCCGGGGGCGGCGCTCCGGGGGTGCCACCGGGTCGTTCCGGGGTACCGGGGCTTCCCGGACAGCTCGGAGACCTCCAACGCCGCTTCGGGCTGTGAGCGGTAATCTGCGGAGTGTGACGTCGAAAGCGTGCGCACCGTCACCGTCGCACGGAACCCCTCACTAGTTCACCTTTCAACCTTTTAGGTAGACTTCATACATGGAGACCGAGACGGCCACCCGCTGGCTGACCGATACGGAGCAGTGTGCCTGGCGCACCCACCTGGAGGTCAACAGGCTGTTGATGCACCAGTTGGAGAAGGACCTGCAACCGTTCGGCCTGACACTGAACGACTACGAGATCCTGGTGAACCTCTCCGAGTCGGAGGAGGACAGGCTGCGCATGAGCGACCTGGCCACCGCCACGATGCAGTCCAAGAGCCGGCTCTCCCACCAGATCACCCGCATGGAGAATGCCCGCCTGGTCCGCCGGGAGAACTGCGAGTCCGACCGCCGCGGGCTCTTCGCCGTCCTCACCGAGCACGGCCGGGAGACGATGCAGAAGGTCGCGCCGCACCACGTGGCCTCCGTCCGCCGGCACTTCATCGACCTGGTGGACACGGAGTCCCTGACGGAGCTGGGCAAGGCGCTCAAGCCCATCGCGGAGCACCTGCGCGGGCAGCGCGGCCGGTCCTGAGCACGCCCCCGGGCGGCTCAGCGCCGTCCAGGCACCCGGCGTAGTCCTGGACACCCCGGCAGCGCAGTGGTCGCCGTGGACGTGCACGGGCGAGGCCCCGGCGCCCTGGGCGCGGCGCCGCAGCAGGGCCGTCACGGCCGGCCACTCGGACGACGCGGACGCGGCCGACGGCGGCTCCGACTCCGACGACGACCGACGGGGGCCGCAGGCGTGCCGGAGCGGTCACGGCGCCGCCCCGGCACCAGCGCCGCCGCAGCGGCCACCGCGCCGGACACCGCGAAGCACACCGGCAGTGGCAGCCGCTCCACCAGCAGGCCCACCGCGGCGGCCCCGGCGGACATCCCGGCGTTCACCGCGGTGTTGCACCAGGCGCCGGCCCGGACGCGGCGGTCGGCTGCCACGCTCTCGTCGGCGATCAGGTACGCCGTGGTCAGCGCCGGTGCCACGAAGAACCCCGCGCACGCGACGGCCGCGACCAGCGTGCCGGGACCGGGCGCGAGGCCCGCGACGGCGAGGCACAGTCCGACCCCGGCCGCGAAGAAGGGGAGCCGGGCGCGGGTGGCCGACCTCCAGGGGACGGCGCCGTTGAGGAGCCCGCCGACCGCGCTGCCCGCCGACAGCGCCGCGAGCACCCAGGCGACGGTGCCGTCCCCGAGGCCGCGCTCCCCCGCGTAGGCCACGACGAGGAGGTCGACGGCGCTCACCGAGACGCCGACCGCGGCCGCGACGACGACGGGTTGCAGCAGGAGGCGGGCCTGCCCCGGCGCGCCGGGACCGGCCGCGGAGGCGGTGTCCTTCGCCGGCCCCGCCGGTCGCGGCACGTCGGCCACCGCCGGTGAGGTGACGAAGGCGAGGGTGCCCACCGCCACCAGTACCGCGCTGAGCAGGACCCCGGCGGTGGGCGGGGCGACCCCGACGACCGCGCCGACCAGGAGCGGTCCGGAGACGAAGAGCAGTTCCTCGGCGACGCCGTCCAGGCTGTAGGCCCGCGGCAACAGCCGCCGGTCCGGGACCAGTTCGGCCCACACGGCGCGCATGGTGGGCCCGAGCGGCGGTGTGCAGGCGCCGGTGACCGCGGCGGCCCCGGCGAGGGCGGTGGCGGGCACGCCGGGGTGCCGGCAGGCCGCCGCGAGCGCGCAGAGCAGGACGGAGTAGAGCAGGGACATGGGGAGCAGCGCCCGGCGCGGACCGTGCCGGTCGACCAGCGCCGCACGGTACGGGGACAGGAAGACGCTCGTCGCCCCGAACACGGCCATCGCCGTACCTGCCACGGCGTACGACCCGGTGGCCCGGGTCAGGGAGAGCATCAGGGCGAGGGAGACCGTGCCGTACGACAGCCGCCCGACGAGCGCGGCGAGAAAGGTACGGCGGGCATGGGGGACACGGAGCACGGCGGCGTACGAGGGCCGCGGGACAGGCGTGGACACGCGAAGAGTTCCTCAACGGAAGGCGACGGGGGAACGCCGATGCACGCGACGGCCGACGACTGCGGCGATCGCGCACGGGGCGGCCACTAGGCCAAGAGAAGGAACATGCGGGGGAACGTACCAGCACGGCGCACCGCCCGCAGCGGGTTTTCGGACACCGGAGTCAGCCGGCGCCGCCCCGCTCCGGACCGGCGCATCCCCGCTCCGGACCGGCGCCGCCCCGCCCGGGACCGGCGTCAGCCGTTCGTCAGCCCGGCCACCAGTTCGTCCGCCGCGCGGTACGGGTCCAGTTCGCCCGCGACGATGCGTTCCGCCAGCGCGCCGAGGCGGCGGTCGCCGTGGAGGTCGCCGATGCGTTCGCGCAGGGTGGTGACGGCGATGGTCTCGACCTCGCGGGCGGCGCGGGCGCGGCGGCGTTCGGTGAGGACGCCGCGCTCCTCCATCCACGCGCGGTGCTTCTCCAGCGCCTCGACGACCTCGTCGATGCCCTCGGCGCGGGCGGCGACCGTCTTGACGATGGGTGGGCGCCAGTCGCCGGGGGCGCGGGACTCGCCGAGGCCCAGCATGTGGTTCAGCTCGCGGGCGGTCGCGTCGGCGCCGTCGCGGTCGGCCTTGTTGACGACGTAGACGTCGCCGATCTCCAGGATCCCGGCCTTGGCCGCCTGGATGCCGTCGCCCATGCCCGGCGCGAGGAGGACGACGGAGGTGTCGGCCTGCGAGGCGATCTCGACCTCGGACTGGCCGACCCCCACCGTCTCGACGAGGATCACGTCGCACCCGGCGGCGTCGAGCACGCGGATGGCCTGCGGCGCCGCCCAGGCGAGGCCGCCGAGGTGGCCGCGGGTCGCCATCGAGCGGATGTAGACGCCCGGGTCGGAGGCGTGCTCCGACATCCGCACCCGGTCCCCGAGCAGCGCGCCGCCGGAGAAGGGGGACGACGGGTCGACGGCGAGGACGCCGACCCGCTTGCCCTGTCTGCGGTAGGCGCTCACCAGCGCCGAGGCGGACGTCGACTTGCCGACGCCCGGCGACCCGGTCAGGCCGACCACGTACGCCCCGCCGGTCAGCGGTGCCAGCGTCTCCATGACCTCCCTGAGCTGCGCGGACGCCCCCTCCACCAGGGAGATCAGCCGGGCCACGGCCCGCGGCCGGCCTTCCCTGGCCTGGGCGACCAGCGAGGAGACGTCCTGCATCACAGCTCCGTTCGGTGAGAGACGTACTGAGCGACGTACGGCGCGGCCGTCATGCCCTCGGTAGCCGCACGATCGGCGCGGCCGTCATGCCTTCGGTACCCGCACGATCAGCGCGTCGCCCTGCCCGCCGCCACCGCACAGCGCCGCCGCGCCGACGCCGCCGCCGCGCCGCTTCAGCTCCAGCGCCAGGTGCAGCACCAGCCGGGCGCCGGACATGCCGATGGGGTGACCGAGCGCGATCGCGCCACCGTTGACGTTCACCTTTTCGGTGGATACGCCGAGGTCCTTCATCGACTGCACGGCGACGGCCGCGAAGGCCTCGTTGATCTCGATCAGGTCCAGGTCGTCGACCTCCAGCCCCTCCTTCTTCAGGGCGTGCCGGATCGCCTGGGACGGCTGCGACTGCAAAGAGTTGTCGGGACCGGCGACGTTCCCGTGCGCGCCGATCTCCGCGATCCATTCCAGGCCCAGCTCCTCGGCCTTGGCGCGGCTCATCACGACCACGGCCGCGGCGCCGTCGGAGATCTGCGAGGAGGAGCCCGCGGTGATCGTGCCGTCCTTGGTGAAGGCCGGGCGCAGCTTGCCGAGGGACTCGGCGGTGGTGTCGCCGCGGATGCCCTCGTCCTTGCTGAACACCACCGGGTCGCCCTTGCGCTGCGGGATCTCGACCGGGGTGATCTCGGCGTCGTAGATCCCGTTCTTCTGGGCGGCGGCGGCGCGCTGGTGGGAGAGGGCGGCGATCTCGTCCTGGGGCTCGCGGGCGATGCCGAGGCGGGTGTTGTGCCTCTCGGTGGACTCACCCATCGCGATGTTCTCGAAGGAGTCGGTCAGACCGTCGTACGCCATGGAGTCGATCATCTGGATCGCGCCGTACTTGTAGCCCTCGCGGGACCCCGGCAGCAGGTGCGGGGCGTTGGTCATGGACTCCTGGCCGCCGGCGACGACGATGTCGAATTCACCGGCGCGAATGAGCTGGTCGGCCAGCGCGATGGCGTCGAGGCCGGAGAGGCACACCTTGTTGACCGTGAGCGCGGGGACGTTCATGGGGATGCCGGCCTTGACGGCGGCCTGGCGGGCCGGGATCTGCCCGGCGCCCGCCTGGAGCACCTGCCCCATGATCACGTACTGGACCTGGTCGCCGCCGATCCCCGCCCGCTCCAGGGCGGCCTTGATCGCGAAGCCGCCGAGGTCGGCCCCGGAGAAGGACTTCAGCGAGCCGAGCAGGCGCCCCATCGGGGTGCGGGCACCCGCGACGATGACGGAGGTCGTGCCGTTCGATGCAGAAGACATGAGGTGCGATCCCCTTTTCCGGCCCGCCACAGGCCGAGGAGTGAACGAGGGTTTACTCGAATGTACTGAGCGGTATCCCGCCCGTCACCGGGCGGGATGTGTGATCGCGCGCACGTTGCGTAACCACCTCCGGAGCGCTGCACTGAGACCATGCTGACGCGAATCGACCACATCGGAATCGCCTGCCACGACCTCGACGCGACCGTCGACTTCTACCGTGCCACGTACGGCTTCGAGGTGTTCCACACCGAGGTCAACGAGGAGCAGGGCGTGCGGGAGGCCATGCTCAAGATCAACGGTACGTCGGACGGCGGCGCCTCGTACCTCCAGCTGCTGGAGCCGACCCGGGAGGACTCGGCCGTCGGGAAGTGGCTGGCGAAGAACGGCGAGGGCGTCCACCACATCGCCTTCGGTACGGCGGACGTCGACGCCGACGCGGCGGACATCCGCGGCAAGGGCGTACGCGTGCTGTACGACGAGCCCCGGCGCGGCTCGATGGGGTCGCGGATCACCTTCCTGCACCCCAAGGACTGCCACGGCGTACTGACAGAACTGGTCACTTCGGCGCCCGTTGAGTCACCTGAGCACTGACCCCCGTACATAAGGGCCGGTAGGGTTGGGTGCGGTCGCCGCTCAGTCCAGGGTGACCCGGTCCCGTCGTCGGCGACGCCGGGGCCGTGTTTCGGGGGCGGGACGACGGGGCAGCAGCGCATGCCCGGCCGTTGATCTGACACCATTCCCCGAGGGCCCCGTCCGTCGGACGGACGGAGCCCGTTCGGAGATCTTTGCGACCAGGGGACGGATGGGACCGCGCAGTGCGGGGCTACGAGAGCCAGGAGCGAGAGCCGGCGGCTGACGTCGACCACCTCTCTCGGTTCGAGGCCGAGATGAAGCGGCTGAAGACCGAGCGGGAAAAGGCGATCCAGCACGCCGAGGACCTCGGCTACCAGGTCGAGGTGCTGCGCGCCAAGTTGCACGAGGCGCGGCGCACCATCATGTCCCGGCCCGCCTTCGACGGCGGCGACATCGGGTACCAGGCCGAGCAGTTGCTGCGCAACGCGCAGACGCAGGCCGACCAACTGCGCGCGGACGCCGAGCGGGAGCTGAGCCAGGCCCGCGCGCAGACCCAGCGCATCCTCCAGGAGCACGCCGAGCAGGCCGCGCGGCTCCAGGCCGAGCTGCACCAGGAGGCGGTGACCCGCCGCCAGCAGCTCGACCAGGAGCTGGCCGAGCGCCGGCAGACCGTCGAGTCCCACGTCAACGAGAACGTGGCCTGGGCGGAGCAGCTGCGCGCCCGTACCGAGCAGCAGGCCCGCCGGCTGCTGGACGAGTCCCGTGCGGAGGCCGAACAGGCCCTGGCGGCGGCCCGCGCGGAGGCCGAGCGGCTGACCTCTCAGGCCCGCACCCGGCTGCGCGACGACGCGGAGAGCGCCCGCGCGGAGGCCGAGCAGATCCTGCGCCGGGCCCGCGCCGACGCCGAGCGGCTGCTGAACGCGGCGTCCACGCAGGCGCAGGAGGCCACCGACCACGCCGAGCAGCTGCGTACGTCCTCCGCCAGCGAGTCGGAGTCCGCGCGCCGGCAGGCCCAGGAACTGAACCGGGCCGCCGAGGAGCGGATGTCCGCGGCCGAGGAGGCGCTGCGCAGGGCGCAGTCCGAGGCGGAGAAGGTCGTCACCGAGGCCAGGGAGTCCGCGGCCAAGGCCCTCGCGAGCGCCGAGTCGGCCAACGAGCAGCGCACCCGCACCGCCAAGGAGCAGGTCGCCCGGCTGGTCAGCGAGGCCACCAAGGACGCCGAGTCGACCAAGGCGGAGGCCGAGCAGCTCGTCGCGGACGCCCGCGCCGAGGCCGAGAAGATCGTCACCGAGGCCGCCGAGAAGGCCCGTACGCTCACCGCCGAGGAGTCGGCGACCCAGCTGTCCAAGGCCGCCAGGACCGCCGAGGAGGTGCTGAACAAGGCGTCCGAGGACGCCAAGCGGACCACCCGGGCCGCCGCCGAGGAGGCCGAGCGGATCCGCTCCGAGGCCGAGGCCGAGGCGGACCGGCTGCGCGCCGAGGCGCACGACATCGCCGAGCAGCTCAAGGGCGCGGCGAAGGACGACACCAAGGAGTACCGCGCCAAGACGGTCGAGCTGCAGGAGGAGGCGCGCCGGCTGCGCGGCGAGGCCGAGCAGCTGCGCGCCGACGCGGTCGCGGAGGGCGAGAAGATCCGCGCCGGGGCCCGCAAGGAGGCCGTGGCGCAGATCGAGGAGGCGGCGAAGACCGCCGAGGAGCTGCTCGCCAAGGCCAAGGCGGACGCCGACGAGCTGCGGCAGACCGCGACGGCGGACAGCGAGCGGGTCCGCACCGAGGCCATCGAGCGGGCCACGACCCTGCGCCGGCAGGCCGAGGAGACCCTGGAGCGCACCCGCGCGGAGGCCGACCGGCACCGCGCGGAGGCCGCCGAGCGGGCCGAGGAGCTCCAGGCGGAGGCCGAGCGGGCCGCCCGCGAGCTGCGCGAGGAGACCGAGCGCGCCGTCGAGGCCCGGCAGGCCGAGGCCGCCGAGGAGCTGACCCGGCTGCACGGCGAGGCCGAGGAGCGCCGTACCGCCGCCGAGCAGGCGCTGACCGAGGCCCGCGAGGCGGGCGAGCGGATCCGCCGCGAGGCCGCCGAGGAGAGCGAGCGGCTGCGCGCGGAGGCCGCCGAGCGCATCCGCACGCTCCGGCAGCAGGCCGAGACGGAGGCCGAGCGGCTGCGCACCGAGGCCGCCGCCGACGCCTCCGCCTCCCGCGCGGAGGGCGAGTCCGCCGCCTCCCGGCTCAGGTCGGAGGCCGCCGGTGAGGCGGAGCGGCTGAAGTCGGAGGCGCAGGAGAGCGCCGACCGGGTGCGGGCGGAGGCGCAGAGCGCCGCCGAGCGCATCGCGGCCGAGGCGTCCGAGACGCTGGCCGCCGCCCAGGAGGAGGCCGCCCGGCGCCGCCGCGAGGCCGAGGAAGTGCTCGGCTCCGCCCGCCAGGAGGCGGACCGGGAGCGGGAGCGGGCCCGGGAGCAGAGCGAGGAGCTGCTGGCCTCGGCGCGCACCCGCGTGGAGGAGGCGCAGGCCGAGGCGGTCCGGCTGGTCGAGGAGGCCGACCGGCGCGCCACCGAGATGGTGTCGGCGGCCGAGCAGCACGCCGCGCAGGTACGGGAGTCGGTCGCCGGGCTGCACGAGCAGGCCCAGGAGGAGATCACCGGGCTGCGCAGCGCCGCCGACCACGCGGCGGAGCGCACCAGGCGGGAGGCCGAGGAGGAGGCGGACCGGGTCCGTTCCGACGCCTACGCGGAGCGGGAGCGAGCCGGCGAGGACGCCGGGCGGCTGCGGCGCGAGGCGCGGGAGGAGGCCGAGGCCGCCAAGGCGCTGGCCGAGCGGACGGTGTCCGAGGCCATCACGGAGGCCGAGCGGATCCGCGCCGATGTCTCCGAGCACGCCCAGCGGGTGCGGACGGAGGCGTCCGACGCGATCGCCGAGGCGGAGCAGGCGGCGGCCCGCACCCGGGCGGACGCCCGCGAGGACGCCAACCGCATCCGGTCGGACGCGGCGACGCAGGCGGACACGCTGATCACCGAGGCGCGCGCGGAGGCGGAGCGGCTCACCACGCAGACGGTGACCGACACCGACCGGCTGCGCACCGAGACCGTCGCCGAGGCCGAGCGGGTCCGCGTCGAGGCCGTCGACGAGGCGGCGCGGGTGCGGACGGAGGCCGCCGACGAGGCCGAGCGGGTCCGCGCGGAGGCGCTCACGGAGGCCGAGCGGCTCACCACGCGGACGGTGACGGAGACCGACCGGCTGCGTACCGCGACCGTCGCGGAGGCCGAGCGGGTCCGGACGGAAGCGGCCGCCGAGGCCGAGCGCGTGCGGACGGAGGCGCGGGAGGAGGCGGAGCGGCTCACCGTCGAGACCGTCACCGAGGCGGACCGGGTCAGGGCCGAGGCGAGCGCCCGCGCCGAGCAGCTCCTGTCGGACGCCACCGGGGAGGCGGAGCGGCTGCGGGCCGAGGCCGCCGACACCGTGGGTTCCGCGCAGCAGCACGCCGAGCGCCTGCGCGCCGAGGCGGAACGGGTGCGCACCGAGGCGGCCGAGGAGGCGGAGCGCGTCACGGCGGCCGCCCGCGCGGAGGCCGAGCGCACCCTCGACGAGGCCCGCCAGGACGCCAACAAGCGGCGTTCGGAGGCGGCCGAGCAGGTCGACACGCTCATCACGGAGACCGCGGCCGAGGCCGACAAGCTGCTCTCCGAGGCGCAGCAGCAGGCGCAGAAGGCCACCGCGGACGCCGAGTCGCAGGCCGACACGATGGTCGGCGCGGCCCGCGCGGAGGCCGACCGGATCGTCGCGGAGGCGACGGTCGAGGGCAACACCCGGGTGGAGAAGGCCCGTACGGACGCCGACGAGCTGCTGGTCGGGGCGCGCCGGGACGCGACCGCGATCCGGGAGCGCGCGGAGGAGCTGCGCGAGCGGCTCACCTCGGAGATCGAAGAGCTGCACGAGCGGGCCCGCCGGGAGGCCGCCGAGACGATGAAGTCGGCCGGCGACCGCTGCGACGCGCTGATCAGGGCCGCCGAGGAGCAGCTCGCCAAGGCGGAGGCGAAGGCCAGGGAGCTGGTGTCGGAGGCCAACTCGGAGGCGGGCAAGGTGCGTATCGCCGCCGTCAAGAAGGCCGAGGCGCTGCTGAAGGAGGCCGAGCAGAAGAAGGCGTCGCTGGTGAAGGAGGCCGAGGAGCTGAAGGCCGAGGCGATCCGCGAGGCCCGCGCCACGGTCGAGGAGGGCAAGCGGGAGCTGGACATCCTGGTGCGGCGCCGCGAGGACATCAACACCGAGATCTCACGGGTGCAGGACGTGCTGGAGGCGCTGGAGTCCTTCGAGGCGCCTGCGGGCGGCAAGGAGAACGGGGTCAAGGCCGGGGCTACGATCGGAGCGCCACGTTCGGGTGGCAAGTCGTCAGACGGCTAGCGCCGGGGGCCGGTTCGGGTGTGAGCTGGAGATCTTTGGCCGGGTCCAGAACGGACCCCGGTCCGGGACTTTGGCAAGCCCTGCGGGGGGTCAGCCACCCGAAAGAGGTGTCATTCTCCGTATCAAACGCGCATCCGCTCGATGACACACCGCATTGGCGCCTAGGATTCCCTCTATCACCTCACCCGGTCTCTTTCGACAGGAACCCCATGAGCGACACTTCCCCCTACGGCTTCGAGCTTGTGCGGCGTGGATACGACCGCGCTCAGGTGGACGAACGTATCTCCAAGCTCGTCTCCGACCGTGACAGCGCTCTCACCCGCATCACCGCTCTGGAAAAGCGCATCGAGGAGCTCCACCTCGAGACCCAGAACGCCCAGGCCCAGGTGAACGACGCCGAGCCGTCGTACGCCGGTCTCGGCGCCCGGGTCGAGAAGATCCTGCGTCTCGCGGAGGAAGAGGCGAAGGACCTGCGCGAGGAGGCCCGGCGCGCGGCCGAGCAGCACCGCGAGCTGGCCGAGTCGGCCGCCCAGCAGGTGCGCAACGACGCGGAGTCCTACGCCGCGGAGCGCAAGGCCAAGGCCGAGGACGAGGGCGTCCGGATCGTCGAGAAGGCCAAGGGCGACGCCTCGCAGCTGCGCTCGGAGGCGCAGAAGGACGCGCAGTCGAAGCGCGAGGAGGCCGACGCCCTCTTCGAGGAGACCCGCGCCAAGGCAGCGCAGGCCGCCGCGGACTTCGAGACCAACCTCGCCAAGCGCCGCGAGCAGTCCGAGCGGGACCTGGCCTCCCGTCAGGCCAAGGCGGAGAAGCGCCTCGCGGAGATCGAGCACCGCGCGGAGCAGCTGCGTCTGGAGGCGGAGAAGCTGCGCACGGACGCCGAGCGCCGCGCCCGCCAGACCGTCGAGACCGCGCAGCGCCAGGCCGAGGACATCGTGGCCGACGCCAACGCCAAGGCCGACCGCATCCGTTCGGAGTCCGAGCGCGAGCTGGCCGCCCTCACCAACCGCCGCGACTCCATCAACGCGCAGCTCACCAACGTGCGCGAGATGCTGGCGACCCTCACGGGCGCCGCGGTGGCCGCCGCCGGTACGCCGGCCGAGGACGAGCCGATCTCCCGCGGGGTCCCGGCCCAGCAGTCCCGCTGACCCGGGACGTTCCGCCGGCGCGGGGCGTACACGGGTCGCACACAACCGGAACACGGACGAGGCCTTCTGTCACTGGGGTGGCAGCGGGCCTCGTCCCGTTCTAGCGTGGTCGCCATGATCGAGCTCGAGGGGCTGACGAAGCGGTACGGCGAGAAGGTGGCGGTCGACAATCTCTCCTTCACCGTCAGACCCGGCATCATCACGGGCTTCCTCGGGCCCAACGGCGCGGGCAAGTCGACGACCATGCGGATGGTGCTGGGCCTGGACCGCCCCACCGCCGGGGACGTCCGCATCGACGGCAAGCACTACGAGCAGCTCAAGGACCCGCTGACGTACATCGGCGCGCTGCTGGAGGCCAAGGCCTGGCACGGCGGGCGCAGCGCCTACAACCATCTGCTGTGCCTGGCGCAGAGCAACGCCATCCCGGCGAACCGGGTGCGGGAGGTCCTGGACACGGTCGGGCTCACCGCGGTCGCCCGGAAGAAGACCAAGGGCTTCTCCCTCGGCATGGGCCAGCGGCTCGGCATCGCCGCCGCCCTGCTCGGCGACCCGCGCATCCTGATGTTCGACGAGCCGGTCAACGGGCTGGACCCCGAGGGGATCCACTGGATCCGCAATCTGATGAAGACGCTGGCGGCGCAGGGCCGTACGGTCTTCGTCTCCTCCCATCTGATGAGCGAGATGGCACTGACGGCGGACCACCTGGTGGTCATCGGGCAGGGCCGGCTGCTGGCGGACACCTCGATGGCCCAGTTCATCGCGGAGAACTCGCGCAGCTACGTCCGGGTCCGCACCCCGCAGCGCGAGCGGCTGCTCGACGTGCTGCACGCCGAGGGCGTGACGGCCGTCGAGTCCGGCGAGGCGCTGGAGGTGGACGGCGACCGCGCGGAGGCGGTGGGCGAGCTGGCGGCGCGGCACCAGGTCGTGCTGCACGAGCTGAGCCCGCAGCGGGCCTCGCTGGAGGAGGCGTTCATGCAGCTGACGGCGGAGTCGGTGGAGTACCACGCGCACGACGGGCGGCCGCCGGGTCCGGTGCCGCAGCAGCAGCCGGAACCGCGGCCACAGCCCCAGCAGCCGTGGGGCAGCGACTGGAAGAGGGGATGAGCATGGCGGCGACACAGGTCGTCCGGTCCGAGTGGACCAAGATCCGGTCGGTCGCGTCCACGGTGTGGACGCTCTCCCTCGCCGTGGTCGTCACCATCGCGCTCGGCATGCTGATCTCGGCGCTGTCGAAGAACGAGTTCGACAACATGAGCGAGCAGGACCGGCTCTCCTTCGACCCGACCTTCATCAGCTTCGCCGGCACCAGCCTCGGCCAACTGGCGATGATCGTGTTCGGCGTGCTGGTGGTGGGCAACGAGTACAGCTCCGGCATGATCCGCACCTCGCTGGCGGCCGTCCCGCGCCGCGGCACCTTCCTCTTCAGCAAGATCGCGGTCGCCACCGCGCTCTCCTTCGTCGTCGGCATGGTCACCAGCTTCCTCACGTTCTTCCTCGGGCAGCTGATGCTCGGCGACCTCAAGGCGTCCATCGGCGATCCGGGCGTGCTGCGCGCGGTCATCGGCGGCGGCCTCTACATGACGCTGATCGCGATGTTCTCGATGGGCGTCGCCGCGATGCTGCGCTCCCCGATGCTGTCGCTGGGCATCCTGATGCCGTTCTTCTTCCTGATCTCCAACATCCTGGGCAACGTCCCGGCGACGGAGAAGGTCGGCCGCTTCCTGCCGGACCAGGCGGGCAGCCGGATCATGCAGGTGGTCACCCCGATGGACGACGACGTCCCGTACGGGCCGTGGGGCGGTCTCGGGATCATGGCGCTGTGGGTGATCGCGGCGCTGGTCGGCGGCTATGTGGTGCTGAAGCGGCGGGACGCGTGACGTCGCGGGGCGCGTGAGAGGGCTGCGCCGACGGGGCTCCGTGAGGCACCGGATTTTGCCCGGACTTGAACGGAACCGTCAGCGCCTGGATATCCTCCTAACCCTTACGGGGGCGTGTGCCCTGCTGTCCTGATCCTTTCGATGGGTGCGGAGCATGATCGAGGCTGTTGGCCTGACCAAGCGCTACGGCGACAAGACCGCTGTGCACAACCTCTCCTTCCGGGTGCGGCCGGGTGCCGTCACCGGCTTCCTGGGCCCCAACGGCTCGGGCAAGTCCACGACGATGCGCATGATCCTCGGCCTGGACAACCCCAGCGCGGGCCACGTCACGATCGGCGGCCACCCGTACCGCAAGCTGCCCAACGCGGCCCGCCAGGTCGGCGCGCTCCTGGACGCCAAGGCCGTGCACGGCGGCCGCTCCGCCCGCAGCCATCTGCTGAGCCTCGCCCAGCTCTCGGGCATCCCGGCCCGGCGCGTGGACGAGGTGCTCGGCGTGGTCGGCCTCCAGGGCGTGGCCAAGCGGCGTTCCAAGGGCTTCTCCCTCGGCATGGGCCAGCGGCTCGGCATCGCCGCGGCCCTGCTCGGCGACCCCCAGGTGCTGCTCTTCGACGAGCCGGTCAACGGCCTCGACCCCGAGGGCATCCACTGGGTGCGCAACCTAATGAAGGCGCTCGCGGCGGAGGGCCGTACCGTCTTCGTCTCCTCGCACCTGATGAGCGAGATGGCGCTGACCGCCGACCACCTCATCGTCATCGGGCGCGGTCAGCTGCTCGCCGACATGAGCGTCACCGACTTCATCTCGGCCAACTCGGCGGACTTCGCGCGCGTACGGACGCCGGACGGCGAGCCGCAGGTGCGCGAGAAGCTGTCCTCGGCGCTGGCCGAGGCGGGCGGGCGCGTGCTGCCCGAGCAGGACGGGGCGCTGCGCGTGACCGGGCTGGCGCTGCCCCGGATCAGCGACATCGCGCACGAGAGCGACGTACGGCTGTGGGAGCTGTCGCCGCACCAGGCCTCGTTGGAGGAGGCGTACATGCGGATGACGCAGGGCGCCGTCGACTACCGGTCCAGCGCCGACCAGCGGGCCGGGCTCCAGCAGCCGCTGCCGCCGGGCGCGCAGCCGCCGATGCCGGTGCCGGGCCAGGGCCAGCCGGGCTGGTACGCCCCGCCGCCGCCCCAGCAGGGCGGCCACCCCTTCACCGGGCAGCCCCCGGCGGGCCCGTACGCGGCCCCGGCCGGGCCCGGCGCGCTGCCGGGCGCCGGACAGGCGAACCCGTACGCGGCTCCGCAGGCTGCTCCGCAGTCGGCTCCTGAGGCTGCTCGGCAGCCGGCTCCGCAGGACACGCGGCAGGGCGGCGCGCCACAGCCGCCGCAGGGCGCGCCGGGCATGCTCAAGGACGGGCCGGGCGGGGCGGGCGGGCCGGGCGTCGGGCAGGCCCGGTCGGCCGCGCCGCAGCCCGCGGCTCCGCCCGCCGCGCCGCAGCCGGCCACGGCGGCCACGGCGGCCACGGCAGCCACGGCGCCCGCGCAGGGTCCCGCGCCCGCCCCCACCTCTGCCCACGCCCCCACCCCCACCCCCACCCCCACCCCCACCTCCGACCCGACCGAGCCCGAGGACGTTCGATGAGCACGCCCCAGCACCCGGTGCCGCAGGCGGCGCCCGGTTCGCCGTACCCCAGCTACACCTCGCCGATCCCGGTGGTGCGCACCAGCCTCGTCCACGCGCTCGCCTCGGAGTGGACGAAGATCAAGTCGGTCCGCTCGACGATGTGGACGCTGGGCGTGTTCGTCCTGCTGGTCCTCGGCATCGGACTGCTCACCGGCCTGGTGGTGGCGAGCAGCTCCTCCGACCTGGCCGGCGAGAGCGCGCTGAGCCTCGGCTTCTTCGGCCTCCTGCTCGGCAGCATGTGCGTGATCACGCTCGGCGTGCTGACCACCGCCTCGGAGTACGGCACGGGCATGATCCGCACGACGATGACCGCCTGCCCCAGCCGCGGCCGGGTGCTGACGGCGAAGGCCGTCGTGTTCTTCCTGGTGGCGTTCGTGGTGACGCTGGTCTGCTCGACGCTGGTCGCGCTGGCGCACGTGAGCATGCTGGAGGGCAACGGCGCGGTGGAGCCGTCCGGCGCGGACTGGCTGAAGGGCACCGTCGGCGTCTCGCTCTACATCGCGCTGCTCGGTCTGCTCTCGCTGGCCGTCGGCTCGATCATCCGGCACTCGGCCGGCGCCATCACCATCATGATCGGCCTGCTGCTCGCGCCGCTGGTGATCGCCCTGTTCATGTTCTCGGAGTCGCTCAAGGACGTGCAGCAGGCGCTGTTCGAGTACTCGATCCCGAACCAGATGAGCATCTTCTACGCCAACTCGCTCACCGAGTCGGGCCCTTCGGGCTGGGACCCGCTGTGGATCGTGCTCGGCGTGACGGTGGCCGCGTTCGTCGGCGCCTTCGCCCTGCTGGAGAAGCGGGACGTCTGAGCCGGCCCGGTCAGAACCTCGGCGCGTTACGGGACCGCTGCACCCGCGTGGTGCGGCGGTCCTTCGCGTTCCAGCAGGACTTGTGCCAGTGCCGGCGGTCGTCGACCCCGGAGTGCGCGGGCCACGCCACCACGTGCGGGACACCGTCGGGAATGAGCTGGTCGCAGCCCGGGCAGCGGTACGACTTGCCCTGCGCGCTGGCGCCCGCCACGTGCCGGACGCTCCACTCCTCGCCCTGCCAGCTCTCCGTGGACTGCCACCCGCCGTAGCGGCCGGAGTTGTCGTCCTCGGCACTCCGGCCGGACGAACCGGCTCCCTTGGCTCGGTTGCGACGCGGGGACACAGGACACCTCACCGGGCTATACAGGAAGTACGGGTGGCTCCAAGCCTACGCGGCACGGACCGGGGTACGCGTACGCCGCCAATCACCGCATCTCCCCCCGCGCGGGGTTTCCGCCAGGGTCCGCGACCCCCGCCACGGCGGCCGATTCTGAAGACAATCGGCAAAATGCCCCGCCCTGCCGTGTCCTCGGCACGTGTCAGGCGGTTATGCCCTGTGGGGGAGCTCCGGATCGGGGCCGAGGAAGCAGGAAAAGGCAATGCGCGTAGGAAGTTTCGTGTTGGGCGCCCAGTTCCCGGGCCAGGGCCAGGGCGAGGCGCTGCACCGCGCGGTCCGCTCGGCCGAGGTCGCCGAGGAGGCCGGGCTCGACACGGTCTGGCTCGCCGAGCACCACTTCGTGCCGTACGGCACGTGCCCGTCGGCGGTCACCCTGGCCGCCCTGGTGCTGGGCCGCACCCGGCGCGTCCGGGTCGGCACCGCGGTCAGCGTGCTGCCCACCGTGCACCCCGTGGCGCTCGGCGAGCAGGCCGCGCTGCTCCACGTCACCAGCGGCGGCCGGTTCACGCTCGGCGTGGGCCGGGGCGGCCCGTGGGTGGACCTGGAGGTCTTCGGCATGGGCCTCCAGGCGTACGAGGAGGGGTTCCCGGAATCACTCGATCTGCTGGTGCGCTGGCTGCGTGAACCGTCCGTCGGCGCCTCGGGCGACCACTTCCGGTTCCGCGAGGTGCCCGTCGTGCCGCGCCCCTCGGAGTCCCTGTCGGAGGCGCCGGGCCCGGAGGTCGTCGTCGCCTGCACGTCCCCGTCGAGCGTGCGGACGGCGGCCGAGCGGGGGCTGCCGATGCTGCTCGGGATGCATGTCGGCGACGAGGAGAAGGCCGAGGTGGTCGCCCTGTGGCGGCGCCACGCCCGCGCGTCCGGACGGCCCCCGCACGAGGTCGAGGACGCGGCCCATGTGTCGGCCGGCGTCTGCCAGATCGCGGACCGGCGCAGCGACGCGGCGGAGACCCTGCTCAAGGCGATGCCGGGCTGGCTGCGGCAGGGGCTCGGCGCCCATGTCACGGTGGACGGCCGGGACCGGCGGATGCGCGACCCGCACGCCTACACCGAACTGCTCTGCGGGCTGCACCCGGTGGGCACCCCCCGGCTGTGCGCCGACCGGCTGGCCGCGACCGCCGAGCGCACCGGCATCTCCCGCTTCGCCCTGCTCGTCGAGGGCTCCGGCGACCTCGCGGCGACCGAGGAGAACGTGCGGCGCCTCGGCGCCGAGGTGCTCCCCCGGCTGTGTTGAACCACCGGCAGGGAAGCCTGCCGCTCCGGTACAGAACTGCACCTCCCGCGTACGGAGCGGCAAGCGGACACCGACGTGACGTCAGCAGTCGCGCAGTTCGGGCGACTGGTTGAGCAACTGGTTGCGCACCGAGGTGAACTTGGCCAGCGTCTCGTCGACAGAGGAGTCCAACGGGAACACCGCCACCCGGTGGCAGTTCTGGAAGGCCAGTCGCACCCCGAAGTGCCGCTGCAGCGCACCGCGGATGGCGTCACTCGCGAGCGCGCGCAACAGCTGGCCGCGCGCCTGCTCGTCCGGCGGGGGCGTCTGGTTGTCGGCGAAGGCTCCGCCGTCGACCTTCAGCTGTGCCACCAGGGAGCTGATCATCTCCCATGCGTAGGGCAGGGAAGTCCGGACGCAGTCGACGAAGTCTGCTTCGTCGACCTCGCCTCGCTCGGCCTGTTCGAGTAGGGCCGGTGAGACGTCGAGCGACATGGGTTCTCCTCTCGCACCCCCGACCAGCAGGGGTTGCCGGACAGTTGAGGGAGTTCGCGCTGCCGAACACGCTGCGTACACGGTCCGCGACCTCCCGTTCAATACCGTAAGCAACCGATCGTGACCGCACCAGGAGAATGCCCAGATGGACAACATCCTGTAGGCACACAATCGGCCAGTGGGCACAACGGGGCCAATGGGAGAAGTGCGACAGTGCGCGGGGCCCGCCGGGGACGGGCGAATCGCGTCGGGCCGGGCACGTCGAGTAGCGTTGCCGACCATGCGTCTCGTCATTGCCCGCTGCTCCGTCGACTACGCCGGGCGGCTCACCGCCCATCTGCCCTCGGCCCCCCGGCTGATCCTGGTCAAGGCGGACGGCAGCGTCTCGATCCACGCCGACGACCGGGCCTACAAGCCCCTCAACTGGATGTCGCCGCCCTGCACGCTGAAGGAGGGCACGGGCGAGGAGGAGGGCGTCTGGACCGTCGTCAACAAGGCGGGCGAGAAGCTCATCATCACGATGGAGGAGATCCTCCACGACTCCTCGCACGAACTCGGCGTCGACCCCGGCCTGATCAAGGACGGCGTGGAAGCGCACCTCCAGGAACTGCTCGCCGACCGCATCGAGACGCTGGGCGAGGGCTACACGCTCATCCGCCGCGAGTACATGACCGCCATCGGCCCCGTCGACATCCTGTGCCGGGACGCCGAGGGGAGGACCGTCGCGGTCGAGATCAAGCGGCGCGGCGAGATCGACGGCGTGGAGCAACTCACCCGCTATCTGGAGCTGTTGAACCGCGATCCCCATCTCGCCCCGGTGCGCGGCGTGTTCGCCGCCCAGGAGATCAAGCCGCAGGCGCGCGTGCTGGCCACCGACCGCGGCATCGGCTGCCAGGTGCTGGACTACGACGCCATGCGCGGCATCGAGGACGACAAGCTGCGCCTGTTCTGAGGATTCCGGGGCGCCGTCACCGGCGCCGCACGCCCAGGCATCACGATGGGACGGTTCCTCCCGGCGACACGCCGTTCTGCACGGCGTGTCGCCGGGAGGAACCGTCCCATCTCCGTCCCGGGCCGGATTCGCCGACAGCATCCGTGTGACGGGCCTGGCCCTTCGTCGTGCTCCCCACTCAGATGATCTGCCCTGTCGCCGCCGGGTCCGCGTCGTCGGGTGCCGCGCTGCTCTGCGAGGCGGCCGGGGAGTCGGCGGGGGCGCCGGCGGTGGTGGGCGTGGTGCTGCCGGGGCCGCTGGCGGAGTCGGAGGTCTCCGGGGTCGACGGCGGGACCGTCGTGCTGTCGCTGGGCGCGGGGGTGGTGGGCTCCTCGGTCTCGGTGGGCGTGCCCGGGTCGGTCGGCTCGGTCTTCGTCGGCTCGGGCGACGTCGGCTGCGCCGTCGGCGTGCCGGGCGACTTGGTCGGCTTGGTCGGCGAGCCGGTGTCGCCCGGGCTCTCGTCGTCCCCGGGACCGGTGGTGGCGCCGGGGCTGCTCGGCCCGTCGGAGGGCCGCGAGGACGTGGACGCGGACGACGACGGCGCCGGGTCGTCGGAGGTGCCCGGTGTGCCGTCGGGGCCGGGGTCGGTGGGCCGGGCCGTGGTGCGCTGTCCGGCGCCGTCGTCGGAGGGCCGGTCGGCGCCGAGGCCGCCGTCGTCGACGCCCTGGCTGGCCGAGGGGTTGACGCCGACCTGCTCGGAGGGATCGGTCGCGTCGTTCTCCGAGGTGGCGCCGAGGGTCACCACCGTGCCGAGCACGGCGACGAGCAGCGCGCCCGCTCCGGCGGCCACCAGGTTGCGCCGGGCGAAGCTCTTGACGCCGGTGCCGGTGCCGGTCTTGCGGGACGGCCGCGCGGTGTCCTCGCGGCTGCTGACCAGGGTCGGGAACTGCGGCGGCGGCTGGAGCGGCGGGAAGGGCGCGGGTACGCCGGCGGACGGCGACGCCGACTCCTCGTGCCGGGCGTCCGGCACCTCCTCCCCGGCGGTCGGCCCGAAACCGAACCCGGCACCGACGAGAGGCGCACCACCGCCGGCGCCCCCGGCCCCGAAGGCGTTCAGGGCGCCGGACGGGCCGGGCGTGTCCCCGGTGCGGTCGGCGACCAGAGCGAGGGCCCGGCGGCCGGCCACGGCACCGCGCTTGTCGGAGAGCGCGCCGCGCAGCCCGATGGACGCCTCCAGCTCGGCGCGGGCCCGGTCCAGCTGGCCGGAGCAGAGCGCGAGGACGCCCAGTTCGTGGTGGAAGTACGCCTGTTCGGCGACGTCGCCGGCGAGCCGGGATGCCTCGCTGCCCGAGCGCAGCGCCCGCTCCCAGGCGCTCCAGTGCAGCCCGGCGGCGAAGGCGGGCGCCGCGGCGCGGGCCAGCCGCACGGCCGGGCTCTCCTCGTCCGGTCCGGGCGGCACGGTCGCCGGCACCAGCACGGCGAGGGCGGCCAGCACGGCGTCGGCCTCGGCGCACACCCGCTCCGGGGTGACCGAGGGGTGCCCGGCCCACCAGGCGTAGTGCCGGCCGGCGGCGAGCGCCCGTTCCCGTACGTCGTCGGCGTACCCGGCGCCCTCCAGCTGGGCGAGGACCCCGGCGGCGAGGCGGTAGCGGGAGCCCACCGGCGAGACCAGTCCGCAGTCGGCCAGCTCGCCGAGAGCGGCGTCCGCGTGGGTGTCGCCGACCAGCGCGGGCAGGTGCGCCTGGTGCGGCACCTCGCCGCCGAGCGCGACGGCGAACTCCAGGGTGGCGCGGGCCGAGGCGCTGAGCCGGGAGGCGAGCAGCGGGGCGGGCGCGGCGGCCTCGCCGAGGGACGGCAGCGGGACCTCGTCGCTCTCGGCGGCGTCGAAGGGCGTGTCGTCGGCGGGGAGGGCGTCGGCGAAGACGCCGAACTCGTCCACGGCGTCGGCGCCAGCCCGCAGCCGGTCGCGGCGGCGCAGCAGGGCGCCGGCCTGGACGAAGCGCAGGGGCAGGCCCTCGGACTCGAACCAGAGGTCGCCGGCCCAGTTGGCCTCGTCCTCGGTGAGGGTGCGGCCGGCGGCACGCTCCAGCAGCGCGACGCCGTCGGAGCGGTCGAGGCCGGTGAGGAGGACCTCCTCGACGGCGGAGTCGGCCGAGGGCGCGGGCACGTCCGGGCCGGCGCCGAGGACGAAGGCGCACTCCGGGGTGGCGGCCAGCAGCTCGTCCAGGGCGGCGCCGCCGAACTCGGCGTCGTCCAGCACGACGACGGCGCCGACCTCGCGGAGCCGGTCGAGCAGCTCCTCGCGGTCGGGGCGGTACAGGGGCGCGCGGTGGACGGCGTAGAAGAGGTCGTGGAGGAGGTCGTCGGCGGTGCGGTGGAAGCCGCTGAGCCGGACGACGCCGTCGGGGGCGAGGCCCGCGCAGTCCTCGGCGACGAGGTCGAGGAGGCTGGAGCGGCCGGAGCCGGCGGGGCCGGTGAGGCGGACGGAGCGGCCGCGGGCGAGCAGCCGCACCAGGCGTTCGCGTTCGTCGTCGCGGGCCAGCAGGGCGGGCGCGGAGTCGTTCGGGCCCGGTGGGACGGGCGGGCGGGCGGCGCGGGCCGTGTCGGTGCGCTCGGCCTCGCTGAGCCTGCCGGGCGTACCGGGCCGTTCGGCGGGCGGGCAGACCTCGATCTCGCTGCCGTCGACGGGGTTGACGGTGAGCAGGAAGTCGCCGGAGACGAGCTGCACGGTGCGCGCGAGCGCGGGCGTGTGCTGTCCGAAGTCGGAGGTGAGGGGGTCCCTCGGGGAGCGCGGGCGCGGCGCCTGCTGGTCGCCGTTCTGGCCGTACTCCTCGGGTCCCCGGTTGGTCGGGTCCATCGGTCCAAGCCCCCCAAAAGCGTCGTGTGCGGGCCCCGGTCGGGACCACCCTCCCGGCCTTGCCGCACACCGCGCTGTCGCTTCTGGTCCGGGCCCGCCGGTGGGTCGCGAGTTGGCGGGCGTCCAGACCCTAAACCTTGGCTCAGTATCTCCGACAGCCCGGGGTACCGGCCCGTCCGAGAGGTCACGGTCTCGTGAGGATTGCGTATGTCGGGCGATTCGGCGGCCGGTGTCCGGGTATCGCGGCGCCCCGTTCCGGGACGTCCCGGGGTCACACCCGGGGCAGGGTCTCCACGCCGATGCCGCCCTCGATGGCCAGGATCCGGTGCAGCCGGGTGGCCACCAGCAGGCGCTGCATCTGCGGCGGTACGCCGCGCAGCACCAGGCGCCGGCCGCAGCGGCCGGCCCGCCGGTGGGCCCCCATGATCACGCCGAGTCCGGTGGCGTCCCAGGAGTCCAGCTCGGACAGGTCCAGCACCAGGTCGCCGACTCCGTCGTCGACGGCCGAGTGCAGGACCGTACGGGCGTCCGCCGCGCTGCGGACGTCGAGGCGGCCCCCGACGACCAGCTCGACGTGGTCGCCCCTGATGTGCATATGCGCTCCCCGGCGTGCGTCTTCGTCGTCTCTTCTGGTGTGCGGTCGCTGCGTGTGCTCTGTACGTGTGGTCTCTCGGCGGTATCAGGCCCTGCACCCTCTGACTGGCCGGAACGACCGGAGGTTGCCGCCTGTAAGCGAACCGATACCGAATTCACCCCGGCGTGTGACGTAGGCCGGGGCGGCGGAGACTTCAGTGCTTGTAGAAGCCCTGCCCGCTCTTGCGCCCGATGTCACCGGCGTCCACCATCCGGCGCATCAGCTCCGGCGGGGCGAACTTCTCGTCCTGGGACTCGGTGTAGATGTTGCTGGTGGCGTGCAGCAGGATGTCGACGCCCGTGAGGTCGGCCGTGGCCAGCGGTCCCATCGCGTGGCCGAAGCCCAGCCTGCAGGCGAGGTCGATGTCCTCGGCGGTGGCCACGCCCGACTCGTAGAGCCCCGCGGCCTCGACGACGAGGGCGGAGATGAGCCGGGTGGTCACGAAGCCGGCGACGTCGCGGTTGACCACGATGCAGGTCTTGCCGGTGGACTCGGCGAACTCCCGGGCGGCGGCGAGGGTTTCGTCGCTGGTCTTGTAGCCGCGCACCAGTTCGCACAGCTGCATCATCGGGACCGGGGAGAAGAAGTGGGTGCCGACGACCCGCTCGGGGCGCTCGGTGACGGCCGCGATCTTGGTGATCGGGATGGCCGAGGTGTTGGACGCGAGGATCGCGCCGTCCTTCGCCAGCTTGTCGAGGGAGCGGAAGATCTCGTGCTTGACCTCCAGCTTCTCGAACACGGCCTCGACGACGACGTCCGCGTCGGCGACGGCGTCCAGCTCGGTGGTCGCGGTGATGCGCGCGAGGGCGGCCTCGGCGTCGTCGGCGGCGAGCTTCCCCTTGGCGACGAACTTGTCGTAGGAGGCCCTGATGCCGTCGGTGCCGCGCCGCAGCGCCTCGTCGGTGACGTCGCGCAGCACGACGTCCCAGCCCGCCTGCGCGGAGACCTGGGCGATGCCGGACCCCATGAGACCGGCCCCGATGACGGCGAGCTTGCGTGCCACTGTGCGACTCCCCTGCGGTGAGGTTCCCTTGTGTTCTGGGCCGGAGGCTATCGGGCGCGGCAGTCCGTGTGACCGGTTAGTAACGCGCGTCACGTCTCACATGACGGACGTCACACCCCGGGGTGCCATTCGGGTGTCAGTGCGCGCCCCGGACGGCGTAGTTGAGGACCTTCCCGCTCAACAGCTCCTCCATCTCGTCCAGCAGCAGCAGGACGTTCCGGGACACCTCGGCGGGCTTCCCCCCGGCGAGCATGCGCTGGCCGATGGCGCTCATGACCGTGCCGTGCAGCCAGTTGATCTGACCCGCCATCAGGGCGGGCGTGGCCTCCTCGTCCCCGGCGCCGACCTCCTCGCGCAGGGTGCGTTCCAGGTTGAGCAGCACCTCCTGGCCGATGGCCCACATCCGTGACCGCAGGGCGGGCGAGTCCTGGACGACTTCCATGAAGCGCGCGTAGCCGTCCATCAGGCCGACGCGGGGCGAGACCGACTCGACCTCTTCGCGCAGCTCCCGCAGCACGGCCCGGGCCGCCGACTCCCCCTCGCCGCGCCCGCGCACCCACCGGGCGAGCCGGTCGACGACGCCCTCTGGGCCCGGCCTGGCTGGACGTGCTCTCGCACCTGATGCCGTTCCGCTATCTGGTGGACGCGGTCCGGGACGCCTACGTCGGCTCCTACACCAGCGCGCACATGCTGTACGGCGCCCTGGTCGCCGTCGGCTTCACCGCACTGGCGGTGACGGTGGGCACACAGGTCTTCAGGACCGCCGGGGCGTAACTACGCTGGCCTCATGGTCAACCTGACGCGTATCTACACCCGGACCGGCGACCAGGGCACCACCGCCCTCGGCGACATGAGCCGGGTCCCCAAGACCGACCTGCGGATCTCCGCGTACGCCGACGCCAACGAGGCCAACGCGGTGATCGGCACCGCGCTCGCCCTCGGCGGGCTGCCCGAGGACGTCGTCAAGGTCCTCGTCCGCGTCCAGAACGACCTGTTCGACGTGGGCGCGGACCTGTCGGCGCCGGTGGTGGAGAACCCGGAGTACCCGCCCCTGCGGGTCGAGCAGTTCTACGTCGACAAGCTGGAGGCGGACTGCGACCGCTACCTCGCCCAGGTGGAGAAGCTCCGCTCCTTCATCCTCCCCGGCGGCACCCCCGGCGCGGCCCTGCTGCACCAGGCGTGCACCGTGGTCCGGCGGGCCGAGCGCTCGACGTGGGCGGCGCTGGAGGCGCACGGCGAGACCATGAACCCGCTCACCGCGACCTACCTCAACCGCCTCTCCGACCTCCTGTTCATCCTGGCCCGCGTGGCCAACAAGGAGGTCGGGGACGTGCTGTGGGTGCCGGGCGGCGAGCGCTAAGAGCGCGCCCGGGACTGATCTGAGGGCCCCCGGTGCCCCGGGCGCTCCGGGCGCTCCGGGCGCTCCGGGTACTCCGGGTACTCCGGGTCCTTCCCGCGCTCCTCGGGGGCCCATTTCGGCCAGATCAGATACGTCAGGGCGATCACCCCGTGGATGCCCGCGATCCTGAGCGCCGTCCCCTGGAAGGACCGCAGGGACGAGACGTCGCCGCCGTCGCCGACGTACCGGACGGCGGCCTGGAGCAGCGCGCAGGCCACGGCCGCCGCGAGCACCGTACGCAGCCACAGCCGGCCCTCGTGCCGGGCGCGGGCCAGGCCGTGGCGCGGGGGCCTGACCGGCGGCGGGCCACCGGCGAGGCGGTGGGCGGCGTGGCCGTCGAGCCAGCGGATCGTGTAGTGCCCGTAGGCGACGGTGTAGCCGATGTAGAGCGCCGCCAGGCCGTGCTCCCAGCCCGGTTCGGCACCGTTCTTCAGGTCGATCGCCGTGACGGCGAAGAGCACCAGCTCCAGGACGGGCTCGCACAGCAGCAGCACCACGCTGGTGCGCCGCCACCTCAGCAGATAGCGGGCGCCCAGTCCCAGGGCGAGCAGCACCCAGAAACCGACCTCACAGGCGATGATCAACGCGACGACCACGGCGGACTCCCTTCGCTCACCCTTCCAGGCTCCCGTCGCACTCCGCCGCTTTCGTCGTCGCCGGTGACGAACCTCCGGTACATCGAAGGATGCAGTCCGGGACCCTCCCCGGGCAGCAGGCGGGCGCGGCGCGGGCCGTGTTGGATGGGGGCATGGCCGCACCGCTCCCCCGCCCGCACCGCTTCGAGGTGTGGGTCGCCGTCGGCGGACTGGCCGGCGGGGTGCTGCTGTGGGCCATCGGCCTGGGCGTCCGGCCCGCCGACGAGCCGGTCGTGCTGTTCGGCGGCGGCCGGCCGCTGCTGATCCCGCTCGCCGTCATGGCGGGCTGCGAGCTGCTGCGCCGCACCGCTCCGCGCGCCGGCCTGCTGATTGGCACGGCCGCGCTGGTCGGCGACACGCTCACCCAGGGCAGCCTGGTCACGGTGATCATGTACACCGACGTGATGTACGCCGCCGTCCTGTACGGCCCGCCCGCCTCGGCCCGCCGCATCCCGTGGATCACCGGGCTGCTCACGGTGGCCGGGACGGTGGTGCCCTTCGCGTTGTGGCGGGTGCCCGAGGCGCTGCTGATCGGGGTGGCCGTCGGGGTGGTGTCGTTCGCGCCCGCCTCCACGGGGCTGATCGTCCGCAATCACCGCGAGGCGGCGGGCGCGGCCCTGCTGCGGGCCGAGCAGACCGCGCTGCTGGCCGACATGGACCGGGTCCAGGCGGTGACGGCGGAGCGGTCCCGGATGGCCCGCGAGCTGCACGACCTGGTCGCGGGCCACCTCTCCGCGATCGCCATCCACTCCACGGCCGCGCTCTCCCTGGACGACGCGGCGACCACCCGGCTGGCGCTCGGCGTGATCCGGGAGAACAGCGTGGAGGGACTGGCCGAGATGCGCCGCCTGATCGGCATCCTGCGCGACACCGGCGACGCCCCGGCCCCCGCCCCCACCCTCGACGGCCTCGGCGCCCTGGTCGACGGCGCCCGCGCCAACGGCCTCGACGTCACCCTGGACGCCTCGACCGGCCCGCACCTGCCCGCGCCGGTCGAGCTGGCCGCGTACCGGATCGTGCAGGAGTCCCTCACCAACGCCCTCAAGCACGCCGCGAAGGGCACGGTCCGGGTCGGGCTGCGCCGGGACGGAGACGTCCTGCACGTCCGGGTGAC
Source organism: Streptomyces sp. cmx-10-19 (assembly GCA_049998335.1). Classification (GTDB taxonomy): domain Bacteria; phylum Actinomycetota; class Actinomycetes; order Streptomycetales; family Streptomycetaceae; genus Streptomyces. Next base: position 65,340 of record JAEBFB010000024.1, read on the forward strand.
CAGCCCGTACGGCGTCCGGGACACCCCGCGCGCCCCCGGCTCGGGGGCCGGTCTTGCCGGCATGCGGGAGCGGGCCGCGCTGCTGCGCGGCACCTTCGAGGCCGGACCGGTGGCGGACGCCGGGCAGGCGGGCGGCACGATCTGGGCGGTGCGCGCCACCCTGCCCCTGACCGAAGGAGACCCCGCGTGATCCGCGTCCTGGTCGCCGAGGACCAGTCCGCCGTCCGGGCGGGACTGGTCCTGATCCTCGGCAGCGCGCCCGGCATCGAGGTGGTCGGGGAGGCCGCCGACGGTGAGCGGGCGGTGGAGCTGGCCCGTGAACTGCGGCCGGACGTGGTGCTGATGGACGTACAGATGCCGCGCCTGGACGGGGTGTCGGCGACCCGGCGGGTGGTCGGCGAACACCTCGCCGACGTCCTCGTCCTCACCACCTTCGATCTCGACGCGTACGTCTTCGGGGCGCTGCGCGCGGGCGCCGCCGGGTTCCTGCTGAAGAACACCGAGGCCAAGGACCTGATCGCGGCCGTGCGCACGGTGGCGGGCGGCGAGGGCGTCGTCGCCCCGGCCGTCACCCGGCGCCTGATCGCCGAGTTCGCCGCCAAGCCGGTACGGGAACCGGCGGCCGACCCCTCGGCGCTCCGGGCGCTGACCCGGCGGGAGCGGGAGGTGCTGTCCTGCCTCGGCGAGGGGCTGTCGAACGCGGCGATCGCGGGGCGGCTCGACATGGCGGAGGCGACGGTGAAGACGCACGTCAGCCGGTTGCTGGGGAAGCTGGAGCTGCGCAGCCGGGTGCAAGCGGCGGTGCTGGCGCAAGAGTTGGGGATCTAGGAGACGCCGGCCGTACATCCCGTCGTACACCTCGCGGTCATCCCCGAGCCACTGGTCCAGACCTATTGACCTCTGGTCCAGACCTTTCTATTCTCGCGGCACTGCGGGCATGAGGCTCAGTCATGCTCACGACACAACCCCACATAAGGAGGCGCAGCATGCGCTTCAGACACAGAGCCGCGGCACTTCTCGCGACCCTGGCGCTCCCGCTCACCGGACTGGTCGGGCTCGCGAGTCCGGCACAGGCGGCCACGAGCGCCACGGCCACGTTCGCCAAGACCTCGGACTGGGGGACGGGCTTCGGCGGCGGCTGGACGGTGAAGAACACCGGGACCACGTCGCTCAGCTCCTGGACCGTCGAGTGGGACTTCCCCTCCGGAACCAAGGTCACCTCCGCCTGGGACGCCACCGTCACCAACTCCGGTGACCACTGGACCGCCAGGAACACCGGCTGGAACGGGACGCTCGCCCCCGGCGCCTCGGTCTCCTTCGGCTTCAACGGCAGCGGCCCCGGCTCTCCGGCCAACTGCAAGCTCAACGGCGGCAGTTGCAACGGCACCTCGGTCCCCGGAGACGCGGCCCCCTCCGCGCCCGGCACGCCCACCGCCTCCGGCATCACCGACACCTCGGTGAAACTGTCCTGGCCGGCGGCGACCGACGACAAGGGCGTCAAGAACTACGACGTCCTGCGCGACGGCGCCAAGGTCGCCACCGTCACCGGCACCACGTACACCGACACGGGCCTGACCAAGGGCACCGACTACACGTACACCGTCCAGGCCCGCGACACCGCCGACCAGACCGGCCCGGTCAGCGGTACCGTCAAGGCCCGCACCACCGGCGGCGGCACGGGCGAGCCCGGCCCGAGCGGCAAGGTCAACCTCGGCTACTTCACCGAGTGGGGCGTCTACGGGCGCAACTATCACGTCAAGAACCTGGTCACCTCGGGCTCCGCGTCCAAGATCACCCACATCAACTACGCGTTCGGCAACGTCAAGAACGGTCAGTGCACCGTCGACGACACCTTCGCCGCCTACGAGAAGGCGTACACCGCCGACCAGTCCGTCAGCGGCGCCGCCGACACCTGGGACCAGCCGCTGCGCGGCAACTTCAACCAGCTGCGCCAGCTGAAGGCCAAGTACCCGAACATCAAGATCCTGTACTCCTTCGGCGGCTGGACCTACTCGGGCGGCTTCGGGCAGGCGGCGCAGAACGCGGCGGCGTTCGCCAAGTCCTGCAAGGCCGTCGTGGAGGACCCGCGCTGGGCCGACGTCTTCGACGGCATCGACATCGACTGGGAGTACCCGAACGCCTGCGGCCTGACCTGCGACACCTCCGGCCCCGCGGCCATCAGGACCCTCACGCAGGCGCTGCGCAACGAGTTCGGCTCCCACTACCTGATCACCGCCGCCATCACCGCGGACGGCTCCGCCGGCGGCAAGATCGACGCGGCCGACTACGGCGGCGCCGCCCAGTACCTCGACTGGTACAACGTGATGACGTACGACTACTTCGGCGCCTGGGCCACCACCGGCCCAACCGCCCCGCACTCCCCGCTGACCTCGTACTCCGGCATCCCGACCGCGGGCTTCACCTCCGCCGACGCGATCGCCAAGCTCAAGGCCAAGGGCGTGCCCTCCGTCAAGCTCCTGCTCGGCATCGGCTTCTACGGCCGCGGCTGGACCGGCGTCACCCAGTCCGCCCCCGGCGGCACGGCGACCGGCGCGGCACCCGGCACGTACGAGGCGGGCATCGAGGACTACAAGGTGCTCAAGAACGCGTGTCCCGTCACCGGCACGGTCGCGGGCACGGCGTACGCGCACTGCGGCAACCAGTGGTGGTCCTACGACACCCCGGCGACCATCGCGGGCAAGATGAGCTGGGCCAAGAGCCAGGGCCTCGGCGGCGCCTTCTTCTGGGAGTTCAGCGGAGACACCGCGGGCGGCGAACTGGTGAGCGCCATCAAGAGCGGCCTCAGCTAAGCCGGCCGGCAACACCCAGCGGTACCAGGCGACATGCGCTCTCCCCCAGGCTTCGCGCGGGGGGAGAGCGCATGTGGCTACGCCACATTCACCCGCTGTCCGGGCGGAGCTGCCTCCAGCCACGCGAGAAAGCCGGTCAGCGCGTCATCGCTCATCGCCAGTTCGAGCCGCGTCCCGCGATGGACGCAGGCGAGGACGACCGCGTCGGAGAGCAGCGCCAGTTCCTCCTCGCCGTCGGGCAGCCGGCGTCCGGCCACCTCGATCGCCGAGCGTTCCAGCACGCGGCGCGGGCGGGGAGAGTACGAGAAGACCCGGTACCACTCGACCCGGTCGCCGTTGTAGCGGGCCACGCCGTACGCCCAGCCCTTGCCGCCGGTGTCGTCCTCCTTGGGGGCGTCCCAGCGCAGCGAGCAGTCGAAGGTGCCGCCCGAACGCTGGATCAGCCGGCGGCGCAGGCCGAAGACGAAGAGCCCGATCACCACCAGGGCGACGACAATTCCGCACACAGTCAGAGCGAGGACCATCGGCACCGACCTCCTCGTCTCCTAGGTAACGGAACGGAAAAAACACCCGGATCTGCCTCAGCCGCGGCCGGGTCCGGATCGCTCCGGTCCCAGCCGCGGCTGAGTGACGTCAGGGCACGACGCTATCGCACAGTGCTGTGGATCAGCGTCCCGCCGCCGCGCGCAGTCGCACGTCCGCGCGGCGCTCGGCGTGGGCGTCGCCCTCCGTCTTCGCGCGTTCGAGCTCCCGCTCCGCGCGCTGGACGTCGATCTCGTCCGACAGTTCGGCGATCTCGGCCAGCAGCGACAGCTTGTTGTCGGCGAACGAGATGAAACCGCCGTGCACCGCGGCGACGACCGTCCCACCGTCACTCGTACGAATGGTCACCGGGCCCGACTCCAGCACACCGAGCAGCGGCTGGTGACCGGGCATGACGCCGATGTCGCCGGACGTGGTGCGCGCGACGACCAGGGTGGCCTCGCCGGACCAGACCTCTCGGTCGGCCGCGACCAGCGCGACGTGCAGCTCAGCAGCCAAGGTGGCTCCTCGGGTCACCACCCGGCCGGAGAGCCGGGTGTGGGTTACAAGTCTAAGGGGCGTGCCGGAGAGGGCGGGACGCGCCCGCCCTCTCCGGTGTGAGCGTCAGCTCACCACGAGCACGGGGCTCAGGAGACGCCCAGCTCCTTGGCGTTGTTCTTCAGGTCCTCGATGCCACCGCACATGAAGAACGCCTGCTCCGGGAAGTGGTCGTACTCGCCGTCGCAGATCGCGTTGAACGCCGCGATCGACTCGTCCAGCGGCACGTCCGAACCGTCCACGCCGGTGAACTGCTTGGCGACGTGGGTGTTCTGGGACAGGAAGCGCTCCACGCGACGGGCGCGGTGGACGACGAGCTTGTCCTCTTCGCCCAGCTCGTCGATACCGAGGATCGCGATGATGTCCTGGAGGTCCTTGTACTTCTGCAGGATGCTCTTCACGCGCATCGCGGCGTTGTAGTGGTCCGCCGCGATGTACCGCGGGTCGAGGATGCGGGACGTCGAGTCCAGCGGGTCCACGGCCGGGTAGATGCCCTTCTCGGAGATCGGACGGGAGAGCACCGTCGTCGCGTCGAGGTGGGCGAAGGTGGTGGCCGGGGCCGGGTCGGTCAGGTCGTCCGCGGGGACGTAGATCGCCTGCATCGAGGTGATCGAGTGACCGCGGGTCGAGGTGATGCGCTCCTGGAGGAGGCCCATCTCGTCGGCCAGGTTCGGCTGGTAGCCCACCGCGGAGGGCATGCGGCCGAGCAGGGTCGACACCTCGGAACCCGCCTGGGTGAAGCGGAAGATGTTGTCGATGAAGAACAGCACGTCCTGCTTCTGGACGTCGCGGAAGTACTCGGCCATCGTCAGGCCGGCCAGCGCGACGCGCAGCCGGGTGCCCGGCGGCTCGTCCATCTGACCGAAGACCAGCGCGGTCTTGTCGATGACGCCGGACTCGCTCATCTCGTCGATGAGGTCGTTGCCCTCACGGGTGCGCTCACCGACACCGGCGAACACGGAGACACCGTCGTGGTTGTTGGCGACGCGGTAGATCATCTCCTGGATGAGCACCGTCTTGCCCACGCCGGCGCCGCCGAACAGGCCGATCTTGCCGCCCTTGACGTACGGGGTCAGCAGGTCGATGACCTTGACGCCGGTCTCGAACATCTCGGTCTTCGACTCGAGCTCGTCGAAGTTGGGCGCCTTGCGGTGGATCGGCCAGCGCTCACCGGTGTAGGTCTCGTCGACGTTCAGCACCTCACCGAGGGTGTTGAACACCTTGCCCTTGGTGAAGTCGCCGACGGGGACGGAGATGGCGGAGCCCGTGTCGGTCACCGGAGCCTGGCGGACCAGGCCGTCGGTGGGCTGCATCGAGATGGTGCGGACCAGGCCGTCACCCAGGTGCTGGGCGACCTCCAGGGTCAGCGTCTTCAGCTCGCCGGCCTGCGCCGGGTCGGCGACCTCGACGTGGAGGGCGTTGTAGATCTCCGGCATCGCGTCGACGGGGAACTCCACGTCGACGACCGGGCCGATGACCCGCGCGACGCGGCCGGTGGCCACGCCCGCCGCAGCGGTCGGCTCAACAGTGGTGGTCATTAGTTGTCACTCCCCGCGGTCGCGTCGGCCAGGGCGCTCGCGCCACCGACGATCTCGCTGATTTCCTGGGTGATTTCGGCCTGGCGGGCCGCGTTGGCAAGACGGGAGAGCGTGTTGATCAGCTCGCCCGCGTTGTCGGTGGCCGACTTCATCGCGCGCCGGGTGGCGGCGTGCTTGGAAGCGGCCGACTGGAGCAGCGCGTTGTAGATCCGGCTCTCGACGTAGCGCGGCAGCAGGGCGTCGAGGACGTCCTCCGCCGACGGCTCGAAGTCGTACAGCGGAAGGATCTCGTCCTTCGCCGTCGTCTCCTTCGCCACCTCGTCGAGACGCAGCGGCAGCAGCCGGGGGCCGACCGCCGTCTGCGTCATCATCGAGACGAACTCGGTGTAGACGATGTGGAGTTCGTCCACCCCGCCGTCCGCCGTGTCCTTCTCGATGGCCTCGATCAGCGGCGCCGCGACCTTCTTGGCGTCCGCGTACGTCGGCTCGTCGGTGAAACCCGTGAACGACTCCGCGACCTTGCGCTCGCGGAAGTTGTAGTGGGCCAGACCACGGCGGCCGACGATGTACGTCTCGACCTGCCGGCCCTCGCGCTCAAGGCGCTCGGTCAGCTGCTCCGCCGCCTTGATGGCGTTGGAGTTGAACGCGCCGGCCAGACCGCGGTCGCTCGTGAGGAGCAGGACCGCGGCACGGGCCGGGTTGTCCGTCTCCGTGGTGAGCGGGTGCTTCGTGTTCGACCCGGTGCCGACCGCCGTGACCGCGCGGGTCAGTTCCTGCGCGTACGGCGTGGAGGCCGCCACCTTGCGCTGCGCCTTGACGACGCGCGAGGCGGCGATCATCTCCATCGCCTTGGTGATCTTCTTGGTCGCGGTGACGGATCGGATGCGACGCTTGTAGACCCGGAGCTGGGCTCCCATGAGTCAGGTCCCTTCCTTACGTCACTTGGCGGCGGACGGGGCGTCCTCGCCGAGCAGCCTGCCGTCCGAGGTCTCGAACTGCTTCTTGAACGCGGCGATGCCCTCGGCGATGGCCTGCAGGGTGTCGTCGGACATCTTGCCGCCCTCGCGGATGGAGGTCATGAGGCCCTGCTCCTGGCGGTGCAGGTACTCCAGCAGCTCCTTCTCGAAGCGGCGGATGTCGGCGACCGGCACCTCGTCCATCTTGCCGGTGGTGCCGGCCCAGACGGAGACGACCTGGTCCTCGGTGGACATCGGCTGGTACTGGTTCTGCTTCAGCAGCTCGACCATGCGCTGACCGCGCTCCAGCTGCGACTTCGACGCGGCGTCCAGGTCGGAACCGAAGGCGGCGAACGCCTCCAGCTCACGGAACTGGGCGAGGTCGACGCGCAGTCGGCCGGAGACCTGCTTCATGGCCTTGTGCTGAGCGGAGCCACCGACGCGGGAGACCGAGATACCGACGTTCAGGGCCGGACGCTGGCCGGCGTTGAACAGGTCGGACTCAAGGAAGCACTGGCCGTCGGTGATGGAGATGACGTTGGTCGGGATGAACGCCGAGACGTCGTTGGCCTTGGTCTCGACGATCGGCAGACCGGTCATCGAGCCGGCGCCCTCCGCGTCGGAGAGCTTGGCGCAGCGCTCCAGCAGACGGGAGTGCAGGTAGAAGACGTCGCCGGGGTAGGCCTCGCGGCCCGGCGGGCGGCGCAGCAGCAGGGAGACGGCGCGGTAGGCGTCGGCCTGCTTCGACAGGTCGTCGAAGATGATCAGGACGTGCTTGCCGTCGTACATCCACTGCTGGCCGATGGCCGAGCCGGTGTACGGCGCCAGGTACTTGTAGCCGGCCGGGTCGGACGCGGGGGCGGCCACGATGGTCGTGTACTCCAGCGCGCCGTTCTCCTCCAGCGCGCGGCGGACCGACGCGATGGTGGAGCCCTTCTGGCCGATGGCGACGTAGATGCAGCGGACCTGCTTGTTCGGGTCGCCGGTGCGCCAGTTGTCGCGCTGGTTGATGATCGTGTCGACGGCCAGGGCGGTCTTGCCGGTCTGGCGGTCGCCGATGATCAGCTGGCGCTGGCCGCGGCCGATCGGGGTCATGGCGTCGACGGCCTTGTAGCCGGTCTCCATCGGCTCGTGCACCGACTTGCGCTGCATGACCGTGGGGGCCTGAAGTTCGAGGGCGCGGCGGCCCTCGGTCTCGATCTCGCCGAGGCCGTCGATCGGGTTGCCGAGCGGGTCGACCACGCGGCCGAGGTAGCCCTCGCCCACGGCGACCGACAGGACCTCACCGGTGCGGGTGACCGGCTGGCCCTCCTCGATACCGCTGAACTCACCGAGGACGACGCAACCGATCTCGCGCTCCTCCAGGTTGAGGGCGAGGCCGAGGGTGCCGTCCTCGAACTTCAGCAGTTCGTTGGCCATGGCCGAGGGCAGGCCCTCGACCTTCGCGATGCCGTCGCCGGCAAGGGTGACCGTACCGACCTCCTCGCGCGAGGCCGCGTCCGGCTTGTACGACTGGACGAAGTTCTCCAGTGCGTCCCGGATCTCCTCCGGCCGGATCGTGAGCTCCGCCATCTGAGTTCCCTGCTCTCCTTGTTGGGCCCGAAGTTTCACTTGGGGGGTATTCCACGAGTCGGGGACTCCCCCCAGTAAGAGGTGAATCCTCTGCACGGCCCAACCAGGGCCGTCGTCAGTACGTACTGCTTGTTCTGCTGTGTGCCGTGTGCCACGTGCCGCTGTGGGCCGCTAGCTCGCCAGGCGGCGGCCGGCGTCTTCCAGACGGTCCGCGATGGAGCCGTTGATGACCTCGTCACCGACCTGCACCCGGATCCCGCCGACGACCTCGGGGTCGACGTCGAGGTTGAGGTGCATCGGACGCCCGTAAAGCTTCGCGAGGGCGGCGCCGAGGCGCTGCTTCTGCGGGTCGCTCAGCGGGACCGCCGAGGTGACGACGGCGACCATGCGGTCGCGCCGGTCGGCGGCGAGCTTGGCCAGGGAGTCGAGTCCCGCTTCCAGGCTACGTCCCCGCGGCGCGGTCACCAGACGCGTGACCAGACGCTCCGTGGTCCGCTCCGCACGTCCGCCGAGCAGGCTGCGCAGCAGCTCGCCCTTGGCGGCGGCGGTGGCCGAACGGCTGGTGAGCGCGGCGCGCAGCTCGGTGCTGGAGGAGACGATCCGGCCGAACCGGAACAGCTCGTCCTCCACGCTGTCGAGCCGGCCCGTCTTCTGGGCGGCGGTGAGGTCGGCGGTGTTCGCCAGCTCCTCCAGCGCGTCCACCAGGTCGCGGGGCTGCGACCAGCGGGAGCGCACCAGTCCGGCCACCAGGTCGGCGGCGGCGCCGCTGATCTGGGTGCCGAGGAGGCGCTGCGCGAGAAGGGCCTTGGCCTCGCCGGACTGCGCCGGGTCGGTCAGGACCCGGCGCAGCGACACCTCGCGGTGGAGCAGCGCGGTGACGGCGGCCAGTTCCTCGGAGAGGGCGACGGCGTCGGCGGACGTGGAGTCCGTCAGGACGTCGAGGCGCTCACGCGCGGCGGCCAGGGCCTCGCGGCTCGCACCGTGCATCCCACTCATCGGGTCGCCTCTGCCGTCGACGCCTTCTCGTCCAGCTCGTCCAGGAAGCGGTCGATGACGCGGCTCTGGCGGGCGTGGTCCTCCAGGGACTCGCCGACGAGCTTGCCGGCCAGGTCCGTGGCGAGCTTGCCGACGTCCTGGCGCAACGCGGACGCGGCGGCCTTGCGGTCGGCCTGGATCTGGGCGTGACCGGCGGCGATGATCTCCTCACGCTGCCGCTGGCCCTCCGCGCGCATCTCGGCGATGAGCGTGGCGCCCTGCTCCTGCGCCTCCTGGCGCAGGCGCGCGGCCTCGTGCCGGGCCTCGGCGAGCTGGGCCTTGTACTGCTCCAGAACGCTCTGTGCCTCGGTCTGCGCGGCCTCGGCCTTCTCGATACCGCCCTCGATGGCCTCGCGACGCTCTTCCAGAACCTTGTTGATGTTCGGGAGCAGCTTCTTGGCGAGGAAGCCGAAGACGATGACGAAGGCGATCAGGCCGATGACGAGTTCCGGCCACGGCGGGATGAGGGGGTTTTCCTTCTCACCCTCAGCCGCCAGGAGTACCAGGGCGGATGTCACATCAGTGCCTTTCGTCGAAAGGGTCGGTCGTCCGTGCTCGTCTTAGTAGACGAACGGCATGACGAGACCGATGAGGGCGAGCGCCTCACAGAAGGCGAAGCCGAGGATCTGGTTGGCGCGGATCAGGCCGGCCGCCTCGGGCTGGCGGGCGAGGGCCTGGGTGCCGTTGCCGAAGATGATGCCGACGCCGACGCCGGGGCCAATGGCGGCCAGGCCGTAACCGACGGAGCTGAGCGAACCTTCGACGGCAGCAAGGGTCTGGGACATGCCAGTTCTTCCTTTTCTTTACGGACCGGTGGGGGTTGGCCACCGGACGGCTGGGGTGTGAGGCCGGGCGGGGCTCAGTGGTGCTCGGCGAGCGCGCCCTGGATGTAGGTGCAGGTCAGCAGCACGAACACGTACGCCTGCACGGCCTGAATGAACAGCTCGAAGGCGGTCATGATGATCGTCATCACGAACGAGACGCCGGCGTAGGCGATCCCGATACCGTTCAGCAGGTACCAGCTGGCGATGGTGAAGAGCAGCAGCAGCGTGTGGCCCGCGAACATGTTCGCGAAGAGCCGGACCGCGTGCGTGAAGGGGCGGACCAGCAGGTTCGAGAAGAACTCGATGGTCATCGACAGCGGCAGCACCGCGCCGAGGGACTTGTCGTAGCCGGTCACGTTCTTGAAGAAGCCGACAAAGCCGTGGCGCTTGAACGTGAGCGAGACCCACAGGACGTAGACGATCAGGGCCAGGACCATCGGGTAGGCGATGATCGCGGTGACCGGGAACTGCGCGACCGGGATGACCGACCAGAGGTTCATCATCCAGACGAAGAAGAAGATCGAGACGATGAGAGGAACGTACTTCTCGCCCTCCTTCTTGCCGATCGTCTCGTAGACCACACCGCGGCGGATGAAGTCGTAGCCGGCCTCGGCGACCATCTGGAGTTTGCCCGGGACGACCTTGGGCCTGCTGAACGCGGCCCAGAAGAAGCCCACGATGATGATCGAGCCGAGCAGGGCCAGCAGCATCGGCTTGTTGAAGTAGGCGCCGTTGCCGTCTGCGTTGCCCCAGAGCGGCTCGAAAAGGAACGAGTGCAGGCCGGGAGCCGGGAAGCCACACCCGTCGAAAATGTGGCAGTCGGTCTCGAAGGCGAGCACCTGCGTCGGGTCAGCACTCACCGCGGGCTCCTTCATCGTGGCGCATGGGTACGGCAACCTCGTTGTGTCGGCACGGCGCGGGGCCGCGGTTCGGCACGGGACTGGTGTTACGGATGTGGGGGCGGCTGGGGGGCATCTCGCCTCGCGATTGAGCAGGCGTCAGCTCGGATGCCCGCGCCCGCGATGCCGCAGTTGGCACCGGACGATAGCAGGACTTCACGTGGCCCTTTATCCCGGCCCTACCCCTCACGACGAGTGGCCCGTCTTTTCGGGCTTCGTGCCCGACGACTCGGGTTCGACGTAGAGGATCTTGGACTTCATGTGGGCTCGCGTCTGGGCCGCGATCCACGTGAGCGTGACGGCCACCAAAGTGACCGCGAAGGCCCGGGGGTTGAACAGCGTCGTGTTCTTGAACACGGCGAGGAAGACGAACAGCAGCAGGATCTGTGCCGCGTAGAGCATCAGGCCCATCGCCTGGAAAAGGTGCGGAAGCGATGTGGCGGTGCGCTGGAGGACGTAGAGGCCGATCCCCATGAAGAGCATGGCCACCACGGTCGCGACGACCGCGCCCACCGCCCCTTTGCCGCCGGCCGCCACGGCACTGACGACGGCGGCGGCAGCGCCGACGGCGACCGTGGGCACGGCGGCCTGGAGCAGGATCCGGGCGTCATTGGACGGCATGGCGGCAACTCCGCTCTCACACACAGGGGGTAGGTGTCGTCATGGACGAGCGTAGTCCCGGGTCGAGTGGGGTCCTCACGCCAAGAGGCCGTCGCATAGCGGCCTTTCAGCTGTCTCCGGGGGATACTCGTGAACCGTATCACAAACTATTTGATGAGGTCTTTACCTGCGGGTGTGCTTGCTGTCACACATGAGTGTGACAGTGCGCGTCTGTGCAATTACCGCACCGACTTGTCTGGTATTAGGGCGCTTTGCTCCCCCACGACTTGGCAATGCTCTAGTCAGATTCTTACCTTGTGCGCGAACGGTGCCCGAGGGCGGTCGCCCCGTTGACGCCCGTGACGCCCACGGCGACCGGCACCCGTTCCTCGTCGGCGGTCTCGCCGTCCGCGACGACGGCGGCCTCCTGCGCCCGCGCGGCCGCCCGTCGGCGCCGGTAGCGCGGCGGCACGAAGCGCTCGGCCCAGCGCGGGGCGCGGGGCGTGAAGCGCGGCAGCAGGAGCAGCACCAGCCCTACCGCGCTGAGAAAGACCACGCTGAGCACGATCCACATGGATGCGGAGTTGACCGAGTAGGCGAGCGCCCCGAAGGCGATCAGTGCCGAGAAGAAGTACATGATCAGCACCGCGCGGCTGTGCGAGTGCCCGATCTCCAGCAGCCGGTGGTGCAGGTGCCCCCGGTCCGCGGCGAACGGCGACTGGCCGCGCCAGGTGCGGCGCACGATGGCGAGGATCAGGTCGGCGGCCGGGATGGCGATGATGGTCAGCGGCATCAGCAGCGGGATGTAGACCGGCACCATCTGGTGCACGGCGTTGCGCTCCGACCCGGAGAACAGCTGCATCGCGTCGGGGTCGACCTGCCCGGTGACCGAGATCGCGCCGGCCGCGAGCACCAGCCCGATCAGCATGGAGCCGGAGTCGCCCATGAAGATGCGCGCGGGGTGCATGTTGTGCGGCAGGAAGCCCAGGCACATGCCCATCAGGATGGCGGCGAACAGCGAGGCGGGGGCGGCCGCCTCGATGCCGTACGAGTACCAGATGCGGTAGGCGTACATGAAGAACGCCGCCGCCGCGATGCAGACCATGCCGGCCGCGAGGCCGTCGAGGCCGTCCACGAAGTTGACCGCGTTGATCGTGATGACGACCAGCGCCACCGTCAGCAGGGTGCCCTGCCACTGGGTGAGCGCGACGTTGCCGACGCCCGGGAGGGGGATCCACAGGATGGTCAGACCCTGCACCACCATCACACCGGCGGCGATCATCTGCCCGCCGAGCTTGATCAGGGCGTCGATCTCGAACTTGTCGTCCAGGACGCCGATCAGCCAGATCAGGGCGGCGCCGGAGAGCAGGGCCCGGGGTTCGTTGGACTTCTCGAAGACCTCGCTGAGGTTGGTCAGGTGGTCGGCGACCAGCAGGCCCGCGCACAGGCCGAAGAACATGGCGATCCCGCCGAGCCGCGGAGTGGGCTCCCGGTGCACGTCACGTGCCCGGATCTCCGGCATCGCCCCCGCCACGATCGCGAACTTCCGTACCGGCCCTGTCAGCAGATACGTCACCGCGGCCGTGATGCAGAGCGTCAGCAGGTATTCACGCACGGGCTTCCCCACAGGTCTCGCTGGCCATCCTCAGCCCCACACCCTAGCGATGCGCGCATACGGTTGAGGACTTCCGGGTAGCCACGATGGTTGCACGAGAGGCTGTGAGCGCGCGTCCGCCCGCGTCCTCAGTCCGGATACGGCGGGAACTGCCCGGCCAGATCCCGTACGTCGTCCCGCGCGGGACGGGGGTCGGCGTCGCCCCGGAGCACCCGCGCGAGCAGGGTCGCGATCGCCCGCATCTCCCGCTCCCCCATCCCCTGCGTGGTGACGGCGGCCGTGCCCAGGCGCAGGCCGCGGGCGTCGGCGTGCGGGAGCGCGCAGCAGTCCAGGACGATGCCGGCCGCCGCGAGCCGGCCCCGTGCGGTCCGGCCGTCGACGCCGAGCGGGGCGGGGTCGGCGGTGATCAGGTGGGTGTCGGTGCCGCCGGTGGTGACGACCAGGCCCTCGGCGGCCAGGTGGGCGGCGAGCGCGCGGGCGTTGGCGACGACCTGGCGGGCGTACGCGGCGAAGGCCGGGGTGGCGGCCTCCCCGAAGGCGACCGCCTTGGCCGCGATGGTGTGCATCTGCGCGCCGCCCTGGGTGAAGGGGAAGACGGCCCGGTCGACGCGCTCGGCCAGTTCGCTCCCGCACAGCAGCATCCCGCCCCGCGGCCCGCGCAGCACCTTGTGCGTGGTCGCGCACACGATGTCGGCGTACGGCACCGGGCTGGGCGCCGCTCCCCCGGCGACCAGGCCGATCGGGTGCGCGGCGTCCGCGATGAGGTAGGCGCCCACCTCGTCGGCGACCTCGCGGAAGAAGGCGTAGTCGGGGTGGCGGGGGTAGGCGATCGAGCCGCACACGATCGCCTTGGGGCGGCGCGTACGGGCCAGGGTGCGGACCTGGTCGTGGTCGACGAGGCCGGTCTCCGCGTCGACGCCGTAGCCGACGAAGTCGAACCAGCGGCCGGAGAAGTTGGCGGGCGAGCCGTGGGTGAGGTGGCCGCCGTAGGGCAGGCCGAGGGCGAGGACGGTGTCGCCGGGGCGCAGCAGGGCGGCGTAGGCGGCCAGGACGGCGGAGGAGCCGGAGTGGGACTGCACGTTGGCGTGCTCGGCGCCGAAGAGGTCCCGGGCGCGCTCGACGGCCAGCCGCTCGGCGACGTCGACGATCTCGCAGCCGCCGTGGTGGCGGGCGCCGGGGTAGCCCTCGGCGTACTTGTTGGCCAGCGGGGAGCCGAGGGCGGCGAGCACGGCGGGGGACGTGAAGTTCTCGGCGGCGATCAGCTGGAGTGTCGTCGCCTGCCGGCGGCGCTCGGCGAAGAGGATCTCGGCCAGCTGGGGATCCTGCCGCCCCAGCACATCGGCCTCCGCGGCGAAAACATCATGGGTGACCGACATATCGCACCTCGCCCGAGCCGACGACACCGTAGCCCCAATGTAGGCCCGCACCCCCCACCCCGCCTCCCGCCGTGGGCAGTCGTCCCGCTGGGGCGGGACGGGTGGGCACGGCCTGCGACGCCGGGCGACGCCCCGGGCAACCAAAGCCGTCACCTCCGCGGCGGTCACCACTGGTGCGGAGCCCCTGTGCAGGACAGCCCGCCGTCGGCCGCTACATCCGCGCCGCGACCCCCGTCAGCGCCGTCACCACCGGGTCCAGTGCCTGGTGTATCTCGTCGCCGATCGAGCGGAAGAACGTCAGCGGCGCCCCGTACGGGTCGTACACCTCGTCCGCCTCCACCGTCGGCGCGAGAAGCCACCCGCGTAGAGCCGCCGCCGCACGGACCAGCGCACGAGCGCGCGTGACCACGCCGTCCTCCAGCGACGGCAGGGTCGCGGGGTCGATGGCGTTCACGAGGCGCGTGAACTCCTTCAGCGTGAAGGTCCGCAGCCCCGCCGAGTGCCCCATCGAGATGACCTGCGCCCGGTGGTCCCGCGTGGCGGTCAGCACCAGGTCGGCCCGGATCACGTGCTCGTCGAGCAGCTCCCGCCCGGTGAACCCGGCGGGATCCGCGCCGAACTCCGCGAGCACCGTCTCCGCGTTCGCCTCCATCGGCGCACCCTCGTGCCCCCAGGTCCCCGCGCTCTCCACGATGAGGCCGCCGCCCAGCACCCCGAGCCGCTCCGTCACGAAATGCCGGGTCAGCCGCTCGGTGATGGGCGAGCGGCAGACGTTGCCGGTACTGACGTGGAGGATGCGGAAGCTGTCGCGCGGAAGCCCCACGAACGTCGTCGTGATCTCCGCGGCACGTTCCCCGTCGCCTATGCCACGCCCCGTCTCAGGGGCCGTCAATTCGCCACCTCGAGGTCAGGTACTACCTTCCGCAGCTCCTCCGCCGACAACGCGCCCGCGCGCAGCAGCACGGGCACTTCGCGGGTGACGTCGACGATGGACGACGGGACGATGCCCGGCGTCGGGCCGCCGTCGAGGTAGACGGAGACGGAGTCGCCGAGCATCTGCTGGGCGGCGTCGCAGTCCTCGGGGGACGGGTGACCGGTCAGGTTGGCGGAGGAGACGGCCATCGGACCGACCTCGGTGAGCAGCTCGATGGCGACGGGGTGCAGCGGCATCCGCACGGCGACCGTGCCCCGGGTCTCCCCGAGGTCCCACTGGAGCGAGGGCTGGTGCTTGGCGACCAGCGTCAGCGCGCCCGGCCAGAACGCGTCGACCAGCTCCCAGGCCATCTCGGAGAAGTCGGTGACCAGCCCGTGCAGGGTGTTCGGGGAGCCGATGAGGACGGGCGAGGGCATGTTGCGGCCGCGCCCCTTGGCCTCCAGCAGGTCGCCGACGGCCTCCGCGGTGAACGCGTCGGCGCCGATGCCGTACACGGTGTCCGTCGGGAGCACCACCAGCTCGCCACGGCGGACGGCGGACGCGGCCTCGCGCAGACCGGTCACGCGGTCGGTCGCGTCGTTGGTGTCGTATCGCCGAGCCATTTAGCGGGCCTCCTCGTACACGTACTGCGGGGTCGAAGTCAGGGGGACGGTCACGGCAGCGCCTTGCGCGCGGTCGCGAAGCGGGGGCGGTTGTTGAGGTCGGGGTGGTCGGCCGCGTCGGCCCAGCCCCGCTCCTCGGTGAAGATCCACGGCACCTGGCCGCCCTGGGTGTCGGCGTGCTCGACGACGACCACGCCGCCGGGCCGCAGCAGGCGGTGCGCGGTGCGTTCCAGGCCGCGGATGAGGTCGAGGCCGTCCTCGCCGGAGAACAGCGCCATCTGCGGGTCGTGGTCGCGGGCCTCGGGGGCGACGTACTCCCACTCGGTGAGCGGGATGTACGGCGGGTTGGAGACGACGAGGTCGACCTGGCCGTCGAGGTCGGGGAAGGCGGACAGGGCGTCGCCCTGGCGCAGGTCGACCCTGGACCCCTCCGTGTTCTTGCGGGTCCACACCAGGGCGTCCTCGGACAGCTCCACGGCGTGCACGCGCGAGCGCGGCACCTCCTGGGCGAGCGCGAGCGCGATGGCGCCCGAGCCGGTGCACAGGTCGACGATGCAGGGCTCGACGACGTCCATCGCGCGCACCGCGTCTATGGCCCAGCCGACGACCGACTCGGTCTCGGGGCGGGGCACGAAGACGCCGGGGCCGACCTGGAGCTCCAGGTAGCGGAAGTAGGCGCGGCCGGTGATGTGCTGGAGCGGCTCGCGCGCCTCGCGGCGGGCGACGACCTCCCAGTACCGGGCGTCGAAGTCCGCGTCCGGCACGGTGTGCAGCTCGCCCCGCTTGACGCCGTGCAGGTACGCGGCGAGTTCCTCCGCGTCGGTGCGCGGCGAGGGCACGCCGGCGTCGGCCAGCCGCTGGGTGGCCTGGGCCACTTCCGCGAGCAGCAGGTTCACGCTGGTCCTCCGGGCTGTCGTACCGGGTGTCGTACGGGGGTCGGGCGGCTTACGGGGTCACGCGGCTCACGCGGCGGCGAGCTTGGCGGCCGAGTCGGCGTCGACGCAGGCCTGGATCACCGAGTCGAGGTCGCCGTCCAGGACCTGGTCCAGGTTGTACGCCTTGAAGCCGACGCGGTGGTCCGAGATGCGGTTCTCCGGGAAGTTGTACGTGCGGATCTTCTCGGAGCGGTCGACGGTGCGGACCTGGCTGCGCCGGGCGTCCGCGGCCTCCTTCTCCGCCTCCTCCTGCGCGGCCGCGAGCAGCCTGGAGCGCAGGATACGCATCGCCTGCTCCTTGTTCTGGAGCTGGCTCTTCTCGTTCTGGCAGGAGGCGACGACGCCGGTGGGCAGGTGCGTGATGCGCACGGCGGAGTCGGTGGTGTTGACGGACTGGCCGCCGGGCCCGGAGGAGCGGTAGACGTCGATGCGCAGGTCGCCCGGGTTGATCTCGACGTCGATCTCCTCGGCCTCGGGCGTGACGAGCACGCCGGCCGCGGAGGTGTGGATCCGGCCCTGGGACTCGGTGGCCGGCACGCGCTGCACGCGGTGCACGCCGCCCTCGTACTTCAGCCGCGCCCAGACGCCCTGGCCGGGCTCGGTGGCGCCCTGGCCGCCCTTGGTCTTCACGGCGACCTGGACGTCCTTGTAGCCGCCCAGCTCGGACTCGGTGGCGTCGATGATCTCGGTCTTCCAGCCGACCCGCTCGGCGTAGCGCAGGTACATGCGCAGCAGGTCGCCCGCGAAGAGCGCGGACTCGTCGCCGCCGGCGCCGGCCTTGATCTCGAGGATGACGTCCTTGTCGTCGCTGGGGTCGCGCGGGACGAGCAGCAGGCGCAGCTTCTCGGTCAGCTCCTCGCGCTGCTTGTCCAGTTCCTTGACCTCGGCGGCGAAGTCGGGGTCGTCGGCGGCCAGCTCGCGCGCGGTCCCGATGTCGTCGCCGGTCTGCTTCCAGGAGCGGTACGTGGCGACGATCGGGGTCAGCTCGGCGTACCGCTTGTTCAGCTTGCGCGCGTTGGCCTGGTCGGAGTGGACCGACGGGTCGGCGAGCTTCTTCTCCAGGTCGGCGTGCTCGGCGACGAGTTCCTCGACGGCCTCGAACATCTTGGGCTCCTGCTACTGCTTGGGCTGCGTGGAAGGGGGAAGGGCGGGCGACCAAAAACGCCGGTCCCGGCGCGCGCCCCCGGCTGGGGGCGCGGCCGTGGACCGGCGATCGGCGGCTCGCTACTTCTTGGAGCCGGCGGCAGCCTTGCCGAAGCGGGCCTCGAAGCGGGCCACGCGGCCACCGGTGTCGAGGATCTTCTGCTTGCCCGTGTAGAACGGGTGGCACTCGGAGCAGACCTCGGCGCGGATGGTGCCGCTCTCGATCGTGCTGCGGGTGGTGAACGACGCGCCACAGGTGCAGCTGACCTGCGTCTCGACGTACTCGGGGTGGATGTCGCGCTTCAAGGTGTCTCCTAGGTTCGGGAGGGCGCCGGGTCGCCGCCGCGGGATGCGGGAGCGTGAACCGGGGCCGACGTACCAGTCTGCCAGGACTGGTGCCATCCCCCAAAACCGGGGGCGGGGGCCGGCTATTCCCCGGCGTTCACGACGTCCTTGGCCTCGCCGGTGGCGGTGCCCTCGGAGGCGCTCGCGGGGATCGGGTCGTCGTTCTTCAGGGCCGTCCAGACCTGCTGGGCCTTGGTCTTCTCCACCAGGACCCGGTTGCCGTCGGCGGGGTCGTAGACGACGGGCATGGTGACCATGTCCATGCGGGAGGCGCCGATGCCCTTGAGGCCGCTCACGAAGGACATCAGGGAGTTGACGGAGCCGAGGTCGGAGTCGGTGGTGACGGTCCTGGTGGCGGTGTCGGCGAGGTCGTACAGCTTCTTGGGGTTGCCGAGCAGGCCGATGTCCTTGACCTGGCCGACGAGGGCCTTGACGAAGGCCTGCTGGAGCTGGATGCGGCCGAGGTCGGAGCCGTCGCCGACGCCGTGCCGGGTGCGGACCAGGCCGAGGGCCTGCTCGCCGTCGAGCCGGTGGGTGCCGGCGCTGAGGTCGAGGTGGCTGTCGGGGTCCTTGATGGCCTCGGTGGTGGTGACCTTCACGCCGCCGAGGTCGTCGATGAGGTTCTGGAAGCCGCTGAAGTCGACCTCCAGGTAGTGGTCCATGCGCAGGCCGCTGATCGACTCGACGGTCTTGACGGCACAGGGGGCGCCGCCGGTGGAGTAGGCGGAGTTGAACATCACGCCCCTGGCCGCCGGATGGTCGTTGCCGTCGGTGTCGGTGCAGTCCGGGCGGTCGATGAGGGTGTCGCGCGGGATGGAGACGACGCTGGCCTTCTTGTGGCCCTGGTGGACGTGCACGATCATCGCGGTGTCGGAGCGGGCGGTGCCGTCGTCGGTGCCGCCGCCGAGCTTCCTGTTGCCGCCGGAACGGGTGTCGGAGCCGAGGACCAGGATGTTCTCGGAGCCGTTGTCGGCCTTCTCCGGGCGGTCGGCGCCGAGGACCTGGTCGATGTTCACGCTGGTGAGGTTGCCGTTGAGCTTGAAGTAGAGGACCCCTGCCCCGGTGCCGCCCAGCACGACGATGCCCGCGGCGCTCCAGGCGGCGACGAGCAGCGCCTTGCGCCGTCTGCCGCGGGGCTTGCGGCGCCGCCCCTTGCCCCGGTGTCCGGGGCCGGGCTTACGGGGCTCTTCGGAGCCGGGTATCTCGGGGCCCGGCGTGCTCTCGGCGGACATGTGCTCCTCGGTGTGTGTCGTCCGGTTCGCTTACCCCCTGCGCTCAGGGTCGGTTCGGTCGGTTCCGACGGTTTTCCGCCAGTACCTCACCATCGTCCTCCCATACCTGAGACGGCGGAACTCGGGACAGGGTTGCACGACGGACTGTGGCGAAAAGGTGCGCGCCGGTCACGGAGCGTGCACGCAACCGGCCGCCTCCCCTCCTGACCTGCCTTTCCGCGCCGACCCCCCACACTCCCCGCCCCACCCCGTGTGGCAGAGATCGCAACCCGAAGGGGCCGCCCCCGAACGGAGGCGGCCCCTGGTGGTGCCGGGCGCGGTGCGGTGCCGCGGATCAGCTCAGGATGTCGTAGCCGCTGTAGCCGCCGCCGGTCTTCACCCGGCGGAGGTCATCGCCAGCGTTACGGCCACGGCCCCGGCCACGCCAGCGGCGACCGCGGGCAGGACGGAGCGGGTCCGGCGCCGGTGACGGCCGGGCCGCCCGGACGCGGACAGGGATGTGGTCACTCAAGTCCCCCCAGGAGTTGAAGATTTCGCACGGAGAAGTGGCGGCGCGCCGGTGCGATCCCCCCGGACGCCGCGCACGAAGAAAGCGTGATCGTACACCTGTCCTACGACATAGACGCGGCCGCCCCCGTCACCGAGGTGACGGGGGCGGCCGTGGGAAAGGCGCGAAGACGTCAGTCGCCGTTGCCCGGGGTCGGGGTCGTCTTCTGGATCTGCATCAGGAACTCGGCGTTCGACTTGGTCTGCTTCATCTTGTCGAGGAGCAGTTCGATCGCCTGCTGCTGGTCGAGGGCGTGCAGCACCCGGCGGAGCTTCCAGGTGATGGCCAGCTCCTCGCTGCCGAGCAGGATCTCCTCCTTGCGGGTGCCGGACGCGTCGACGTCCACCGCGGGGAAGATGCGCTTGTCGGCGAGCTTGCGGTCGAGCTTCAGCTCGGCGTTGCCCGTGCCCTTGAACTCCTCGAAGATGACCTCGTCCATGCGGGACCCGGTGTCCACCAGCGCGGTGGCGAGGATGGTCAGCGAGCCGCCGTCCTCGATGTTGCGGGCCGCACCGAAGAAGCGCTTCGGCGGGTACAGGGCGGTCGAGTCGACACCACCGGACAGGATGCGGCCCGACGCCGGGGCGGCGAGGTTGTACGCACGGCCCAGACGCGTGATCGAGTCGAGCAGGACGACCACGTCGTGGCCCAGCTCCACGAGGCGCTTGGCGCGCTCGATGGCCAACTCGGCGACGGTGGTGTGGTCCTCGGCCGGGCGGTCGAAGGTCGAGGAGATGACCTCGCCCTTCACCGACCGCTGCATGTCGGTGACCTCTTCCGGACGCTCGTCGACCAGGACGACCATCAGGTGGCACTCGGGGTTGTTGTGCGTGATCGCGTTGGCGATCGCCTGCATGATCATGGTCTTGCCGGTCTTCGGCGGGGCCACGATCAGACCGCGCTGGCCCTTGCCGATGGGCGCGACGAGGTCGATGATGCGGGTGGTCAGGACGCCCGGGTCCGTCTCCAGGCGCAGGCGGTCCTGCGGGTACAGCGGGGTGAGCTTGTTGAACTCCGGGCGGCCGCGGCCGTGTTCGGGCGCCATGCCGTTGACGGAGTCCAGGCGGACCAGCGCGTTGAACTTCTCGCGGCGCTCGCCCTCCTTGGGCTGGCGCACGGCACCGGTGAGGTGGTCGCCCTTGCGCAGGCCGTTCTTGCGGACCTGGGCGAGGGAGACGTACACGTCGTTGGGGCCGGGCAGGTAGCCGGAGGTCCGGATGAACGCGTAGTTGTCGAGGATGTCGAGGATGCCCGCGACCGGGATCAGGACGTCGTCCTCGTTGAGCTGCGGCTCCGGGGCGATCTCGTCGCGCCCGCGACGGCCCCGGCGGTCCCGGTAGCGGCCCCGGCGGCCACGGCGCCCGCCCTCGAAGTCGTCGTCGTCCTGCTGCTGGCGGTCCTGCCGGTCCTGCCGGTCCTGGCGGCCGCCGCCGCCCTGCTGCTGGCGCTGGCCGCCGCCCTGCTGGTCGTCGCCCTTGCCCCGGCGGTCGCGGTCGCGTCCGCGGTCGCCGCGGTCGCGGTCCCCACCGCGGTCGCGGTCGCGGTCGCCGCGCTCCCGGCGGTCGCGCCGGCGGCCCTCGCCGCCCTCGCCGTCGGAACGGGCGTCGCCGACCTGGCCCTGGGACTGCTGCGGGGCGGCCCCGTCGGACTTCGGCTCGCTCTTCGTCTCGACGGCCACGCTCTCGGCGGAGGCGCCGGCGGGGCTGCCCGCGTCGGCGGTGGCGCGGCGACGACGGCGCTCGGAGGGGGCGTCGTCACCGGCTCCGGCCTGCCCGTCGGCGGGCGCGACCTTGGGCGAGGGCTGGCCCGGGATCTCGATCTGCTGCTGGGCGGCCTTGTCGGCGACCGCCTTGTCCGTCTTCTTCTCGGCCTTGCCGGCCTTCTCCGCCTTGTCGGCGGCCGCCTCGTCGCCCGTACGGGTCCGGGAGGTGCTGCGGCGCTTGGGCTTGGTCTCACCGGCGGTGTCCGCGGCGGCGGGCGCGGCCTTGGCGGGGGCTCCCCCCGCGGCCTGCGCCTCCTTGATGACCTCGATCAGCTGGCTCTTGCGCATCCGCGCGGTGCCCCTGATGCCGAGGCCGGAGGCGACCTGCTGAAGCTCGGCCAGCACCATGCCCTCGAGGCCGGTACCGCGGCGCCGCCGGGAGCCGGCACCGGCGGCAGGCGCGGAGGCGTCCGTGGCGGGCGCGGCAGCGGTCTCCTCGACACGTGCGCCCATCAGATCGGTGGTGTCGCTCACGAAGGGTCCTTCCCTGGAGCGGACGTCGGCCTGTCTGGCTCGGCGACCGGTTGTGCTGTCCGGCTTCGGTTCTTGCTGTGTGAACCGTGCCGGGGCGGTGGACCGCCTGAACGGCGGAAGAGATATCTGGTGATGGCGCTTCCCCTGGCCGCGGCACCCACTAACGGTGTCCTACGGCCTGGTCGCACCGGTTCCGAAGCGTGCCCGGCGGGCCGCTCAGTGTTCGTGTCGGTCGTACTGGTCACGTACGACGTCCACCACACAATGCGGCTTGGGGGGCTCCCGGAAGAATGTCTGTCCCGGACGGGGACACGAGGCACCTCGCCATGGTGGGGTCGGGTGCAGACTTGAGGTTAACACTACCGGATCCAACAAATATTCCCCCTCTCGAAATCCGGCAACCATGCGTCAGGTCGCGAGCGGCAGCACGCTCGCACCCTGCTGGTCCAGGCTCAGCCGGTTGGCCGTCCAGTCCGTTCCGGCCAGCGCCTCGACCTTGTCGGCCGTGTCGGCGTCGGCCAGTGCCATCACCGTGGGTCCGGCCCCCGAGATGACCGCGGGGACGCCGTCGCCGCGCAGCCGTTCCACCAGTGCCGCGCTCTCGGGCATGGCCGGTGCGCGGTACTCCTGGTGGAGGCGGTCCTCGGTGGCCGGCAGCAGCAGCTCGGGGCGCCGGGTGAGGGCCTCGACGAGCAGCGCGGCGCGGCCGGCGTTGGCGGCGGCGTCGACGTGCGGGACGGTGCGCGGGAGCAGGCCGCGCGCGGTCTCGGTCAGCACCGGCTTCCCGGGCACGAAAACCACCGGAACGATGGAATCGGCGGGCTCCATCCTGATCGCGCGGGCGGCGCCGGACTCCATCCAGGACAGGGTGAAGCCGCCCAGCAGGCAGGCCGCGACGTTGTCGGGGTGGCCCTCGATCTCGGTGGCGAGGTCGAGCAGCGCGGCGTCGTCGAGGCGGGCCTCGCCGCCTATGGTCACCGCGCGCGCGGCGACGATGCCGGCGCAGATGGCGGCGGAGGAGGAGCCGAGGCCGCGGCCGTGCGGGATGCGGTTGGCGCAGACGATCTCCAGGCCGCGCGGCTGTCCGCCCAGGAGGTCGAAGGCGGTGCGCAGGGAGCGGACGAGGAGGTGCTTCTCGTCGCGCGGCAGCGTCTCGCCGCCCTCACCCGCGATGTCGATGTGCAGCCCGGAGTCGGCCACCCGCACGACGACGTCGTCGTACAAGCCCAGCGCGAGGCCGAGGGCGTCGAAGCCCGGGCCGAGATTGGCGCTGGTGGCGGGGACGCGCACCCTGACGGCGGCGGCGCGGAACGCTGGACCGGCCATCGCTCGTTGACTCTCCTTGAGCTGCGTGACTGTCGAATGACATTCGATGACGTGATTCGATGACGAACGGGAACCCCTGGGGCCGCCGCTGCCTGCCCAACGGCCGACCGCTGCCCGTCGTTCCCCCTGGCGGGTGGGGACGGCGCGGCACCGCGGCATATGCGGCGGGCGGGTTCGGTACAGCCTATCGAAGGAAGGTTCTGTGGCGACATAGGGCGCACAGGAGGCGCACGATGCGTGTCGTAAGCCCCCTGTGCACCCCCCGCGGACGGCATTCCCGGCTGGGCGTCGCTCACGCCCTCCTACGCCGGTGAACCGGCGTGCGGGACACCGGCCGGGTGCCGGTCAGACCAGGCCGAGCCGCTCGGCCGCCGTGGCCGCGTCGACCGGGACGGTGACGGGCTGCGGGGCGCCGGCGACGGCCCAGTCGGGGTCCTTGAGGCCGTTGCCGGTGACGGTGCACACGATCGTCTGGCCCGGGTCGACCTTGCCCTGCTCGGCGGCCTTCAGCAGACCGGCCACCGACGCGGCGGACGCGGGCTCGACGAAGACGCCCTCCTGGGAGGCCAACAGCCGGTAGGCGCGCAGGATCTCACGGTCCGTCACCTCGTCGATGGCACCGCCGGACTCGTCGCGCGCGGCGAGCGCGAAGTTCCAGGAGGCGGGGTTGCCGATGCGGATGGCGGTGGCGATGGTCGAGGGGTCCTTGACGACCTCACCGCGCACGATCGGGGCGGAGCCGGAGGCCTGGAAGCCCCACATGCGGGGCGTCCGGGAGGCGATGCCGTCGGCGGCGTACTCCTTGTAGCCCTTCCAGTACGCGGTGATGTTGCCCGCGTTGCCGACCGGCAGGACGTGGATGTCGGGGGCGTCGCCGAGCATGTCCACGATCTCGAAGGCGGCCGTCTTCTGGCCCTCGATACGCACCGGGTTGACCGAATTGACCAGCGCCACGGGGTAGTTGTCGCTCAGGGCGCGGGCGAGGGTGAGGCAGTCGTCGAAGTTGCCGTCGACCTGGAGGATCTTGGCGCCGTGCACGAGGGCCTGGCCCATCTTGCCGAGCGCGATCTTGCCCTGCGGCACGAGCACGGCGGAGACCATGCCGGCGCGCACGCCGTACGCGGCGGCGGAGGCGGAGGTGTTGCCGGTGGAGGCGCAGATGACGGCCTGCGCGCCCTCCTCCTTGGCCTTGCTGATGGCCATCGTCATGCCGCGGTCCTTGAAGGACCCCGTCGGGTTCGCGCCCTCGACCTTGAGGTGGACCTCGCAGCCCGTGCGCTCGGAGAGCACCTGCGCGGGCACGAGCGGCGTGCCGCCCTCGCGGAGCGTCACGACGGGCGTGCTGTCGGAGACGGGCAGCCGGTCCCGGTACTC
This sequence comes from Streptomyces sp. cmx-10-19, assembly GCA_049998335.1. Lineage (GTDB taxonomy): Bacteria > Actinomycetota > Actinomycetes > Streptomycetales > Streptomycetaceae > Streptomyces. The sequence goes on from JAEBFB010000024.1 coordinate 90,319, forward strand.
CTCGATGATTCCGCGCCACTGGTGGGTCATTGCTGGTTACTCTCCTTCAACCCGCATGATGCTGGCGACACCGCGCACGGTGTCGAGCTTGCGCAGCGCGTCGACGGTACCGCCGAGGGCCGCGTCGGACGCACGGTGGGTGACGACGACGAGGGACGCCTCGCCGTCCTTGCCGGACTGCCGCACGGTGTCGATGGAGACACCGTGCTCCGCGAACACGGTCGCGACCTGGGCGAGGACGCCCGGTTTGTCGGCCACGTCGAGGCTGATGTGGTAGCGCGTGACGACCTCGCCCATCGGCGAGACGGGGAGCGCGGCGTACGCGGACTCGCCGGGGCCGGTGGCGCCGCCCAGCCGGTTGCGGCAGACGGCCACGAGGTCGCCGAGGACGGCCGACGCGGTCGGCGAGCCGCCGGCGCCGGGCCCGTAGAACATGAGCTGCCCGGCGGCGTCGGACTCGACGAAGACGGCGTTGTAGGCGCCGCGCACGCCGGCCAGCGGGTGGGTCAGCGGAATCATCGCGGGGTGCACCCGCGCGGTGACCGACCGGCCGTCCGCGGCCCGCTCGCAGATGGCGAGGAGCTTGATGGTGCAGCCCATCTCCTTGGCGGAGGCGAAGTCCGCGGCGGTGACCTCGCTCATGCCCTCGCGGTAGACGTCGTCGAGGCGCACGCGCGTGTGGAAGGCGATCCCGGCGAGGATGGCGGCCTTGGCGGCGGCGTCGAAGCCCTCGACGTCGGCGGTCGGGTCGGCCTCGGCGTACCCGAGGGCGGTGGCCTCGTCGAGCGCCTCCTGGTAGCCGGCGCCGGTCGAGTCCATCTTGTCGAGGATGAAGTTGGTGGTGCCGTTGACGATGCCGAGCACCCGGTTGACCTTGTCGCCGGCGAGGGACTCGCGCAGCGGCCGGATCAGCGGGATGGCACCGGCGACGGCGGCCTCGTAGTAGAGGTCCTTCTCGTTCGCGTTCGCGGCGGCGTGCAGGGCGGCGCCGTCCTGGGCGAGGAGGGCCTTGTTGGCGGAGACGACGGACGCGCCGTGCTCGAAGGCGGTGGTGATGAGGGTCCGCGCGGGCTCGATGCCGCCGATCACCTCGACGACGACGTCGATGTCCCCGCGCTTGACGAGGGCGGTCGCGTCGGTGGTGACGAGGGCGGGGTCGATGCCCTCGCGCACCTTGTCGGGCCGCCGTACGGCCACGCCCGCCAGCTCCACCGGGGCCCCGATCCGGGCGGCGAGGTCGTCGGCGTGCGTCGTCATGATGCGCGCCACCTCTGAGCCGACCACTCCACAGCCCAGCAGCGCCACCTTCAGCGGACGCGTACGCATCATCCGACCTCGTTTCCTCATACCGTCTGCGGTTGAACCAGTCTCACGCAACGGACGCGATTTTCTGCCTTTCGTCCGGATCGTGAGACGTTTATTTCATTTTCGGAGGGGCGCGAACCGAAAGATCTTCGCGTCCGGCACCCCTCTCTTCCTGGTGGGCGTCATCCGACGTCGAGCCGGAGCAGATCCTCCTCCGTCTCGCGTCGGACGATGACCCGGGCCTCGCCGTCGCGCACGGCGACGACCGGGGGCCGCAGCACGTGGTTGTAGTTGCTGGCCATCGACCGGCAGTACGCCCCCGTCGCGGGGACGGCGATGAGGTCGCCGGGCGCCAGGTCGCCGGGCAGGAAGGCGTCCTTGACCACGATGTCGCCGCTCTCGCAGTGCTTGCCGACGACGCGGACGAGCATGGGCTCGGCGTCGGAGGTGCGGGAGGCGAGGGCGACGCTGTACTCGGCGTCGTAGAGCGCGGTGCGGATGTTGTCCGACATGCCGCCGTCGACGGAGACGTAGGTGCGCAGCCCGTCGAGGGGCTTGACGGTGCCGACCTCGTAGAGCGTGAAGGCGGTGGGCCCGACGATGGCGCGCCCCGGCTCGACAGAGATGCGGGGGGTGGCGAGCCGGGCGGCCTCGCACTCCCGGGTGACGATCTCGGTCAGCGCCTTGGCGATCTCGTGCGGCTCGCGGGGGTCGTCGTCGCTGGTGTACGCGATGCCGAGGCCGCCGCCGAGGTCGATCTCCGGCAGTTCCACCCCGTGCTCGTCCCGGATGTCCTTGAGCAGCCCCACCACGCGGTGCGCGGCGACCTCGAAGCCGGACATGTCGAAGATCTGCGACCCGATGTGGGAATGGATGCCGATGACGTCGAGCCCGTCGAGTTGGAGCGCCCTGCGCACGGCCTCGGCGGCCTGTCCGCCGGCCAGCGGGATCCCGAACTTCTGGTCCTCGTGCGCCGTGGCGATGAACTCGTGGGTGTGCGCCTCGACGCCGACGGTGACCCGGATCTGGACCCGCTGCCGTACGCCGAGGGACTGGGCGGTGTGGGCGACGCGGACGATCTCCTGGAAGGAGTCGAGGACGATCCGCCCGACGCCGGCGCGCACGGCCCGCTCGATCTCCTCGGGCGACTTGTTGTTGCCGTGGAAGGCGATCCGCTCGGCGGGCATCCCGGCGGACAGCGCGGTGGCGAGTTCCCCCCCGGAACACACATCCAGATTGAGCCCCTCCTCGTCCAGCCACCGCACGACGGCCCGCGACAGGAACGCCTTGCCGGCGTAGAAGACGTCGGCGTCGGGGCCGAAGGCGGTGCGCCAGGCGCGGGCGCGGTCCCGGAAGTCGGCCTCGTCGAGGAGGTAGGCGGGGGTGCCGTACTCCTCGGCGAGCCGGGTGACCGCGATCCCGCCGACGGTGACGGCGCCGTCGGCGTCGCGCTCGACGGTCCGGGCCCAGACCTTGGGGTCGAGGGCGTTGAGGTCGGTGGGCGGCGCGGAGTAGTGGCCCTCGGGGAGGACGTCTGCGTGACGGGGCCCGGCGGGGTGTGCGGAACGGCTCATTTCTTCGCTGGCTCTCTCACTGGCTTCACAGGTGGTCGGGGGCGTCGATGCCGAGCAGGGTCAGGCCGCCGGCCAGCACCGTCCCGGCGGCTTCGGCGAGGGCCAGCCGGGCGCGGTGGGCGGCCGAGGGTTTCTCGGCGCCACGGGGCAGCACGGTGGGTAGTACGGCCAGCGTGGCATCGGCGACGGCGACGAGATGCCGGGCGAGGCGATCGGGCGCGCGGTGCTCGGCGGAGGCGGCGAGGACGCGGGGGTGGGCGGCGAGGAGGGGAAGGAGGGGGTGGGGGGCGGACGTGCCGGGGTCGGCGGCGGTGGGGGCGGGGGCGTGGGGGCGGTGCGCGGGCGCGCCGGTCGCGCCAGGAGCTGCGGTCAGTGGGCCCGGGGCAGCGCCGGGGTCGGCGGCGTTGCGGCTGGGGGCGTAGGAGGAGCCGGCCGGAGCGGCAGGCGCGAGGCTCAGCGGGCCCGGCTCGGCGGCGAAACCGAGGTCGGCGGCGTTGCGGCTGAGGGCGCGGGTGCGGGCGTGGGCGTACCGCACGCGGAAGAGGGGGTTGCTCTCGCGCTGGGCGAGATGCTCGTCGCCGAGCCGGGGCCGGTCGTGAGGGGCGGGGTACAGCAGCGCCCAGCGGCCGGCGTCCCGCCCGAGCGGCAGCGGGTCGCCGGGTGCGGGCACGGGCCGTACGCCGACGGGGAGCCCGGCGGGCGCGGGTCCGGCCGCGTCGACCCGTACGCCGAGGACGTCGGCCCACTCGGGCGCGGGCGGCGCGACGCAGCTGGTGCGGACGAGGGCGCCCTGGGAGCGCAGGACGCGGGCGGCGGCGTCGGCGACGACGAGGGCGCGCGGGTCGTGGGCGCAGTGCAGTTGCACGACGCGGCCGTCGGGCCCGTCCGCGTGGCCGTACCGCGTCCCGCGCCGCAGGATCTCGGCGACGAGCCCGGCGAGGGCGGTGCGGTGGAGGCTGATGTTGAGGAACCCCGGCCCGGTGAGGACGACGTCGGCGACACCGTCGGCGTCGACGAGGTGGGAGCGCAGCAGCTCGGCAACGCGCAGCGGAGGCTGCCCGGAGGGCCGGGCGAGCTGAAGGGCGACGTTGGTGGCGTAGTCCCCGCACCCACCGGGCCCCGGCGCTGTCACGAGGGCCCGCGCCGGAACGTCCACGTCCAGCTCCCCGGCGTCGACAGCGCGACGCACCGCGCGCAGCACGGTACGGGAGAGCTCTACGGGGGTCACGGGTCAAGCGTAGGCGAGGAGGGGGGTGGGTAGGCGAACCGGTTTACGGCAGTCCCGGGATGTGGACGTCTATGGCGGAGGAGGGCGCCGAGGCACCCCGCTCCCCCTTCCCCCTGCCCTCGACCAACTGCCGTACGAGCCCGACCAGCTCGGCCGGCTCGAAGGGCTTGGCGAGGAAGGCGTCCACTCCGGCGTCCAACCCGACCTCGGTCTCGTACTGCGCGGAGGCGCTGACGATGGCGATCGGAAGGTCCCGCGTACGCGGATCGGCACGCAGCCGGGCGGCGGTCCGCACCCCGTCCAGCCGGGGCATGACGACGTCGAGCGTGACGGCGTCGGGCTGCACCTGATGGACGACTTCCAGACATTCGGCACCATCGGCCGCGGTCACCACCTCGAAGCCCTCCAGCTCGAGATTGACCCTGATCAACTGCCGGATGACCTTGTTGTCGTCCACAACAAGAACCCGGCCGGACGCCCTAGGCACAACTCGAGCGTAGGTCCGGACCGGCCACCGCGTCCGGGTTTTCCCCACTTCCGCCCCCTGCGGGGGACAACGCCCCGCCGACGCCCGCGAAACCCGTTCCTGATCACCCCGGACGAGCTGGTAGTGTTCTACCCGTCGCCGCGAGCAACACCACCGCGACGGACACGCCCCCGTAGCTCAGGGGATAGAGCAACGGCCTCCGGAGCCGTGTGCGCAGGTTCGAATCCTGCCGGGGGCACCACGGATTAGGTGCCCAAAGACCCCGTCACCAGCGGAAACGCTGAGAGCGGGGTCTTCGCGTATGTGCAGGCGTGTGCGGCCCGGAGCGGGCGCATGTCGGGGTCCGTGGACGAGGCGTGGACGGGATCTTGGGGCATCGCCGCAGGTGAGGTCTAGGCGAGTCCGCCGAGGACGAGGCGTCGGCCCAGGGAGCGGGCGTCCGGGGCGGGTCCGAGGTCGGCGCGGCGGTCGTTGCCGGTACGCACAGAGGTGTTCCTTCCGTGGTCAGCGGCGGGGGCGGCGGGCCTTGGTGAGCCAGGTGTGGTTGGCGGCGTAGAGGGCGTCGATCGTTTCCGGGCGGTCCACTCCGGGGAGGTCGTCACGGACGGCTGCGGCGCCTCTTGTTTCCTCGACCCAGTAGGAGAGGGCCGAGTAGGAGGGGCGGTAGCGGGAGAGGCGGGCCGGGTCTAGGGCGACGGGCTGGTCCGGGTTGACCGGGGTCAGGTAGTCGAACTGGTAGACGCACTTCAGTTCGCTGATGCGCCAGTTCCGGCCGCGCTTCTCCAGGCGTTCGACGATGCGGCTGTACGCGGTGAGGAGGACGCTCACGCCGGCGACCGCGATGGGGCCCGCGATGATCGCTCCGGTGTCGGCGGTGGCGCGGTCGCCGTTGACCTGGATCCGTACGGGGCTGAGGACGTGGCAGCTGCGGCCGCCGGCCTCGAAGCTCTGGCGGGAGAGGCGGACGAACTCGGGGCCGTCGGTCTGGATCCAGGAGATGTCGACGAGCGAGTCGGGGTGGTACTGCTCGGCCATGACGTCCCAGCGGGCCATGTCCCGGGCCCACCGTTCCGTGAGGACGACCGTCTCGATCTCCTTCTGGACGGCCAGGTCCTTCGGGCTGAAGTCGGAGTCCGGTGCGGGGGACGCGGCGTGGGCCGAGGGCGCCATGAGGCCGGCGCCCGCCATGCCGACGCCGCCCGCGAGGACGGCGCGGCGCATGAGGGCGGGGGTGTTTCCGGCCTTGTCCTGGTCGTGCGACACAGTCGTCTCCTTCAGGTCCGTACGCGGTGCGAGCCGTGGCGTTCGGCGACGGCTCCGGTGGGGGTCAAGTGATCCACGGTTGCCGCGTGAGGACATTGGGCCGGGAGACCAAGGGGGCGGAGTTTCCCTGGTCGCCCGGCGCAAAGGGGAGAGCGCTCAGTTGAAGGTTTCCAGGAAATTGGTGGCGTCCGCGGAATTGGCGAACGTCGCCTGAATGGTGTCGCCGTTCGTGTACGCTATGCGGATTTCATGGCGGAGGAACGGGGCGGAATTCTCTGTTCCCGGGTAGGTGTCGACGTAATCGATGGCTTCCGTGACCGTGGCGTGGCTGGTGGCCGTTCCGTGGACCGGGGTGACGACTACGTGGTCGATGCTCCGCACGACTCGGCGCTCCAGTTCGGTGACGAACGTGTGGAATTCGTCGGCGTGGGCGGTGCGGAGTGCGGTCACCAGGGCCTGCTTCTCGGGGGCGGTTTTGGCGGCGTGGATGTCGCACTGTTCCTGCCAGAACGCGTCCGGGGTGCCCTCGCCGAGGCCCTCGATGTCGATGCCGGCGTCGTGGAAGACCTTGGCGGTGGTGGGGAAGTCGAGGTGCAGGACCACGAAGCCGCTGGAGCGGAGTTGCTGGAGTGAGGGGCGGGTCCACTGGCCGGCGACCACAGCGGCGGGGGTGGGCTTGACGTTGTTCCACTTCGCGAGGACCGGTTGTACGGCGCCCTGGATCTCCTGGGCCTTCGCCTTGGAGTGCTTCGTGTAGCGGCGCCAGGCCGCCTCCACGAACGCGGCCGGGTTTCCGGCCCGGGTGGCGCTGCCGCCGCGTTCCAGGACGAAGTCGAGGTCGTGACTGTTGCCCAGGTCGTCTTCCCACGTGACCAGTTGGCCGGGGCGTACGCCGGGACGGGGGCCCTTGCTGTCGAGGTAGAGGTCGTGGCGGTCGGCCATCTCCTGGAGGACCGGCTTGAGCGCGGCCTCCATGACGTTGCCGATGATCTGGCCGAGGAGGTGCCCCGGTGCCGTCGCCATGTTCAGCCCTCGATCCAGAGTCGGCCCTCGTGCAGAGGGTGGTCGTGCTTGCGGTTCTTCCACTTGGTGTTGCGGTCGCGGACCTTCTCGAAGCGCCAGTTCTTGAAGCCGGCCGAGAGGGCGAGTTCGCCGAGCCAGCGTTCGACCGGTACGTGGACGCCGTACGGGGCCGAGTCGCCGACGACGTAGCAGACCTGGACGCCGGGGATGCTCGCGCGGCGCAGGGCGTGCCAGATCTGGGCGGAGTCGAGGAAATAGCCGGCGACCATGAGGTCGTAGGCCTTGTTTCCGCCCTTGGTGCTTTTGATTTTCGTCAGTTCCGTGAACGTGGTGAGGAGTTCTTTGCGGATCGGTTCCAGGAAGGGGGATTCCAGTGCCTCGGCCGGGTTCCAGCCGCCCATGTGCTGGGTTGCCGACTTCATGAGCTTTTTGCGGAGGGGTTTCAGGTCGCCCCAGCCTGTGATCTCGCCGAGGAAGGACTGTTCCAGGCGGGTCGCGTCGGCGTAGTCGAAATTGTTGGCGTAGGGCGGGGAGGTGAGGATGAGGTCCGCCCAGTCGTCGGGGACGCCGTCCAGGGTGCGGGCGTCGGATTCCACGATGCGGCCGGCGGGAGCGGGCAGGACGGGGCGCATGGCCCACATGTCCTGGGCGAAGAGGTCGACGCGGGCCTCGTAGGCGGAGAGGGGTTCGGCGACGCGGCTCTTCGTCTTGTTGGGCAGGACGTACTGCCACTGGGCGGTGCCGGCGGGGGAGCAGGCGCGGATGATGCTCACGAGGGCCAGCCACAGCAGTTCGTCGTACTCGTCGCCGGCGCGGAGGCGTTCGACGGCGTCGCGGAGGCGGAGGAGGTCGAGGAGGGCGGGGCGGTCGGGGAAGCACTTGGCGATCAGGGGGGAGGGGGGTTCCTCTGTGACCGGGCGGCCCTTCTCGGCTTCCAGGCGGACCTCTTTGGCGCGTTTGACGAGGACCTCGGGGTCGGCCCGCCAGGCGAGCTTGGCCTTGGCCACGCGGGTGACGAAGGGGTGGACGTCCACGGCGACGCCGGTGGCACCCGTCGACTCGGCGGCGACGACGGTGGTGCCGGAGCCGCCGAAGGGGTCGAGGACGTGCTGCGCGCCGTACTCCCTGATCACGGACTCGGCCCACTCGGCGGAGAAGCCGGCGCTGTACCGGAACCAGCGGTGCACCGGAAGCCGCATGTTGTCCACGAAGGTCGTGGTGTTGCCCGCTCGCTTCGTCTGCGGGACCTCCATCGGCAACGGTGGCTGGCTCACGTCGGTCCTCCTCGTGACGGGTCGTCCGTGTGCCCGCCTGCACTGAGATGCTGGCAAGGGTATCGGAGGGCACCGACAGCGCGGATTCCTGTGCGAGACCGGGTATGACCTGCGTCTACCTTGTCCGGCCAGCGCGCCCGCCCGCACGATGAGGACCGGCGTACCGGTCGGGACGGTCGGTCCCCTCGGTACGCCGGTCCGGTGGTGCGGATCGTGCGGGTGAGGCGGGTCAGGGGCGGGCGAGGACGGTGCCCAGCACCTGGCGGAGCAGGGCCTGCGGGTCGGGGGCCGGGCCCGGGGAGCGCCAGGCCACGAAGCCGTCGGGGCGGATCAGGACCGCGCCGCCGCGGGTCACTCCGTGGGCCCTCGCCCAGTCGGTGTCCTCGTCGTCCGGGACCAGGTCGGCCTCCGCGGTGCCGCCGACGCGGTACGGCTTCAGCGGGACCCGCATCTCGGCGGCCACGGTGAGGGCCGCCTCGTGCCAGCCGGTGGGTTCGGTCGCGTCGCTCAGCAGGACCAGGGAGTCCTCGTAGAGGTCCAGGGTGGAGAGACGGGAGTCGCCGTCTCGGAGCCAGAGGTGCGGGGCGCGGCTGCCGGGTGCGCCGGTGAGGTCGAGGCCCTCCGGGACGACCGGGGTCGCCGGGTCAGCGCCGACGACCGCGCCCTGGGGGTAGCGGTAGCCGAGGGCGACGTTGAGGATGCCGCGCTGGGGGCCGCCGGGGGCGCCGGCCCTGCCGGGGTTGCCGCCCGGGGTGCCTGCGCCGGGACGCCGGCCGTCCTGGCGCCGGTCGCCGACAGTGCCGATGCCGGTTACCGAGCCGGTCACTCCGGGGGCGAAGCCCGGCGTACCTGACTGGTGGCCGCCGATCTGGGCGGTCGGCAGCGAGCCGGCCGCCGTACCGAGCCCGGTGCCCGGCCCGCCCGCGTCGGCGGCGGCGCCCCGAAGGTCGTCTCCGCCGGGCTCGCCGGGGCGTCCCGCCGTACCCGGAGCGGCTCCGAAGCCCGTACCCGGGGCGCCTGCCGGGCCACCCCTCGTCACGGAGCCGGGCAAGCCCCCCACCGGGACACCAGCCATGCCACCTGTCGAGACACCGGCGCCGGGCAGGCCACTGGCCGAGACGCCAGCTCCGGCACCCGGCAAGCCACCCACCGGTGCACCGGCACCGGCCCCCGCCGAGCCACCCCCCGCGACACCAGCCACGCCCCCCGCCGAAGCCTCCGTCACCGCACCGGCGACGTCACCCCCCGAAACACTCACGGGAACGCCGTCCGAAACGCCCCCCGGGACACCCGCCGGAACACCCCCCGGAACCCCCGTCGGGGCACCCCCCGGCACCCGTACCGGAGCGATGGACGGGCCGCGCGGTGGGACGTCAGGGGCGCCGCCCAGCACGCCCGCCGGGGCGAAGCCCGGGTGGCTGTGTTCGACCGAGCGGTGGGCCGCGCGGGCGCTGGTGGCCTCCGCCACCGGGCGGCGTTCGGTGTCGTAGGTGTCGAGGAGGGCCTCGCCCGCCCAGCCCTCCAGGACCGCGGCGAGTTTCCAGGCGAGGTTGTGGGCGTCCTGGATGCCGGTGTTGGAGCCGAAGGCCCCGGTGGGGGACATCTCGTGGGCGGAGTCGCCGGCGAGCAGGACGCGGCCGGAGCGGTAGCTGCGGGCGACGCGCTGGGCGGCGTGCCAGGGGGCGCGGCCGGTGATCTCGACGTCGAGGTCGGGGTCGCCGACGGCGCGGCGGATGTGCGCGGCGCAGCGTTCGTCGGTGAAGTCCTCGACGGTCTCGCCCTGTTCGGGGTGCCAGGGGGCGTGGAAGACCCAGTTCTCGCGGTTGTCGACGGGCAGCAGGGCGCCGTCGGCGTTCTCGGCGGTGAGGTAGCAGACGATGAAGCGGCGGTCGCCCACGACGTCGGCGAGGCGGCGGGAGCGGAAGGTGATGCTGACGTTGTGGAAGAGGTCGCCGGGCCCGCTCTGGCCGATGCCGAGCTGTTCGCGCACGGGGCTGCGGGGTCCGTCGGCGGCGATGAGGTAGTCCGCGCGGATGGTGGTGTGCTCGCCGGTCTCGCGGCTCTTGACGACGGCCGTGACGCCGTCGGGGTCGGACTCGAAGGAGAGCATCTCCGTGCCGAAGCGCAGGTCGCCGCCGAGGGACTCGGCGTGCGTGAGGAGTTCGGGCTCCAGGTCGTTCTGGCTGCACAGGCACCACGAGCTGGGGCTGAAGCGGGCCAGTCCGCCGCCCGCGTCGATCTCCTTGAACAGCCACTCCCCCGCGTCCCCGACCAGCGTCGGCGTCTGGAGGATGCCGTGGTTGCCGGCGAGCGTGGCGGCGGCCCTGCGGATGTCCGGTTCGGTGCCGGCGACCCGGAAGAGCTCCATCGTGCGGACGTTGTTGCCGCGCCCGCGCGGGTGGATGGAGGTGCCGCGGTGGCGTTCCACCAGGGTGTGCCGGACGCCGAGGCGGCCGAGGAACACCGAGGCGGACAGGCCCACCAGCGATCCGCCGACGATGAGGACCGGGACGCGGTGGACCCCGGCCCCGGGGGCGGGGGCGGCGCCGCCGGACCGGTCGGCTTGTTCGTTCATGGTCGTTCGTCCTCCGTTGTGACGGTGAGGGTGACGGGTGAAGGAGACGGGTGAGGGAGAGGGGAGCCCCGTGCCGCGACACTGCGCCGGGGTCTTCATGCATGCCCCGTACCGCCCGGTGAGGCCCGCGGCGGCGCAGGCTTCACCCGCTTAACCCTCCTGGTTCGCGGTCCCCGCGGGCACGGCCCACGATCGTGCTTACGCGACCGCCGCACCCCGTCGTCCCGGCGCTCCCATGCCGTCCCGGCGCGCGCCGCGGCGATCGCGACCCCCGTCCACGAGGAAGTCAGTCCACGAGGAAGATCCCGAGAAGAGGTGGGCCGGATGACGGTCTCTCCCGTCGCGACGACGGATGCCGTGTCGGCGGATGCCCCGTTCACGCAGGCCGCGGACACCACGCGTGCCCCGCACCCCGCGGGCGGCGTGTCGATATCCGCGTTCGACGGCGCCCGCGTGCGGGTCGTCCTGATGCTGGACATCCACGACGGCATGCAGCAGGAGTTCCTGGACGCCTACGAGCGCATCCGCGACCGGGTCGCCGCCGTACCGGGACACGTCAGCGACCAGCTGTGCCAGTCCCTGGAGAACCCCACGCAGTGGCTGCTGACCAGCGAGTGGGAGAGCGCCGCGCCCTTCCTGGCCTGGGTCAACAGCGACGAGCACCTGGACGCGGTCGAGCCCCTCCAGGACTGCGTCCGCGACACCCGTTCCCTGCGCTACAGCGTGCTGCGGGAGACCGCCGGCGAGCAGGACGTCTCCGGCGACCCGCACTCCGCGCCCCGGATCGGCGCCAACGTCGTCCGGCACGCGCTGACCTTCACCGTACGGCCCGGCAGCGAGCCGGAGGTGGCGCGGCTGCTGTCCGGGTACGAGTCGCCGGAGTCCCGTGTCGACGACACCACGCGGCTGTTGCGCACCTCGCTCTTCCTGCACGGCAACCGGGTCGTGCGGGCCGTGGAGGTGCGGGGCGACCTCCATTCGGCGCTGCGCCACGTCGCCCGGCAGCGCGGGGTGCGGGCGGTGGAGGAGGCGCTGAACCCGTATCTGGAGCAGGACCGGGACCTCGGCGACCCGCACTCCGCCCGGCGGTTCTTCACCCGGGCCGCGATGCCCGCCGTGCACCACGTGACGGCCGGCGGCGACAACGGCGCCGACGGCGGTGACGGGGCGCACCGGCAGCGGGTGGCGCTGCTGTACCCGGTCCGCCCCGGCGCCGGTCCGGAGCTGGCGCGGCTGCTGGCCCGGCAGGACGCGGCGGCGGCGCAGATACAGCGCGTCCCGGACAGCCCGGTCCTGGCCGCGACCGTCTTCCACCGCGACGACCTCGTCGTCCGGCTCGTGGACGTGGCCGGCGACCCGAAGAACGCGGACGCCTCCGCCGTACTGGCCCTGCGCGCGGTCGACGGGACCGGCGTGGCCGCGGGCGTGGAACGGCTGCTGGACACCGCGGCCTACGGCATCGACGGGCCGCTGACCGAGGAGCGCACGCTGGCCCTGCTGCTCGCGCGGGCCCGTATGACGCCCCTGACCGACCGGCGCGCGGCCACCCCGTGACGCACCGCAGAGGCCCGTCGGCGCCCTGACCGGCGCCGCCGTACCGCAGCACGGGCGGCCACGGCACCGCGCCACGCGCCGAGAACTCCGCGACCCCCGCGGCCTCGCCCGACGGGCCGGAAGCCGTGCCCGCCGGCCCCGTGGACGCCCCCTCGACGCCCCCGGCGTCCGCTCCTCCCCTCACCCACCGCCTCCCCTCACCCGGAGTGAACGACATGACAGACCAGCAGGTACGCATCGTCTCCCTCGGCGACATCGCGCCGAACACCCGCCGCGGCGGGGACCTCCGCGCCCTCCTCACGCCCACCACCGCCGGGTCGACCAGCGGCTTCATGGGCGTGGCCATCGTGCAGCCCGGCGACCGCATCGCCGAGCACTACCACCCGTACTCCGAGGAGTTCGTGTACGTCACCGAGGGCGCCCTGGAGGTCGACCTGGACGGTGCCGCGCACACCCTCGCCACCGGGCAGGGGCTGCTGATCCCGCAGGACGTGCGGCACCGCTTCCGCAACACCGGGAGCGTCGAGGCGCGCCTCGTCTTCCACCTGGGCCCGCTGGCCCCGCGCCCGGAACTGGGCCACGTGGACACCGAGGACGCGGCCGGCAACGCCCTTCCGCAGGCCGGTCACGCGCGTCCCGGCGCGGCGGCCGAGGCGGTGTCATGACCCGGCGACGGGTCGCGGTCACGGGCATAGGCGTCGTCGCCCCCGGCGGGATCGGCGTGCCCCAGTTCTGGAGCCTGCTGTCCGAGGGCCGTACGGCGACACGGCGCATCTCCCTGTTCGACCCGGCCGGGCTGCGTTCGCAGATCGCCGCCGAGTGCGACTTCGAACCGGCTGACCACGGGCTGGGCCTGGCCACCGTCCAACGCAGCGACCGGTACGTGCAGTTCGCGCTGGTCGCCGCCGCGGAGGCGGTCCGGGACGCCCATCTCGACCTGAACCGCGAGGACCCCTGGCGGGCCGGTGCCACCCTCGGCACGGCGGTCGGCGGCACCACGCGGCTGGAGCACGACTACGTCCTGGTCAGCGAGCGCGGCTCGCGCTGGGACGTGGACGACCGGCGCTCCCAGCCGCACCTGGAGCGTGCCTTCACCCCCGCCACCCTCTCGTCGGCGGTCGCCGAGGAGTTCGGGGTGCGCGGGCCGGTGCAGACCGTGTCCACCGGGTGCACGTCCGGCCTTGACGCGGTGGGGTACGCCTATCACGCGGTCGCCGAGGGGCGGGTCGACGTGTGCCTGGCGGGAGCGGCGGACTCGCCGATCTCGCCGATCACGATGGCCTGCTTCGACGCCATCAAGGCGACCTCGCCGAACAACGACGACCCCGCGCACGCCTCCCGGCCCTTCGACGCCGACCGCAACGGCTTCGTGATGGGCGAGGGCGCGGCCGTACTGGTCCTGGAGGACCTCGAACACGCCCGGGCCCGTGGCGCGGACGTGTACTGCGAGATCTCCGGCTACGCCACGTTCGGCAACGCCTACCACATGACCGGGCTCACCAAGGAGGGCCTGGAGATGGCGCGGGCCATCGACACGGCGCTGGACATGGCCGAGCTGGACGGTTCCGCCATCGACTACGTCAACGCGCACGGCTCCGGCACCCTGCAGAACGACCGGCACGAGACGGCGGCCGTCAAGCGCTCGTTGGGCGAGCACGCCTACGCGACGCCGATGAGCTCCATCAAGTCGATGGTCGGCCACTCGCTGGGGGCGATCGGCTCGATCGAACTGGCGGCCTGCGTCCTGGCGATGGCCCACCAGGTGGTGCCGCCGACGGCCAACTACACGACCCCCGACCCCGAGTGCGACCTGGACTACGTGCCGCGCGAGGCACGCGAGCGGACCCTGCGGCACGTGCTGTCGGTCGGCAGCGGCTTCGGCGGGTTCCAGTCCGCGGTGGTGCTCAGCGGCAGTGAAGGAGGGCGACGATGAGCGGACGCCGAAGGACCGGCGGCGAGAGCCGGCGGGCGGTCGTCACCGGACTCGGTGTGGTGTCCCCGCACGGCATCGGTGCCGAGACGCACTGGAAGGCGACCGCCGACGGCACCAGCAGCCTCGGGCCGGTCACCCGTGAGGGCTGCGGGGACCTGCCGCTGCGGGTCGCGGGCGAGGTGCGGGGCTTCGAGGCGGCCGAGACGGTCGAGGAGCGCTACCTCGTCCAGACCGACCGGTTCACCCACTTCGCGCTGTCCGCCACCCAGCAGGCGCTGGAGGACGCCCGGTTCGGGCGGGCCGACGTCGAGTCGCCGTACTCGGTCGGCGTGGTCACCGCCGCGGGCTCGGGCGGCGGCGAGTTCGGCCAGCGGGAGCTGCAGAACCTGTGGGGCCAGGGCTCGCGGTACGTCGGCCCGTACCAGTCGATCGCCTGGTTCTACGCGGCCAGCACCGGCCAGATCTCCATCCGCAACGACTTCAAGGGCCCCTGCGGGGTCGTCGCGGCCGACGAGGCGGGCGGGCTCGACGCCCTGGCGCACGCGGCGCTGGCCGTGCGGGGCGGCACCGGCACGGTGGTGTGCGGGGCGACCGAGGCGCCGCTGGCGCCGTACTCGATCGTCTGCCAGCTGGGCTACCCGGAGCTGAGCCGGGCCACCGCGCCCGAGCGGGCCTACCGTCCGTTCACCGAGGCGGCCTGCGGGTTCGCGCCCGCCGAGGGGGGTGCCGTGCTCGTCGTGGAGGAGGAGGCGGCGGCCCTGGCGCGCGGGGCGGACGTGCGGGCGACGGTGGCCGGGCACGCGGCCACCTTCACCGGCCCCGGCCGCTGGGGCGAGTCCCGGGAGGGGCTGGCCCGTGCGATCACCGGTGCCCTGGCCGACGCGGGCGTCCGGCCCGAGGAGGTCGACGTGGTCTTCGCGGACGCCCTCGGGGTCCCGGAGGCCGACCGGGCGGAGGCCCTCGCGCTCGCCGACGCGCTGGGGACGCACGCCCGGAAGGTGCCGGTGACCGCGCCCAAGACCGGGACCGGACGCGCGTACTGCGCGGCGCCGGTGCTGGACGTGGCGACCGCCGTGCTCGCGATGGAGCACGGGCTGATCCCGCCCACCCCGCACGTCGTGGACGTCTGCCACGACCTGGACCTGGTGACAGGCCGGATTCGTCCCGCCGAGCCGCGCACGGCCCTGGTGCTCGCCCGCGGGCTCATGGGCTCCAACTCCGCGCTCGTGGTCCGCCGGGGCGGCACCGCGAGCTGATTCACCGCCGACCGAAGACAGACCCCATGTGGGCGCGCCGCCGCCGAGCGGCCGCCCCGACCGAAGGAGGACCCGCATGAGCGACCAACTGGACGACGAGGTGACCGTCGAGGAGCTTTCGGCGCTGATGAAGCGCACCGCCGGGGTGCACGTCGAGCCGGCCACCCTCCGGCAGCAGGCCGACGCCGGCTTCG
The DNA here is from genome assembly GCA_049998335.1 of Streptomyces sp. cmx-10-19. Classification (GTDB taxonomy): domain Bacteria; phylum Actinomycetota; class Actinomycetes; order Streptomycetales; family Streptomycetaceae; genus Streptomyces. The sequence goes on from JAEBFB010000024.1 coordinate 105,985, forward strand.
ACACCTTCGGCCTGGACTCCCTCGGCCTGCTGGGCATCGTGGCCGAGCTGGAGAAGCGGTACGGCCTCGGCCTGCCCGAGCAGGCCGAGCGCTGCAAGACGCCGGCCGCTTTCCTCGCGCTGATCAACAGCGCCCTGAAGACGGGAGTGTGACATGGCAGGGCACACCGACAACGAGATCACCATCGCCGCTCCGCTGGAGCTGGTCTGGGACATGACCAACGACATCGAGGGCTGGCCGAAGCTGTTCAGCGAGTACGCCTCGGTGGAGGTGCTGGAGCGCGAGGGCGACCGTGTCGTGTTCCGGCTCACCATGCACCCGGACGCCGACGGCAAGGTGTGGAGCTGGGTCTCCGAGCGGGTCGCCGACCCGGTCACCCGCACGGTCCGCGCCCAGCGGGTGGAGACCGGCCCCTTCCAGTACATGAACATCGTCTGGGAGTACGCCGAGACCGCCGAGGGCACGCGGATGCGCTGGGTGCAGGATTTCGCGATGAAGGCGGAGGCGCCGGTGGACGACGCGTGGATGACGGACAACATCAACCGCAACTCGCGGACCCAGATGGCGCTGATCCGGGACCGGATCGAGCGGGCGGCGGGCGAGCGGCGCACGGCCGCGGCGCTCGCGGACTGACACCGGCCGCGACCGGCAGAGCCCGACCGAGACCGAACCGAACCGCATCTGCTGAGGGGTCACTCCATGCACCACACCCTGATCGTCGCCCGGATGGCTCCGGGCGCGGCACCGGACATCGCGAAGGTGTTCGCCGAGTCGGACAGCGGCGAACTGCCGCACCTGGTGGGCGTCAACCGGCGCAGCCTCTTCGAGTTCGGTGACGGCGTGTACCTGCACCTCATCGAGAGCGACGAGGACCCGTCCGCCACGATCGGCTCGCTGACCGGGCACCCGGAGTTCCGCCGGGTCAGCGAGCGACTGGAGCCGTACGTCTCGGCGTACGACCCGGCGACCTGGCGGGGGCCGAAGGACGCGATGGCGCGCTGCTTCTACCGCTGGGAGCGGACGCCGGTGGGCTGACGGCACGTCAGTCCCCCGGCCCGGGGCCGCCCGCGCTTTCCGCGCCGGGCGGCCCCCGCGCGTGCGGCTCCCGTGTGAGGATCGGGGGCATGACCACCACACCGCGTTTCGATCCCCGGGCCCTGCTGGCGGAGAGCCGGCTCGGCGTGCTCGCGACGATCAAGTCGGACGGGCGCCCGCAGCTCTCCCCGGTGATGCCCGCCTACGACCCCGAGGCCGGCGTCGTCCGGGTCTCGACCCGCGAGGGGCTGGCCAAGACGGCCAACCTGCGGCGCGATCCCCGGGCCACGCTGGAGGTGACCGCCCCGGACGGCCGGTCCTGGGCCACCGCGGAGGGCGTCGCCACGCTCACCGGTCCCGGCACCGACCCGCACGGGCCGGAGGTGGAGGCGCTGGTGGAGTACTACCGGGCGGCCGCGGGCGAGCACCCGGACTGGGACGAGTACCGGGCGACGATGGTCGCCGACCGGCGGGTGCTGCTGACCATCGCGGTGGAGCGGGTGTACGGGGCGGACATCGGCTGAAGTTTTGCGGTGGTGCGGTGATTGATCCGCGCGGCGTTTGCGTACCTCCTGGCACAACGAGCCACGAGTGGAGGCAGCATGCGTCCGTCCCGCAGCAGGATCGGGGTCGTCGTCCTGTTCGGTGCGATGACCCTGACCCTGACCGCGCTGGCCTTTCCGGCCGTGCTGGGTCTGGGGAAGACCGGCGGCGACCCCAACCGGGTCATCGCCGGTACGGAGTTCGGGCCGCTGACCGAGGCCGACCGGGATTTCGTGGTCAAGGTGCGGGCCGCCGGGCTGTGGGAGTACCCGCTGGGCGAGATGGTGATGGCGCGGGGTACGTCGAAGGCGATGAAGACGGCCGGTGAGCATCTGGTCGTCGGGCACGCCCGGCTGGACGCGATGTGCCGGGAGATCTCGCCGGAGCTGGGCATCACGCTGCCGAACCGGGCCTCGCCGCAGCAGGAGGGGTTCGTGGCGACGGTGGACGCCAAGAGCGGCGGGGAGTTCGACTCGTCGGCGGTGAACATCATGCGGGTGACCCACGGCCAGATCTTCCCGGCGATCGCGAAGATCCGGGCGACCACGAAGAACACGCTGGTACGGCAGCTGGCCGACCTGGCCAACGACACGGTGCTCGACCACATCACGGTGCTGGAGAACACGGGGCTGGTCTCGTACGACGAGGTCACCTTCAAGCAGACCGGCCCGGCGAAGCTCCCGCAGGAGAAGGTGACCCCGCCGCCCCCCGGGCCGGGCGAACGCGTCCTGGTCCTCAAGCCCCGCCCCGACCTGAGGGTCGACACCACCGCCCCGACACCACCGCCGGCCCCGTGAACCCCGCACCCCTGTGACGCGTCGCCGACGGTGCCGGCCGTACGATCCGGTCGACCACGACGAGAGGGAGAGCGGACGATGACCTCTTCCGAGCGAAGCGACGACCCGCCCCCGGCCAAGCACGAACCGCCCACCAGCGGCACCGGCGGCACCGGCGGCACCGGCGGCACCGGCGGCACGCCGAGGATGCCGACACCGGCCGAGAGCGTGCCGCCGGCTGGGCGGGGGCGAAGCGGCGACGCGCCGGGTGGGACAGGTGAGGATGCGGACCCGGCCGGCGGTGTCCCGGGCGGGACGGCTGGTGATGCGGGCCGGGTCTGCGGTGCGCCGCCCGCGCCGGCGCCGGGCGGCGCCGTGCCGTCGGCTGGGCGGGGGCGGACCGACGACGCGCCGGGTGGGACAGGTGAGGATGCGGACCGGGCCCGCGGTGTCCCGGGCGGGACGGCTGGTGATGCGGGCCGGGTCTGCGGTGCGCCGCCCACGCCGGCGCCGGGCGTCGCCGTGCCGTCGGCTGGGCGGGGGCGGACCGACGACGCGCCGGGTGGGACAGGCAGTGCGCCCTCCGCGCCGGACGACGTCTGGCGGAGGTTTCTGGAGGACGACGAGCGAGCCATCCGGGCGTCCGGGGCGCCTCGGGAGCCCTCCGCTCTGGAGCGGGTGGCGGGGCGGCGGCCGCGGCGGACGGAGGGTGCGGAGGCGGGCGTGACGGTCGGTGAGCCGTGGCGGCCCGAGGACACAGGGGCCGGGCCGGCCTGGCACGAGCTGGACGGCCGGGGCCGGCTGCGGCGGGTGGGCCGGGTGGTCGGTACGGCCGCCGCGGTCGCGCTCGCGCTGACGGCGTGGTCGCAGCTGCCCCCCGGCCCGGTCACCCCGGGCACCGGTCGCGCCGACACGATCGGCCGCCGCCTGGAGGAGGGCACTGCCCTGCCCACGGCGACCTCCCTGGCCCCGTCCGAGTCCGGCACCGCGACCCCGGCGGCCTTCGCCCCGGCACCGGCGGCAGAGGGCGAGTGACGGCGGGGCTCCGCCCGTTGCCCGTACGGGTCCGACATCGCGTCAGCGGCGGCGGCCGACGGCCGGTAGCCGCCCGTGCTTCGCCGGTCCGGGGCCGTCCGCGCGCGGGACATTAGGCCATCGCACCAGCAGCGGCACGGTCGGCCCAGCCGTCAGGCGCCGCCCGCACGCAGTCCGCCCGCTTGCCCCGAGGAGCACGGCCCTCCGCCTCTGCGCCCGGCCGGGCACGACCAATCACACGAGCGCCCACGGGCATCGCACCCGCCGCGCCGGGCCCCGTCAGGCGCCGCCCGCACGCAGTCCGCCCAGTTGCCCCGAAGAGCACAGCCCTCTGCGTCCGGCCGGGCACCGCCCATCACACGAGCGCCCACGGGCATCGCACCCGCCGCGCCGGGCCCCGTCAGGCGCCGCCCGCACGCAGTCCGCCCGGCCGCCCGGCCGCCCGGCCGCCCCGAAGAGCACAACCCTCTGCGTCCGGCCGGGCACCGCCCATCACACGAACGCCCACGGGCGTCACACCCGCCCCGCCGGGCCCCGTCAGGCGCTGCCCGGGCGGCGTCCAGCCGGGCGCCGCCCAGGAGCGCGGGACTCCGCCTCGGCGTCCGGCCGGGCGCGGCCCATGACCCGCCCGCCGTCGGGCCCCGTCACGCGCTGCGTTTGCGGGAGGTTGTCTTCTTCGTGGTGTTCTTGCTCGCCGTCTTCTTCGTCGTCGTGCTCTTGGACGCCGTCTTCTTCGCCGGCTGGGAGGACTTCGTGGACGTCGTCTTCTTCGGGGCCGCCTTCTTCTTCGCGGTCGTCGACGTCGACTTCTTGGCGCCCGTGTCCTTCGGGGCGCGGGGCAGGGACCGGACCTCGGCATCCTCGTCACCGCGGGACTCCTTGGCCGCGCGGACGCTGCTCTCCAGGGCGGCCATCAGGTCGAGGACCTTGCCCGGCGCCGCCTCCTCGCGGGTCTCGGGGGGCGTCTCGCCGGCCGCCTTGGCGGCGATGACCTCCTCCAGGGCATCCTTGTACTCGTCGTGCAGGTCGTCGAGGTCGATCTCACCGAGGGTGTCCATCAGGGCGTCCGCGAGGTCGAGTTCCTGGTCGCGGACGGTGACCCCGGCGTCGGGGGCGACGCCCTCGGGGGCGCGGACCTCGTCCGGCCACAGCAGGCCGTGCATCGCGATGGCGTCGCCGACGACCCGCAGCATCCCCAGCCGCTCCCGTCCGCGCAGCGCGTACTTGGCGATGGCGACCCGGTTGCTCCGCTTGAGCGCCTCGCGCAGCAGCGTGTACGGCTTGGCGGCCGGCGCACCGCTCGCGGCGAGGTAGTACGCGGACCCCATCTGGAGCGGGTCGATGCGCTCCTCCGGCACGAAGGCCACGATCTCGATCGTCCGCGCGGTCGGGATCGGCAGATGGGAGAGGTCCTCGTCGGTGATCGGGATCATCGACCCGTCGGCGTCCTCGTACGCCTTGCCGATCTCGTCCGTGGTGACCTCCCGGTCCTCCAGCTCGCACACCTTGCGGTAGCGGATCCGGCCGCCGTCCTCGGTGTGGATCTGGCGGAAGGAGACCGCGTGGTTCTCCGTCGCGTTCACCAGCTTGATCGGGATGCTGACCAGGCCGAAGGAGATGGCGCCGTTCCAGATGGATCGCACGTGCAGCACCCTTCCTGTCGGACGACGTATCGGACGTTTTATCCGTTTTCCGTGAGATTCTCATGGTATGGCGCCTATCACAGACGTGGAGGGGCGACGGGTGGCCCTCAGCAACCTGGACAAGGTGCTGTATCCCGCGACCGGCTTCACCAAGGGTGAGCTGCTGCACTACTACGCGACCACCGCCGGGGTGCTGCTGCCGCATCTGCGCGACCGCGCGGTCTCCTTCCTGCGTTATCCGGACGGCCCGGACGGTGAGGTCTTCTTCACCAAGAACGTGCCGCCGGGTACGCCCGACTGGGTCACCACCGCCGAGGTGCCCCGCTCGGAGGGCCCCTCCCGGATGGTGCTGGTGCAGGATCTGCCGAGCCTGATGTGGGCGGCGAACCTGGTGACCGAGTTCCACACCCACCAGTGGACCGCCGACGACCCCGCCGAGGCCGACCGCGTGGTCTTCGACCTCGACCCGGGGCCGCCCGCGACCGTCGTCCAGTGCTGCGAGGTCGCCCTGTGGCTGCGCGAGCGCCTCGCGGCGGACGGCGTCGAGGCGTACGCGAAGACGTCCGGGGCGAAGGGGCTGCATCTGCTGGCGGGGGTGCGGGGGGCGTCGTCGGAGCGGGTGTCGGAGTACGCGAAGAGGCTGGCCGTGGAGGCGGAGCGGGCGCTGCCGCGGCTGGTGGTGCACCGGATGACGCGCAGTCTGCGGCCGGGGAAGGTGTTCGTGGACTGGAGCCAGAACGCCGCCCGCAAGACCACGGCCGCGCCCTACACGGTGCGGGCCCGCGCCGAGCCGGCCGTGTCCGCGCCGGTGACCTGGGACGAGGTCGCGGGGTGCCGGCGGGCGGCGGAGTTCGTCTTCCGGGCGGGGGACGTGGGGGCCCGGGTGGCGGACCACGGCGATCTGCTGGCCCCGCTGCTCGACCGGCGCCGGGCGGCCGCCCTCCCCTGAACGCCGTGGACGCTCACAGCCGCGTCCACGTGCCCCGGTCCCGGGCGAGGGCGTGCAGCGCCTCCACGTCCGCCGGTTTCAGCGTGCCGCCGAGCCGGGCGAGGCCGGGCAGCTCCCCGTCGCTGAGGACGCGCACGGAGCGCGGCGCGGCGTCGGCGCTCACCCGGGCCGGTTCGACGAGGACCAGCACGGCGCGGACCTCGGCGGTGAGGGCGTACGAGGCCCGGTCGGCGTCGGCGCGGACTCGGCGCAGCAGCGGTCTCGGTTCCCGGCGGCCCAGCGTGACCAGCGGGTCGGCGAGGTGGACGCGCTGCCGACGGGCGGGCAGCACGTGCAGGGCGTAGAGCCCGCCGGGGCCGATCAGCAGGTGGTGGAGCCGGTCGCCGCCGGGCAGCGGAACGGAGTGCAGGGTGCGCCAGCCGGCCCCGTCGAGGCGGTCGAGGGCGGCGCCGGTCGTCTGCTCGGCGGCCAGGGCGCGGCGGCGCGGATCGGGGCGCAGCCGGTGCGCCGGGCCGGGGTCGCGTTCCAGGGCGATCAGGAGGGCCTCGCCGGGACGGTTGGGGGCGAGGTCGTCGTCGGGGTGGAGCGCGAGGCGGGCCAGCTCAGCGGGGCCGGGGGCCGGGGGCGGGCCGATGGTGACGGGGACGGTGAGGAAGGGGCGCAGGGCGGCGAGGACGTCGTCGCGGCGGTCCTCGCTCAGCAGGCTGACCCGGGCGCTCTCCCTGTCGTACCAGGCGATGTTCCCGCCGTCCGGGAGGCAGACGTACAGCCGGTCGTGGCCGTGGCGCCGGGTCGGTACGACGCGCAGTCCGTTCATGCGGCCTCACCCCCGCGACCATGGGACCAGGCGGGGTGCTGCCGGGGCAAGAACCCGGATACCTTGGCAGGGAGTCGGGTCCGCACCGGTTCGGCCGGGCGGGCCCCCGCCCTTGGGCCGGAGGGGATGCGTCGGTGCATACGCGTGGGAAGGGACCGGACGTACCCGCTCCGGACCGGCCGTGGGACGAGATCGTGCCGGGGCTGTGGATGGGCGGGCACGAGTTCCGGCGGCCGGCCGGCGGCACGCAGCCGGCGGTGGTGCGCGCGGAGTTCGACCTCGTGCAGACGCTGTTGCGGCTGCCGGGGCACGGGCCGGACGACGGCGTCGAGCACCATGTGTGGCCGATCCCGGACGGCCCGCTGGACGGGACGCAGCTCACCGGGGTGATCCGGCTGGCGGAGGCCGCCGCCGAGGCGCTGGACGCGGGCCGCAAGGTTCTCGTGCGCTGCTTCCACGGGTACGACCGCTCCGGTCTCGTCGTCGCCCACACGCTGATGCGGCGCGGCGCCGGCGCCGACGAGGCGGTCCGGCTGATCCGGGCGAGGCGCTCGCCGTGGGCGCTGCACAACGAGCTGTTCGTGGCGTATCTGCGGGCCGGCCTGCCGATCGCGCGGCTGCTGGAGGAGCTGGCCGACTAGCCCGGTGATCCCCGGCGCGCGCAAAATGGTCCTCCCGGCCGCGACGACGTGTCCAGCACGGAAACCACGGAAACCACAGAGTCACGGAGTCACGGAGTCACGGAGTCACCCGACCACCGAACCACGTGAACCGCCGGAACCGCCGGAACCACCCCAACCACCCGAACCCCAGGAGTGCAGTGCTCCCGAGCCGCCGCGGGCATCCCGCCCGCGTTCCCGCCGTTCTCGCGCTGCTCCTGCTGGCGGTGGCGGCCGGGTCGCTGGCCGCGTGCGGGGACGCGGGCGGGCTGCGGGCGGCGGGGGCGACCCCGGCCGCGCACAGCCCGGCGCGCCTGTGGCCCGGCCTGGCCCCGGCGTCGAACCCGGCCTACGACATCGGCGAGGTGGACAACGAGGTCCTGGCCGGCGTCCCCGTCCCCGGCGGCGACATCCGCCGGGCGGACCCGGTGGCCGCCGTCGCCGCCGAGATCACCGCCCACCCCGGCGACTACGCCGCCGCCGGGGCCCGCTACCACGAGACGTCCGTCCGGATGGCGGACTGCGGCGCCGACGGCGCCGACCCGGGCGACGGGGACCGCGAGGGCACGTGCCCGGTGCTGCGGCCGTACTACCGCGACCTGACCGGCGACGGCCGCGCCGAGATGGCGCTCGGATTCCGCCTGCTGCCCGGCAAGCTGACCGCCGTACGCGTCTACACCGTCGAGAAGGGCCGCCTCGTACGGGTCATGTCCTACGACGACGCGGTCAGCGCCGTCGAGCTGGCCGGGCGGACGGTGATCGTCCGGTCGCCCTCGGAGGTCGCGGGCTACGAGTACCGGCTGCGGTGGACCTGGGACGCCGACCAGCGGGCGATGCTGCTGACCAGCGACGAGATGCTGCGCGGCGACGGCGGCGGGAAACACGCCGAGCCCCCGTCGCCCTCTCCTTCGCCGTCGGCCGGTGGCCGGTGAGGCTCCCCCGCTGGGCCGGTCCGCTCGCGGTACGGGCGGCCGTCTTCATCACCGTGATGTGCTGCGCGCTGGCCGCGCTGCTCGGCGTCCTGGTGCACGTCTCGGTGACCGACCAGACCGTCGGCCAGGCCCGCGACACCGCGCTGGCCCGGCTGCGGGAGGCGACGGAGGCGTACGAGGCCGGGGACCCGCTGCGCGGCGGCGCCGGCGTCGATCCGCCGGGGCTGCCGGAGCCGCTGCGCGCGCTGGCCGTCTCCGGGCGGCGCGGCACGCTGGTCGCCGAGACCGACGGGCGCCCCACGATGTGGGCGGCGGGCCCCGCCGACGGCGGCCGGGCGCTGGCGGTGCGGGTCGACCACTCCCAGGGCGAGCGCACCATCGAGGGGCTGGACAGCGCCATCGTGTGGTCGTCGGCGCTGGCGATCGGGGCGACGCTGCTGGTCGGCGCGTTCGCCGTGACCCGGGTGACGCGGCGGCTGCACACCACGGCCCGGGTGGCGCGGCGGATCAGCGCGGGCGACCTGGACGCGCGGGTCGGCGATCCCCGGGCGCAGGACCCGACGCGGCCGCAGGACGAGGTGGCCTCGGTGGCGGCCGCGCTGGACTCGATGGCGGCGTCGCTCCAGGGCAAGCTGCTGGCCGAGCAGCGGTTCACCGCGGACGTGGCGCACGAACTGCGCACCCCGCTCACCGGTCTGCACGCGGCGGCCGAACTGCTGCCGCCGGGCCGCCCGACCGAGCTGGTGCGGGACCGGGTGGCGGCGCTGCGCACGCTCACCGAGGACCTGCTGGAGGTCTCCCGGCTGGAGAGCGGACGCGAGCGCCTGGAGACCGACCCGGAGGAGCTGGGCGCGCTGGCCCGGCGGGTCGTGCGGGGCTCGGAGACGGGGACCCGGGTGGACGTCGTGCGGGACGCGCGGGTGGAGACCGACCGGCGGCGGCTGGAGCGGGTGCTGGGCAACCTGGTCGCCAACGCGCACCGGCACGGGCGGGCGCCGGTGGTGCTGACCGTCGACGGAGCGGTGATCACCGTACGGGACCACGGGGACGGCTATCCGGGGTACCTGCTGGCGCACGGGCCGCAGCGGTTCCGTACCGAGGGCGGGACGAAGGGGCACGGGCTCGGGCTGACCATCGCGCTGGGGCAGGCGGAGGTGCTCGGGGCGCGGCTGGAGTTCACCAACCCGCCGGACGGCGGGGCGCTGGCGACGCTGACGCTGCCTCAGCAGCCCTGAGCCGTCGGCCCCCGATGGCTCAGCGCGGCGGGCGGTCCGTACGCGGCGCTCCTAATGTGGCGGTCAGTCACCTTGCATCCGGTTCGTTCCGGGAGGCCCTCCCATGTCCCCCACGTCCTTGCCCACCGCGCCGTCCCCGCGCTCCCCGCTGGGCCGCTCGCTCGTCACCGTCGCCGCCGTCGCGCTCGGCGGCCTCACCGCCGCCCCGCCCGCCGCCGCGAGCGACGAGTGGGGCGGGGGCGACGGCGGGTCCACCGCCACCTCCTCCTGGAACGGCGGCGGCGACGGCCGTCAGGAGCGGGGCCGTCACCGGGGCGTCGTCACCGCCGACCGGCTCGCCCTGCGCACCTCCCCGGCCCGGGACTCCGAGGTCGTCCGGTACGCCCGCCGGGGCGAGGTCGTCCCCCTCTACTGCAAGTCCCCCGGCGACCGGGCGGGCGGCAACCCGCCCGGGTACCTCCTCACCGACGGCACCTGGGCCTGGGGCGCGGCCCGCTGCATCGACGACATCGGCGCCGCGCCGCGCTGGTGCTGATGCCGACACCCCGCACATCCCCTCATATGGATAAGTTCCGGACATGACCAAGGCCGGAACCGGAACCGGAACCGGAATCACCGTGGCCCAGGCGGACGCACCCGCTCCCGTCGCCCGGCTCCCCCGGCGGCGCGGCATCGAACTCGCCCTGATCCTGATGGCCGTGCTGCTGTCGGTGTGCGGCTACTGCAACGTCGGCCTCGCCCAGGACGGCGCCCTCCCGCCCGGCGCCGCCGGCTACGGCGCCGGCCTCGGCGTGCTCGCGCTGCTGGCCCATCTGGCGGTGCGGCTGCGCGCCCCGTACGCCGATCCGCTGCTGCTGCCGATCGGGGTGCTGCTCAACGGGCTCGGGCTGGTGCTCATCTACCGGCTGGACCTGGAGACGCCGGGCGACCGGGCGGCGCCCACGCAGCTGGTGTGGTCGACGCTGGGCGTGGCGCTGTTCATCGTGGTCGTCCTGCTGCTGCGCGACCACCGGGTGCTCCAGCGCTACGCGTACGTCTGCGTGGCGGCCGCACTGGTGCTGCTGACCGTGCCGATCCTGTTCCCGGCGGTCAACGGCGCCCGGATCTGGATCCGGGTCCAGGGCTTCTCCATCCAGCCCGGCGAGTTCGCCAAGGTGCTCCTGGCCGTGTTCTTCGCCGCCTATCTGGCCGCCAACCGCAGCGCGCTGGCGTACGCGGGGCGCAGGGTGTGGCGGCTCCAGCTGCCGACCGGCCGGGTCCTCGGGCCGATCCTCGCGGTGTGGCTGGTCAGCGTCGGCGTCCTGGTCCTGGAGCGGGACCTCGGGACCTCGCTGCTGTTCTTCGGTCTCTTCGTCGTCCTGCTGTACGTCGCCACCGGCCGCACCGGCTGGATCGCGGTGGGTCTGCTGCTGGCCTCGCTGGGCGCGGTCGCGGTGGGCTGGCTGGAGCCGCACGTGCACAGCCGGGTGGAGGACTGGCTCCACCCCTTCGCGTCCATCGAGGCGGGCCACGGGCCCAACCAGCTGGCCCAGTCGCTGTTCGCGTTCGCGGCGGGCAGGGTGACCGGTACGGGTCTGGGCCTCGGGCACTCGGTGCTCATCGGGTTCGCCGTGAAGTCCGACTTCATCCTGGCGACGGCCGGGGAGGAGCTGGGCTTTCTGGGCCTGGCCGCCGTCTTCCTGCTGTACGGGCTGCTGGTGGAGCGCGGCTACCGGGCGGCGCTGGCCGCGCGCGACCCCTTCGGGCGGCTGCTCGCGGTGGGCCTGTCCTCGATCGTGGCGCTCCAGGTGTTCGTCATCGCGGGTGGGGTGACCGGGCTGATCCCGCTGACCGGGATGGCCATGCCGTTCCTGGCGCAGGGCGGCTCCTCGGTCGTCACCAACTGGGCGATCGTGGCGCTGCTGATCCGGGTGAGCCACGCGGCCCGGCGCGAGGCCGGCGGATGACCCGGCACATCCGGCACGCCGCCTTCTTCTGCGCCCTGCTGCTGCTCGCCCTGCTGGTCAACGCGGCCCGGGTGCAGATCGTCCAGGCCCCCGAGTACGACGGCAACCCGGCCAACCGGCGCCCCGACATCGCCCGCTACCAGCAACCGCGCGGCGACATCCTGGTCGGCGGCGAGCCGGTCACCGGCTCCCGGGACACCGGCGAGCACCTGCGATGGGAGCGGACGTACGCCGACGGCCCGATGTACGCGCCGGTCACCGGCTTCGCCTCGCAGGCGTACGGTACGACGCTGCTGGAGCACGCCGAGGACGGGCTGCTCTCCGGCGCCGATCCGGTGCTGGCGCCGCTGCCGCTGTGGAACGACGTGACGGGGGCGGCCAACCCGGGCGGCGACGTGGTGACGACGATCGACGGTGACGCGCAGCGGGCCGCCTTCGAGGGGCTCGGCAAGCGCAAGGGCGCGGTGGCGGCGATCGAGCCGGCCACGGGCCGCGTCCTCGCGCTGGTGTCCACGCCGTCGTACGACCCGCAGTCGCTGTCGGGGAACAGCGCGGACGCCGACCGGACCTGGGCGCGGCTCAACGGGGACCCGGACCAGCCGATGCTCAACCGGGCGGTGCGCACGACGTATCCGCCGGGGTCGACCTTCAAGGTGGTCACCGCCGCGGCGGCGCTGGACGCGGGGGTGCTGCGGGACCTGGACGCGCCGACCCGCTCCCCCGACCCGTACCCCCTGCCCGGGACGCGGACCCGGCTGACCAACGAGGCCGAGGGATGCGGGGACGCCTCGCTGCGGGAGGCGTTCGAGTGGTCCTGCAACACGGTGTTCGCCAAGCTCGGCGTGGACGTGGGGGTGGCGGACATGGCGGCGACGGCAAAGGCGTTCGGCTTCAACGACGCCGGGCTGCGCATCCCGTTCTCCGTCGCGCGGTCCACCTTCGACACCTCGGCGGACCGGGCGCAGCTCGGGCTGTCGTCGATCGGGCAGTACAACACGCGGGCGACGCCGCTGCAGATGGCGATGGTGGCGGCGGCGGTGGCCGACGGGGGCCGGGTGCGCACGCCGTATCTGGTGGAGCGGACGCAGCGGGCGGGCGGCGCGCTGGTGGCGACGGCCGGGTCCCGTCCGGCGCGGGAGGCGGTGCGGCCCTCGACGGCGCGGAAGCTGAAGGAGCTGATGCGCGGCGTGGTGGAGAACGGCACGGGCGCGAACGCCGCGATCCCGGGCGCCGTCGTCGGCGGCAAGACCGGCACGGCCCAGCACGGGGTGGGCAACTCCGGTACGCCGTACGCCTGGTTCGTCTCGTGGGCGCAGGGGCACGGGGACCTGGAGCCGAAGGTCGCGGTGGCGGTGGTGGTCGAGGGGACGAAGGCGGACGGCGAACGCGTCAGCGGCGGCGGCCTCGCGGCGCCCATCGCCCGGTCGGTGATGGAGGCGGTGCTCGGGGGGTGAGGCAAGGGGGGTTCAGCGGCGGGGTTCCAGACTGGTGAGGTCGATGTCGATCGGGAAGGGGACGGTGAGCTTGAGGCGGCCTTGGAAGATGCCGACCAATCCATAGGCCCGGGTGGCCGGATCGAGCTCGTACGCGTAGACCACCGGGAGGTCGTGGTTCTCCTCGACCCGCCAGTGGTGCGGGATGCCCGCCTGCGCGTACTTCGAGGGTTTCACCTCCCGATCCCGTTCCATCGACTCCTTGGAAACGACCTCGACGGCGATCACCACGTCTTCCGGCCGGTACCAGGTCTGCCTCGTACCGGCGTAGGCCTCCGCCCGGAACACCAGCACGTCGGGCTCCGTCCGGTTGCGTTCGTTGAGCTTGACGGTCATCTGCGTCATGACCTTCAGCTCGTCCGGCGTCTGGGCCAGCGTGCGCTACGCCCGTGAGGAGCTGCGCCGCCAGATGGTGACGGCCCCGAGGTGGTCGCGGGAGTTCACCCGGGTCACCTCCGGGGAGTTCGCCCGCGTCTTCTCCATCGCCTTCATCAACCCGGAGGTCTGCACGAACGTCGGCCTCGACAAGTGCGAGGCCCTCGCCCAGGTGAAGGCCAGCGCCCACCGCCGCGAGATCATGCGGACCGGCGCGAAGCGCCTGACGGACTTCCTGGACGACATAGGCGTCCTGCGGGGCGTGAGCCGCCGCCTGTGGCGGTCGTCGGGGCTGCTGGCCTAGTTGTATTGCCCTGTGAGGTTGGGGACGCGGCTGGCGGGTGGTTGCCCTTTCAGCGCGGTGTGTCCGCGGTGGTGATTGTAGGAGTGCAGCCACTGTGGGAATGTTTCGCGACGTTCGGTCTCTGACCG
>JAEBFB010000025.1:0-116452 GCA_049998335.1 Streptomyces sp. cmx-10-19
ACTCGTCGAGTTCGACGAAGGAGTCCTCGTCGAGGAGGAGGCCGATGCGTTCCCGGGCGGTGAGTTTGCCCTTGGCGTGCTGCTTCTCCACCGCGCGTTCCGAACCGGCGTGCGTGGCTTCCTCGATCCGGCGCCTGAGATCCGCGAGCTTGCCCGCGGTCGTGTGGATGTCGCGGTCAGGCGTCCGTGGCGGCTCGACCGTCATGATTCACTCCGCTTCGGTCGGTGTGGATGACCCGTCGCCCACATCGGTCGGCGGGGGAGGGCGCCGGACCGCGCCGTGCACGGTACCGAGGTCACCCTCGGAGGCACCCAGTTCCGCCTCGGCGGTACTGGATACTGCTAGAACGGTACTCAGTGCCGCCGCTTCGGGCAAGTGGTGTCCGGACGGGAGGGCAGGGAATGATGCGTCCACTATGACCAGAGGTTCATCCACGCGGGCCCGGCTCGCCCAGGCCGCCTTCGCGCTCTTCGACGAGCGCGGATACGAGCAGACCACCATCGAGGACGTGGCCGAGCGGGCCGGCGTGGGCCGCACCACGTTCTTCCGGCACTACCGGTCGAAGGAAGAGGTCATCTTTCCGGACCACGACCGGCTGCTGACCGCGATCGGGGAGCGGCTCGCCAGCTCCTCGCACGCCACCGCGCTGGTGGCGGTCTCCGACGCGGTGCGGATCGTCCTGCTGCACTACCTGGACGAGGGCGAGCTGGCCCGCCGGCGCTACGCCCTCACCAGCAAGGTGCCGGCCCTGCGCGAGCGGGAGATCGTGAGTGTGGCCCGCTACCAGCGCCTGTTCCGTGAGTTCATCTCGGACTGGCTGGCCGAGACGGGGACGGCGGCGCCGCTGCGGGCCGAACTGATGGCGGCGAACGTGGTCGCCGCCCACAACCACGTCCTGCGACGGTGGCTCAGGGGCGAGTCCGCCGACCCCGTCGCGGAGGTCGACGAGGCCCTGCGCGAGGTGATCGCGCTCTTCCCGGTGCCGCCCGCCCGGGACTCGGGTCCTCGGCCGGCGGGCGACACGGGTACGACGGTCGTCGTCCTCAGAAGCGGGGCGGACATCGACGAACTGCTGCCTTCACTGCGGCGCCTGCTGGAGGAGGCGCCCGAGGGGTGACGTGGTCACCGGGGCATGGGGGCCGGCCGCTGCCGGGCCGGTCACCAGGGGCTGACGCCCGCCGCGTCGAGGAAGGCGCCGGTCGGCCCGTCGGCGGAGATCAGCGCCGCGTCGACGATGGCGGAGGCGCCCTGCTCGACGGTCTGGGGGCCCTGGTGGCGGTTGAGGTCGGTGGCGGTGGGGCCCGGGTCGACGACGTTGATCCGCAGCTCCGGGAAGGCGCGCGCGTACTGGACGGTGAGCATGGACACCGCCGCCTTCGAGACCGGGTACGGCAGCAGGTTCGGCACCCGGGACTCGGCGCGCCCGCTGTCGTGCACCCGGCCGAACGAGCCGAGGCCGCTGCCGACGTTGACGACGACCCCGCCCGCGCTGCGCCGCAGCAGCGGGAGGAAGGCGTGCAGGACGCGGACGATACCGACGACGTTGGTGTCGAGCACGGCGGTCATGTCGGCGGCGGTGATCTCGTCGAGCGGCTTCGGTCCGCCGCCGTTGATGCCCGCGTTGTTGACCAGGACGTCGAGCGCCCCGTGAGCCTCGGCCACCTGGGCGGCCGCGGCCTGCACGGAGGCGTCGTCGGTGACGTCCAGGACCAGCGGCAGCGCGCCCAGCTCGGTCGCGGCCCGGCGGGCGTTGTCGGGGTTGCGCGCCGCGGCGTACACGGTGTGGCCCTCGGCGACGAGGCGGCGCGCGGTTTCGAACCCGAGGCCCTTGTTGGCCCCGGTGACAAGTGTGACGGTCATGATCCCGATCATGCGCCACACCGGCGCCGGAGCCCAGAGACGCCACTTCCTGGTAACGGGAGTACCAGGAAGTTCACCCCGCCGGGCTGAGCGGCGGCGTCGCCTCCCCCTCGGGCCGGTGGTAGCGGGCGAGCAGCAGGAACCAGACGGGCACGAGGATGCCGCCGGGGAACAGGAACTCCTGCGGGAGCACATTGCCCAGGAAGCTGTACAGCGCCAGCCAGGCGCCCATCACCGTGCCGACCACGCGGACGCTCGACGGTACGGAGAGCAGGGACGTGGTGATGAACCACATGCCGGCCAGCACATGGCCGCCCAGCCGTACCGACCAGGCGATCTCGTGCGGGACCTCGTTGATCGTCATGATGCCCGACAGCACGTCGAGGGTGATCCAGCCGAAGCCGGCGGCCTTCCCCCACATCGGGGCGGGCAGCCGCGGCACGAGGAACATGATGGCGAGGTGGAACAGGACGCCGGTGTACTCGACCGCGACCGCCCCGGGGGCGACGGCGAACGAGACCAGCGACGGGATGAACAGGACGGGCGGCAGCAGGGCGAGGGTACGGAAACTGAGGATCTCGCGGGTGGGAGAGAGCATGGTTCCTCTACGGGGACGCGGTACGGGGGCATGAGCGGACACGCTGCGGACGCGTGCCGTCGCAGTGTGTTGCGCCTCCCGGGCGCGGACCAGAGACGCGGCTTCCTGGTAGTCCCGGTACCAGGCTGCCCCCGCCCGCGGTCAGCCCACGTCCCCCAACAGCGAGACGGCGAAGCCGGTCAGATGGTCGGTCAGGGCGCCGGGGTCGTCCGTCATCCCGCGCTCCAGCCAGTCGATGATCACCTCGGTGACCCCGGCGACCAGCATGAGCAGCAGCCGTTCGTGCCGGACCCGGTCCCGTGGCCGGGGGACCGCACGGCGCGCCAGCCGGCCCATCAGCTCGGCGTTCTTGCGCAGGACGCCCCGGCGCCGCACCTCCATCCGGGGCGCGTTGATGTAGATCACCCGGGCCGACTCCGGATGCTCGGACAGCAGCGTCACCAGCGCCGCCATCATCGGCCGCAGCAGCGCGTCGAGACTCTCCGGTTCCTTCGGCGCGGCGGCCGAGATCCCGGCCAGCAGCCAGTCGTTCTCCTGCCGGTGCACCGCCAGCAGCAGATCCTCGCGGTCGGTGAAGTGCTCGTAGAAATACCGCTTCGACACCCTGGCCCGCGCGCACACCTCGGCGACCGTGACCTCGTCGTACGAACGGGCGGCGAACAGTTCGACGGCCGCCCGGGTGATCCGCTCGCGCCGGTCCGCGGACCGCTCCTGGCGCGACTGACCGCCGTACGTGTCACCCCTCGGGCGTGCGGCCCGTTCCTGCTCGACCACCCTGTGGCTCCCTCTCCCTGCGCGGCGTCCGCGCCCCCACGCCGTGGCGGCGCCGCGCTCCTGTGCGGATCTGCTCGACTCCGACCATAACCGTCGTTCGCCCGCTCGGTCCGACGAGGAAGGACAAAGAAGAACGCGGACGTTCCAGAACCTTGTGCCGGGTTGTGACGCGTCCCATACTGCTTGCCACGACGCCCCGGAGCGCACGCGCCAAGCGCTGCTCGCGTCGTTCCCGGCCCATCCCGCCCGCGTCCTCATCGACCACAGGAGCCGCCGTGGCCACCCAGTCCTTCGTCACCGCCGATCCGAGCCCCGGGCCCCTGGCCCGCCTCTGGCACCGCGACCTGCCCGACTACCCGGCCCCGGCCCGCCGTTACACGTATCTGGCCATCGTGGTCGTCACCACCGTCGTCCTCTACTACCTGCTCTACATCCAGTACGCCGTGGCCACCTCGATCATGGCGCACTACGGCATGTCGTTCGGCTACTTCGTCATGCTCTCCGTGGCGGGCAACGCCGTCGGCGCGTTCGCCTCGCTCGTCGCGGGCCTCGCCGACCGCTGGGGCCGGGCCAACATGGTCGTCTACGGCGTCCTGGTCGCCGCCCTGCTCGTGCTGTTCCTGCCGAGCGCGCCGGACCGCACCACGTACCTGCTGCTGTTCTGCGCCCTGTACTTCGTCGAGGGCATCGTCCTCGTCGCCACCCCCGCCCTCATCCGGGACTTCTCCCCGCAGCTGGGCCGGGCCACCGCGATGGGGTCGTGGACGATGGGCCCGGTCGTCGGCAGCCTCGTCGTCACCACCGTCTCCAGCGCCACCCTGGACACCGCGACGTGGCAGGACGAACTGCGGTACGCCGGAGTCACCGCCCTGGTCGTCTTCGTCGTCGCCCTGCTCGGGCTGCGCGAGCTGTCCCCGCGCCTGCGCGACCAGGTCATGGTCAGCCTGCGCGACCGCGCCCTGGTCGAGGCCCGCGCCCGGGGCGCCGAACCGCACGCCGCGAGCGGCGGCCACTGGCGGCGGATGCTGCGCCTGGACGTCCTCGGCCCCGCCTTCGCCATCAGCACCTACCTGCTGCTGTACTACGCGGCCGTCGGCAACCTGGTCATCTACTACTCCGCCGTCTTCGGCTACAGCGAACAGCGGGCCAACGCGCTGGGCAACTGGTACTGGGCGGCCAGCGCCGTCTCCCTGATCGGCGCGGGCCTGCTGTCCGACCGGCTGCGGGTGCGCAAGCCGCTGATGCTGCTGGGCGGCGCCGGCTCGGTCGTCTGCACGGCCGTGTTCGCGTCGCTCGCGACCCACCCGGACACCGGCTACTACACCTTCGCCTGGCTGTTCGTGGTCCTCGGCGTGTGCAGCGGGCTGACCTACGCCCCCTGGATGGCCGCGTACACGGAGACCGTCGAGCGGCACGACCCGGCCGCGACCGCGACCGGGCTGGCCGTGTGGGGATGGATCCTGCGGATCGTGGTCGCGGTGTCCGCCGCGTTCCTGCCCGTGGCGGTCACCTCGGTGACCCCGATCGTCGAACACGGCCACGAGGTCCAGGCCGCCCAGGCCGAGGCCGGACCGGCCCTCGCCGTGGTCAACGCCCACCCGGAGCTGTTCGCCGAGCTGGGCCGCTACCCGGCCGACTCCGTACCACCCGAACTCGCCGCCCGCGCCGCGAGGGAGGTCGGGCCGGCCGACCTGGCCCTGGTCCAGAAGGCGGGCCCCGAACTGGCCGTGCTGAACGAGCACGGCGCCGAGGTGGCGGAGGCGGCCGAGGAAGGGCCCGGGCAGTGGCGCGCCTGGTGGCTGGTGTGCATGGGCGGCCAGATCGCCTTCCTGCCGTTCGTCTTCGTCATGCGGGGCCGCTGGAGCCCGCGCCGGGCCCGCGAGGACGCGGAGGCCCATGAGCGGGCGGTGGAAAGGGAGTTGAGTCTGCTCGCCCGGCAGGACTGAGCCGTCGGGGCGTCCCCTACCGGTGCTCCAGCCGCCTGCCGAACACGGCCACCGGGTGGTCGGTGTCCGGGAAGGCCCGCCCCACGAGCTTCTTGCGCATACGGCGCAGGATCTCGCCCTCCACGAACCAGCGCGGCCCGAAGCGGCACAGGGCGTTGTTGAGCCGCCCGCTCGGTGTCGTGGTGATGTTCCTCGGCGGCCGGGGCGCGAGCGCGGCACGCGTGAACGCGGCGACGGCGTCCTCCATCCGCTCCTCGGGCGACGTGCCGGCCACCGACATGCCGAACTCGAGGGAGTCGCGGTGGATCGGCGTCCGGATGAACCCGGGGTACACCGTGACGACGTGGATCGCGTCGCCGTGCT
This sequence comes from Streptomyces sp. cmx-10-19, assembly GCA_049998335.1. GTDB lineage: Bacteria > Actinomycetota > Actinomycetes > Streptomycetales > Streptomycetaceae > Streptomyces. Next base: position 5,543 of record JAEBFB010000025.1, read on the forward strand.
CCAGCCGCAGCGCCTGGGAGTACGCCATCACGCCGTGCTTGCTCATGGCGTACGCCGGGGCGAACGGCAGCGCCACGTACGCCATCCCGGAGGCGGTGTTGACCACGCGCCCCCGGGCCGCGCGCAGGGCGGGCAGCGCCGCTCCGGTGACCCGCCAGGGGCCGAGCAGATTGACGTCGACGACGGCCTCGGCGCGCGCGTCCGGGGGCAGGCCGGCGCTCTGCGGCGTGGCGAGCCCCGCGCAGTTGATCAGTACGTCGAGCCCGCTCAGCCGCTCCACCGCCTCGGCCACGGCGGCGTTCACCTGCGCCTGGTCGCGGACGTCGCAGGTGAGGACCGACGCGCCGTCGCCGTCGAGGTCCAGGCCGAGCACCTCGCAGCCGCGGTGCCGCAGTGCGGCCGTGGTTGCCGCGCCGATGCCGCTGGCTGCTCCGGTGACGAGGACGCGCTTGCGGATCATGAGGTCACCTCGGTGGTAGGAAGGGACGTGCCGTCGGCGGGAGAGGAAGGGGTCACGGCGGGGGAGCCGAACCGGTAGGCGCGGCCGGCCGACCGCAGGGCCAGTCGCCGGAAGCGCCAGGTCCAGTCCGGCCACAGGACCGCGTTGCGGCCGGTCGCGTCGCGGTAGAAGCTGCTGCACCCGCCGGTCTCCCACACCGTGCCGCGCAGCCGCGCGTCGACCATCCGGTTGAAGCCGTCGTGTGCCTCGGGCCGCACCTCCACGGTGGTGGCGCCGTTGCGCTCCATCGCGCGCAGCGTCCGCAGCACGTGTTCGACCTGAGCCTCGATCATGTAGACCATCGACCCGTGCCCGAGGCCGGTGTTGGGCCCGAGCAGCAGGAAGAGGTTGGGGAAGCCGGGGACCGCGGTGCCGAGGAAGGCGCGCGGGCCGCCGCTTTGAAAGGCGTCCGCCATCAGGACGCCGTGCCGTCCGCGCACCAGCCGCGCGACGGGCATGTCGGTGACGTGGAACCCGGTGCCGAGGACGAGGGTGTCGACCTCCCGCTCGGTGCCGTCGGCGTTGACCACGCTGTGCTCCCGCACCTCGCGCAGACCGCCGGTGAGCACCTCCACGTTGGGCTGGGCCAGCGCCGGGTACCAGCGGTTGGAGGGCAGGACGCGCTTGCAGCCGAGGGTGTAGTCGGGGGTGAGCCGGGCGCGCAGCTCCGGGTCCTTCACATGCCGGCGCAGATGGGCCCGGGAGAGCGCCTCCAGCCGGGTCATCAGCGCGGGCCGCTTCACGAACCCGAGGACGAGCAGCTCCTTGGCCGCGTAGACGCGGGCGCGGGCGAGCCGCTGGATCACCGGCAGCCGCCGGTAGCGCCGGCGCTCGCGCGCGGTGACGGGCCGGTCGTCGTGCGGCATCACCCAGGGGGCGGTGCGCTGGAAGACGTACAGCCGCTCCACGAGGGGCTGGATCTCGGGCACGTACTGGATGGCCGAGGCCCCGGTGCCGATCGAGGCGACGCGCTCGCCGGTGAGGTCGTGGGACTCGTCCCAGCGCGCGGAGTGCATCACCTTGCCCCGGAACCGGTCCAGTCCGGGCACGGGCGGGACCATCGGCTCGTCCAGGGGCCCGGTGGCGCAGACCAGCACCTCGGCGGTGAGACTCCCGCCCTCGGTGTCCAGGACCCAGACGCCGTCCCGCCACTCGGCGGACCGCAGCGCGCAGCCGGTCCGCAGATGCGGGCGCAGGCCGAAGCGGTCGGCGCACGCGCGCAGGTAGTCCCGGATCTCCGGCTGCGCCGAATACGTGTGCGTCCACTCGGGGTTGGGCGCGAAGGACAGCGAGTACAGATGCGAGGGGATGTCGCACCGGCACCCCGGATACGTGTTGTGATGCCACGCCCCGCCGACGTCGTCCCCCTTCTCCAGTACGACAAAGTCCTCCACCCCGGCCCGTTTCAGCCGCACCGCCATCGCCACCCCGGAGAACCCGGCCCCGACGACGGCGACCTTGACCCGCGCCTCCATCACGCCCTCCGCCCGCTGTCTGGAACGCTGACGTACCTGATTCACCGGGAAGGTAGCACGCGCCGCAGGGCATGCCCAGGGGCCCGGACAGGGCCGCGTACGGGAGCGGGACGGTGAGGCCGTACGGGAGCGGGGTGGCGAGCCCCTCGCGCTCGAATCAGCGCTGCGGCTCCGTGCGGCCGGGCCGGGGCACGCTGACGGCCAGGACGGCGGTGTCGTCGTCCACCCCGGTGCCCAGCCGGTCGAGCAGGGCGCGGACGGCCGTGACGGCGTCCGGGGCGGTGGTGGGCGCCAGGGCGCGGCAGAAGCCGAGGAGGGCGTCGTCGCCGTAGCGGTCGGAGCCCGTCGCGGCGGTCTGGGCCTCGGTGAGGCCGTCCGTGTACAGCAGCAGGGTGTCACCGAGGGCGAGGTGGAAGCTGGTGGTGGCGATGTGGGCGTCGGGGAGGACGCCGATGAGCTGCCCGTCCGGGGTGGGGAGGGTGTCGGCGGTGCCGTCGGCGCGCATCAGCAGGGCCGGCGGGTGGCCGCCGCTGGCGAGCGTGATGCGGAACCGGCCCTGGTCGGCGCCGGTGCCGTCGGGGGTGAGGAGGCCGAAGATGACGGTGCAGAAGCGGGGGTCGCTGCCGTTGTACTCGTGGTTGAGGACGGTGTTGAGGTTGGTCAGGACCGCCGCGGGGTCGGGATCGTACACGGCGGCGGCGCGCAGCGTGTACCGGGTCAGGGAGGTGACGGCCGCGGCGGCGGCACCCTTGCCGCACACGTCCCCCAGGAAGAACCCCCAGGTCCCGGCGGCGAGGGGGAAGAGGTCGTAGAAGTCGCCGCCGACCTCGTCGGCGGAGGCGGTGTGGTAGTACGCGGCCACGTCCAGACCCGGCACGTTCGTCAGGGTCGGCGGCAGCAGGGTCTTCTGGAGGGTGGAGGCGAGCTGCTGGAGACGCTCGCGTTCCTTTTCCGACTCCTGGCGGGCGCGGAGCAGCTCCTCCTCGTAGGAGCGGCGGTCGCGGGCGTCGAAGACGGTGGTGCGGATCAGCACCGGCTCTCCGTCGCCGTCGCTGCGGACGGTGGAGCTGACCAGTACGGGCACCCGGCTGCCGTCGGCGGTCCGCATCTCCAGGGCGATGCCCCTGATCTCCCCCTGCAGACGCAGCAGCGGCGCGAAGTGCGTCTCGTGGTACAGCCGCCCGCCGACGGTGAGGAGGTCGGAGAACTTCTTCCGTCCGACCAGGTCCTCGCGCCTGAACCCCAGCCAGCTGAGCAGCGTGGCGTTGACCTTGGCGATCTCCCCGTCCGGGAAGGTCGACAGATACCCGCACGGGGCGTTCTCGTACAGGTCCTCGGCGCTCTCCTCCAAGAGGAGGGGGGAGACCTTCCGGCGCCCGTCGTCCTCACGCGTCACCGCAGGCTCCGGACGAACGCCGCGATCGCCTCGGTGGTCTCCTCAGGGGCGCTGAGCTGGGGGCAGTGCCCGGTGGCGTCCAGCGTGACGAGCCGGCTGCCCGCGATCCGCTCCTGGACGAAGGCGCCGACCTCCGGGGGAGCGAGGGCGTCGCTGGAGCACTGCGCGACCAGCGTGGGCACGGCCACCCCGGCCAGGTCGTCGCGGTTGTCGGACAGGAAGGTCACGCGGGCGAAGACCCGGGCGATGTCCGGGTCGGTGGCGCAGAAGCTGGTGGCCAGCTCCCGCGCCAGCTCCGGATGCTCGGGGTTGCCCATGATGACCGGCGCCATCGCCCCCGACCAGCCGAGATAGTTGGCGTCGAGCGACTCCAGCAGCTCCTCGATGTCGTCGGCGCTGAACCCGCCGTGGTAGCCGGCGCGGGGGTCGTCGATGAAGCACGGCGAGGGCGCGAGCAGCACCAGACCCGCGAAGCACTCCGGCCGCCGGGACGCGGCCAGCACGCCCACCATCGCGCTCACCGAGTGCCCCACGAACGTCACGGGCCCCAGATCCAGCTCACGGCAGATCTCCAGCACGTCCGCCACGTAGCCGTCCAGGGTGGAGTACCGCTCCTGGCTCCACGCCGACAGGTCCGAACGCCCCGCCCCGACATGGTCGAAGACCACGACGGTGAACTCCCGCTCCAGCGCCGGGACCACCAGCCGCCACATGTTCTGGTCACAGCCGAAACCGTGCGCCAGCACCACGACCGGTCCCCCCGCCCGGCCGGACACCTTGACCCGGTTCCTGCTTCGCACGTCCATACCCCTCAGTCTCCCAGACCGGCCCGCCGACCACCCGGGGCCCACCGGGCCCTCACACACCGCCCGTGCCCGCCCCGCGGACTCCGTGGAGCCCGGAGAAGTCGTCACCGGACCCGGGCTGTCGGTCAAGTGACTTATGTCGGCGGCCGGCGGGTGCGGGAGAGTGGGCGGACGAGCTTGCTTCACGGAAGGGGAACTCGCGTCATGAACGGCGATCCATCGGGGCTTCGGGTGCGCCAGACGGCGGCCGGGGGGCTGCCCGCGCTCACCTTGGACATCCACCGGGTGCTGGACGAGTACGTACGGCACCCGGTGCGCGCGGAGTTCCGCTTCGACGCGGGCGCTCCGATGATCGTGTCCGTCACCTTCACCCCGCTGCTGGGCCACGCCGTGACCTGGCACATCGGCCGGGAGCTGCTGCACAGCGGCCTCTACGAGGACAGCGGCGACGGGGACGTGCAGATGTGGCCGACCCAGTTCGACGAGCAGAAGGCGTGGCTGTTCCTCGCCTCCGACGAGGCGAGCGCGATCTTCGAGCTGCCGGTGGCGGCGGTGGCGGAGTGGATCGAGGCCAGCTACCGCCTCGTCCCGGCCGAGGCGGAGCACGCCGCGCTGGACTGGGACGGCTTCTTCACCGACCTGCTCGACGGACCAGAGGCGTCTCCGTCCGCCGGCTGAGCGGCCGGGTTCCGGACGCCGGAGGCCGGGCCGTAGGCTCGGGTCGCGCTCCGTCCGGACCCGGACGTTGCATCTTTGGCAGTCACCGTTCAGTATGGTGATGTGAACCATGCCTTTCCTTGCGGGACGCTCCCTCTCGACTTCGTCGGCACCCTGCGCGCGCGACGCAACGCGGCGCCGATGGAGAAGCTCGCCACCCCCGAGCTGCTCGACGACTGGTTCGTCGAGTCCGAGATGTTCGACGCGGCGCCCGGCGCCGACGAGACCGACCTGGTGACGGCCGTGGACCTGCGCGAGTCGATCTACGAGCTGATCGCGGCGCGCCTCCACGGCGAACCCCTGCCCGCCGACGCGGTCGCCGAGGTCAACCGGCAGGCCGCCGGACTGCCGGTGAAGGTGCAGCTCGTCCCCGAGGGCATGAGCCGCACCGGCACCGTCTCCCAGGGCCTCGCCGCGCTCGCCCGCGAGACCGTCGAGATCCTCGGCGGCGCCGACGGCGCCCTGCTGCGCGAGTGCGCCCGCCCCGAGTGCACCCAGGTCTACCTCGACCGCTCCCGCGGCCACCGGCGCGAGTGGTGCGCCATGCGGACCTGCGGCAACCGCGTCAAGGCCGCCGCCTACCGGGCCCGCCAGCAGAGCGTCAAGAGCTGACGGGCCGCCCCGCCGGAGCGGCCCGCGTCCCGCCCGCCGTGACGCGAGCCGGCCGCGCGTGTCACTCGGCCCGTTCCCGCAGCCGGTGCGGGTGGGCCGGGTAGACGCCCAGGACCCGCACCTCGGAGGAGAAGAAGCGCAGCTCCTGGAGGGCGAGCGCCACGCCCGGCTCGTCGGGGTGGCCCTCGACCTCGACGTAGAAGCAGCTCGGGTTGAGGCCCGCCCCCATCTGGTAGCTCTCGATCTTGGTCATGTTCACCGCGTTGCTGGCGAAGCCCCCGAGCGCCTTGTAGAGGGCGCTCGGGATGTTCCGCACGGCGAAGAACAGGCTCGTCATCGTCGGCGCGTCCGTCAGGGGCGCGAAGTCGGCCTCCCGGGACAGGACGACGAACCGCGTCGTGTTGTCCGGGTGGTCCTCCACCCCCGCCCGCAGCACCTCGAGCCCGTAGTGCCCGGCGGCGGCCGGCGGGGCGAGCGCCGCGTGCCGGGGGTCGCCCAGCTCCGCCACCTCGCGGGCGGCGCCGGCGGTGTCGTCGCAGACCAGCGTGCGCCAGCCGCCCTCGCGCAGCACCTTGCGGCACTGCCCGAGCGCGTGCACGTGGCTGCGTACGCACTCCACCTGGTCGAGCGTCGTGCCGGGGACGGCCACCAGGTCGAAGTGGATGGCGTGGAAGTACTCGCCGATCAAGAAGAGACCCGACTCCGGCAGCAGGTGGTGGACGTCGGCGACCCGCCCGGCCGCGGAGTTGTCCACCGGGATCACCGCCAGGTCGGCGTCGCCGAGTGTCACCGCGTCCAGGGCCTGCTCGAAGTTGGTGCAGGGCAGCTCGGTGCTGCCGGGAAACAGCTTCTGCGTGGCGGCCGCCGAGTTGGATCCGAACTCACCCTGGTATGCGACGGTCGTCACTTCTTGTCACCTTCCGATCGGCGGACCGGCGGATGCCGGCCGGCAGGAGATCCACGGTAGACCCCTCGCGTCGCGGGACGTCGGCGCCGTCCACTACGAGAGACTCCCCGCCAGGTCAGGCGGCCGCCCGGGCCACCTCGCCGCGGTGGCGGGCGCGGTAGGCGGCGGCCTTCATCCGGTTGCCGCACGACTCCATGCCGCACCACTGGCGGCGCATGCCGTGGGAGCGGTCGAGGTAGACCCGGGTGCACTCGGGATTGCCGCACTCCTTGAGCAGCGCGGCGTCCGGGCCGCCGAGGAGCTCGACGGCCCGGCGCGCCACCGTCGACAGCGCCTGCTGCGCGGTCGCCTCGATCCGGCGCCCCTCCGGGGTGAGCCGCACGGGCGCCGGCAGTCCGAGGGCCGCCTCGTTCACGAGGGCGAGCGCCCGCGCGTCGAACTCCTCGCCGAGCCGCCGGGCGGTCACCAGGTCGTACACCGCCTCCCGTACGGCTCTGGCTCGGACCAGGTCGGCGGGCGTGCTGGGGGAGACGGTGTCGGCGAGGCCGGACCCCCGGTACCAGGCGTCGAGCCGGTCCGGCGAGACCAGCAGGTCCGAGCGGCGGGAACGCCGTGAGCGGAGCGTCGCGGCGAAGTCAAGCGCGGGGTGTCCGCACACGAAGGCATGGAGAGCGGAGTCACGTTTCATGTAACCATTTTGACAGGTGACGATCTCCGTTACAAGGATAGTCACCTGTCAAGGGGGTCACTTATTCGGTCGAGGGAGGTCGCTCATTCCGCCGGCAGTCGCAGCTCCCGTCCCTTCCAGCGGGCCCGCAGCCAGCGGTCGTGGCTGGCCAGCACGATGGCGCCCGGTCCGGTGCCGAGCGCCTCCTCCAACTCGTCGCACAGTCGTGGGGAGAGGTGGTTGGTCGGTTCGTCGAGGAGCAGCAGTTCGGGCGGGCGGGCCACCAGCAGCGCCAGCGCCAGCCGACGGCGCTGGCCGACCGACAGCTGCCCGACGGGCTGTTCCAGGTCCGCCGCCCGCAGCAGCCCCAGCGACTCCAACGGCGTCGCCTCGGCCCGCTCGGCCCCGACGGAGCGTACGTAGGTCTCCCGCGCCGTGCGGTCCGGCCGGTCGAACGCGGTGTCCTGGGCCAGCAACCCCACGGTCAGGCCCGCCCGCCGCCGTACCTCGCCCTCGGCCGCGAGCCGGCCGGCGAGCACGGCGAGCAGGGTCGACTTGCCGGTCCCGTTGCCGCCCGTGACCAGCAGGCGTTCCGTGGGTGAGACGTCCAGGTCACCCAGGGCGAGCCGCCCCGGCACCCGTACGCCCCGCAGCATGACGAGGCCGGCGTCCGCGTCCACGGGCTCTCCGGGCCGCTCGGCGTCCCGCGCGAGCGCGACGCCACCGAACCGCAGCGGGCGCGGCGGCTCGGCCACCTGGTCGCGCTCCAGCTCGTCCAGCCGGCGCGTGGCGTTGCGTACCCGGCGGGAGATCTGGCTCTGCACCCGGCCCGCGCGATGCCCGTACCCCATCTTCTCGTTGTCCCGCGGACCCCGGTCGGGGGCGAGCCGGTGCGCGGTCACCCCGGCCGAGCGGCGCAGCGCGGTCAGTTCGTCCTGCTCCTCGGCGTACCGGCGTTCCCAGCGGGCCCGTTCGGCCCGTTTCTCGGCCAGGTACGAGCTGTAGTCTCCGCCGTGGCGGACGGGGCCGTCCACGGCGGGGTCGAGGTCGATCAGATCGGTGCAGACGGCGTCGAGGAAGGCCCGGTCGTGGCTGGCCACCACCACGGCACCGGTCAGGCCGCGCACCTGCTCCTCCAGGAACGCCGCCGCGGCGTCGTCCAGGTGGTTGGTGGGCTCGTCCAGCAGCAGCGCCGACGGCCGCCGCAGCAGCAGCGCCGCAAGCGCCAGCCGGCCGCGCTGCCCGCCGGACAGCGAGCCGAGCGTGCGCCCGTGCGCCACCGCGCCGAGGCCCAGCCCGGCCAGGACGATCGCGGCGCGCCGGTCGGCGTCCCAGGACTCGCGCTCCTGGGCCTGTTCCAGCCGGTGGCCGTACGCGTCGAGCAGTTCCTGGTGCTCGGGGGAGTCCTGCGGGGTGTCGGCCAGCCGCCGGGTGAGGTCGTCCAGCCGCGCCAGGTCGTCGCGGGCCTCGCGCAGCGCGTCGTCCAGGACGTCGGCGAGGGTGGCGGCCGCGTCGAAGGGCATCTCCTGCCGGAGGTACCCCAGGTCGGCGGGGCGCTCGACGGTGCCGGAGTCCGGCCGGTCGGTGCCGGCCAGCAGACCGAGCAGGGTGGACTTGCCCACCCCGTTCTCCCCGATCAGGCCGATGCGGTGACCGGGGGAAGCGGTGAGCGAGACGCCGTCGAGGACCCGGCGGTCGCCGAGGACCCGGACGAGGTCGTGGGCGAGGAGGGCCGGTGGGGGAGTGGGCATGGATTCTTCCGCCGTAGGTGAGGTCGGGTGAGGGACCCGCCGGGCCCGGAGCCTCGTGCGGGTGCGGGTGCGGGTGCGGGTGCGGGTGCGGGTGCGGGTGCGGGGGTGCGGGTGCGGCACGGGCGCGCGCGGGGTGTGGATGCGGACGTGGATCGGATACGGCCGGCGTGCCGGCGGCTCACGTCGCGGGTGCCGCCGTCTCCGTCAGCTCTCCGTCCGCCAGCCGCAGCCACCGCGCGACGCCGGTCTCCGTGAGGAACCGCTCGTCGTGGCTGACGGCCACGAACGCGCCCCGGTAGGAGCCGAGCGCGCCCTCCGGCCGGCCCACGCTGACCAGGTCGAGGTTGTTGGTCGGCTCGCCCAGGATCAGGACGTGGGGGCGCCTGAGCAGCTGGGCGGCGAGGCCGAGCGAGACGACCCGGCCGCCGCTGAGGGTGCCGAGGACGCGGTCGAGGGCGAGGTGGCCCAGGCCGAGGCGGTCCAGCTGGGCCCGGGTGCGCTTCTCGATGTCCCAGTCGTCGCCGATGACGGCGAAGTGCTTCTCGCCGACGTCGCCGGACTCGACGGCGTCGAGGGCCCGGAGCACCGGGGCGACGCCGAGCACCTCGGAGACGGTCAGGTCGGCGGTGAGCGGGAGGGTCTGTGGAAGGTGGCCGAGTGTGCCGGAGACGGTCACCGAACCGCGTGTGGGCCGCAGTTCCCCGGCGATCAGCCGGAGCAGGGTGCTCTTGCCGGTGCCGTCGGGCGCGACGAGGCCGGTGCGGCCCGGGCCCACGGTGCAGGACGAAGGAGAGGTTCGAGCGGACGACGGAGGCGTCGGACATGGTGGCTACCTCGTGTGTGACGCGGGGGTGCCCCCGGAAGGCATCACGCCCTGAAGGGCGGAGCGGGAGGGCATGGGGGAACGACGACAAGGCCACTGCGGCGGGCGCTCCTGGGCGCCGGCGCCGGTGGCCGTCAGATCCGGGACTCACCCCGAGATGTCGTCGTCACCCGCCACGGTCGGTCTCCTCGACACACGATGGACAAGGGCCGCCCAGGGTACCCCGGGGAGCCGTTCCGGGCCATCGGGAACGAGCCGACACACCTGCGCGTTGGACACGTGTGAAGAAGCGTGAGCGGCCGCCCTCGCGACCGTCTCCATCACCGGATTGACTGGTTACGTGTTTCCGTGCGAAGATCTTGGCATTCTTTCGTCACCCCTTCGCAGGGTGATGCGATTCATGACAGGACGGTGACAGACATGGCCGACCGGCACAAGGACACCGAGGACGGCCCGCCCCTGGCCCGGCGGGCCATGCTCGCCACGCTGGTGGCCGGAGCCGCCGGACTGGCCGGCGCCCCCTACCTCCAGCGAGGCTGGGAGAACTTCCTCGCCGGCGCCTCCCAGGTCGACTCGACCGGCCTGACCGGGCTGCTGCCCAACCCGGGCGGCTTCCGCTACTACAGCATCGTGGGCTCGGTCCCCCGCAAGAACGACACGAACTACGCGCTGCGCATCAGCGGCCTGGTCGAGAAGCCGAGGACGTACACCCTGCCCGAGCTGCGCGCGATGCCGCAGACCCGGGTCGTCCACGACGTGGTGTGCACCGACGGATGGCGGGTGGAGAAGACCCCCTTCGAAGGGGTGCGGCTCGCGGACCTCCTCGACGCCGCCGGCGTCCACGGCGAGGGCACGGCCATTCGCTTCACCTGCTTCGACGGCGCCTACAGCGAGAACCTCACCCTGGAACAGGCCCGCCGCTCCGACGTCATGGTCGCGCTGAACATGCAGGACAAGCCGATCACCCACGAACACGGCGGCCCGGTGCGGCTCTACGCGGCGCCCATGTACTTCTACAAGTCGGCCAAGTGGCTCTCCGGCATCGAGGTCACCGACAAGGTGATCCCCGGCTTCTGGGAGGAGCGCGGCTACGACATCGACGGCTGGCTGGACGGAGAGGACAAGCACGGCGATGGCGACGGCACCCCTGTCTGACGGCGGCGGACGCGTCCGCCGCTTCACCCGCGCCGAGCGCCTGGTCCACCGCGCCACCGGCTACCTGATGCTGCTGTGCCTGGCCACCGCCGCCTGCCTCTACCTCGGCCCGCTCGCCCAACTGGTCGGCCGGCGGCACCTGATGGTCACCGTCCACGAGTGGTCCGGCATCCTGCTGCCCGCGCCCTTCCTCCTCGGTCTCCTCTCGCCCGCCTTCCGCGCCGACCTGCGCCGCCTCAACCGCCTCGCGCCGTACGACCGCCGCTGGCTGCGCGCCGTCCGCAGACGGCTGACCTCGCCGTCCGCGCGGCCGGCCGGGAAGTTCAACGCGGGGCAGAAGCTCTACGCGGGCTGGATCGCCGGGGCCGTACTCCTCATGATGTTCACCGGCCTGCTGATGTGGTTCACGGGACTGCTGCCGGACATCTCCCGCACCAGCGCGATCTTCGTCCATGACTGCCTGGCCTGGGGCATCACCTTCGTCGTCATCGGCCACATGAGGATGGCCCACCAGGACCCGGAGGCCCGGCTCGGCATGCGCACCGGATACGTCACACCGCGCTGGGCGAAGGAGAAACACCCCAAGTGGCTGCCGGACGAATCCCCGGATACGGTGACGGAAAGTGCCGACAGAAGCTGACGGGGACCCGGCGGGCGGACACCGGACCCGGACGGCGCGGGCCGCACGAGCCCTCCTTCGGACAGGAGGCCCTCCCGTGACGGGCGACAGCGTTGAGCGACCCGGCCACGACACCGGGTACGCCGCCGACCTGGCCGACGAACTCGCGGCCGCGCTGCACGGTGCCGTGACGGCGGCCGTGGGCCGGTTCGACGCCGTCACCGCCGCGGTCTACCTGCTGACGGAGCCGGGCGGCGAGCTGAAGGCCGCCATGATCGGCGGCGCCCCGCCGGCCGTCTACACCCTCCCCGGCCGCATCCGCGCCGACGCCGCCTACGCCTCCGCCCGCGCCCTCGCCGACGGCACCGTGGCCGTGCTCGCCGATCCCGACCGGCAGGCGGACGAGCCACCCGGGGCGATGGCGTACCCCTACACCGCCGCCGCGGCCCCCATCGCCGCGGCGGGCCGCCGCTTCGGCACACTGACCATCCTCCGGCCGGAGGACGGCGGCGGGTACGGGGACCGCGACCGCGTACGGCTCGCGCAGGCCGCGGAGGCGCTCGCGGCGGCCCTCGCCTCACTCGCTGCCGAGGGCACGCGCATCGTGCCCGGGCACCTGCCGGTGCTGGTGCCCGTCCTCGGCGCCGTACGCGGGACCGTCCCGCCCGGGAACCCCGGCTGGGGAGTGCCCGGCGTCCCCGGCTCGGCCGGGCTGAGCATGATGTACCCGCTGCAGCGCATGGCCGACATGCTGGCCCGCGCCACGACGGTCGAGGACGTCGTCGCGGCGGCCCGCTTCGGCGTCATGACCCCCTTCCACGGCCGCGGGATGGTGCTTGCCACACCGAGAGAGGGCCGCCTGTGGGTCCTCGGTCTCAGCGGGGACGCCGAGGAGGCCGCCCGGCGGCTCCACGGCACCGGCCTGCACACCCCGCATCCCGCCGTGCGGGCCCTGAGCGGGCGGGCCCTGTTCCGGTGCGGGGACGAGGAGGGCGCGGCCGAGGACGGACCCGCCGCGGCCTACCTCCCCCTCGCCGGCAGCCGGCACGTCATCGACCTGCCCCCCGCCCAGCGCGACGAGGTCGTCGGCGTCTGCTGCATCCACTTCCCCGCCGCCCGCCGCTTCTCCGCCGAGGAACGGGCGGTGCTGACCATGATGACCGGACTCCTCGGCTCGGCCGTCGAACGCGTCGAACTGGCCCGCCGACGGCAGGCGTTGGCACGGAGCCTGCAGAAGCGGCTGCTCCCCGCCGCGCTGCCCGCCCTGCCCCGGCTCGCCACCACCGCCCGCCACCGCCCCTCGTCCGCCATCGCCGAGGTCGGCGGCGACTGGTACGATGTCATCGAACTGCCCGACGGACGCGTCGCCCTGGTCCTCGGCGACGTCGAGGGCCACTCCATCGAAAGTCCCGCCGTCATGGGCCAGTTGCGCGGCGCCGTGACGGCCTACGCCACCGAGGGCCACGGCGCCGCCGCCGTCGTCGAGCGCACCGGCCGGCTCCTCGACCACCTCGGCACCGGTCTCCTCGCCACCTGCTGCGTCATCCTCCTGGACCTGGAGGACGGCGTCGCCGACGTGGCCCTCGCCGGCCACCCCGCCCCCCTCGTCCGGCACCCCGACGCCACCGTCAGCCGCCTCGACGCACCCGCCAACGTCCCGCTCGGCGTCCCCACGAGCCCCTGGCGCGCCCGCGAGCACGTCGTCGAACCCGGCTCGCTGCTCCTGCTCTACTCCGACGGCCTCTTCCCCACACCCGACGACAACGCGCCCGCCCTGCTCACCGCCGCCTGCCGCGACGGGTACGGCGGCGACCTGGAGGAACTGGCCGACCGCCTGCTCCGCGGGGCCGCCGACCCGCACGGCCGCCGGGACGACGCCTCCCTGCTCCTGGCCCACTTCGAGAGCGCCGCCGGCGACCCCGCGCCCCGCACGGGGCACCTGCACATCCAGCGCCGGGACCTGCGCGCGGTCCGCGACGCCCGCTTCTTCATCCACGACCGGCTCTCGGACTGGGGCCTCGCGGAACTCTCCGACGACCTCCAGCTCATCGCCTCCGAAGTGGTCACCAACGCGCTGGTCCACGCGGGCAGCGAGGTCGACGTACGCCTGCGCGCCTACCCCGACCGGATCCGCCTGGAGGTCCGCGACTCCGAGACCGACCCGCCCGTGCCCACCGCCTACTCGCTGTCCGAGGAGGGCAGCGCACAGGCGGAGCACGGTCGCGGCCTGTTCCTCGTGGACGCGCTGGCCGACTCCTGGAACTGCTCGCCCAACGGACGGGGCAAGACGGTGTGGCTGGAGATCGGGACACCGCGCCCCGGCACAGTCGAATGACCCGACCCGGCACCCCGCACATGTGTGGCGGCCCGGACCCGGAACCCTCCCTGGCGATCGTCGAGTGACGGATGCGGCCCGTCATTCCCGGCGACGCGAGTGAGGCACCGGACCGGCGGATCCGACCGGCTCTCGCACACCTGTATCGCCGCACGGCGGCCGGCATCTGATCGACCGGACCCACATGAGACCACGACTGCTGACCGTCCGCGCGGCGGCCGTACCGCCGGCGGCGGTGTGTGTCGGGGACCGTGCTTACGGACTCGATCTGATGCCAGCCGGTGCCTTCGGGGCGGCCGGCGAACAGGAGAAGGGGCGGCGGCGGGGGTCCGGCTCCCGGTGTCCGCCGAGGCGGTCGGCAGTCCCCGCCCGCTGCGAGGTCACCCTCACGCTCACCCGCCCGGGCCCCGGCGACCACGCCCAGGTGCGGATGTGGCCGCCCGAGACCGGCCGCAACGGCCGCTTCCAGGCCGCCCGGGGCAGCGCCTACGCGGCCGGTGACTACGGCGCCGGGCTGCCACCGCGCTCCGGAGCGGCCACGCCGCCGCGACGCCTCCGGCGCCACCGTCACCCGTGATGTGTGCCGGTACTCGTCGGTGCCGCGGTGCCGCGGTACCAGGGCCACGGCGACGTGGCGGACGCGAGCAGCTTCCGCTGCGTCGAGCCCGGTCACCGCCCCCCCGGGTACGGCGTGAGGTGGCCGGCGGCGCGAAGGGGGGAGCGGGCCGCCGGCCACCGGTCAGAAGTGGTCCACGTCGACGACGGCCTGGGCGAACGTCGTCGGCGCCTCCTGCGGCAGGTTGTGGCCGACGGAGACCTTCCGGTGCTCGTACTTCCCGGTGAACATGGACCGGTACGAGGAGCCGTCGCCGGTCCCCGGGGTGAACGGGTCGAACTCGGCGTCCATCGTGATGGTGGGCACCGTCACCGGCGGCGTGCCGTGGAGCTTCGCCTCGTAGCGGTCGTAACGGTGCTCGCCCTCGGCGAGGCTCAGCCGCCAGCGGTAGTTGTGCAGGACGATCGCGGCGTAGTCCGGGTTGTCGAAGGCGGCCGCGGTGCGGTCGAAGGTGGCGTCGTCGAACGCCCAGGTGGGGGAGACGGTGTCCCACACGAACCGGGTGACGTCGAGGCGGCCGTCCTTGTCCGTCATCGCCTTCTCGCCGCGCGGGGTGGCGAAGTAGTACTGGTACCACCAGGTGTGTTCGGACTTCGCGGCGATCGGCTTCAACTGGGTCTTCAGGTCGGTGACGAGGTAACCGCTCACCGACACCAGCGCCTTGACCCGCTCGGGCCACAGCACCGCCATGATGTCGGCCGTGCGCGAACCCCAGTCGAAGCCGGCGAGGACGGCCTTGTGGATCTTGAGGGCGTCCATCAGCGCGATGATGTCGAGCGCGAACGCCGTCTGCTGGGCGTTGCGGAAGGTCCGCGAGGACAGGAAGCGGGTGGTGCCGTGACCGCGCAGGTAGGGCACGATGACCCGGTAGCCCTGGTCCGCGAGGAGCGGCGCGACGTCGACGTAGCTGTGGATGTCGTACGGCCAGCCGTGCAGGCAGATCACCGCGGGGCCGTGGGCCGGGCCCAGCTCGGCGTAACCGACGTCCAGCAGACCGGCCCGGATGTGCTTCAGCGCGGGGAACGAGGTGTGTGTGCCCGGGGTGACCGTCGGTACGACGGGTACCCCGGGGCCGCCCCCGTGCGAGCGGACGGACGCCTGGGAGGTGCCCTGCAGACCGGCCAGGGAGACGGCGGCCGCTCCCGTGCCCAGACCCATCGCCTTGTTGAAACTCCGCCTGTTGATCATGTGAAGCCCTTCCTGCGTATGCGGTGAGCACCCCTGCGCCGTCGTGCCCGAGGTCGTCCGGGACGACCCTGGCACAGACATTAATCACCAGTCAAGGGGGTTACGTGTATGGCGTGTCCCCGTGTTTCCGGGAACCGGCCCTGGCCTTGCGCCCCTCACTCTCGTCCGCCCCGCCGCCGCGCACATCAGTCAGTTGACGGTGTGCTGTGTGCCGGCACCGGTGGCGGCACACACCGTCGCCTGCCGCCGTTCCCCGCGGGGCGCCCGGCGGCATTTCAGTCATTCGACTGTTCCCCGGGGGGCCGGAGCCGAAGATCCTTGACCCCATCGCCCCTCACACATCCGTGCCGGGTGTCCGCACACGTTCACGGAGGGACCGCGCAGTGAACCGAACGCCCGTCGTCCTGATCCACGGCCCCTGGCTGCACGCGCTGTCCTGGCGGCCGTGGATCGACCGGTTCACCGGCAAGGGCTTCGCCGTCGTGGCCCCGGGCTGGCCGGGGGAGCCGGACAGCGTCGGCGAGGCGCGCCGCTCGCCCGGGGCGATGCGCGAACTCGGGCTCGACGCCCTCACGGACCACTACGCGCGCGTGGTCCGCGGCTTCGACACCCCGCCCGTCGTCATCGGCCACTCGGTCGGCGGACTCATCGCCCAGCACCTGCTCGGCGCCGGCCTCGGCCGGGCCGCCGTCGCCATCGCCCCGGCGCCCGTCGACGGCGCGCCGCCGACCCCCGCCTTCACCGGCGCGCCCGGCACACCCGGCGACCAGGTGTGGCAGGTGTCCCTCAGCGTCGAGGAGTTCCGCGACCTGTTCGCCGGCACGGTCCCCGGCGAGGCCCCCGCCCTGTACGAGGAGTACGTGATCCCCGCGCCCCGCCGGGTCCTGACCGACCTCGACGGCCGCGACGGCGGGACACACCCTCGTACGGTCGTGGACACCGCCAACAGCAGGCGCGGGCCGCTGCTGCTGGTCTCCGGGCAGGAGGACCGCATGGTGCCCGACGCCGTCACCCGCGAGGTGTACAAGCTCTACGGCGACACGGCCGTGGACAGCTCGCTCAAGCAATTCCCGGACCGCGCCCACTCCCTGACCATCGACAGCGGCTGGCAGGCGGTCGCCGACCACGTCCTGGTCTGGCTCGCCCGGCACGGCCTCCCCGGCGCACCGTCGTAGCGACGGGGCCCCGTCAGCGCGGGCCGTCGTCGAGGAGGACGGCCCGCGCGTCGCGCAGCGCGGCACGCGAGGTGACGCCGAGCTTCGGGACGAGCCGGGACAGGTGGGAGCTGACGGTGCGCGGGGACAGGCGCATGCGGGCGCCGATCTCCTTGTTCGTCAGCCCGCTCGCGGCCAGGTCGGCCATCCGGCGCTCCTGCCAGGTCAGCGACGCCGGGTGCGCGGGGGACGTCTGCGTCGACACCCCCGCCGCGCGCGGCCCGGTGCAGACGCGGTCGGCCCACGCCGGGCACCGAGGCGGTCGAAGCCCTCGGCGGCACGCATCAGCACCTGCCGGGCGGACCGGGGCCCGCTGGTGTGCCGCAGCCGGATGCCGTGGGCGAGGCGGATGCGCGCCAATTTCGAACGGGAAGTACGGCGCCGCCGGATGCGCGCCGGCCCCGGCGTACAGCTCCTCCGCCCCCTCGTCCTCCGGCGCCGTCATGGCCAGGGCGCCCAGGGTGACCAGCGCCAGCCTCGGCGACACCCGGGGCAGACCCGCCGCCCGCGCGGGCCAGGGTGTGCCGGCGCACTGCTCCGACCGGCCCGCGTGCACCGCCGCCTGCACCAGGTCGAGCAGGGTGCGGGGAGCCGGGTGCGCGTACGGCTCGAAGGAGCCGGGCGCGGTACGCCGATGGCGTACAGGTACGCCGCCTCGTGGTCGCCGTCGCCGAGCGTGGCGGCCGTGCCCGTGACCACGGCGAGCTGCGTCAGGGCACTCTTGCCGACGCCGGGTCGTCCCGGAGCACCAGGGCCCGACCCTCGGCGGCGGTGACGAAGGCCGACAGCAGCTCCGCTGGCCGTCCCGGCCCACCATGATCCTGTCGAGCGACTCCACAGCGCCTCACTCCTCATCCCCGCGGGGGTGTGTGTATCCGGTCGAATCGTTGACCGGTTAACACGTGTGCCTTGGGTGGTGATCAGAGTGACACCCGTGTCCGGGTGTCGGGAGGACGGCGTCCGCCGGACCGTAAACGGCCCGGCGGGTCCGGATCTTCAGTGCACCATAAACGGACCGGGAGGTCCGCATGAATCGGGGATTGGTCAGACCGCGGTCACTCGGTGGTCGGCGTCCCTGCGGTCGGCATCGGCATCCGCATGGGCATCGGCATCGGCATGGGCATCGGCTCCGGTAGCGGTCCCGGGCTCGGTCCGCGCCCCGGCCTGGGATTCGGCCTCGGGCGCGCTGCCGCCCGTCGCGCGGGACGGCCCCAGCAGAAGCGCGAGAACGGTGCCGACGACGACCAGCGGCGCGATCCAGAGGAAGCCGGTGCCGGTGGCGCGGGCGAAGGCGTCCAGGGCGAGGTCCCGGGCGCCGGCCGGGAGGTGCGCGATGGTGTCCGGGCGAGACGGGTCGAGCAGGCCGTCCACGGCGGTGCCGCGCAGCCGGCCGGCGAATTCGCCGGTCAGCAGGGAGCCGAAGACCGCGACCCCGAAGGCGGCGCCGATGGAGCGGGCGAAGGTGACGACCGCGCTGGCGGCGCCCAGGTCGGCGGCCGGGACGCTGTTCTGCACGGTGGTCAGCACGACCATCGGCACCATGCCGATGCCGACGCCGGTGACGAGGAAGTACAGGCTGAGGACGACGGTCCCGGTGCCGGCGCCGAGGGTGGCGAGCAGCAGCAGCCCCGCCAGGTTGAGGAGCATGCCGGTGACGAGGATCGGCCGCAGCCGCTCCACCCGGGCGGACCAGCGTCCGGCGAGGGACTGGCTGACGACCAGGCCGAGCACCAGGGGCAGCGTGTGCACACCGGAGAGGGTGGCCGAGACACCGTCGACGATCTGGAGGTAGGTCGGCAGGTAGACCAGGACGCTGAACATCGCCGCGTTGGCGACGAAGCCGATCAGCGAGGAGAACACCACGGTCCGCGAGGTGAGCATCGACAGGGGCAGGACCGGCGCGGCGGCCCGGCGCTCGACCGGCACCAGCAGGACGGCCAGGACGAGCGTGGCGGCGATCAGGCCGAGGACGCGCGGCGAGCCCCAGCCCCAGCGGTCGCCGAAGGAGGTGATCAGCACCAGGCCGGTGGCCAGGGCGGCCAGGATCAGCGAGCCGAGGTGGTCGATCCGGGCCCGGGTTCCCTTCCGGACGGCGGACGGCAGCGCCCGGGCGGCGATCACGAGGGCCACCGCGCCGACGGGGAGGTTGATCAGGAAGGCCCAGCGCCAGGAGAGCTGGTCGGTGAAGACCCCGCCGAGCAGCGGGCCGACGATGCTGGCGACGCCGTACACGGAGCCGAACAGGCCCTGGTAGCGGCCGCGTTGGTCGGGCGGGACGATGTCACCGACCAGGGCGAAGGTCAGGACGATCATGCCGCCTCCGCCGATGCCCTGCAGGACGCGGGCGCCGATCAGTTCGGGCAGGTTCCCGGCGAGGCCGCAGGCGACGGAGGCGACGAGGAAGACGCCGGTCGCGGCCAGGTAGAGGCGCTTGCGGCCGAACATGTCACCGAGCTTGCCCCACAGCGGGGTGACCGCGGTCGAGGCCAGGAGGTAGGCGGCGCTGACCCAGGCGATGTCGTCGAAGCCGTTCAGGTCCTCGGCTATGCGGGGCAGCGCGGTCGAGACGATCGTCTGGTCGAGGGAGGCCAGGAGCACCGCGAGGACCAGGGCGCTCATGGCGGCGGCGACCCCGCGGGGGCGGGGCCCGGACAGGGGGCGTGCTGGGGACATCGGGGGAGCCTTTCGGGATGTGCGCGCCTGTCCCGGGCGAGCCGGGCGGCGCGGGCGGCCGCTCCCGGCGGGGTGCGGGGCCCGGGGGAGGGCGACGGGGGTGCCGGGGGTGACGACAGGGGTGTCGGGGTGCGGGCACGGGGATGTGGGGGTGCGGCCACGGAGATGTCGAGGGCCGGGGGAGTCGGCCCGGTGGACCTCCCGGGCAGGGGGGCCGGTTCGTGCGCCGGCCCCCGGGACCTGCCGGCCAAGGGGCCGGGCTCAGACGGTGATGGTCTGGTACTCGGTGTACGTGCCGAGACCCACGGCGCCGTACTCGCGCCCGATGCCGCTGGCCTTGAAGCCGCCGAACGGTCCGTCGAAGGCGACGGAGGCGCCGTTGACGGTGACCGTGCCGGTGCGGATGCGGCGGGCGACGGCGAGGGCGTGCTCCTCGTCGGCGGACCAGACGCCGCCCGACAGCCCGTACTCGGAGTCGTTCGCGATGCGTACGGCGTCGTCCTCGTCGTCGTAGGCGATCACGACCAGGACCGGGCCGAAGACCTCCTCCTGCGCGATCCGCATGGAGTTGTCTACGTCGGCGAACACGGTCGGCGTGACGTAGTAGCCGTCCTCCAGACCCTCCGGGACGTGCGGGCCGCCGGTGACCAGGCGGGCGCCCTCCTCGATGCCGAGGCGGACGTAGTGCAGGACGCGCTGCTGCTGGTCCTCGCGGATCATCGGGCCGATGAAGGTGTCCGGGGCGTCGGGGGCGCCCACCTTCAGGGACTCCACGAGTTCCTTGAGGGCGGCGACGACCTCCTCGTACCTGGCGCGCGGGGCGAGGATGCGGGTCTGCGCGATGCACGACTCGCCGTTGTTGAGCAGCGAGCCGAACTTCAGCCCCCGCACCGCCTCGGCCACGTCGGCGTCCGGCAGGACGATCGCGGCGGACTTGCCGCCCAGTTCCAGGCTGACCCGCTTCAGCTGCTCGCCCGCGAGGGAGGCGATCCGGCGTCCGGCCCGGGTCGAGCCGGTGAACGCGATCTTGTCGACGTCCGGGTGCGAGACGAGGTACTCGCTGGTCTCCCGGTCGGCGGGCAGCACGCTGACCACGCCCCGCGGCAGTCCGACCCGCTCCAGCAGCTCGGCGAGCAGACCCATGCTGAGCGAGTTCTCCGGCGACACCTTCAGCACCACCGAGTTGCCCGCCAGCAGCGCCGGGATGATCTTCGAAGTCGCCGACGAGAAGGGCGAGTTCCACGGGATCACCGCGGCCACCACACCGATCGCCTCACGGCGCACCACGCTGCGCACCGGCGACGCCGGGTCGGACGGTGCCAGGGTCTCCTCCCAGGCGAACTCCTCGGCGGCCTTCAGATACGCGTTCGCCTGGCGGGTCAGACCCGGCTGGCCCGCCAGCGTGAACCAGCCCGCCGAACCGTTCTCCCGGGAGATCAGGGCGGCGATGCGCTCCGCGTCCGCCTCCCGAAGCTCGTTGAAGCGCCGCAGCACCGCGACCCGCTCCGCCGGGGGAGTGCGGCGCCAGGTCCCCTCGTCGAACGAGGCCCGGGCCGCCGCCACCGCGCGGTCCACATCGGCAGGCCGCGCCTGCGCCGCCCGGCCGATCACCGACCGGTCGTGCGGGGAGCGGATGTCCAGCAGCTCGGGATCGCTCGGCTCGGTCCAGTCGCCGGCGATGAACAGACGGTCGTAGGTGATCACGATATTCTCCTTCGTCGTTATCTGTCACTCGACTGTAGCACTTCAATTTAGGAGCGCCGCATCAGAGAGGTAATAGATAAGTCAAGGGCCACGGTGTGCGTACATTGGGGGGATGAGAGCCGACGCAGCGCGCAACCTGGAAGCCGTCCTGACCACCGGTGCGCGCATGCTCGCCGCCGACCCGGGCGCGAGCGTCGCGAGCATCGCCGCCGAGGCCGGTGTGGACCGCCGTACCGTCTACCGGCGCTTCGCCTCCCGCGAGAGCCTGCTCGGCGCCGTCCACCGGGCGCGTCTCGACGCCGTCGAACGGGCCGTCGCGGACGCGCGCCTGCGCGAGGCGCCCGTCGCCGTGGCCCTGCACCGGTACGTGGAGAACATCGTCGCCGTCAACCGCACCTGGCCCGTGGACCTCTCCCGGATGCCGGCCGACGACGACATCCGGGCACGGCGGGACGCGACGCTGCGCGAGGTCGGCCGCTTCGTGCGGCGCGCCGTCGACGACGGGCTGCTGCGGGCGGACCAGCCCGAGGGCTGGGTGGGGCCCCTGCTCCCGCAGCTGATGCACCTGGCCTCACACCACTACGCACACCTCGACGCCGCACGGGTGGCGGACATCGTCGTCGACACGTTGCTGCACGGCCTCGGAGCCGACGGGACGCGCGGTCTCTCGAGGTGAAGCCCAAACCGGTGACGGTGTCTACGTCGTGGACCGCTCACCTCGCACATCGCCCCTTACGTCAAACTGTGCATCATGAAGCACTTCTCCCGATACGTACCGGCGCTCGCGGTCGCCACGGCCGTGGTGGCGGGCTGTCTCGTCTCCTGCTCCGCGGACGAGGACCCGCCCCCCGCGGAGATACGCGTCGACCAGGCCGGTTACGTCGTCGGCGAGAAGAAGTACGCCTATGTCATGGGCGACAGCGCCGAGTTGGAGGACGCCGGCTTCACGGTCGTCGACGAGCGCGGCCGCACCGCCCTGCGCGGCGCCCTGGGCGCGTCGACGGGCGAGTGGAACGACGCGTACGACGCGGTGCGCCCCGCCGACCTGTCGAAGCTCACCCGCCCCGGCACCTACCGGCTGCGGCTCACCGGCTCGGCGCAGGCGCAGTCGCCCCGCTTCCGGGTAGCGTCGGCCGCCGAGCTGCTGGACCCGCTGCGCGCGGACAGCGTCCGCTTCTTCCGCACCCAGCGCGACGGCCGCGACGTGGCGGCCGAGGAGACGGGCCGTGAGCCCTCCCACCTCACCGACGAGAGCGCCACCGTCTACGCGACCCCGGCCGGCGCCACCAGCGGCGCGGAGAGCGGGGGGACGGCGGCCGCGGAGCTGAAGAAGACGGCGGGACCCGTCGACGTGTCCGGCGGCTGGTTCGACGCAGGCGACTACCTGAAGTTCACCCACACCGCCTCCTACGCCGTCGCCGAGATGCTGACCGCCGTCCGCGACACCTCACCGGTGCCCGGCCTGCCCGCCGAGGCCGCGCACGGGCTCGACTGGCTGGACCGCATGTGGGACGGCTCCAGCGACACGCTCTACGCGCAGGTCGGCCTCGGCAGCGGCGCCGACGGCACCCGCGGCGACCACGACGTGTGGCGGCTACCGGAACAGGACGACACCCTCTCCGTGCGCCCGGGCGACGACGACTACCTGGTCAAGTACCGTCCCGTCTTCCGCGCCAACGAGCCCGGCGAGCCGATCAGCCCCAACCTGGCCGGCCGGGTCGCCGCCTCCTTCGCCCTGGCCGCGCAGACCGAGGCGGAAGACGATCCGGACGCCGCCGCCGACTGGCTCGACAAGGCCGCCGCCGTCTACGCGCAGGCCGACACCCACCCGGCGGGCCGCCTCGTCACCACCGTCCCCGGCAGCTTCTACCGGGAGGACGCCTGGCAGGACGACCTGGAGTGGGCGGCCACCGAACTCGCCCGGGCCGCCGGCGAACTGGGGGACGAACGGCAGTCCCGCTGGCAGGACGAGGCCGTCGGCTGGGCGCGCGCCTACCTCCGCTCGGACACCCGCTCCACCCTGGGCCTCGCGGACGTCAGCGCCCTGGCCCACGCCGACCTGCTCGCCTCCGACGGCTTGGACGACGACGTCGCCACCGCTCTGAAGGCCGACCTGGTACGGCAGTTGGAGCAGGGCGAGAAGCGGGCCGGGCAGGACCCGTTCCGGGCCGGCGTGGCCCTCACCGAGTTCGACGCCGTACCGCACGCCTTCGGGCTGGTCGCCACCGCCGGGCTGTACGCCCGCGCCACCGGCGACCACCGCTACGACGCCTTCGCGGCCCGGCAGCGCGGCTGGGCCCTCGGCGCCAACGCGTGGGGGACCAGCTTCGTCATCGGCGCGGGCACGGTGTACCCGCACTGCCCCCAGCACCAGGTCGCCAACCTCGCCATGAGCCGCACCGGACGCGGGGACATCCTGCGGGGTGCCGTGGTCAACGGCCCGAACAAGGCGGCGGCGCTGGAGGAGGCCCCCGACTCCCTGGACGGCGTACGGTCCTGCTCCGCCGAGCCCGCGGGCGGGTCGTGGGCCGACCTCGACGGCCACGGCGCCGCGTACCGCGACGACGTCGCCGCCTGGCAGACGGTCGAACCGGCGGACGACTTCACGGTGACGGCCCTGCTCGCCCTCTCCCTCGCGGGGGAGGCGACACCCGGCGCGTGAGGCACCGGCTCGCCGGTCCCGTCCCCCTGGACGTACTTGGCTCTGCGCCCGGTGCGGCGAGTGGGGGCACCCCCTCTGGGGGAGCGTGCATGGCGTCGCGAGGCAGGCGGGAATGGTCGGACAGACCCTAGACGAGTGAGTCCGATGTGATCAGAGGTCATACGCGATCAGTGAGCCGGTGACAGGGGACCGCCTCGGGTCTCGAAGTAGCGCACCACATTGGTCTCAGACAGCCCGACCCGCCGGCTCAGCTCCCGCAGGCTGACGTCGCGCACGGGCATCTCGGCCGGCAGCTCCGCCGCCGTCCGCAGGATGGCCCGGCGGCGCACCTCACGCTGCTCGGCGCTGCGCGCCCGCTGGAACTCCGTCGGCCGGTCGTCTGTCATCGCTGCTTCCCCAGGGACTCCCCCGCCCGGTGTCATGCGGGGCCGGGTGTGCCGTCCGCCCACTGGCCTCTTGTCGAATGTGGAGGTGGCAGGCCCGGATGTCGGGGAGGGGAACAATGACGGTGATCGCGTTTGTTCAGATGGCACACGCCGAGAGACCGGGAAGAGAGACACGCCATGACGGATGTCGCACGGAAGAAGGCCCTGCTGGCGGGAGGGTGCTTCTGGGGCATGCAGGAGCTGATCCGCAAGCTCCCGGGCGTGGTGGACACCCGCGCCGGCTACAGCGGCGGCGCCCTCCCCGAGCCCACCTACCGCCGTCACGACGGCCACGCCGAGTCACTGGAGGTCACCTACGACCCCGCGGTCACCGACTACCGGACGATCCTGGAGTACTTCTTCCAGATCCACGACCCGTCGACGAAGAACCGCCAGGGCAACGACATCGGGGACAGCTACCGCTCCGCGATCTTCTACCTGGACGAGGAGCAGCGCCGTGTCGCCGAGGAGACCATCGCCGACGTGGACGCCTCGGGGCTGTGGCCCGGCCCGGTGGTGACCGAGGTCGAGCCCGCGGGTCCCTTCTGGGAGGCCGAGCCGGAGCACCAGGACTACCTCCAGCGCTACCCGGACGGCTACACCTGCCACTTCCCGCGCCCGGGCTGGCGCCTGCCCAAGCGCGCGGAGGTCTGAGCGAGCAGGTCCGAGGACCGCTGCCGACAGGGAAGGGGGGCCGGGCCCCCGCGGCCCGGCCGCCCTTCCCTGTTCCCGTACCGCTCCCGGTACCGCCTAGTAGACGTCGTCCTCCTGCACCAGCGTCAGCAGCCGCACCGTCTCCACGTACAGCCACACCAGCGTCAGCGTCAGTCCGAACGCCACCGTCCAGGACTGCCGGCCCGGCAGCCCCCGCCTGATCTCCCGCTCGACCTGGCGGAAAGAAGCGGCGTACGTCGAAGGCCACGCCGTATCCGCCGAGTGCGCCCGCGATGACCCACCGGCCGCCCTCGCGCAGCAGCGGCAGCCCGTCGCCCACCAGCTCACCGGCCACCACGTCGCGCGCGACGTCGATGCCCCCCGGGGCGGCGGCGCGGACCTGCTCGACGACATCGCCCGCGCGGCCGACGACCTCGTGCGCGCCCGCCGCGCGCACCGCGTCGATCTTCGGCCCGCTGCTGACGGCGACCACCCTCGCGCCCCGCGCCCGGGCCGGGCCGACCGGCTCCACCCGGACGCGGGATGTAACCCTTCCGGGACCCGTGGGCGCTACGCCCCCTCCCGCGTCCGGGTCACGAACGAGAACACGGCCTCGTCGAACAGTTCGGGCTCCTCGATGTGCGCCATGTGTCCGCTGTTCTCCAGCACGACGAGCCGCGAGTCCGGGAGCAGCTCGTGCAGCTCCTCGCTCCACCGGACCCCGCAGATCACGTCGTGCCGTCCCACGACGACCAGCGCCGGCACGTCCAGGCCCTTGAGCGCGGCGCGGTCGTCGATGACGTCGGGGGAGAGGTACTCGTCGAGGCCGGACACGTACGACGCCCGGACCGCGTCCCGCACCGGGGCCAGCCGCTCCTCGTTCCCCCAGTAGTCGGCGAAGTACGACGGCAGCACACCCCGCGCGACCGCCACCGTGTCCTCGTCGCTGGAGATGCCCGACATCGCGCCGAACGCGGCGAGTACCTCCGGGAGCCCGGGGTGACCCGCGTGCTCGGCGGCGAACTTCTCCACCATGCGGCCGGCCTCCGCGCCGTGCTCGGGCCCGGTCACCGGCGCACCCCCGTACAGCATGACACCGGCGAGCCGCTCGGACCGGTGCAGGGCGTGGTACGCCGCCACGAACGCCCCGTGCGAGTGCCCCAGCAGATACACCTGCGGCACCCCCAGCCGGTGGATCAGCAGTTCGAGGAACCGGCTGTAGCGGTCCCGGGTGTAGCCGTGCGGGTGGGAGGGGAGGCGGCCGGACCCGCCGGTGCCGATCGGCTCGACGTAGACCATGGTCAGATGCCGCTCCAGCAGCGGCATGCGCAGGTACTCCCAGAAGATGCCGGGCCCGCCGGAGTGGACCACGCACACCGGACCGCTCCCGTGCACGTGATAGCGCTGCGTGATGCCTCCCACCTCGAAGGCGTGGGTGCCGGGAGCGAGCCCGGCCGAGGCGGTGGAGGCAGAGGTGGAGGGGAAGATGGAGGGACCCATGACGACTCCGATCGGTGGAAGCGGAAATACCTGACGACATCGACACGACGACGGGGGTACGCCGAAGTTCGGTGGTGGCGTCGTGATCCATGTCACATTCGCCGGAGTTGTCGCATAGGGGCAGGTCAGAGCCGTCCGTGCGGCGGAACCGGAGCGCCGTACCCGGCATGATGAGGCATGCTCACGGACGGCTGGCACCTCACCGAAGACGTCGACGACTTCCTCGCCCGCGCCGGGGACTTCCTGCGCTCACGCCCCGCTCTGCACACCACACCGCTGACGGACATCGAGACACTCCGCACCCACGCGGCCGGCACACTCGGCGCCGGTGCCGTCCTCTTCGGGCGACTGGAAGCGGAGGGCGAGGTCCACGGCGTTTTCTACCGCACCCCGCGCGGCCGCCTGGGCCTCACCGCCCTCTCCGTGGAACAGGCCGGCACACTCGCCGCCCTCCTGAGCGGCCTCGGGCACCCGCCCGCCGACGTCATCGCGGACCACGTCACCGCGACCGCCTTCGCCGAGGCGTGGCGGCGCCACACCGGTGCGGTACCGGAACCGTTCTGGCGTACCCACCTCTACCGGCTCGGCACCCTCACCCCGCCGCGGCCCCACCCGGAAGGCCGGGGCCGCGTCGCGGGCGAGCGGGACCGGCCGCAGGTCGTGCGCTGGTGCCGTGAGTTCTGCGTCGCCGTCGGGGAGCGGTACTCCCTCGACCTGATCGACGCCGGCGCCTGGGCCGACTCCCGCTTCGCCGACCGGCACTTCACGTTCTGGGAGGCCCCGGACGGCACCCCCGTCTCCCTGGCGGCCAGGACCTCCGTCGTCGGCGGCATGGTCCGCGTGGACCCCGTCCACACCCCGGCCCGCTTCCGTGGGCGCGGCTACGCGGGCGCCGTGACGGCCGAGGTGAGCAGGGCCGCGCTGGCCGCGGGCGCGACGGACGTCGTCCTCTTCACGGACCCCGTCAACCCCACCAGCAACGCCCTCTACCAGCGCCTCGGATACCTCCGCCTCGCCGACTTCACCGGGTACAGGTTCGCCTACTCCTGAGCCGACCGCACGACCGTGTACAGCACCGACCGCTCCTGCTTGTGACGCCGGACGCGGCCCTTGGCGACCAGCGCCTCCAGGGTGTTGCGCACGACCTGCGGGGTCGGCGCCCGGTCCGGGGACCTCTCCATCAGCTCGTCACGCAGTTCCTTCGCGAGCCGGGGCTCGTCGTACGCGCCGAGCAGCTCCGTCAGAAGATCACCGAGCAGGGGCCGGCGCTGCTTCGCCTGGCCGCCCGCCTTCGCCGCGGTCCCGCCGGAACGGGCGGCGGCGGCGCGGCGGTTCCTCCCGCGGTGGGACGACGCCGCTCCGGCCGACGCGAAGGCGGGCTCCCCCTGCGCCTGTTCGGGCAGCGGCGGTGCGTCCGCCAGCCCCTTGAAACGTTCCGTGAGACTCAGGATGTCGACCAGGAGTGCCTCCTCCCGCTTCAACACCTTGAGCTGCTCGGTCAGCTCCTGCTGGCGGCGGCGGTTCTCCTCCAGGTCCGACGCGGCTTGCTCGACGTACCGCGACCGGAGCGTGGCGGCTGACTGGCTGGTCACAACCGTTCACTCCTTCGATAGGGATGGGACACACATGCTACGCGTGACCTCTTCGCCTTCCTGACTGAGAAATTACCCTCCTCGTGACACCTTCGCAGCGGAAAGTGGGACGTTTGTTTCGCCGACCAGGAGACATGTCGACGCGGGTGTGCCCGGATCCCTCATGACGGCCCCTCCCGGGCCCGGTGGATGTGAGGATGACGGGGCGCAGGAGTTCCAGGTGTGAGGAGAGCCGATGACGACACCGGCCAAGCGCCCCGATCACCCCCAGCGGACCGGCCGTCGGCCCAGGGCGGTGAGCACCCGGGCCGCGATCCTCGCCGCCGCCACACGTCTCTTCGTGAACCGGGGCTACGCGAACGTCACGCTGCTCGACATCGCCCGCGAAGTGGGGGTCACGCTGCCCATGGTGCGGGCGGCCACCGGCGGCAAGCCGGCGATCCTCACCCTGCTCATCGACGAGGGCAGCCACGACCCGATCGTCGAGTGGACGGTGGAGGCCGTACGGGCCCGCGACGAGCCGCGCCGGGCGATCGCCACGACCGTGCACGGCATCCGGGTCGACAACGAACGCTACGCGGACCTCGTGCCCGTGATGGGCGGCGCCGCCGGGGACGGGCCGGGGCAGACCCCGGACCGCTCGGAGCGGTACTACCGGCACTGCATGGGCGAGACCGTCGGGAAAACTCGTCGCGCTCGGCGCCCTCAGACCGGGACTGGACCGGGACCGGGCGGTGGGCATCCTCTGGTTCTGCCTCGGCCACCACTCCTGGCGGCTGTGTGTGTCGGAGCAGGGCTGGCCCCGGGCGCAGACCGAGCAGTGGCTGACGGAGCAGCTCACCGCGGCACTGCTCGCCCCCGACGCGCCCACCGCGTCGCCCATCGCCTCGCCCTGACGGCAAGTGAACGGCAGGCCGACGGCAGCCCGACGGCACAGAAGCGGCAGTTGTCACACGGGGGCGGTACGCGGACCGCTCCACGCCCGTGCGGCTGTCTCCGACCACCCAACCGCCTGTGCGGCTGTCACCGCCCGCCGCACGCGTCCACCGCCTCGCTCATCCGCGCCGCGAAGATCCGCAGCAGGTCGTGGCAGGCGTACCGGCCGGGAGCGTGCTCGGTCACCAGGTGGTGGTCCACGAGTTCGGCCAGGTGCTCCCGGGTCGCCCACGGCTCCGTGCCCGCGAGGCCGACGGCGGCGGTCAGCGTGATGTCGGGGGAGGGGTGGACGCCGAGCAGCCGGAACAGCTGCGCAGCTCCCTCACTCAGCGCCCCGTAGGACCGGCCGAAGACGCTGCGCAGATCGGTGCGCACGTCGTGCCCGGCGAAGGCGGCGAGCCCGTCCCGCTGCTCGCGCAGTTGCCGCGCGAGCAGCCCGAGCGGGAAGTCCGGGTACGTCAGGGCACGCGCGGCGGCGACGGCCAGGGCCAGCGGCAGCCCCCCGCACAGGTCCACGATCTCCCGCGCCCCCGCCTCGCCCCGGACCCGGTCCGCACCCAGCCGGAGTTCGAGCAGTTCGAGCCCCTCCTGCGGGGTCAGGGGGTCCAGCGGGACGACGTGGGCGTTGTCGGTGACCGACAGCCCCTCCAGGCGTCGGCGACTGGTGACGACGGCCAGGGACCCCGCGCCCCCGGGCAGCAGCGGGCGCACCTGCTCGCAGTCGAGGGCGTCGTCCAGCACGATCAGCAGCCGCCGCCCGACCAGGGCGCTGCGGTAGACCGAGCCCAGCGCCGGGCCCAGCGCCGGGCCCAGCGCCGTGCCCGCCGTCGAGCCGGCCCCCGGCCCGGCCCGCCCCGGGTCCAGCGCGCCGAGCACCTGGCACATCGCCGTGCGCGGATCGAGCGGCGGCAGCGAGGCGTGGCACCCCTGGAGATCCACGTAGATCTGTCCGTCGGGGAAGCGCTCGGCGACCAGGTGGGCCAGCTGCACGGCCAGCGTGGTCTTGCCGACCCCCGCCATGCCGCTGACGGCCACGGTCGTCGTCGGCGGGCGCCGTTCCGTGTCCTGCGCCAGCAGCTCCAGACAGCGGCGTATCGCCTGTCGGCGCCCGGCGAACGGGACCTGAGTCGAGGGGAGTTGGGCGGGGCGCGGGGTCTCGGCGGCCCGAGGGGCGAGTACGGCGGGCTCGGCTGCGGTCTGGCGGCGCAGCAGGTGCTGGCGGGCGGAGCGCAGACCGGGACCCGGCTCGACACCGAGCTCGTCGGCGAGGGTGCGGCGGATGCTCTCGAACTGCTGGAGGGCCTCCGCCTGCCGCCCGGTCGCCGCCAGCGCGGCGATGATCCTGGAGTGCACGGCCTCGTCGAACGGATGGCACTCCACCGCCAGCCGCAGCGCGGTCAGCACGTCCTCGGTCAGCGCGGGCGCCGCGCACAGGGCGACATCCGTGGCCTCCTTCGCCGTCGCGACGAACTCGTGTCCCACGGAGGTGAAGAGCGGATGCTGGGCCACATGCGTGCCGGCTGCGGCGGTGGGCCCGCGCCACAGTCGCAGCGCCTCGACGAAGTCCTGGGCGCCCTTGGCCGGTTCGCCGGCCCTGACCGCGCGCTGGGCCCGGGCGCGCAGTTCGCGAAAGCGCAGCAGGTCGAGGTCGGCGGTGTCCACGAGGAGCCGGTAGCCGTCGGAGGCGCGGACGAGGTGTTCGGCCTTCGTCCGGCTGCGCAGCCCGGGTTCCAGCGTCCGGCGCAGGATGCCGATGTGCCGGTGCACCACGTTGACGGCGCTCGGGGGCGGCTCGTCGTCCCACAGGATGTCCACGGCCTCGCTGAGGGTGAGCGGGCCGGGAGCGCGCAGCAGCAGGAGAGCGAGCAGCGCGATCCGCTTCGGCGGACCGAGCTTCAGCTCCGCGTCACCCCGCACGGCACGCACGGTGCCGAGGATCGAGTAGCGCACCGGGGCGTCCATCTCGCGCATGACCTCGCTGTTCGTCACCGATCTAACGGGTTATGAACCGTCTCACCGGCGGACGCCGGTTGTCAACAGGACGGGGTCGCACGTGCGTCGACGACCGCTCCACGCGTGCGTGTCGCCGGGGGAGGGGTGGAGGGAACATGTCTCCCGTTTCGCCGGTCGGGGAGACCCGGTCCGCCCCGCGACGGGCCCCGGACGCATATGGCGCCGGGTGGGTCGAAACACGTACCACAGCCGGAATTCTACCCAGGGTGCGACGTCTACCGGCGGTCGCCGGTCCGGCCAGCCGTCGAGGCGGCGACACGTATGTGTGACTCCGCGGAATCCGACCGAGCACACGTTCCAGTGACGAAATCGCGTCCCGCGCCGCTGGTCGTCCGCCGTGGAGGGTACTCGCCGGTCATCGAACCGTCAGTGGAGCCCCGATAAGGCCCCCGCTCGTGGATCGACGTGAACTCCTCTCCGATTCCTCCGAGTTCTCCGAGTGCTCCGGGTCAGGGGTCGTCAAGAAAGGTACGTCGGTGTCCAGCACACAGGCGACGCTCAACGAGGGCGCGCTTCTCTTCGAGGTACTCCTGGCCGTTCACGGCATCGTGACCAGGGGAGCCGAACTCGTCGCGGACTCGTACGCGCGGCCGGCGACCGGCGCGGCCGTCGACACCGGGACGCTCGTCGCCACCACCCGGTGGTGGTGGACTTCGTACACCACCACCACGAGAACGAGGACGTGCTGCTGCGGCCGGTGCTGCGCCGGCGCTTCCCCGACGCGGTCGCCCCCTCGGTGAACTGAGCGCGGAGCGCGAGACGCTCGACGCGGAGCTGACCGCCCTCACCCTGGCCGCCGACCAGTTCGCCGCGGAGCGGGACCGGAACGGCGGTGCGGCCGGCCTCGGCCTGGCGATGAAGCGGGGCACCAACGCCTCCCACCGGTTCCGCGAGGTCCTGGCCGGACACCTGGCCACCGAGGAACCGGTGCTCATGGAACTGTTCCCGCAGGTGCCCGACGCGCACGTCGTCCGGCTGCGCAAGGCGGTCACCGACGGTGCCTCGCGCGGCGACGCGCCGCGTCTCCCGGCCTGTTCCCGCCCCCTCCTCAAATAACCACCTTGACAGGTTACTAAAGCGCATGCCAGAGTCGTCACCAGTCAAGGCGGTTACTCAAGGCCGTCACCTACTCCCGAGGAGCACCTCATGGCCGTCGTCCGCTTCCACCTCGTCTCTTCCCTGACCCCGGCCCAGGCGCTGGCG
Source organism: Streptomyces sp. cmx-10-19 (assembly GCA_049998335.1). GTDB lineage: Bacteria > Actinomycetota > Actinomycetes > Streptomycetales > Streptomycetaceae > Streptomyces. The sequence goes on from JAEBFB010000025.1 coordinate 37,685, forward strand.
GTGCTGACCGACTTCGGCCCCTCCCGCGCCGAGAACTGGCCCTCCATCGACGCCGACCACTTCACCGTCCACGAACTCGGGCGGAACTGGGCCGAGGTGACCGAGGGAACCAGCGCCGCCTGGGAGCGCGCACGCTACGAGTGGGACGAGAACGGCGCCGAGGTCACGATCACCACGCTCGACTCCAAGCTCTTCGGGGCCGGCGGTGGCTGGATCTTCCGGCTGACCCCGGAGGGCGAGGGCGCCCGCGTCGACGTCGAACTCACCCGCACGCCCGCCGCCCTGAAGGGCAAGATGCTCGCCTCCCTGCTCCCTCTGGTCGCTCCCTCCTCGCTGCGCAAGTCGTTCGCGGGTCCTCTGAAGGCGGCGTGACCGCGGTCGGGAACCACGGCAGGGGTGACGCCGCAGAGCGGCCGTACCCGCGCGAGGCGCCGCCGGGCCGTACCCACGGACCGGCGGCGCCTCGGGGTGCCCGGGGGCGTGAGGGCCCTGGCGGCCCTGGGGGCCCTGGGGCGTCATACCATTGGGCTGACCGGCCGCTCGTCGCCCACCAGGGCACGGCCGTACATCTCCCGGGCGAGGCCCGGATGGAGCGTGGGGTGCCGGGCGCCCGTCTCCAGATCGCGCCAGTGCCGCTGAATGATCTTGGTCCGCGCGAAGCTGCCCGCCCCGCTCACGGTGAGCAGCGACTGCACCGCCTCCCGCAGACACGTGGTGGCGTACCCGACGTCCATCCGCACCCGGGCCCGTTCGAGCAGGGTGGGAGCGGTCCCCGAGTCCGCCGCCGCACCGATGAACGCCGCCGAGCGCGCGAGGTGCAGATACGCCGAGTCGATCCGGGTGGCCGCGTCCGCGAGCGCCGCCTGCACACTGGGGGAGTCCGCCAGCCGGGCGTGCAGGGACATCGCCATCGGCTTGCCACCTTCGACGGCCTCCAGCGTGAGCCGGAACACCGACCGCGCGATACCGAGCAACGGCGCCACGGAGATCTTTTCCCTCCGGTCGGCGACTAGAGATCTTGAGGAGGCGGCACCCTCACCCCTGTGTCCGGGCAACCGCCACCGGGCCCTTTCGTCACGGGCCGATGTGACTTCGTGCCATCCAGAGTGGCGCGTTCCACGGAGGCTCCTGCTCCTGCTCCCGCCGGTCCATCGCTCAAACGTTCCTCACACTCGAAACCCGTCCGGCTCATCCATCTTGACATATGTGTCTGTACACGGAATCCTCCTCACCTGTTGAGTGGGTTACTGGAATGCGTGCGTGCCATCGGGGCGAGTTGCGCTGCCAGACGACGCGGGCCAGGCCCTCCCGGTCGCGGGTCAGGCCCTAAGTTCACGGAGGCCGAGTTCGCGCAGACCGCCGAGCTGTGGACCAACCCGGACTACGTGGACGTCGTGATCCACAGCTACCGGCACCGCCTCGCCGCCACCCCGGGCGACCCCCGCTACGCCGAGCTGGAGCGCCGGCTGCTGGACCAGCCGAAGATCACCGTGCCGGCCGTCACCCTGGACGGCAAGGCCGACGGCGTCACCCCGTGGACCGATGGCAGCTCCTACGCCCCGCACTTCACCGGACCGTGGAGGCACCACGTGGTCCCGAGCGCGGGCCATAATCTTCCCCAGGAACGCCCGGACGCGTTCACCGCGGCGGTCGTCGAGGCCGATGGCATCGGGTGTGGCGCGCCGCGCCCCCGGACCGGGGGCCGTGAGGAAGTGAGAGGCCGCCGTGGCGCATCGCCGCGGCGGCCTCTCGCATGGCTGCCGGCAGGACTCGGAGGCGGCCGGTACGAACTTGTGACCGGTCAAAGGGGTGACCCTGCTTGCCTATGCATGCATAACCTGTCAGAGTGGTTACGCGAAACGGGTGCGACGCCCGCGGACAGGCACCTGCGCCCGGAGGGCGGGTCGGAGAGGGCAGCACATGAGCGACAGGACGGCAGACCTCGGGCACACCGAGGACGAAGCGCTGACCCTGGCCGCGCAGCGGGGCGACATGGACGCCCTGGGACGGCTGCTGGAACGCCATCGCTCCGGCATGCGGGCCGTCGCCCGGAGCCTCCTCGGGCCGGGCGCCGACGTGGACGACGTACTCCAGGACGCGGCCCTGGTCGCGGTGCGGCGCATCGGCGACGTACGCGACCCGGCCGCCGTGGGGCCCTGGCTGCGGTCGGTCGTACGCAACCGGAGCCGGTCCGTCCTGCGCGACGCCCGGCGGACCGTGCCAGTACCGGTCGAGGAACTGCCGCTGCCGCCCGTCGAGGCCGGGCCGGAGCAGGCGTACGACCACCGCGCCCTGCGCGACCGGCTCCGGGCCGCCCTCGGCGAACTGACCCCGGCGCTGCGTCTCCCGTTCCTGCTGCGCCACTTCTCCGCCGACCGGCACTCCTACCGGCACATCGCCGAGGTGTGCGGCATCCCCGTCGGCACCGTCCGCAGCCGGCTCAGCCGGGCGCGCACCGTGCTGGCCCGCACTCTCACGGCCGACGAGTCGCCCGGGCGCTCACACCCGGCCGACGCCGTTCAGCAACGTGTCGACCACCAGGTCGGCGGCCTGCGCCGCGCTGCTGTCCGCGAGCTGCCGCGAGGCCAGATGCATCAGCTGCGGCAACAGGGCACCCACCCACCCGTCGGGCAGGTCGGACCGCAGCACGCCTTCTCGCGTGGCACGTCCCAGGAAGGTGTCGACCTCCTCGATCACCCGGTTCCGCCGCTCCTGGATGGACTCCTCGGCACGCATCCGCGTCAGCTCGACCGGCCACTTCCGGTTGACCGCGATGATCGACTCCACATACCGGTGCAGGGCCACGGCGACGGGGGCCTCGCGCAGCCGGGCCGCCGCCACGGCCTCCTCGATGGCGTCCAGCCGCGACCGGTAGATCGCCGCCAACAACGCCTCCCGAGAGGCGAAACGCCGGTACACGGTCCGGCGGTCCACCCCCGCCTCCGCGGCGATGGCGGCGATGCTCGCCGAAGGATCGGTCGCGAGCATGCGCGCACCGGTCGTCAGGACGGTCTCGAGATTGCGTGCTGCATCGGCTCTCACGCCCCCACTTTACGCCGCCAAGTGACGCCTCACGCCCCTAGTGCCCCGCCGCTGTAGCGCTTAGAACACCCACCGAGGGCATCGGAAAGTTCGACCGCGCGCCCACGCGAACTAGCGACGCACCCGGCCGCAAGGCGCGGCTCCCGCGGCCCCGGTCACAGGGATCTGACCGCGCGCCCGCCGCGCGGCCCCGCGACGCGCCCGCGCGCGTGGCCCGCAGCCGCAGCCCACTGGGCCGCGTGTCCTCCGCAGCCAGCCAGCCAGCCAGCCCGCCCGCTCGCCCGCCCACTCGCCCGCCTGCTCGCGCGGCCCTGGTGCTCTGGCGACCTTGCGGAGCACCCGGCCGCGAGACGCGGCGTATCCCGCGGCCCCGGTCGCGTGGATCGGGCTGCGGGGCCGCCGCGCAGGGCCCGAGATGCGTCTGCCCGCGTGGCTTGCCCAGTCCGCCCGCCTGCGCCCCCGCACCACCCGGCCTGCGCGGGTCCCACACCACCCCACCTGCGCAGCCCCACCCCACCGGCGCAGCCCCCGCAGCTCCCCCGCCCGCACCACACCCCGGATCGACCGGATGACGGACCCCTGACCGGTCTCCATCGGTCCCTCGCCGGTTCGCCTCGGCCGAACGGCTGAGGTGCGGGCCGGGGCGTAGGTCGTAGCGTGCCGGGCATGGACGACTTCTTCGGTGGCTGGTCGCGTCGTAGGCGGGTGGTCGTGGCCTGGGCGGCGGCGCCGGTGCTCGCACTGGTGGTGGCCGAGGCCGCCGACACCCGCGCCGTGCCGCCCGCCCTGGCCTGGACGCTGTCCGGCCTGCTCGCGGCGGCCGCCGTCGCCGTACCCCCGAGCGCTTCGAACCGGCGGCCGCCGCCGCGATCGCCGCCTCCGGCCTCGTGACCGGCGCGAGCCCCTGGCTGCACCGCCCGGAACACACCTTCGGCCTCGCCGAGACCTGCGCATTGCTCCTGATCGTGGCCCGCGCCCTGCGCGAACGCCCGTCGGTCCGGGCCGTCTTCCTGACCGCCGGCGCCCTGTGCGCCGTCACCGTCATGTTCCTGCGGCTGCCGCCCAGCGAGTACCCGGTCGTGGCCACCGTCGCCGTCCCGGTGCTGTGGTGCGCCGTGGCCCTGGCGGCCGCGCTCGGACTGTACCTGCGGCTCCTGGACCGCTTCCGGGCCCGTGAGCACGAGTCCGGGCTCCAGGCCCAGCGCCTCGCCCACGCCCGCGAACTGCACGACTTCGTCGGCCACCACGTGACCGCGATCATCGCCCAGACCAAGGCCGTACGCTTCGCCACCGCCGCCGGCCGGCCACCCTCGCCCGAGGACCTCGACACCATGCTCGCCGCCATCGAGGACGCGGGCGCGCAGGCGATGGGGTCGATGCGGAGCATGGTCACCGTCCTCCGCGACCCGGCCGGCACCACCGCCGACGCCCCGCCACCCACCTCGCCGACCTGCGCACCCTCACCGCCCGCTTCGCCGACACCGGCCCCCGCACGACCCTCGCCCTCGACCCCCGCCTGAGCACCGGCCCCCTGCCGCCCGGCATCGCCACCACCGTCCACCACGTCGTACGCGAGGCGTTGACCAACGTACGCAAACACGCGCGCGGTGCCCGCACGGTGTCCGTGGACGTCCGGCTCGACGCCGACGGCGAACGCCCCGCCGTACGGGTCTCGGTCACCGACGACGGGGGAGGCACCGGCCGCCGGGACCCGGTCGGCACGGGCGAACAGCCCTCCGGATACGGCCTCGTGGGCCTGTCCGAACGCGTGGCCCTGGTGGGCGGCAGCCTCACCGCGGGTCCACGACCCGGCACCGGCTGGGGCGTCGACGCCGACCTCCCGCTGCCCGTGCCGTCGGCCGCGTCCGAGGACGGCACACGGGCTGCCACCCTGGACGCATGACGATCAGCATCCTCCTCGCCGACGACCAGCCGATGATCCGGTCCGCGTACGGCATGATCCTCGGCTCACAGCCCGACATGGAGATCGTCGCCTCGGTCGCCGACGGGGACAGCGCGCTCCGGGAGGCCCGGCGGCTGCGCCCCGACGTGTGCCTGCTCGACATCCGGATGCCCGGCCCCGACGGCCTGGAGGTGACCCGGCTCCTCGCGGGCCCCGGCGTCCCCGACCCGCTGAACGTCCTCATCGCCACCACCTTCGACCTGGACACCTACGTGTACCGGGCGCTGCGCGACGGGGCGCGCGGATTCCTGCTCAAGGACGGCTCCCGGCGCTGCTCGTCGAGGCGGTCCGCGCCGTGGCCGCCGACAACGCCCTCATCTCACCCGCGGTCACCGTACGGCTCCTGCGGCACATGGCCCGTGCGGTACCCGAACCGGAACCCGACCTCGCACCTCCCACCAACCGGCGCCCGCCCCACGACCCCGGCGCCGCGCTGACGGCCCGTGAGCGGGACGTCGTACGCCTCGTCGCACGCGGCCGCACCAACGAGGAGGTCGCGGCCGAACTGTACGTGTCCCTCTCCACGGTGAAGACACACCTCGGCAGCGTGCAGCGCAAACTCACCGTCCGCAACCGCGTCGAGATCGCCGCGTGGGCCTGGGAGAGCGGCCTGTGCGACCGCCCTTGACCAGCCCCTCCCACGGCCCGTCGTCCCGATCGGCAGTCATGTGACTGATGTGTGCGCCGCCGACGGGGCCGAGAGTGGTGGCGTCGCGCACGAACAGGCACACCGACACACGCACCGACACGCATACTCACGCGTACGCGATCGCGCACACCCGCCGACACATCTGGAGCCCCCATGCCGACCGAAGACCTCCGCACCTACGACGTCGTCGTGATCGGCGCGGGCCCCGTCGGCGAGAACGTCGCCGACCGCACCGCCGCCGCGGGACTGAGCACCGTCATCGTGGAGAGCGAACTCGTCGGCGGCGAGTGCTCCTACTGGGCCTGCGAACCCAGCAAGGCCCTGCTGCGGCCGGCGCTGCTGCGCGCCGACGCGAGCAGGGTCCCCGGCCTGGACCCGGCGGTGACCGGCCCCCTGGACACCGCCGCCGTACTCGCCCACCGCGACCGCATGTCGGCGAACTGGGACGACGAGGGCCAGGTCCAGTGGCTGAAGTCGGCCGGCATCGAGCTGCTCCGCGGCCACGGCCGCCTCGACGGACCCCGCCGCGTCACCGTGCGCACCCCCGACGGCGCCACCGTCGCCCTGGAGGCCCGGCACGCGGTCGCCGTGTGCACCGGCAGCCGCGCCGCCCTCCCCGACCTGAGCCGCCCGGACGCCCTGCGCCCCTGGACCAGCCGCGAGGCCACCAGCGCCCAGGAGGTGCCCGGCCGCCTCGTCGTCGTGGGCGCGGGCGCCGTCGGCGTCGAGATGGCCACCGCCTGGCAGGCCCTCGGCTCCCAGGTCACCCTGGTCGTCCGCGGCGACGGCATCCTGCCCCGCATGGAGCCCTTCGCGGGCGAACTCGTCGCCGAACGCCTGCGCGAGGCCGGCGTGGACCTGCGCTTCGGCACCACCGTCCGGCACGCCACTCGGGCGCACGGACCCGGCACCGAGATACGTGTCTTCCTCTCCGACGACAGCGAACTCCTCACCGACGAGATCCTGTTCGCGACCGGCCGCGCCCCGCGCACCGACGACATCGGCCTGGAGACCGTCGGCCTCACCCCCGGCCAGTGGCTCACCGCCGACGACACCCTCACCGTCACCGCCGTCGCCGACGACTGGCTCTACGCGGTGGGTGACGTCAACAACCGCGCCCTCTTCACCCACCAGGGCAAGTACCAGGCCCGCATCGCCGGGGCCGTCATCGCCGCCCGCGCCCAGGGCACCCCGCTGGACACCCGGCCCTGGGGCCCGCACCGCAGCACCGCCGCCGTCCCCCAGGTCGTCTTCACCGACCCCGAGGTCGCCGCCGTCGGCCTCACCACCGCCGAGGCCCGGCGCACCGGCCGCCGGGTCGACGTCGTGGACTACGAGCTCGGCAACCTGGCCGGCGCCCACCAGCACACCCCCGGCTACCGGGGCACGGCCCGGTTCCTCATCGACCCCGAGCGGCAGACGATCGTCGGCGCGACCTTCGCCGGGTCCGGAGTCGCCGAACTCCTGCACTCCGCGACCGTCGCCATCACCACAGAGGCCACCCTCGACCGCCTCTGGCACGCCGTCCCGCCCTTCCCCACCATCAGCGAGGTGTGGCTGCGCCTCCTGGAGACGTACCGAGGCTGACGGCCCACCCGAAGTCGGCACACATGCTCGTCACACCGGCACACCCGACCGGGTGTGCCGGTGTGACGAGCACGCCGTCTAGAGTCTCCCCATGACCCCCAGGACCCCCATGACCTGCCGCAAGGGCCTCGTGCTCGACTTCGGCGGTGTGCTCACCACGCCGCTCGTTCCCGCCGCGCTCGCCTTCGAGAAGCGGCAGGGGCTGCCCGAAGGCACCCTCCTCACCGCGCTCTACCTCAACGAGGACATGATCCGGCGCACCGAGGAACTGGAGCGCGGCACGATCACCCAGACCCAGTGGAACTCCGAGGCCGCCGAGCGCATCGGCATCCCCTCCGACAACCTGATGGGCCGCATCTTCGCCGACCTGCGCCCGGATGCGACGGTGATCGCCGCGGCCGCCGCCGCACGCCGGGCCGGTGTGAAGGTCGGCATCCTGTCCAACTCGGTCGGCACCGGGCCGTGGGACCTCTACGCCGGGCACGACCTGGCCGCCGGGTTCGACGCCGTCGTCATCTCCGAGCAGCACGGCCTGCGCAAGCCGGAGCCGGAGATCTTCCACCTGCTGCTCAAGATGCTCGACCTCCCCGCCGACGCGTGCGTGTTCGTCGACGACACCGAGAAGTACCTTGCGCCGGCGGCGGAACTGGGCTTCGCCACCGTGCACGCGAAGGAACCGCGGCAGACGATCACCGAGCTGGAGGCCCTGCTCGGCATGCCCCTGACCGAGTAGGAGCGGCCGGTAAGACCTGACTCGGCCCCGCATGTGGCGGCTGCCGTCGCCCACGAGGTGGGTCCGCAGCCGCCGCTTCGCGAACCGCCAGCTCCCGCCGTGCCGCTCGAACCGGTCGTGGTGGCGCCCGCCACGGGCTGGAGCGGGAAGTCCGGCAGGCCCTGGAAGACGGTGACGTAGGAACGCGCGGTGGCGGCGGTCCCGTCCTCGGCGACCTCGACCACATGGTTGGTCGTCACGTGCTGGGTGCGCGGGGTGCCGTCCGCGTAGAGGATCACGCTGTCCCGGAGCATCCCCGCGACACCCTGATCGGTCACGGCGCTGACGTCGGCGGAGATGCCCATACGCGCGGCCATACTCCCCCGTCACTCCCGCCCGCCGCTCACCCGTATGCGCGACCGGCGGGCCACTCCGTCACTCCAGAATTCCGGAGCCCCGAAACTCCCTCCTAGTCCCGCAGCGCGTAGAAACGCAGGGGCGAGTTCGGCTCGAAGCCGATCCGGGGGTACACCGGCGCCCCGGCGGCGGTCGCGTGCAGGGTGGCCCGGGTGAGCCCGGTGGCCCGCCCGCCCTCGTACAGCGCCTTGCGCGTCACCGCCTCGCCGTAGCCCCGGCGCTCCCAGGCGGGGTCGGTGGCGACGAGGACGACGAACAGGCGGCCCTCCGCCGCCACCGTCGCCGCGCAGGTCACGGGGGTGCCGTCGCGCAGACCCAGGTAGGCGTGCACCCCGTCCTTCCACAGCGCGGAACCGGCCAGCCCGTCGCGCCCGTCCTCCAGGGGGAACCCGTAGGCGCGGGAATTGAGATCGGCGTACGCGAGCAACTGCTCCTCGGTGGTCACCCGCGCGAACGTCAGCTCCGGATGGGCCGGTTCGGGGAGGGGCAGCAGGTCACCCGCCATGCCCGTGCCCGGGAAGGCGTACTGGAGCCCCGCCTGTTCGGCCGCCGTGCCGAGAGCGGCGCGCGCGTCCTCGTCGAGCAGGTCCTCGAAGACCCACAGGAACCCCGGACGCTGCTTCGCGCGCATCACCTCCGCCGCCTCGTCCAGCCGCTGCTTGAGCAGCCCGGCGTCCGCGCCGACATCGGTCAGCGTGACGCAGTTCCAGAAGGCGAAGCGGGAGTCGGCCCAGCGGACCGCGATTCCCGGGAGATCCCGGACGTCGGCGTCCGGGTCCCGGTCCAGCACCAGGGCCCGCCAGACGGTGGCGAGCTGCTCCATCGATTCGATCGAGTCCGCGAGTTCGTGCACCAGAACCTCTCAAGGTCACGGAGTGGGGGAGCGCGTACCTTACGAGGAAAACACGTATCACACGTCGCCCGCAGGCCATCGGCGCAACCGGTGGTGCGCTGCGCGCCCTCATACGACGCGTACGACGCCCTCGGACCGGCCGTCGCCCCAGGTGTCCGCCACCAGTCCGGTGCACACTCCGCCGGGGCCGGTGGAGGCGGCGGTCGGTCCGCCGTCCGCCAGCAGGGCCATGCCCACGGGCAGCGCGGCGGCCCGCAGCGCACGGGTGCCCTCCGCGCCGTCCCAGTCGCAGATCTCCGCCGGCAGCCGCACCGCGTTGACCAGGACGCCGTCCGGCCGTCCGGCGTCGGTGTACCGGAGCGTCAGCGCCTCGATGGAGGTCCTGGGCGGGGCGTGGACATCGGCCGCGATCGGGACGACGGCACCCGCGTCGCTCCGCGGGACGCCCGCCGGGCCGGACCGGCTCGAAACCGCTGCACACGTGGACCACCCGGCCCCCGGCCGACCGTCGCAGCAGCGGCAGCATCGCGTTGGCCACGGTCATCAGGTGCAGGGCGTCGATGGTGTTGGCCTCGAAGACGGCACGCGCGTCGTACGCCGCAGGCTCGGTCGCCTGATGGAAGGTCATGGACAGCCCGATCATGCTGACCAGCACGTTCAGCCGGCCCCACGCGCGCTCCAGCAGTGCGGCGGCCCGCACCACCGTTGCCTCGTCGTCGAGATCGAGAGGTACCGCGCGTGCGTCGAACCCGTCGGCGCGCAACGCCTGTTCGGCGGCGCGTTCGCCGCTCTGGCTCCGGGCCCCGACGTACACGGTCGTCCCCGCCTCCGCCAGCCGCTGGGCGACGGCCCGCCCGACTCCCGAGTCGCCCACGGTGACCAGGGCCACCCGTGCCGTCGGCCCTCCACTGCCCGAATCGCGGGATGACATGGGCGACCGTCCTGACGGTGGTGTTCGGGGGATGGGGCGCCAGAGTGCCAAGCTCCGGGCAAGTACGTGTGCACACCTCACGTCGGCCAGGGTTCAGTCAGATGACGGATCATATGTGTTCCGTGCCCGCCAACAATGGGAGACACCGGCAAGCACGTGCCCGGTCGTCCGTCCGGACGGCCGGGCATCCGAGGAGAGGCAGGTCCGCCCCGTCATGACCATCATCACGAGTTCGCTCGGTCCCGAGGACCGGTAGGTGACCGGCGAGGCCCTCCAGGGCACGCTCGTCGACCTTCTCGACCTGTCCCTGCTCGCCAAGCAGGCGCACTGGAACCTGTACGGGCCGCGGTTCCGGTCGATCCACCAGCAGCTGGACGAAGTGGTGACGACCGCTCGGGACTACGCGGACCAGGTCGCCGAGCGCACCGCCGCCCTCGGGATCAGCCCCGACGGCCGGGCCGCGACCGTCGCGGGCCTCAGCGGCATCCCCGCCTTCCCCTCCGGCTGGGTGGCGGACACCGACGTAGTCGGGCTGCTGGTGGCGGCCTTCTCCACCCTGGTGGGCCGGATGCGGGCCCGTATCGAGAGCACCGGGGCCTCGGACGCCGTGAGCCAGGACCTGCTCATCGGGCTGACCGGCGCGCTGGAGAAGCAGAGCTGGATGTTCCAGGCCGAGCACCGCGCCTGACCCGGCCCCGGGGTTCCCGTAGCGGCGTGCGGGGGCGTGCGAAGGCACACCCCCGCACGCCCCGCCGTCAGGGCGCGCGCCAGATGTTGTCGTACGCGTCCTGCTCGATGGTCCGGCGCTGCCGCTCCGCCTCCAGCTCCTGGAGCGCGTCGCCGACGGCGGCCAGGATCACGGTCGGCGTGCCCTCGGGCACCGGCGGCACGTCCTTCGTGCGCTCGTCCCGGACACCCACGGCGTCCGCGAGGGTCACCAACACCGGCTCGGCGGCGGACCACTGCTCCAGCGCCCGACGGCGTTCGGGTGTGTCGGCCAGGACGGTCTCACCGGACGTGAAGGGATGCCCGCGCCGCCGCTGCCGTGTCACCAGCCCCTCCGCCTCGAACGCTCCCGCGTACGCGGTGTCCAGCCCCTCGCCCCTGCGCCAGAGCCAGTCCTCGACCGGCTCGTACGGCTCCTCGCGGACGAGCGCGGCGAAGGCCCGCTCCAGCAGGGGGTCGGCCGGGGCGGGCGGGCGGTCGCCGGGCACGATGCGGTCCTCCCGCACCTCGACCGCACCGGCCGCGCTCAGGTCGATCAGTTCGGCGCCCGCGAGGGCGAGTGAGAGGTCACCGGCCCGCACGGGCGGGTCGGCGGCCTGGTCGAGGACGATCACGAGAAGGTTCCGCGCTGTGGTCATGGGCGGCTGCACGTCCAAACGTCGTCTCAGTGGCCCGTCCGCCGTCCGGCCGTCACACGACCGGAGACGAAAGGATCATATGGAACATTCATACCAGTCCATCGGCCCCTTCTGAGGCCGCGCTCGTCTCCTTCACCTCTCTCCCGGCATGAACACCGCCTTGGTCTCCAGGAATCCCTCCAGCCCCTCCGGACCGCCCTCCCGTCCCCACCCCGACTGCTTCCGGCCGCCGAACGGGACGTTCGGGGACAGCTCGAAGCCGTTCACCGCCAGATGACCGCTGCGCACCCGGAGCGCCACACCGAAGGCACGCTCGTCGTCCGCCCCGAACACACTGCCGCTCAGCCCGTAGTCGGTGTCGTTCGCGAGGCGCACCGCGTCGTCGACGTCGTCGTACGACTGCAAGGTGATCAGGGGACCGAACACCTCCTCGCGCGCGGTACCCGACTCGGGGGAGACGTCGGTGAACACGTTGGGGCTGACGTAGTGGCCCCGGTCGAAGCCCGCCGCCCGGCCGCTGCCGGTGGGCAGCCGCGCGCCCTCCCGGTCCCCCGACGCGCAGAAGGCCAGGACGCGCCGGTACTGACGTGAGTCGAGCACCGGACCGACCTGTGTCTGAGGCAGCCACGGATCACCGACCGCCAGCGCGCGCACGGCCGCGACGACGGCCTCCTCGACCTCCGCCATCCGGTGCCGCGGCGCGAGCACACGACTCTGCGAGAAGCAGATCTGCCTCCTCATCCCGCAAAGCGCCATCCCCAGCGCCCGCAACGTCGGCGAGGAGACGACGATGATGCTCTCGACGTACGTCGTCGACGAGACGCAGCCGCTGGTGACGACCTACGAGTGACACGGCGCGGGGCTCCCGCCGGCACCGCGGCAAGAGCCCCGCACCCGGCCCCCGGGCCCAGCAGCACCTAGGCCCGGCAGGCTCCTACGCCCAGCAGCCGTTGACGGTCGCGGCGAGGCCGTCCAGGGCGTCCTTGATGTCGTTCGGGGCGGCCGTGGAGCCGTTCTCGATGAAGGAGAACACCCGCCACTCCCCGTCGTCGGTCCGCGTCAGGCCGCTCAGCGCGACGGCACCGGTGAGGGTGCCGGTCTTCGCCCGCACCTTGCCCACGGCACACCGGGAGTCGGCGTCGTCGAAGCGCCCCCACTCCGGACCGAGCGTGCTCCCGGCCTCGCCGGCGACCGGCAGGCCCTCCAGGATCGAGCCGAGGGTGTGCGCGTGGCGCGGCTCCGTCGGCAGGTCGAGGATCTGCGCGAGGGTCGCGGCCGGGATGCGGTCCGCGCGCGACAGTCCGCTCCCGTCGTGGAGCTCGAAGTTGTCGAGTGACACCCCGTAGCGCCGGCTCAGCACCTGGCGTACGGTCTCCGTGCCGCCCTCGAAGGTGGCGGGGCGGCCCGCCTCCAGGGCGGTCATGCGCAGCAGGGTCTCGGCGATGTCGTTGTCGCTGGTCTTCAGCATCGTCCGGACGATCTCGCTCAGCGGCGCGGACCTGTGCCGGGCGACCGGCACGTCCCGGTGGTGTGCCGCGGTCCGGGCGACGTCGCCGTCCACGGTGACGCCCGCGTCGGTGAGTTGCCGGGCGAAGACCTGCCCGGCGTCCAGCGCGGTGTCCTGGACGCTGCGGCCGTCCACGACCAGCGCGCGGACCGGCGCGACCTCGGTGGGGTAGTAGCCCTCGTTCCAGCCCTCGGCGAGGCTGGGTGCGGCGAACAGGCTGTCGTCCACGGCGACCTTCACCGAGGCCAGGCCCGCCGCCTTGAGCCCGGCCACCGCCGTCTTCGCCAGCTCGGCGAGATCGGCGGAGCTCAGGGTCCGGTCACCGCCGCCGACCAGGGTCAGCGTGCCGTGGCCGTAGACGACCTTCGTGGTGAACCGGTGGTCGGGACCGAGCAGCGTCAGCGCCGCGGTGGACGTGGCGAGCTTGGCGTTGGAAGCCGGCATCAGCGCGGTCTCGGCGTTGTGGCCCCACAGGGCACGGCCCGAGTCGGCGTCCAGGACCACGCCGCCCACGTCGGTGCCCAGAGCCTGGTCGAGGACGCGGGCCTCCAGGTTCTTCACCAGCCGCGCGTCGTCCGCGTCGAGGCCGCCGCCCTGGGTCGTCGAGGCCGCGACGGGGCCCTGGCCGGCCCCCTCGTCGGCGGCGAACGCGGAGGTGCCCGCCAGCGCCGCCGAGGCCACGGGCACGGTCATCGCGAGGACGACGGCGCGCCGGACAGCCGTCCCGGACACGCGCGTCCTGCGGTGCCGGCGGCGACCGCCCGGCGCGAAGGTGTTCACCGGTGTCTCGTCTGCCATGTCACTCGCCAAGTCGGTCAAGGAGTGTCCAAACGTCGTGTACGACAGGGCTGATCGGCGCGCACGTTACCATCGGGCACATGTGTGCGAAGGACGTCGCGGGGCGTGCCGTGGACATGTTCAATTTCTCTCCACGGGACCTGCACGGCGGCGACCGGGCGGCGCGGCCGCAGCCTCGACATGTCGCCCGGCCCACCATGTGGGACGACAGAGTGAAGGTTCACTCCAGGACTGCTAGTTTCTGCGACATTCCGGAGCGGTGGCCCGGGACCCGGGCCAAGGGGTGGGAATGGACAGGAGCGCGTTCGGCCGGCTGCTGCGCGAGGCGCGGCAGCGTGCGCTGTTCACGCTGGAGCGGCTCGCCGAGACCTCGGGCGTCAGTGTCCGGGCCATCAGTGACATGGAGCGCGGCAAGAGCCTGCCGCGCCAGGCGACCCTGAGTGACCTGATGGGCGCCCTGGGCCTGGACGAACAGGACCGGCGCGACCTCGTACGGGCCGCCACCCGGCGCAGGGCCCAGGCCCCCCAGCAGCTGCCCCCCGACCTCGCGGTGTTCCGCGGCCGCGAGAAGGCACTGGAGACGGCGCGCGGCGGCAGCAGCGCCAACGGCAACGCCAGCGCCAGCGCCAGCGCCAGCGCCAACGGCAACGCCAGCGCCAGCGCCAACGGCAGCGGCGAAGGGAACGCGGAGCGGGACCCCCGCGGCGGCGTCGTCGTGATCGCGGGCATGGCCGGCGTCGGCAAGACGACCCTGGCCGTGCACTGGGCGCACCGGGTCGCGGAACACTTCCCCGACGGCAAGCTGTGCGTGAACCTGCGCGGCTTCGACGACTCCGGACGCCCCCTGGACCCGGGCGACGCCCTCGGCGGCTTCCTCACCGCCCTCGGCGCACCGACCGGCGAGATCCCGCGCCGCACGGGGGAGCGCGGCGCCCTGCTCCGGGAACGGGCGGCGTCCCTGCGGCTGATCGTCGTCCTCGACAACGCGCGGGACGCGGAACAGGTCGCCCCCCTGCTCCCCGCCGCCCCCGGATGCCTGACCGTCGTCACCTCACGCAACCGGCTGACCGACCTGGCCACCGACTCCGACGCCGCACTGATCGGCCTCGACGCCTGGACCCCGGACGAGGCGCTGACCGCGCTGGCCGCCCGGATCGGCGACGAACGGTGCCGGGCCCGAGGCCGCCGCCGACCTGGTCGCGCTGTGCGGACACCTCCCGCTCGCGGTCGCCGTCGTCGGCGCCCAGGTGAGCGCGGCACCCCGGATGCCCCTGCGGGTCGCCGCCCGCGAACTGCGCGAGGAACTGCCGCGCCTGGACGCCCTGTCCGCCGGCGACCAGCGCGCCGACCTCCGCACCGTCTTCTCCTGGTCCTACCGCGCCCTCCCGCACCGCACGGCCCGCTTCTTCCGCCACCTCGCCCTCCATCCCGGCCCCGCCCTGTCGGCCGAGTCCGCCGCCTCCCTCGCCGGCACCGGCATGGCCGAGGTCCGCCGGCACCTGCGCGAACTCACCTCCGCCAGCCTCCTCTCCCAGGACGCCGAGGGCCGATACGTCCTGCACGACCTGGTCCGCGCCTACGGCACCGAACTGGTCGAACTGGAAGGGGACGACCGCATCGGCGTCGAGATCCGCCTGCTCGACTACCTGTGCCACTACGCCCACGACGCCAGTCACGTCCTCGACTCCCGGCCCAGGAAGGACCTGGCCGACCCGCCGGCGCCGGGCGTGGTCCGGGTCGGGACCCGCGACCGCGAGGAGGCACTCGACTGGTTCCGCCAGGAGGAGGCCACCGTCGCCGCCGCCCTGCGCACCCTGGAGGACCCCCGGCTGCTGCGCCACCGCACCGACCTCGTGGACGACTGGGTCAGCTACTACGCCGTCAAGGGCCGCTGGAGCGAGGAGATCGCCGTCCGCACCATCGGCGTCGAGGCATCCCGCCTCCTGGACGAACCGGTCGCCCTCAGCAAGAACTGCGCCCACCTGGCACGCGCGCTGGCCGAGGCGGGCCGCCTCGAAGAGGCCGACGCGCAGGTCCGCACGATGCTCGCCCTGCTGGACCGGCTCGATGCGGCGCAGCGCGCCGCCACCGAACGCAGCATCGGCTGGGTCCGCGGCCGCCAGGGACGCCACACCGACGCCCTCCACCACGCCCGCAACGCCCTGGCCCTCTTCCGCGCCCTGGGCGACGAGGCCCGCGAGGCCCGCGAACTCAACGCCGTCGGCTGGTACCTCGCCCTGCTCGGCGAGCACCGCGAGGCGATCGCCATGTGCGAGGCCGCGATTCCCCTGCTCCGCCGGACCGGCAACCGCCGCAGCGAGGCGGACACCTGGGACAGCATCGGCTACGCCCGCCAGCGCCTGGGCGACCTGGACACCGCGATCGCCGACTACGAGACGTCCCTGCGGCTGTACGCCGAGGTCCTGGACGACTACAACCAGGCCGAGGTGCTCGACCACCTGGCCTCCGCCCACACCGAACGCGGCGACCCCGACCGGGCCCGCCGGAGCTGGACCCGCGCGGCCGACCTCCTCACGCCCTTCACGACCCCCGCACCCCCGACCTGCGCGCCAAGGCCGAGTCCCTGCCCCGGCCCCCGCACCCGCCCGTGCCGCACCCGGACGCCGGGACAGCCGGATAGGAAGGACGGCAAGAGACACCGGCGGAAAACACGTTGACGCACGGACCGCTCCCGTCGGAAGGTGTGCCGGTCATCGCGCCCACGCGCGCCCCAGGTCCGTCGTGGCGCCGAAGCCGTACATCAGCCGATCGACCTCGTCAGGGAGAAACACGCATGATCGTGGTGTCCGCCGCGTCCGGGGCGCTGGGACGACTCGTCGTCGACCGACTGCTGACCCGGCACCCGGCCGGCCGGGTGGCGGCCGCCGTACGCCGACCGGACGGCGCCGCCGACCTGGCCGCCCGGGGCGTGGCGGTGCGCCACGCCGACTACGACGAACCCGCCACCCTGCGTACGGCGTTCGAGGGCGCCGACCGCCTGCTGCTGATCTCCTCGCCGGAACTCGACCCGGCCCGCCGCACCGCCCAGCACCGGGCCGCCGTCGACGCGGCCCGCGCGAGCGGAGCCGGCACGGTCGTGTACACGAGCTTCCTGGGCGCCGACGGCGAGCCCGACGCCCTCACCGCCGCCCACCACGCCACGGAACAGGCACTCCAGGCCGGCGGACTTACGTACACCCTGCTGCGCCACCCCTTCTACACCGAGGCGTTCGTCAACCCCGGCCTGCGCGCCGCCGTGACCTCCGGCGAACTCCTCGACGGTACGAAGGGACGCGGCCTCAACACCGCGACCCGGGCCGACCTCGCCGAAGCCGCGGCACGGGTGCTGACGGAAGACCACCACGCGGGCCGCGCCTACGACTTCACGGGCACCCTGTGGACGTTCCCCCGGCTCGCCGAGGCGCTGACCCGGATCAGCGGCATCCCGGTCGCCCACCGCGAACGGTCCGAGCCGGCCGAGGGTGTACAGGGCTGGCTGGAGAGCCGTGTCGCCGCCGGCGCCCTGGAACGGCAGACCGACGACCTGGCCACCGTACTGGGCCACCCGCCCACCTCCCTGGACCAGGCGGTCGCCGCCCTCCTCAAGGAAACCGGTTGACCGATCCCGTCAACCGGCAACGTGCGGGCTGAACGGACCCTTGCCCATGCATCGACAATCATCGGGTGAATCGATATACGTGTGAAGACCGGAGATCCTCGTCCCTCCCGTCTGCGAGGTAGCACCGCCCATGAAGATCACCGCCGCCGACGTCGTCGTCACCGGCCCCGGCCGCAACTTCGTCACCCTGCGCATCACCACCGAGGACGGGATCACCGGCCTCGGCGACGCCACCCTCAACGGCCGGGAACTGGCCGTCGAGGCCTACCTCCGCGAACACGTGGCCCCCCTGCTGATCGGCCGCGACGCGCACGCGATCGAGGACACCTGGCAGTACCTGTACCGGGGCGCCTACTGGCGGCGCGGGCCGGTCACGATGGCCGCCGTCGCGGCCGTCGACCTCGCCCTGTGGGACATCAAGGGCAAGGCTGCCGGCCTGCCCGTCTACCAGCTCCTCGGCGGCGCGAGCCGCACCGGCGCACTGGCCTACGGCCACGCCTCCGGCCGCGACATCCCCGAACTCCTCGACTCGGTGCGCGCGCACCTGGCGGACGGATTCCGGGCCATCCGCATCCAGAGCGGCATCCCCGGCCTCGACTCGGTCTACGGCGTCGCCGCCTCCGCCGCCGGCGGCGGCGAACGCTACGACTACGAACCGGCCCGCCGCACCGCCGCCGCCCACCCCCGCCCCACCGAGGAGACCTGGGACACCCGCGCCTACCTGCGCCACATGCCGGAGGTCTTCGAGGCCGTACGGCACACCTTCGGGCCCGGACTCCCGCTGCTGCACGACGGCCACCACCGCATGACGCCCATCGAGGCGGCCCGGCTCGGCAAGTCCCTCGAACCGTACGACCTGTTCTGGCTGGAGGACGCCACCCCCGGCGAGGACCAGCGCGCGCTGCGCCTGATCCGGCAGCACACCACCACCCCGCTGGCCATCGGGGAGGTGTTCAACTCCGTCCACGACTACACGACGCTGCTCCAGGAACGCCTCATCGACTACGTCCGCTCGGCCGTCACCCACACCGGCGGCATCACCGCCGTACGCAAACTGCTCGACATGGCGGACGTGTACGGGATCAGGTCCGGCATGCACGGGCCCACCGACATCTCGCCGGTGGGCATGGCCGCGGCACTCCATCTCGACCTGGCCGTACACAACTTCGGGATCCAGGAGTACATGCGGCACGACGCGCGGACCCTGGAGGTGTTCCGCACCACCTACCGCTTCGAGGACGGTCTGCTCCACCCCGGCGACGCCCCGGGTCTCGGCGTCGAGCTGGACGACGAGGCGGCGGCCCGCTTCCCGTACCAGCCGGCGTACCTCCCGGTGAACCGCCTCCGGGACGGCACCGTGCACGACTGGTGAGAGGAGGGCGGGCCGGGGACCCGGGCCCGCCGACCCCGGTGGGCGTCGCCGTCGAACCCGCCCGGTACGGGTCCGGGCCGATCCGGTCCTGGACGACACCCACCGCCTGGCCGCCCACCACCGCGTCGTGCCGTGACCGGCCCGCCTCGGCCGTCCGCGTCGACACCACGGGGGGCAGGGCGGGCCGCGCCGCGAGGGGCTCGGGACCGGGGGCCTCCGCGATGACGACGTGCGCGTTGGTGCCGCTCACCCCGAAGGCGGAGACCGCCGCCCGCCGCGGCCGGTCCGCACGCGCCCACGCCGCCGGCTCACGCAGCAGCTCCACCGCACCGGCCGACCAGTCGACCTGCGGGGACGGCTCCCTGACGTGCAGGGTGCGGGGCAGGGAGCCGTGCCGCAGCGCCAGCACCATCTTCATCACCCCGGCCACGCCCGCCGCCTGCCCATGCCCGATGTTGGACTTGAGCGACCCCAGATACAGAGGGCGCCCCGCGGGCCGGTCCTGGCCGTACGTGGCGATCGGCGCGTTCGCCTCGATCGGATCGCCCAGCTCGGTCCCCGTACCGTGCACATCCACCGCGTCGACGTCGGCCGGACGCAGCCCCGCACGGGCCAAGGTCGCCCGGATCAGACGCTGTTGGGACGTGCCGCTGGGAGCGGTCAGCCCGTTGCTCGCGCCGTCCTGGTCGGTCCCCGTCGCCCGGAGCACGGCCAGCACCCGGCGGCCGGCCCGGCGGGCGTCCGACAGCCGCTCCAGGACGAGCACCGCCGCGCCCTCGGTCTCGAAGGCGGGGCTGTCACTCCTCGCGTCACGACGGTGCACCTCTCCGTTCGTCCGCACGGGCACCGCGCGGGGTTGACCCTGCCGAGACCCCGCGGTTATCTTTCGTGGACATGACAACGTTGTCCCGCGCTTCTCGCGCTTCTCGCGTGCTCTCCTGTTCACCCCTGTTCTCCCCCGTGACACCGACCGGCACCGCCCCTCTCCGAAGGGAACGTCCATGCGAAGATGCGTGACGCTCGTCGCGTCACTCCTGGCGGCAGCGGCGCTGCCGCTGTCCTCCGCCGTCGCCACCCCCGCCCCCGAGGCGCTGGATCCAGCCAACCGGCAGAGCTGGAGCGGCACTTGGGCCACCGCGGCAAGCGGCGCGGTGAGCGAGACCGGGTACGCCGGGTACACCATCCGCAACCTCGTTCACACCAGCACCGGCGGTGAGCGCCTGCGGGTGAAACTCTCCAACGCCCTCGGTACGCGGCCGGTCCGGTTCGCCCACACGACGGTGGGGCTGCAACAGGTGCCCGGCAGCGCGGCGGTGGCGCCGCGCTCCTTGCGCGACCTGACCTTCCACGGGCAACGGTCCGTGACCGTCCCGGCGGGCGAGGAGGTCTACAGCGACCCGGTCGGCCTTCCCGTCGCCGAGGCCGCCGACCTCTTCGTCACCACCTACACCCCCGAGCCGTCGGGCCCGGTCACCCAGCACAGCACCGCGCTCGCCACCTCGTACTACGCCACCGACGGCGAGGACCACGCCGGCGATCTGGACGGGGCCGGGCTGCCGTCCACGACGCAGTCCTGGCACCACGTCACGGAGGTCGACGTCCAGCCGGACCGGGCCGGCGCGGCGGCGGGCAGCGGCGCGGTGGTCGCTCTCGGTGACTCCATCACCGACGGCCTCGTCTCCACGCCCGGCGCCAACCGGCGCTGGCCGGATCTGCTGGCGGCGCGGCTGCGCGCGAGCGGCGCCGCCGGCCGCCTCGGAGTCCTCAACGCGGGCATCAGCGGCAACCGCGTGCTCACCGAGGGCGGCGGGCCCAGTGCCCTGTCGAGACTGGACCGGGACGTGCTGCGACGGGCGGGCGCGCAGGCCGTGATCGTGCTGCTGGGGATCAACGACATCCAGCAGATCCCGGGGCAGGGCAGCGCGGACGAGATCATCGCCGGTCTGCGCGAGATCGCCGACCGCTCCCGCGCCGCCGGCCTGCGGGTGCTCGGCGGCACCCTCACACCGTTCGGGGGCTGGGTGACGTACAGCCCCGAGCAGGAAGCCGCCCGCGAGGCGGTGAACGAGTGGATACGCGGCAGCGGTTCCTTCGACGCGGTGGTCGACTTCGACGCCGCCGTACGCGACCCGGCCGATCCGCACCGGATGGCGGCCCGCTACGACAGCGGCGACCACCTGCACCCGAACGAGGCGGGCTTCGCCGTCATGGCCGACGCGGTGGACCCGCGTACGCTCGGCCGCCCCGGGCCGGTCCGGCCGGCGCCCCAGCACCGGCCCGCCCGCACGCTGTCGGTCGCCGCCGCACCGGAAGAGGCCGTCACGATCGCCGGCCGCGCGACCTCCGTCCCCTTCGTCTCCCGGACGACCGTCCAGGGCCCGGGCACCGTCCGCGGAACGGTCACCGCGACACTCGGCACGACCGCATACAAGCGTTCCTTCGCGGTGCGCAGCGACGGCAGGTTCGCCCAGGTCGACATCGCCCAGGACATCGCCGTACCGGCCACCCTGCGGGCCGGCGCCCACCGGGTCCGGTTCACCGTCCGTACCCAGGACGGCCGCAGCCGGACGGCGGCAGCGGTCCTGAACGTCCGGCGCCTGGGCTGCGGTCCCGCCGACGACGCCTGCCCCCTCGACCTCGCCGACGCCTACGACCACGACTCCATCGCGTCCGCCGACCGTCCCGGCGACGGCGACTTCGACGGCCTGGGCTGGAGCTACGCGGCCGAGACCCTGCCCGCCGCCGGCCCGTCCGTGCTCGCCGGGGCGCCGTTCGTGTTCCCGTCCGCCGCGGACGGGGCCCGGAACACGGTCACCGCCCAGGGGCAGACCGTCGAACTGCCCGCCGTGCGCGCCGGCCGGCTGCACGTGCTGGCGGCCGCCTCCGGCGGCACGGCGGAGACCACCGCCACCCTCACCTACGCCGACGGCTCCACCGCCCCGCTGCCGCTGCGGTTCAGCGACTGGGCGGCCGGCCCGCAGACCGGCGAGCAGGTCGCCGTCGCGGCGCCCTACCGCTACCGCGCCGGCACCGGCCGGGACGGCCCGCCCGTCAACATCTACGCCCGCACCGTCCCGCTGGACCCGGACCGGGAGGTCCGCTCCCTCACGCTGCCGGACCACGCCCAGCTGAAGTTGTTCGCCCTCACGCTCGACCAGGGCCGGTGAGGACCCCGTGCCCCCATCTCCCAGGGACGAACCGGTCGTGGAAACGAGCAGCGAGACCGGCGAGCCGCACGGCGCGGAGACGGCGTCACCGGCCGACGCGGGCATGACGCGCCGCCGGCTGCTGCGCTGGTCGGGGCCGGCCGGCGTCTCCGCCGCCGGCCTGACCCCGTACCGGCGCGACCGCCCGGGCGGTCCGACGGAAGCGCACCGCTCAGCGCACCGCTCCACGCCGCCGGCGCCCCGAGCCGGTCGACCGCCGTCGCGGACGAGGTCATGTGGGAGGTGTACGAGGAGGTCAAGACGCCCTACCGGTACGGTCCCGTGCTCACCACGCCCTCGGACGCGGAACTCGTCGACTCGCCCAGCGTCTTCCGCCACGAGGACCGCTGGTACACGGCGTACCCGGTGTTCCGCGAGGACGGATACGAGACCCGGCACGCCTCCAGCCCCGACCTGCTCACCTGGACACCGCAGGGCACCGTCCTGCCAAGGGAACCTACTCGGGCCGCACCGAGATCCGGCTCACCGCGGACGGCTGACCTCCGGGGGCGCCGGTGTCGTGACGACCGCGGCACCGGCGCCGCGACCCGGGGGACCCGCGCGTGTGGCTGCGGCGCCCCTCGTTCACGGCGTCCGCGTCGGCACACTCGCGGCAGGCGGAGTCCATCGCCGGGCGCGGGTCGTCGCGCCGGAGACGCCGTAGTCCTTCCTGAGCTGCTCGGGGATGGCGTAGTGCATGACGCGTCCGCGGGTGAGGGAGGACAGCTCCAGGACGGTGGTGAGGTGGCCGAGACGGTCCAGGGCCCAGGCACCGAGCGGGGAGCGGTCCTCGATGGTCTCCAGGACCCCGAGGAGGTGGGGGACGGCCTTGACGACGGTGTCCCAAGAGGTCCGGGGCACCTGGAGCCAGTCGGCGCACGAATCGCCGACGAGGTGGCGGATGAGCGCGGACACGATCGGGTCGAAGAAGGTCCCGGGCACGACCTCCTCGTAGAGGTCGATCAACTGCCGGGTCAGCTGCTGCCCCTCCGCCGACGGCCCCATGTGCCGGACCATGTACAGGTCGAGGAACCCTCGCGCCGCGTCGAGGGTCGCGGGGACCGCTTCCTGGTCGACGCCGAGCATGGCACCCACGACGCGCCACGCGTAGTAGTAGGCCTCCGCTCCCTCCCGCGACATGTGGATGCCGAGCCGGTGCAAACTGTCCAGGACGAGCAGGGAGAAGAACATCTGCCCGCCGATCAGGTCCTCCTGGCAGATCGGAGTGCCGTACGCGGCGGTGTCCCACCGGTCCTCGCGCGCCAGGTGATGACGGATGGAGGCGTGCAGGAGACGGACCTTCTGGGCCGCGGGGATGAAGCGGCTGCCGGCCTCGAAGGCGCCGGGCTGCATCAGGTAGACGGTGAACTGGCCCGTCTCCGCCATCCGTTTGGACGGATAGTCCAGCCCGTGCGTCGCCGACAGCAGTTTCGCCACATGCGGGACGACGTAGCAGGCGGGCATGGAGGCGAAGGACAGCGCGGTGGAGATGTGCACGTTGTTGTCGATGAAGAACAGCCGCGCCCTCTCCATCTCCCCCCAGTCGACCCAGGCCGGCGGGGCGCTCGTGGCCCGGAGGTACTCCCGCGCGACGTCGGGCAGCCCGTCCGGCAGGGGCGCGCCGGCGGTGGAGACGTAGCGCATGAGGGTGTTGAACGTGCCCACCTCGCCCCGTTCGAACAGGGTGGCGACCGTGGCGTCGGCGAGTTCGTCACCGGACCGGCGCAGGGCGTTCATCGACGCCTCGGTGTAGGTCATGGCAGGGCTTCTGGCCTTTCGTGAGGTGGCCCACGACAGCCGGGGCCACGGACGGCACGGGTCTGGTCCCGGCGGAGCGGTCAGTACGGGCGGACCGCCGCCGAGTACGCCAGCGAGGTCAGGACCGCGGCGGCCGGGGCGGGTAGGTCCAGTTCGTGCAGCGCGTCGAGGGCCTCCTCGATCCGCGCGGTGATCATGTCCTCGACGCGGTCGGGGGTCTTCAGCCGCCGCATGACCTCGCGCACCGCGTGCACGGCGTCCGCCTCCGGTCCGCGCCCGCCCAGCACGGCGCGCAGGTGGTCCCGGTCGTCCTGGCCGGCGATGCGCCACGTCTCCGCCAGGAGGGCCGTGGGCCGGTGCCCGCGTACGTCGTCGGCGTTCGCCTTGCCCGTGCGGTGCGGGTCCCCGAACAGCCCGAGCAGGTCGTCCCGCAGTTGGAAGGCCTCGCCGAGCGGCAGCGCGTACGCGGAGTAGCCCTCGCGCAGCCGCTCACCGGCGCCGGCCAGGACACCACCGATCAACAGGGGTCGCTCGACGGTGTACTTGGCGGTCTTGTACCGGACCACCTTGAGCGACACCGCGGTGTCCGGCTCGGAGCCGGTGTGCAGGATCTCCAGGCACTCGCCCGCGATCAGCTCCCGCGCCAGTACGGCCCACAGGGGGCGGGCCCGAGCCAGGTACGCGGCGGGCAGGCCACTGGTCGTGAACAGCTGCCCGGCCAGGGACATCAGCAGGTCGCCGGTCAGCATCGCGAGGGACCTGGCGGCGGCGACGGCACGCGGGCGACGCCGTACGGCGCCGCGCAGGGCCACGTGGGCGGTGGGCCGGCCGTGCCGCAGCGGGCTGCCGTCGATGAGGTCGTCGTGCACGACCGCGGCGGCGTGCACCAACTCCATCGACGCCGCCGCCCGTACCAGTGCGTCGCTGTCCGGCTGGCCTGCCGCGCGCCAGCCCCAGTAACAGAACGCCGCCCGCAGCCGCTTCCCCTCCCGGACCGCCGCCAGAAGCTGCTCGGCCACCGGGCCCAGCGCCGGGTCGATCGCCGTGAACCGCTCGGCCTCCTCGGCGACGAAGCCGTGGAGCACCTCGTCGACGCGGCTTCTGAACGCGGCCGACTCCCACCGGTCAGACGTCATCGGCGGTCCGTCGCGCCATCGCGTACCGGGCGAGAACCTCCAGGTGCGCCGGGGGTACGGCCGCGTACCTGTCCAGCACCAGGCGGCCGCGTGCCATCAGGTCGTCCTCGGCCGCCGCCGCCAGGTCCGCCGCGTCCGAGCGGCGCAGCAGCCCCCGCACCGTCCCCAGCGCCGTGCCCACCGTGCTCACGGCCAGATCGGCCAGCCCGGCCGCCAACAGGACCGCCTGCTCGTCCAGGCCCCGGCGCCGTCCCGTGTCCCGCGTCATGTCGCTCCCCACCCAGCCCACCCGGCACCGGTCGCGTGCCGACCGCTCCAGCATCCCGACCCACCGGGCGCGGAGGAACGGGAACTCACGATCAGGTGATCACCTCGGGCGGCCGTTCGAATCCGGAGTCGACCCTTCGCCCGGCCGCGGGCGCCCCGCTCCGGGAAGTTACCCATGCGTTCCGCACGTCGGAGACATGACAGCGGTGACTGTCCGGGGCGACAGGCCGCGTGACAGCGTCTTCCCGTCGGCAAACGGCGGGAGGGAGCAGGCGTGAACAAGGGCTACGCGGTGTACTGCGACGCGGATCCGTACTTCTACGACGCACCGCACCGCACCGACACCGGCCACCCCCGGTACGCCGCCGCGTCCGCACCCGTGCCGCCGGAATGGCGGCGCAACGAGAGCGGCGACTGGCTCGCCCTGCGTCCGGTCGACGCGGAACTGCCCGACCAGGGCTGGAAGATCCACGTCTCCGCCTGCCTCGACAACGCCGAGCCCGTGCTGGACCGGGTGTGGCGGCACTGCGTCGCCGACGGCACGGCCTTCAAGTTCGTGCCCAGCCGGTACCTGCTCCACCAGCGCAACGCCAAGTACGCCGACCGGGCCGGCAGCGGCAAGTTCATCACCGTGTACCCGACGGACGACAAGGACTTCGAACGGCTCGTGGGCGAGCTGTCCGACCTGCTCGCCGGCGAGCCCGGACCGTACATCCTCAGCGACCTGCGCATCGGCGACGGCCCCGTGCACGTCCGCTACGGCGGCTTCACCCGTCGCAACTGCTACGACGCCGACGGGGAGTTGCGGCCCGCCGTGACCGGCCCCGACGGTGTGCTCACACCCGACCTGCGCGGCCCGGTCTTCCGGGTGCCGGACTGGGTGAGCGCGCCCCCGTTCCTGAGCCCGCACCTGGACGCCCGCTCCGCGACGACCGTGGCCGGTCTGCCCTACGCCGTCGAATCGGCGCTGCACTTCTCCAACGGCGGCGGCGTCTACCTCGCCCGCGACACCCGCACCGGCGCGCGGGTCGTCCTCAAGGAGGCCCGCCCGCACGCCGGGCTGGCGGCCGACGGCGCGGACGCCGTGTCCCGGCTGCACCGCGAACGCCGTGCGCTGGAACGGCTGGCGGGCCTCGGCTGCACCCCGGAAGCGCTCGACCACTTCACCGTCGGCGAGCACCACTTCCTCGTCATGGAGCACATCGACGGCAAGCCGCTCAACACGTTCTTCGCCCGCCGCCACCCGCTCATCGAGGCCGACCCGGGGGAGCGGAGACTCGCCGAGTACACCGCCTGGGCCCTCGACATCCACGCCCGGGTGGAGCGCGCCGTCGAGGACGTCCACGCCCGAGGCGTCGTCTTCAACGACCTCCATCTGTTCAACATCATGGTCCGTGACGACGGCAGCATCGCCCTCTTGGACTTCGAGTCCGCCCACCACGTCGACGAACCGGGCCGGCAGACGGTGGCCAACCCGGGGTTCGTGGCGCCCTCCGACCGCAGGGGCGTCGCGGTGGACCGCTACGCGCTGGCCTGCCTGCGGCTCGCGCTGTTCCTCCCGCTCACCAGCCTGCTGGCCCTGGACCGGGGCAAGGCGGCCCACCTCGCCGACGTGGTGGCCGGGCAGTTCCCGGTGGACCGCGCCTTCCTGGACGCGGCGGTCGACGAGATCACCCGCGTCGACGGCGCACCCGCCGCGACCCGACGGCCGTCGCGAAGGCCGACGCCGCAGCCGGCCGGGCGGGCGGCGCCGGTACGGCCGGACGACTGGCCGCGCAGCCGGGACTCGATGGCCCAGGCGATCCGCGCCTCCGCCACCCCGGCCCGCACCGACCGTCTCTACCCCGGCGACATCGCGCAGTTCGCCACGGCCGGCGGCGGACTGGCCTTCGGCCACGGCGCGGCGGGAGTGCTCTACGCCCTCGCCGAGAGCGGCGCGGGACGGGACGAGGACGGGGAGGCGTGGTTGCTGGAGCGGACCGGACAGCCGCCCTCGGGCATGCCGCTCGGCTTCCACGACGGGCTCGCCGGTCTCGCCTGGACCCTGGAACACCTCGGCCACCGCGACCGCGCGCTGGAACTCGCCGCACTCCTCCTCGACCAGCCCCTGGACCACCTGGGACCCGACCTGCACAGCGGCACCGCCGGCCTCGGCCTCGCCCTGGACTCCCTGGCTGCCACCACGGGAAAGACCGAGCTGCGCGCGGCGGCCCTGCGCTGCGCCGAACTCACCGCCGACGCCGCACCGGCCGACCGCACGAGTGCCGGCCGCACGGGCACCGGCCGCCCCCGTGCGGGACTCCTGCACGGCGCCGCGGGACGCGCGCTCCTCTTCCTCCGGCTCCACGAACGGACCGGGGAGACCGCCCTGCTCGACCTCGCGCGCGACGCCCTGCGCCAGGACCTCGCCCGCTGCGTCCGCGGCGCGGGCGGCGCCCTCCAGGTCGACGAGGGCTGGCGCACCATGCCCTACCTGGGCGCGGGCAGCGTCGGCATCGGCATGGTGCTCGACGACTACCTGGCGCACCGGCCCGACGAGGAGTTCGCACGGGCACGCGGCGAGATCGTCGCCGCCGCCCAGGCCATGTTCTACGCCCAGCCCGGTCTCTACCGGGGCGTCGCCGGCATGGTCCTGTACCTCGGCCGCACCCCGGCGACCGCGCCCGGAACCGGCCCGGCGGCCGTCCGGCGCCAACTGGACGCCCTCGCCTGGCACTCCATGTCCTACCGCGACCGACTCGCCTTCCCAGGCGAGCAGATGATGCGCCTGTCCATGGATCTCGCCACCGGAACGGCCGGATGCCTGCTGGCCGTCGCCTCCGTACTCGGCGACACGCCCGCCGCCCTGCCGTTCCTCCCCGCCGCGACGCACGAGCGGCGGCCACCGGACTCGGCCCCACCCGGGGTCGTGAGCACAGCACACCCGACGCCCCACGAAAGGACGACGCCATGAACATGTTCGACCTGCAGTCGATGGAGACCCCCAAGGAAGAGGCCATGGGGGACGTCGAGACCGGAAGCCGCGCGAGCCTGCTGCTCTGCGGCGACAGCAGCCTGAGCGTCACGACCTGTAACTGACGCTGCGGCACCGGCGCCCCGGGCTCGTCCCGGGGCGCCGACGCCTGCCCCGGACCGGCCGGGCCGCCCGGCACGCGGCAGGCCCCGGCGCGGAGGACGAACGGAAGGGCGTGGGCCGGTGGCGACGACGAGATCCCGGAAGCGCGACGCGGCGGACCGCAACCGACCGGGACGCACCGGGCAATTGCTCGTCCTGCTGTGCTCGGTGGGAGCCGCCGTGGCCGCGGTCGCCCAGCCCGTCGTCCTCGGCCGGACGCTGGACCTCCTGCTGCGCGACGGCGACGCCGGACCCTGGCCGGCGTACAGCGCGGCCCTGCTCCTCGGCGAACTGGTCCTGGACAGCCTGACCTCCCTGTTCACCGGCCGCTGCAACGCCGCCTGGACGGCGTCCATCCGCACCCGCGCCCTCACCGGACTACTGCGCACCGCACCGGAGCGCGCGCGTCCCTTCGCACCCGGGGACGTCGGAACGCGCCTGACCCTCAACGCCACCGACGCGGGAGGCGCCCCGGCCGCCCGGGCGGCGCTGGTGGCCTCGCTGGTCACCCCGCTGGGAGCACTGGCGGCGCTGGCCTTCGTCGACGTATGGGTGGCGGCCTGTGTACTGACCGGTCTGCCCGCCCTGGCGCTCGTGCTGCGCACCTTCGCCCGCGACACCGGCGCGTCGGTAGCCGCCTACCAGCGCACCCAGTCCGAGATCGCGAACCGGCTGCTGGAGACCCTGGACGGCACCGCCACGATCGCCGCCGCCGGGACCGGCGCACGGGAACGGACCCGTGTGCTCGCGCCCCTCACGGAACTCACCGCTCAGGGGCGGCACATGTGGGCGCTGCACGGACGGGCACTCGGCCGGAGCGCCGTCCTCGTCCCGCTCCTGGTCCTCGCCGCCACGGCCGTCGGCGGCCTGCGGCTGGCGTCCGGCGACCTGAGCGTGGGAGAACTGCTCGCCGTCGGCCGCTACGCCCAGCTCACGGCCGGCGTCGGCGGCACCGCCTCACTGCTCGGCGCGATCGTACGAGGCCGCCGGGCGCGTAGCCGCACCACGGAACTGGAGCGGCTCCCCGCGCTGGCCCACGGAACGCTGCGCCTGCCCCCCGGCGGCCCGGGCGCGCTGGAACTGCGCGGTGTACGCGTCGTGCGCGACGGCCGGGAGGTGCTGCGCGCCGACCTGGTGCGCGTGCCCGGCGGCAGCACGGTCGCGGTCGTCGGCCGCAGCGGAGCGGGCAAATCGGTCCTGGCGGCCGTGGCCGGACGCCTGACCGACCCCGACGAGGGCCATGTGCTGCTGGACGGCGTCCGCCTCGACCGGCTGACCCGCGAGGAACTGCGCACCGAGGTGGCCTTCGCGTTCGAACGCCCCGCACTGGGCACGGGCACGGTCGCCCAGGCCATCGCCGACGGCCCACGGCGGCCGGCCCCGGACGACGTGGGACGGGCGGCCCGCGCGGCGGGCGCCGACGGTTTCGTACGCCGCCTGCCCCAGGGCTACGACACCCCGCTCGCCTCGGCGCCGCTCTCCGGCGGAGAACACCAACGCCTGGGCCTGGCACGGGCGTTCGCGCACGCCGGACGGCTGCTCGTCATGGACGACGCGACCTCCAGCCTGGACACCGCCACGGAACACGAGGTGAACCAGGCCCTGCGCCGCTCGGTGCGCCCCGGGACCAGGCTGGTGGTAGCCCACCGCCCGTCGGTCGCGGCCCGCGCGGACCTGGTGCTCTGGCTGGAGCAGGGGAGGGTGCGGGCCGTCGCGACGCACCGCGAACTGTGGCACGACAGCGCCTACCGGGCCGTGTTCGGCGCCGACCCCGCGACACCGCACGAAACGGCCGCACACCGGCCTCGGGCCGAGGAGGTACGACCGTGACACCCACCGGGGACACGCACACGCGGACCGGGCACCACGACCCGCCCCGCGACGACCCGCCCCGCGACGACGGCACCGGAGCGCTGCGCCGCCTCACGCCCCCGGCACGCCGCTTCCTCTCCGCCCGCAGAGGCGTGCTGGCGCGGCTCACGCTCTGGTCGCTGGCCGAGTCCGGGCAGGCGTTCGCGGTGGGCTACGCGGTCGCCCACGCCGTCGACCGAGGCTTCCTCGCCGGCGACACGCGCCGGGGACTCTGGTGGCTCGCGCTGGCCCTGGCCGCCGTACTGACCGGCGCTCCGGCCGTACGCGGGGTGTTCGCCCAACTCGCCGGGCTGACCGAGCCGTTGCGCGACGCACTGGTGCGGCGGGCGGTCGACCGCTCCCTGGACCGGGCGGCCCGGGACGGGCACGGCGGGACGGACCGGGCGGCCGTCTCCCGGCTGACCAACCAGGTCGAGATCGCCCGGGACAGTTTCGCCGGAGTCGTCCTCACCCTGCGGTCCTTCGTCTTCACCGCCGCCGGCGCACTGCTCGGCCTGCTCTCCCTGAACCCGGTCCTGCTCGTGGTGGTCCTGCCGCCGCTGGCCGGTGGGCTGGCGCTGTTCCTCGCCACCCTGCGGCCCATGGCGGCGGCCCAGCGCCGCGCCCTGGCGACCGACGAGGCACTCGGCGACCACGCGGCCCGCGCACGCGCGGCACTGCGCGACCTCACGGCCTGCGGGACCGGACCCGAGACGGAGCGGCACGGCACGGACCTGGTGACCGACGCCGCCGCCACGGCCCGGGCCCTGGCCGGCTGGGCGGCGGTGCGTACGGCGGCCCTCGGCATCGCGGGCCACCTGCCGGTACTGGCGCTGCTGCTGGCGGTGCCGTGGCTGCGCGCGCGGGGAGTGAGCGCCGGCGCGCTGCTCGGCGCGTTCACCTACCTCGTCCAGTCTCTGCTGCCCGCCCTGCACACGCTGATGGCCGCCCTGGGAGCCGCGGGCGCCCGGCTGCTGGTCGTCCTCGACCGCATCATGGGCCCGGCGCCGACGGACACCGCCCTGACGCGACCGGCCACCATCCCGCCGCGACCCGAGACCCCGCACCCGGCCGGGACCCTCGGCGCCGAGGACATCACGGCCCACGGCAACGTCCCCCGCGCCCGGCCGCCCGGCGGCGGACGCCCGCGGTCCGGGAGACCGACCGCGGCGGTGGAACTGCGGTCCGTCACCCTCTCCTACGGCGCCCGCGCCGAACCCGTCCTCGACTCCCTCGACCTGCGCGTCGCCCCCGGCGAGCATCTCGCCGTCGTCGGCCCCAGCGGCATCGGCAAGTCGACCCTCACCCGCCTCGTCGCCGGTGTCCTCGCCCCGGACACCGGCGAGGTCAGGATCGCCGGGCACCCCGTCGACGGGCTCGCCCCCGCCGAACTCGCCCCCCTGCGCACGCTGGTCCCGCAGCAGGCGTACGTCTTCTCCGGCACCGTCCGCGACAACCTCGCGTATCTGCGCCCCGACGCGCCCCGCGCCGACCTCGACGCCGCCGTCGAAGCGCTCGGCCTGTCTCCCCTCGCCGAGCGCCTGGGCGGGCTCGGCGGGCAGGTGCGCCCCGCCGAACTCACCCCCGGCGAGCAGCAGCTCATCGCACTGACCCGCGCCTACCTGTCACCGGCCCCCCTGCTGCTGCTCGACGAGGCCACCTGCCATCTCGACCCCGCCTCCGAGGCCCGGGCGGAGGACGCCCTCGCCCGCCGGCCCGGGACGCTGGTGGTGGTGGCGCACCGGCTGTCCTCGGCGGTCCGGGCCGACCGGATCCTCGTACTGGACGGCACGGCGGCGGTGTGCGGCCCGCACGACGAGCTGCTGGACCGTTCGCCCCTCTACCGCGACCTGACGGGCCACTGGCACGCCGGGCGGACCCGCGGGCTTCCACCGCACCGCGCGCCCTGACCGGACCCGGCCGGCGCGCCCTGCGGTCCCGTCAGGTCCAGCCGGCGCTCTGGACGATGCGGATCGCGTCGACCCGGTTGCGGGCACCCACCTTCCGGATCGCCGTCGCCATGTAGTTGCGGACCGTTCCCCGGGACAGATGCAGCCGCGCCGCTATCTCGGCGATCGGCGACCCCTGCGAGGCCAGGGACAGCACGCTCAGCTCCCGGCCGGTCAGCGGCATCTCCGCACCCTTCAGGAGGGCCACGGTGAGGCTCTCGTCCAGGAACCGCTCGCCGCCCGCGACCGTGTGCACCGCCGTGATCAGCCGCTGGGCCGGGGCGTTCGTGTCGACCAGCCCCAGCGCGCCCGCGTCGAACGCCCGGCGCAGCACCCCTGGCCGCCTGGCCGTCCCGAGGACGACGAGCCGCTCCCCGAACCGGGCCCGCAGACGCGCACCGCGGTCGTCGTCCGGCCCCTGCAGGCACTCACCGTCCACGACACACACGTCCTCCGGTGACCCCTCGCCGTCCGGCACACCGGCGCCGGGACACAGCGACGAGACGTCCAGTGCGTCGTCGGCTCTGAGCAGGTGCGCCAAGGCCGACCGCAGCAGCTCCTCGTCGTGCACCACAGCAACGCGATAGATCATCTTCCCCACCCCTGGTCAGCGGCTGCCTCGTCGGGGCGGCCGGCTCGACGCGTCCGCGCCACCGGCCGTCTGCCCCTGATGCGTCCCGGTCGAACACGTTCCGTATACGCCTGCGAACGCAGCGGAGGCAATCCGCCAGAGCGGAGACCCCCGCGCGGCCGGAAGGACCGGGGCTGCCCGGACGGATCCCGGCGCAGAACCCACCACCGCCCGCCCGCCGCGCTCCGACGATTCGACACGGGCGGTCCCGCCCGCCCCTTCCGGCGCCCTGGCCACGGCAGCACAACGCCTCCCGGCGCGCGGCCGTACGCCGCGCGCCGTCCATGCCGACCGCGCGCCTGCACGGCACCGGCGCAGGCCGGAAACAGCCGTTCGGCAAGGTGGCGTGAAATGCACCGTGTCCGCGGCGATCGGGGGGTATCCGGCCTTTCACGGGAACGGCGTGAGGAGGCCGACATGTCCGAAGTGGCGGGAAAGGCGCGAATGAGTGCGGCGGCGGCCGTACTGGCCGTCTCGGCGGCGGCGGCGCTGGCGGGCTTCCTGGTGGGAGCGGTCGTCGGTGAGGACGGGGTGGACGTCACGCAGGGCTTGTTCTACGCCGTCGCCTACGCCCTGATGGGTCTGCTGGTGGCCGCCGCCGCATGGTGGTCGACCCGGCGCCGGGCGGCGAGGTTCGGGCTGAGCGCGAGCCGGTACATGCGGGTGGGCCGCCAGGTCCAGCGCGGCGAGGTGCCGGAGAACCCCGAGGAGCGGCCGGCCGCGATCGACGTGGCCACCCGCCAGCGCCGGACGCTGACCGTCCAGCGGACCCGGTGGGTGTGGTGTCTGATGGCGGTCCTGGCGCTGCTGTGGCTGGTGAACGCGGTGATCCAGTTCCGCGACCGCAACTACGGCTACGCCTGCGTCAACCTCGCGCTGGTCGGCATCTTCCTGCTGAACCCCCTCGCCATGCGCCGGCAGCGGCGGCGCCTCGACACCGTCGAGCGGGCCCTGCACCCCCGCCGGCCCCCGCACGGCACCTCCGACGCCTGCTGAACCCCGGTGGCCCGACGGGGTACGAGGAGAACGGAGGCGACCCGGTCCCGTCGCCCGGCACCCCGCCCTCAGTCCCGCGACAGCCCCGGCGCCGAACCGCCGTCCGACTCCCGCTGGTCCCCCTGACGCATGCCGGGCAGCGTGCGGCGCCCCTTCTCCCCACCGCCGGCACCGGGATGCCCGTCCTCGCGCGAGGCCACGACCAGGATCTCGTCCGCGGCGTCCCAGGCCCGGTGCTCCGTCTTCCCGGGGGCCAGCAGGACATCGCGGTCGCGGTGCGGAGCGAGAGGGTCGTACGCGCGGTACCCGATCGCGCACTCCCCGTCCCGGAAGGCGGCCGCCACCACCGTGGCGAAGGTCGCCACCCTTCCCGGCAGCACGTACCGGGACGCCGGACGCAGCGTCAGCACGCCGCCCCGCACGCCGAACAGCTCCTCGAAGAGGACCGCCATGGCGGGATTCTGGGCGATCCGGGCCATCGCCAGCGCGGTCAGCTCCCCGCGCACGACCGCGTCCGACCGCGGCCCCAGCGTCGCCAGCGTCCGGCTGCGGTGATCGTTCAACTCGGCCACCACGGGCAGCGCCCGGCCCGTCTCCTCCTCCAGGGAGCGCAGCGTCAGCAGCGTGAGCAGCGTCGGGTCGTCCGGCCGGGGACAGGCGGGCCCGGCGTCCGGCCCCAGAGCGATGACATGGTCGTACGAGAAGAGGTCGAGTCCGCCGACGGACTCCGGACGGGTCGCCTCCCCGACGTGGTGGGTGACGGTGAGCCGTCCGTCGCCCGGACCACCCGTACGGCCCGTCCCCACCGGATCCGGCCCCGACTCCGGGGCCGTGTCCGAGTACGTCATCACGTGCAGGACGGAGCCGGGACGGGCCGTACGGCCCAGCAGGTCCACGACCATCGGGGCGCGGCGGTTCCACCCGAGCAGCAGCGTGCGGGTGGGCGGCGCCGGCGACACGACGACCGGGGCCATGACGGAGAGGTCCACCTGCGCGCGGTGTTCCGCAACGGGCGCGGGCCGGTCGTCGTGGGCGACGACGATCAGCCGGTCACCGGGACCGCACCGCGCGTCCGGGGGAGGGGCGAGCAGGGCGCGCCCGTCCGCCGACAGGTACCCGACCGGGCACGACCCCGCGTACCGCAGCAGGATCTCGTCGAACACCAGCCCCACGGCGTCCGGCGCCTCCACCACGTGGAACTCGGCACCCGCCAGGTCCAGGAGATCGCGCAGCGCCCGTACCAGACCCGGGTGCCGGGCGGCCTGTACCAGCAGCCGTGCCGTGGTGAGTTCGGTCTCCAGGACGGTACCCCGCGCCCCGGCGGCGAGCCGGGCGGCCGCGAGGTAGCGCTCGTCGCGTACGGCGGCCACGACGGGCGGCTGCACGGCGTCGCCGAGCACGGCCCGCAGGGCCAGCAGTACCCGGACCACCTCCAGGTCGGCGCCGTCCTCGTCGGCCGGCATCACCAGCACCGAACCGGCGGCCGACGGCGTGAGCAGGGCGAGGGCCGCGGGATCGGTCGGCGGTCCCGTACGGCACACGACACGCACCCCGCGCGTCACCCCCAGCGCGGTCTCCAACGCCGCCGCCATGTCGGTGGAGTCCCGGTCGGCGAGCACGGCGACGGCGCCCCGCGCCCGCCCCGCCTGGGCCGCGACCAGTTCACCGACCACCGTGAACACCTGCTCCGACCAGCCGAGCACCACCGCGTGCCGCCGCTCCAGCACCGTCGAACGGCCCCGGCGCAGTTCCTCCAGCCGCTCACCCAGACCGGTCGTGACGACCCCCACCAGAGTGGACACGCACAGCAGGGCGATCAGCCCGAGCAGCACGGACAGCAGCATCCGCAGCGGCGCACCCGTCACCCCGCCCAGGCGCAGCGTCTCCGCGCTCGTACGCCAGACCGCGATGAGCCGCTCCGACAGCGAACGCGGCGCCCCCGGATCCGTCCACACCAGCAACGTACTGACCGGCACGACGATCGCGAGACAGCACGCGGCGAGCCAGCCGAGCAACGCGCCGGTACTGCGGGCCAAGGTCCGGTCGAAGGCGTACCGCACTCTCTCCCGCAACGAAACCGGCCCGTGCCGATGCTCCACGACAACCCCCTGCACGCCCACCCACGGCTCTCTTCAGCCGAAGCCTGCGGGCAGGCCCCCCACGACACACCGTGCCACGGGGATATTCACCCGTTCGGGAGCCTGCCAGGACCTCGCCGTGAGCCCACCGGAGGGCCGCCGGGAATCCGCCGGCCGGCCACAGAGGCACGGAAGGACCTCCGCGGGGCATCAGGACAAGGCAGATGCCGTTCGACACGAGGGGGGCGCGGTGGGGACCGTTGTGCACGTCCCGCAGACCAGGGACATGATCGGGGACGAACTCTCCGGCGACGAGGCATACACCGCCCTGCGCCGCTACGGCGGCGCCCGGCTGCTGGCCGACTCCTTCGCGCGGTTCCGCTACGCGGACGGGTTCACCAACGCGCGGGCACTGGCCTTCCAGGTGGTGGTGGGGCTGGTGCCGTGCCTGGTGGCGCTGGTCGGGCTGGCGACGTCCGTCCACACGGAGGGAGCGGGCCGCGTCATCGAACTGACGCTGAGCCGGATCGTGCCAGGCGCCAGTGAGCAAGTCGTGGGGGACGTGTTCGACTCCACCCGGCGTACCGCCGACGGCGACGTGTGGGGGGCGCTCGCCCTCTGGCTGGGTCTGGGGTTCGCGCTGCTGAACCTGGCGTCGGCGATGGGCCAGATCGAACGCGGCGCCAACCGCATCTACGGCATCGAGCGGGACCGCCCGCCGCTGCGCAAGTACGGACGGGCCCTGGTGCTCGCC
Source organism: Streptomyces sp. cmx-10-19 (assembly GCA_049998335.1). Classification (GTDB taxonomy): domain Bacteria; phylum Actinomycetota; class Actinomycetes; order Streptomycetales; family Streptomycetaceae; genus Streptomyces. The sequence goes on from JAEBFB010000025.1 coordinate 74,240, forward strand.
TTCGCCGCGGGCCTGCCGCTGGTGCTCGGCTTCGTCGTCCTGGTCGCCGGTGAGGCCGTGGGGGAGGCGGTGGTGGAGTTCTCCGGCACACGCGCCGACGGACCGCTGTGGTGGGACGTGCTCGACGTACCCGTGGGCCTCCTCCTGGCCTGGGCGGCCTCCGCCGTGATCTTCCGCTGGTCGCCGCGCCGGGTCCAACCGGGCTACACCTGGCTGGCCTTCGGCTCCGCGGTGCACCTGCTGCTGTGGGTGGCGGCCACCTGGCTGCTCGCCCTGTACGTCGAGAAGAGCGGTGCCTTCGGCGCGGTCTACGGCCCCCTGACCGCGTTCATCGCCTTGCTGCTGTGGGCCAACCTCACGGCCGTCGCCCTCTTCCTCGGCATCGCGTTCGCCGCCCAGCTGGAAGCGGCCCGCGCCGGCGTCGACCGCCCGGTCCGGCCGGACCCCGGCCCGGGCGCCTGAGCCGGCCCACGGAAACGGCGGCTGTCCCGACCCTCTTCAGGAAGGCCGCCGCGACGAACGAGCGGACGCACGCGCGTGGCGACGTGTCTCCCGCCGCACGCGGGGTCAGCATGGGACGACTTACCCCTCCTCCCGCACCCGAGGCGATGTGATGCCCGACCGCGCCCACCGCTCTCCGCACCCCGACCCCGACCCCGGCCCCGAGCCGGTCCCGGCGCGGGGACTCCTCGGGCGTCCGGGGCACCACTCCGACCGGTGGCTGTTCACCGCGATCTACGGCCTCGTCCTCGCCAGCGCCCTGGTGGCCGCCCTCGACATCCCCGGCGAGGGCGCCGAGCCCGGCCAGGACGCCCTGTGGGTACTCCTCACGGCCCTGGCCTCGGCCGCCGCCCACGGGTACGCCCACGTCATCGCCCAGCGCGCGTCCGCCGACGGGCCGGCGGCTCCCGGCCGGCTGCGGGCGGTGCTCGCCGAATGGCCCCTGGTCGCCGCCGTACTGCCGACCGTGGCGATGCTGCTCGCCGCCGTGGCCGGCTGGTGGGAGGAGGACACCGCCGCCGACACGGCCCTGCTCCTCAACACCGTCCTCCTCTTCGCCCTGGGCGCCTCGGCCGCCCGCGCCGCCGGACTCGGCCGACTGGCCTCCAGCCGCGCGGGATTCCTGGACATGCTCATCGGCCTGCTGATCATCGCGGCGGACGCGCTGATCGACTAGGGAGTGCCGTCTGGAGCAGGTCGGCTCCAGCACCGGTGGCTCTTGACGGACCCGAGCGGGGGCGATGGGGTCCCCTCCCGCGCGAGCGCGGCCGAGCGTGGGGGAGTGCGTGCCAGGGCCCGCTACGCCGGCAAGATCCACATGACACCCCCTAGGCGCCCGCCGACGACGGCGGCACCGAGCACGCTGCCGTATTCCCGCCGCACGAGCCGCCCCGGGAACCTAGGATCTGGAGTCGGCCGTACGAGGGGGGAAGAGTGGATCCGGAGATCGCCGCACTGGCGGGAACGGCGGGCACGACCGTGGTCACGCTGATGGTCACCAACGCCTGGGACTCGGCGAGGGAGGGCGTGGTCGCCCTCTGGCGCCGCTTCCAGCCCGGCAGAGCCGACGGCATCGGCGAGGAACTGGAGGCGGGCCGCGAGGAACTCCTCCTCGCCCGCGAGGCGGGTGACACCGAGTCCGAGGCCGAGCTGACCGCCGAATGGCAGGGCCGCCTGCGCCGCTTCCTGCTCGCCCAGCCCGAGGCCGCCGACGCCCTGCGCCAGGTCCTGGACGACCTCGATCCGGCGTCCTCCGGGGAACCCGCCCCGCGCCACACCCACCTCGAAGCCCACGCCTCGGGCAGCGCACGGATCTACCAGGCCGGACGCGACCAGCACATCACCGAACGGTGAGCACACCCGAGCCGATGCGGGGCAGCGCCTCCGGCTCCGCCCGGGTCTACCAGACCGGCGGCGACCAGTACATCGAGGAACACGTACACCACTACGCCCCCGGCGCGGCCCCCCTGTTCGAGCGCCACGTCGTCCACCAGTCCGAGACGCCCCCGCGGGCCGCCCCCGATTCCGTGCGCCTGCCGCTGGTCGGCCGCGCCCCCGGCGTGCTGCGTGACCGCACCGAGGTCATGGACCGACTGCGCGCCGCCGCGGCCGGCCCCGGCGGCGACATCCACGTCCTGCACGGAATGGGCGGCTGCGGCAAGACGGCCGTCGCCCACGCCCTGTTCACCGAGGCCGTACGGGACCACGGCCGCGTCGGCCTGTGGGTCAACGCCTCCGAACACGTCTCCCTGCGCGCGGGCATGCTCGCCGTCGCGGGCGACCGGGGCGCCACCGGCGGCGAACTGGCGGCCGCAGCCGGCGGCCGGCGCGCCGCGGCCGACCTCGTCTGGCACTACCTGGACCACTCGGCCGAGCCCTGGCTCCTCGTCCTCGACAACGCCGACGACCCCGCCACCCTCGAACAGGGCACCTGGCTGCGCACGAGCCCGCTGGGAACGGTCCTGGTGACCAGCCGCCACGCCACCTCCCCGCTGTGGCGCGGCGCGGGCGTCACCAGCCACCGCCTCGGCGTCCTGCCCCTGGACGACGCGGCCCTGGTCCTCCAGGACCTCGCCCCGGACGCCGGCACCCGGGAGTCCGCACGCAAGGTCGCCCGGCGCCTGGGCTGCCTCCCCCTGGCACTGACCCTCGCGGGCTCCCATCTGGCCCACCAGTTACTGGAGTCGTGGTCCATGGACGAGTACGACCGGAAACTGGGCGAGGAGTCGACCGCCGTCGTCGACGGGGGAGCGTCCGGCGGCGAGACGTCCCGCCGCCTCGTGGGCCGCACCTGGCAACTGTCGCTGGACACCCTGGCGGCACGAGGACTGCCGGAGACGACGACCCTGCTCCGGGTCCTCGCCCTGTGGGCGGCGGACCCCGTCCCCCTGGCGCTGCTGCTGCCCGCCGCCCAGGGCGCCCTCAGCCTCGAACACCTCGAACCATCCCTGCCCGCCGCTCGCGTCGACCCCGCCCTGCGCGCCCTCATGGACCACTCGCTGGCCGACCTCGTCGAAGCGGAGGGACACCGCTGCGTACGCGCCCACGGCGTACTCCTCGACAGCGTCGCGGCCGGCATCCCCGACGCGGAACACGGCCGACTGGCCGAAGCGGCGGCCCGGTTGCTGGAGGCAGCCCTGCCACCGGACGGCACCCCCTCGCCACAGGTCCGCGCCCGCGCCCGGCTGCTGGCCCCGCACGCGGCCGGCCTGCTGCACCGCACCCACCGCCGAGGCACGGTGACCGCCGGGGCCGTACGGATCGCGGCACGCCTCGCACGACTCGTGTACGAGGCGGGCGACTGGACCGCCGCCGAGGCCCTCGCCTCCACCGCCGCCGAGACGTCCGCCGAGCACCTGGGCGACGACGACCCGGCGACCATCGAGGCCCGCTCCGGCACGGGAACCGTCCTGTTCCGGCTCGGCCGGTACGCCGAAGCCGCAGACCTGCTGCGCCCCGTCCACCGGACCGCGCTGCGCACCCTCGGCCCCCACGACACCCGCACCCTGGACGCCGGCTACGAACTCCAACGGGTGCTCCACCGCCTCGGCCGGCTCGCCGAAGCCCGCACCCTGTTGGAAGGGGTCCTCGAGGGCCGCCGCCGGACACTGGGCGAGGATCACGTCGCCACGCTGAAGACCCGCTGCGAAATGATGGAACTCCGGTTCGCCCAGCACGAACTCGACACCTACGTGGCAGCGGCCACCGAACTGGCCGAGGACTGCGAACGCCACCTCGGCGAGACGCACTTGGTGACCGTGTGGGCCCGCGACGCACTCGCGCGGGGCCTCCTGCACTTCGACCGCGGCGCCGAGGCCGAGGACCTCTTCCGGCAGGTGCTCGCGGGCCAGCGGGCCGGATACGGCGACGACCATCCGCTGGTCCTCGGCGTCCTCATCCAGCTGAGCCGCGCCCAGTACGCCCAGGGCAAGCACCGGCAGGCCGCCGAGAACGCACGCGAGGTGGCCGAGAAACGGACGAGCATCCTCGGCGAAACCCACCCCGAGACCGTCGCGGCACGAACGTGGTACGCCGACGTCCGGACCGACCCCGAACCCCCAACTGAGGGCCGCCCCGCGGCATGTGGTCGGACCGAGGTGTGAAACGGCCGCCAGGGGCAACTCGAAGGCTACGCAAGGAGAAACCGTCCGATCGGCGACAGTTCGGGAGGAAGCATGGCGACCTACGGTGGAACGGGAGTCCAGAGGGGCAGCAGGACCAGCGGCCTGGCGATCGCGGGACTGGTCTGCGGCATCGTGGGGCTCTTCCTCCTGCCGATCGTCCTGGGCCCGCTGGCGATCATCTTCGGTGCCGTGGCCATGCGGCAGACCGGCTCCGCGATGGCCAAGTGGGCACTCGGTCTCGGCGTCGTCGACATCCTGCTCATGATCGTGATGTTCGCGGTGGCCGCCAACAACGGAGGCAGCTTCTCCTGGCACATCGGCTGAGCCCCGCCCACCCGACCCGCACCCGCACCCACGCCCGCGCCGCTCCTCGACAGCGTCGCGGGCGCGGTGCTGCCCGCCCGCTCAGGCCGCCGGCTCCGCCGCTTCCTCCGGCACCGCCGGCGGCTCACCGGAGTCCGGCGCCGGCGGACGGAAGAGCACGGCACCGGCCACGGACGGCGCGAACAGGGCCGTGACCGGCGCGGCCAGACCCAGCACGGAACGGAAGGCGCGCCCCACGACCGGGTCGCCGGGGGCGCGCTGCTGCACCCGCTGCAGATACCAGTCGGCGGCACGGTCCGCCGCCCCCGCGGCCACCGCGTTGCCCACCGCACCCGGCATCTTGCGGTCCGCACCCGCGGAGATGTCCCACGCCTGCCGGGACGCCGCGAGCAGCGCCCGCTGCACCCGCCGCGTCGACGGGGTGCGGCGCCGGTCGGCCAGCGCGTCCCGCAGCGCCGCCGCACCCATCGCGGCGACGGCCATGCCCTGCCCGTAGACGGGATTGAAGGTGCACAGGGCGTCACCGGTGGCGAGGAACCCGGCCGGGCCGCCCTCCGACAGGTCGTAGCGGCGCCGGGCATTGGCCGTCCGCCGGTAGCCGAAGGTGGAGGAGAGCGGCTCGGCCTCCGCCAGCCACCGATGCAGCGGCGGATGCGGCAGCCTCTTGGCGTACGCCACGAACTCGGCTTCGTCCTTGGGCGGTTCGTCCCCGCGCAGCCCGGAGACGATGACCAGATGGCTGCCGTCCTCCAGCGGCAACGCACCACCCGCGTGCACCTGGTCGGGACTGGGATAGACGTAGTACCCGAAGGTGTGCCCCCCGAGGACGCCGTTCCTGCCCCGGTAGACACGCGAGGCATAGGCAAGCCCCGTGTCGATCGTCTCCTCGTACGGCGCCGGGGCTCCGATCGCCTGGAGCCACCGCGGCGCCCGCGTCCCGCTGCCGGACGCGTCCACGACCAGGTCGGCCTCGACGACCCGCTCGTCACCCCGGCCGTCCTCCCCGCGTTCCCGCAGCAGCACACCCCGCACCCGGGCGGCGTCGCCGAGCAGACCCACGACGTCGGTCCCCTGCACCAGCGTGACCGCTGGATCGGCCAGCACCCTGCGGCGCACCAGCTCGTCGAGCTGCGCGCGGGAACCCGTGTAGATGTGCGTCGTGGCAGGGGTACGGCGGAACCAGCGGCCGTCCTGCCACAGCACCAGGTCCGACGGCATCCCCACCCGGGGCGCGCCCGCCGCCCGCAGCTCGGCCAGGAACCCCGGCAGCAGCGACTCCACGGCCGACTGCCCGCCTTCCAGCAGCACATGCGGATGCCGCCCCTGCGGCACACCCGGCCGAGGCCCACCCCCCTCCGGGAAGCGGTCGCGCTCCACGACGGTCACCCGGTCGGCGTGCCGGGCCAGCACATGGGCCGCGAGCATCCCCGCGAGGCTCCCGCCCACCACCAGCGCGTGCCGGCCGCCCCGGTGCCCCACATCCCAACTGACCTTTTCCCTGCCAGAGTTCACCCAGCTGCTCCCTGATCGCCGCGTCGCGAGACGATTTCAGTATCCCCGGCCACTCCCGGGCCGGCCGCGTTCGCACCCCCGGGTTCCTCCCCAGGAGTGAGATCAGGACGACCGTTCCGGAGAAGCCGTCACTGCCTCGCCCACCACCGGGCCGGCCACCGGCTCTCCCCGACAGCAGACCTCACGCGCCGACCTGGCCGCATCTGAGGTCCGTACGGCTGAGTCCGAGACCTCCGACCGAGGCCGTCCGGCACGCTGTCCCGGCGACGAGGAGGAGGCCGTTCCTCTTGAGTGGCGCATCGGGCTGGTGCGCCTGGAGCCGGAGGAGAGCCCCGCCGCGGAGGGCCCCCGCGCAGAAGTCGTCGCAGCGCGGTCGATCACCCTCCGGACGCGGTGTGAGAGCTAGCAGCGGGGGACTCTGCGCATACGAACGGCCCAGAGGACCCACGCGGTCCTGACCCACACCACCAGCGCCCCGAGGGCGTCAGCGACGAGACGGTGGAAGCGCTCGGGGCCCTCTCCAAAATCCTGGAGACCACGGAACGCGCGCGCGGACACTCTACGCAGCCCGCCAGCTGACCGGCGGCGCGGACCTGGAACTCGACCGGGCCGTCGAGCTTCTGAGGAAAGCCGGCCATTCGGAATGGGCCTATCAGGTGCGGGAAGAGATCATCGGACGCGACGTGATCCCCGGGCACTGGACGTTCCAGATCGTCGAAGAGTGCAACCGTACGTATGACGAGCCTTTCGAAGCAGCGGAGCGTCAGGCTCTTGCGGAACTGGCCGACGGGTGCGACCACCTCTACGAAGCGGAGATGAAAGAGGCTCGCCGAGGCTAGAGTCCGCAGCCGTCGAGCACGAAGCCGCCGCAGCGACCGGTGTGGTGAGCCGCCCCGCCCCAGCGCCTCCGCCTGCACCGCTCGCTCAGGAGTCCCCGCTCGCGTGTGATGGCCTCACCGACGGACGAGTGCAGTGCAGCCGCGTTCGCCGGGAGCGCACTCGCTTCGGCAGGGCGTAGGAGGCTCGGACGGAAGAGGAGAACACTCGTCGAAGGAGGACGTCTGCTGGCGTCCGGCTCTTCTTCTGTGTCACGTTGGGAGGACACCAGCCTGGTCCGGTGGGAGAACGGGTACCGCACCTGAGTCACATCGAGTGGCCGGGACGCGGTACGGGTTGTCCCGCTCGACTGTGTGTGGCCCCACGCCACGCGCTTGACGCTCCCGGCCTCGGGGGTGTGATGGGCTCGACCCCCCGGAGAAACGAGGGGCGAACCAGTGAACGATCTCACCGTCACCACGCGGCAGCACGCCGAATGCAGGTCCGTCATTGCGGTCGGGGAGATAGACCTCGCATCGTGCCCGGCTCTCGAAGACGCGACGCTGGGCATGGTCTTGGACAGCAGGATGTTGCACCTGGAGATGTCCGGGGTGTCCTTCATGGACTCCGCCGGTCTGAACCTTCTGCTGAGACTGCGCCGGCTCCTTCTTTCCGAGGGCGGCAGGCTCCTCGTCACCGGCATGCAGACCCAGCCCCTCAGCGTGCTCCGCCTGACCGGGACCGACACCCTGCTGCTCCCGGACACGGCGACGGCCCCCTGACTTCCGGAGCTGAGCGACTGCGCGAGCCTGACGGCGCGTCACGTCGTCTCCTGAAGGCACGGAGCGGCCGGTGCCCGGTCCGCGGCAGCGGGCCCTGCGGCACCGGCCACAGGCCGGGGTGGGCGATCGGGGCCTACCCCAGCCTGCCGCACGCGGTGGGCTGGCGCCCCCGCCCCGGTCGGTCTGCGGCCCAGCAAGCGCGAAAGTCCGTCTTGCCGGTCCGGAGTCCGGCGCCCGGTCCGCCCTCCCGCCACGGCGGAACCTCCCACGAACCCCGAACCGTCGCAGCCAGGTGAGGAACGCGGCGGCCGCTCCGACGTCCAGGCCGAGGAAGACGTTGACGCCTAGTGACCACGAGGCGCGACAGGGAAGCCTCGCTGCCGAGGGCGCGCCTTCGCGTGACGGGTGTGCGTGCCGGTCGCACTGTCTGAGGTGACTGGACGCGCACACGCCGTTGTGGCACGGCCGCCGTAGCAACAGTCCGGTGCCGTCTACCGCGGATCGTTGTCGAGACGGGCCGGGCCGGAGCTGTCGCTGCGGGGCTCCACCGTGTGGTCGTTCTCCGCGTGGACGAGCAGGGAGAGGAGTGCGGCCACGGTCAGGCCCGCTTCCGCCGGGTGCCGCAGGACCTTGTCGGGCTGGATGCGGTAGGTGTTGGTACGGCCGTCGCGGGTGTGGGAGAGGTAACCGTCCTGCTCGAGGTCGGAGATGATCCGTTGCACGGCGCGCTCGGTGAGGCGGCAGTGGGCGGCGATGTCACGGATCCGGACGTTCGGATTGTCGGCGATGGCCGCCAGCACGCGCGCGTGGTTGGTGACGAACGTCCAGCCGGAGTGAGATTCAGGCACGTCAACCATGCCCAGCATTCTACGGACCATCCTTGCGCGACAAGGAATGCATGACATAGTTTTCGTGCAACAGATGACGTGGGTTGCGCGAGGGAGCCGGAGGAGGGGCCCGAGGTGTCGGTCGATGGAGTGGTGGTGGGGTGCCCGGGCGGCACTGAGGAGGGCCGGTCGCCGGTCCTGGAGCAGGCGGCGGTGGCGCGGTACGACCGGTGCGGCGCCCGGGTGGTCGGCCCGCGAGGTTCTTACGACATGCACACGATCAAGTTTGTTGCGGAGGCGCTGGACACTGCGGCGAAGACGTACCCGAAGGTGGTTCTGGACGCTTCCGGCATCACCTTCGCGGACTCGGCACTGCTCAACCTGCTCATCCGCATCCACCAGGCAGCCGACCTGCGTGTGGCCGCGCCGACGCAGCAGCTGCAGCGGCTTCTGCACCTCACCTCGGCCGACACTGTGTTGGAGATCAGGGAGACGGTGGACGAGGCCATCAGCAGTTGAGACCGCTCCAGGTACGGAGCACCGCGTCGCCCGACGGCCCGGCCGGGGCAACGGCGCGGAGCGGGCCGATGACGGTTCGCGGGCAGCTCGCGACCGGACCGGTCACATCAGTAGGCCGGCCGGGTGCCCGCCGGGATCGTCGGCCAGTACGATCGCGGCCCTGACGCGCTTGCCCACCGGCTCGCGGCGGACCTCGAAACTGCGGCACACCGCCATCACGATCTCCAACCCGTGCTTGCCGATCCGGCTCGGATCGGCTTCGCGAGGCAGCGGCAGGGCCGGATCACTGTCCCAGACACTGATCTCCACGGCACCGTCGCTGATCTCCAGATCCAGCAGGCACGGGCCGGGCGCGTACTTGTGCGCGTTGGTCACCAGCTCGCTGACCACCAGCTCCGTCAGGGTCATCGCACGCTCCGAGACCGGTATCCCCTGCACGGCCTGCACCGCGGTCATGAATCGGCGTGCCGCGTCCCGGGCCTCACCGATTCGCTCCCCGGCTTCGAAGGCGACCGTGGAAGGCGGGAGGAGACGGGCAAGCGACTGGCCCTCGTCCACGTTCACCACTGGTTCCCACGCCGCCCCCTCGTTCCCGGCAACTCTGACCGGCGGAGCCCCCGCGCGCCGGTGCGTCCGGGAGGCCACGCCGATGGCGCACCGCCGACCGCGAGAGACCGGTGGCCACGTGGCACAGGCAGTGCCGCAAACCGTTGGGTCAGCGCCAGCCGAGTGCTGGGGCGACATGGGTCAGGATGCTCTCGATCACATGCGCGTTGTACTCCACGCCTAGCTGATTGGGTACCGTGAGCAGCAGGGTGTCGGCGGCGGCGATGGCCTCGTCACCGGCGAGCTGCTTGACGAGCACGTCGGGCTCGGCGGCGTAGGTCCGGCCGAAGATGCTGCGCGTGTCCGCGTCGATGTAGCCGATCTGGTCCCTGGTATCCCGGTCCTGGCCGAAGTAGGCGCGGTCCCGGTCGTCGGTGAGCGCGAAGATGCTGCGGCTGACCGAAACCCTCGGTTCCCGCGCATGCCCTGCGGCCCGCCAGGCCTCGCGGTACGCCTCGATCTGCTTGCGCTGCTGGACGTGGAGCGGTTCGCCGCTCTCGTCGTCCTTCAGTGTCGAACTTTGGAGGTTCATCCCGAGCCGGGCCGCCCAGGCAGCGGTGGCGTTCGAGCCGGACCCCCACCAGATGCGGTCCCGCAGCCCTTCGGAGTGGGGCTCGATCCGCAGCAGCCCAGCCGGGTTGGCGAACATCGGGTTGGAGCTGGGCTCCGCGAAGCCCTCGCCCGTGAGGACGTCCAGCAACCTCTGGGTGTGCTCGCGGGCCAGGTCGGCGTCGGTCCCGCCCTGGGGCGGTACATGACCGAAGTGCCGCCAGCCGTCGACCACCTGCTCCGGGGAGCCCCGGCTGAGGCCGAGCTGGAGTCGGCCGCCGGAGATCAGGTCGGCGGCGCCCGCGTCCTCGGCCATGTACAGCGGATTCTCGTAGCGCATGTCGATCACCCCTGTGCCGATCTCGATCCGGCTGGTGCGCGCGCCTATGGCGGCCAGCAGCGGGAACGGCGAGGCGGCCTGGCGGGCGAAGTGATGGACCCGGAAGTACGCACCGTCCGCGCCGAGTTCCTCAGCGGCCGACGAGAGGTCGATCGCCTGGAGCAGGGAGTCCGCCGCGGACCGTGTCTGTGAGTGCGGGGACGGCGTCCAGTGGCCGAAGGACAGGAACCCGATCTTCTTCATGCACCCCTCAACAAACTGCGGCCGCAGTCATTCCACCCGGCGGAGCATCCCCGGAGCCACCCGGTGTGATGACGTCGGGGGTTGGGTGCGCGAGGCCCTGCCGACCTCGACGAGGACAGGAGACCGACAGTTCGCCGCCGCTCGGCGGCTGTCGGGTGTCGGACCACAGTGCCCCGGCCCGGGTCGCTCAGGAGCGGCCCGGCCGACGCGGCCGCGAGGATGCACCGGGGCCGACAGCCGACACCGGCACTCGCAGCCCGGGAGAGCAGCACCTGGCATCCGCGCACCAGTCGGCGAAGCGGTGCGCGGGCGGAACCGCGCGGCCCCCTGGCGTGATGGCCGCCGCAGGGCCGTCAGCCTCCGCAGGATCGGCAGCGGAATGCACCGCACGGCCCGGCGAGGTAGGCAGGCCCTCGGCCCTTCCGATCAGCGGCGCCTCGGACATCTCCCGGAAGAACACGTCTACACCCGCTGCCCGTCGGGACGGCCTCCGCCGGTTCCGTCCGCCCGACCGGGACGGGCCGGACGCAGGCCGCGCGCCTACTCGTCGTGAGGTTTGGGTCACCTTCGCGTAATGAAACGTGTTGGAAACGCAACGGCGTCATCCGTGAAACGCGCGCCCGCGACGCTCTGGGCCGAACCCGACGCCGCCGCCTCGAGGAGATACCCCTCTTGACTCCCGTGACCCTGGCCGCAGCAGGCCTCGACACAGGCGACACCGCCTGGCTCCTCGCCGCCACCGCTCTGGTCCTGCTGATGACGCCGGGCCTGGCGCTCTTCTACGCAGGCATGGTCCGCACGAAGAACGTCCTCAACATGCTGATGATGAGCTTCGTGTCGATCGCACTGGTCACGGTGGTCTGGCTGCTCGCGGGCTATTCGCTGGCCTTCGGTGACGACACATTCGCCGGTCTCATAGGCGGCTTCGGCCACGTCGGGATGGCCGGCATCGGTCCCGACGACGTCACCGGCAGTGTTCCCACCCTGCTCTTCAGCACGTTCCAGCTCACCTTCGCCATCCTCACCGCGGCGCTGATCAGCGGAGCGATCGCGGACCGCATGAAGTTCGCGGCGTGGCTGGTCTTCGTGCCCGTCTGGACCCTGCTCGTATACGTTCCCGTCGCCCACTGGGTGTGGGGGCCCGGCGGATGGATCGCGGATTCCCTCGGTGCCCTGGACTTCGCCGGCGGCCTCGTCGTGGAGATCGCCTGCGGAGCCTCCGGCCTGGCCCTCGCCCTGGTGATCGGACCGCGTATCGGCTTCAAGAAGGACGCCATGCGGCCGCACAATCTGCCGATGGTGATGCTCGGTGCCGGCTTGCTCTGGTTCGGTTGGCTCGGTTTCAACGGCGGATCGGCTCTCGGCGCCAATGGCCTGGCCGCAGCCTCGGTCCTCAACACCCTGGTCGCCGGATGCACCGGCCTGCTCGGCTGGCTCTTCGTCGAACAGCGGCGTGACGGCCACCCGACCACCTTCGGCGCTGCGTCCGGTACGGTCGCCGGTCTGGTGGCGATCACCCCGGCGTGCGGGACCGTCGGTGTCCTCGGCGCCGTCGTCGTCGGGCTCGTCTCCGGTGTCGTCTGTTCGTACGCGGTCGCGTGGAAGTTCCGATTCGACTACGACGACTCCCTGGACGTGGTCGGAGTGCACTTCGTGGGAGGCGTCGTCGGCACCCTGCTCGTCGGGCTGTTCGCGACGGCGACGATGACCGGCGGCGCGAAGGGCCTCCTCTACGGCGGCGGAGCGGGCCAGCTCGCCCGGCAGGCCGTCGCCGTACTCGCCGTCGCGGCGTACACCTTCCTGGTGACCTATGGGATCGGCAAGGCGATCGGCCGGATCATGGGTGTGCGGGCCTCCGAGGACGAGGAACTCACCGGCCTGGACCAGACAGTCCATGCGGAGAGCGCCTACGATCACGGCGTCCGAGGTCATGCGGCCGCGCAGTCCCCGGACCATTCCGCGTCTCGCCTCCAGGACAGGAGCATCGCCCCATGAAGCTCATCACCGCCGTCGTCAAGCCGCACCGCTTGGACGAGGTGAAGACCGCTCTGCAGGACATCGGGGTGAACGGGATGACGGTCACGGAGGCCAGTGGGTCCGGGCGCCAGCGTGGGCACACGGAGGTCTACCGGGGCGCCGAGTACCGGGTGGACCTGGTGCCGAAGGTCCGGATAGAGGTCCTTGTCGAGGACGCGGACGCGGAACACGTCCTCGACGCGGTGGTCCGCGCCGCCCGCACCGGAAAGATCGGCGACGGCAAGGTGTGGGCGGTCCCGGTCGAGACGGTCGTACGCGTCCGCACCGGTGAACGAGGGCCCGCGGCCCTCTGAAGCGCACGACACGCGCCCGTCGGGGTGGAGACCGTAGCCGACGCGACCAGCACCCCCGAGCAGACGATCAGGCAGATCGTGCGGGACACCGGCCTGGCTCGTGTCCCCGCTGTCGGCCACTGAGACCACCACCGGAACCTACCCGTCGGGACGACGAGGTACGGCAGGCATCCCCGACGCCCTCTCGCGGTGCGCGCGGCCCCCCGTCTGCCGGTTGACAGACCGCATGCCTGCCTCGTCGTACCGCTCACCGGCCCGCCTCGGACAGCTCCGCGTCGCTGCGGGCCAGGTCGTCCGTCGTCGGCCTGGTCGTCGCCACCGTCGCCCTGGCCGCGGTGCCGGCGCCCGCCGAGCGCCTGCCGACCTACCGCCAGATCGAGCACGGTGTATCGGCGCCCCCCTCCGGCATCCGCATGCTGCCGCTCGTGGTCGGCCCGGCCGTCAGCCAGTCGCCGGCCGGCCGCTGGGCCGCCGGCATCGCGCGGTCGCGGACTGAGCGGCCATGTCGCCGACCTCACTGGCCTGCTCCTGCTCGCCGCCTTCGGCAGCGGGCCGGGAACCTCGGCGCTGAGCGTCTGCTTCCTCATCACCGGTGTGGGTGTCGGCATGATCCCCATGTGGTCGTCGTGACCACCGTGCAGAACAGCGTCTCCGCCGCCGGCCTCGGCGCCGCCCGTACCGTCGTCATCTTCCCCCGCTCCATCGGCGCCGCCTTCGGAGCCGCGGGTTCGGCACGTTGCTCAACACCGGCTTCGCCGACCGGCCCCGGGACCCGCCCAGCGCCGACGGCTTCGACGCCACCCGGCCCGACACCGTCGGCCACCTGCCCGCCGCGCTGCGCGACACCGCCCTCGCCGCCTCGCCCACCCCACCGCAGGGCACGACTCGGCGGTGAGCGCCCTCGGCAGCTCGACAAGCGCCAGCGGATTGCCGCGCGCCTCGGAGGTGATCCGGCGCCGCACGGCGGGGGAGACGCCGGGGTGCGCCAGGGCGAGCAGCTCCGCCGACGAACTGTCGTTCAGCGGCCCCAGCCGGTACTCGGTCAGGCCGCTGGACTCGAAGAAGCCGTCGGAGCCTCGCGGGAAGTGGCGAGGAAACCGATCCGGCTGCCGACGAGCCGTCGGGCGACGAAGCCGAGCACGGCGTTGGTGGCCCGGTCCAGCCACGGCAGGTTCACGACGAGCAGCAGCGGTGTGCGGGCGGCGAGCGTCCGCAGCAGCAGAACCGCCGTGGAGGTCAGCAGCCGGTCCGGCACCGGACCGACGCCGATGCCCACCGCCACGCGCAAGGCGTCGCGGTGGACGCTGTCCAGGGCATCGAACTCGTCGAAGAGCGGCACGAGGAGCTGGTTGAGACCGGCGTAGCCGATGTCCGCCTCGAACTGCACCCCGTTCGCCCGCAACGCCCGGACGCCCCGGTGCGCGGCGGTCCGGGCCATCGCGTCGAGGACGGCGGTCTTGCCTACCCCGGCCTCGCCCCGCAGCAGCAGCGCCGCCCCGTGGGCACGCGAATCGCCGAGAAAGGACTGGATGAACGCGATGTCCTCGTCCCGTCCCACCAGCCGGGGGCAGCCCGCCGCGTCCAGGCCACTCATCTCACTGCCTCCCACGGCCGCCCTGCCGGGGTCCGGTGTTCCCACCGGCCTGGCTGTGTGAGCCTGCACCCGGCTCCGTACGGCCCATGCAATCACCGCGACGCGGAAGGCAGATCAGACCCTCGCAAGTCGGCCGGAACCACCGGCGGCGGCCGCCCGCCGCGTCCGCAGCGGCACCATCACGGTCAACGGTGCCTCGGTCGCCTTCGACGGACCGTTCGGCGGGTTCAAGGCCAGCGGCATCCGCCGCGAGGCTTCCGCGTCCGGCGATTCGCCCGGGCTGCGTGGCCGCGGGCGCTTTCGAAGCGGCGGGCTACGGGAGGGGAAGATGCGCGCGCATGTGATGGTGCCGGTTGGGCATTCGTGCTTCTTGTAACTGGTCGATAGCGACAGCCGCTTTCATGCTGTTTTGCGAAGGAAGCAGGTCAGGTGCGGATGGACAGACCCAGCGCGGTCGAGCGCTTCCTGCGCGAGGCCGCACCCCATGAGATCTTCGACGTGATCCGCTCCGTCGTGAAGCAGCGTCACCGGGCACGGACCGTGGACCTGCTGTTGGTCGACTACGCCATGACGCGGTTGCAGCCCGTGGGCGTGCTGCCGCACACCTGTGCACCCGTCTCCGCACACGACAGTGCTCCGGGCCGTGCGTTCGGCGCTCAGGAGCCGCACTGCGTGTATGACCGGTCGGCGTCCGAGGTGACGGTGCATCTGCCGGTCAGTGTCCGCGGCGACCGGCTCGGCGTTCTCAGCGTCACTCTGCAGGGGGACGAGGGACCGGCCCCGGCCGTGCTGGAGGACCTGCAGGGATGCGCCGATGCGCTGGCGCACGAGGTGGTGGTCGCGGAGCGGGACACGGATCTGTTTCTGCAGGCCCGGCGGGTGGAGCGGTTGACGCTGGCCTCCGAGATGCAGTGGCAGTTGCTGCCCGGGCGTTCCTGTTCCCGGCCGGAGTACAGCCTGGGTGCTCAGCTGGAACCCGCTTACGCCATTTTCGGTGACTCGTTCGATTGGTCGGCTTCGGCCGACGACTTGTACGTGACCGTGAGTAACGGCATGGGGGAGGGCATCGATGCGGCGTTGCTGACGAACCTGGCCGTCAACGCGCTGCGCAACGCCCGCCGCGCCGGGCTGAGCCTGAGTGATCAGGCATGTCTGGCTGATCAGGCCGTGTACGGGCAGTACAACGGGAGTCGGCACCTTTCCACGCTGCTGTTCCGCTTCCACCTGCGAACCGGGCACGTGGAGGTCATTGACGCCGGTTCACCGAAGGTCTGGCGTGTGCGCAGGGGGGTGGTCGAGACGATCGAGCTGGAGGCGCAGATGCCGCTGGGTATGTTCGAGGACACCGACTACGTGCCGCAGCACTTCCAGGTCGAGCCTGGGGACCGTCTGCTGTGCATCAGCGACGGCGTCTACGACGCACTCTCCCCGGGCGGCGAGAAGTACAGCACGCGGGCACTTGCCGCTTCGATCAACAACACCCGCCTGCTGCCCGCCGCGCAGGTGCCGAGAGCGATGCTGCGGGAGCTGCTGGGGCACCGCGGCGCCGGCCCGGCGGCGGACGACTCTCTGGTGCTGTGCCTGGACTGGCACGGGCCTTCCACCCGTCGCTGACCCTTCGGACGCCGGAAGTGGTCCTCGTGTGCAGACTCTGTGCTCGAGTCGGTGAGAAGCCGGGCGCGGCGGAGGGGGCGAGTTGCCAAGCGGAGGTGCCAGGGAGGAAAGTTGCCTCCAGGCAACCTTCTAG
Organism: Streptomyces sp. cmx-10-19; assembly: GCA_049998335.1. Classification (GTDB taxonomy): domain Bacteria; phylum Actinomycetota; class Actinomycetes; order Streptomycetales; family Streptomycetaceae; genus Streptomyces. Next base: position 90,553 of record JAEBFB010000025.1, read on the forward strand.
TGGGTGAGGTGAGGGATTCGCCCAGCGGATCCTCGATATTTGGCTTCCAATCAAGCGCACACCGTTTCACACCCGGGGCCGGACCAGCCGTGGGGCCGGGCCCCGTATCCGGTGCTGGTCGCTGACGCCCACGGCGCTGTGGTCCGGCACAATGACGCCGCAGGTCTTCTCATGCCCGCCGCAGCGCCGGGGGCCCTCCTGGAGGACGTGGCTCCGGCCTGGCTCTGTGCCGCGCACGCCGCGCTGAGCTTCCCCGGACCGCACGCCGTCGTCCGGGACAGCGGCGGACCGCTGCGCGGAGACATCGACGGGCGGCGTTTCGAGGCCCACCCCAGCGTGCGCGGCGACGGCTCGGTGGCATGGTGGCTGGTGGACGACACCGATCACCAGCTTGTCCGGGAGGCCCTGCACCTGGAACAGGAACGCAGTGCGTTCCTCGCCAGGGCGTCCAGCGCCCTGCTTTCCTCGCTCAACCTGGAACGCTGTATGGACGTGACCGTGCAGATGGCTACCGAGTGTCTCGCGGATGCGGCGCTGGCCGTCGCGCCGGCGCGTGGAGGGCGGCTGCCGGTGGTGACGTGCCTGCGCGACGGCGTGCCCGCTTCGTCCACCGTAAGGGTGGACCCTGACGACGTGCCGGGGCTGGGAGAGGCGTTGCGCGGGTTCCCTCCTGTGCCTTCGCGGTGGATCGACCCGGCCGCGGCACCCGAGTGGATGCTGCCCGACGGGTTCGGGCCGGTCGGCTCCATCGTGATCACCCCGCTGCCCGGCCACGGTGTGCCGGCCGGAGCGCTCATCCTGCTGCGCAAGGCGAGAACCGCCAGTTTCAACGACGAGGAGGAGGTCTTCGCCCGGCTCTTCGCCGCCCGTGCCGGGGCGGCGATGTCGGCCGCCCGCCTGTACGCGGAGCAGACCGCGATCACCGACGTGCTGATGCGCGAACTCATGCCACCGGTCCTGCACCAGATTTCCGGGGTGGACTTCGCCGGCCGCTACCGGCCTTCCGCGGACCATGAACGCATCGGGGGTGACTTCTACGATGTGCATCCCGCGGCCGTCGAAGGTGAGGCCTCCCTGGTCTCGCTCGGGGACGTGTGCGGCAAGGGCCTGGAGGCCGCCCTGCTGACGGGCAAGATCCGCAACACCCTGCACGCCCTGCTTCCCCTGTCCGACGATCACCAGCGGATGCTCGGCCTGCTGAACACCGCCCTGCTCAGCTCCCACCACACCCGCTTCGCCACCCTGGTCCTGGCGTCCGCCATACGCCGGGAGAACAGGGTGGACCTCAAACTGACCAGCGGCGGCCATCCCAGCCCGCTGATCGTCCGTGCGGACGGCACCGTCGAAGAAGCCGGCACCCGGGGTACCCTGATCGGAGCCCTTCCCCACATCTCTTCCACCACCATCAGCGCCTCCCTCGCGCCCGGGGAGTCCTGCGTGCTCTACACCGACGGCATCACCGAAGCCAAGGGCGGACCGCTAGGAGACGTCATGTTCGGCGAGGAGCGCCTCAAGCGCGCCCTGTCAGGGTGCGCGGGCATGCCCGCCGAGGGGATCGTGGAACACGTACAGATGCTGGCCGCCCAATGGCTGGGCAACCGCCCCCACGACGACATGGCCGTCGTCGTGATCTCCGCCCCCCGCACCCACCACCTGAGCGCGGTCGACGGGCACACCCGGGGCAGGTTCACCGCATGAGCACGAGCAGCCCGCCCCGCGTCCCGCCCGCCCGGATCGTGAAGCGGTTGGCCGATCAGTTGTGGGACGCCGTCTCGGCGGGGGACGAGTACACGGCCACCGACCTCGTGGTGCGCGCGCTCGACGAGGGGAACGATCCGGAGAGTGTCCTGCTCGATGTGATCGCCCCGGTCCAGGGCCGCGTCGGTGAGGAGTGGGCAGCCAACCGGATCAGCGTCGCCCACGAGCATGCCGCGACCGCCATCAACGACCGTGCCGTCGCCGCGGTGAGCATGCATCCCGCCGCCCGCACCACTGCCACCCGGGGCCGGATCACGGTTGCCTGCGTGGACGGCGAGTGGCACGCCCTGCCGGCCCGCCTGCTCGCCGAGGTCCTGAAACTGCGCGGCTGGCAGGTCGACTACCTCGGCGCTCAGGTCCCCACCCCGCACCTCATCGCCCACCTCCACCACGCCCGGACCGACGCGGTCGCCCTGTCCGGCTCGATCGCCACCCGGCTGCCCACCGCACATGCCGCGATCACCGCCTGCCGGGCGGTCGGCGTTTCCGTCCTCGTCGGCGGCGCCGCCTTCGGGCCCGGCGGCCGCTACGCAGGACCGCTGGGCGCCGACGCCTGGGCCCCCAACGCCCGCGCCGCCGCCGACCGCCTCGCCCGGAGGCCGCTGCCGCGCCCGCAGCCCGACCACCAGCAGTTCAGCGACCTGCCGCACCTCGCCGACCAGGAATACACCCTGGTGGCCCGCAGCAGCGTCACGCTCGTCCGGAGCGTCCTCACCGCGCTGCAGGACGCCTCCCCCGCGATGCGCTCCTACAGCGGCGAACAGCGTGAACGCACTGCGGAAGACCTCGCGCACATCGTGGACTTCCTCGCCACCGCCCTCTATCTCGACGACGAAGAACTCTTCACCTGGTTCATCACCTGGACCGCGCAGATCCTCGTGGCACGGGGCGTCCCCGCCGACAGCCTGCCCCCGGCGCTGAGCCTTCTGGCCCGCGAACTCAAGGACCTCCCCCGGGCCGCCCGCATCATCAGGGCCGCGACGCACACCCTCACCACCGCCCCCTCCACCGCCGCCGGGAACACCGTATGACCTCACGCCCCGACCACCACCTGCGGCTGACCGCGGTCGACGGCCAGGACAGCCTCCGCATAGAGATCCACGGAGACCTCGACTACGCCAGTGCCGACCTCCTTGTGAAGGAGGTCACCGCCCAGCTCTCGGGCCGCCGGCCCACTCCGGCCGATCTGCACCTGCACTGCGCGGGCCTCGGAACGGTCGACTCCATGGGCCTGTCCGCCCTGCTGATGATCGGCCGCCGCACCACTGCGGCAGGCGTGCGTCTGCATCTCGACGACAGACCTGCGAACCTGAACCGGCTCCTGTACCTCACCGGGACCCTCGAACACCTCACGGCTCCTGTGCCCGCCAGGGCGGCAGAGGCCCCGGCGGCCGGGGACAGCACCGTGCAGGCCCACTCCAGTGGGCAGGACGGCAACACCTGAGCCCCAGCCCGGCCGCATACACGACCACAAGCACCCACCGATGGGGAAACCGTGACCGCACCAGACGCCGCCCCCAGCGACACCCGGCACGAGGCGATTCAGTCCGCCAGCTCCATCACCGAGCTCCTCGACGTGATGTGGGAACACGCCAGGCACTCCACCGCCGACACCACCGCTCCCAGCTCCACGTCCCAGCTGCGCCTGATGTACATCGTCGACAGCGAAGACGGCATACGGATGCGCACCGTATGCCAACGCCTTGCCTCCGCACCCCCTACCGTCACCCGGATGTGCGACCGCCTGCAGGCCATCGGCTTCCTCGAACGGCTGCCCAGTCCTACCAACGGCCGCGAGATCACCCTGCAACTCACCCACACCGGCAAGAAGCATCTGGGACGTATCCGCGAACAACGCGACGCCATGCTCCACCAGGCCATCAACCACATGCCTCCTACTCAACGCCACGCCCTGGCCACGGGCCTCGTCGGGCTCCTCGCACAGCTGAACGAGATCCACACCGACGGACACCACTCGCCCGGCAGCCATTTCGCGGCGTGAACGGCAGGGGGACACCGCCACTCCGTGTCCTCGCCGTGGGAGGCCTGGCCGGATTCCCGCCAGGTCTGCACGTCTGCCGTGTCGCCGGGCAGTGTCTCCGCGTCCACGATGACCTGCACGTTCGTCGAGAACCAGTGACCCCCTTCATCCCCGGCAGTGCTTCAGCCGTATCGCGTGACAAGTGCTCCCCTTCGTTCCACACCGGACACCAGGGCACTGCCCTGCCCAACTCACTCGACCCGTCGGACGACCATTCGGACGGGTCAGACCGGGGGCCAGGTGGTGTGGCCCCGTCTGATGTCAGCCCGATGTGACCCCCTCTGTCTTGGGCTCTTCAGACGCGGGGGCGCCGTCCGAAGTGGGCGAGCAGGTGGTCGGTGGGACCGCCGAGGGGTGGTGGTGGAAGCGATGCCGCGAACAGACCCCGGCGGTCCGCCTCGGCGACCAGCGGGGCGAAGATGAGCAGTGCTTCGACCAGCCTCGGCGGCAAGGCGCCACGGCACCCGGTGGACTGGTTCACGTCCCAGGCGTGCAAGGCCAGTTCGTAGCTTCCCAGCAGAGCACCCCAGCGCACCCGGGACGCCTCACGAGGCAGGCCCGCCACGGCGCTTCGGAGTCGTCGCAGCTCGGTCCGGGCCGGAGTGCAGCCGGGCTGCGGCGGGCGTCCGGGGGGGCAGGCCGGTCAGGATCTCCCGGGTCGCGGCGGTGGAGTCGGCGATGTGACGGACCAACGTGGCGAGGTTCCACCGCGTGCAGGGGGTGGGAGCGTCCGGGTCGGCGAGGGCCGCGTGGTGGAGGCTGTCCGATGCCGCCTCGGACGCCACTTTTCCGCCCCCGCGGCGGCGGCGGCGGTCTGCTGCTGGTGACGGCGGCGGCGGCGAGTGCCGAGGTGAAGTCGACCTGCGGTTCGTACATCTGTGTCGCCACCGCGTATCAGGGCCGTGACTACGTCCAGGACATCACCGTGACCACGAGGGACGGCCTGCCGGGCACGCTGCGGGCGTTCGTCGGCGGCTACCGGGGGAGCAAGGCGAACGTCTCGCGGGCGCGGTTCGTCGTCAACCGGGAGATCAGGGCCTATCCGAGGCCGGCTGTCTGCGCCGGCCTCGACCGCGGCGGCCGGGTCATCGAGAACCACTGCGTGATGATCCCCTGACACCCGCACCGGCCTCCCGGCCGACCATCACGGGCTTCGGGAGTCTGCCATGACGGCCCGCTCCGGAGGCGCTGGACGGGCCTCGGCCGACCGCCTCCGTCGTGCACGACCGTGTCACCGCCTGTTCGCGCGACGCCGTGCCAGTGGCCGCCGAGGACGTCGACCGCCCGTCTGAGGACGTCGAACATCAGAGGGGACACGCATGGGCCGCTGGAATGGCACAGGGCGCGGCTGCTGACCCAGGGCCACGTTTCGCACCTGCGGATCAGCGGAAATTTCGTGAACCGGATCACTCGACTGGACCACTCGTCACCGGCGCAGCCGGAGAGCCCGGTCACCCGAGTGCGGGAGGGGTGACCGGGCCTGTGCGCGTCGCCGGCGGGCTCAGGGCAGTCGGTGGTCCGCGTTGAGCACGGTTCCGCGTTCGGGGCGGTAGAGGTCGAATCCGCGGGTGTCACACTGGAGGCCGCCGACGATGCAGTGGTCGACGAGGGCTTTGAGGGTGCGTTCCTCCCACGCGTTGAAGAAGTCGTAGTGGAAGGAGTACCCACGGCCGCTGGCGAGCCGGACCTGGGACATGTCGCCGTTGACCGGCCATGCCATCTTGAACTCGATCATGGGCAGGGCGACGGGATGGGAGGCGGGGCACATGTTGTCGTTGGTTCCGGGCTTGACCACCGGGTAGGCCATGTGACTCTGGTGGTCGGGGGTGTCGAGGTAGAGGCCGTTCCAGCAACTGGGGGCCTGCATGCGCAGGTTGAGCTGGACGTCGGGCCGGCTCGGGCAACTGGCCGGGAAGTCGGTGTTGAAGAAGCTGTCACCGCATTCCCAGCCCTCGACGAAGCCCTTGTGGCCGCGGAACTCCTGAGCGCTCTGCATCGGGTTGCCGACGACGAACCGGAGCCCCTTGGGGAAGGGCCGCACGCTGCGGTAGTCGGTGACGCCGGCCTTGTAGTAGATGACCTGCGGGCCGACAGGCATGACCTTCTGGTCGCCCTTGTACAGCGTGGGCATCCAGTAGGCGGAGGAGTCCGCGGGTGCCTTGCAGGTGGTGCTGCCTCCGTAGAGCGAGTTGCTGGTGCTGGCGGCGTTGGTGGAGGTGTTGCCCATGAAGGTGTGGTCGTGGGACTTGCCGGGCTGGCCGGGATAGACGATCGGGTCGTCCGGCGCGGTGTGGGTGACTGCGCAGCCGGCCTGGAACTCGTGGTGGTAGGCGGGGGGCGGGGTGGCGGTGGACGGTGTGACGCCGGTGACCTGGGGGACGGCCGGGATGTATCCGTCTCCGTCCGCGTCGTCGCCCGATGCCTGGGTCGAGGCTGCCATGACGTGTCCGCCGTGGGGGCCGGCCGCTACGGCGGCGGGCGGAGTGCCGTTGCCCGTGCCCGCGGCGGACGACAGGGTGCCGACGCCCAGGGCGCCGGCGGTGAGAGCCGTGCCGAGGAGAAGCCCGGTGAGCCGTTTGGAAGTCAGTCTCATGAAGATCTCCTGCCGGATGGTGGAGGCGGGTGCGCTGCCGTGCGTGTGCGTGTGCGGGGACGTGCGCATGAGCGGGTGGCGGGATGCGGCTCGCCCCCGCCCCTGATCGATCCGGCCGCTGGGGACGGTCGGGGTCGGCGCGTCGGCGGTACCCCGCCGTGAGATCTGAACGGGAGAGCGCTCTCCAGACCTTGACCTGCTACGGCCGGTGCGGCCAAGAGGACGGATCGACTTTTCTTTAGGCTTCCTTTAAGTGACAGCGCGCACGTGGCTGAATGGCGTGGCGGTGCAACAGATGCGCCGCCACGGTCAGTCGGGGCCGGCGGGCGGGGACGGGCCGGGCTGGGCCACTCCGCACGGCGGCGGACCGTCCCCCGGGAAGCGCCCGGGTCTTTCCGGCCGAACGGGGGACGCTGATGGCACTGCACCCTCCGCGCGAGCGGCTGCGCAGGGCCCACATGCGGGCCCTGTACCGCTCCGGGCGGCAGGGCGACGCTCTGCAGAGCTTGCGGGAGCTGCGCCGGGAGCCGGCTGAGGAACTGGGGCCCCGCCCGGTCCGGAGGCCGCCGCGCTGCACGAAGCGATCCTGCGCCGGGAGCCGCCGTTGGCCACACCGGCGATCGGATCACGGTCAGGCTGCTGGCCGCAGCATCGATTACATCCCGCGCTGTGACGGCCATCGCCCGGCGGTCGGCCCCGGCGGCAACCACGCCAAGATGCCCACGTTCCCTGCCGGCGGCATCGTCACGAGCCCGCAGGAGGCGCGCGCGTTCGTAGAGCGCCGTGTCGCCGACGGCGCGGACTACGTCAAGATCGTCACCGAGGCCGCGCCACCGGCGGGCATGGACGAGGAGAGCGTGAGCGCGGTCGTCGCCGCGGCGCACGAGCACGGTCTGCTGGTCGTGGCGCACTCGATCACCACCGGCGCCTTCCGCGTGGCGGTCGAGGCCGGTGTCGACATCAGCACGCACGCCCCTGGACGCCGTCCTGGACGAGGAGACCGTCCAACGGATGCTCAGCGGCCGAATGACCTCCTCGCCGACTCTGACGATGATGCGCGGCATCGCCGCGGTGCGGGCCGGGGCCGGGCTCAGCTACGACTACGCCCGTGACACGGTGAGCCGGTTCCATCAGGCCGGTATCCGGCTACTGGTGGGAACCGACGCGAACTCCGCTCCCGGCGTCCCGTTCGCTCCCGTCCACGGCGAGTCCCTGCACGAGGAGCTGGAACTCATGGTCGAGGCCGGCCTCACGCCCCTCGAAGTGCTCCGCGCGGCCACCAGCCTCGCGGCGGAGACGTTCGGCCTGGGGGACCGTGGCGTCATCGCGCCTAGCAGGCGCGCTGACCTGCTCCCGGTCGACGGCGATCCGACGCGGGACGTCACCGCGACCCGCAACATCGCCGGAGTCTGGATCGCGGGGGAGCGCGTTCGACGAGCACCGGCGGTCGTACCCCACCTCGGCTGCGCGCCCTGCTCGACTCGCTCCCCGTGTACGTGCCCGGAAAGCCGGCCGCCTCCGTGGGAGGCGCGGGCTCGAAGCTGTCCTCCAACGAGAAGCCCTATCCCCCCGCTGCCCGGCGTGTGGAGGCCTTGACCGCCGCCGCCGGGAAGATGAACCGGTACCCGGACCCGCACGGGAGGGAACTCACCGACCGGCTGGCGGAACACCTCGCGGTCACAGGCGATCTGGCCAAGGAGCGGGACGTCAGCGCGACCCTCCGGTGGATCGTTGCGGAGCTCGACCTGAAACTTCAGCAGGCCCGGGAAGAAATCGAGCAGTCTTGGATCGTCACCCGTCTTCCCGGGCCACCGATGACAGCCCTGGTCTGTGGACTGGTGTCGGCACGCGAGCTTGGCCGGTAGGCCCCGCCTGCGGACGGGGCCTACCGGCTACGCTTACGCGGTCTTGACGGGGAGTTGCAGGAACGACGCGCGCTCCCCTCCCGTGTGGACGATGTGCTGTCCGCTGTTGGCAGGGACGTACTCGCGCATTGCGGGCATCATCGTGCCCAGGAGCGAGCGGCCGCTGACGACGAGGCGGAGCTGCTCGCCCGGGTGGAAGGTGAGGCCGACCGGGAGCAGGTCGATCTCGACGTCGACGACCTCGCCGGGTGAGAGCTTTTCGACCCGGTCGAAGGTGTGAGCGGGGATCTCGTCCGTCGACAGCTTCTCGTCGAGGTGGCGCAGGGAGACGCGCAGGCGTCCGTCCGTTCCCTTGTAGCGCAGGATCGAGCCGCCGTACTCGGTGATGTCGTGGATCCGTGCGCTCTGGTTGGGCGCGGTGAACTGTTGGAGCGGTGTGCCGTACGTGTCGAGCTTCTGGACGAGGAGGAACAGGTCCATGTCGTCGGAACCCTGCGCCTCGACCCACAGGTGTGCCTTCGGGTAACCGACCAGCACGGTCTCCTCCTCGAAGCGCGTCACGAACGAGACCTGGTCCGGGTTGGCCCCAACGGTGTAACCGGCTGTCGCCCCGGTGTCGGGCGCTGCCGTCGCCAGGGTCCGGGAGCGGCCGTCGAGGTAGTACTTCACCGGGGTGACGTCGACTGGCGGGAACTGATCGGCCGGGATGTTCACCTGGTCGCCGCCCTGGAGGTCGAGGAGGGAGTAGCGCACGCGGGGTGTCTGCTCCCAGCCGTTGTCCTCGTCCTTGAGGAAGCGGTCGAAGAAGCGGCGCAGGTCTTCCCTGTTCGCCTCGTCGTAGTAGTCGGGCCACTCCAGGGTGTTGTGGATGCGCAGCCACTTGTCTTCGGATGCCATGCGGCGCCAGGCGCGGAAGGTGCCTGCGGTGTGCAGGGTGTTGGAGTAACTGGCGACGACGTAGGCGGGCACGGAGATCTTGTCGAACTGCGGGATCTTGTTCTCCCACAGGTCGTTCATCAGCGGGTGGAGATCGGCCTCGGTGATGATGTCTTCCTTGCGGCCGTTGCCCCAGAAGCTGTTGTCCCGCAGCTGCTGGGCGAATCCGTGGTCGGGCATGCCGCCGCGCAGCACCAGGTCGCGGTAGACGTCGCTCACGCCTTCCCACGGGTTGATCGCCGCCAGGTGCGGCGGTTGCTCGGCCGCGGTGAACCACTGGGAGACGGCGAGGTAGGAGGTGCCGCTCATCGCGACCTTGCCGCTGCACCAGTCCTGGACGCCCAGCCACTCGATGAGGTCGTAGCAGTCCCGGCCCTCCTGGCGGTCCCACAGGACGCTGTCGCCCTCGCAGTTGCCCACGCCTCGGATGTCCGGGTTGCAGATCGCGTAGCCCTGCGCGCACCAGTACGCGGGGTCCGGACCTTCGAACTTCGAGAGGCCGGACACGATCCCGTTGTCCAGTCCGACCATGTCGAACACGCCCATCACACTGGCAGACGTGCCCTGGCCCTTGCCGTAGGGGCTCCACGCCACGATGACCGGCACCCGCTCCGCCCCGGCGGGACGGAAGACGTCGATCAGTATCGTGACGCCATCACGGAGGGTGACTGGTACGTCCTTGTCGAGCACGATGTCGACGGGCAGCGGCTTGAACGGTGGAGCGATCTGGAAGCCCGCCTCCAGTGTGCGGGTACCCGGCTCGAAGTCGCTCAGGATGCCGTACCTGACCCCCGGCTCCAACGGGCGGGACGGCATGTAGATCTTCTTGTCATCACTCACAGTGATCTCCTTGCTGGTATCGGTCGCTGCCCGGGCAGTGACACCCATGCGCAGCGGTCCGCACTCCGCGTGGCGCCGCCCTATGGACTCAGACTCGACTACAGCGTACCTTCATATGTGTAGCGATACCGAGGCCCACGCCTAGAGGTCGGCTGCCATAGCCCGGGAGACGACCGTCGCGACGCGGCCGAGAAGGAGGGATGGCGTACCTGCGGGACGGGATGGTCGAAGCGGCAGAAGTAGTTCGGTTTCCAGGGCATCAGATCTGTGAGATCCGGCCATTCTTTTTCGATCCTGCTCTCATGATTTCTTCCGCCGAGCGGCGCCGTCTGCCTTGAAGTCCGGTCACACCAGCAACTGGGAGATACTGATGAAAACAGAAGAACTGAGCGCTCGCGCAGAGATCCATGACGTGCTGCTGCGTTACTGCCGCGGTCTCGACCGGGTGGACATGAAGCTGGTGCGCGGCGCCTTTCACGAGGACGCCTGGGTGCAGTTCCCCGAGAGCCTGCACGTCGGGTCCGTCGACGGTTTCGTCGATTTCCTGACGGACGAGATGTCGCGATTCGTCCGTACCATGCACTTCCTCGGAAACAGTCTCATCGAGTTCGACGGCCCTCACGTCGCCCATGTGGAGACCTATCTGAACGCTGATCACCAGGGATCCGAAAGGCACCACTGGAAGGGTGAGAAGGTCAAGCTCTGGGCGCGCTACCTCGACAAGTTCGAGGAACGGGACGGCGTTTGGCTGATCGCGCGCCGCAGGCTTGTCGTGGACTGGATGTACAGGTATCCCGCGGACGGATGGTTCGACGACCACCCCGACGCCTCGGTGGGCCTGCGCGACGGAACCGATCCGAGCCTCGTCCCGGTCTCCGGCTTCCACGGGACGCCGGCGGCGAAGGAAGACTGGCCCAGCTGAATCCCCCGGCTCTCCGTGAACCGGATTCTCACTGTGGACCCTTTCAATGATGCAGACGTATGACGACATCTGGATGTGATGATCCATGGCCATGAGCGCCAAGGCGAAAATCCCCGGCTCAAATGCCCGGGAGATCTTGGACGCGATCGCGGAGTCGCGTGCCTGGTTGCAGGAGAACCAGGCCGTGGCCGAGCGGGAACGGCGCATACCGCAGAACAGCATCGAGCGCCTCGACGAGGCCGGCGTCTTCGGTCTGACGACGCCCGCGCGGTTCGGGGGAGCGGATTTCACGACGCGGGAGCTGCACGACATCTACCGCGCGCTCGGCTCGGGGTGCGGGGCGACGGCCTGGATGGTCTGGGCGGCCGCGGGCGGAAACCTGTGGAGCTGCGCCTTCCCCGACGAGGTCGTCGCCTCCGTGTACGAGTCCCCCTGGGTCGGCAACCGCACCTTCGCCGTGGGCGGCACCAGCCGGCGCATGTCCGGAACCGCGCGCCAGGTCGACGGCGGCTGGCTGGTCAAGGGGGTGTGGCCGTTCGCCACGGGGAGCGTCCACGCCTCCCACGGCTATCTCGCCGTCTTCTACGACGAGTTCGACGATGACAAGGTCGGGATGGTCCTCGTTCCGAAGGACTCACTCGTCGCCCGTGACGACTGGGACCCGATGGGTCTGGCAGCCACCGGCAGTCAGACCGTGGCGACGGACGGGGAACTGTTCGTCCCCGACGAGCGCTTCAGCACCCCGAGACGACTGGGCGAGCGGATCGCCGAACTCACCGGACAGGGCCTCGGACCGCCTCGCGGCGGCCTAGCCCGCTCGCTGGTGACGGGCGCGGGTGCCGCGCTCGGCATGGCCGACCACGCCACGGAGGTCTTCCTGGGTACGGTCGGGAAGCGGAGCATCCCGTACTCCCCCTACCCGAAGCAGGTCGACGCTCCGGTCACCCACCTCACCGTCGGCCGCGCCCACACCCGGATCCGGGCGGCATCCGCGGTGGCCGACGCCGCTGTGGCCCAGCTCGACCGGTGGGAGGCCGAGGGCACGGAACCCTCCGAACGGGACACCCTCCAGCTCCACGCCGACGTGGCCTACATCTGGGATGCGAGCGCTACCGCGATCGAGTCGCTCTTCCGGGCATCCGGGGCGTCGGCGATCAGCAGACGGCAGCCGCTCCAGCTGATTGCGCGCAATTGCCGCGCGGGCAGCCTCCACGCGGCGCACGGCATGGACACCTGGATGGAGAACGTCGGACGGGCGCTCTGCGGAGTCGAGTCGGCGCCTACCTCGACGGGTGTTCTCGAACGGCGTTCGTAGGGGGCGAGTCCGCATGTGGGCGCCTGACGCCCAGGTGTGGACGATGCCCGCCGACGAGCCGCTTCCGGCCCAGGAGCCTCTGGGTACGGGTGTTCCTTCGTTCGGCTTCAGACTCGCCTCCAAGGTACATTTATGCATATGTCACACACCAAGGATTCGGCGGACGGTCGGATCGTCCCCCAGGGCGTCGTCGTCCCTCAGGACATCATCGAGGCCACCCTGCGGGTCGCGGAAACCCGTGGCGTGTCCGTGGCCGAGGTGACCCTGCGGGACATCGCCCAGGAGGCCGGCATCGCCCGCAGCACGCTGGTGCGCCGGATCGGAGGCAGCCGGCACATCCTGGACGAGGCGCTGCGCGACATGGGCGTCGAACCGGGAGGACGCAAACCGGTCAGGGAACGCGCGATCGAGGTGACGGGCACCCTGATCAGCACACAGGGCCTCGGCATGGTGACGTTCGACCGCGTGGCGGCTCTGGCCGAGTGCTCGGTGCCCAGCCTCTACCTGGCCTTCGGAGGACGGGACGAACTGCTGCGCGCGGTCTTCGAGCGTTACGGCCCCATCGTCGACGTCGAAGCGTTCCTGGCCACGTCCCACGGTGACCTGGAGGACACCGTGCGCGGCCTCACCCGGCTCATGATCGAGACACTGGACCGGGAGCCGAGGGTTTTCCCGGCCCTTCTGGCGGAGGTCTTCGCCCGCCCCGACGACGAAAATGTCCGGGCGGTCTTCCAGACGCTCACTCCGCGCATGCTGGCAAGCATCGGAACGTGGCTCGCCGACGAAGTCGCCGCCGGCCGTGTCCGGGATCTCCCGCCGCTACTGCTCACCCAGTTGATGTCCGGCCCGATCTTCCATCACTTCCTGCTGCGCCCCGTCGCCAGCCTGTTCGCAGCAGCAGAGGTGCCCAGCAAGGAAGAGACCATCGAGACGTTCGCCCAAGCCTTCCTCCGAGCCGTGGCGCTGCCCGCGCCGGACGACGAGGGCCGGCAGGCATAGCACACGTCGACCAACCAGACCTGCTGGGCGCCGCGCGCAGCAGGAGGGCCAACCCGGCAGGAGCGGAAGGCTGGCGCGGCCCCGACAGCCCCAACAGTGGGAGCGGCTTAGCGACATGGGTACCGCAGTGACGGGCTCCGAGTCTCCGCCGGCCTGAGACCGGCTCGTACAGGAGCAGGGCAGGGTTCCACCGGAGACGCAAAAGCAGCGGGGTTCAGACCGATCATTCTCCGGTCGCGTGTACCTGGCGTTCCCGCTCAAGGCAGCAGGGCAGGCGCCGGTCCGATCAACCGGCGGCTACGCCCCGTGATCACACCGGCATTCGTCGACCTTGCCGCTGATGACCAATCACATCCCCCCGAAGGCAGGAAAGAAACGATGACCCTCATCGGCATACTGGCCGGACCCATCGCTGGGCTGAAGTACGAGACCCCTACCCATCGCGGACTCACCAACGAGCGGGGCGAGTTCGACTACGAAGAGGGCGAGCGCGTCGCGTTCCTCCTCGGCAACACCGCGATCGGGAACGTCCCCGCGGCGCCTCGACTGCATCTCGCGCAGATCGTGGCGCGCGTCGACGGCGACGTCAACAAGCTCAAGGACCCGGGCGTCACCAACATCGCCCGCCTGGTGTTCTCTCTCGGCCGCAGCGGCGTACGGGACCTCGGGACCGTCATCGCTCCCGAGGTGCACGACATCATCGGCGACCGGCCGATCGACTTCCGCCACGACGCAAACTTCGAGGGCGCCCACCAGGCCGACAAGATCCAGGGGTTCACCGACGACCCCGTCATCACCGGCCTGCTCGCCGACCTCGACCGGGCCGGCATCTTCACCGACGCGACGCCCCGCCACCTGTGCTCTCCGGCGAACGCCCGCAACGAACTGCGCCGCAACGCGATGGGCATCCTCCGCTTCCGCGACGTGAAGATCCCGCTCCAGAACGGCTCGCACGTCCTCGCCGACGTCTTCCGCCCGGCCGAGCCCGGCACGTACCCGGCCATCGTGAGCTGCGGCCCGTACGGCAAAGCCTTCCACCACCACTCCATCTGCGACGACGCCGACTTGGAACGGCACGAACAGTTGGAGGAGGACTACTTCCTCGGCAACGCACAGGGCCAGCAGTTCGAGAACCACGAGACCGTCAACACCGCGACCTGGGTGCCCGACGGGTACACCGTCGTCCGCGTCGATATGCCCGGCTCGGGCAAGAGCCCCGGCCAGCTCGCCCCGTGGGGACTGGCCGGAGCCGAAGCGCTCCGCGACGCGATCGAATGGTCCGGCGTCCAGCCCTGGTCGAACGGGTCGGTCGGCCTGTGGGGCATGTCCTACCTCGCCGTCAGCCAGCACGCCGCCGCGAGCCTGCAACCCAAGCACCTCAAGGCGATGATCGCGATCGGCACCGACGTCGACCTGTATGAGGAGGTCGCTTACACCGGCGGCATCTACAACGAGCAGTTCTTTCCCATCTGGAAGCAGTCCGGGTTCGTGCCGGCCGTCTGCGGTGAACCTGACATCGTCGACTTCACGAGCGTCCTGAAGCAGAGCCCGTTCAAGGACTCCGATCCCGACGTCGTCTTCGGGCCGCGCGCTGAGATGTTCATGAGCCCCGACCTGAGCGAGGTCACGGTGCCGCTGTGGTCGGTCGCTGCCACCACGCACCTCGCCCACTTCCACCAGCTCGGCAGCAGCGAGGCGTACCTCGCCACCCCAACCCCCGACAAGAAGCTCGACTTCTGGGAAGACTGGTTCCAGAAGTCGTACGCGGCCGACACGGTCACCCGGCACAAGGCGTTCTTCGACCACTGGCTCAAGGGCATCGACAACGGGATCATGGACACCCCGCCCGTGCGCCTGGAAGTCCGTACCGGAAACGGCGCCTCCTACATCCAGGAGGAGAACGAATGGCCGATCGCCCGCACCAACTACACCAAGTGGTACCTCGACGCGAGCGCCTCCGACTGGGCCGGGGACACCACCCGCACCGGCTTCCTGAACCTCTCGTCGTCCGAGCCGAAGACCGAGAGCACCGCCAGCTACTCGGCCGACGTCGAGACAGCTGACCCCCGTACGACCGGCCTCTCCTTCATCAGCGAACCGCTCACCGAGGACTCGGTGCTCGCCGGATACGGCAAGGCCGTGCTCTGGGTGTCCTCCACGAGCGACGACATGGACGTCTACGTGTCCGTGCGCGTCATCGACGAGCAGGACAGGGAAGTCGACTTCCTCGGCATCACCACGATGAACTACCCGGGCCGCATCGCCCCGATGACGAAGGGATGGCTCAAGGTCTCGCACCGCACACTCGACACGGCGCGCTCCACCCCGTACACCCCCAAGCACACCCACCTCAAGGACGACCACGCACCCCTGCGCGACGGTGAAGTGGTCCCGGTCGAAATCGAACTCGTCCCCAACACCGGGCTGGTCCGGGCGGGCCAGCGGCTGCGCATCGACATCCAGCCCTACGACGGCATCGCCCACGGCATGCACCACGCCTACGACGCGACCTACCACGCAGACGCCACCAACGCTGTTCACACCGGACCAGGCCGCGTCAGCTACGTGCAACTCCCGATCGTGCCGCGTCACCCGGCAACGACGTAGCACCACCCTGCCGGGGCCGTCACAGCAAGCCGTTGAGAATCTCTGTGGCCCCCGACCGCTCCAGACCGTCGGCCGCATCCTGCTAGGCAGGCAGTGCGGCACCCCTTCACGTAGATATGGACATGGATCGCCGTCGTTGGCCCGTCCCCTCGTCGAAGGCGGCCGGCGTCCTCGGGATCAGCACGCTCAGCGCAGCGGGCCAGGGGCTGACGGCTCGCCACTCCTGCGGTATCACCGGGGGATGCGTCCAGTTCACAGCGGCGGTGAAGTCGCGTCGGACCAGGTCCGGCGCGGGCGGGGCGAACCGGTCGGGGGTCGTGGTGCGCTTGCGTCGGCGCAGGTGCCGGCCCTCGATTCCTTCCCGGCGCATCAGCCGCTCGACCCGCTTGCGGTTGACCGTGTGCCCGAGGCCCCGCAACCCGGCGTGCACGCGCCGCACTCCGTAGGTGCCGCGGTGCTCGGCGTGGACCTCGCGGACCTCAGCGACCAGGGCGTCGTCGTCCGCGCGGCGCTCGGCGCGGGCGGCCGCGCCGGCCCTCCACCGGTAGCAGCCCGAGCGCGAGACACCCAGGACCCGGCATATCCGCTGCACGCCGAAGTCGGCGCGGTGAGCGGAGATGAAGCCCCAGCGGCCGGTCATGCCTTCATCTCCCGGGCGAGCTACTGGGCCGCCCGCCGCAGGATCTCCCGCTCCGTCTGCCATTGGGGCTCACCCTTGCGCAGCCTGCCGAGCCCGGCCCGCAGCCGGGCCAGCTCCTCGTCCCGCTCCTCGGGCGTCGCCTCGCCGTCGCGGGCCCCGCCCGCCTGCTCGCCGGCCTGGCGCACCCAGGACCGCAGCGTCTCACCGGTCACCCCGACATCCGCCGCCACCGCCGCGTACGTCCGCTTCCCGGCTGCGGCCCGATAGAGCGCGACGGCGTCGTTCCTGAACTCCTCCCGATACGGAGACCTACGTTCCACCAGGACACCCTTCCGAGTGTCCACACCCCAGGGGTCACCTCAGTGGCCGCGTCGGGCTGGGCGCGGACACCGGTGGCGGCGGCCGCGTGGAGTTGCTGTTCCGTGCGTTACGGGGCCGATCAGTCGTCGGTCTCCTGCGCCGCGGCGGCGAAGGCGCGGCGGCCCGGCCTGCGCTCACCGAAGATCTTGGTCAGGGTGTTCGACCGGAAGAGGACGATCTGTGTGATCACCTGGAGGAGGATCCATGACACCGCGTACAGGACGCCGTCCAGAGCGGGCACGCTGTCGATGGGCAGCGTGTACGCCATGATCAGCCGCAGCAGCGCGTCGCCCAGCAGGCCGACGCCCCACAGCACGGTCAGGGCGCGCCATACGCGGCGGAAGGCGGCGTCCGACCTCCACAACTGCTCCAGTTTGGCCATGCGTCCGGGCAGGAGGGTGCGCAGCGCCTGGTAGGTGAAGGGACGCGCGGTGAACAGGGTGACCAGCAGCCAGACACCGGCCAGCGCGGTGAACAGGCCGTTCCGGGCCAGGGCGATGCGTGGGTCCGAGGTCAGCAGGGTGGCCAACGCGCTCACCAGCAGCAGCGCGACGGTGAAGACGCCGATGGCATCCAGTTTACGGTGGCGTATCGCGGAGTGCAGCGTGTGCAGCGCGGGCGCGGAACCGCTGAGCAGCAGGGCGGTGATCTCACTCGTGCCGGTCGCGCGAAGCACGTAGTAGAGCCCGACGGGCAATACGATGTCGCAGACGACGACGACCACGAAACCCCAGGGTGAGGAACGGGATTCGCGAGGGGTGGGGGCAGTCGTCGTGGGTTCCGGGCTGGGTGTGGGGGAGGTCATGAAGTGTGCTCCAGGGGGATGGCGTTAAGGCGTGCACTGTACGGACTGAGTACAGCGGTCGAACATATCTGCCAGTTCGCGGGCACATCGATCGACATCCGTCGCCACGTCGCACAGATGGTGGCGCAGGACGCTGTCTACGGCGCCGCGCACGGCAAGAGCCATGGTGAGGCAGTCGAAGGTGCCGAACTCCCCGGCGCTGCGGCCCTGTTCGAGGAGGGCGACGAGTCGGTCCACCGACATGATGCTGCGTTCGGCGTTCTCCAGGCCGGTGATCTGCTGGTCCCGGATCATCCGGACGATCTCGGTGAGTGCCAGGGTGTGGAGCGGATAGCGGGCGACGAAGTCGAAGTAGGACGTGATGTACGCGCCGAGCTTCCCCCGATACGTCTTCTCGTCGCTCATGCGCGCGGCCGCTGTGTTGTCGGCCCTCTCCATGACGGTGTTGACAACTTCCGCGAACAGCTCGGGTTTACCGGAGAAGTGGTACGAGATCATCCCGGTGCTGCTGAGTTGCGCCTGCTGCGCGATCCGCGTGAATGATGTCTTCGCATATCCGGATTCGGCGAGTGTTTCGATAGCCGCCTGAACTATCTGGGCTCGCCGCGCATTTTGTGTGAAGGTCCGGGTATTCGCCTTTGTTGTCTTGGCCATCATGGCTTCAGGTTAGCTGTATCATGATCGGGTTTTTCCTAGAGTTCAAGAATTTGTAGCCGCACGGTGACACGTCCCTGTTCACCATGCGGCTCCTTGCCGGTCAGTGCACCTCAGCCCGCAGCGCCGTCGTGCGGATGACGTCCACCAGCTCCATCATGGCGATGGAGTCCGTATGCGGCCCGGTGCCGGCGCCCGTGCGTATCGCCTCGGCGAAATCATCGAGCAGCAGCATCAGTTGGTCCGCGGCGGCCAGGGTGAGGCGCTCCTCGCGGTTCTGTTCCTCGATGACCAGCGTCGGCCGGTGGGAGGGCGGCGGGGTGAACGCGCGCGTCGTGGTCAGCCGCGCCCGGTCGCCCCACAGCGTGTAGTCAGACGCGTAGGTGTGCTCGAAGCCGAACGCGAGCTGGGCCAGCACGCCCGAGGGGGACGTCAGCAGCACCTGCCCCGACAGGTCCAGTCCGTCCG
The DNA here is from genome assembly GCA_049998335.1 of Streptomyces sp. cmx-10-19. GTDB lineage: Bacteria > Actinomycetota > Actinomycetes > Streptomycetales > Streptomycetaceae > Streptomyces. The sequence goes on from JAEBFB010000025.1 coordinate 109,356, forward strand.
AGGCCCGGGTGCGCAGCGTCGCACCGGCCACCTCGAGCCCTGGTCCGAGCAGCAGCGTGGCGGCCCGCAGTGGGTACACGCCGACGTCAAGGAGCGCCCCGCCGCCCAGGCGGGGGTCGTAGCGGATGTCGTCGTCCGGCAGCGGCGGGATGCAGAACGCGGCGTGGAAGGAGGCCGGCCGTCCCAGTCGGCCGTCGGCCACCAGCTCGCGCACCCTGTCGTGCTGCGGGTGGTGGAGGAACATGAAGTTCTCCCGCAGCGTCAGGCCCCGCTCCGCTGCCAGCGCGCACAGCGAGCGCGCCTCGGTCGCGTCGCTCCCGAGGGGTTTCTCCACCAGCACGTGCTTGCCCGCGCGCAGTGCGCGCTCGGCCCACTCATGGTGCAGGGCCGTCGGGGTCGACACGTACACGGCGTCGATGTCGGACCGCGCGAGGAGCGTCTCGGCGTCTTCCTCGGCCGCGCACCCGAAGTGTTCCGCGAAAAGAGCAGTCTTCTTCGCCGTACGTCCGGAGACGGCCACCAGGTCCCACTGCGGCATCCGTGTCACGGTGGGCAGCACCCGTCGCCAGGCGATCGACGACGTGCCGATCGCTCCCAGCCGCAGCGGTGTGGCCGTGGGCGCCGTCACAGCGACCTCAGCGCGGTGATCAAGGTGCGTGCCTGCACGTTCAGGTGATGGCTGTAGCGCAGCAGTTCGTCGACCTGGCGCGCTGACACCCAGCGGAACTCGTCGGAGACCAGGGGGATCTCGTCCTCGACCTCGATGATCACGTAGTGGCTCTGGGCGTTGAGGAAGCGCCCCCCCTCCTCCGACAGCAGCACGTCGTACACGGCCGAGTCGCGTCGCTCGTGAACCTCGTCCAGGTACGGCGGCCGGGCGTCGGGCGGCAGGTCCCTGTAGTTCTCGGCGGTGCACTGCACTGTCGGGCCGAGCTCGACGACGGACAGGAAGCCGGCTTCGGCGCGGGCGCGCAGCAGGACGTGCGGTACGCCGCCCATGGCCCGGACGAACAGCGCCACCGTGCCCGTGCCGTGCGGTTCGATGAGCGGCTGCGACCACGCCGCCACCTCGCGCCGTCCTGAGACGACGTCGACCGCCACGACGCTGAAGTGGTGTCCGCTCACATGGGACACGGTGTGCGGATCACGCTGCCAGTCCTTGGTCTCCGCGAGCCCGATCGGGGTCACGCGCACGTCGTGCTCGGCCCGTCGCCGGGTGATCCAGCTGCGGATCTCGGCGTCCGTGTGCAGTGAGGCGACCGGCTCGGTGGCGTCGGGCCGCCAGTCCGGCAGGCACGACAGGACGGTGCGGGCGTCCATGTTCACGACGTTGTCCTGCCGCAGCAGCATGTTGACCTGACGCAGGGTCAACCAGGCGAAGTCCTCGCCGGCCGCCACCTCGGGGCCGACCCGGACGATCATGTTGCGGTTCCTCTTGCCCAGGAACCAGGACCCCTGCTCCGACTGCAGCACGTCGGCGACCACCGAGCCCGGCTCGGGGCGGCGGAAGCAGTCCAGGTACTTCACGGCCGAACCACCGTGCACCCTCAGGTAGTTGCTCTTCGTCGCCTGAACCGTCGGCGACACCTGCATCCCGTTCACGTTGCCCGGCTCCGACTTGGCCTGCATCAGCAGGTGCGGAATGCCGTCGAAGTCCCGTACGGCGATACCCAGGATCCCGATCTCGGGTTGGTCGATGACGGGCTGTTCCCACTCGGACACCGGTCCGAAGTCCGAGCGGACCCGTAGCCCGTGCACCGCGAAGAAACGGCCACTGGCATGGCGCAGGTCGCCGGTGCTCTGCTCGAACCGCCAGCCGTCCAGCTCCGCGAACGGCACCCGCTCCACCCGCTGCGGCTGGGTGCGACGCCGGTCCTCCAGCCACGCGGCCAGCTCCACGTCGCTCAGCACACCGCCGTCGACGGTCGCCGCCGAAGCGGCCAGCGCAGCCAGTGTGCCGGCCTCCTCGCCGCGCGACGGCGCGCGGGCGGTTGTCCCAGCCATGTGTCTGCCCTTCTCTCGATTCGGGAAGTGCGACTTCGCAGGCGATTCACCGGGCCGGGAGCCACCACGCACACCGTGCCGAGGGACACGTAGCCGATTGCCGCCCTATCAGCGTGCCCGCTCCAATTCCAGCATTCGCCTAGAACATCGCCCCTTGCGGCCGGTTCTCCCGCTGGCTATGATCCGGCGCCGCTTTCGGGCCGCCCTGCCTGAACCACTTGATCCGGCGCCGCTGCCAAAGCTCACGGCGTGCCTAGAAATTCCCCTAGAGCGTTTCCTCCCACCGCGGGACGGTCCCGGCCCGCGTGCGAACGTGTGAGCCGTCCCAGCCCTCTCGCCCTCGGTATCTGGAGTGCCATCGATGAACGAGCCGGTGCCCACCGACGTCCGGAATTCCGCTCCGGGCCCTGAGCCCGTGGCTGTGGTCGGCCTCGCGTGCCGGCTCCCGGGCGCCGACGATCCGGCCGAGTACTGGCACCTGCTCACCGAGGGCCGCAGCGCCGTCACCGACACCCCCGTGGACCGGCGCACAGGCGCGCCCGCCGACGGCTGGCCCACCCCGCACGGCCCCGCCGCGCCCCTGCGCGGCGGATACGTGTCCGCTCCCGCCGACTTCGACGCGGCGTTCTTCAATATCTCGCCCCGCGAAGCCGATGACATGGACCCGCAGGCCCGACTCGCGCTCGAACTGGGCTGGGAAGCCCTGGAGAGCGCCGGAATACCCGTCTCGGCCGCCCCCCGCGCCACCGCCGTCTACCTTGGTGCCGACACGTGCGACTACGCCGACGTCGTCCGGGACGCCGGGCAGGAGGTGGGACACCACACCCTCACCGGCCTCAACCGTTCCCTCATCGCCAACCGGCTGTCCTACGTACTCGGTGTCAGCGGCCCCAGCCTGACCGTCGACAGCGCACAGTCCTCCTCCCTGACCGCGGTCCAGCTCGCCTGCGACAGCCTGCGTCTCGGCGACAGCGAACTCGCCCTCGCCGGCGGCGTCCATCTCAACCTCAGCCCCGAAAGCTCCCTCGCCGCAGCTCAGTTCGGGGCGCTCTCCCCGGACGGCGCATGCCACACCTTCGACGCCCGTGCCAACGGCTACGTACGAGGCGAGGGCGGCGGCCTCGTCGTACTGAAGATGCTCTCCCGCGCCCTCGCCGACGGCGACCACGTCCACGCCGTCATCCGCGGCGGCGCCCTCAACAACGACGGAACCGGCACCAGCATCACCACCCCGGACTCCGACGCCCAGGCGGCCGTCCTGCGCGCCGCCTGCCACCGCGCGGGCGTCGACCCGGCGGGCATCGGCTACGTCGAGCTGCACGGTACGGGGACCCGTGTCGGTGACCCCGTAGAGGCCGCCGCCCTCGGCGCGGTCCTGGGCACCGCGGAGGGCCGGCGCGCACCGCTCGCCGTCGGATCCGTGAAGACCAACATCGGCCACCTCGAAGGCGCGGCCGGCATCGCGGGCCTCATCAAGACCGTGCTGTGCCTCACGCACCGCCGGCTGGTGCCCAGCCTCCACCACGAGGAGCCCAACCCGGCCATCGACCTGGACGGCCTCGGCCTGCGGGTCCAGCGCGAGACCACCGCGTGGATCCCGGCCGTCCCCGGCACCCCGCTGCGCGCCGGGGTCTCCTCCTTCGGCATGGGCGGCACCAACGCCCACCTCGTCCTCGAAGAGGCCCCGGCGCCCGAGGTGACTCCGTGGCAGCACCCCCGGCCCGCTGCCGCCCCCGTGCCCTGGCTGCTGTCCGCCGCCTCGCCCGAAGCGCTCCGCGCACAGGTCGGCCGCCTCACCGCACACGTCCGCGACAACGACGCCGACCCCGTGGACACCGCGTGGTCACTGCTCACCACCCGCACCCACCTCGCACACCGGGCCTTCGCCGTAGGCTCCGACGTCACTGCTCTGCTCAACGGCATCACCACCGCGGCTGCGGCAGGGCCGGTCGAAGGGGACATCCACCGCCCGGTGTTCGTCTTCCCCGGCCAGGGCAGCCAGTGGACCGGCATGGCGGCCGGACTCCTCGCCACCTCACCCGTGTTCGCCGCCCGCCTCGCCGAGTGCGCCAACGCCCTCGCCCCGCACGTCGACTGGGACCTCGCGGCGGTCCTGCGCGGCGACCCGGACGCCCCGCCACTGGACCGCTCCGACGTCGTACAGCCCGTCCTGTGGGCCGTCATGGTGTCCCTCGCCGCCCTGTGGCGATCACACGGTATCCAGCCCGCCGCCGTCGTCGGACACTCTCAGGGCGAGATCGCCGCGGCCTGCGTCGCCGGCGCCCTCAGCCTGGAGGACGCCGCCCTGGTCGTCGCCCTGCGCAGCAAGATCCTCGTCCCCCTCGAAGGCCTCAGCGGCATGGTCTCGCTGGCCCTCGCCCACGACGACGCCGACCGCTTCGTCGCGCGATGGGGCGACCGCGTCACCGTCGCCGCCCTCAACGGGCCCGCCTCCACCGTCGTATCCGCCGACATCGAGACCGTCACCGACATCCTCGCCACCGCCGAACGCGAGGACGTACGCGCCCGCCGCGTCGGCATCGACTACGCATCCCACTCCCCGCACGTCGAACCCGTCCGCGAGGAGCTGCTGCACCTCCTCGCCCCCATCACGCCACGCCGGCCCGAGGTGCCCTTCCTGTCCACGGTCACCGGCGACTGGCTCGATCACCCGGCCACCGACGCCCGCTACTGGTACGACAACCTCCGCAACCCCGTCCTGCTCGAACCGGCCGTCCGCACACTCACCGTGGCGGGGCACGGTGCCTTCGTCGAGGTCAGCCCGCACCCCGTGCTGACCGCACCGGTGCAGGACACCGTCGAGACCACCGCGGGCCCCCGGCACGCCGTCGTCACCGGGACCCTGCGCCGCGGCCAGGGCGGCGCCGCCCGCTTCCAGACCTCCCTGGGAGCCCTCTGGACCAGGGGCGCCGACGCCGACTGGACGCCCGCCTTCACGGACCTGGCACCGAACCGCGTCCCGCTGCCCACCTATGCCTTCCAACGCAGCCGCCACTGGGTCAACGGCGCCCCCGGACCCGCCAAGCCGCACCGGACCCCGGCCACGGCATCCACCGAGTCCACCCCGGCCCCGGCCACGGCATCCGCCGGGACCACCCCGGCCACGCCCGACGTGGCCGGCCCCGGACTCGGCCACGACGACGCACTCGACCTCGTCCGTGACTGCGCCACCGTCGTCCTCGGCTATACCGACCGCACCCAGATCGACCCGCGACGGACCTTCAAGGAACTCGGCGTCGATTCCGTAACCGCCGTGGAACTGCGCGACCGGATCAACACCCTGTCCGGCGCCCACCTCCCCGCGACCGCCGTCTACGAGTACCCGACCCCCGCACGCCTCGCCGAGCATCTGACCGCGCCCACAGCCGCTTCCGACACGGGCCGCCCCGACCGTCGCACCGCCACGGACGAGCCGGTCGCGATCGTGTCGATGGGCTGCCGCTATCCCGGCGGCGTAGGCACACCGGAAGAGCTCTGGCGCCTGGTCCGCGACGAGGCGGACGCCCTCTCCGCCTTTCCCACCGACCGCGGCTGGGACCTCGACGCCCTCTACGACGCCGACCCCGGCCGTACCGGCACCACGTACGTCCGTGAGGGCGGGTTCCTGCACGACGCGGGCGAGTTCGACGCGGCCTTCTTCGGTATCTCGCCGCGTGAGGCGACCGCGATGGACCCCCAGCAGCGACTGCTGCTGGAGACCACCTGGGAGACCGTCGAACGGGCCGGACTCGACCCCCGCACCCTGCACGCCAGCCCCACCGGCGTCTTCGTCGGTGCCACCGCACCCGAGTACGGTCCGCGCCTGCACGAAGCCGGGGAATCCGTCGAGGGCCACGTCCTCACCGGCACGACGACCAGCGTGGCCTCCGGGCGCATCGCGTACGCGCTGGGACTGGAGGGTCCGGCGGTCACGGTCGACACGGCCTGTTCCTCGTCGCTGGTCGCCCTGCACCTCGCCGTCCGCGCCCTGCGCGCCGGCGACTGCTCACTCGCCATCGCCGCGGGCGTCACCGTCATGTCCGGTCCGGGCATGTTCGTCGAGTTCGGCCGCCAGCGCGGACTGGCCGCCGACGGCCGCTGCAAGCCTTTCGCCGCCGACGCGGACGGCACCAACTGGGCCGAGGGTGTCGGGGTCCTGCTGCTGGAGCGGTTGTCGGACGCGCGGGCCAACGGGCATCAGGTGCTGGCGGTGGTGCGGGGTTCGGCGGTCAATCAGGACGGGGCGTCGAACGGTCTTACCGCTCCGAACGGTCTTTCGCAGCAGCGGGTGATCCGGGCGGCGTTGGCGGATGCGGGGTTGTCGGCCGGGGATGTGGACGTGGTGGAGGCGCATGGTACGGGGACCAGGCTGGGTGATCCGATCGAGGCGCAGGCGTTGTTGGCCACCTATGGTCAGGAGCGTGCTGCCGGGCGGCCGTTGTGGCTGGGGTCGCTGAAGTCCAACATCGGACACGCCCAGGCCGCGGCCGGCGTCGGCGGCGTCATCAAGATGGTGCAGGCCATGCGGGCGGAAATGCTGCCGAGGTCCCTGCACGCCGAGACACCCTCGCCGCTCGTCGACTGGCAGTCCGGTGCCGTGGAGTTGCTGGCCCGGTCCCGGGACTGGGCGGAACCGGAGGGGCGTCCGCGTCGGGCCGGGGTGTCGTCCTTCGGGATCAGCGGCACCAACGCCCACGTCATCCTCGAAGCCGCACCCGACCCCTCTGTCACCGACAAGCCCGAAACCGGCATCACCCTGCCCTGGCTCGTGTCGGCCCGCACTCCGGCGGCGCTCGCGGAGCAGGAGAAGCGGCTTGCGGAGTTCACCGCCGACGCCGAGTCCCGTGATCCGGTGGATGTGGCGTGGTCGTTGTGGCGGTCGCGGTCGGCGTTCGAGTGCCGGTCGGTGGTGGTGGGTGGGGAGTCGGTGGTGTCGGGTTCGGTGGTGGCTGCCGCGTCGTCTCCGGTGTTCGTGTTTCCGGGGCAGGGGGCGCAGTGGGTGGGGATGGCGGTGGGGCTTCTTGATGTGTCGCCGGTGTTCGCGGGGCGGTTTTTGGAGTGTGCTGCTGCGTTGGACGGGTTTGTGGAGTGGT
>JAEBFB010000026.1:0-113025 GCA_049998335.1 Streptomyces sp. cmx-10-19
GCCACACCGCGTAGTCGGCGTACTGCACCGGCAACGGCTCCCAGCCCGGCACCTCACCCCGGCACCGCGCCTCGTACGCCACCGCCAGATCCCGGCCCAGCGGACCCAGCGACCACCCGTCCCCCGCAATGTGATGCAGCGTCAGGACGAGGAGGGCCTGCTGTTCGCCGCAGGAGAACAGGGCGGCGCGCAGCGGGGGTTCGGTTGCCAGGTCGAAGGGGGCGCGGACGGCGTCGGCGACGGCCTCGTCGAGGGCGTCGGCGGGCACGTGCGCGACGCGCAGGGGGCAGGGCGGGGCGGGGTCGAGGATGCGCTGGGCGGGGCGGCCGTCGGGGGCGGGGAAGACGGTGCGCAGGCTCTCGTGGCGGCCCATGACGTCGTCCAGGGCGGCGCGCAGCGCGTCCACGTCCAGGGCGCCGGTGATCCGCAGGCCGAGCGGGATGTGGTAGGTCGGGCTCGGGCCCTCCATCTGGTTGATGAACCACAGGCGGCTCTGCGCGAACGACAGCGGCGGCCGGCCGCCGTGTTCCCTGGGCCTCAGCTCCGGCCGGCCGGCCCGCTCGGTGTCGTGCAGGAGGGCGGCGAGTCCGGCCGGGGTGGGGCGCTGGAAGAGGCGGCGGATCGGCAGGTCCACGCCGAGGGTGGAGCGGACGCGGTTGATCAGCCGGGTGCCGAGCAGGGAGTGCCCGCCGAGGTCGAAGAAGTTGTCGGTCGGGTTCACCCGGGACAGGCCGAGGACGTCCGCGAAGAGGGAGCACATGATCTCCTCCTGCGGGGTCCGGGCGGCCCGCCCGGCGCGGGCCAGGGGTTCGGCGTCCGGCAGGGAGCGCCGGTCGAGCTTGCCGTTGGCGGTGCGCGGCAGGGCGTCCAGCGGGGTGAGGGTGGCGGGCACCATGTACTCCGGCAGCCGCTCGCGGAGGTAGGGGCGGAGTTCCTGGGCCAGGGCGGGGTCGCCGGCGGAGCGCAGCGGGTCGTTGGTGAACGCGGCTGCGGTGGGGTCCGCTCCGGCGGGGGCCGGGGGGCACAGGTCGGCGTAGAGGGGGGCCGGGCCGGCGGCGACGGGGGTGAACACGGCGTCGAGGCTCGCGGCGGGGCCGGTGGCCGACCAGCCGAGGGCGAGGTGGTGTCCGTGCCGCTCGGCCAGTGCCGCCAGTGCGGCGGGGTCGGGGTCGCCCGGCTGTGCCGGGCGGGACAGCGCCGCGTGGGCGGTACGGGGGTCCGTGCCGTCGCCGAGCAGGCGTTCGGCGGCGAGTTCGCCGGCGAGCCGGGTGTTGGGCAGGGCGGTGACGCGGAGCGGGGCGGCGCCGTCCAGCAGGGCGGCGAGCGCGTCGGTGCCGGTGACGTCGGTGCCCCAGACCAGGGCGGGCAGCTGTGCCGCCCTGGGGGTGGCGTCGGTGGCCGTGCGCAGGACGACGTCGTAGCGGTGCCGGGTGAGTTCGTTGTGGTGGGTGCCGGTCTTGACGCGTACGTCGACGGCGTCGAGTGCGGGCACGGTGTGGCGCAGGGCGGCGAAGAAGGCGGGGGCGAAGAGGAGTTCGCGTTCGCCGGCGACGCCCCGGGCGATCGCGGCCCGTACCGCCTCGGCGTCGGCGTCCTCGCCGGTGCGGGCGGCGCGTTCCAGTTCCATGGCGGTGCGCAGGGTGCGGTGGTGGCGCAGGTCGCGTACGTCGCCGACGAAGATCCGGCCGCCGGGCGCGAGCAGGCGCACCGCCTTGCGCAGCACCTCCACCGCGTACCGCGCACCCGGGAAGTACTGCACCACCGAGTTCAGCACCACCGTGTCGAAGAAGCCCTCCGGCAGCCCCTCCGTCTCCAGCGCCGACGCCGCGCGCAGCTCCACCCGCTCCGCCCACGGCTCACCGGCCACCGCGCGCCACAGCCCCTCGATCGCCGCGCCCGACAGATCCGTACCCCAGTAGCACTCCGCGTCCCCCGCCAGCTCCCGCAGCAGCAGACCGTTGCCCACCCCGATCTCCAGCACCCGCCCGGGACCCAGCGCACGGACGCGCTCCACCGCACCCGCCCGCCACTCGTCCATCTCCGCCACCGGAATGGGCGCGCCGTCGTAACTGCTGTTCCAGGCGGCGTAGGGCTCGCCGTCCCGGTCCCGGTAGAGCGTGTCGTACACGTCGTGCCAGGCGCGTTCGCGGTCCTGTTCGCGCTCTGCGGAGGCGCTCTCGGCGCCGGTCGCGGCGGGGACGACGTAGCCGTCCAGCCGCCGGGTGCCGCCCGGTTCGGCGCGGGCGACGACGGCGGCCTCGGCGACCCGCGGGTGGGTGCGCAGGGCGGCTTCGATCTCGCCGGTCTCCACCCGGAAACCACGGATCTTCACCTGCCCGTCCACCCGCCCCGCGAACTCCAGCACCCCGTCCGCACGCCACACCGCCACATCACCCGTGCGGTACATCCGCTCCCCCGCACCACCGAACGGATCCGCCACGAACCGCTCCGCCGTCAGACCCGCACGCCCCCCGTACCCACGCGCCAGACCCGCACCCGCCACATACAGATCCCCCCGCACCCCCACCGGCACCGGACGCAACGCACCGTCCAGCACATACACCCGCGTATTCGCCATCGGCCGGCCGATGGTGACGGGGTCGCCGGCGCCGAGGGTGGCGGCCGTCGACCAGATGGTGGTCTCGGTGGGTCCGTAGAGGTTGATCACCTCGGCGGCGGCGCCGGTCAGGGCCGTCGCCAGGTCGTCCGGGAGGGGCTCGCCGCCGGTGAGGACGCGCAGGCCGCGCAGCGCGCCGGTGTGGCCGTCGGCCAGGGTGCGCCACAGGGTGGGCGTGGCCTGCATGACGGTGGCGCCGGCGGCGGTGATCTCCCCGGCGAGGGCCTCCGGGTCGAGGACGGTGTCCTGGCCGGCGAGGACGACGGTGGCGCCCCGGGTCAGCGGCAGGAAGAGTTCCAGGGCCGCGATGTCGAAGGACACGGTGGTGACGGCGAGCAGCCGGTCGCCGGGGCCGAGCGGCACCCGTCCGCTCATGTCGGCGAGGTGGTTGGCCAGCGCCCCGTGCGGGACGACGACCCCCTTGGGCCGGCCGGTCGAGCCGGAGGTGTGGATGACGTACGCGGCCTGGTCGGGGTGGGGCGCGGCGGCCGGGTCGCCGCCCTCGCCGCCGGTCTCCTCGGCCGCGGGGAGGTCCGCGAGCCGCAGCACGGGCACGCCGGGCGGCAGCGGCACGGCGGCGGTGCCGTCGGTCACCACGCACACCGGGCGGACGTCGTCGAGGACCTGGGCGATGCGCTCGGCCGGGTGGAGCGGGTCGAGCGGGGCGTAGGCCGCTCCGGTCCGCAGTACGGCGAGCAGGGTGGCCGGCAGGTCCGGGGTGCGCTCGGCCATGACCGCGACCCGCCGCTCGGGGCCGGCGCCCAGCGCGGCGAGCCGTGTGGCCAGTTGCGCGGACCGGCGGTCCAGCGCGGCGTAGGTCAGCTCCCGCCCGCCGGCGCGGACGGCGACGGCCTCGGGGTGGGCGCGGACCTGCGCGGCGAACAGCTGCGGTACGGCGGCGTCGGGCACCGGGCGGGCGGTGTCGTTGCGGGTGACCAGCAGGTCCCAGCGTTCCGCCGCGGACAGCACGTCGACCGTCACGGCCGGGCGGTCCGGGTCGTGGGCGAGGAGTTCGAGGAGCGCGGTGAGCCGCTCGGTGATCCGGGCGACGGTGTCCTGGTCGTACAGGTCGGTGCGGTAGCTCAGCCGCAGGCGCAGCCGGGCGCCGGGCAGCACCATCAGGCAGAGCGGGTAGTGCGTGGCCGCGTGCTCGGTGACCTCGGTGAGCCGGATGTCCCCGGCGGTGACCTGGAGGGTGTCCGGGTCGAGGGGGTAGTTCTCGAAGATCACCATGGTGTCGAAGAGTTCGGCGGGCTCGACGAGGCCCTGGATGGTGCTGAGCCCGAGGTGCTGGTGGGGCATGAGCGAGCCGCGGGTGTCCTGGAGCCGGTGCAGCGCGGTGGTCAGGGACTCGCCGGGCGCGATCGTCATCCGGACCGGCAGCGCGTTGGCGAACATGCCGATCATCGTCTCGGCGCCGGGGAGGTCGGCCGGGCGGCCGGAGACGATCTCGGCGAAGGTGACGTCGTGCCGTCCGGTGAGTCCGCCGACGAGGAGTCCCCACGCGCCCTGCACCAGGGTGTTGAGGGTGAGGCGGGCGGACCGGCCGCGGGCGACGAGGGCCGCGGTCAGCTCCTCGGACAGGTCGGTGACGAGTTCGGCGGGCGCCCCGGTGGCGTGTCCCCGTTCCTGGCCGGCGACGAGCGTCGGCTCCTCGACGCCGTCGAGCGCGCGGCTCCAGGCCTGCCGGGCGGCGCCGTCGTCCTGCCGGGCCAGCCAGCCCAGGTAGTCGCGGTAGGGGACGGGGGCGGGCAGCGTGTGCCGGTCGCCGGGCCGTTCGTACTGGGCGAACAGCTCTTTGATGAGCAGGCCCATCGACCAGCCGTCGAGGAGCAGGTGGTGGTGGGTGAAGACCAGGCGGTGGGTGCGCGGGCCCAGGCGGAGCAGCGTGAACCGCATGAGTGGCGGGCGGGCGAGGTCGAACCGGCGGGCCCGGTCGGCGGCGAGCAGCCGGTCCGTCTCCGCGGCGCGTTCGGCTGCGGGCAGGCCGGACAGGTCCACCTCGTCCCACGGGACGCGGACCGTGCGGGGCACGACCTGGACGGGGCGTCCCTCGCGGCGCTGCTGGCGGAAGCCGGCCCGCAGGTTGGGGTGGCGTTCGAGCAGGGCCTCGGCGGCCGTCCGCATCCGGCCGCCGTCCAGGGGGCCGTCGATGTCGAAACGGAACTGCACGACGTAGACGTCGTCGCTGCCGCTGTCGTCGTACCGGGAGAGGAACAGCAGCCCCTCCTGGAGGGGGGAGAGCGGCAGTACGTCGTCGATCCGGGACCTGGTCACTGCGTTGCCTCGTCTTCCTCGCCCAGTTCGCTCTCGAGTAGGTCGATGTCCGTCTGGCTCAGTTCCACCATCGGCAGGTCGGAGGGGGTCCGGCCGCCCGCGCCCTGGGCGCCGGTGTGCCGCACCAGCGCCCGGAGCACCGTGAACCAGCCCTCGGCCAGTTCCTCGATGTCCGCCGGCGTCCACAGCGCGCCCGGCCACGACCACAGGGCCGTGAGCCGCGGCCCGTCGGGGTGGTCCCGGGTGAACGCGTTGAGCGTGAGCGACCGGCCGAACGGCAGGCCGGGGTCGACGCCGCCGCCCAGCGGGGGTGCCTCGGGCGCCGGCGACCAGTCGGTGTCGACCGGTTCCGGGAAGCGCCCGAGGTAGTTGAAGAGCAGCTCCGCGCGGGCCCCGTCGGCCAGCCGGGGCGCGGTGTCCTCGTTCAGGTAGCGCAGCAGACCGTGGCCGAGGCCCTGGTCCGGTACGGCGCGCAGTTGTTCCTTGACGCGTTTGACGGCGCGGCCGAGCGCGGGGCCGCCCGTCCGCAGCTCCCGGTGGTCGACGTGGCCGAGGTCCAGGCGCACCGGGTGGAGGCAGGTCAGCCAGCCGACCGTCCGGGACAGGTCGAGGTCGTCGCCGGCCGTGTCCCGGCCGTGGCCCTCGATGTCGACGAGCAGGTCGGTGGCGTACGACCCCCGGGCCCGGCGCCAGTCGGTGACCGCGGCGGTGAGGGCGGTGAGCAGGACGTCGTTCATGCCCGCGTGGAACGCCGCCGGCACCGAGGTGAGCAGGGCCCGGGTGAGGTCGGCGGGCAGTTCGGCGGTGACGAGCCGGGCGGTGCCCGCGACATCGCGTCCGGGGTCCGGCGGCACCAGGGTGGGCAGCGGTTCGGCGGGCCGGGTGACGCGGCGCCAGAACGGCTCGTGGGCGAGCTGGCCGGGGTGGCGGGCGAGGTCCTGGAGCCGGTGCGCCCACTGCCGCAGGGGGGTGGCGACGGGCTCCGGCTCGGGCGGGCGGCCGGCGGCGACGGCCGGCCAGGCGGCGGCGAGGTCGGCGAGGAGGATCCGCCAGGAGACCCCGTCGACGGCGAAGTGGTGGGCGGTCAGCAGCAGCCGTCCGGGCCGGTCGCCGGCGTCGCACCACACCGCGCGCAGGACGTCGCCGAGGGCGGGGCGCAGCAGCCGGTCGGCGGCGGTGCCCTCCTTCTCCAGCACCTCGCGCAGCGCCTGGGCGTCCAGTCCCCGGACGTCGACCCGGCGGATGCGCCGCGCGGCGTCCACCGCGCCCACGGGCAGGATCTCGGGGGCCCAGGTGCCGTCGGGACGGGTCGTCACGCGCAGCCGAAGCGCGTCGTGCCGGTCGACGAGGCTCTGCAGCAGGGTGGCGAGCCGGGGTTCGTCGAGGGCGGCCGGGACGCGCAGGACCACGGACTGGCTGAAGCCGTCGGCGGGGCCGTCGAGGGTGCGGAACCAGTGCATGATCGGGGGCACCGGGAAGGGGCCCGCGGCCTCGGTGTGCGCGCCGGCCGGGCGGGTGTCCGCCGCGCCGTCGCCGGGCGGGGCGGCACCGGCGGCGAGCCGGGCCGCGGTGCGCCGCTCGAAGACGTCGCGCGGGGAGATCGCCAGGCCGGCCTTGCGGGCGCGTCCGGCGAGCTGCATCGACATGATGCTGTCGCCGCCGAGGGCGAAGAAGTCGTCGTCCACGCCCACGCCGCTGACGCCGACCACCTCCTCGAAGAGCTGGACGAGCAGGGCCTCGCGGGGGTCGCGGGGGGCGGGCCCGCCGCCGTGCCCGGTGAGGTCGGGGGCGGGCAGCGCCTGCCGGTCGACCTTGCCGTTGGCGTTGCGCGGCAGTTCGCAGAGGACGACGCAGACCGCGGGGACCAGTGCGGTGGGCAGCGTGCGGGCCAGTTCGTCGCGGAGCGCCGCCGGGTCGGGGGTGTGGCCCGGCGCGGGAACGGCGTAGGCGACGAGCCGCTTGGCACCGGGGGTGTCCTCGCGGACGAGGACGACGGCCTGGGCGACGCCCGGGAGGCGTTCCAGGGCGGCGCGGGTCTCCCCGGGTTCCACCCGCTGGCCGCCGATCTTCACCTGGTCGTCGGCGCGTCCGAGGAAGTCCAGGGCGCCGTCGGGGCGGAGCCGTACCAGGTCGCCGGTGCGGTACAGCCGGGCGCCCGGCGGGCCGAAGGGGTCGGCGACGAACCGGGCCGCGGTCAGGGCGGGGCGGCGCAGGTAGCCCCGGGCGGGCATCACCCCGCCGACGTACAACTCACCGGCGACACCGGGGGGCGCGGGGCGCAGCCAGGCGTCGAGGACGTACAGGCGGGTGTTGGGCACGGGGGTGCCGATGGGGACCTCGGCGGGCCAGTCGTCGGGGTCGCCGGTGAGGACGGCGGCGGTCACCACATGGGTCTCGGTGGGCCCGTAGAGGTTGTGCAGCCGGCGGCCGGGGTGGGCGCGGAACAGCCGCTTGAGGTCGTCGCCGGGGGTCAGGGCCTCGCCGGCCTGGACGACCTCCATGAGGGCGGGGAGGTCGCGGTCCTCGGTGGCGGCGGCGTCGGCGAGCGCCTCCAGCACGGTGTGGGTGGTGTAGAGGTGGCGGGCGCCGTCGCGCTCCAGCCAGTGCAGCAGTTCCCTCGGGTCGTGGCGGGCGAGGTCGCTCGCCACGGTGACGGTCTGCCCCTGGGTGAGGGCGCAGAGCATCTCCAGCGGGGCGGGGTCGAAGGCGAGGGTGGAGAACTGGGAGACCACCGAGCCGGCCGGGCCGGGTATCGCGCCGGTGTACCAGGCCATCAGGTTGAGCAGCGGCTCCGCGTGCATGACGACGCCCTTGGGGCGGCCGGTGGAGCCGGAGGTGTACAGCGCGTAGACGGGGTGCCCGGTGGTCAGCGGACGCAGCCGGTCGGCGTCGGTGAGGTCGGTGTCCGGCAGGGCGGCCAGTTCCCGGGCGCAGGCGGGGCCGTCCAGGACGACCGGGTCGGTGCCCGGGGGCAGCAGGCCGGCCTCCGAGGCGGTGGTCAGGACGGCCGCCGGCGCGGCGTCCGCGAGGAGGAAGCGGACGCGTTCGGGCGGATAGGAGGTGTCGATGGGGGTGTAGGCCGCGCCGGACTTCAGTACGGCGACGAAGGCGACGACCTGGTCGGCGCCGCGCGGCAGGGCGAGGGTCACGAGGTCCTCGGGGCCCGCGCCGCGCCGGACGAGCAGCCGGGCCAGGCGGTTGGAGCGGGACGCGAGTTCGCGGTACGTCAGCCGGACATCACCGTCGACGACGGCGGTGGCGTCGGGGGTGAGCGCGGCCTGGCGGTCCAGGAGCCGGGGCAGCGGCTCGCGGGGGAAGGGCCGTTCGGTGGTGTGCGGCGTGGGCAGCACGCCGGCGCGTTCCCCGGCGGAGAGCAGTTCCACCCGCGCGGTGGGGACGTCGAGGCTCTGCGCCATGGTGTGCAGCAGGCGTTCCAGGCGCGCGGCGAGGCCGCGGGACACCTCGGGGGCGCACCGGCCGGGGTGGTGCTCGACGCGCAGCCGCAGCCGGGGGCCAGGGATGGCAACCAGGCTGAGCGGGTAGTGCGTGGCGTCCCGTACGTCGAGGTCGTGCAGCCGGACACCGGCCGCCGACAGGTCTAGGGCGTCGGCTTCGAGCGGGTAGTTCTCGAAGACGACGAGGGTGTCGAAGAGTTCGGGGTGGCCGGCCGCGCGCTGGATGGCGGGGAGTTCGGCGTACTGGTGGTCCGTGAGCCGGGCCTGGGCCTCCTGGAGCCGGCGGAGGTTGCCGGCGAGGGTCAGGACGGGGACGAGGCGGACGCGTACCGGCACGGTGTTGATGAACAGGCCCACCATGGCCTCCGAGCGTTCGACCTCGGGCGGCCGGCCGGAGACGACCGCGCCGAAGGTGACGTCGTCGCTGCCGGTGAGCGCGCCGAGCAGCAGGGCCCAGGCGCCCTGGACCAGGGTGTTGAGGGTGAGGTGGTGGTGCCGGCCCCGGGCGACGAGGGCCGCGGTCGCCGCCTCGTCGAGTTCGACGTACTCCTGCTGGAGGGTGGGGGCAGGGTCCTCTCCCGGTGCCGGGGCGGAAGCGGGGTCCGGTCCGGTTGCCGAGGTGGGGGCGGGGGCGGGGGGCCGGGTCACCGTGGTCGGCTGTTCGAGGCCGGCCAGCTCCTCCCGCCAGGCCCGGGTGTCGGCGGCGGTGTCCCGCGCGCCGAGCCAGGCGAGCTGGTCGCGGAACGGGGCCGGCGGCGGCAGCGCCGTCTCGTCGCCGCCGTTGCCGTACAGCGCGAACAGGTCGGCGAGCAGCAGCGGCATGGACCAGCCGTCGATGAGCAGGTGGTGGTGGCTGAGGACGAGCCGGTGCTCCTCGGGGCCGAAGGCGACCAGGGTGCACCGGGTCAGCGGCGGGCGGGCCGGGTCGAAGCGGTGGGCCCGGTCCGCGGCGAGCACCCGTTCCAGGGCCGCGGGCCGCTGGTCCGCCGGCACCCCGGTGGCGTCGTGCACCGCCCAGGGCAGACGCACGGAACGCGGGACCACCTGGACGGCACGCTTCATGCCCTCCTGCCAGAAACCGGCCCGCAGGTTGGGGTGGCGGCGCAGCAGCGCCTCGACGGCGCCCCGCAGCCGGCCGGGGTCCAGCGGGCCGCGCAGGTCGAGGACGAACTGGACGACGTACACGTCCGCGGCCCGCTCGTCGTACAGGGCGTGGAACAGCAGGCCGTTCTGCAGCGGTGACAGCGGAAGCACGTCCGTCAGTCCCGTACGCGTCACTACGTCTCCTCACGTCGCGTGCCCCCGCGGTGCGCACCAGCCTCCGCGCCGTTCCCATAATTACGGTCGCCCGTAGCTTTACAAAGGGATCTGATCACTCGCTGACGGACTGCTGACGAAACGCCACCGTGGCCGGGGATGGCGTCGGGCACGCCTTTTGCGGCGCTTTCCCGGCATGAACCGGCTGCTAGTCTCCGAAATGACGGGCGGCAGCCCCGGCGGCCTTTCGGGGCCTCCGCCGACGGCCCGCGTACCGCTCCGTCCAGGCCGATCAGGTTTCCCACGCCGCGGTCTTCTCGTGCTTCCCACGGGCGTCCCGCCGGCCACGGCAAGTGACCGCAAACAATGGGGTGAGGACCATGCTGAAGAATGCGCGGAAAGCGATGGGCGAACCACTCGACAATTCTTACGGACCGCCCGCCGCGGAATCCATGGGGCACATCGCCCCGCAATTCCCGCAGCGGGTAATGGGCAGCGCACCGGGCGGAGGCGGTCTCCCGGCCCCGCGACCGCCCCGCACGGCGCACCGGGGGCTGTGAATGCCCGGCATCGAGCGGAACGGCGCGGCGCGCGGCACGGCCCCGGCGGCCTGGCGGCCCGGTGCGGCGGGACCGCTGCGCGATCCGGTACCGCTGCTCCCCGACAGCGCGCCGGTGCGGGTGCTCGGCACCCCGGCCGCAGCCGGCTCCGACCCGGAGACGGCCCGGACGCTGCACCGGGCGCTGGTGCGCGGCAGGCGCTTCAACGAGCAGGCCACCGCGCTCGCCCGCCAGGGCCGCCTGGCGGTCTACCCGTCCTCGGCGGGCCAGGAGGCGTGCCAGGCGGTGGCCGCGGCCGTCCTGCGGCCCGGGGACTGGCTGTTCCCCACCTACCGGGACACGCTCGCGGTCCACCTCAGGGGCGTGCCCGCCGCCCAGGCCCTGGCCCTGCTGCGCGGCGGCGAGCACGGCGGCTACGACCCCCGGCGGTGGCGTACGGCGCCGCTGTGCACCCCGCTGGCCACCCATCTGCCGCACGCGGTGGGCCTCGCGCACGCGGCCCGGCTGCGCGGCGACGACGTGGTCGCGCTCGCCCTGGTCGGCGACGGCGGCACCAGCGAGGGCGACTTCCACGAGGCGCTCACCTTCGCGGGGGTGCTGCGCGCGCCGGTCGTCTTCCTGGTGCAGAACAACCAGTTCGCCATCTCCGTGCCGCTGGCCCGCCAGAACGCCGCGCCGAGCATCGCCCACAAGGCGGTGGGGTACGGGGTCGCCGGCCGCCTGGTCGACGGCAACGACGTCCTCGCCGTCCACGAGGTGGTCACCGACGCGGTGGCGCGGGCGCGCGGCGGCGCCGGGCCGGTCCTGGTGGAGGCGGTGACCTACCGGATCGATCCGCACACCAACGCCGACGACCCGCGCCGCTACCGCTCGGACGACGAGCGGGCGGCCTGGCGCGCGCACGACCCGGTGGACCTGGCCGAGGCCCAGCTGCGGGCCGCCGGGCTGCTCGACGAGGAGACCGCCGCCGCCGCGGCCGAGGCCGCCGAGCGCACGGCCGCCGAACAGCGCGCCGCGTTCCCCGACCCGCCGGACCCCGGCGGCCCGGACGACCTGTTCACCCACGTGTACGCCCGCCCGACCGCCCAGTTGCGCGAGCAGGCCGCGGCCGCTCGGGCCGGGGCGGCGGCCGCATCCGGGGAGGTCCCGGCATGACCACGCTCGACGACACCGGGGTCCCGCCGGGCGCCGTCGCGGACCCCGCGCCGCTCCCCCGCCCGGCCGGACCGGACGCCGCCCCGATGGCCCGCGCCCTCAACCAGGCGCTGCGGGACGCCATGGCCGCCGACCCGGCCGTGCACGTGCTCGGGGAGGACGTGGGCGCGCTGGGCGGGGTGTTCCGGGTCACCGACGGGCTGGCGGCCGAGTTCGGCGAGGACCGCTGCACGGACACGCCGCTCGCCGAGGCCGGCATCCTCGGTACCGCCGTCGGCATGGCCATGTACGGGCTGCGCCCGGTCGTGGAGATGCAGTTCGACGCGTTCGCCTACCCGGCGTTCGAGCAGGTGGTCAGCCATGTGGCGAAGATGCGGAACCGGACGCGGGGCGCACTGCCGCTGCCGCTGGTCGTACGGATGCCCTACGGCGGCGGCATCGGCGGTGTCGAGCACCACAGCGACTCGTCCGAGGCGTACTACATGGCGACCCCGGGACTGCACGTCGTCACGCCCGCCACCGTCGCCGACGCCTACGGGCTGCTGCGCGCCGCCGTCGCCTCCGACGACCCGGTGGTCTTCCTCGAACCCAAGCGCCTGTACTGGTCCAAGTCGCCCTGGTCGGCCACGGCGCCGGAACCGGTCCCGCCGATCGGGCGCGCCGTGGTGCGCCGCACGGGCAGCGACGCCACGCTCCTCACCTACGGGCCGTCCCTGCCGGTGTGCCTGGCCGCCGCCGAGGCGGCCCGAGCCGAGGGCCGGGACCTCGAAGTCGTCGACCTGAGGTCGCTGGTGCCGTTCGACGACGAGACGGTGTGCGCCTCGGTCCGGCGCACCGGCCGCGCGGTCGTCGTCCACGAGTCGTCCGGTTTCGGCGGGCCGGGCGCGGAGATCGCCGCCCGGGTGACCGAACGCTGCTTCCACCATCTGGCGGCGCCGGTGCTGCGGGTGGCCGGGTTCGACATCCCGTATCCGCCGCCCTTGCTGGAGCACCACCACCTGCCCGGGACACAACGGGTGCTGGACGCGGTGGCACGGTTGCAGTGGGAGCAGGGATGAGCGCCGTACGGCGGGAGTTCCCGCTGCCGGACCTCGGCGAGGGCCTCACCGGGGCGGAGATCGTCCGCTGGCTGGTCCGGCGGGGCGACCGCGTCGGCGTGGACCAGCCCCTGGTGGAGGTGGAGACGGCCAAGACGCGGGTCGAGATCCCGAGCCCGTACGCCGGTGAGGTCCTGGAGTGCCTCGGCGCGGCCGGCGAGGAACTGCCGGTGGGGTCGCCCCTGGTGGTCATCGCGGAGGACGACGGCCCCGGCGACGGTCCCCCGCCGGAACGGCCGGCACCGGGCACACCCGGCCCCGTGGAGGCCCCCTCGGCGGCGCCGGTCTGGGAGGACCCACCCGGCCGGGAACCGGTGCTCGTCGGCTACGGCAGCCGGGGCGCCGCCTCCGCCCCGGCGCCGCCGCCGCGCCGGGCGGCGTCTCCGGCGCCCGTTCCGACCCCCGGTCCGGCTTCCGGCCCGGCCCCAACTCCCGGTCCGGCACCTGCTCCTGCTGCCGGTCCGGTACCTGGTCCGGTACCTGGTCCGGCTTCCGGCCCGGCCCCAACTCCCGGTCCGGCACCTGCTCCTGCTGCCGGTCCGGTACCTGGTCCGGTACCTGCTCCGGGCGGGCCGCGCGGTGGGCCGGTGGCGGTGGTGTCGCCGCTGGTGCGGCGCCTCGCCCGCGACCACGGCATCGACCTGCGGACGGTCTCCGGCACCGGTCCCGCCGGCCTCGTGGGCCGCTCCGACGTGCTCCGGGCCGTCGAGGCGCTCGCCGGGACCGCGCACGGACCCGGCCCGGACGGCACCCCGCCCGCCGGACCCGCCCCCCAGGCGCCGCCCGCCTTCGCCTCCGGGGGCCGGCCGGAGGACGGCGTGCTGCTCTGGCCCGGTGCCGGGCGGGCGGCGGCCAGGAAGGTGACCGACAGCCACCGGGAGATCCCAGCCGCGACCTGCTGGCTGGAGGCCGACGCCACCGGCCTCCTCGACCTGTGCCGCGACGCCGCCGACGCGCTCTCAGGCCCGCGCGTCGGCGTCCTCACGCTCATCGCCCGGATGTGCGTGGCCGCCCTCGGGCGCTACCCGGCGCTCGGCTCCCGCGTGGTGTACGACGAGGACGGCACGGCCGTGGGCGTCCGGCCGCCGCGGTCGATCGGGCTCGGCATCGCCACCCGTACCGACCGGGGCGTGGTCGTCCCCGTGGTGCACGACGCCGCCGCGCTCAGCACCGCCCGGCTCGGTGAGGAGATCGCCCGGCTGACCGCGGGGGCCCGGGACGGCACCCTCGCCCCGCACGAACTGACCGGCGGCTGCTTCACGCTCAACAACCACGGCGTCCTGGGCACCGACGGTGCCGTCCCCCTCATCAACCACCCGGAGACAGCCATGCTCGGGGTGGGGCGCATCGCGCGCAGACCCTGGGTGGACGGGGACACCGTGGTGCCCCGCAGCACCGCCCCGCTGTCGCTGACCTTCGACCACCGCGTTTGCGACGGGGCCACCGCCGCCGGCTTCCTGGACCTCGTGGCCCGAGCGGTGACCAGCCCCGGCACCCTGGCGCTGCACCTGTGACGTCCACCGCGACCGGCGGACGGCCCCCCTGGTGGACCGTCCGCCGGCCCGCCGGGGCGGCAAACCGCTGTCGTTCCGCGGGGCCGGCCGCTACACTGAAAGGCATGATCTTTTGACCGGTCGGCGGGATGTCCCAGTCCCCCCACAGCCCCTCGCCCGCAGGCGCGTCCACCGCGCCGGAGCCGCTCGGCGGCCAGGGCCCGGCTGTGGCGTACCCGTCTCCGGAGGAAATCTCTACGTATGCCTTCTCAACTCACGCTTTCCCACGTCTCCAAGGCGTTCGGCGACCACCCCGTGCTCGACCAGGTCTCCGTCAGCATCCGTCCCGGCGACACCGTCGGCGTCGTCGGTGAGAACGGTGCCGGCAAGACCACCCTGCTGCGTCTGATGGCGGGCGTCGAGCAGCCCGACGAGGGCACGGTCACCCTCGACACCGAGGGCGGCGTCGGACTGCTGGGGCAGACCCTCGACCTGCCCGCCCACTACACCGTCCAGGACGCGGTGGACTGGGCCCTGGCCGACCTGCGCGAGACGGAGCGCCGGCTGCGCTCCCTGGAGGCCGGCATGGCCACCGCGACCCGCGCCGAACTCGACGCCTACGGCGAGCTGCTCAACCGCTTCGAGGCCCGCGGCGGTTACACGGCCGACGCCCGCGCGGCGGCCATGCTCGACGAACTGGGCATCGGCCACATCCCGTTCGACCGTCCGCTCGGCGCGCTGTCCGGCGGCGAGCAGAGCCGTCTCGCGCTGGCCTGCATGCTGGCCACCGAGCCCGGCCTGCTGCTGCTCGACGAGCCCTCCAACCACCTCGACGACCGGGCCATGGCCTGGCTGGAGAACCGGCTGCGGGACTTCCCCGGCACGGTCGTCGCCGTCTCCCACGACCGGGTCTTCCTGGAGCGGGTCACCGAGACCATCCTGGAGGTCGACGGCGACCGGCACACCGTCAACCGCTACGGCAACGGCTACACGGGGTACCTGGAGGAGAAGGCGGCGGCCCGCAGGCGCTGGGAGGAGGCGTACCAGACCTGGCTGGACGACATGGAGTTCCAGCGGGTGCGCAGCGTGACCACCGCCCACCGGGTGGGCTACGCCAACCGCTTTCACTCCAACAAGCTCCAGTACTTCAACCACGGACTGCGGGCGGAACGCCAGGTCGGCAGCCGCGTCCGCAACGCCCTGGAACGGCTGCGCCGGCTGGAGGAGGAGCCGGTCCCCCGCCCGCCCGACCCGCTGCGGTTCACCGCCGGACTGGCGGGCACCGGCCGGACGTTCGAGACGCCCCTGGTGACGCTGACGGACGTGGTGGTGGACAGCCGGCTGCGGGTCGACTCGCTCACCATCGGCCCGGACGGCCGGCTGCTCGTCCAGGGGCCCAACGGAGCGGGGAAGACGACCCTGCTCGACGTCATCGCGGGCGTCCTTGAGCCCGACGAGGGCGAGGTGGTGCGGCAGGGCCGCATCAGCTACCTGCCGCAGGAGGTGAGCGTCGGCAAGCCGCAGCAGCCGCTGCTGGCGGCGTTCGCCGAGGGCCGGGCGGGCACCGAGGAGGAACACCGCGAACAGCTCGCCTCCTTGGGCCTGTTCGACCCGGACACCTTCCATGTGCCCGTGGGCGGACTGTCGGTGGGCCAGCAGCGCCGGCTGGTCCTGGCCCGCCTCGTGGTGGAGCCCGCCGACCTGCTGCTGCTCGACGAGCCCACCAACCACCTGGCGCTGACCCTGCTGGAGGAACTGGAGGACGCGCTGGCGCTGTTCCCGGGCGCGGTGGTGATCGTCTCGCACGACCGCCGGCTGCGCTCGCGGTTCCGCGGCGAACCGGTGGACCTGCGGGACGGGGTGCTGCGCCGCGCGCAGGCGGCCGGTACGTCACCGGGCGGCTCACCCGACGCCTGAAGAACAGGGCCGCGGTCCGCACCCGCCGGTGGGCGGCGCGGACCGCGGCCCGACGCCGACATGGACCCACCGGGGTACCGGTGGACACCGCCGGCCGGTGTGCCGGCCGGGGCGGCGAGCGGGGGTGCCGCCGGGAGCGGGCGGGGCGGCGCCGCCGGGGCTCACCAGGTGACGGGGATCTCGGAGAACCCGCTGAGCATCGAGCCCGGACTCGACCAGCGCAGCCCCGACTCGTCGGTGGCGAGCGCCAGCCGCGGGAAGCGGCGCAGCAGCGCGCCGATGGCCACCTGGAGTTCCACCCGGGCCAGCGCCGCGCCGAGGCAGAAGTGGATGCCGTGGCCCAGCGCGGTGTGCTGGTTGTCCGGCCGGTCCAGCCTGAGCCCGGTGGGGTCGTCGAAGCGGCGCGGGTCCCAGTTGGCGGCCTGGGTCGAGGCGAGCACCGCGCTGTTGGCGGGGATGCGGGTGTCGCCGATGGTGACGTCCTCCAGGGTGACGCGGAACAGGGCGCCGTCGCCCGCGGGGGCGTAGCGCATCAGCTCCTCCACCGCCGACGGCAGCAGACCGGGGTCGCGGCGGAGTTCCGCGAGGCGGTCGGGGAAGCGGAGCAGCGTCAGCACGCTGCTGCCGAGCTGGTTGGAGGCCGGTTCGTAACCGGCGAGCAGCAGGATCAGCGAGAGGGAGCGGACGTCGTGGTCGGTCAGCTCGTTGTCCTCGGCCGCCGTGGCGACCAGGGCGCTGAGCAGGTCGGTGCCGGGGTTCTCGCGCTTGGCGACGACGAGTCCGTCGAGGTAGTTCTCCAGCGCGTCGCGGGCGGCGGTCCAGTCCTCCATGGAGTAGCCGGTCAGCGAGACCATGGTGTCGGCCCAGCCGCGGAAGCGGGCGACGTCCACCAGGGGCACACCGAGCAGTTCGCAGATCACGGTGATGGGGAACGGCACGGCGAGTGACTCCACGATGTCGGCCGGCGCTCCCTTCTTCTCCATCTCGTCGAGCAGGCCCTCGGCTATCTCCTCCAGGCGCGGGCGCATCCGCTCGATCCGCCGCGCCGTGAAGTCGCGGGAGAGCAGCCGGCGCAGCCGGGTGTGGACGGGCGGGTCCGTCGTCATGACGCTCTCGAAGGTCATCTCGGTCAGGCGCGGTGCCCCGGGGAGGTCCTGGCGGACGCTGAACCTGGGGTCGGACAGCACGAACCGGACGTCCTCGTAACGGGTCACCAGGAAGCCGGGGTCACCGGTCGCCATGGTGATCGGGGCGACACGCTCGGACTCGCGCAGCTCCTCGTACAGCGGTGGGATCGCGGTGGGGACCGCTCGGTCGAAGGGGTACGGGTGGCGCGTGCCGCTGGCTGCCATGACTCTCCCTGTCCATCTCGTCCATCGTCGCGGGCCGTCCGGTGAGCCGTCCCGGCTCGTCCCCGGTGAGTCTGCTCACCCGGCGGTGGCGGCGAGCGGGACCGTGGCGGACCCGTCAGGTGACCGTCATGGCCTCATCAGGCGGGGCGCCCATAGTGGACCGGGCAGCGGCGGTATCCGGCGAGGAGGCGTCATGGGAGCGGGCACGACGGACGGCAACCGGGAGGACCCGGTCGGCGACTGTACGGACGCCGCCTCGGCCGTACGTCTTCCGCGGTTGTCCGAGGACGTCGCGGAGGCACGGCTGCTGAGGTGGTACCGGGCGGCCGGCGAGCGCGTCACCGAGGGCGAGCCGCTGTACGAGTGCGAGACGGACAAGGTCACCGTGGACGTCGACGCGCCGTTCAGCGGGCAGTTGACGCGGTGGCTGGTCGCGGAGGGCGACGTGGTCGCCACCGGTACGCCGATGGCCCTGGTCCAGGCCGACGCCCCGGCCCCCGGCGCGGCGGCACCCGGCCCCGCGCGGGGCACCACGGCCGGCCCCGCCGCGCAGGGCTCCGCCCCGGACACCCCCGCTCCAGACGCCCCCGTCCCTGACGCCCCCACGGACGCCGTACCACCCGAAGGCGACACCGCAGACGCACCGGACACACCAGGCATGCCGGATGCGTCGGACGCGTCGGACACGGTCACGACGGATACCGGGACCCCGCCGGCGGAGCCGCGCATGTCGCCGCTGGCGCGCAAGCACGCCCGGCTGAGCGGCCTCGACCCCCGGGAGCTGGCCCGGATCCCGCGCCGGGGCTCGATGCTCACCCCCGCCGACATCGACCGCCATCTGGCGGCGACGGCCGCGCGCGCGGAGGGGGCCGGCCATGACGACGTGCCCCTGTCGGCCCCGCAGGTCCGGCTGAACCGGGCCCTGGACCGGTCGCGCGCCGAGGTGACGGCCGGGACCGTCACCGTGGCCCTGGACGCGGCGGCCCTGCGGCGGGCGGCGGCGCGGCTGCGGGCCGGGACGGACACCGGTCTCGTCAGCGACTTCCAGGCGCTGGCCCGCCTGGCGGCGCTCACCGCGCGGTCCCACCCCCGGCTGCGGGCCCGCCGCACGGGCCGCGACACCCTGCGGGTCTTCCACCACGTGACGCTCGGGCTGGCGGTCGCCACGGGCGACGCCGACCTGGTCGTGGCGGGCCTGCCGCACGCCGATGACGATGACTTCGCCGCCTTCGCCCGGCGCTGGGTGGAGGGCATCGACGCGGCGCGGGCCGGACGGTCCACGGTGGACGGCACCGCGACGCTGCTGGTGTCGTCCCTCGACGACGACGGCGCCCTGCACGCCACGCCCGTCGTGGTGCCCCCGGCCGTCGCCACCCTGCTGCTCGGCGCGCCGTCCGGGGCGGACGGCTCACGGCTGCTGACCCTGGCCTACGACCACGGCGTCCTCAACGGCAGGGAGGCGGCACGCTTCCTGGACGCCGTACGGCAGCGGGTCGCGGAGACCGGCGCGGAACCGCGGGGACCCCGGCCCGCCGCCCCCGCTCCCCCGCCGCCCGGACCGGCAGCGCCCGGCGACCCGGACGACGGGGTCCTCGCGCGCCTGACCGCCCTGGCCGGGCGGGTGCTGGGGCACGCCCCGGCGCCGGACGCCCCGCTCGGCGAGCACGGCCTGACGTCCAAGGGCGCCGTGCATCTGGTCGCCCTCGCCAACGAGACCTTCGGCTGCCGCCTGTCCGAGACCGCCGTCTGGCACCACCCGACGGTGCGGTCGCTGGCCTCGGCCGTCGGGGAGCCGGCCCGGTCGCCCTCCTCCGCCGCGACCGGCCCCGCGACACCGCGCCCCGCCGTAGCCGAAGCCGACACCAGAGCCGAAGCCGAGGCCGGCGCCGACCGGGCGGCCGTCGTCATCGGCATGGCGTGCCGCTTCCCCGGCGCGGAGGGCGGCCCCGACGCCTTCTGGGACCTGCTCGTACGGGAGGAGTGCGCCGTCACCGAGGTGCCGGCCGGGCGTCTGGGTCCCGTCCCGGACGGCGACGCCGCGCGGGTCGCGCACCGCGCCGGACTGCTCGCCGAACCGGACGCGTTCGACGCCGAGTTCTTCGGCATCTCCCCGCGCCAGGCCCGGTCGATGGACCCGCAGCAGCGCATCCTGCTGGAGCTGAGCCGGCACGCCCTGGAGGACGCCGGCCTGCCGCCCGCCCGGCTGTCCGGCACCGCGACCGGCGTCTTCGTAGGCGCCTCCAGCTACGACTTCCGGGAGCGCACGGTCGCCGAGGGGGCCGCCGACGGGTACGCCACGCTCGGCACCTTCCCCACCTTCCTGGCCAACCGGATCTCGTACCACTACGACCTGACGGGCCCCAGCATCACGGTGGACACCGCCTGCTCCGCGTCGCTCACCGCAATGGTGCTGGCGGTGAGCGCGATCGAACGCGGCGAGTGCGACACCGCGCTGGTCGGCGGGGTCAACCTGCTCGGCAACGGCTTCAACCAGGCCGCGTTCCAGCAGGCCGGCATGTTGTCCCCGCAGGGCCTGAGCCGGGCCTTCGACGCGGGCGCCGACGGCTACGTACGGGGTGAGGGCGCGGTCTGGCTGGTGCTCAGGTCCCGGCACCGGGCGCTGGCGGACGGGGACCCGCTGCTCGCCGTCGTGCGGGGCGCCCGCGCCAACCACGGCGGCCGGGCCAGCGGCCCCACCGCCCCCAATCCCCGGGCGCAGACCCGGCTGGTCCGGGACGCGCTCGACCGGGCCGGGCTGAGCGGCCGGGACCTCGGCTACGTGGAGGCGCACGGCACCGGCACCCCGCTCGGCGACCCGATCGAACTGGAGGCGCTGCGCGCGGCCGTGGGCACCGGCACCGCGGCCGGGCCCGGCGGGACGCTGCCGGTGGGCTCGGTGAAGGCCAACATCGGGCACCTGGAGGCCGCCGCCGGGCTCGCCGGGGTGGTGAAGGTGCTGCTGGCCATGCGGCACGGGACGATCCCGGGCACCCCGCACTTCACCCGGCTCAACCCCGCCGTCGACCTCTCCGGCAGCGCCCTCACCGTCGCCGCGCGGACCGGGCCGTGGCCCGCGGGAGGGTCGCCGCGGCGGGCCGCCGTCAGCTCGTTCGGGATCGGCGGGTCCAACGCCCACGCCGTGCTGGAGGAGTGCGCGGACGTGCCCGGAGCGCCGGTCGCGGCGGCCGGGCCGTACGTCCTGCCGCTGTCGGTGGCCACCGCGCGGGCCCTGCCGGTGCTGGCCCGCAGCCTGCTGGACCACTTGGACCGGGCCACCGCCGGGGGCCGGCCGGTCGACCTCGGCGCCTGGGCCTGGACCTTGCAGACGGGCCGTGCGGCACTGCCGGTGCGGACGACGGTGACGGCGGCCGGCCCCGGTGAACTGCGCGCCGCGCTGCGGGCGGTCGCGGCCGGGGCGCCCCATCCCGCGCTCGACGGCGACCCGGACGGTCCCGCCGCACGGTGGTCGGCGGGGCAGGATGTCGACTGGGCGGCGCACTGGCCGTATCCGGGCCGTCCGCCACGGCGTGTGCCGCTGCCGGGCCACCCCTTCGACCGCCGCCGGTTCGCACCGCCCTGGGAGCGGGACGACGCGCCGGCCGGACCCGCGCCCCGCGCCGCCGCGCCGTCGGTCCACGTGCCGCGCTGGGTGCACGCCCCGGCGGACGGGGCGCGGCCGGGCACCGGGGGGTCCGACACCGCCGTCACCCTGCTGTTCCACGACCCCGGCACCGAGGACCTCGCCCGCTCCTGGGCGGACCGCGCGCGGCCCGCCCCCCGGCTGGTCGCCCACGACGGGGAGCCGCCGGAGCTGCCGGACGGACGGACCCCGGTGCGGGTGCTGTTCCTCGTGGGCGGGGGTGACTGGAAGCTCGACGCCTCGGGCGCCGCGCGGCTGCACCGCTGGCTGCGCACCGTGGTGCGGACGGCGGCGGCGCTGGACGCGCGCGGCTCGGCCGCGACGCTGACGCTCGTCACCACCGGCCTGGCGGCGCCCGGCGGCCGGGGCGCCGAGGGCGCCGCGTGGCAGGGCGCGCTGCTCGGCGCGGTGCGTTCGCTGCCGCTGGAGTCCCCGCTGCTGTCGGTGGCCGCCGTCGACCTGCCCGGTCCGAAGCCCGCCGGGGCACCCCCGCTAGCGGCGGTCCTGGCCGAACCGTGCGGGGTCCGGGCGCCGCTGGTGTCGCTCGGGGCCACCGCCGGGGAACGGCGCGTGGAGTGCCTCGTCCCGGCGCACGGCGCTCCCTCCGGGACAGCCGGGGACGCCCTGTGGCCGGACCGGTCGCCCGTGCTGATCGTGTTCGGCGGCACGGGCGGCGTGGGCGGGGCGGTCGCCCGCGACCTCGCCGCCCGGCGGGGCGCCCGGCTGGTCCTGGTGGGCCGCTCCGCGCCGGGCGCCACCGTGCGTGCGCTGGTCCGGGACGTCCGGGACGCCGGCGGAGACGCCCTGTATGTGCGGGGCGACGTCCGGGACGAGGCCGACGTGGCGGCGGCGTTCGCGCGGTGCGTGGAGCGGTACGGGCGCCCCGACGCGGTCCTGCACGCGGCCGGGGCGGCGCACGACGCGCTGCTGCCCCGGCTCACCGACGAGGCGCTGGACCCGCTGCGCGACGCGAAGCTCGCCGCGATCGGGCCGCTGCACCGGGAGCGGTCCCGTCACCCGGGGACAGCGCTGGTGCTGTTCTCGTCGTTCCTGGGCACCTTCGGCAGCCAGGGCGGTCTCGTGTACGCCGCCGCCAACGCCTGCTTCGACCGGGTCGCCGCCGCCCTCGACGGACCGGAGACGCCCACCCGGGCGGTGGCCTGGGGCCTGTGGCGGGACACCGGGCTCGCCCGGCGCTACACCGGGCCGGTGCGGGCGGCCCACCCCGGCCTGGAGACCTTCGACGCCGCCGATGCCTGCGCGGCACTGGAGCGGTGCCTGCGCTCGCCCCACCCGTACGCGTTGGTGCTCGGCGGCCTGCCCCGGGCGCTGGACGCCTTCCGTCCCGATGCGGTGGGCGCCGCCGCCGGTGACGACGCGCAGCGCACTCCGCCCACGGCCACCGACGAAGACGACGACCGCGACGACCGCACGGACCCGCGCACGCGGGGCCGTCGGGAGGGAGCGCACGTGCCCGAGCAGGCCGAGACGGCGACCGGACGGGACGGGCGGGAAGGGCACGTCGGGCGGGACGGGCACGTCGGGCGGGACGGCCGGGCGGGACGGGCCGCGCTGGAGGAACGTATCCGCTTCGTGGTGCGGGGCGTGCTGCCCGGAGACCGGCCGCTGCCCGCCGACCTGCCGTGGCGGGAGCTGGGGGTGGACTCGCTGCTGCATGTGGAGCTGACGGCGGCGCTGAGCGGCGTCTTCGGGTCCCTGCCCGGCACCACCCTCCACGAGTACGGCACGATCGGCGCGCTCGCCGGCCACCTGGCGCCCGGCCCCGGCGCGGCCGACGCCGACGAGCACCCGCCTTCCCGGAACACGCCCCCCGCCGCGTCCCCCGCCGCCCCGGCGGCCCCCGCCGCCCCGGCACCGCACGCCGGACCTCCCGCCGCCCCGGCGCCCCGCCCCCGCCCCCGCCCCCGCCCGCGCCCGGTGCCGGCCGCTCGCCGCGGGGCGGCGGCGCAGCCGCCCGTGGCGGTCGTCGGCCTCGCGGGCCGCTACCCCGGCGCGCCCGACGTGGACGGTCTGTGGCGGCTGCTGGCGGAGGGACGTACGGCCGTGCGCGAGGTCCCCGCCGACCGGTGGGACTGGCGGACGGCCCACGTGCTGGACCCCACCACGACCCGGTGGGGCTGCTTCCTCGACGACGTCGACCGGTTCGACGCGGAGCTGTTCCGCATCCCGCCCCGCGACGCCGCCGTGCTCGACCCGCAGGAGCGGCAGTTCCTGGAGACGGCGTGGGAGGCGTTCGAGTCGGCCGGCTACTCCCGGTCCCGGCTCTCCCAGCGGGTCTCGGCGGACCGCGTCGGCGTGTACGTGGGCGTCACCTCGCACAGCGGTCTGCTGGCGCAGCGCGACGCCCGCCTGACCGGCGCGGACAACGCCGAGTACGGCATCACCGCCTACTCCTCCGTCGCCAACCGCGTCTCCTACGCCTTCGACCTGAGCGGGCCGAGCCTGGCCGTGGACACCATGTGCTCCTCCTCCCTGACCGCCGTCCACCTGGCCTGCCAGGCGCTGGCCGCCGGGGACGCCGACCTGGCCCTCGCCGGGGGCGTGCACCTGTTCACCCACCCGGACCGGTTCGCCGCGCTCGCCTCGGTCGGCATGACCTCGCGCGGGCCGCTGAACCGGGCGTTCGGCGCGGGGGGCGACGGCTTCGTGCCCGGTGAGGGCGCGGGGGCCGTGCTCCTCAAACCGCTGGAGCGGGCGCTCGCGGACGGCGACACCGTGTACGCGGTCATCACCGGCAGCGCGGTCAACCACGGCGGCCAGGGCGGCGGTTACACCGTGCCGAGCCCGGTCGCGCAGGCCGACCTGATCACTCTTGCGCTCGACCGCGCGGGGCTGCTCCCGCACGACATCGGCTACGTCGAGGCGCACGGCACCGGGACGGAACTGGGTGATCCGATCGAGGTGCGCGCGCTGGCGCGGGCGTTCGGGACCGATCCCGCGGTGCGGCCGGCCTCCGTCCGGATCGGCTCGGTGAAGTCGAACATCGGGCACGGCGAGGCGGTGGCGGGTGTGGCCGGGCTGACCAAGGCCATCCTGCAACTGCGGCACCGGCGGCTGGTGCCGACCCTGCACGCCCGTCCGGAGAACCCCCGTCTCGAACTGGCCGGCGGCCCGCTGCGGGTGCAGCACGAGGCGGAGGGGTGGACCGCGGGCGAGGGCGCCCCGGAGGTGCGGCGCGCGGCCGTCAGCTCGTTCGGCGCGGGCGGGTCCAACGCGCATGTGGTGGTCGAGGAGTTCACCGGTCGCCAGCCCGCGTCCGCCGAGGATCCGGGGCCGCTCGTGGTCCCGCTGGGCGCCCCCGACCCCGGGCGGCTCGCCCGTGTCGCGGGCCGCTTGGCCGCTCTGTTCGACGCCCCCGGCGAGACGCTGGCGGGCCGGGTGTCCCTGGCCGACGTGGCCGGCACCTTGCGCGAGGGGCGGGACGAGTGGCCGTGCCGGGCCGCGGTGCTCTGCGCGGGACCCGACGACTTCGGCACGGCACGGGCCGCGCTGTGGGCGCTGGCGGCCGGGGAGCACCATCCCGCGCTGGTCGTGGCGGACGGTGACGGCCCGCCGCCCAGCACGGAGGGGTCCGGGGGCGGCGCGGACGGGGCGGCGGCGCGCCTGGCCCGTGCCTGGGTGGCGTCGGGGGCGAGCGCCTGGCACGCCGAGCAGCCGGCCCCGTACCGGAAGGTCGCCCTGCCCACCACGCCCTTCGCGGGGCGGCGGCACCGCGTGGCGGGGCCTGGGCCGGGGGCGCTGGAGACCGCCGTGCTGCCGTTGCGGAGGGGCCGGCTGCTGCCCGTGGTGGCCGCCGCGCCGGCCGGCGGCCCGGTCAGGGTCGGACTGCCCGAGGGGCACCCGTGGGTCACGGACCACGTGGTCGACGGCGCCCCGCTGGTCCCCGCCGCGCTGGCCCTGGAGTCCGTGTGCGAGTCGCTGCTGGCCCGGGGGACCGATCCGTACGCCGTCGCCGTCGAGGACGTCACCTTCGCCAGCCCCTGGCGGGGCACCGAGCGGGACGCCGACGTGGTGTTCGGGGACGGGCCGGAGGCCGGCGGGCCGCCCGCGTCCGGGGGCCGGCTCCCCTTCGTGATCCGCTGCGCGGACACCGCCGTGGTACGCGGCTCGGTCGCCCAGGGACCGCCGGACGGGTCGGACACCGGTCCCTTCGCCCACCTGCTCGCCTACCTCCCGGATCGGCTGGACGCGGCACTGGCCGGCGCCGGAGCCGGTTCCGCCGACGCCTTCTACCGGGTCCTGGCCGCCCACGGTTTCGCCTACGGCCCCGGCTACCGCCGCGTCACCGGGGTGGTCCGGCGCGGCGCCGAGGTCCTGGCCCGGGTCGACGCCGACGGCCCGCCCGGACCCGCCGGGCGGCCGGTGCTCCACCCGGCCGTGCTGGACGGCGCGTTCCAGGCGGCCGGCTACGCGGTGATGGCTCCGGACGGGCAGCCGCCGAGGGAACGGCTGCGGCCCCTGTCCGTCGACCGGTTCCGGGTGCACCGCCCCGCCGTCGGACCGGTGTACGTCCATGCGCGTCCGGCGCGGGCCGGCGGCGCGGGCGGCACGCACGTCCTGGACCTGCGGCTGGTCGACGCCACCGGTGCCCCGGTGGCGGACGTCGAGGGGTTCCTGCTGCGGGCGGACCCGCTGGAACGGCCCCCGGCCGCCGCGCAGCGCCGCGTCCCCGTCCCCGCGCCGGACGGCCCGGGAGCGGCCCCGCCCGGCCGGTCCGGGGCGGACGACCGGACCGCCGCGTACGCCCTGGAGTGGTCCCCGGCGGCCGAGCCGCCCGCGGTGTCCGGCCGGGGTCTGCTGGTCATCGGCGGCGGGGGTCCCCTCGGGGACGCCCTGCCGGCCCTGGCCGGCGCCACCCTCCCCTGGGACGCCTTCCCGCCCGCCGACCCCGCGTCCGCGCGCGCCGCCCTCGACGCGGCCCTCGACCGGCTGGACGGCGACGCGGACGTCGTCCTGCTCCTGGACGAGGAGGAACTGGCGCCCGACGGCGACCGGTTGTGGGACAGCCCGGCGGCGGCCTTGGCCGGGTACGAGCGGTTCGCCGCGACGGTGGCCCTGCCGGTCTTCGCGGCGCTGCGCGCGCTCGTCGCCGGCCGCCGCCCGCCCGGCACGCAGGTCCGCGTGGTGGCGTGTGCCGGGCCCGGCACGGCGTCGGCGGCGCAGCACGCGCTGCACGGCCTGGTACGCACGGTCGCGGGCGAGACCGGCCGCTTCGGCGTCGGGCTGGTCTCGGTGGACCGCCCGTGGTGCACGTCCGCGCCCGGCGAGGCGGCCGCCTCGGTACGCGCCGAACTCGCCCGGTCCGCGCCGCCCCCGTGGGTGCGCCTGGCGTCCGGCGGCGTCCGCCTGGCCGCCGCGCTGGGGCGGTTGCCGCGGGCGGACAGCCCGTTGGCGCTGCGGCCCGACGGCTGCTACCTCGTCGTGGGTGGTACGGGCGGGCTGGGCCGGGCCGTCACCGCGTCGATCCTCCGTCACGCGCCGCAGGGCCGCGTGGTGGTGGCCGGGCGGCGCCCGGCCGTGGCGCCGCCGGCCGGGGCGCCCGGTGCGGAGCCGGACGCCCGGGTCGTCGCCGTGCCGTGCGACGTCACCGATCCCGGCTCGGTGTCCGCCCTCGCGGCCGAGCTGGACTCCCGCGGCCTGCGGCTCGACGGGGTCGTGTGCCTGGCGGGGGTGCTGCGCGACGGGTTCCTGCGCACCAAGACCGCCGAGGCGGTGGACGAGGTCTGCCGGGTGAAGCTGCTGGGCGCCGCCGCGCTGGACGCCGCGCTGGCCCGTCACCCGCTGGACTTCTTCGTCCTGGCGTCGTCGGTGGCGGTCCACGTCGGCAACCAGGGGCAGTCGGACTACGCCTTCGCCAACGGCTTCCTCGACGGCTTCGCCGGGACCCGGGCCCTGCGGGTGGCGGCCGGGGCCCGGCCGGGGCGCACCCTCGCCGTCGGCTGGCCCGCGCTGACCGGCGGCGGGATGCGACCGCCGGCCGCGACGCTCGGCTTCCTGCGCGAGACCTACGGTCTCGAGGCCCTGCCCGTCGCGGAGGCCGCCGAGGAGCTGTGGCGGCTGCTCGCGCCCGGCGCGACGGCGGCGCACGCGGTCCTCGCCCACGGTGATCTCGCCCGCTGGGCCCGAGCGACCGGCGCCCGCACCACCGCCCCCGGCTCCGCTGCCCTCCTCACTCCCGCCCCCGACGCCGCATCCGGCCCCGCCTCCGCCCCGGTTTCCGGCGTGGGCGTGCCCGGCCCGGTGGCCGGTGTCCGGGAGGCCGCCCCGGCGGGCACCGAACCACCGGGCACCGAACCGCCGGGTACGCCCGCGCCGGGGCCGGCCGGATCGCCGGGGCCCGCCGCGTCGCCGGGGCCGGACTGGGCGCCGGGCATCGCCCCGGCCGAGGTCGCGGCACCGGGTGCCGGGGACCTCCGCGCGGCCGCGATCCGGTGGCTGACCGAGCAGGTCCACGCGGTGACCGGCCTGCCCGTGGCCGACCTCGCGCCGGACGCCGGACTGACCGCGCTCGGCGTGGACTCCATCGCCCTGACCCGGCTCGGCCGGACCCTGGAGAACTCCCTCGGCCGGCTGCCGCGCAGCACGCTCTACGACCACGACAGCATCGCCGAACTCGCCGAGGGCCTGCTGGCCGCCCACGGCGACGCCCTGGCGCGGGCCGCCGCCCCCGCGTGTCCGCCCGCCCCGCCGACCGGGCCGGGAACGGCGGTGAACGGCACGGCGGACCGCGCGGCGCCCGACCACGGCACCCCGGACCACTGGCCGGTGACGGAACGCCAGCTCCCCCTGTGGACGGCGGAGTACGCGGCCGGGCCGCACGCCCCGTACAACCTGTCGGTGGCCTGGCGGCTGCCGGTCGGCCAGGACCGGGACGGCGCCGCGGCGGCCGTGGCCGCGCTGCTCACCCGCCACCCGGCGCTGACCCGGCGGATCGGTCCCGAGGGCGGGTCCCTCCGCCTGCTGCCGATGGCCGCGCCCACCGGTACGGCGGCCGTCGGCGGGCCGGGACGCCCGCCGGTGCCCGCCGGGGTGTGGAACCTCCTCGGCGTCCCCCCGGAGGGGCTCTTCGACGCGCTGCGCGAGGAGGCGGGCCGGCGGCTGCCGCTGGAGACCGGGCCCGCCGCGCGCGCCGTGCTGTGGCACGACGGCTCGGGGCGCGACGTCCTCCAGCTGACGGTGCACCACCTGGTCGCGGACGGCCGGTCGGTGGAACTGCTCACCCAGGACCTGGACGCGCTGCTGGAGCGTGCGGTGCCGGCCGGCACCGTACCGGAGCCGCCGGCGGACGCCGCCTCGTTCGGCCGGTTCCTCTCCTTGGAGGAGGCGGACACCGCACACCGCGCGGAGGCGTCGCGGGCCTGGCGCGAACGGCTGCGCACGGTGCCGCCCGCGCCGCGCTTCCCCGGCGGCACGCCCACCGAGGACCCCTGGGCGGCGGGACACCGCGAGTACCGCATGCCCGGCGCGCTGCGCGACCGCCTGCGCGCCGCCGCCTCGGCGGCCCGGGTGAGCGACTTCACCGTCCAGCTCGCCGCCTACGCCCTCGCCGTCGCCACCGTGACCGGCCGTTCCTCCTTCCTCGTCTCGGTGCCCACCTACGGACGGCCGGGTCCCGAGTACGACCGGACCGTGGGGCACTTCGTCAACTCGGTGGTGGTCCGGCTCCGGCCCGACCCCGGGCGCGCGCTGCGCCACTGGCTCACGGAGCTGCACGACGAGGTCCGTTCGGCGCTGGCGCTGGCCGACCTGCCCTACCCGGCCGCCGCCGGGCTCTGCCGGGAGGCCGGCGGCGATCCGGCGGTGCCCACCCTGACCTTCGCCTACCAGAACTGGCCGCGTCCGCCCGGCGGCGGTCCGGGCCCGCTGGCGGAGCGGGTCTTCATCCGCGGCCAGGGCGGCCACTGGGACCTGGGGCTGGAGCTGACCGACACGGCCGACGGCGTGGAGATCCTCGCCCACCACCGCCGCACCGCGCTGACGTCCGGGGAACTCGACGCGTTCGTGGACACCTGGTTCGTCCTGGCCGCCGCGCTCGCCGACGACCTCGACGCCCCGGCCGGCGACCTGCTGCGGCCCGGCGCGCTGACGCTGCCCGGACGGTTCCGCGCCCTGGTGCGGCGGTCGCCGGACGCGGTGGCGGTGCGCGACACCTCGGGCGCCGCCCTGACGTACGCCGAGGCGGACCGGCACACCGCGGCACTGGCCCGCGCGGTGCGCGCGGCCGGGGCCCGGCCGGGCGAGCCGGTCGCCGTGCTCGTGGGCCGCAGCACCCGGCTGCCGGTGGCGCTGCTGGGTGTGCTGCGGGCCGGGTGCCCGTACGTGCCGCTCGACGCGTCCTATCCGGCCGAGCGCATCAGGACCGTCCTGGCGGACGCGGGGTGCGCGGTCGCGGTGACCGAGCGGTCGGAGGCCGGGCCGCTGGCGGGCACCGGGACTCGCACCGTGCTGCTCGACGAGCTGTCCGACGAGGACCTCCGCGCCGGGCCGCCGGACGCCGGTGCGGGGCCGGACGGCGACGAGCCCGCCGACCCCGGCGCTCCCGCGTACCTCATGTTCACCTCCGGCAGCACCGGGCGGCCCAAGGGCGTCGCGGTCAGCCACCGCAGCGTCCTGCACACGCTGGACGCCTTCCGGACGCTGCTGGGCTGGGGGGAGGAGGACCGGCTGCTGGCGGTGACGACGGCGAGCTTCGACATCTCGGTGCTGGAACTCTTCCTGCCGCTGGCCTGCGGCGGCGGCCGGGTCGTGGTGGCCGACCGCGACACCGTGCGGGACGCCTCCCGGCTGGACCGGGTCCTGGCGGCCGAGGAGATCACGGTGCTGCAGGCCACGCCCAGCGGCTGGCAACTGCTCTTGGACAGCGGCTGGCCGGGGCGGCCGGGGCTCACCGCCCTGTGCGGCGGCGAACCGCTGCCGCCGCCGCTCGCCCGCGCGCTGGCCACCCGGGTGGGCGCGCTGTGGAACGTGTACGGGCCCACCGAGGCCACCATCTGGTCGACCGCGGCCCGGCTGTCCACAGCGGGGCCGGTGGTCCTCGGCGCGCCGGTGGGCGCCACCGACCTGGCCGTCACCGTGCCGGGGCCGGACGGCCGTACGGCGGTCGCGGCCGACGGCGAGACCGGTGAGCTGTGGATCGGCGGACCCGCGGTCGCCCTCGGCTACTGGGAGCAGCCGGAGCAGACCGCGCGGCGGTTCACCGGGCACCCGCTGCTCGCGGGGCGCGGCGGGCGGTGGTTCCGTACCGGCGATCTGGTGAGGCGGTCGCCCGACGGCGCCCTGCACTTCGTGGGCCGCGCGGACACCCAGGTGAAGATCCGCGGCCACCGGCTCGAACTGGGCGAGGTGGAGACGGTCCTCGGTGAGCACCCGGCGGCCGGACGTGCCGTGGTCGTGGTCCGGGGCAGCGGCGCCGCCGCGCGCCTGGTGGCGGTCGTGGTGCCCCGGGCGGGCGGCGCGGACCCGGACCCGGCGGACCTGGCCGGCTTCGTGGCGCGCCGCCTGCCCGAGTGGATGCGGCCGCAGGAGTACGTGGTGCGGCGGGAGCTGCCCCGTACGCCCAACGGCAAGACGGACCGGGCCGCCCTGTCCGCCGAGCCGGCCGCCCCCGACCCAGGGGTGGCGCCTGCCACTCCCGGTGCGGGCGGCGGGCCGGAGGACACCGGACGGCAGGTCGAGCAGGAGTGGCGGCGGTTGCTCGGCGTGGCCGAGGTGGACCGGGACCTGACCTTCTTCGCGGCGGGCGGCAACTCGGTCCTCCTGGGCACCCTCTTCGCCCGGCTCTCGGCCCGGTTCCCGGCCGCCCGCCTGGAGATGGGCGACCTGTTCTCGCACCCGACACCGGCCGCGCAGACGGCCCTCGTGGCGGAGCGCCTGGCCGTGGCGCACACCGCCGTACCGCGGACGGCCGCCGGTCCGCCGGAACCGGGCCCCGCTCCGGCACCGGCATCGGCATCGGCACCGGCACCGGCATCGGCATCGGCATCGAAGGAGGTCGCACGGGAGGAGGCCGCCGTCCGGTGGTCCACCGTCCCGGAGCCGACCCCGCAGGCACTCCGCCGGGCCCGCAGGCGGTCCTTTCGCAGCGCAGTCACGGAAGCAGGATGACCATGTCCTTCGTTCAGCAGGAGACGTCACCGGCCGTGGACGACCCCACCGCGGTCGCGGTCGTGGGGGCGTCGTGCCGCTTCGGTCCGCTGTCCTCGCCCGCCGCCTACTGGGACCTGCTGGTCCGGGGGGAGACGGCGGTGCGGAGCCACGGACGCGAAGAACTGCTCGCCCTCGGCCATGAACCCGAGCACCTGGACCGCCCCGGGTTCGTTCCCTCGGGCTGTCCCCTGCCCGACGCGGACCGCTTCGACGCGGAGCTGTTCGGCTTCAACCCGCAGCAGGCCGCATGGCTCGACCCGCAGCAGCGGGTCCTCCTCGAACTGGCGTGGGCCGCCCTGGAGGACGCCGGGCTGGCTCCCGGCGACACCCCGGGCACGACCGGGGTGTTCACCTCCTCCGCCCGGCCGACGCTGCCGCCGGTGGGCATCACGGAGCTGGACGCGGCGGGCATGGCGCGTTTCTCCTCGGCCGACCGTGACTTCACCGCCACCCGGATCGCCCACCGCCTGGGCCTCACCGGGCCGGCGCTCACCGTGCAGACGGCGTGCTCCAGTTCGCTGGTCGGTGTCCACCTGGCCGTGGAGAGCCTGCTGGGCGAGGAGTGCGACACCGCCCTCGTCGGCGCGGTGTCGCTGCACCTCCCGCAGGCGGGCTACCCCTCCTCGCCCGGCATGATCCTCTCCCCCAGCGGCACCTGCCGCCCGTTCGACGCCGCCGCCGACGGCACGGTCTTCGGCAACGGCGGGGGCGCGGTGGTGCTGCGCCGGCTCGCCGACGCGCTGCGCGACGGCGACCCGGTCCGGGCCGTCATCCGCGGCACCGCCGTCAACAACGACGGCGCGGACCGCCAGGACTACCAGGCGCCCTCCCCCAGGGGCCAGGCCGCCGCCCTCAGCGAGGCCCTCGCCGTCGGGGCGGTGGCACCCGGCACGGTGGGCCTCGTGGAGGCCCACGGCACGGGTACGCCCCTCGGTGACCCGGTGGAGTTCTCCGCCCTCCGCGAGGCGTACGAGGACGGACCGTCACCGGCGCCCTGCGCCCTGGGGTCCGCCAAGTCGGTGGTGGGGCACCTGAACACGGCCGCCGGCCTCGCCGGGCTGCTCAAGTGCGTCCTCGCCCTCGAAAAGGGCATCGTGCCGCCCCAGTACGGCTACGAGACCCCCAACCCCCTGCTCGGCCTGGCCACGAGCCGCTTCTTCGTGCCCCGGTCGCCCCAGCCGTGGCCGGTGCCGCGCGGGTCGGCCCCCCGGCGGGCGGCCGTCAGCTCCTTCGGCATCGGCGGCACCAACGCGCACGTCGTCCTCGAACAGGCGCCCCCGCCGCCCGCGCGGGACCCGGAACCCGCCGGGCCGGTGCCCCTGATCCTGTCGGCGCGGACCCCCCAGGCGCTGCGGGCGTCCGCGGAGCGGCTCGCCGGGCATCTGGAGAGCCCGGACC
The DNA here is from genome assembly GCA_049998335.1 of Streptomyces sp. cmx-10-19. GTDB lineage: Bacteria > Actinomycetota > Actinomycetes > Streptomycetales > Streptomycetaceae > Streptomyces. The sequence continues at coordinate 32,386 of JAEBFB010000026.1, forward strand.
ACACCGACTCCCTGCACGCGGTGGCCCGCACGCTCCGCGAGGGCCGCAGCCGGCTGCCCTGCCGGCTGGCCGTGGTGGCCCGGGACGCGGCGCAGGCGGCGCGGGCGCTCCGCGAACGCGCGGCGGGCGGCGCCGCCGACGAGCCGGCCACCGCCGTGGAGCGCGCGGCGCGGGCCTGGGAGGCCGGCGACGTACCGCCGGCCGGCCCGGACACCGGTACCGGCAGCGGCACGGACGCCGCCCGGCCGCGGCGGGCCCGGCTGCCCGGTTACCCCTTCGACCACAGCCGCCACTGGCCCCTGGGCACACCCGGGGACGACCGGGACGGTTCCGCCGAGCGCCGCGCGGACGGCCCCCGCCGCCGAGACGTGCCCAAGGCCCCTCGCGGCCTGGTGGACCGCAACACCTCCACCCTGCGCGGTGTCTCCTTCGAGCGGGATCTCGACCCGGGCGAACCGCTGCTGGTCGACCATGTGGTGGCCGGCCGGCCGGTTTTGCCCGCCGCCGCGTTCATGGAGTTCGTGCGGGCCGTGTCCGAGGCGGCGTCCGGCACCCGGCCGCGCCGTCTGGAGGACCTCACCTTCCAGCAGCCGGCGGAGGCCGGCGGGCCGCTGGTGCTGCGGGCCGAGGTGAGCGGCGACGACAACGCGCTGACCGTCACCGTGACCTCCGCGCCGCCGTCCGCCGACGGCGCCTCCGCGCCGGAGCGCCGCGTCCACGTGAGCGCGCGCGTACCGGCACCGGCGGCGACGCCCGACGCTCCGCCCCCGGCCGCCGGACTCGCCGCGCTCCGGGACAGGTGCCCGTCCTCGCTGACGCCGGACGACCTGTACGCGCTGTTCGCCCGGCACGCGGTGCACTACGGCCCGCTGTACCAGGTCGTCACCGAGTTCTCCTACGGCGAGCGGGACGTCGTGGCACGCGTCGCCTCGCGGACGGCGGACGGGACGGCCGGGGCGGTCCTGCCGCCGGCCCTGCTGGACGGCGCCCTGCAGACGGTGATGGGCTTCCTCGCGCACGGCGGCGGCGCGAGCGAGCGCTATCTGCCGTTCGCCGTGGAACGCCTCGACGTGTACGGGCCGTTGCCCGCCGAGATCGTCGTGCACGCCAGCCCCCGGCGGTTGGCGGGCGGCGGCGCGCGCGTCCGCAAGTTCGACCTCACCCTGTACGACCCGGACGGCGGGACGCGTGCCGAGCTGACCGGCCTCGCGCTGCGGCCCACCGTGCCGGCGGGCGAGGAGGCGCAAGCCGGCGGTCCCGCCGTGCAGGTGCTGGCCCCGGTCGACGTACCGCTGCCGCCCGCGCGGCGGACCGGCCCCCCGGTGCCGGGGCCGCTGGTCGTGCTGGGCGGCGGTCGGTCGCTGCGGGACGCGGTGGTCCGGCACCTCGGTCCCGCCGTCGACGTACCGGAGGGCGACGCCGCGCCGGCCGGCCGCCGGATCGCGGCGGCGGCCGGCGCCGGTGCCTCCCCGGGCCGCCCGGTCGTCGTCTGGCTGGGCGCCTGCGCCGGGCCCGGCGGCGGCCCGGACACCGCCGTGGAGCGGCTGCGCGACGCCGTGGCCCTGCTGCGCGAACTGCTGCGGCCGCTGGCCCGTACCGGGGCCGTGATCCGCGTCCCCTACCCGGCCGGTGACCCGGTGCACGCGGCCGTCGGCGCCGGTCTCGCCGCGCTCGGCCGCTCCCTCGCCCGGGAGAACCCGCGCTTCGACCTGTGCGCGGTGGGACTGCCCGACGGGCTCCCGGAGGACCGGACGGCCGCCGTCCTCGCCGCCGAGGCCAACGCGCCCGCGCCCGGCGCCCGCCAGGTGCTCGTCGACGCCGGCGGCGGACGCCGCACCCCGGTGCTCCGGCCCGCCGCCCCGCGCGCCGGCGGCGGTCCCGGGCTGCGCGAAGGAGGGCGGTACTGGATCAACGGGCACGGACGGCTCGCGGCCCTGCTCGCCGAACACCTGCTCACCTCCTACCGGGCCGAGGTGCTGCTCACCGGCCGCCGGGACCGCACCTCCGGCGACCCCGCCTGGGAGGAACTGCGCGCGCTGGCCGCCCGTACCGGCGGATCGGTGGAGCACCGGGTCGCGGACACCACCGACGCCGCCGCCCTCGAGGCGGTCGCGGCCCGGCTGGCGGCCGAGGGCCGCCCGCCGCACGGCGTGTTCCACTGCGCGGGCGTCCTGCGCGACGGCTTCCTGCTGACCAAGGAACCGGAGGCGGCGGTGGCGGTGGCCCGGCCCAAGGTGCGGGGCGTGGTCGCGCTCGACGCCGCGACGGCCGGTTTCGACCTCGACTTCTTCGTGGCGTACTCGTCGGTCTCCGCCGTGTTCGGCAGCGAGGGGCAGGCCGACTACGCCTTCGCCAACGCGGCGATGGACCGGATCGCCGAGGACCGGGCCGCCGCCGTACGGGCCGGCACCCGCACCGGCCGCACGCTCTCCGTCGCCTGGCCGTACTGGGCCGACGGGGGCATGGCGATGCCGGGCGACCCGGCCGAACTGCTCGCCCCCACGGGGGCCGTGCCGCTGCCGGCGCGGACCGGCCTCGACGTCCTGGAGACGCTGCTGCGCGCCGATCCGGACGGACCGGTGTGCCCGCTGGTGTTCCACGGCGACCCGGCCGGCCCGCCGGCGTCCCTCCTGCCCGGCCCCGACGCCGACACCGGTCCCGATGCCGACACTGCCGCCGACGCCGGCGGTGACGGAGGCGGTGGCAGCGGTGACGGCACCATCTCACAGGACCCGCTGCTCGCCGTCGTCCGCGCTGTGCTGGCCGAGGTGACGGGTCATCCGCTGGAAGCGGTGACGGCGGACACGCTCTTCGACGACCTCGGGATCGACTCCCTGACCGGTATCCGCGCCGTGGAACGGCTCTCCGAACGGTTCGGGCGGCTGCCGCGCACGCTGCTCTTCGAGTGCCGCAGCGCCGGGGAGATCGTCGCCCATCTGCGGGCCGAAGTACCCGAGAGCCGGCTGAGGCAGGCGGCGGCGCCCGGCCCGGAGGAGCAGGCCCCGCCCCCGGCCGACGCACCGGCCGTCCCCCCGGCCCCTGCCCCCGCCCCCGTACGGCATGACCGCGCGGAGCACAACCCGGCCGCCGGGGACGACGGAGCCGTCGCCGTCATCGGCATCGCGGGGCGCTTCCCGCAGGCGGACGACCTGGAGGCGTTCTGGCGCAACCTGCTGGACGGCCGTGACTGCGTCACCGAGATACCGGCGGACCGCTGGCCGCTGGAGGGGTTCTTCCGCCCCGAGCGGGACCGGCCGAACACGTCGTACGCGAAGTGGGGCGGTTTCCTGGACGGCATCGATCGTTTCGACGCCCCGCTGTTCAACATCTCGGCGCGGGAGGCCGGCACCGTCGACCCGCAGGCCAGGCTCTTCCTGGAGAGCTGCTGGGCGGCGATGGAGGACGCCGGGTACACCCCGTCCTCCCTGGCACCCGAGGACGACCCGCGCCGCCCCCGGGACGTCGGCGTGTACGTCGGCGCCATGTACAGCGAGTACCAGGTGCACGAGGGCGAGGAACGGCTGCGCGGCAACCCGGTGCACGCCAACAGCGCCTTCTGGTGCATCGCCAACCGGGTGTCGTACTTCTTCGGCTTCGAGGGTCCGAGCATCGCCCTGGACACGGCCTGTTCCTCCGGGCTCAGCTCGCTGCACACGGCGTGCCGGGCGCTGCGCGCGGGCGACTGCGCGGTGGCCCTGGCGGGAGCCGTCAACGTCACGGTCCACCCGAACAAGTACCTGATGCTCAGTCAGGGGCGGTTCCTGTCCAGCGACGGCCGGTGCCGCAGTTTCGGCGAGGGCGGCGACGGCTACGTGCCCGGCGAGGGGGTGGCGGCCGTCGTCCTCAAGCCGCTCGCGGCGGCCCTGCGGGACGGCGACCAGATCCACGCCGTGATCCGGGGCAGTGCCGTGAACCACGGCGGCCGCACCAACGGCTACACCGTGCCCAATCCGCGTGCCCAGGCCAACCTGGTGGGCCGGGCGCTCGCCGACGCCGGCCTGACCGCGTGGGACCTCGACTACGTGGAGGCGCACGGCACGGGCACCGCGCTCGGTGACCCGCTGGAGATCCGCGGCCTGGCCTCGGCGTTCGGCCGTGACGGGCGCGTCGCGGGAGCGGACGCGCGGGGCAGGGACGCGCGCTGTCCGATCGGGTCGGTGAAGTCGAACGTCGGGCACCTGGAGTCGGCGGCGGGCATGGTCGCGTTCGCCAAGGTCCTGCTCCAGTTCCGGCACCGGACGCTGGTGCCCTCCCTGCACGCGGACCCGCCCAACCCGGAGATCGACTTCGCGGCGACCCCCTTCACGGTGCAACGGCGGGTCGCCGCCTGGGAACCGGCACGGGCGGACGGCGGTCCGGCGGCGCCGCTGCGGGCGGGGATCAGCTCGTTCGGCGCGGGCGGGAGCAACGCCCATGTCGTGGTCGAGGAGGGGCCGCGGCGCGGTGCCGCTCCGGCCGACGACGGCCGGCCGCTGGTGGCGTTCCTGTCGGCCCGCACCCCGGCCGCCCTCGCCGAACTGGCCGGCCGGCTCCGCCGGCACCTGGTACGCGCGCGGGCCGAGGGCACCGCGCCGGCCCGCGCCGATGTGGCGTACACGCTGGCCGTCGGCCGCGCACAGCTCGGCACGCGGGCCGCGGTCCGCCACCGCGACGAGGAGGAGCTGCTGGCCGGGCTGGCCGCCGTCGAGTCGGGAGGCGGCGGCGCCGACGAGTCGGGGGACGGTGCCGCCGGCGCCGACGCCGGGGAGCGCGACCCGGGGACCGAGGCGTGGCTGCGCGGTGGACGGGCGGACCTGACGGAGCTGTGCGGCGCGGCGGGGCGGGGCCGCCGGGTCGCGCTGCCGCACTACCCGTTCGAACGCATCCGCTGCTGGTACGACAACCAGCTCCAGCGGCTGGACGACGCGGCGGACCCGCGAGGGGACACGGACGCCGCGGTCCTGGTACGGGGCGACCTGCGGGACTTCGGGCGCGCCGCGCGGCCGGCACCGAAGACATCGCCCGCTCCTCACGTCATGCCGCCGGTGCCGACGCCCGCCCCGCCTGCCGTGCCACCGGTGCCGCCGGTGCCGACGCCCGCCCCGGCCCCGGCCCCGGCCCCGGCCCCGGTCCCTGTCCCTGTCCCTGTCCCGGAGATCGGGCTCCGGCCCGGTCCCGGCGTCGACCGGATCAGGCAGACGCTGCTGGACATCCTCGGCGAGGTGCTCTACGAGGACCCCGACGCGATCGGCGCCGAGCGCCCCTTCGAGGAGATGGGCCTCGACTCGCTGCTGACGGAGGAACTGGCCGTGGCCCTGCGCGAACGGCTCGGTCTCGCCCTGGAGGTGCGGGAACTCTACGAGCACACCACCCCCGACCGGCTCGCCCGGCACCTGGCCGCCTCGGCCCCGGCGGCACCGCCCGCACCGGCCGCCGGGGCCGGATCGCCCGACGCCGTGCTCGACGCGCTGGCGAGCGGCGGCATCGGCCTGGAGGAAGCCGTCTCGCTGCTGGAGGCGGGCCGATGACCCACGACGACGAGAGGGAGCCGTCCGGTATGAGCGAGCCGTCCAGTACGGGGACACGCGAGATCCTGGGCCGGTTCACCGCCGGCGAACTGTCGAAGCACGAGGTGCTGTCCCTGCTGACCGCCGCGCGGACGGACCCGCCCGCACCGGGGACCACGCGTCAGGCTCCTCCCTCCCCCGAGGCCGGCGGCGCTCCGCAGGGGGTGCCCGAGCCGATCGCCGTCATCGGGTGCGGTGCCAGGTTCCCCGGCGCCGACGGGCTCGACGCGTTCCGGCGCGTGGTCCGCGAGGGCCTGGACACCGTCGGCGAGGTGCCGCCGGACCGCTGGCCGGTCCAGCGCTGGTACGACCCGGACCCGGCCGCGCCCGCCCGGTCGCTCTCCCGCTGGGGCGGCATGCTCGACGACGCCGCCGGTTTCGACGCGGAGCTGTTCCGGATGACGCCGCGCGAGGCCGAACTGACCGACCCGCAGGCCCGGTTGTTCCTCCGGGAGTGCTGGCGTGCGGTGGAGAACGCGGGCTACGCGCCACCGGACCTGGCCGGGACGCGCTGCGGCGTGTACGCGGGCGTGATGCTCAACGACTACGCCCACCGGATCGAACGCTCCAGCCCGCACTCCCGGCTGCCGCAGGTCATGCAGGGCAACTCCCAGTCGATCCTCGCGGCCCGGGTCGCCTACCTGCTCGACCTCGCCGGTCCCGTCGCCGCCGTGGACACCGCCTGCTCCAGTTCCCTCGTCGCCCTGCACCAGGCGTGCCAGGCCCTGTGGCTGGGCGAGGCGGACATGATGCTGGCCGGCGGGGTCACGCTGTACACCACCGAGCTGCCGTACATCTACATGAGCAAGGCGGGCATGCTGTCGCCGACCGGCCGGTGCCGCCCCTTCGACGCGGCGGCGGACGGCTTCGTGCCCGGTGAGGGCAGTGCCGCGGTGCTGCTGAAGCCGCTGCGCCGGGCGCTGGCCGACGGTGACCCGGTGCAGTTGGTGATCCGCGCCTCCGGCATCAACCACGACGGCGCGAGCAACGGGCTGACCGCGCCCTCTCCCCGCGCGCAGACGGCGCTGGTCCGGGACACCTACCGCCGGTTCGGGATCGACCCGGCGACGATCGACTACGTCGAGTGCCACGGCACCGGCACCCCGCTCGGCGATCCCCTGGAGATCTCCGCGCTCAACGACGCCTTCGCCGACGTCCAACCGGCCGCCGGGCACATCCCGGTGGGGTCGGTGAAGGCCAATGTGGGCCACAGTTCGGCGGCGGCGGGGCTGGCCGGGCTGTTCAAGGCGATGGAGGTGGTCGTCTCCGGGCGGGTCCCGGCCACCCCGCACTTCACCGAACCCAACCCGCGCATCCCGTTCGCCCGTGGGCCGTTCCGCCCCGCCGGCGAGCCCCTCGGCCTGCCCCCCGTGGCGGGGCGGCCGTGGCGGGCGGCCGTCAACTCGTTCGGGCTGAGCGGCACCAACGCGCACGTCGTGGTGGAGGCGCCGCCGCCGCGCGGTCCCGGCGGGGGCACGGGACCGGCGCTGGTCGTGCTGTCGGCGCGCGGCCCGGAACTGCTCACCGCCGAGGCCCGCGCGCTCGCCGACTGGCTGACCGGCCCGAATACGGGCGCGGGCACGGACGTGGATGCGGCTGCGGACGCGGGTGCGGAGGTGACGGTGCACGACGTGGCCCGTACGCTCGCCCACGGCCGGGTCCACCGGGACCGGCGGCTGGCCGTGGTCGCCGAGGACCGGCGCGAACTGGCCGCCGCGCTGGCCGCGTTCGCCGCCGGGCGGACGGCGGGACCGTGGACGGTCTCCACCCCGGACGGCCCCGACGCCCTCGACGGCCGTCCCGGTCCGGCCCAGGAGTCCTCGCCGTCACCGGAGGGCACCTACGCACGGCTCCCCGCTTCCGGCCCGGCCGCCCGCGACGACCTGCTGGCCCTGGGCCGGCTCTATGTCCGCCGGTACCCCGTCGACTGGCACCGGGTGTTCCCGCCGGGTGCCGGCCGCAGGGTCGCGCTGCCCGGTTCGGTGCCGTCCGCGCGGCGCTACTGGGTGGAGGAGGACGCGGGGGACGCCGGCGGCACCGGCACGGGCGGCGGTACGGCGGCGGGTCGTCCGGCCCGCCCGGCTCCCGCCGCTCCCCCGGCCGTGGACTCGCCCGCCCCGTCGCTGGACGGCGTCAGCCTCTACGTGCCCCGGTGGCGGCCCGAACCGCCGCCGGAGCCCGGGGAGGCGCCGGGACCGCTGCTGGTCGTCACGGACCCGATGACCGTACGGGAGGACGTCCGCTCCCCCGGAGCGCCGGGCGGGCTGCTCGCGGCCCTCGCCGGGGTGTGGTCCGGGGCGGTGCGGCCGGTCGGGGCGGGCGGCGAGCCGGTCGGGGCGGTTGCGGAGCCCTCGGCCCACGGGCCCGGCGAACGGGTGACCGTCCTTCTCCCGCTGCCCGCCGATGCTCCGCAGCCCTGCTGGACCCCGCTGTTCGGGCCGGTCCGCGAGCTGCTCACCGGGCTGTGGAAGCGGTCGCTGCATCTCGTGGTGGCCGCCGAGGACCCGTCGACGGCGTCGGCCGCCGCCGGTTTCGTGCAGAGCCTCGCGCACGAGAACCCGCGCCTGGCCGGCCGGGTCGTCCTGGTGGACCGTCTCGACGCGGGCTGCGCGGCACCGCTGGCCCGGGAGTGCGCGGGTCCCGACGCCCGCTCGGGCCGGATCGTGGACCTGCGCGCGGGCCGCCGGCTCAGCCGTCTGCTGCGCCGGGTCGACGCGCCGTCCGCCACGGGCGGCCCGGACTCCCCGATCCGCCCCGGCGGCGTCCACCTGATCACCGGCGGGCTCGGCGGGCTCGGCCTGCTGACGGCCCGTCACCTCATCGACCGGTACGGCGCCCGGGTGGTCCTGTGCGGCCGGCGCCCGGCCAAGGCCCTCGCGGACACCGACCGCGCCGCCCTCGCCGGCCTCGGCGCCCCGGCGCGCTACGCAGCCGTGGACGTCACCGACACGGCGGCCGTACGGGCGCTGGTCGCGGACGTGCTGGCCACGGAGGGAGCCCTGCACGGGGTGTTCCACGCCGCCGGGGTCCTGCGCGACGCCTACCTCGTCCGCAAGCGGCCGGAGGACGCCGACGCCGTGATCGGCCCGAAGGCCGACGGCGTGCGGGCACTGGACGCCGCGACCGCGGACGTCGCGCTGGACCTCTTCGTGCTGTACGCGTCACTGTCGGGCACCGTGGGCAACCTCGGCCAGTCGGACTACGCGACCGGCAACGGCTTCCTCGACGGGTTCGCCGAGGCCCGCCGGGCGGCCGTGGCCCGGGGCGGCCGGTCCGGGCGCACCCTGTCCGTGGGGTGGCCGCTGTGGCGGGACGGCGGGATGTCCGTACCGGACGCGGTGCTCGCCACCATGCGGGAGCGCACCGGCTCCGAACCCCTGCCCGCGGCGACCGGGCTGGCCGTACTGGAGGCGCTCCTCGCCCTGCCGGACGCGCCCCCGGCCGTGGCGGTGCACCACGGGCGGCGGGAGCCCTGGGAAGCGACGCTCGACGCCTTCCGGGTACTCGACACCACGGGGCCGGAGCCGGACAGCGCGGGGCCGGAGCCGGACAGCGCGCGCGGGGAGCACGAGCGCGCTCCCGCCCCGCCGTTCCTCCCGGCCGCCGCGCCGGCCGCACCCGCACCCGCGCCGGCGGCACCGGCCGCGTTCGCGGACCCGGACGGCGGGGGCGTGTCCGGCCGGGTGCGCCGGGTCGTCTCGGAGGTGACCGGGATGCCGCCGCACACGGTGCGCATGGGGGCCGAGCTGCGCGACCTCGGTTTCGACTCGCTGACGCTGCGGGCGCTCGCCGACGCCCTCACCGCGGCCGTCGCGCGCGTCTCCGCCCCGGAGATCTTCGCGGCCACCTCGCTGGACGACCTGGCCGAATTGCTCGCGCCCCGGACCGGCGAGGCGCCGCACCCGGCACCGGCACCGGACCTCCGGCCGTCCGGGCACCCCGCCCCGGCGACCCGCGCCGAGCCCGCCTTCCCGGAGGACCGGGCACCCGCCCCCCGAGTGGACCCGACACCCCCTCCCGGCGAACGGCCGCAGGCAGACGCGCTGGCCGTCGTCGGCATGAGCGGCCGCTATCCCGGCGCACCCGACCTCACCGCGTTCCTCGCCAACCTGCGCGCGGGCCGCGACACCTCCGGGCCGGTCCCCCGTGACCGTTGGCGTCCGGGTTCGGCCGTCGATGACGTACGCGGGCACTTCCTGACCGGTGTCGACCAGTTCGACGCGGATTTCTTCGGGCTGAGCACCTACGAGTCGGCCCTGATCGACCCGCAGGAACGGCTGCTCCTCGAGACGGCCGTGGAGGCGCTGGAGGACGCCGGTGCCCTCGGGGAGCGGCTGGACGCCCTGCGGGACGACACCGGGGAACCCCGCAGCGTCGGGGTGTTCGTCGGCGTCACCTCCAGCGACTACCAGAAGGTGGGGATCGAGACCTGGGGCCGGGGCAACCGCACCGTCCCCGCCGGGCACTACTGGAGCACCGCCAACCGGATCTCCTACCTGCTGGACCTGCGGGGGCCGAGCCAGCCCGTGGACACCGCCTGCTCGTCCTCCCTGACCGCCCTCCACCTCGCGGCGCAGGCCGTCGAGCGGGGCGAGTGCGCCGCGGCGCTGGTGGCGGGCGTCAACCTCTACCTCCACCCGTCACGGCTGCTGCTGCTGAAGGAGTTCGGGTTCCTCTCGCCGGACGGGCGGTGCCGCTCGTTCGGACGCGGGGGCACCGGTTTCGGGCCGGGCGAGGGGGTCGGAGCGGTGGTCGTCAAACCGCTGGAGCGGGCCCTCGCCGACGGCGACCAGGTGTACGCGGTGGTACGCGGCACCGCCGTCGGCCACGCCGGGCGCGGCCACGGCTACACCGCGCCCAGCCCGCGGGCGCAGGAGCGGGTCATCCGGCGGGCGCTGTCCCGGGCCGGGGTGGACCCCGCGACGGTCGGCCTGGTCGAGGCGCACGGCACCGGGACGGAGTTGGGCGACCCCATCGAGGTCACCGCGCTCCACCGGGTGTTCGGTGGCCGTACCGGGGCGGCGGACGGGGCCGCCCCCGTGGCGCTCGGCTCGGTCAAGTCGCAGATCGGGCACGGCGAGTCCGTCGCCGGTCTGACCGCGCTGACCAAGACGGTCCTGCAACTGCGCCACGGCGAGCTGCTGCCGACCCTGCACGCCGACGAGGTCAACCCCGCCCTCGACCTCTCCTCGGGTCCGTTCGCCCTGACCACCGGGCACGCCGCCTGGCCCGCGCCACAGCGGCCTGGCGGCGGTGCCGCGCCGCGCCGGGCCGGGGTCAGCTCCTTCGGCGCCGGCGGAGTGAACGCGCACGCCGTGCTGGAGGCGTACGACCCGGCGGTGCACGGCGCGGGGCAGCGGACGGGCCGGCCGGGACGGGACGGCGGTGCGGCGCAGGCACCGGTGCTGGTCCTGCTGCGGGCGCCCAGCGCGGCGCACCTGGCCGCGTCCGCCGGGCGGATCGGCGCCTGGCTGGACGACGCCGGCGGGCCGGGGCCCGGCACCGACCTCGGCGACCTGGCGTACACCCTGCGCAGCGGGCGTGCCGAGCAGCCCTGCCGGCTGGCCTGCACCGCCCGGACGACGGCGGAACTGGCCCGTACCCTCGCCGCCGTCGCGGCCTGCGGCGCGGCTCCCGGCGCGGCGCTGCCGGCGGGGGTGCACATCAACGACGTGCGGACCCGCCCGGCCGACACCGAGTCCTTCGTGGACGACGAGGCGCTGCGGTCGTACCTGACGGCGCTGTGGGGCGCCGGGGAGCACGGCCGGGTGGGCCGGCTGTGGACGCAGGGGGTGCCGGTGCGCTGGAGCGAGCTGGCCCCCGGCGGCCGGATCGTGCCGCTGCCGCCGTCGGTGTTCCTGCGCCGCCGGATCTGGGTGGAGGCCGCGGCCCCGGACACCGCCGCGACGCCCGGCGCCCCGCCGGTCCCGGACCCCGGAGCGACCCCCGGCAGCCCGGCCGTCCCGGACTCCGGAGCGACCCCCGGCAGCCCGGCCGTCCCGGACGGCGGAGTGACGCCCGGCGGGGAGGCGCCGTACCCCGCCGCGCCGTACCCCGCCGCGCCGGCGCACGCAGATGCCGGTGACCGGCCGGCCGGCGCCTCGGCGGGTGCCGTGGGCGGTGCGGTGGACGGCGGGGCCGACGCGCGCGCCACGTCTCCCACCGCGCGACCGCACCCCGGTTACGACGACGTCCTCGCGCGTCTCGTCGCGCTCGTACGGGCCCGGGTCCCGGACCCGGGGGCCGGCGCCGACCCCGGGCACTCCCTGACCGGGCTGGGCATGGACTCGCTGAACCTGATGAGCCTGCGCTTCGCGGCCGAGGAGGAGTTCGGGGTGGAGCTGCCGCTCGACCTGCTCGGCGGCGACGCCCCGCTCACCGCCCTCGCCGAGCGGATCGGCGCCACTGCCGCCGGCCTGCCCCGCGCCCACCCCCGCAACCACTCCTGAAGGAGCCGCAGTGCAGCCGACCCGAACCGACAGCGTGGCCTCCGCCCCGGCGGGCGCGGCGGCGCCCCTGGACGCCTTCCCGCTCACGGACATGCAGGAGGCCTACTGCGTGGGCCGTTTCTGGGAGGCCGGATCGGCGGCCCGGGTCTATGTGGAGTTCGATGTCGCGGACGTCGACCCGACGGCGCTGGAGGACGCCTGGAACGAGGTCGTCGCCGAGACCGGGATGCTGCGCGCCGTCCTGCTGCCCGACGGCCGACAGGCCGTACGGCCGCGCGTACCGCGCTACCGGGTGCCCGTCACCGACCTGCGCGCCGCGGGCCCCGACGACCGCGGCACCGCGCTGGAGCGGCTGCGCGAACGCTGTCACGAGACGCCCCTCGACCCGTACGACGGGCCGCTGTTCGTCATGGCGGTCGCCCTGCTGCCCGGTGGCCGCGCACGGGTCCATCTCGCGCTCGACGAGCTGGTGGTGGACGGCCCGAGCGTCTCCCTGCTGCTGCACCGCTGGTACGCGCTGTACCGGGGCGGACCGGTCCCGCCCCCGCCCGCCCTCGGCTTCCGCGACTACGTCGAGGCGGTGCGTGCCCGCGAGAACCCGGCCCGCACCGACGCCGCCCTCGCCTACTGGCGGAACAAGCTGTCCGGGGTGCGGATGCGGCCGGCCCCGCACGCGGGCGGCGCACGGCACGGCACGACCGGCCCCGGCGGCGTCCGGGGGCCCTCGGCCGCCGGTGCCGCGCGGCGCCGGCTCACGCTGCGGCTCCCCGCCGACCGCTGGCGGCGCGTCACCGGGCACGCGGCGGCGCTGCGGGTGACCCCGTCGGCGCTGCTGCTGACCCTGTACGGGAGCCTGCTGCACCGGCTGCTGCCGCCGACGGGCGCCGGACCGCTGCCGTTGGTGATCACCACGTACAACCGGCTGCCCGTGCACCCGGACGTCCCCCGCGTCGTCGGTCCGTTCGTGTCCACGTCGGTGTTCCTCGCGCCGCCGCCGGCCGGCTCCCTCGCGGCGCTGAGCGGCGCGGTCCGCGACCAGCTGTGGGCCGATCTCGAGCACGGCGCGGTCAGCGGGGTGCGCGCGCTGCGGGAGCGGGCCGCGCGCGACGGCGACGGACCGGGAGCGCCGCCGTACGTCTTCACCAGCATGCTCGGCACTCTCGGGAACGGTCTCGGCGCGCCGGGGGCGGCGTCCGGCGCCGGAGACGACGTCTGGGCCGCCGCCGCGCGCACGGAGGCCGGCCGGACCCGCACCCCCGGGGTGTGGCTGGAGTGCATCGTGCACGAACGGGCGGGCGAACTGCACATCGTCCTCGACCACGACGAGGAGGCGTTCGGCCCGGACCTCGCCGACCGGCTCCGCACCGCCTGGTCGACGGCGCTGGACACCCTGGCGGACCTCGCCCCGGAGGAGGCGGCCGGCCTGCCGGTCCCGGCCGCCCCGGTCGAGCCCCGGGCCGTGCCGGAGGCCGGCGCCGCCGAGGAGCCGGAGGACACCCGGACGACGCTGCCCCTGACGGCGATGCAGACCGCGTACCTGGTGGGCCGTATGACGACGCCCGGTGTCGCCGGGGAGACCCGGGTGCACCAGGAGTTCCGGCTCACCTCGCCCGACCTGCGGCGCCTCGGCGACGCGTGGCGGTTGCTGGTCCGGCGGCATCCGGCGCTGCGGGCACGGGTCGGCGAGGACGGCACGCTGTCGGTGGACGCGGCGCCTTCGGACCCCGCCGAGCCGCGCATCCCGCACCACGATCTGACGGACCTGTCACCGGCCGGGGCGGAGCGGGCCGAGGCCGAGCGGCGCGCGCGGCTCGCCACGGCGTCCCTGCCGCTGGACGAGGTCCTGTGGCGGCTGGAGACCAGCGCGTTGCCCGGCGGTTCCGTCGTCCTGCACGTCCTGTTCGACGCCCTGGTCGCGGACGCGCGCGCGGTGGCGCTGCTGTTCCGTCAGCTGTTCCGGCTGCACGCCGGCGAGCCGCCCGAGCGGGTGCTTCCCGCGGCTCCCCTGCCGTTCGGTCCCTTCCTCAAGGCCCGCGAACGGGCTTCGAGGGGACCCGCGGCCGACGCGGCGCGCGCCGTGTGGGACGAGGTGCTCGCCCGCGTGCCGGACGGGCCGGAACCCGCCCGCCGCGCGGTGGCGCCGGTGACGGCGGGCAGCGAGCACCGGCGGCTGGACGTGCCCGGATGGCGGGCGTTGCGGGTCCGGGCGGACGAGTGGGGGGTGGCCCCGGACATCGTGCTGCTGACCGTCTACTGCGACGTCTGGCGCCGGGCCTGTGCCCCGGGTGAGCCGTTCACCGTCGTGGTGGTCTCCTGGGACCGGCCGGAGAGCCCGCCGGGTGCCGGGGATCTGGTCACCGACTTCACCCGGCTGAGCTGGCTCGTCGTGGACGACTCGCTGCCGGCGGAGTTCGGGGCGCGGGTGCGGGCGGTGGACGCGCGGCTCCGCGTCGAGCTGGAACGCTCGGCGGTGGTGGACGGGCTGGCCGCGGCGCGGGCCCGGCCGGGTGCGGTGCCGCCGTTCCCGGTGGTCTTCACCCGGCTGCCGGCCGAGGAGCCCGACGGCACGCCCGGGGTGGAGCTGCGCCACAGCCAGTCGAGGACCTCGGGGGTGGCCGTCGACCATGTACCGATGTTCGTCGGCGACACCCTGGTGTGCCAGTGGGACGCCCGCGAGGGCGTCCTGCCCGACGGCCTGCTCGACACTCTGTTCGCCGACTACGCGGCCGCCGTACGGGAACTGACCGGTACGGACACCGGCCCGGACCGTCCCGCCCCGGAGCACGCCCCGACTCCGACCCCGACCCCGACCCCGACCCCGGACGCTGACGCTGACCCGGGCCCCGGACCGTCCGGCGGTGCCGTCCCCCAGGCCGCGCTGCGGGGTCCGGCGCGGGACTTCCGCCCGGAGCTGACCCTCGCCGACCGCCTCGAACACGCTCTGGCGGCCCACGCCGACCGGCTCGCGGTCCGCTTCGAGGGCGAGGAGCTGACCTATCGCGAACTCGGCGCCCGCAGCGCCCGGCTCGCCCGGTTCCTGCGGTCCTGCGGCGCCGGGCCCGGCACCCGGGTCGCGGTGCGCATGGACCGTTCCGCGACGCTGGTGACGGCGCTGCTGGCGGTGGTGCGGGCCGGAGCGGCGTACGTCCCGCTCGACCCCGCCCACCCGCCGGCCCGCACCCGGCTGCTGGCGGAGGACTGCCGGCCCGCCCTGATCCTCACCGACGAGCGATGTCGCGACGACGCTCTGGACGGGATCGCCGCTCCGGTGGTGACCGTCGACCCGACCGGTGCCGCCCACCGCCACCTCGACGACGGCCCGCTGGAGTCCGGGGCCACGCCCGCCGACCCGGCGTACATGATCTACACCTCGGGCACCACGGGCCGCCCCAAGGGCTGCCCCAACGCCCACCGGGCCGTCTCCAACCGGTTGAACTGGGCGCAGGAGACGTTCCGGCTCCGGCCCGGTGACCGGGTCGCGCAGAAGACGCCGTACGGCTTCGACGTGTCGGTGTGGGAGTTCTTCTGGCCGCTGCTCGCCGGGGCCGCCGTGGTCGTGGCGCGGCCCGAAGGACACCGGTCACCCGCCTACCTGGCCACCTGGTTCCGGGAGAACGGGGTGACCGTCGCCCATTTCGTCCCGTCGATGCTCGCGCTGTTCCTGGCCGAGCCGGAGGCCGCGCGAGCCGGTTCGCTGCGCCTGGTGCTGGCCAGCGGCGAGGCCCTGCCGGCCGCCACCGCGCACACCTTCCGGCGCGTGCTGCCCGGCGCGGAACTGCACAACCTGTACGGGCCCACGGAAGCCGCCATCGACGTCACGCACTGGGCGGTGCCGCCCGGCTGGTCCGGCACCGACGTCCCGCTGGGCCGGCCGATCGACAACACCGTCATCCGGCTCCTGGACGCCCGGCTGCGGCCCGTCGCCGCCGGGGAGCCCGGTGAGATCTGCGTCGGCGGACCCGCGGTGGGGCTCGGCTACCACCGGCGTCCCGAGGAGCAGACCGCCCGTTTCGTGCCGTCGCCGTTCGCGGAGGACGGAGGTGGGCGGCTGTACCGCACGGGCGACCTGGGCCGGGTCGGCGCCGACGGCCTGCTGCGCTATCTGGGGCGCCGGGACGACCAGTTCAAGATCCGCGGGCTGCGGGTGGAGGCGGGTGAGATCGAGGCGGCGCTGCTCGCGGTGGCGGGGATCGCCCAGGCCCGGGTCCTGCCGTGGCGGAGGCCGGGTGGTGACGAGCCGCAGCTCGCGGCGGTGTGCGTGGCCGGGGACGGGGGTCCCGTCCCGGCGGCCCGGCTGCGGGCGGAGCTGGCGCGTACGCTGCCCGCGCCGCTCCTGCCGTCGCGGACGGTGTTCACCGACGCGCTGCCGCTGACCCCGAACGGCAAGCTCGACCGGGCGGCGGCCGGCCGGCTGCTCGACGCCCCGGAGCGCACCACCGCGCAGCCCACGCAGCCCGCGCGACCCGCGCCGCAGGACCGCGCGCGACCGGGGGCGGGCGCGCCGGACGCCGAGGCCGTCGCCTCGCTCGCCGCCTCGCTGCTGGACGGCACGGCGGTCGACCCGGACGACGACCTGTTCGCGCTCGGCGCCACCTCGTTCACCATGATCAGGCTGGCCCGGGAGATCGAGCGGCGCCACGGTACGCGGGTGCCGGTCGACCTCCTGGTGACCGGCCCGACCGCCCGGGGCATCGCGGACGGGCTGGCCCCCGCGGCCGGCGGCGCGGACGCCGTCGGCGAACCCGGCGTGCGGGACGGCGCGGCGGGTGCGCAGGACGCCGCGGACGTGCGGATCGCCTTCGACCCGGAGGCGAAGGCCGCCTTCAAGGCCGAACGGCGCTCGCTGCGCCGGTTCCCCGAGGCCCGGCGCAGGGTCGCCCTCGACCTGCCGGCGGACGACGGGCCGGCGGGCGGGTGCGGGGGCTCGGTCCGGGAGTTCGCCCCGGCGCCGCTGTCCTTCCGGGGGCTGTCGCTGCTGGTCCGCTCGTTCACCCAGCCGGGTCCGGGGCACGGGACCCGGCGGCCCTACCCGTCGGCGGGCGGCTTCTACCCGGTCCAGGTGTACGTGTACGTGAAGCCGGGCCGGGTCGAGGGCCTGGGCCCCGGCGTCTACTACCTGGACCCGGCGGAGCGTGCCCTGGTCCCCGTCGCCGAGGGCGTCGTGCTCGACGAGGGCAGTCAGGTCCGGTACAACCGGCCGCTGTTCACGGGCGCCGCCTTCGGTCTCTTCCTGGTCTCCACGCCCCGCGCCATCGAACCGGCCTACGGCCGGGCCCTCGGCACCCGGTACACCGCCGTGGAGGCGGGGCACATGTGCCAGGCCGCCATGGAACGCGCGAGCGGTCTCGGGCTGGGCCTGTGCGCCATCGGCGACATGGACTTCTCGGCGGTGCGGGAGCACTTCGCGCTGGACGACGGCCAGGACCTGGTGGTGTCGCTGTGGGGCGGCGCCCTGCCGGACGCCCCGGCCGCGCGGAAGCCCGCCTCGGCGGCGGCGGCCATGTCGACGGCGCCCCGGCCGGCACCGGCCGGCTCACCGTCGCTTGCGCCCGCGCCGGGCACCTCGTCGTCGCTTCTCCCCGCGCCGGGCACCTCGTCGTCGCCCCTCCCGGCGCCGGACACCTCACCGTCGACGAGGAGGTCCGCTTCGGACGAGGTGCCGCCGGGCGCGGTCGCGGTCATCGGGTTCGCCGGGCTGCTGCCGGGCGCGGACCCCGCCGACAGCGTCGCCGGGCTCGGGCGGCTGCTCGCCGAGGGGGGCACCGCGATCGGCCCGCCGCCGCCCGGCCGGGAGCCCTCCCCCGCCCCGCGCACCGCACGCGGCGGCGCCACAGTGGGTGCCTATCTGCCCGAGGTCTCCGCCTGGGAGCCGGACGAGTGGGGCATCCCGCCGCAGGAGGCCGCCGCCGTCGATCCGCAGGAACACCTGCTGCTCGCCGTGGTGCGGGGCTGTCTGGAGAACGCCGGCCTCCGCCCCGGGACGCTGTCCGCAGCGGGCCCCGTGGGGGTCTTCACCGGGGCCATGTGGCACGACCACGGACGCCGGGGAAGCGGAGGCGGCACCGCTCCGCGCGCCGTGCCCACGGCGACCGGGCTGGCGCACCGCGTCTCGCACGCGTTCGACTTCCACGGGACGAGCCTGGTGGTCGACGCGGGCTGCGCCTCGGGGCTCGCGGCGATCGAGGCGGCGCTGCGGGCCCTGCGCGGCGGCCAGTGCACCGCCGCCGTGGCGGCGGCCGTCAACCTCGTCCTGGACGGTACGCACATCGAGTTCCTGGCCGAGACGGGCCTGCTCGCCGCGTCGGCCGACTCCCGTCCCCTGTCGGGCCGTTCCGACGGCTGGATCCTGGGCGAGGGCATCGGCGCGGTGCTCCTGAAGCCGCTGGAGCGCGCGCTCGCGGACGGCGACCCCGTGCACGCGGTCCTGCGGGGCGGCTCCTGCCGGCACGCGGGGACCACCCGGGGGTACGGCATGCCGAGTCCGCGGCGCCAGGAGGAGACGGTGCGCGCCGCCCTCGACGACGCGGGCGTCACGGCGGCCGACATCGGGTACGTCGAGTCGTCGGCGACCGGCGCCGCCGTCGCGGACGCGCTGGAGCTGGAGGTGCTCGGGCGGGTGCTCGGCGACCGGTCCCGGCCGGTCGCGGTGGGCTCCGTCAAAGGCGTGCTCGGCCACATGGAAGCGGCCTCCGCCTTCGGGCAGTTGGCGAAGGTGCTGGCGCAGTTCCGCCAGGACCGGCTGCTGCCGACCCCGCTGCCGCCCGGCGCGCCGCCCTCCGGAGGCGACGGCCGGGTGCGGGTCGTCGGGGCCGTCGAGCCCTGGCCCGCGCAGCGCCGGGTCCTGCTCAACAGCTTCGCGGGTACGGGCGGTTACGCCAGTGTCGTGCTGGAGGCGCCGCCGGACCGCGCACCGGGTCCGGCGCCCGCCGGGCCGGTGACGCTGCCGCTGAGCGCCGACTCGCCGGCCGGGCTGGCCGCGTATGCCGAGCGCCTCGCCGACCACCTGGAGCGGGAGGCGCCGGCGCCGCACACCGTCGCGGCGGCGTTGCGCGGCGGCCGGCGCGACCGGCGCTGCCGGGCGGCGGTGGTGGTCGCCGGTGACGGAGCCGCGACGGCGCTGCGCGCCCTGGCGGGGCGGGTGTCGCGGGAGGGCGGCGGCGTCGTGGTGACCGGCGCCGGGGTCCCCGCGGACCACGCGCCGGACCTGCCGCCCGGGTGGCTCGACGGCGCGGAAGCCCCGTGGCCGCCGGCGCCGGCCGGCGTGCCGCGGGCCGCGCTGCCCCCCACCCCCGTCGACAGCGCCCCGGCCACCCCACCGGCGGGGAACGTCCCCGCGTCACCGGACGCACCTTCCGGTCCCGCACCGACGCGCCCGGAACCGGTCCCGCCCACCGATGTCCGGGACGACCCCGCCCGGGACACCACCACCCACCACACCGACCCCCGGCAGACCGTCGCCCACGCCACCCCCGCCCAGCACCCCCCTGCCCGCAGCATCACCACCGAAGACCCCACCACCACGGACTCCACCGCCGTAGCCCCCACCATCGCGAACCCAACCACCCCAGACCCCACCGTCGCGCCAACCACCCCGGACCCCACCACCACAGACCTCACCACCGCAGCTCCAACCACCGCGGACCCCGCCCCCCGAGCCACCCCCACGACGGACCCCACGCCCCATGACCCCGACCCCGACCCCGACGCCCTCCCCCGCCTGGCCGGGATCGTGGCGCGGGAGACCGGGCTGCCCGCCGCCCGCCTCACCGGGGGCACCGATCTGCTCGCCCTGGGCGTGGACAGTCTGCGCCTGGTGCGGATCGTGCACGCGATCTCCGCCGCCGGCGGCCGTGCCCCGTCCCTGACGGAGCTGTACGAACGGCCGGTGCTCGGCGCCCTCGCCGCCACCGCGTTCCCGTCCGCCGCGCCGCCGCCCGTCCCCAAGGACGCCTCCGCCCTGTCCGAGGAAGAGATCGACGCACTCGACGAGTCGGTCCTCGACGCCCTGCTGGCCCGGCACACCGCCGCCCTCCGACCTGCCGAGGAGTCATGAGCGCACCCACGAGCACCCACACGGACGGCACCCCGGACGAGACCGTCGAGGCCAAGCGGGCACGGCTGAAGTCCCTGCTGCGCCGGGGAGCGGCCACCACCCCCGCACCGGACCCCGCCCCGGGACCGGGCCCCGCGACCACCGCCCCGCGACCGGCCCCCGTGCCCGCCGCGCCGCCGGGACCGTCCGGGCAGCCCGCGGAGATCCCCCTGACACCGGAGCAGCGCGGCCTGCTGTTCCTGCACCGGCTCGACCCCGGCACCGGGCTGTACGACATCCCGGTCGCGGTCGACCTGCGCGGCCCGCTGGACGTGCCCCGCCTGGTGCGGGCCTTCGACGCGCTGATGGCCCGTCACCCCGTGCTGGCCACCCGGGTCGCGGCCCGGCCGGACGGCCCGGTCCTCGTGGCCGCGCCCACCGCGCCCCGCCTGGAGGTGCGGCAGGCACCCGGCGGACCGGACGCGCCGGACCAGGCCTCCCCGGCGCGCGAGGCGGCCCGGCCCCTGGCCCCCGAGCGGGGCGTACTGCGCGCCGTGCTGTTCGCGCACGCCCCGGACCACCACCGCCTGCTGCTCGTGGTCCACCACCTGGTGTTCGACGGGCATTCGTCGGTGGTGGCGCTGCGGGACCTGTGGGCGCTGTACCGGGCGCCGGACGAGCCCGGCGCGCCGGGACCCGCCGGGGCGTCGTTCGCCGACTACGCCGCCGCGCGCGCCGAGCGCGCCGCGCGGGACCAGGAGCGGCTGACCGCGTTCTGGCGGGACCGGATGTCCGGGGTGACGGGGGCACCGCTGCTGCCCTTCGACCGGCCCGGGACCACCCGGCGGACCCGGGCGTCGGCGAGCGTCCCGGTCCGCTTCGACGCCGGGGAGACGGCGGCCCTGCGGTCGTTCGCCGCGCGGAGCCGCTCCAGCGTGTTCGGCGTGCTGCTCGCCGCCTACCTGCTGACCCTCGGCCGGCACGATCCGGGCCGGCGGCTGGCCGTGGGCACCCCGGTCGCCATCCGGCACGACGCGCGCTTCGACCGGACCGTCGGCTACCTCACCAACCTGATCCCGGTCCGCTCCCCGCTCGCGGCGGGCGACGACGGCACCACGACGACCGCCGCCGGCTACGTCCGTGCCGTACGCGCCGAACTCACCGCCGGTCTCGACCACTGCGACCTGCCCTTCCCCCGGATCGCGGAACTCCTGGACGACGGCTTCGACCCGGAGGACGGCTCCCCGTTCACCTGCCCGTTCGCCTTCCTGCACGAGCAGGCGGACCCGGCGGGCGACATCGTCCCCGGGCTGACGGCCGAGGTCGTGGAGGAGATCCAGCAGCCGGGGGTGGGACACGTCAACCTGACCCTGGTGGAACGGGACGGCGAGATCCGGGGCCTGCTCAAGTACGACCGGGAACGGTTCGACCGCTCGTCGGCGGAGCGCACGGCCGCCGAGGTGACCGCGGTGGCCGGCGCGCTGGCGGCCGCGCCCGACGATCCGGTCGCCGAGGTCCTCCGCCGCGCGCTGCGCGCGACACCGGACGCCGCCCGGCCGACCGAAGGCGCACCCGTCGCGCACCCGACCGCGCCCGCCCGCGTGTCCGACGGCACCGGCGCCGACCGCCCGGACCCGCCCGTGGACGCGGGGGCGCTGGCGGCGTGCCGGGAGGCCTGGGCCGCCCTGCTGCCGGGGCACCCCGTGGACGAGGAGGCGGACGCCGACCCGGACGGGCCGAACTTCTTCGCGGCGGGCGGCGACTCCATCCTCGCCGTGCAGTTGGTGACCCGGCTGCGCGCGGCCGGGTTCTCGCTGTCGGCCCGCGACGTCTTCCGCGACCCCACACCCGGCGCGCTGGCCCGCCTGCTCACCGGCCGCGCGGCCGCGACGCCCCCGGACGACGGCGGGGACGCCCCGGCGCCCGTACCGCACCGCGCGGACGCCGCGCCCGCCGTGTCCGGGCCGTCGCCGGTCCAGTCGTGGTTCTTCGAGCGCGTCACCGGGCCGGAACGCCGGCACTGGAACCTGTCGGCCGCCGTACGGCTGCGCCGGCCGGCCGATCCGCTCCTCGTCCGGCTGGCCCTGCAGTGCGTCCTCGACGCCCACCCGGCCCTCACCTGCCGGATCGGCACCGCCGACGGGGAGCACCGGGTACGGCCCGCGCCGGCGCCCACCGGCCGGGCCGTACGCGACCTGCTCACGGTCGTCGACGCCGCCGGGGACGGCGCGGACGACGACGGGGTCGAGCGGCGCTGGCGGGACGTACAGCGGGGCCTCGACCCGGAGGCGGGCCGGGTCTTCGGCGCCCTGCTGGTCCGCGCCGCCACGGCCCCGGCGGCCTCCGACGCGGCGCACCCGGACGAGACGGCATCCGACCGGAGCGAATCCCACCCTGCGGAATCCGACCGGAGCACATCCCACCCCTCGAAATCCGACCGGAGCGAATCCCACCCCGCCGAGTCCCCCGACGTCCTGCGCCTGACCGCTCACCACCTGGTGATGGACGCCGTCTCCTGGGGCGTCGTCCTGTCCGACCTGGACACGGCGCTCGCCGCGCTGCGGGAGGGCGAGCTGCCCCGTCTGCCGGCCGAGCCGACCGGGGAGCGGGAGTGGGCCGCCCTCCTCGCCCGCGCCGCCGCCGATCCCGGGGGCGCCGCCTACTGGCGGGCGGTGGCCGAGGCCAGGCACGAGTGCGACGGTCTCCTCGCGTCCCGGCCGCCGGGCCGCGAGGAGGAGGGGCGGCACGAGGAGTTCGGTCTGGCCGCGGATCCTACGCGGCTGCTGCTGACCGACGTGCCCCGGCGGCTCGGCCTGCCGGTGCACACGGTGCTCACCGGCGCGGTGGCGCTCGCCCTCGCCCGGTGGCGGGGCTGCCGCCTGGTGACCCTGGACGTGGAGACGCACGGCCGCCTCGACAGCGCGGCCGGGCCCGGTCCGCAGGCGTGTGCGGGGGCCGACCTGTCCCGGACCGTGGGCTGGCTGACCGCCGTCGACCCGGTGGTCGTCGGCGGCCCCCGGCAGGCGGGTGCCGAGGAGTATCTGCGCGAGGTCGCCGGCGCGCTCGCCGCCCCCGCCGGGCACGCGGGTTTCCTGGCCTACCGGCACCTCTCCCCGGACCCGGAGCTGCGCGAGGAGCTGGCCGCCGTACCGCCGGCCCTCGTCTCGTTCAACTACCTCGGCCAGACCGACCGGCTGGCGGTCTCGGACCGGTTCGCGCCGGCCGCGCCGCCGCCCGGCGACCGCTCGCCACGGGCGCGGCGGCCGTGTCCGGTGGAGGTGTACGCCGTGGTCCGCGACGGTCGGCTGCGGGTCGGCGTGGTGTGGAGCCCGGTGGCGGCCGACGGCCTCGACGCCGGCAGTGTGCGTTCCCTGAGCGTCCAGCTGCGCGCCGCCCTGACGGAACTGACCGGCCCCGGCGGTGCCGCGGCGGACGGTACCGGGACGCCCGCCACCGTGAGCTGGCCGCTCACCCCGCAGCAGTACGGCGTGGTGGCGGAGGCCCTCGCCGCTGCGGCCGGGCGGCACGTGGAGCAGTTCCACTGGTGGTGGCGCGGGGCCTTCGACCGGGAGCGGTTCACCCGCGCCTGGCAGGTGCTGGCACGCCGTCACATCGTGCTGCGGGCCCGGGTGACGGACGGGGTGCGTCCGTGCCTCACGGCCCCGCCCAAGGACCGGCCGCCGCTCACCTGGCTGACGGCGGACGGCCCGGACACCATGCCGTGGGACGAGGTCGTACGGGCCGAACGCGACCGGGGCTTCGGCACGGCCGGCGAGCCCCTGCTGCGGGTGACGGTACGGCGGGAGGCGGACGGCCACCGCGTCCTGCTGACGTTCCACCACGCGCTGCTCGACGGCTGGAGCGTCGCCCTGCTCCTCGGGCAGCTCTACGAGGCCTACCTGGACGGCACCGACCCGGCGGCGGCCCGGCCGCAGCGGCCCGACGCCCGTGACCACGCCGCCTGGGTGGCCGGCCGGGACGAGGACCGGGCCCGCGCCTACTGGTCGGACCGGCTCGCCGGTCCCCGCGCGGCCGTCCTGCCCGGGGTGCTCAGGCCGGGCGCCGCCCCGGCCGCGCCGGCTCCGGCCGCCGAGGTGCGGACCGAACTGGCCGGGGACACCGCCGACGCGCTGCGGGTGTGGGCGGCCCGGCACGCCGCCACCGAGAGCAATGTGCTGCAGGCCGTGTGGGCCGCACTGCTGTGGCGCTGCGCCGGGGGCGGCGACGCGGGCCGGGCCCGGCTCGGCGTGACGCTGTCCGGCCGCGCGGACGGACCCTGCGGGGTGCGCGGCATTCCCGGCATGCTCGCCACCACGCTGCCGCTGGACCTGGCCGTGGACCCGGACGAGACGGTCGCCGCCCTGGTCGAGCGGGCCCGGGAGGCGACGCTGGACCTCCAGGACCACGAGTGGGTGAGCACGGGCCAGATCCACGAGTGGGCGGGGCTGCCGGGCCGCGAACCGCTCTTCGACAGCCTCCTGGTGGTGGAGAACTACCCGGCCTCCCTGGGTGCCGTCGGGAAGCGGCTCGCGGCGGCCGGCTGCGAGGTGGAGGTGCCCACGGCCACCGGGGCGCGCACCGGTTACGCCGTGACCGCGGTCGTGCACCGTGCCGCCGGAGCGCTGGTGACGGTGTTCGTGCCGGACCCGGGCCGGGTCGAGAAGGGGGACGCGGACCGGCTCGCCGAGCTGTGGGTCCGTTCGCTCGGCCGGCTGGCCGCCGACCCGGACGGCCTGACCGTGCGGGACCTGGTCGGCCGTATCGAGGACGAGGACCTGCCCGGACTCGCTCCGCGCGGCACGGGCGGGGCCCTCGCCCGGCCGGCGGACCGTGCCGTGGCCTGGCCGCCGTCGGCGCGCGACACCGGGCTGGTGCGCGACGCCTTCCGCGAGGTGCTCGGCGTCGAGGACGTGGCCCCGGACGACCACTTCTACGAGCTGGGCGGCCATTCGCTGCTCTCGGTCCGGCTGCTGCGGGCCCTGGCGGATCTCGGCGCCCCGCCCCTCACCCTGGGCGACCTGGTGCGGCACCCGGTGGCCGGGGAGCTGGCCGCGTTCCTGGCCGGACGCCGCGCGCACGGCGAACGGACCGACGGGGCACCGGACGCGCCGGACGCCGTGGACCCGCTCGTCCCGCTGCGCGGGCCCGGCCCGGACCCCGACGGCACACCGGTGACGGTGTACCTGGTGCACCCGCCGGGCGGCCAGGTCGCCTGCTACGGCGCGCTGGCCGCGCGCTTCCCCGGCCCGGCCCGCCTGGTGGGCGTCCAGGACCCGCGTACGGTCCTGACGGGTGAGCCCCCGGCCCGCACCGTCGAGGAACTCGCCCGGAGCTACGCGCGGGCCGTACCGCCGCCCGCCTCCGGTGAGCGGATCGTCCTCGGCGGGTTCTCCGGGGGCGGGGTCATCGCCTACGAACTGGCGCGGCAACTGCGCGCCCAGGGGCGGGCGCCCGACCTCGTGGTGATGCTGGACGCGGCGGCACCGACCGGGCGGCGGACCGACACCACGGCCGACGGGAGCTTCCTGCGGCAGGTCGAGGCGTACGAGCGGACCCGCGCCGGCGCGGCACCCCGCGCCCCGGAGTCCGGCGGCCCGCAGTCCGGTGCTCCGGAGTCCCGCACCCCGGAGTCCGGCGGCCCGGACGCGGCCGGCCTGGCGCCCGACGAGTACCTCGACGAACTCGCCTCGGTGGCCGACTGGATGGGCACCACGGGAGCCGACCCGTTCGCGCTGCTGCGCGAGACGCTCGGCGCGGTCGAGTCGTACCGTCCTGGCCCCTATCCGGGTCCGCTGCTCGTCCTGCGGGCCGAGGAGACGGACTTCGGCCGGGGCAGCACCTTCGACGCCTCGGACAGCTACTACGCGCGGCCCGCGATGGGCTGGGCGGAGCACTGTCCGCTCGTCACGGTGGAGGAGGTCCCCGGCAACCACATCAGCCTGCTCTCGCACCGTCACGCGGCGGCCCTCGGCGAGTTGCTGGCCGCCCGGGTCGCGGGCAGGGAGGAGGGGGCATGACCACGGTCCACATGTTCGCCGGGCAGGGCAGCCAGCGGCGGGGCATGGGAGCGGAGCTGTTCGACCGCTACCCGGACCTCACCGCCGAGGCCGACGAGGTGCTCGGCTACTCGATCCGCGACCTCTGCCTGACCGGCGGCCGGGACGGCCAGTTGAACGACACGCGGTACACCCAGCCCGCCGTCTACGTCGTCAACGCGCTGGCGCACCGCGCGCTGACGGACCGGGGCGAGCACCCCGACGCGGTCCTCGGCCACAGCCTCGGCGAGTACAACGCCTTGGTCGCGGCGGGGGTGCTCGGCTTCACCGAGGGCCTGCGCCTGGTGGCGGCGCGCGCGGCGGCGATGGCGGCCGTGCCGGGCGGCGGCATGAGCGTGGTCGTCGGCCTGCGGGAGTCCACGCTGCGGTTCCTGCTGCACCGCTCCGGGTTCACGGCCGTGCACCTGGCCAATCTCAACACCCCCGACCAGATGGTCCTCGCGGGGCCGCGCGAGGACCTGGAGATGATGGAGCTGATCCTGACGGACGCGGGTGCGAGGCTGGCGCGCCGGCTGCCGGTCAGCGGCCCGTTCCACTCCCCCCACATGACCCCCGCCGCGCGGGAGCTGGCCCCCCTGCTGCGGGCCGTGCCGTTCGGTCCGCCGCGCTGTCCCGTCGTCGCCAACCGGACGGCCCGCCCGCACCGGCCGGCGGAGCTGGCCACCGCGCTGACCGAGCAGATCGACCACCCGGTGCGCTGGACGGAGTCGGTGGAGTACCTGCTCGGCTCGGCCGGGAGCCGGCCGCCGGACTTCGTCGAGGTCGGCGGGGGCACCACCCTGACCGGCATGGTCGACCGGATCGTCCGGGACCGCGACGCGCGCGCCGCGCGCACGGCCGGCCCGTCCCCGGCAGCGGGGCCGCACGGCTCCGGCCGCCGCGAACTCATCGCCCAGGAGGCATGGTGACGTCCCCCTTCCCCGCCGACGTGGTGACCGGTCACCTGGCCGCCGTTCTCGGTGCGGACCCCCGGCGGATCGACCCCGACCGGCCGCTGACGGCGCTCGGGCTGCACCCGTGGCGGGCGGTGCTGCTGCGGGACCGGCTGCGCGCGGCCGAGGGCGTCGACGTCCCGCTAAGGCGGCTGCTCGACGGGGGTTCGGCGCGCGCCGTCGCCCGCCTCGTGGACCGCCGCGCGGGCCGCACCCCGTCGGCGCACCACCCCGCCTCGGACCCGACCGGCCCGAACCCGGTTCCGTACCGCCCGGACCCGGCCCCGACCGGCCCGCACCCCGTGCCGCTCGACGCCGCCCTGATGGACCGCCTCACCGCCCGAGCCCGGGACCACGGCCTGTCCCTGGCGGAGGCCCTGGCGGCGGCGGCCACGCTGACCCTGGCGCGCTGGTCCTGCGGCACGGCCGGCCTGGACCTGACCGTCGACGGCGCGGACGCCCCGGACGCCGTCCGGGTGCCGGGTCCCGACCTGCTGCGCTGGTCGGGTTTCGCGTCGTACGCCCGCGACTGGCGGTCCGTCGCCCCGCCCGTCACCGGCCCCGTGGTCCGCCTCGGGCTGGGCGCGCCGCTGCCGGGGGCCGAGGGGGGCCGGCTGGAGTACCTCCTCGTCCTCGACCCGACGGCTACCGAGCCGAACGCCCGGTGGGAACGGCGGGGCGCGCCGGAGCGGGCCGGCGACCCGCTGACGCGCGGCCTCGGCGCGGCGTACGCCACGCTGCTGGCGGCGCTCTCCGGCTCGGCGGACGCCTGGCTGCGGGCGGACCTCGGCTGGGACCCCACCTTCGCCTTCCAGGAGCCGCTCACCGCGCGCCCGTTCCCGGCGGCCGGGCCGCAGCTCGACGCCCCGGCGCGGGCCGCCGCCCTCCGCACCCCGGACGCGCCCGCGCTCCTGGGGGCGTCCGGTGCGCTGTCGCACGGGGAGCTGGCGGGCCGGGCCGCGGGGGCCGCGCGGCTCCTGCACCGGGCGGGGGTACGGGCGGGCAGCACGGTCGCCGTCACGCTGCCCAAGGGCTTCGACCAGATCGCGGCGGTGCTCGCGGTCGCCCGGCAGGGCGCGGTGTACGTACCGGTGGACCCGGCGTGGCCGGGGCCGCGGATCGCCGCCGTCTGCCGCAGGGCGGACATCGCGTACGCCGTGGTGGCACCCGGCGCCCGGCCCGGACTGCCCCCGGAGGTGACCGTGGTGGAGCTGGGCCCTGACCCGGTGTCCGCCGGGGCCGCACCGGTGTCCGGTACCGGCTCGCCGGACACCGGCGCGGCCCCCGACTCGCCCGCGTACGTCATCTTCACCTCCGGTTCGACGGGGGAACCGAAGGGCGTAATCGTGGACCATGCCGCCGCGCGCGTCACCGTGGACGACATCACCGACCGTCTCGGCGTGGGCCCGCGGGACCGGGTGCTGGGGCTGTCGGCGCTCAGCTTCGACCTGTCGGTGTACGACATCTTCGGGGTCCTCGGCGCGGGCGGGGCGCTGGTCCTGCCCGAACCGGACGGCGAGCGGGACCCGCAGCACTGGCTCGACCTGGTGGAGCGGCACCGGGTCACCCTGTGGAACACGGCGCCCGCCCTGATGCAGATGCTGCTGGACCTGGCCGAGTCCGACCCCGGCGGCGCGGCCCGGCAACTGGCCTCGCTGCGCTGCGTCCTGCTGTCGGGCGACTGGATCCCGGTGACCCTGCCGGACCGGCTGCGGGCGCTGGTGCCCGGCGTGCGGGTGATCAGCGCCGGCGGTGCGACGGAGGCCGCGATCTGGTCGATCTGCCATCCGGTGGGGGCCGTGCCGGACCACTGGCGAAGCATCCCCTACGGCCGTCCGCTGCGCGGGCAGTTCTTCCACATCCTCGACGACGAGGGCCGTCCGGTGCCGGTCGGGTGCGAGGGGGAACTGCACATCGCCGGGCAGGGCCTGGCCCGGGGGTACGCGGGCGACGAGGAGCAGACCACCGCCAGGTTCCCGGTCCACCCGGTACTCGGCGAACGGCTGTACCGGACGGGCGACCTGGGTCTGTGGCGGAGCGACGGCGCCATCGAGTTCCTGGGGCGCAGGGACCGCCAGGTGAAGATCCGGGGGCACCGGATAGAGCTGGGCGAGATCGAGTCGGTGCTCGACCGGCTGCCGGCGGTCCGGCGCGCGGTGGCGTCGGTGGACCGCGCGTCCGACGGCCGCGCCCGGCTCGTGGCCCACGCCGCGCTGTCCCCCGAGGCGCTGGTCCGTGACGCGGCGGCGGTCCGGGCCGAACTGGAGCGGGCGCTGCGGGACGCCGTGCCGGGCTACATGGTGCCGGGGCGCATCGTGCTCACCGACGCCCTGCCGGTCACGGCCAACGGCAAGATCGACCACGCCCGCCTACCGGACCTGACGGACCATCAGCAGGGCGCGGCCGGCGCTGGACCCCGCTGAGGGCGTTATGAAACACTACGGAACGTTCTGCGTCGGCCGGACGCGGCGTCCCGCGGGGGCCGGCGGACGACCGGACCACCCGGCCTGCGCAGCCGCCCCACCCTGCGAAGCGAGCCCCCACTTCGATGCACTTAGCCCGGCCTCCTCCCGTGAGCCGTCGCCCCGTCACGCCCGCCCCTCAACGGCCGCGCGTGCGGCGCGACGCCCCACCGTTCGACCCCCGTACGCCACGAGAGGACCGCTGACCCCATGACGAGCACGTCGCAGGAAGCA
This sequence comes from Streptomyces sp. cmx-10-19, assembly GCA_049998335.1. Classification (GTDB taxonomy): domain Bacteria; phylum Actinomycetota; class Actinomycetes; order Streptomycetales; family Streptomycetaceae; genus Streptomyces. The sequence continues at coordinate 62,097 of JAEBFB010000026.1, forward strand.
CCCCGGACGACCCCCTCGCACCCGCGCGTGATCCTGGCCATCCTCTGCCTCACCCAGCTCCTGCTGACCCTGGACGACAACGTCGTCAACATCGCCCTGCCCACCATGCAGCGGGAACTCGGCTTCTCCGGACCGTCCCTGGTGTGGGTGGTCAACACCTACATGCTGGCCTTCGGCGGCTTCCTCGTCCTGGGCGGCCGGCTCGGCGACCGCTACAGCCTGGTGCGCACCTTCACCGCGGGCACCGCGGTGTTCGCGCTGGCCTCGCTGCTGAGCGGCCTGGCCGCCGAACCCTGGCAGCTGATCGGCGCCCGCGCGCTGCAGGGCCTGGGCGCGGCGCTGGTGGCGCCGGCCGTCCTGGGTCTGCTGACGCTGGTGTTCACCGAACCGGCGGCGCGGGCCAAGGCGTTCGCGGTGTGGGGCGCCACGGCGGTGACCGGGGCGCTGGCCGGTCTGATCCTCTCGGGTGTCATCACCGAGTACTGGTCGTGGCGCTGGGTGTTCTTCATCAACCTGCCGGTCGCGGCACTGGCCCTCGTGCTGCTGCCCAGGCTGCTGCGCGGCATCCACCGCCCGGCCGGAGACCAGGCGCTCAACTGGGGCGGCGCGGCCCTGCTCACCTGCGGTCTGGCGCTCCTGGTGTACGCGCTGCTGTCGTTCGGCGGGGACGGCGGCCGGCCGCCCGTGGCCGCGGCGTGCGCGGTGCTGTCGCTGCTGCTGCTCGCCGCGTTCGCCGTCGACCAGCGCCGCTCGGCCAACCCGCTGGTGACGAGGGGGGTGTTCGCGTCTCCGGTGCGGGCGCGGGCGCTGGTGGCGGCGGTGCTGCTGTCCGCGGCGACGTTTCAGGGGTTCCTGGTGCTCACGCTGTACCTGCAGAACGGGCTGGGGTTCACGCCGCTGGAGGCCGGTCTCGGCTATGTGCCGTTCGCCCTGGGGTCCCTGACCGGGGTCAAGGCCGGTGAGCGGGCGACGGTGCGGTTCACGGCGGGCCGGGTCCTGACCGTGGCGTGCGCGGGTACCGCGGTGGGCGCACTGCTGCTGTCCTGGGCCGCGTCCCGGGAGTTCGGCTACGCCGGGCTGCTGCCGGGCATCCTGCTGTTCGCGATCGGGGTGGGGGCCGGGCTGCCGGCGGCGGCGTCGGCCGCGGCGCGGGACGCCGACGAGCGGACCTCCGGAGTCATCGCCTCGCTGGTCAACTCCAGCCAGCAGCTGGGCGGCGCGGTGGGCCTCGCCCTGTCGGGTCTCTCGCTGGGCGGTTCGGGGCGCGGCTTCGGCGCGGCCCTGGCGGTGTGCGCCGCCGCCGCGCTGCTGGCCTGCGGGTGGGCGGCGGTCGTGGTGCGGCGCGAGCCCCTCGCCTCGCCGACGTCCTGACGGCCCGGAGCGGGGCAGGGCCGGGGCGCCCCGCCCCGCCCCGCTCAGCCCCGCCCCGCCCCGCTCAGCCCCGCCCCGCCCCGCCCCGCTCAGCTCGACTCAGCCCCGCCCCGCTCAGCTCGACTCAGCCCAGCTCGGCGGAGCGTCAGCCGCACCAGTTCGCCGCTCTCCGTCGCCGTCCAGGCGGTGTCCGTCCCGGCCGTGACGATCCCGTGCGGTTCGCTGACACCGGGGGGCAGTTCGTACGTCCGTACCTGCCCGGCCGGGGTGACGCGGCCGACGCGGTGTGTCCCCCACGCGGTGAACCAGCAGCCGCCGTCGGGCGTAGCGGCGATGCCGTGCGGCCGGGTGGCGGCGCCGCCGGGCAGGGCCACCTCGTCCACCTGTCCGTCGCCGGTGACGCGGCCGATGCGGCCGATGCCGTTCTCGGTGAACCACAGGGTCCCGTCGGGCGCCGCGGCGATGTCCACCGGGCGGGCCCCGGGGGTGGGCAGCCGGTGCAGGCGGACGGAGCCGTCGGCGTCGACGCGTCCGATGGCGTCGGCCTGGCTCAGGGCGAACCACATGCCGCCGTCCGCGCCCGCCGTGATCCCCGCGGCTCCGGCGGCCCGCACCGGCAGCGGGAAGGTCTCGACCACCGGGGGACGGCCGTCCAGGGCGGGTCCGGGGTGCGGGAGCCGTCCGATCCGGTCCGCGGTCAGCTCGGTGAACCACATCGCGCCGTCCGGTCCGGCGGCGATGCCGAAGGGCCCCGCACCCCGGTCCAGCGGTACCCGCACGGTGCGGCCGTCGACGGTGTCGACGCCGGTGATCGCGTCGCCCAGGAACTGGGTGGCCCACATGCTCCGCGCGCCGGGACCCGGTGCGACGACGGTGGGCCGGGCCTCGACGCCGCCGGCCGGATGGACCCGTGCCGGTTCCCCGTCCTTGACGCGGGCGAGGTCGCCGGAGCGGGCGAGCGTCACCCACAGGGCCCCGTCGGCGGCGACGGCGACGGCGTAGGGGCCGTCGCCCGGGACGGGGACGACGGTCGTGTCGCAGGCGGGGGCCGGATCGCCGGGACGTGCGGGGGCCTGTGCCCCGGTGCCGGATCGCTCGGTGGGCAAGACGGGGTTCCCCTCGTGGTGCGGTGGCCCCACGGGCGGCGCCCGGCAACGCGCCGGGCCGCCGCAGGGGGGCGCGGACTGATCCCGCGATCATGTCCGCTTCCCCCGTGCCGCGCGCACCACGTTCACTCCGGGGAGTGAGGATCGCGGGGGATTCACCCGTCGGTGTCAGTGCAGGGCGGCCCGGTCGGGCGAGGCGAAGTCCAGGGGCGTCCGGGGGGTCTCGCCGGTGACGAGGTCGGTCAGCGCCTCACCGATCCCGGTGGCGTGCTTGAAACCGTGGGCGTTGCAGCCGCCCGCGATCACGAGGCGGGGGTCGCCGCCGGGGCGGCCCAGGACGAACTGCCCGTCGGGGGTGGCCGTCAGCATGCACACCGAGACCTTCGCGGGGGCCGGTTCCAACCCGGGCAGGCGGGTGGCCAGCACGGCCGCGACGTCGGTCCAGTCCTCGGCGACGACGGAACGGTCGTCGGTGTGCGGGTCGAACGGCCGGCCGGGGCGGCCGTGGACCTCCAGGCCGAGTTTGACCGGGTGGGCGCCTTCGCTGCCGTTGCCCCACAGGACCTGTCCGCCGGGCAGGTCGCGCATGAAGACGGGGAACCGGTCGAGGGTGTGGCGGTCGTCGCCGGCCGTGGAGCGGAACCAGGTGATGGGCATGCGCAGGGTGGTCAGCGGCAGTCCGGGGACGAGGCCGCCGAGCCAGGAGCCGACGGTGACGACGGCCTGGCGTACGCGCAGGGTGCGGGAGGCGGTGCGCAGTTCCACGCCCCCGGGGACCAGGGCCACCTCGTGGACGCGGGTACCGGTGAGCACGGGCGCGCCGGCGGCGCGGGCGAGGCGGATCGCGGCGCGTACGGACTCCTCGGGCCGCAGGATGCCGGCGGAGGGTTCCCACACGGCGATGTCCCGGGGGTCGAGGGCGGCGTGCTGACCGTGGCGCTCGGCCAGTTCGCCCTGGGAGAGGCGTCGCACGGTGATGCCGTGCCGCCGGGCCGCGCGCAGGGTCCCGCCGACGATGCGGCCGTCCTCGGGGCCGATGAGCAGTCCGCCCCGGTTGTCGAAGAGGGGGCTGCCGGCGGCGTCGGCGAGTTCGTGCCACAGTTCGAGGGAGCGCCGGGCCAGCGGGACCAGGCCGGGGTGTTCCAGGCAGGTGATGCGGAACATCCGGGAGCCGCCGTGCGAGGAACCGAGGGGGTGCCCCGGCTCGAACTGCTCGACGCCCAGGACGTCCAGACCTCGGCCGGCCATGCGCCACAGCGCGCTGGCGCCCCAGGCGCCCAGGCCGACGACGGCGACTTCGGCGTCCCAGTTGCTCACGCCCGCTCCTTGTCGATGGTTCGCCCCGCCCTCGGCGGCGGAGCGGCACAGGGGGGGCCGAGGATGGTGCGCGCCGCCGCGTGGCCGACGGCCCGTCAGCCGGTGTAAGCCAGTCGTACGCCCGGGTCGCCGAGCCGGGTGGGCTCCTCCGGGCCGGCCATGAGGATGGAGTGCTGCAGCCTGCGCAGGTGGGCGGAGGGCTCCAGGCCCAGTTCCCGCACGAGGGTGCCGCGCAGGCGCTGATACGTCTCCAGCGCCTCGCCGCGCCGTCCGGAGCGGTGCAGGGCGATCATGAACTGCGCGTGCAGGTTCTCGTGGGTGGGATGGCGGCTGGCCAGCACCGTCAGCTCGGGGAGCAGTTCGCGGTGGCGGCCGAGGCGCAGGTCGGCTTCGATGCGCTGGTCGAGGGCGCACAGCCGGCTCTCCTCCAGGCGGCGGACCTCCGTTTCGAGCTGCGACCCGGCCTGTACGTCGGTCAGCACGGGGCCCGACCACAGGTCCAGGGCCGTCCGCAGCTGCTGGGCCGCGCGCGGGTAGTCCTCGGCGTCCATGGCCCGGTACCCGGTGCCGACGAGCCGGTCGAACTCCCTGACGTCGTGCGAGCCGTCGCCGGTGGCAAGCAGGTATCCGCCCGGCGAGGTGACCAGGACGTCCTTGGGGCTGCGCCGCTCGGCGCCCGGCGCCGCCTCCTGCCTGCCGTGCTTCAGGGCCTTCGCGATCAGTTCGCGGATCTGCAGGACGTACGTCTGGAGCGTGGTGCGGGCGCTGCGTGGCGGTGTACCGGCCCACAGCTCCTCGGTCAGGACGGACACCGGCACCACTCGGTCGGCGTGCAGCGCCAACAGGGCGAGCACCTGCCTAGGTTTGGGGGCGGTCGGAGTGATCGACAGGCCGTTCTCCCGCACCGCCAGCACGCCCAGTACACCGATGTCCACGCTGTCTCCCCTGTTGACGCCTCGGTCGGAACGCGTCGCACCCGCCGGCACCCGGTCACTCGACACGAAACGTGACCGTCCCGGTCCTGGTCCCGGACGGGATCGGTCACCCGAGCGATGTCGGCTCACAGCAGATTAAAAGACAGCACGAACGGTATGTCAATGGAAAACCGCGTGACTGGTTTTTTCATCGGCCTCTCCCGCCACCGAGCGCGGACCCGTTCGCGAAGGCGCGGCTCCGACCTGCCCGTTCAACAGAACGGTAGGGCTTCGCCCGCCACCACACGCTCGCGTTCGACAGCTGAATTCGACGTTCCCTCAGGAGAAAACCGCACGGAAGCGCTTACTCCACCATGAGAACAGACTCTGAACAAGACCGGACCGGCTGTTTACGGCAGGCGTCGTCCCCTCCGGTCGCACGGCACGTCGGCCCCGCGGGCGTTCAACTCCCGCACGGCTCCCGGCCGCGACAACCGAGGCAGCACCAACTCCCGGAAGCTGGCCAGCCTTTCCGGCGCGATCCACGTACGGCTTCCCGTGCCCAGCACCTCGAAACCCACGGTCGCCGCGACCACGACCGTGGCCGCGTCCGCGGGCGAGACCCCGTCCGTCAGCGAACCGTCCGCCGCGGCCTCCCGGAGGACGCCCTCGACCCGGGCCTGCCACTGCCCGCGCAGGCCGAGTCCGCCGGACCCGCGCGCCGGCGAGCCGGACAGGGCGAACCCGCGCGTACGACCACGTCCCGGTCGAGCCCGTTCATCAGCCGGTGCGAGGCGTCGACCAGCCGCTGCAGCGCGCCGTCCTCGCCCGCTTCCCCGTCCGGCAGCACATCCGGCGCAGGGCGGCGGCGCTCTGCTCCACGGCGTCGGCGAGCGCGTCCTTGGTCTCGTAGTGGAAGTGCAGCGCGCCGTTGCTCACCCCGGCCTGCCGGCTGATGGCGGCGATCGAGGCGCGGGTGAAGCCCTTCTGCACGAACGTCTCGGCGGCCGCCTGGATCAGCAGCCATCTGGTACGAGCCGCGCGTTCCTGTTTGGCCATCGGCTGACTCCTGGTGTCGGGAGCCGGCCGGTCGCCCCGCGGCAGCGGCGGGCACCCCCGACCGGCTCGCCCCATTGATGAGCGGATCACTGCGGGCGTGCCGTGCCCGCGGGACGCGGCGCGGCGGGCATGCCGCCGTCCGGGCCGCCCACACGCCCCTCGCACGACCCGGACGGCGCGCGTTCACGAGTGGGAAGCACCGGGAAGATTAGCAAACCGTTTGTGCGGTTTGAAGCCACCCGCAGCGAAGAGGACCGCCGCTGGAGAACGGCTCGTGAACCGGTGGAGAGGACGGCCCGCAGCGGGCGCCGCACCACCGGGCCGCCAGGTGCGGCACACGTACGATCATCGGGACACGCCGGCCCGTGGCGGCCCGGCGCGGCGGCGGCGCGAGGGGAGACGACATGGGTGCGCTCACGGGCAGGACGGCTCTGGTCACGGGCGCGGGACGGGGCATCGGCCGGGGCATCGCCCGCCGGCTGGCGGCGGACGGCGCGCTGGTCGCCGTGCACTACCGGGCCGACGAGGCCGCGGCCCGCGAGACCGCCGCGTCGATCACCGGCGACGGTGGCCGCGCCGTCCTCGTACGGGCCCCGCTCGGCGTGCCCGACGACGCCGGGCTGCTGTACGAGCGTTTCGACGCCGCGCTGGCGGAGCTGGGCGCGGAGCCCGGCCTGGACATCCTGGTCAACAACGCGGGCTTCAACCGGCGGGGTTCGGTGGCCGACGTGCGGCCGGAGGACTTCGACGAGCTGATCGCCGTACACGCCAAGGCGCCGCTCTTCCTCGTCCAGCACGGACTGGGGCGGCTGCGCGACGGCGGACGGATCGTCACCGTTAGTTCCGCCGCGACCAGGGTGGCGCTGCCCGAGTCCATCGGCTACTCCATGGCCAAGGCGGCCGCCGAGGCCATGACCCGCGCGCTGGCCAAGGACCTCGGCCGGCGTGGCATCACCGTGAACGCGGTGGCACCGGGGTTCGTGAAGACGGACATGAACGCCCGGCGCTGGGCCACCCCGGAGGGCGAGGCCGCGCACGCCGCCCGCTCGGTGTTCTCGCGCATGGGCGAGACCGCCGACATCGCCGATGTCGTGGCCTTCCTCGCCTCGGACGACTCCCGGTGGATCACCGGCCAGTGCCTGGACGCCTCGGGCGGCCTCGGCCTGTGACGGCGGGAGGCGGAGACCGGGACCCGGGAGGCGCGGTGCCGCCGCGGATCCTCCGGCACGGACGGTTCACCACCGTAGAAGTTGCACCGAGTGGTAGGTATCTTCGCTTGTCAGAGCTGCCGCCGCGCGTCACACCCACGACGACTCAGGGAGATCAGACATGTCTGCGAGCGCGTTCCGTGTCGGGAAAGTGAAGTCGGGGGCCGATGACACCGAGGACGGCTCCGCGGTTGCGGCCGCCGGCCTCGGCGCGCCGCGTCGGCCGGCCCTGACGACCACGGTCCCGAGGGAGTTGGTGCACCGCGCCAGCGTCGCCGAGGTCCTGCTGACCGGCTGGGACCGCGTGGACGACACCCGTTTCTCGGTGACGGCGCAGCTGCCCCGGCAGCACGGCTTCCACGTCACCGTGGACGGCTGTCACGACCCCCTGCTGATCACAGAGACGATCCGTCAGGCCGGTCTGCTGCTGGCCCACGCGGAGCTGGGGGTGCCGCTGGAGCACCAGTTCCTGATGTGGGACCTCTCGGCGGACGTCGTACCGGAGGTGCTGCGCGTCGGCGGGGCGCCCGCCGCCCTGGACATCGATGTCGTGTGCGGTGACCTCAAGCGCCGGGGCGGGCGTCTCACGGGAGCCCACTACGACATGGTGATACGCCGTGACGGGGAGGTGGCGGCGCGCGGCGGGGCCACCTTCACCTGCGCCTCTCCCGCGGTCTACCGGCGCCTGCGTGCGGCGGGCCGGACCGGCGCCGGCGCCCCCGTCCCGCTCCCGCTGCCCAGCCCCGCGCCGCCCGGGGAGGTGGGCCGCGGCTCCGCAGCGGACGTCGTCCTGTCCCCGCTGCCAGGAGCGGACCAGCTGCCCGGAGCGGGCCGGTGGCGGCTGCGGGCGGACACCACGCACCCCGCGCTCTTCGACCATCCGGTGGACCACGTCCCGGGCATGGTGCTCCTGGAAGCGGCCCGTCAGGCGACGACGGCCCTCCTCGGCCGCCCGTGCCTGCCGGTGGGTCTGACCGGCGAGTTCAGCCGCTACGTGGAGCTGGACCGGGTGTGCACGATCGACGCGTGCGAGCTGCCCGGCGGCTCCCTGGCAGGGCGGAAGCGGGTGCGCGTGACCGGCCGTCAGGACGGCGCCCGGGTCTTTCGCGCCACCGTCACGGCGGTCCCGGCCACCCCCTGAGCACGGATCGCGGCGCCCGCCGGGCTATCCGGCCATCAGCGCCGGGTCGTCCGCGAGGCTGTCGCCGGTCGCCTCCGGGGCGGGTTCGAGTCCCGCCAGCACCCGGCTGCCCCGGTCCGGCGCGATGTCCAGGTGCAGCAGCACCGACGGCAGGGCGATCGACGGGAGCAGGTGTTTCAGCAGGACGGAGACCCGGCGCTCTATGTCCTGGAAGTCGGTTTCGAGCTGGGCGTAGAGCTGGACCCCGTTGAAGGAGCTGACCACCAGCTCGGCGATCTCCCGCGGCACCACGTGCGGGAGGGTCTCCCCGCGCTGCCGGGACACGGTGACGATCTCCGTCAGGACGTCCACCCACATCGGCCAGGCGCTGCCGTAGCGCCTGCGGCCGATGGGGTCGGCGGACAGCCGGGCGCCCGCCTGCACCACGGGGTCGAAGACCAGCCGGTGGGCCACCGTCATGGCGACGTCGATCATCTCCTGGAGCTTGGTCTCCTGTTCGGGCAGCTCCTGGAGGCCCTGGGCCTCCAGGACTCCCTGGGCCAGCGCCTCCTTGGAGTCGAAGTGGAAGTACAGGGCGCCCTTCGTGACGCCTGCGGCCTTGAGGATGTCGGCGACCGTCGCCGCGGTGTACCCGTGCTTGGCGAACACCGCCGCGGCGGCCATCAGTACCGCGCGCCGGGTCCGGATCGCCCGCTCCTGCTGTGCCATCGGCCCTCATTCCCCTGAAGCACATCGATCCGCCCGAGTGCGGCGCCCGAGAAAGAACAAACCGTCTATGAGGTATCTTACCAGTCCGGTGCCGGACCATACGGTTACGGAACGGGCACTCTTCAGGCGGGCGCCGACCAGGAACGGCCTTCGGCGGCCTCGGAGTCGACCAGGCGCAGCAGCCCCTCGTCCACCTCGTCGAGCGAGGCGACCACATGCCGCACACCGGCCTCGCGCATCAACGCGCGCTGGAAGCTGTGCGGGTGGGCCGTGGGGTGCCCGATGAAGGCCGCGCCCCGGGCCCGTGCCTCCTCGGCCACCCGTGCCACGTCGTCCAGGAAGAGGACCTGGTCGCAGCGGAGCCCGAAGACGTCCTCGGCGATCTCCCGCACACCGGGCCGGAAGGAGTCGGTGCACACGTACCGGGGTGCGTCGAAGCGGTCCGCGTAGGCGGCCAGGTACCGGTCGAAGTGGCTCCGGCCGAGCCCTCCGTAGCAGACGACGGACGCCCCGGTGGCGCGCAACCGCTCCAGCAGGGCGCCGGCCCCGTCGAGGAGCCGCACCGGTTCTTCCGCGAGGTACTCCTCGCGTTCCCGGAAGTAGGCCGCGACCACGTCCTCGGGCCGCTCCCCCGGCTCGGCCAGGACGGTCGCGGCCCGCAGCTGGGGCTGCGAGAACACCGCTCGCTCCAGCTCGGCCGTGTAGGCGCCGCCACGCTTTACCACGAACCGGTGAATGACCGGGCTGAAGGTGTCGTTGAGCAGCACACCGTCGATGTTCACCGCGATCAGCCGCAGTTGCCGAAGACCCACCGGGACCGCCTCGTGTCGAGCCGTCCGGCTCACCGCCGGGCGGCACTGAATAGGAGGACCAATCCTGGCAGGTGACCATGTCGTCTTCGAGGACCGGGACAAACAGAGTGTGTGGTTTCTTCGGGGCACGAGATCGCGGGCGTGGTGGAACCGGGCAACGGCGGCCGCACGGAACGGCGGTGGCGGGGCGGGCGGAGAGGGCAGCAGCCGTTCGACAGGTAGGGGGTGCCCACGATGGGGACCGCCGATGAGCTGCTGGCCGAAGCGGAGGATCGCGGAGGACCGCCACCACGCGAGCAACTGTACGAGCGGCTTCGGATTCTTCTTCGCGGGCCGGTCTCCTGCGCAGCCCACCAGCCCAGTGCGTGACGGCCGCGCTCGCCGGGCAGGTGCCCGTGGTCCTTCACGTACTGGTCGGTGAGGACCTCCGGGGCGTCCTCGATGCCCTGGAGGCGGGACGCCGACCAGTTGATGAGGTCCTCGGGCACTCCGGCGATCTCCATGACCGGACGCAGGCCCGGCGTGACCTCGCGCGGCACGATCGCCAGCCCCAGGGTCTCGCACACCTCGGTCGTCATGGTGCGGGTGTGGAGCGTCGCGGCGGCCACCACGTTCTGGTAGTGGCGGTAGGTGTCCAAAGCGCCCCAGACCGGATCGCCGTCGGCGCCCGGGCGCTGGACGCGGTTGAGGATCAAGCAGTGCTCGTGCAGGAGTTCTTCGCCTTCAGGGTGTCTCATGAGACAGCTGATGCCTACGTTCGCGCCGGTCAGTGTCAGCGGCCACCTGGAATTCCCCACGGACGGCCAGTTGCGATGTAACAGTCGGTGACGAACATATGGGCTGGCCGAGGCGCACGCCAGCCATCTGTTTCGGGCTGCACCGAAGCGGCCGCTCAACGAGCAGCGAGGGATGGATACACCCGCGGGAGGTGTGTCTGGCGGTCGGGTCTACGTGTCCCGTCCTGCGGTGAGGCGCTGAAGCAGGTCGAGGAGGGTTGCGCGGTCCGCGTCGGGCAAGCTGGAGAAGCAGGCGGCGAGCACCTCGTCAGCAACCTTGTGGCCGACCGTCAGGACTTGCTCGCCGGCGGGCGTGAGGTGGTGCTCGATGCGCCGGCCGTGTCCCGGTCGGCGCTCCACGAGGCCCTGTGCTGCGAGGCGGCCGACGAGGGTTCCGAAGGCCTGCCCGGTCTGAAATGTCGCCGCGGCCAACTCGCGGGCCGACGCCCCGGGTGAGCGGCTGATCGCACGCAGGGCATCCCACTGGGCCAGCGTCGTGCCGATGGCCGAGAGCGCGCTGTCGAGCGCCCGATGTTGTCGATACTGGGCTTGTTTGACCGCTCTGCCGAGTTCTTGCAGCTCACCATGCATGGAGCGAGTCTACGCCCTAACCAAGCTAGCTTATATAAAGATGCTTAGCTATGTTGGTGGGCATGCTCACAGACGCATCAGCCGAGTCCGCTGACCTGTGCCTCACTCTGTCCGAGGCCGGAGCTGGCAGGCCGGTCCTCATCCTGCACGGCGGCGGAGGCCCCGCCACAGTGGCCGGCCTCGCCCAGCACCTCTCCCGCATCGCCCACACCATCACGTCCGTGCACCCCGGCTGGGACGGCACCCATCGCCCCGCATGGCTCACCGGCATCGACGACCTCGCCCTCGCCTACCTGCACACCCTGCGCGAACGTCGACTGCGCGACGTTCTCGTCGTCGGCTCCTCGCTCGGGGGCTGGATAGCCGCCGAGATGGCCGTACGCGACAGCGCGGGAAGCATCACCGGCCTTGTCCTGATCGACGCCGTCGGCGTGCAGGTCGAGACGGAACCGATCACCGACTTCTTCGCCCTTGACGCCCGCGGCGTTGCGGAGCACTCCTGGCACGACCCAGACCGGTACCACATCGACCCGGCCGCCATCCCGGCCGAAGAACTCGCACGCAGACAACGCAACATGGCCACCATGCGCATCCTCGCCGGCGACCCCTACATGCATGACCCCAAGCTGCTGCGCCGGCTCGGACATGTGCAGACGTCTGCCCTCCTCCTCTGGGGTGAGAGCGACCGCATCGTCACCCCCGCCTATGGCGCGGCGTACGCCGACGCCTTCGGCAACGGCCGACTCGAGGTCATCCCCGAGGCCGGCCACCTCCCGCAGATCGAACAACCGGAAGCCACCTTCGCTCTGATCGACGTCCATCTGCGCCGGACGAGCGACGCGTTCCATCAACAGTGAGTAACCGTTGCTGACCAGTTACTGAGGTTGAATTCGTGATGTCGCCTGAGGTCAGGCGTTGATGGTCAAACCGGTCTCGGCAAGGCATCCGTCGATGAGGTAGCTGCGGTACTGAATGTGCCTCAGACCGCGTCGGATGCGCTGGACGAGGTGTTCGGGGGTGCTGAAGGCTAGGTTGCAGAGCCATCCGCGCCGCAGGAGGGACCGGATCCCTTCGACGGGGTTGAGGTCGGGTGCGTAGGGCGGCAGGTAGTAGATGGTCAGCCAGTCCCGGGCTTGGGCGAACTCCCGGAGGCCGGCGGCCTTGTGCACGGTCGGGTTGTCCCGGACCAGCACGATCGGGCCGCCGAGCTGCTGGTGGGCGGCGATCAGCAGACCGCGGTAGTCGCGCCAGGAGAAGCCCTTGCGTCCGTCGCGCCGGCCGTCGTCCCCGGCGAGACGGTAGATCGGCCGCGACCGGTGGCCGGGTCTGTAGCAGGTCAGCGCGCGATGGATATCCGTCTGCGGGAGCGGCCGCAGACCCGCACCACCAGGGTCCGGCCGCGTCGCGACCAGGTCTTCGCCTGCGGCGGTGTCATGGAGAATCCGGCTTCGTCCTCGAAGACGAGCCAGGCTCCACTCACCGCCGCGAGTCCTCCGCGCAGGGCCACACCTCCTTGACCCACCCGGCCACCGCCTCGTCGTCCCACTCCATCGCCCGTCGGGGCCGGGACCTGACACGACCAGCCGTTACGCACCAGCAGCTTGCGCACGCCCCGGATCGTGTAGGTCAGGTGGAAGCGCCGGCCGATCACCGTCTTCACACGGCTCAGGGTCCAGCGCTGGTCCTCCCAGCCATGCGCGGCCGGCCCCTTGGCCAGTTCTGCCTCCAGCTGGGCGAACTGCTTCTGGCTCAGCCTCGGCAGGGAAGCCGGCCCCTGTGACCGCGGAGCCCGCGGACCGCCTCGTCCCACAATCGCCGCCACCGCTGCACCGAGCGGACGCTGACCCGCAGGTCCCTGGCGATCACCGAGCTCGCCTCGCCCTGGGCGAACCGCTCGGCCGCCTTGAGTCGTAACTCCTCGCGGCACTGCTGCCGTTCGGCGGTCAGCTCGCCCCCTTGTGGATACCGCATGCCACCGGTGATACCGCAGCTGACGGCTAGCCGTCAGCCCCTACGACACCACGAGTTCAACCTCAGTAACCATAAGAAGACACTCCCCCAAACGCAGCCGCCCACCTGGGATCGAAGACAGCTACTGATGTGGCCGTAGAGCTTGTCCTCGGCCAGGTCGCAGGCGGCGAACAGGTGTCGGACCCCGTGCGGGCGGGTGCAGGTCGCCCGCCGCCGGGGCCGGGGCTGGCGGTCGGGGTCCTTGTGCCGTCCACCGCGCTCGGCCCATTGCCGCCCTGGATGAGGCTGGAGGTTGAGCGGACCGAACTCGTCCAGGCATAAGCCGATTTCGGGCTCGCCGTCCTCGGGTATGACCTCGCCGTCGGCGATCGTGTAGAGGTGCTCGACGCGGGCCTTCTTGGCGGGATAGTCCGGGTCGCGGGGGTCTTCCAGAGGCTTTACGCGTTGAGGGGACACGCCCGGCCGTTCCGGGCCGACTGCTTCGATGTCCGCGCGAGGACGTGGCCCGCCTCTCGCCGTTCGTGCGACACCACGTCAACACCCTGGGCCGGTACTCCTTCCAGTTGCCGGAGCTGCCTGGGGCCTGCGGCCCCTGCGGGATCCGGACGCCGACGACGACCGGTAACTCGATCCGGTTACGGGCGCGTTGGTGCTGAGGCCCCCGAACTCTCACGGGTTACGGTGTTCACCGGTGTGCGCGGAAGAACTCGGTGAGGTCGTGCGCGAGGAGTTCGGGTTCTTCGTGGGCGGCGAAGTGTCCGCCTCGGGGCATGCGGGTGTACCTCGTGATGTTGTACGTGCGCTCGGCCCAGCTGCGGGGCGGCTGGGTGAGGTCGGCCGGGAACAGAGCGAGGGCCGTGGGCACGTTGACCCGCTCCACCCGCCTCGTCAGCCGCTGGGCGTATTCGTAGTAGGGCCGGAAGGATGTCGAGATGCTGCCGGTGAACCAGTAGAGCGACGCCTGCGTGAGGAGGAAGTCGTCACTGAACCGGGACGACAGGTCACCACCGCAGTCGCTCCACGCACGGTACTTCTCGATGATCCAGGCGAGCAGCCCGGTCGGTGAGTCGGCCAGACCGTAGCTCAGGGTAAGAGGGCGGGTGCTCTGTTGGTGCTGGTACCCGCCCTCTTCCGCGGACCAGACCGCGACGGAATCGAGGTACTCCTGCTCCTCGGGGGTGACACCGGCCGCGTCGTAGGCGACCGGGCTGGCGATCGCCATCAGGTGGATGCCCGCCACGGCCTCGGGGTGCGCTTCGCCGAGCCGGGACGTGATGCCGGCACCCAGGTCGCCGCCGTGCGCGGCGTAGCGTTCGAAGCCGAGTTCGTCGTGCATGAGGCGGTGCCAGGTCTCATGTGTCTGCGGCGGCTGAGCGAGCGAGGGCCGCTGAGGTGAGAAGGCGAATCCGGGCAGCGAGGGGACAATGACGGTGAACGCGTCGGCGGCGTCGCCCCCGTACCGCGACGGCGTGGCCAGCCGGCGGGCGAGGGTGGTCAGTTCGAGGAAGGAACTGGGCCATCCGTTGGTCAGGACGATCGGCAGGGCGCCGGGGTGTTCGCCGTCGAAGCGGAGGTAGTGGACGGCGGTTCCGTCGATATCCGCGAGATGGGACGGCAGGGCGTTGATGGTGGCTTCGTGGGCACGCCAGTCGTATGCGGAGGCCCAGTAGGTGACGAGGCGTCGCAGTTCGCCGGAGTCGGTGCCGGCCTCCCAACCTGTGGTGGGCCAGGGGGTCGGCCAGCGTGTGTTGAGCAGCCGTGAGCGCAGCTCGTTCAGCTCGGCCTCGGGGACGGCGATCACGGGCGCGTGGCGGGTCATGGGGGTCTCCAAGGGGGTTCGGTCTCACATGACAGCGGTGCGTGCCTGGGTGTGGTAGCCGCTCTGCGTGTGGTTGTCGGGGGACCGGCGGTGGTCCCGGCGATCACGGCGGACAGGGCCATGAGGACCGTGATGACGAGAAGGGCATGCCCGGCAGTGGTCTGGTTTCCGAGGAAACCGATGTGCGGCGGGCCACAGACGAAGCCGCAGTATCCGATCGAGGTGATGACGCTGACCCGGCCGGCGGCACGAGCGGGCTCGTCGGCGCCGGCGCTCATGCTGACCGGAAAGCCGAGCGCCACGCCCATCCCCCAGAGCAGACTTCCCGCGAACGCCAGTCCAGTGGACGGCCCAAGCGCGACAAGGGCGACGCCGGTGGCGGGGACGGCGGCGGCCGTCCGAAGGAAAGTGACCCGTCCGAACCGGTGGAGGACCGCCGGCCCGAGCCAGCGGCCGGCGGTGAGCGCGGTGAGGAACGAGGCGTACGCCAGCGTGCCGATCGCGGCGGTGACGTGGTGACGGTCGATGACCGAGACGCTGATCCAGTTGCTGCCCGCCCCTTCCGCGACCGCGAAGGCCAGTGCGACGATCCCGACCGCCACGGTGCGCGGTTCTTGCCATGCGCCCAGGCCCGGACGGGACATCTTCACCGGCGGTGGCACTGCGGTGGGGCGCACGGCGTGCTCAGGAGGAAATTGCCGTGCCGTCGCGGGTATCGCCCCGGCGATGACCGCTGCGACCACGGCTACGTGGATGCTGACCGGGACCCGCAGTGCGGTCATCAGCACACCGACCGCGGCACCGGCGACTTTGGTCGCCCTCGCACCCGCCGTCACCTCCCGCGCTGTCGGCGCCGCCAGCACGGCGGCAGACGCTCCGGTCACGATCCCGGCCGACCGGCTGGGCCGAGCGTCTGGTCGATCGCGTCCCGCGTTCTCTCGCGTGACTCCGGCGCAGTCGTGAGCAGAGCATGCATGATCATTCCCTCAAGCAGGGAGTCCAGGCGGGCGGCGCTGTCCGGGCCGGTGAAACGGGCCAGAACGGTGCGGCTGTCCTGTGTCCATGCCTGTGTCAGAGCTCGCAGTCCGGGGTGGCGGAGAGCCGCCAGGTGCAGCTCGAAGCCGAGGACCGCACTGCGGTGCCTGGCAGGTCCTCCGTAGACGAGATCGACCAGGACATCAACGAATTGCTCGCGCGTATTGACATCCTCGAACAGATTCTCAAACATCGCGGACTGCAGTTCGACATACCGGGCGAACGCCTGCGCCTGGAGATCGGTCAAGCTGGCGAAGTGGTACGTGATCGACCCGAGCGGCACGCCGGCCCGGGCGGCGATGTGCCGATGCGTCGTCCCGGCCACCCCATGATCCGCAATGACATCGAGGGTGGCGTCCAGGATGTGCGTCTTGCGGCCAGGGTCGTTGCGACGGGTCCGTCGCCGCCCGCCACCCGATTCGGCGGAGGTCTGGCGCTTACCACCGGCCATTTCCTTGGCCGTTTCGCCTACGGAAGGGTCCGCCGACGGCGGTTCGAGGTGCAGCATGCACACAACCATAGAAGCCTTAAGAACAGATGTACAAATGCATGGATGCTCATCGCCACCACGACGCGGCAGCACACCCCGCACCTACCGCATCCCGCACAAACCGGCCGCTCGCCATCCTCCGTGGTCCGGACGCCTACCCTCATGATCGCCTCAGCCCTGGCTGGCCGATGGAAGCGCTGCGACTCCCGGTCGGGCGCACTCGCCATCCGCATCCGCAACCACCACACGATCGAAGCTCCGCTACGACGGCGCGTTCTCCGCGATGGACCTCACCGCCCGCCACCCGCGCACCGGGTGCAGACCCTCGCCGGCACTGGCGAACTCCAGCGCGACCTCCAACGAGAGCTGACCTACGACGGACTGCGCGCCGCCGAGGCCAGGGGCAGCAAGGGCGGGCGCCGCCCCGCCGTGGCGGCCGACAGGACCGACGCCGTCCGCACCGCGTATCTGGAAGGCCGCTCAATCGCCGCCCTCGCGCGCGACCACGACGTCGGCCGCGGCGCCATCCGCACCGCGGTCGCCGACCTCCTGCCCGAACACACCGGCGAGAGCCAGGAGGACATCCCGACCCCGGAACTGCCGGTCACCCTCGACATGCCGGGCAACGCCCACGGGCGCAGGTCCGCCCCGAGCAGCAGATGAGCCAGCTCTGCCACCGCGCTGGGGGCGTCGCCGATCCCGGCATCGTTCAGCTATGCCACCAGCGGTGGGGATAGCGGCCCGACCTGGCGCTCAGCTGACCGGAGCTTCTTGCCCCATCTGCTCGCCGCCACCTCTTCGCACAACTCGCACAACGGCGCACTGCTGGCAGTCGAGGCGGTGGTGCCCGCCTCGTCGCCTTCCTACAGTCGGCTCCGCCGCCACTCCTGCACAGCCGCCGCCAGCGGCTCACGAACCGTCGGTGACAGTTCTCCGCGAGAGCCCAGCCGATGACCTCCTCGGCAACCGCATGCAGCTTGAGTTGCCGTGCTGGGACACCTCCCGCAGCACCTCCCACCCCAGCGCCGGCGGCACCCGCCACACAGTGATCAGCACACCGATCGCCTGGTCGACCACCGCATGCGAACCCACCGCCTGCCGCAGATGAGCATTCTCCTCAGCCAGCCGAGCGACCCGGCCATCAGCCACGCCGTCGCCCCGGTGACCAGCCGTCGCGCGTAGAAGTCATGAAGGAGCAGTCCTCGCCGTTCAGCCAACAGGGATCCGTTGATCGTCTGCCCGCCCATGCCGCAGCCGTGACCGCCCCGTGAAAATCACACTTCGACGTGGACACGAACGGCACTGTCGCGTTCGGGATCTCCTAGGCGAAGGGGCGACGACATCGTGACGGTGCTCGACGCCCCCATGCGAGCCCTGGCCAACCAACGCCCGGACTGACCCGGGAGTGAGGTGAGAGCGCTCACAGGGCGCACATCTCGCGTACCAACCGCGTACTGAGGGCGCGCCCGGACACGGGCGTCTGTCAGGTCGTTCACGCAGTTTCCTCTACTCGGGGTAGAGGAGCGCGGTAGAGTCGGGATATGGCAGCAGACGAGACGAGCATCAAGGTGGGCACGGCCGCGCGGGACCGGCTCGCCCAGCTGGCCGCCGAGCACGGCACCACCATCCGCAGCCTGGTCGAGGACCTCGCGCTGAGCACGCCGACTCAGGCGGAGTACGCCGAGCGGGCCGAGCTGGCCCGCTCCGAGCTCGCCTCCGCCCTCGGCAGCGCACCGAGCGCGGAGGCCGAGGCGAAGGCCCGGGCGCTGCTGGAGCGCCTCGGCGGCAGTGCGCACGGTCCAGGGGCGGCCGCGTAGTGGCGGGGATCGCGGTTGTTCTTGACCACACGACCGCGGGAGCGTTGTACGACCCGAAGGACCCGTTCAACGAGGCGGTCGCCGCGTTCTACGTCCAGGCCTCCGGCGGGCTCGGGGACCTGTATGCGCCGGTGCTGTCCCTGACGGCCGGTGACGCCGAACGCCCTGGGCTGCTCGGCTACATCAAGGGGCTGCGGTTCATCCGGATCGAGGCGTTCGACACCGACGCCGCGGTCACCGCCACCGAACTGCTGCGCTTCGGGCACTCCTGGACCGCCGTCCACGCCATCCACGCCGCCCGCCCCTCCGCCACGCATCCCGCCGGCCGGTACCTGCTCACCCTGACGCCCAAGGCGTACGCGGGAACCGGCGTCCAAGCCGTCCACCCCGACCAGTAGGCCGCCCTCCACGCTAGCGGCACAAGACTGTCGGCCCACCTGGGGCGCGTCTCAGGCGCCTTGCCGTCGCGACCGCCGCACTGCCCCGGGTGTGGCCCGCCGCCTGCCCTGCGGTGGGCATGCCCACCTTCCCCGCCGACGGCATCGTCAGGAACCCGCAGGAGGGGCGCACGTTCGTGGAACGCCGCATCGCCGACGGGGCTGACTACATCAAGATCGTCACAGAGGCGGCTCCGCCGGAAGGCATGGACCAGGAAACCGTCAACGCGATCGTCGCCGCCGCCCACGAGCATGGGCTCCTGGTCGTGGCGCACTCGGTCACCGCCGGCGCTCTGCGTGTGGCGATCGAAGCCGGTCCTGACATCGGACGCCTCACCGGCCAGTCCTCGGGGCGGATCCCTCCAGGATGGCACTCGGTGTGACCGCTTGACCGCGCAGGCGTCCAGGCACCCGGAAGTTCACCGTGCCGCTCGGTTTCGACTCTCCAAGTCGCCTGTGAGCAGCGCGTGTTGACTCGGCGCAACTCGGAGGGGTGGCTTCCGGTGCAGCCGATTGACGGTGATAGCATTCCGCAGTCTGCGACCTTGATCCATTTGCTCAGAGCCCCGAACGCGCTGAGCTCCCCCTTGGTAGTGCTCGGGACGGGTCGCGGATCCGCGCGAGGCGTACCTGTCGACGTCCGCATGTAACGCGCCGGGAAAGGTTTCCATGACTCAAGATGTGCTTCTTTGGTGCCTGGTTGCGATCGCTGTTACAGCAATCGCCGCCGTCGTGGCACTCGTGCTCCGCAGCAGAGGCGTGACGAGGAGGAAGAAGGAGTCCGAGGACGAGCTTCAGGCGCGGCTGCAGTACAGCCATAGCGAACTGGCGCGCTTGCAGGACGCGTTGGCCAGACTCAAGAACGAGCAGGACGGCGTCATCCGCGCAGCGGAGCAGGCCGCCGAGGAGAACATCAAGGCGGTCCTCAAGGGTGCCGCACGCTTCCTGCAGAGCCTGGCAGCCGAACAGACGACGCTGCTGGACGGGGTCCAGCGCGAGTACGGCGGTCATCCGGTCCTCAACGACCTGATGGACATCACTCACGCCAACGCCCAGATGGCCCGCAAGGCCCAGGGTATTGCGGTCATGTGCGGTGCGCCGCTGGGCCGCCGCAACCAGCCGGCCAGCGTCTACGATGTCGTCCGCAGCGCCCAGGGTCAGATCCGCAACTTCCAGCGCGTGGAGATCATGCAGCCCAGCGGCATCGCGCTGAGGGCCTCCGCTGTCGCACCGGTCGCCCTCGCGGTCGCTGAACTGCTCGACAATGCTGCCAGCTTCTCCCAGTCGGACGCGCCGATCGAGGTCACGTTCCGTCACGTTCATCAGAACCTTTGCATCATCATCGACGACGCCGGCGTCGGCATGAGCGACGAGGACCGGCAGCGGGCAAGCGCGCTGCTGTCCGGCGAGGACCTCCCCCGGCTCTCCCAGCTGGGCACTCAGCCGAAGTTCGGTTTCTCGGTGATCGGCCTGATCGCCCGCCAGTACGGCTTCAAGGTGGACGTCACCGGTGTCTCCCGGTACGGCGGCGTCCGGGCCGTCGTCCTGCTTCCTGAGGAGCTGTGGACCATGGAGGAGACCCCCGCGCCCCGGGAGACGGCGCCGGTGAGCAGCATCCGTCCGGTGGAGGGCCGCACCCCGGAGCGCACCGCACACGGCCTGCCCAAGCGCGGGGCGCGCATCACCTCTGTCGGTGATTCCCCCGTGGCGGACCAGCCAGCCCGACAAGCCGTGAGGCGTCGCGGCACCGGCAGCCTGGCCGCCTTGCAGCGCGGCACCCAGACCGGGCGCGAAGTGGCTTCCCTCGACCCCCCCATGTCCGAAGGGTCCGATAACGCATGAGTACGACTGGCCTGTCGTGGATGGTCCAGGACATCGTTGCCAACGTGCCCAAGGCACGGCACGCCGTGGTGCTGTCGGCAGATGGCGTGCCACGCGGTTCCACTGACAGCCTGACCCGCGCCGACGTGGGCACCGTCTCCGCGGCCATGGCCGGGATGCAGTCCCTCAGCCGGGCCACCGCCCACTTCGCCGGCCCCTCGCCGGACCGTGACTGGATCCAGACCGTCATCGAGTTCCAGCACGGTTGGGTTTTCCTGATAGAGGCCGGCCAGGGGGCCTACTTGGCCGCCGCCGCAGAGCCGGACGTGGACATGGAGCAACTCTCGTTCCGCATGAACCGGCTGGTCGCCCGGCTGGGCAACAAACTCACCGCCCCGCCGCGGGTGATGCCCGCCGACGCCGCCCGGGCCGGGAACGGCCCCCAGGCACAGCACGTCGACACGGGCCGGTCCATCACCGTGCTCGACCAACTGGACCAGGCGGTGGCCTCGGTGCCGGGTGCCCTGCACGCCCTGCTGCTCGGAGCGGACGGTCTGCCGCGCGGCGCCAGCGCGGGGGTCGACAGGGATCTCGCGGACACGATCTCGGCGGCCATGACCGGCATCCATGCCTACAGCCGGGCGACCGCATCCTTCGCGGGCGGCGAACTGGACGACGAGTGGAACCAGACGGTCATCGAGTTCCGGCACGGCTGGGTTTTCCTGATCGCGTCCGGGGCGGGCGCCTTCCTCGCGGCGGCCGCCGAGCCCGACTGTGACATCGAGGAGTTCGCCACACGCCTGAGTGATGTGACGCCCGCGTCGCTCGGCCTTCCGGGAGAAGGGGCCAGCGATGCATGACGACCCGTCCGACGAGCTCGAACTGACGGCCCCGTTAGTCCCGTTCTTCGTCATGGCGAAGGGGCGCGTACTTCCGCGGAACAGTGAGTACGAGCACACCACCATGGTCACGGCCCAGGAGACGGCGCTGGCCATGGCGCGCACGCTGGCTCCGGAGGCCCGTGCCGTCATCGACCTGCTCGCGGATGGATACCTCTCGGTCGCCGAGGTCGCTGCCCACACCCAACTTCCCCTGGGCATTGTGCGCATCCTGCTGGCGCAGATGACCGAGGACCGCCTGATCCATGTGCGCAATCCGGTGCCGCATGCCGAACGCCATGACCCCGCCCTACTCACCGCCGTGCTCCGTGGCCTGGAGCGCATACGAACCGGAGCGTAAGTTTCGTGTATTTGGATCCCAAAGTCTCCCGCTCCGTCAAGATCCTGGTGGTGGGCCACTTCGCGATAGGGAAGACCACCTACATCAGAAGTGTCTCCGAGATTGAACCCCTTCAGACCGAAGAGGAGATCACCGAGGCCAGCGAAGGCCTCGACGACCTCTCCGAGACGCCCGACAAGACGACCACGACCGTGGCGATGGACTTCGGGCGCCTGACCCTGAGCGACGACCTGGTCCTCTACATCTTCGGAACTCCCGGCCAGGAACGGTTCAAGCAGATGTGGGAGGGTCTGTCGAGGGGAGCACTGGGAGCGCTCGTCCTGGTCGATCCAGAGCGCTTGGAAGACACCTTTCCCATCCTGGACCTGGTCGAGGCCTTCGGTCTGCCCTACGTCGTCGGCGTCAACACCTTCGACGGCAGGACTCATTTCCCCCTGTCCGAAGTGTCTGAGGCACTCAACCTCTCCGAGGAGACACCGGTCATCGACTGCGATGTCCGCGACCAGGCCTCCTCGATGGAGGCCCTCATCACGCTCGTGAAGCACCTCTTGTCCTCACTCGGCTAGGAGCCACCACCATGCAACAGCCCCTCGAGACGGCCGGGGTCCCTGCCGAATGCCCGGCCCACGGCAACGTCCCGCTCTATGGTCCCGACTTCGGCTCCGACCCCGGGCGCACCTACGACAAGCTGCGCTCGATGGGGCACAGCGCGCCTGTCGACATCGCGCCGGGCGTTCAGGTCGAGCTGGTGACCAGCTACGACGCGAGCCTGTACATCCTGCAGAACCCGCAGCTGTTCGTACGCGACTCCCGCCGTTGGAACGCCTTGAACGAGGGGCGTATCCCGGAGGACAGCCCGGCCCTGCCCATGATGGGATACCGCCCCAATGCCCTCTTCAGCGATGGCGCCGCGCACGCCCGGCTGCGGCAGGCGGTCACTGAGAGCCTCGCCACCGTCGACCAGAGCCGGCTGATCAGGCTGACCCAGCAGTCTGCCGAATACCTGATCAACCGTTTCAGCTCCGACCCCCTCGGTCAAGCGGAGCTGATGGCCGCTTACGCCCAGCCGCTTCCCCTGCTCGTCTTCGGTGACCTGTTCGGCTGCCCGCCCGAGATCGGAGACCGCGTCATCGCCGGGGTCACCGGCATCTTCCAGGGCGTCGCGGGCGCCGATGAGGTCCTGGGAGCGGCGCTCTTCGAACTCATCGCCCTCAAGCGCCGGCAGCCCGGGGAGGACCTCACCACCCGCCTGATGGTGCATGCGTCCCGGCTGAACGATGAGGAGATGCTGCATCAGCTGGTGACCCTTCTCTCGGGCGGCACCGCGCCCCTGTCGGCCATGATCGGCACCAGCACCGCGCTGTACCTCAGCGACGATTGGCCGACAGGCCTGCCGGTCGAGGACGCCGTGGTCAAGGCCCTGTGGAATTACGCTCCGATCGCCAACTACGCGGGGCACTACCCCACTCAGGACGTCGAGTTGGGCGGCCGTACCTTGCGGGCGGGCGACCCGGTGCTGATCTCCTTCGCGGCCGCCAATACCGACCCCAAGCTCACCGCGCACCGCGAGCAGCTCAGCCCGAAGGCCCATCTCGCGTTCGGCGCCGGCCCGCACGCCTGCCCGGCCAAGGACCCGGCGTTCATGATCGTCGCCACCGCCGTGGAGTCCCTGCTCAACCAGCTGCCCGACGTCGAGATGCGCGTCCCCTTCGGCGAACTCGCCTGGGTGGCGGCCCCGTGGAGCCGCTCGCTGGTCACCGTCCCTATCCGGTACACCTCCCGCACCGTGACGCAGCCGGTCACCTCGCGTCCGGCTCCGCCGTCTTCCGGCCAGACGTCCCCCTTGCCCGTCGGCCTCCCCCAGCCCGCCACGGCGCATCGGTCGGCCCATACCGCAGGAAACCCGAAGGGGGGGCTCTTCAGCCGCTTCCGGGCCTGGATGAACGGCGAGTGACACAAGTAACCATGTGAAACTGCAGTGTCACTGTATGACTGCAGTAGCACTCGGGTACGGATAGCGGCTGTCAGAAAGGAACCGCTACCGTGGGAACTGTCACGAACCCGTCCGTGGACCGTCGGGCCACCATTTCCCTGTTCTCCCGTCTCAGGACGGCTGAGGGACAGGCCGACCCCTTTCCCATCTACGCAGAGCTCAGGGCGCGCGGCGCTGTCAGCCCCGCGCCCTGGGGTGGGTTTCTCGTCACCGGTTACGCCACCTGTGAGCAGGTACTGCGCAACGGCGTATGGCTCGAACCAGACGCGCGCTGGCGAGAGCAGCAAGGAACGCGCACCCGCTGGAGTGCCCCCTCGTCCCGGGAGATCAGCCGAACGCTGCCGGCCCTCAACCCTCCGGAGCACACCCGCGTGCGCCGGTCGGCCGGCAGCTTCGACCGCGGCTCCATCGAACGGATCGGTCTGCGGGTCTCCGCGATCGTGGACCGGCTACTGGGCACGCTGCACGAGCGTCTGCGGTCAGGAGGGGAGGCCGACTTCGCAGCGCTCGTGAGTGAGGAGCTCCCCGTCGCCACCATCGGTGACTGGCTCGGACTGCCCAGCGCCGACTGGCCCCGTCTGCGCGACCTCACCCACGAGCAGGTCTTCACGCAGGAGTTGCTCCCCAACGCCAGCCAGCTCACCCGGTCCGATGCCGCCATGGCAGAACTGCGCACCTACTTCCTCGACTTGGTGCGTGCCCGGCGCAGACGCTCCGGCGACGACCCTGTCTCAGGGTGGATAAGCGCATGGGACGAGCAAGAACCGGACCAGGACAAGGCAGACGAAGCCGTCTACTTCCTTGCCCTGTTCGTCTTGCTGGCCGCTCTGGAGACCACCGCGACCCTGCTGTCGACCATGGCACTCCGGCTCGTCGAAGACCCTGACCGCTGGAGCCTGCTCGCCCAGCAGCCGGACCTCGTCGGAGCGTTCGTGGAAGAGACCCTGCGCTACGACCCTCCGACGCACGTCATCAGCCGGGTCGCCGGGCAGGACACCCTCCTGGCGGACACCGAGATCACCGCCGGTGAGATGGTCCACCTCATGGTGGGTGCCGCCCACCGGGACCCCGACCGGTTCACGGACCCCGACACGTTCGACCAGCTGCGCAACCCTTCCCACCTTGCCTTCAGCTGGGGCATCCACTACTGCCTCGGAGCACCCCTGGCCCGGCTGGAAGCGCAGACCCTGCTCCGCCACCTGATCGCCCGCCTGCCGCGACTCACCCTGGCCCGCCGCCCCTCGTGGGCGCCCCGGGTGGCCTTCCGGCGCCTGCCGAACCTGGATGTAGCACTGGCATGAACCCGACCCACATCCCCGCCGCCTCCGAAGCCGCGCTCACGTTCGAGACCCCCCTCGTGCCCGCCCCCCTGGCCCTCACCCGGAGCGGCGCCGTCCTCCACGTCGCGCTCAACCCGACCACCCAGGGCGACGTCCTGGGTACGGCGGTCTTAGATGCGCTCATCGACGTCTTGGACGACCTGCACGACCAGCCCGACATCCGCATAGTGGTGCTCTCCTCCCTCGGCGGTGACTTCTGCCTGGGGGCCGACCGACGGGAATACCAGGCCGCTCTGGACACCGATCCCACCGGCGACACGCTGTTGCGCCTCGCGGACAAGGCCCATCGTCTGTGTCAGGCGCTGGAGAACACTCATGCCGTAACCATCGCCCGGCTCCATGGCAAGGTGGCCGGTGCCGGTCTGGCCCTGGCCGCCTACTGCGACCTCCGCGCCGGCGCGGACACCTGCCGGTTCCGCATGCCCGAGGTCGGCCTCGGGCTCGCACCCGCCTGGGGCGGCGCCATAGGCCGTCTGATCACGGAAGCAGGGGCCGCACGCATCCGCGAACTCATGCTTACCGGTGAGACTTTCGACGCTCCCACCGCCCACCGCCTCGGCCTCCTGCACAAGATCGCCCTGCTCGATGACCTGGACAGCACCGTCGCCGCCTGGACCAAGCCCCTCTCCCGACGCTCCGCCCGGGCCCTGCTGCTGACCAAACGCATGCTCACCGGCTTTACGAAGGCCGCCCGTATGGCCGACCCCTCCCTGCTGGACTCCCACCTTCTCGCCGCTCAGCTCACCCGACCCCGCTAGGCAGTTTCGTTCGGATCAGTCGGTCGTTGGTCCGGGTGTGCCGTTGACTGATGCGCAGTGGGCGCGGATCGAGCCGTTGCTCCCGTACGGCAACTGGCGGGGCGTCTGCAACCGGCTGCGGATGTGGGCCGTGGACGGCACCTGGGAGCGGGTGTTCACCGCCCTGGTGGCCCAGGCCGACGCGGACGAAGACGTGACCTGGGCCGTGTCGGTGGACTCCACGAGGGTGCGGGCTCACCAGCACGCGGCCGGGGCCCGCAGAAGGGGGCCCCGGCCGGCGAGCCGGACGACCACGCCATCGGCCGGTCCCGCGGCGGACTGACCACGAAGATCCACCTCGCGGCCGACGGCCGCTGCCGGCCACTGGCGTTCGTCCTCACCGCCGGTCAGGCCGCAGACGCACCCGCCTTCACCGACGTCATGGCCCGCCTGCGCGTTCCCCGCCGCGAGGACGGCCCCGCACCAGGCCGGAGGTGGCCCTGGCCGACAAGGCGTACTCCTCCCGCGCGATCCTTGACCACCTGCGCAGACGGGGCATCCGCGCGGTGATCCCGGAACGGGCCGACCAGCAGGCCGACCGACGTCGGCGCGGACAGACGGGCGGCAGACCACCGGCCTTCCACCGCGAGGCATCCAAGCAACGCAAGACCGTCGAGCGGTGCATCAACCGCCTGAAGCAGTGGCGCGGCATCGCCACCCGCTACGAGAAGACCGCCACCCTCTACCTGGCCGGACTCCACATCGCGGGCATCTTCCTCTGGGCCGCGGTGATCCAAACGAAACCGGCCTAGCGTCGTGCGCCCGCACATGGATGACGACGGCACCGACGAAGTAGAGGACCACCTCCACGCCGGCGGCCACCGCCAGCGGCCAGAACGCCAGACCGACGAGAAGACCGGCCACCCCCGCGATCTCCTACGCGGCGAGCCGGGGCAGCCAGGCGTCAGGCGCGCCGATCCCCCGCATGGTAGCGACGAGGGGATCCCGCCCCCTCGGTTTGGCCGGCGCCGAGGCCTATGAGGACCAGTGACAGGACGACGGTCAGACTGACGTGGTTAGTGCTCGCGGTTCTCCAGGGGCGTCGGGGCCGAAGACCGCAACTGACCGCGAGATGACGGCCACGCCAATATGTGCATTCGCGACACGACGAGATCCCTAGAGCGCGCGCCGCCGGACCGGGGGGCGGGGGCCGGGGTACCAGGGGCAACGATCGTCCACATGCCTGGTGCGAGTCCTCACACGAGTGGCATACTCGAATAACTCTCATGTTCGCTCACACCGCCGCCGTGTTCTTCTCCGTGGACTGCGTCGTGGTTCGAGGAGACAGCCTGTCCCGCCTGGTCGAGGAACGCCTGGGGCTGAACGGGCCCGTGAGCGTGCACGAAACAGGGGACACCGCCCCGGCACGCTGGGCGGGGGTCACCGAGAGAGCCCTGCATGCCCAACTCGCCGATCTGCCCGTGCTTCCCGGCATCGAGGAGACGACCCGCTGGTGCTGGAGCAACGGTCTCGTACCGGTCATCTCCAGCCTCACCTGGGCGCCGATCGGCGCCTACCTCGCCGACCGCTTCGGCTTCCACTCCTACTTCGGCCGACCTCTGGACGCGGCACACGGACGCTTCACGGGCTATGCCGGCGACGTGCCCGCGCTCCCCGCCGAGAGGGAGTTCGCTCTCCGACGCGCGGACGAACTCGGCTCCACCCCCCAGGAATGCGCGGCGGTGGGCGCCTGTCCGGCCGACGAACCCCTCTTCGAGAGCGTCGGCTTGAGTATCGCCTACAACGCCCGAGCCGAGACGAACGCGACCACGGCCACACCGGTTCAGGGCGACGACCTGCGCGCCGTGATCCCCGCGCTGGAACACCTGACGGCGAACGGGACCTGACACCACGGAGCACGCCGGGACGCCTGCCTCCTGTGCCGCACCGTTGACCCACCCCGCAGGGACCTGGCGGCGGCCGGGCTGCCCGACAACGTAAGGCTCTCGCGCCACACCGCGGCGCCGCGCCGGACACCGGCCGCAGCGGCCTGGCGCCGCGGCAGCCGCACCTGGCAGCGCGCGAACGCCGCGACGGTCAGGAGCCTGCCTCGATCACCGCCCTGCCGGGACCGGGATCGAGTGGCCGAGAAGCCCGGCCCGACCATCGTGCACTTCGGCGCGCTGCTTCACGCCTTCCAACGCCGGCTGGGGTTGTGCAGACGCGCGGTCCACTCCGGGCCGCGCAGGGCGTCGGCGGCGTCGCGGGGAACGCTCAGGCGGACGTCGCGGCTGTGGTCGTCGTGCGGTGTGGGCGTGATGAGCACCGTCCACGGGATGGGGCTCGCCGGGAACTCGAACCAGAACGGCCGACCGGCGCCCAACTCAACCCCATAGACGGGCAGTCGGCTGGAGTTGTTCAGGGCAACCGTGTCCTCGAAGGCATCCAGCGCCATGCGGCTGAACACGCGGCCGGAGTGGCCGCCCAGGCGCTGGGCCTCCAGATAGGCGGCCTCCTGGCGCACCCGGTCCGAGGTGACGCGGTCCAGGGCCGCACGCAGCACCGTGACGGTGTGCGCGAGGGGTTCCTCCCGCAGCTCGCCGGCCGGGAGCACGGCCGTGGTGTTGGAGACGGCGTTGCCCCAGTAGCCGTCCGGAAGACGGTCCTTGAGCACAGCGCGCAGTCCGACCACGATCCCCAGGCGCTCCTCCGCGTCGGGTTCCCGGTCACGCAGCGCGCCGAGCACACGCCACAGGTGTGCCCCGAGCGCGTCGCCGCTGGAGGCGGCCTGCTGCTCGGTTCCCTGTCCCGCCCGGGCCGTCTCACGCAGGGCGAGGACCTCGTCGGCAGTGAAGTGGACGGTGATCGTCCGCATACGCCGCGCGCCGGCGTTGACCTTCCACAGGAACCCGAACTTCTGGCGTCCCGTGATCACGCGGTACTGCGGATCGTCCGGTGCCGCAGACACGCCGTCGGCAAGCCCGTCGAGCAAGGCCCGGTCGTACGGCGCGGCTGGGCTCTCCTCACCGGCGTGCGTGCGCGACCAGTGGAGCAGGAAGTCCAGGTAGCCGCTCCCGTCGACCACCGCGTGATTGATGGACACTCCGAGCACGGAGCCGCCTCCACGCATGTGGGTGACCTTGACGGACAACAGCGGGGTGTCGTGGCCGACGACACGGAAGGCGTTGACGGGGTGGACGTAGCGGCGCAGGTCACCTCTCGCGGACCGGTCGGGACCGTAGTCCGGCATACCCCTGTCCGAGTGGGCGACCGTGAAGACCGCGCCGGCGTCGTCGCAGGCGACGCTGAGTCCGCCGTCCGCGTCGCGTTCGAGGCGTCCGGTGAGCAGCGGGTACCGGGCGAGCGTGCGGCGCAGGGAGTCCTCGACTGCGTCGGCGTCCAGCGTCTGCCGGTAGAAGAAGGTGCGCAGCGTGGCGAACGTACCGTTCATCAGGTCGTGCACGCCGAGCCGGACCCGCTCGCCGGAGGGTCCTCCTCCGCGCAGGACGACAGTGCGCCCGGGGCTGCCCGACGGACGGCCGTTCTTCATGGAGATCTCCGTGAGGGATGGTGGCGAAGAAAACACGAGGGTCCGCCGCTTCAGACTGTCGCGCCCGGGACCATATATTCCCTAGAACCGGCGCACGGGCGATCGTTCCGGCGGCATGTTTGGTCAATCCCTAGACTCGAGTGGCGTTCCTGGCCCGCGGACAAGGGCGTGTGATGGTCTGGGGTTCCCCCGATCGAACGATACGGGCGTGGGGACCCGCTTCGACTGCGAGCCGGCCGGCCGTCTCGTCCCCACCGGCACACACAGGAGGCCATCAGCCGTGGGGAACGACAAGTCCGAGATCCTCGACCTGGTCCGCGAGTACCACCGCTCCACCGTCTCGTCGGGATTCGTGCCGGGCGTCACTCCGGTGCTCGCCTCCGGTGCCGTCCTGACCGAGGACGACCGAGTGGCGTTGGTGGAGGCCGCGCTGGACATGCGTATCGCCGCCGGTGTCAGCTCACGCCGGCTGGAACGTTCGCTGGCCAGGTACTTCGGTCTGCGCAAAGCGCATCTGACCAACTCCGGTTCGTCGGCGAACCTGCTGGCGCTGAGCAGTCTCACCTCCCCTCAGCTCGGCGAGGACCGGCTGAAGCCGGGCGACGAGGTGATCACGGTCGCCGCCGGGTTCCCCACGACGGTCAACCCGATCCTCCAGAACGGTCTGACGCCGGTCTTCACCGACATCGAACTGGGCACTTACAACGCCTCGCTCGAGCGGGTGGAGCAGGCGATCGGTCCGCGCACCCGGGCCATCATGATGGCGCACGCCCTGGGCAATCCCTTCCAGGTGCGCGAAATCGCCCAACTTGCCCAGGACCGCGATCTGTTCCTTATCGAGGACAACTGCGACGCCCTGGGCAGCACCTATGGGGGGCAGCTGACCGGGACGTTCGGCGACCTGGCGACGGAGAGCTTCTATCCCGCCCACCACATCACGATGGGTGAGGGCGGCTGCGTCCTGACGGACAACATGGTCCTGGCGCGGATCGTGGAGTCGATGCGGGACTGGGGCCGCGACTGCTGGTGCGAGCCGGGTGAGGACAACCGCTGCTTCAAACGGTTCGAGCACCAGATGGGGTCCCTGCCCGAGGGCTACGACCACAAGTACATCTTCTCCCACGTGGGCTACAACCTGAAGTCGACGGATGTCTCGGCGGCACTCGGTCTGCAGCAGCTGACCCGGATCGACGAGTTCGGTACGGCCCGGCGGCACAACTGGGCGCTGCTGCGGGAGGGGCTGGACGGGCTGCCGCACCTGTTGCTGCCGGAGCCGACGCCGGGCAGTGATCCGAGCTGGTTCGGCTTCGCCCTCACCGTCCGGCCGGACGCACCGTTCGATCCAGGTGCCCTCATCGACCACCTGGAGTCGAGCAAGGTCGCCACCCGCCGCTTCTTCGCGGGCAACCTGACTCGCCATCCTGCTTACGAGGGGCAGGGGTTCCGGGTCAGCGGGCCGCTCACCAACAGCGACATCACCACCGAGCGGACCTTCTGGATCGGGGTGTACCCGGGACTGACCGACGAGATGATCGACCACAGCATCAACACCGTGATCGAGTACGTGACGCTGCCGCACTGAGGCGACGGAAAGGAAGGGGCCGACACCGGATGGTGTCGGCCCCTTCCTTTCCGTCCAGGGTCCTGGTACTCAGCCCGCCGCGGGGATCGCGGTAGCCCGGGCGGTCCACGACTGAAGCACGTCGACGGCGCGGGCGGCGCCACCTGCCTCACGCACGGCGTCTCGCATCCGGGAGAGGGCGGCCGGTGCCGCGGGGTCGGCAAGCAGTCCGGTGACCGTGTCCGCGAGGCTGTGAGCGCTCAGGCCGGTCGTGGGCAGGGTGCGTCCGACTCCGCACTCCTCCAGCTTCCGTGCACTCAGGGCGAGTTCGTGAGCGCGGGGCAGTGCCACCACGGGCGTACCGTAGGCCAGGGACTCCATCAGGCTGCCCATGCCCGCGTGGCACACAAACACGTCGGCGTGCGGCAGCACGGCGGGGTGCGGCAGCCAGGGGTGGGCCTCGACATGGACCGGCAGCGGCCCGAGAAGGGCGGGGTCCGCGTCCCGGCCGAGCGTCATGACGACGTGCCAGTCCTCGGCGGGGAACGCCTGCGCGCAGAGCCGGAAGAAGTCGCCCCGGTCTCCCGACTCCGTGCCCAGCGACACCAGGGCGACGCGGCGCCCGTCGCGGGGCGGCGTCCACAGGCCCGGTGCGGGCTCGGTGAAGGTGGGGCCCACGAAGACGAACCGGTCGTCGAAGCTGTCCCCCTCGATCTGGAAGGCCCGCGGCAGGAAGACCAGATTGCGCTCGTCCCACTCGGCGCCGTAACGGCCCATCTCCTCAAGCCCGATGCCGTGTCCGCCCATGAAGTCGATGAGTACCCTGGCGCCCTCGGCCATCAGCGGATGCCCGGGATCCCACATCTGGGCACGCAGCGAGAACGTCTCGTTGGCGGCATGGCTCGGGCAGACCTGCACCGGCATGGCGCCCAGGAGGCGGGCGGCGACGCGGCCGGCGGCGACCGTCTCGAAGTCGTAGAGCAGCGCGTCCGGCGGATCGGCGGCGAGAGCGTCGAGGGCGACGGGGAAGACGGTGCGGATCGTGTCGACGAGGAGGTCGTAGCCGTCGCGGGCGAGCCGGTCGGGGCTCGGGTCGGCGGCGCGATAGAAGTCACCGCGGGCCGAGGTGTAGGTGACCGCGCGGGCGCCGCAGTCCTCGACGAGCGACGCGAAGCTCTTGTCGACGACGTAGGTGACGCGGTGGCCGCGGGCGATGAGTTCGCGGGCCACTCCCAGGGTGGGGGCGACATGGCCGAAGTCCGCGAAGAGCAGCAGGGCGTAGTGACGGGCGGGTGTGGGGGTGCCGGGCGGCATCGGCTCTCCGATGGGTGTCAGTCGGCCCGCCGGGGGCCGGGCGGCCAGTGGGTCAGCGGGCGTGCTCGCGCAGCGCCTCGTAGTGCGCCAGGCAGTCCTCGTAGCGGGCCAGCAGTCCGGCCTCGCGGGCCTCGGCGACCGAGACCGCCGACGCGTCTTTCTCCGACATCAGCGGCGCCTCCGACAGACGCCAGGGCAGGGCGAGTTCGGGATCGAAGGGGTCGATGTCCACCTGGGTCCCGGGCACGAAGGCGGTGGAGCACAGGTAGGACACACAGGTGTCGTCGGTGAGGGCGAGGAAGCCGTGGACCAGCCCCTCGGCGACGAACAGGGTCTCCCCCGACTCGGCGGACAGCCAGTTCGCCTCGTGCACACCCCAGGTCGGTGAGCCGACCCTGAGGTCCACGACGATGTCGAGGACAGCACCCCGTACCACGCACACCACCTTGGCCTGTCCCGGCGGTAGCAGTGTGCCGTGCAGTCCGCGCAGGGTGCTGCGGCGCGACACCGAGTAGTTCACCTGCGCCACGGGCACGGGGCGGCCGATCTCCTCGGCCAGCCTGTCGTGTCGGAACGACTCGTAGAAGCTGCCGCGCTCGTCACGGAGCTGGTGCGGGGTGATGTGGTACGCGTCCGGCACAGCCGTCTCTCGAACCTTCATGGTGGCCCCACCGTAGGTCGTCCGGATCGAGGAGCGGTCGAGGATCGTCGGTGACCGACTCCACTCGATGTGGCCTGGCGCGATCCTCGAACGGCGGCTGCTTCAGTGGAGAGGTCACACCCGCGTGCCGGCGGGGCAGCACACGCTTGACGGGCGCGCACCGCGCGGGACCGGGAGGAGAGTCGGAGATGGCGGAGGTCGGTGCACCGGAGCGGCCCGGCGGTACGGACAGGAGATCCGGCCGTGTAATGGTTCTCGGGGCGACCGGATTCGTCGGCCGCCATGTGGGCACCGCCCTGGAACGGTCCGGGTACGAAGTCCTCGCCGTGGCCCGTCATCCACGCAAGATGCCCGCTTCTTGGCGCTTCCATCCCATGGACCTGGCCGGCTCCGGGCCCCGGGCGCTGGTCGAACTCATCGACGAGACAGGTCCCGTGGCCGTCGTGAACGCCGCAGGCGAGGTGTGGTCACCCACCGCCGACCGGATGCACCGCAGCAACCAGCTCCTCGTGGACCGCCTGCTCGGCGCACTCGCCACGGTGGGCCACCGGCCGCGCCTGGTACAGCTGGGGTCGGTGCACGAGTACACGCCGCAGCCCCACGGGGTGTGGCTGACCGAGTCGTCACCGGAGGAACCGGCGAACGACTACGGGCGTACGAAACTGCAGGGGACCCGGGCGGTGCTTCGGGCCGTCGGGACGGGTGCCGTCGACGCGGTGGTGCTGCGGTTGTCGAACGTGATCGGCGCCGGCACCCCGCGCGGCAGCCTCCTCGGGCAGGTGGCCACGCAACTGCTCGACCAGACGGCGCAGGGACTGCCCCCCGAGGTGCGGGTCTCTCCGCTGCGCAGCAGCCGGGACTTCGTCGACGCGCAGGACGTGTCACGGGCCGTCGTGGCGGCGCTGCGCACCCAGGACGCCGTCGGGCACGTGGTGAACATCGCGAGCGGCGTCTGGCGGCCCGTCCGGGAGATGGTGGACCTGCTGATCTCGATCAGCGGCCGCCCTGCCCGGCTCGTGGAACGGCCCGTCGCTGGCGCGCGGGCGCTGCCGGACGCCGACTGGATGGCCGTGGACGTGTCGCTGGCGCGTACGAACCTCGGCTGGGAGCCGCGGCGCACCGCCCGCGACATGGTGGAGGACCTGTGGCGGGCCGCCGCGGAGCACCACGACGGGCCCGCCGGTGCGTGAGCGACAGGCCGCGGGCCCGGTCCGGCCGGTGACCTCAGCCGGGCAGGAGATCCAGGTCGGCCGTGCCGACCGCGTCGGTCAGCACGTGCTGGCGCAGCCGCTGAAGCCCCGGAGAGGGGTCCAGGCCCAGTTCCTCCCTCAGCAGTGCGCTCAGCCGCTGGTAGACCGCCAGCGCCTCACTGCGCCTGCCGCACCGCTCCAGGGCAATGATCAGCGAGCCCTGGAACCACTCGTGCAACGGATACGCGAAGGCCAGTTCCTTGAGCTCGCCGACGAGTTCGCGGTGCCGACCTAGGCGGAAGCCGGCGGTGATGCGCCACTCCTCCGCCTGGAGGTGGAGTTCCTCGAGGCGCAGGGTGTAACCGTGCAGCGTTGGGCCGTGCGCGACGTCCGCGAACGGCGGCCCGTCCCAGAGCAGCCGGGCCCGGTCGAGCAGCACGGCGGCGCCGGCCGGATCACCGTCGGCCAAGGCCGCCCGTGCCTGTTCGGTGATGAGCGTGAACTCCTCTGCGTCGCACTCCCCCGGCCCCACCCGCAGCGCATAGCCGTGAGCGCGCGTGGTGAGCACACCGCCCTCGCCGGGGCCCGGGTCCTGGCCACCATGCAGCGCCTTGCGCAACTGGTACGCATAGGTCTGCACGGTGGCGGTGGCGCTGCGCGGCGGGTGCCCCGACCAGAGTTCGGCCGTGAGCACCGACAGTGGGACGACGTTGTTGCGGCGGGCGAGCAGCACGGCCAGCACCTGGCGGACCTTCGGCGCGGTGGGGGTGGCGTCACAGCCGTCGGCCGTCACCCGCAGCGGGCCGAGGGTGCGCCAGGTCAGCACGGCGCTGTCCCCGTCGTCCGGTCGGACTGTGCCGTCCGGCCCCACACAAGGGGGTTGTCCCGGTACCAGGCGACCGTCTCGGCGAGGCCCTCGGCGAAGTCCTTCTGCGGCTTGTAACCGAGTTCGACGTGGGCCTTGCGCCAGTCCACGGAGTAGCGACGGTCGTGTCCCTTGCGGTCGGTGACGTACTCGACGCTGTCCCGGTCGGCGCCGCACGCCTCGATGAGCAGTGCGGTCAGGCCCCGGTTGTCGAGTTCCGTGCCGCCGCCGATGTTGTAGATCTCGCCGGCCCGGCCGCGGGTGCGGACCAGTTCGACGGCGCGGATGTGGTCGTCGACGTGTAGCCAGTCGCGCACGTTCAGGCCGTCGCCGTAGAGCGGGACCTTCTTGCCCGCGAGGAGGCGGGTGACGAACAGTGGGATGATCTTCTCGGGGAACTGGTAGGGACCGTAGTTGTTCGAGCACCGGGTGACGCGGACGTCCAGTCCGTGGGAGCGGTGGTAGGCCAGGGCGACCAGGTCGCTGGACGCCTTGGACGCGGCGTACGGCGAGTTCGGGTTCAGGGGCCGGTCCTCGGAGCAGGAGCCCTCGGGGATGGATCCGTACACCTCGTCGGTGGAGACGTGCACGAACCGGTCGACGCCCTGGTGCAGCGCGGCGTCCAGCAGCGTCTGGGTGCCCAGGACGTTGGAGCGCACGAACTCGGTGGCACTGGCCAGGGACCGGTCCACATGGGATTCGGCGGCGAAGTGCACGACCTGGTCGTGTCCGGCCATCAGCCGGTGGACGAGGGCACTGTCGCAGATGTCGCCGACGACGAGCCGGCAGCGGTCGGAGTCCGTCACCGGGGCGAGGTTGGCCGGGTTGGCGGCATAGGTGAGGGCGTCGAGGACGGTGACCGTGACGTCGTCCGGGCCGAAGGGGCCCAGCAGGGTCCGGACGTAGTGGGAGCCGATGAAGCCGGCCCCGCCGGTCACCAGGATGCGCGTCATACTCATCTGGGTACGGCGCGTCACCGGGCGTGCCGAGCGGGCGCCGTCCTCCTTCCTCATGGATGTGCTGTTGCGGGCACGGCGGTCGGTCCCGGGGGTCAGCGGGCCGCGGTGAGACGTTCCAGTTCCCCGACGACGGCGTGCGGGGTGGGCAGGGCCGCGGACTCGTCGCGCAGGCGGCCCGCGGCGGCGGCGTAGGAGGGGTCCTCCAGGAGCCGCCGGGTGAGGTCCGTGACCCGCTCGGGGTCGGCGTCGGTGTGGTGCAGGAAGAGTCCCGCGCCGCTGTCCTCCAGGTTGCGGCCGCGCAGTTCCTGGTCGGCTACGAGGGTGGACAGTGCGAGCTGCGGTACGGCGTTGACCAGGGCGGTGGAGAAGGTGCCCCAGCCCCCGTGGTGGACCACCACGGAGCAGGTGGGCAGCAGGCTGCTCAGCGCCACGCCGCTCACGGCCATGACGTTGGGCGGCAGGTCGTCGAGCCGCTCGGCCTGCTCGGGCATGAGGGCGGCGACGATGTCCGCGTCGAGCCGGGACAGGGCGCGCAGCAGGTCGGCGACGTCGACGTAGTCGCCGCCGTAGGCCTCGGTGTTGGTGCGGCCCAGAGTGACGCAGACACGGGGCCGCTTGGGCTGTTCGCGCAGCCAGTCCCACTGCACGGCCGTGCCGTTGTAGGGCACGTACCGCATGGAGACCTGGTGCAGGTCGCTCGGCGGGCGCAGGCTCTTCGGCAGCGTGTCGAGGGTGAACTGACCACTGAGCAGCTCCTCGTCGCAGGACACCCCGTAGGCGCGTCCACGCTCGTCGATCCAGTCGGCCAGCGGGTCCACCCTCTGGTCCTGGGGGACGTCCCGGGCTAGTTCGACGAACGTGCTGCGGGCCTGGCCGTACACGTCGGCGCACCACAGCAGGCGGGCGTGGGCCGCACCGCAGGCACGGGCCGCGATGGCGCCGGCGTAGGCGATGGGGTCGCGGATGACCAGGTCGGGGCGCCAGTCGCGGGCGAGGGCGACGAGGTCGTCGACGACCGGGTCGTTGTAGCGGGCGAAACCGTACGGGACGCTGATCGAGTAGCGCTCCACGAGGCTCGCGTGGTCGACGTCGCCGTAGCCGAGGCGGCTCCAGTTGGCGACGTCGGCGTCCTGGGAGTCCCGGGCCACGGCCATGTCCCGGTGGACGTCGTGATCGGCGCCGACCGGCGCGGCCACCAGTCCGGCGCCGGTGACGGCTTCGTTCAGGGACGGCGTGTTGGCCATCAGCACCTCGTGCCCGGCAACCGTCAGGGCCCAGGCCAGCGGCACCATCGTGAAGACGTGCGACTTTTCCGGCAGGCCGGCGAACAGGACGCGCATGGTTTCCTCTCCTAGTCGGATCCGCGGGGGCGCCCCGTGGCGGCGCTCACGCCGTCCGTCACGGGTTCCTCCGCCACGGATATGGCACTCAGCGGGCAGGACTCGGCGGCCTCCCGGACGGCGGGGGTCTGTGCGCCGTCGGGTCGGTCGACCAGCAGCAGCACCATTCCGTCGTCGCCCTGGTCGAAGACCTCGGGGGCGATCAGCGCGCACTGCCCGGCGCCGATGCACTTGTCGTGGTCGATCGCGATGTCCATGCGGGCCTCCTGCGCGCTCGCCGCTTCGACGGGATGCCGGAGCGAGCCCATCTTGCGGTGCCGGCAGCAGGGTCCGGCCGCGCGAGGGCCGCTGACTGGGGTTTCCTCCAGATATTCGGCCCTGGCGCCGGAGCGGAGGGCCCCCGCGCGAGGTCATGACGGCCAGGACTCGGTGAATCCCTAGACTGCGCGGCCCGCGCTGGCCCGTCACGAGGCCGCCGTGCTGGAGTGGCCGGGCGATCACGATCGGCGCCCTTCCGAGGGAACGCCGGGGCGTCGCGACGTCCCTCAGCAGGGGCCTGGGCCGGCGAGCGAGGAACGCCGTGGCCGAATCCGTAGTACGACACTTGTGAAAGGGGAACCTGGGTGGCGCAGCAAAGCACCTCGGACGTGCTCGACCCGGCACCCGAGGCGGACTCCTCCCTCGAAGGCCCGCCGTCCGTGGAACCGGACGGCGGCGGCACTCTGCTGGCCTGGGCGGCCCGGATGCGTGAGGAACGGCCGGTGTGGCGCGACGGCAGCGGCAACGTGCACGTCTTCCGTCACGCGGACGTGCAGCGGGTCCTCGCCGATCCCGTGACGTTCTCGTCCGATACGGTGGGCAGGCTCTCCGGCGGCGAGAAGCAGGCCCCGCGCGGCACGCTGCTGCTCCTCGACCCGCCGCTGCACGGCAAGATGCGCCGCCTGGTGAGCAAGGCGTTCACTCCGGGGTTGATCGCCAGTCTCGAACCGTGGATCACCGAACTGACCGGGCAGCTCTTGGACGCGGCCGCCGAGGACGCCTTCGACCTGGTGGACACGCTGGCCAATCCGCTGCCGGTGACGGTCATCGCCCGCATGCTGGGCGTTCCGACCGAGGACCGTGACCGCTTCCAGGGCTGGGCGGACCAGTTGCTGTCCACCGACCCGGAGGACCCGGAGAGCGTGCGCCGCATGGAGGAGACGGCGGTCACCATCTCCGCCTATCTCCAGGGCTTCATCGAGGCCCGGCGCGAGGAGCCGCTCGGCGACCTGCTGAGCACCCTGGTCGGCGCCGAACTCGACGGCGAGCGGCTGGAGGACGAGGACATCGCGAGCTTCGCGACCCTGCTGCTGCTCGCCGGACACATCACCACCTCGGTGCTCGTGGGCAACGCGCTGCTGTGCCTGGACCGCGACCCCGAACTGCTGGCGAAGGTGCGCGCGGACCACTCGCTGATACCGGCGGTGGTCGAGGAGACGCTGCGGCTGCGCCCGCCCTTCACCCGGATCGAGCGGGTCACCACGACCGCGACGGCCGTCGCCGGAGTGGAGATCGCCCCCGACACCCTGCTCCACCTGTGGCTGCTGTCGGCCAACCGCGACGGCGAGGTCTTCGAGAGCGCCGACGAGTTCCGTCCGGGCCGCTCCAACTCCCGGCAGGCCGCGTTCGGTCACGGCATCCACTACTGCATCGGGGCTCCGCTGGCCCGTCTTGAGGGCCGGATCGCGCTGGAGGCCCTGCTCGACCGCTACGACCGCATCGGCGTCGACCCCACGGTGCGGCTCAGCTGGCACGGCACCAACGTCTTCGGCGCACGGCACCTGCCGCTGCGCGTGCGCCGTGCCTGAGGCCGTCCCGTCCTGCCGCCTCCTCCACCCGACCGCCTCTCCCCTCTTCGCCGACGGAGTGAGTCCATGAAGACCAGGCCCGACCCGCCCGTGATTCCCTCGGAACGCGGCACGTGCCCGTTCGACCCGCCTGCCGCGTACGCCCGGCTGCGCGCCGAGCAGCCGGTCAGTCCCATCACCTTCCAGGTGGCGCCCAAGGACACCTCCGGCTGGCTCGTGACCCGGCACGACCTGGTCCGGCAGATCCTCGCCGACGACCGCTTCAGCCACCGCAACGAACTGCTGGCGCACGTGGTCGCGCCGCCGTTCCCGATGACCGAGTACGCGCCGCAGCCCTCGCCGCCCGGGTCGTTCGCGAAGATGGACGCTCCCGAGCACACCAAGTACCGGCGGCTTCTCGCGGGCCACTTCACACTGCGCCGCATCCAGCAGTACGAACCGCACCTGACGCGGATCGTCGACGAGGCGCTGCGGGAGATGGCGGCCGTAGGCTCCCCCGCCGACCTGGTGACCGACTTCGCGGAAAAGGTCAGCCTGCGCTCGGTGTGCTCGCTGATGGACGTCTCCCCGGAGCTGATGGACGGCATCCAGGAGCACTTCTCGGCGCTGATGACGCTCACGTACACGCTGGAGGAGTTCATCCACCACGTGGAGTCGATGGACGCCCTCATCCGTCCGATGGTCAGGGAGCGGTCGGCACAGCAGGGCGAGGACTTCTTCGGACGGCTGTCGTCGACCGGCGAGCTGACCGAGGACGAGCTGGTCAACCTTGCCGTCCTCACCCTGGGCGGTTCGCTCGACACCACGCCCAACATGCTGGCCCTGAGCACCTTCGCGCTGCTGGAGCACCCTGACCAGCTGGCCCTGCTGCGCGCACGGCCGGAGTTGTACGAGGCCGGAGCGGTGGACGAGCTGCTGCGGTACCTGACGATCTCCCAGATGGGGTCGAGCCGGTGTGCGATCGAGGACGTCGAGATCGGCGGAACGATCATCAAGGCCGGTCAGACGGTCGTGCTGTCTCTGCCCGCCGCCAACCGCGACCCCGAGGTCTTCGACGACCCGGACCGGCTCGACGTGACCCGTGTCCCGCGCAAGCACCTCGCGCTGGGCTTCGGCGCGCACCAGTGTCTGGGCCAGCACCTGGCCCGCTCGAGCATGCGAATCGGGCTGCGCAGCCTGTTCGAGGCGTTCCCGACGCTGCGGCTGGCGACTTCGGCCGAGGAGGTGCCGCTGCGTGACCGCGCAGTGCACTACGGCGTGGACCGGCTGCTCGTGGCCTGGAGCTGAGGCTGCCGTGGCGAGGAAGAACACCGTCTGTCGCAGCGCACCCTCACGGAACCCGGCGCCTGGATTCCGGCGAACGACGCGCCGACCGCCCGGCCCTTCTGGTACGAGTTTCCCGATCTTCCGATACCGACCGCGTACATCGGGCCGACACCCGAGGAGGACGGGAGCAGGGACGTATGCCTGTGCCCGCCCTCGCGGACACTCCGCCTGGCGCGAGCACCTGCCCCTGCACCTGCGCAGCGGCCCAAACGCCGGGCAGTAGCCGGAACCAGGCGGAACCGGACCCGGCCTCGGACGCGGCGGCCCCGGCAGAACCGGCTCGAACGAGGACAGGCGCGGATGAAGGCCCCACTGGGGGAAAAGAGTGATCCAGGACTTCCCCCAGCTCGGCATGGGCCAGGATTGCGAAGGCCGGGGGAGGTGCGGGGTCCGGTCGGCAGTCTTCACGCGCCCTCCCCTCGGGCCGCCCGCACATGTCCCGGGCCGCCGTGGGCGTTCCGGGAGGGAGGACAGGGTGATGACCGCTGCTGCGCACGGGAGCAGTCCCGGGGATCGGCAGCCCGACGAACCTGCCCCGGAGCCGGTGGAGCGCGAACAGGAGCTCGCCCTCCTCGGCAGGCTGACCCGGCGCACCGCAGCCGGCGAACCCTCTCTGGTGCTGCTCGAAGGCCCCGACGGCATCGGCAAGACGACCCTGCTGCATGCGTTGCTCGCCCAGGCCGGGACACTGGGTCTGCGCATCGCCCACACCCGCGCCGGACAGGCGGGACACCGGCTCCCGCTGAGCACCGCACATGCCCTGCTGACCGGTCTGGGTGCGGACGGCTCGGCCCGGCTGTCGCTGGCCGCCTGGCCGAGTGCGGACGGCACCTCCGGGCCCCGCCCGCACGGCCTGCCCTGCTACGACGCCGACGCCTCGGCCGTCTCCTTCGGTGTGCTGGCCGAGCTGCACGAAGTCGTCCGGTCGGCCGCGGCGAACGGCCCGCTGCTGATCGCCGTCGACGACGCCGAGGACGCCGACTCCGCGTCACTGCGGTTCCTCGCCCACACCGCGCGCCGGCTGGCCGGGCTGCCCGTACTTCTGGCACTCGCCAGGCGCAGCGGCACCCAAGTGCCACCCCTGAACGAGGTGGCGGCCCTGCCCCTGTGCCACATCCTGCGGCCCCGTCCGCTCACCGGCGCCGGCCTCGGCCTGCTGACCCGCCGGCTCATCGGGACGGAGACCGACGCCGACTTCCAGCAGTCCTGCCTCGCCGCCACCAACGGCAACCCGCTGATGGCGACCCGGCTGCTCGTCGCGCTCCGCGACGAGGAACTCCCGCTCACGGCGGCCCAGGTCGCGACCATGAGCGAGCACGACATTCCCGCCTTCCGGCTGCGGGCGACGCGGCTGCTGCACCGGCAGTCGCACGCCACCGTCCAGGCGGCCCGAGCGCTGGCCGTGCTCGGCGACGGCGCGGTCTCGGAGACGTACACGCGGCTGGCGCACCTGGACGGCACCACCTTCGCCCGGTCGGTGGAGATGCTGACCTCCATCGGGCTCGTCACCGCGAACGACGACGGAAGGTGGTCCTTCTCCCACGCTCTGCTGCGCAACGTCGTCCTCGGTGACATGTCGGAGGACGAACTCGCCTCCACCCACCGCCGGGCCGCACGGCTGCTGCACGACATCGGGGCGCGCCCCGCGGACGTGGCCGAGCACCTGTGCCGCGCCTCGGACGCCGTTCAGCAACCGTGGGCCCGCGCGGTGCTGCGGGAAGCGGCCCGTGAGGCGGTGCTGCGCGGCTCGCCGGGCCGGGCGGTGGAACTGCTGCGGCTCTGCGTGCCCGAAGGCACCGAGGACGCCTGCGAGCCGAGCCTGCTCATCGAACTCGGCGTGGCCGAGGTACGAATCGACTCGCAGGCAAGCGTCCGCCATCTGACGGCGGGACTGGAGCGGGCGTTGCCGCCGGAGCTGCGGCTGACTGCACTGGGTGCTCTCGCCGAGGCCCTGACCCGTCTGGGGCAGGCGGCCCGCGCGGTGGCGCTGCTCGGCCGTCACCGTCCGGACGCGGAGGCACCGGCGTCCGGGATCGCCGACCGACAGCTGATCGAGGCACAACTGCTGACAGCGGCCACGGTCAACCGGGTCGGCTACGGCGAGATCCTCAAGACCGTGACGTTCGACCTCTCGCTGCCCGGTGACACTCCCCAGGAGCGAGCCCTGCTCGCGGTCCGCGCGGCCGTGTGCGTGTCGCGCCTGGACCGCGTCGCCGAATCGGTCGCCGCCGCCCGCCTCGTCATCAGCCGGGGCTCGCCGACCACCGACGCCGCGGCCTTCCTCGGGTCCGCGGCCTCGGTGTTCCTGTACGCCGACCTGCCCCACGAGGCGGAGCGGGTCTACCGACAGTTGCTGAACGGCACCGACCCGCTGCTCGACCAGGCCTATCCGAGTCTGCTCGCGCTCAGCGCGGACGCGCACCAGCGCCTCGGGGCACTCGACGAGGCACTGCGGGCCACCGCGACGGCCCTGGAGGAAGTGACCGTCTCGCGTGCCGCTCCGCATCAGGCGCTGCCGCTGGCGGTGCGTCTGCACACCCTGCTCGACCAGGGTGATCTGGAGGGGGCCACTCTCCTGGAGAAGGAGATACCCGACCCGATCCAGGACGACGCGTGGCAGTGGAACGAGGTGCTGTGCGCCCGCGGACGACTGCACCTTGCTGTGAACGATCCCCGGCGGGCCCTGGCACAGCTCGAGGAGTGCGGCCGCCGGGAGGCCCAGTGGCAGCGCATCAGTCCGGCCCTCTCATCCTGGTGGTACTGGGCCGGGCACGCCCATCTCGCCCTCGGTAACCGTCATCCGGCCATCGCACTGGCCGAGGAGGCCGTCGGCCAGGCGCGGGCCGCGGACCTGCCGTGCGCGCTGGGCTCGGCGCTCGGTCTGTGGGCGCAGGCGGTCGACGGTGACGAGCGGTCTCCGCTCCTGGAGGAGGCGGAGCAGGTGCTCGCGGGCACCGGAGCTGCGCTGTTGCGTGCCCGGGTCCGGGTCGCGCGCGGGCAGGTGCTCCAGCGGCTCGGACACAAGAAGGCCGCCCGCGAGGTACTGCGTCAGGGCTGGGAGGAGGCGTACACCATCGGCGCCCAGTCCCTGCACACGGTCGCCCACCGGGCCCTGCTCGCCACCGGCGCACGGCCTCGCCGCCCGGTCTCCCGGGGCTTGGCAGCACTCACACACAGCGAGTCCCAGGTAGCTCGTCTCGCAGCGGACGGCAGGTCCAACGCGTGGATCGCCGAGACACTGTTCGTCACGCAGCGGACCGTGGAGGTCCACCTGACCTCGGTGTATCGCAAGCTGGGTCTGTCCGGGCGGCGTGAGCTGCAAAACGCCCTGAAGCCGGCGGACACCGGTGACGGCACGCAGGGAAAGTGATCGACTGCCGTTCAGGAGCCGGCCGACCGCTGACCGCTGACCGCTGCAGGTGGGCGTTACCGGACATCGCGTGCAGTTCACCCCCTTCCGGTACCTGCCCTCGTCCCGGCAGCCCTTGTGCCGCTCGGCCCTTACCCGCCCCGTCCGGGCCGAGCGGTGGTACTGCCTTGAGCGCGCCCGCGCTTCGTGCAAGGTGGCGCGCGCCACGACGTGAGGAATCGCTTCTTCTCCCCTTGCTGGCGCACCCCTCACCGTGATCTCCTGACGCTCAAGATTTCAACCAACACTGCGTGCGCCTGCGGGAGTTCATCTGGCATGAGCTACTCCTCGACTTGTCCGTACCCGGTTCCCGGGCCGTGCGCCGACACCCTCACCGCAGCTGACCCGCCGGAGACCCGGTCGGCTCCCCCGCCCCGGGGCACCGGTAGCGCGTCCGTGGCCGAGCAGAGTACGCCGAGTCCGCGCGGCCCGAGGTCCGCCCGGTACCGACGCACATGAGGGAGTACCAGCACCGTGTTGTTAGAACGCGAGTCGGCCCTGGCGCAGGCCACAGCCGCACTGCGCCGCGCCGCAAGCGGACGGGGCTCGCTCCTGGTCGTCCGGGGTCCCATGGGTGTGGGCCGGTCGGCGTTCCTGGAGTCACTGGCCACACTCGCTCCCGAGCAGGACGTACTGCTGCTCAGGGCCCAGGCGTCGGCGGCCGAGGAGAAGTTCCGCTTCGGAGTGGTACGGCAGTTGGTGGACTCGCTGCGCGGGGTCGCCCCGCCCGAGGAGATCGTGGACCTGCTACGACAGGCGGCCGACTCGCTGCCCGAGGGCACATCGCCCGCGATCCCGCCCGAGGACCCGGTCACGGGGTGCCCTTCCTGGTCGGCGCTCACCAGGCAGCAGGCCGCCCGATGGCTGACCGCCCTCCTCGGCTCCATAGCGGAGGACCGGCCCGTCGTCCTCATGGTGGACGACCTCCAGTGGGCGGACATCGAGTCGTTGCAGGCGCTCGCACTGCCGCTGGCGCGACGCGCGCAGAGCCGGATACTCTTCGTGTTCTCC
The DNA here is from genome assembly GCA_049998335.1 of Streptomyces sp. cmx-10-19. GTDB lineage: Bacteria > Actinomycetota > Actinomycetes > Streptomycetales > Streptomycetaceae > Streptomyces. The sequence continues at coordinate 106,832 of JAEBFB010000026.1, forward strand.
GTGCTCTCCGGCGACGTGCGCGACCTCCTCGCCACGCTGGAGTGCACGGCCGAACCATCCGCGGCCGAAAGCCCCGAGCCCATCGGCGAGACGCACGACCAGATTCTGGAACTCTCCACGCTCGGTCACAACAGCGTGCGCCTGCTCGTAGAGAAGGCCTTCGGGGACACGACGGAGGCGGTGTTCGTGGACACCGTGGCGGCGCGTTCCGGCGGCAACCCCCTGCTGCTGCGGACGGTCCTGGACGAGGCGCACTACCTGAGACTGCGCCCCACGGCGGCGGACGCCGCGGTCGCCGCGACGCTGCGCCCCGAGCGTGTACGCCAGCGTCTCGACGCCTTCCTGCGGTCGCAGCCCGACCATGTGCGCCGCACGGCCTACGCGCTGACCGTCCTCGGCTCGGCCGCGGACGCGCAGTCCGTCGCCCGCCTCGCCGAGGTCGACAACACGGGGCTCACCGAGGCGATCGGCGTGCTGCGCCGGGTCGGCCTCGCCGACCCGGGCGCATGCAGGCTCACTTCGGGCACGGTCCTGCGGGACCTGCTGGAAGAGAACATGCCCGCCGAGGAGCGCACCGCCATGCGCGGGGTCGCGGCCGAACTGCTGCACCGAACCGGGCACCCGGCCGAACTCGCCGCGGAGCAGCTGATGGGTGCGATCTCCCTGCGCGGCCCGGCAGCGGTGCAGATCCTGCGGACCGCCGCGGACAGCGCTGTGCGCCGCGGTTCGCCCCGGGACGCCGCACGCTATCTGCGACGCGCCCTGCTCGATTCCGCGCTTTCCGGGCATGACAGGGCCCGGCTGCTCATCGACCTCGCGACCGCCGAACGCAGCTTCGCCACCGCCGCTTCGTTGCGACACGTGGTGGAAGCCATGCCGCTGCTCGAGTCGGTGCGGGAGCGGGCCGACGCGATCGTGCGCCTCGGGCCGCTCCAGATGGACCCGCCGACTTTCCGTATCGACATCATCCGGGCCGCCGTCGCCGACGAACTGCGGCACTCGGGCACCGAGGACCGCAGGGGGCACGAACTGGCCCTGCGCCTGGAGGCACGCGAGCACATCCTGTCCGCACAGGATCCCCGGCACATTCAGCGGGCGCTGCGCCGCTTCCGCGACCTCGGCCCGACACCCCGGCTGGCCACCACGGGCGAAAGAGAACTCGTCACCTCCCTGATGCACATCGCGTTCGTGGCCAACGCGGTCCCCGCACAGCAGCTGACGACGCTGGCCACCCGCCTCCTGGAACGAGAGCCTCCCACCCCCGAGCATGTCCACACCACCGTGCCCCTGGCCGTGAACATCCTGGCCGGCGCCGGACAGGTCGAAGGCGCGGCCCACTGGCTCCACGAGGCCGACCGGCTCGCCCAGCGCCGCGGCAGCGACGTGGAACAGGCCGTCATCCGCTGCGAACAGGCTCTGATCGCGCTCGCGGACGGCCATCGGGCCATCGCCCGGGACAAGATCATTCAGGCCGACACCCTCGCGGGACCGGAGACCAGCGGACTGCCCACCGTGTGCGCGGCCGTCCTCGCGATCGTGTCGATGAACACCGGTCAGCCAGAGCTGGCAGTGCAGATACTCACCCAGCACCGGCTGCACGCCGAGAACCAGCATCTGGCGGCGATTCTGTACCTCGCGCGCGGATCACTCGCAGCCCGGCGCGACGAGCCCAGGACCGCGCTCGACCACTACCGTACGGCCGGTCGGTGCATCGAGCAGATCGGCTGGCTCAACCCTGTCGTCCTGCCCTGGTCCTCGTGCGTCGCGCTCATGCACCGCCGCCTCGGCGAGCACAAGGAGGCCATGACCGCGGCACGGCTGGAAGTCGACCGGTACCGCGTCTGGGGGTCCGACAGCAGACTGGGCCGCTCCCTGATCGTCCTGGGCAGGGTCACCACCGGACGACAGGGCATCGAGGCGCTCGACGAGGCCGTCGAGCTGCTGGAGAAGGGCAACAACGGTTACGACCTGTGCCGGGCACTGTACGCACTGGCCACCCATCAGGAAACCCAACGCAACCGGAGGGTCTCGGCCCTCAAACGGGCCCTGGAGCTGGCCCTGGACCATGATCTCCCTAGGCTGGCCGAGGAAATACGCGGCGAACTGGGGGAGAAAACAGGCGAACCGGAAGCGCCCGGCAATCGGCTCACACCTTCGGAAGCCAAAGTCGCCCGCCTCGCCGTGGGCGGCTTCAGCAACTCGGAGATATCCGGTTACCTGGGCACCTCGTCACGCATGGTGGAGAAACACCTCACCAACTCTTATCGCAAACTCGGGATTTCCGGCCGCTCCGAGCTTCGCACAGCACTCAAAAGGCTCGACCGGGAGCCGCGATCCTGAACCGGTCACCATTCGGGCAACGTCGACCGGGAAACGGGCGAGCATTGCATGCGTCTCGTTCCGGATGTCACTGCGGTATGGCATACGAGTGACTCGAACCCGGCATGAAGACGAGACAAACACCTCACTCTGGGTGACCAACAGCCGTCCGACCGGGTTATCCGTCACCCGACACGCCGCCCCCACTCCTCCTTCGCCGCGCCACCGAACCACCGAACCACAGTGTTTTGAAGCCACACAAAAGTTTGCTTGACCTGTCCGCACAGGGATTCCTAGTCTCAACCCAGTTGATCGGAGGTGCTCTTGATGGTCCATCGACCAATGCTCCAGACCCCGGCAGCACCGCCTCTGATCAAACCTGCCTACAGGCAGTGATCTCCCCCACGGATGAATGCAGAAAGACGGTGCTTCGCAGTGACCACGCGAATATCGGGCTCCCGGCACAGCAGAGACAGGGGGGCGGCCCCGCACACTTCCTCAGCTCCTCAGCGGACACAGCACGATGCCCGGCCACACCTCCAGGCCAATCGCCGCCTGTACACAGCGCACATCGACGCAGATATGCACATCGTGGCAGCGGAGCCCGACTTCTCCGTCCAGTTCGGCCGCACCTCGGTCGACGTCTGCGGACGAAATCTCTACGAGCTTCTCCACCCCAGCTCCCCTTCGGTGCTCAACCGCCACTTCAACCGGCTCTCGGAAGGACGCTGCAATCGCTTTGCCTCACGCATCGTCGGTCTGGGTAACGAAGGCCGAGCCTTCTCAGGGGAGTTGACGGGCATCGCGGTACAGGACACCACCGGACTGCTGGCGGGGATCGTCGTGCAGGTGCGGCCGGACGACGCCGTGAACGGCGCGAACCCCGACGAGCCCGTCTTCAACCCCAAGGAGCGGCTGCTCAGCAAGCTCGACGCGCAGGTCCTCGAAGGGGTGGCCAGCGGCGCCTCCACGGTTCAGCTCGCGACCCGGCTCTACCTGAGCCGACAGGGTGTCGAATATCACGTCGGTCTCATGCTGCGCAATCTCAAGGCGCCCAACCGCGCCGCTCTGGTGGCGCGTGCTCATTCGATGGGCATGCTGTCGGTCGGCCAGTGGCCGCCGCGAGTGCTGCCGGAGTTCATCAAGTAGCGTCCCCTCCTCCCCGCGGCGACGCCGCGAAACCCCCCGCAGGACCACGGCGGCCGCACCGGCATCGGTGCGGCCGCCGATTCGTGTACGCAAGGCCCGCCGGCCCCGGTGGACGGTTCCCGCTGGGGCACCGCCCTGCGTGGACCGGCCTGATCCCTACTGCTCCAGTTCACGGCTGATGAGGTCGAACAGCTCCTCGTCGCTGGCACCGTCCAGCCGGTCACCGAGAGACGGGCCGTCCGCCTCGTCATCGGCGTCCGCCGCCTCCACCTCGCCCAGGAGCGTCCTGAGCCGGGCACCGAGCAGCGTACGGACGTCTCTGTCGGGACCAGCCTGCATGAAGCGGGCGAACCCGGCCTCCAGGTCGGCCAGCATGGTCGCCAAGGTCTGGCCACCGCCGAAGAGTTCGGCGTCGAGGTGCAGTGCAAGCGCGGCCGGCGAGGGATGGTCGAAGACCAGGGTCGTCGGCAGCGACAGACCGGTGTCCTTGATCAGTGCGTTGCGCAACTCGACCGCGGTGAGCGAGTCGAAGCCCATGTCCCGGAAGGCCCGGTCGGCGCCGACGACGGTGATGTCGGCGTGCCCGAGGGCTTGGGCGGCGACGCGCCTCACATGGGCCAGGAGGGCGTCGGCGCGCCCCTGCGGCGACAGCGCGGCGATGTGGTCGACGAGCGCGGGCAGCGCTCCCCCGGGTGCGGGTGCCGCCTCCCGCGCCCTCGCCACCGCGTCGGCCTGGGGCAGGCCTGTCAGCAGCGGGCTGGGGCGGCGGCTGGTGAACGCCGGAACGAAGCGCTGCCACTCCACGTCGGCCACCACCACCGGACCGCCGCTCCCGGTCAGCGCCCATTCCAACCCCACCAGGGCACGCCCCGGATCCATCGCCCGCAAGCCGCGGCGTTCCAGCTCCGTCGCACCCGCGTCCGAGACCATCCCGCCGCCCGACCAGGGTCCCCAGGCCACCGAAACGCCCACCGCCCCGCGTGCACGACGCCGCTCCACCACCGCATCGGCCCACGCGTTCGCCGCCGCGTACGCCGCCTGACCGCCGCTCCCCCACACTCCGGCGATCGACGAGAACACGACGAACGCGCCGAGATCCCAGTCGCGTGTCAACTCGTCCAGGTACACCGTGCCCCGCGCCTTCGCTGCCAAGGCCCTCTCCGCCTGGGCGGGCGTCATCGCGTCGATCAGACCGACGTCGAGGACACCGGCCAGGTGGGCGATGCCGTCGACACGGTGCGCTGCGAGGAGCGCGGCCACCTGGGCACGGTCGGCGACATCGCACGCAACGACCTCGACGCGTTCCGCACCCGCCGCCTCCAGCCGGGCAACCGTGTCGGCCGCCCCGTGGGCGTCCGGACCACCGCGGCTCACCAGTACGAATTCCTTGGTCCCGCGCTCGGCGAACCACTCGGCGACCCGCACGCCGAGCGCGCCGGTCCCGCCGGTGACGAGGAGGCTGCGCGGAGTACGGCGACTGTCCTCGTCGCCGGACGAGGCCGGTCCCGGAACAGACGGCGGAGCCGGACGCAGACGGCGGGCACGGACCGCCGTACCCCGCACCGTCACCTGGTCCTCACTTTTGCTGGACAGCACTGCGGCGAGTGAAGCGAGTTCGTCGTCGCCCGGTTGCGGGGTCAGGTCGATGAGACCGCCCCAGCGTTCCGTGTGCTCCAGCGCCGCCACCCGTCCCAGCCCCCATACGGCGGCCTGCGCCGGGTTGGCGGGCGCCCGTCCGGGCCCGAATCCGGCCTGAGTGACGACCCACAACGGCGCCGGCACCTTGATATCGCCCAAGGCCTGGACGAGCGTCATCACGGTCACCACGCCGTGCTGATCCGGCTCGGACGCGCCGGTACGGGGCAGCGACAGGCAGGAGAGCACGCCGGCCGGCTCACTGCCCGCGAAGGACGGTTCCAGGGTCCGGAGGAGCCCCTCCCTGTCCAAGGCGTCGCAGGTCACCCGCTCCAGGCCGGGGACGAACCGCTCCAGGCCCGCCAGAGGCACGGCTCCGGGCGCCTGAAGCAGCAACCAGCGTCCGCCCAGGGGCATGGGGGACGACAACGTCACCGCCTCCCATACGACGCGGTAGCGCCAGCCGTCGACCTCGGCGCGTTCCACATGCCCGCGGCGCAGCTCGGTCAACGCGGGCAGCACGGCCTTCAGAGCGTCGTGCGGCACCCCCAGGGTGTCCGCCAGATCCTGAGCCCCGTCCTCGACCATCGACCAGAACGACGCGTCGTTCCCGGAGCCCGATCCGGCCGCCACCGTGCTGCCGCCGGTGACCGCGGGCCAGAAGCGCGTGCGCTGGAAAGCATACGTGGGCAGGTCCACCGGCTCGACGTCCACACCGCCACCCAGTGCGGGAGCCCAGCTCATCTCCCCTCCGTCCACATGGAACTGCGCCAGCGCCCGGAGCACGGCCACATGCTCGACACCGTCCTTGCGGAGCACCGGCACGGCCAGGGCGTCACTGTCCGGGGTGCAGATCCGGGTGAGGGCGGTGAGGGTGCCGTCGGGGCCGATCTCCAGGAAGCGTGTCACCCCCTCGGCGGTGAGCGTGTCGACCCCGTCCGCGAAGCGGACGGCCTCACGCACATGGCGGACCCAGTACTCGGCCGACGCCACCTCGCCCCCGGCAGCAAGCCCTCCCGTCACGTTCGACACGACCGGAACCGACGGGGACGCGTAGACGACCCGCTCCGCCACCTCACGGAAAGCCTCCA